>CAVSSR010000014.1:0-346649 GCA_963730615.1 uncultured Bacteroidales bacterium | reverse complement strand
AGTGGACAGAACACTGGAAACGATATATCGATGATCTTGTTCGTCGTCAGCAGTTGTGCAGCAGGAGCACTGAACAACCTCAGGGACAGGAAGAACCAACAACACAGCCAACACCCAACCCGGTTGAACCGACCCAGGCTAATGAACCTGAACCCACTTCTGAAACGCCGCCTGTAAAGCAAGAACCTGCGGGTGAGAATCCCACAGGGGAGCCAACAGCCGATGAGCCTCCGACCGGGGAACCGCCGGTTTCACCCCCACCGCCAACCTCTGAAATAAGCCAGGTAGGATTGCCTTACATGCCTGCAGAATGCGGATGCAAAAACTCAAAAGCGATTGGCTTAAGCCAGGAGGGATTCTCATCCCTCCAGGCAGGTATGAAAAATCTGGGAACATGTGTCGATAATTTCAGCGAGGGCCCGCTGACTGATTATGTCAAAACCATTGAGGAGTGGCAATCCGTTACTGACTCACTTGCAACCTTCGTCAAATCAGGAACAGCCGGATTGCAGCTGGCAGCCAAAGAAACAATCCCTCATATTGAATTGTTGCTGCAACGTACGCAATCGTTTGACGAGGCTGGCAAAGCTTTCATTGGTGAGTTCAATAAATGTTCTGAGTCGATGAACTCCGTCATGGAAGTTCTTCGTACTGCTGAAACCATCACAATTGATTCAATTACAACGAAATACTGAATCTTATGCCAGCTTTCGGAGGCTAATTGATATGGTCGAATACGAGCCCTGGTTCCGGCAGTAGGGGATCAGAATGGTGGTAGGATGATGAGAAAAAGCGCAGAGAAAGAACTTCCCTGCGCTTTACGCTTTACGCTTTCTGCCTGAGCTTTGAAACCCTATAACCTAAAACCCTAAAACTCTGTTGCCCTTAGCTTTAATTCTGAATTATTACAGCGTATCGCGTTATATTATAAATTTGGTTTAGTTATACTTATACTTCCTTTAGCTTTACGTATTAATCAGATGAGTAATCCCGTAAATACCGAAAACGATGACCAAAAATCCGCTCAGCAATACCCCGTAGGTCACCAGAATTGCAAATGATAACCTGAAATTTGTCAAGGGATCCTTCACTAATAAATCATCTTTTGGTTTCATCGGAAAACTTGTCAGATTACAAATCAAAGATCAGGCTATTCCTACCGATAGCTGTTACATAATTCCGGTAAAAATTTACATTATTCTCACATTCTATTCTCACTTTCTTGTCTTGATACAAGAACCGAGGCAATTACAAAAATGCTTCTGGAGCAGAACTCCCTGCCGAGATCACTCTCCGGACACGGAAGTGTCGGGAGAGTAAAGTAAACAAAGAAAGTCAAGGCCTAAGAGAATTTACGGGTCGGACATTCTCTCAGGCCAATCATATATCATTCAAATCTGCTGGTGAATTGTCTAATATATCCCGTTGTAATCAGCCACTGAGCGGCGATATAGGTACCCATTATTATCAGCGTTGAAAGACTGACAGGCTGAACGAATTTATTCACGGCCAGGACTGAGTCAGATATGATGAAGAGTATTGCCCCTGCCAGAACCATGAAATAGCTTGCCCGGTTTACTTTGCCGATCCTGCTGACAGCGCCGGCAAGCATGGTGATCATTGCTGTCTCGTAAATAATTACAGGCAGGCGCATTTCACCGAGATGATCATAAAGGTAAAATCCCATGGCAAAACCGTAAAGCAGAACGGGAATTATTAAATAGAACCGGTTGTGAAAAACCTCATTTTTACCGGGGGTGGAAAAGAAGACAACTGCATAAAGCACCAGGGAGATCAGGAACCCTCCAAGACCAGCCATGAACATGACCTCACCCCCACCCGGGATTTCCAGAAGCACATCGCCGATCCACGAAAAAAATAATCCGGCAAACATGTACTTATGAAGGCGATTCTTGTCGTGACGCAGATTTAATGCAAAAATGACCATTAGCAAGAACATGATCAGCATCTTGGAAATAAATGCCGTGCCTGTAAATTCCAGATAGTGTGAAATAATGAATACTATCCCAACTGTAAAATAGAAAAGAGTAAGTATCCTGGTTTTCATAATCGATAGATTTAATGCACAAAGGAGGAAACTCCCGAAAAACGAAAATTAAAAACGTCTCGTCAGGTACCCTGCCATCTCTTCCTGCATCTCGCGGGCTTTTTCGCCGGCTGTTTCGGCAAAGTGCTCAGAGCTGTCAGCATAGATGATCCCGCGGGAGGAGTTGACCAGAAGTCCGCACTGTCTGTTCATTCCGTATTGTGCCACCTCGGCCAGACTGCCACCCTGTGCACCCACTCCCGGTACAAGAAGAAAATGATCCGGGACGATCTTCCTGATGTCAGCCAGCATCTCGGCACGGGTGGCGCCAACGACATACATGAGATTATCCGTGGTACCCCATCTTTGTGAGATAGTTAATACTCTTTCAAACAGCTTCTGCCCCTTTTCGGTATGATACTGAAAATCATCAGCACCCTTGTTTGATGTCAGTGCAAGTATTATCGCCCATTTGCCCGGGTAAGAGAGGAACGGCGTCACCGAATCTTCACCCATATATGGTGCAACGGTGACCGCATCAAAAGGCATCTCGCCGAAAACTGCCCTGGCGTACATCTTCGATGTGTTTCCGATGTCACCGCGCTTGGCATCGGCAATAATGAAGATATTCGTATCAAGCTTGTTAATGTACCTCACCGTCTTGTCAAGCGCTGCCATCCCCTTCTGGCCGTAAGATTCATAAAAGGCGAAGTTAGGCTTGTAAGCCGCTGTATACCTGTGTGTTGCGTCAATGATCCGCCTGTTGAACTCGAAGATCGGGTCTTCAGCCCCGGCAACCGATGCCGGCAGCCTCGTAATCTCGGGATCAAGCCCGACGCACAGGAATGACTTTTTCTTGAGTATGTTCTGAAAGAGTTCCTTTGAATTCATTGCCATGAGATCAGTATGAGCTTTCCTTCAGTCGCTCGGCATTCTCTGCCATCTGCAGTTTGTCGAGAAGTTCCTGTATGTTTCCGTCCATCACCACAGGCAGGTTGTAAAGAGTCGTGTTGATGCGGTGGTCAGTGACCCTGCTCTGAGGATAGTTGTATGTCCGGATTTTGGCTGAACGGTCACCCGTTGAGACCATTGTCTTGCGCTTGCGCGAGATATCATCAAGGTACTTCTGGTACTCAAGGTTATACAGGCGTGTGCGGAGCTCCTTCATTGCCTTCTCGAGGTTCTTGATCTGCGACTTCTCATCCTGGCATGTGACAACGATACCCGTCGGAACATGGGTAAGCCTTATTGCCGAGTATGTGGTGTTGACACTCTGTCCGCCCGGCCCTGATGAACAATAGGTATCCTTTCGTATATCCTCGTTCTTGATTTCGACATCAAATTCACTTGCTTCGGGCAGAACGGCCACTGTGGCGGCCGAGGTATGCAGGCGTCCCTGTGTCTCTGTCTGGGGCACCCGCTGTACCCGGTGGACACCTGATTCGTACTTCATTATACCGTATACACCCTCGCCTATTACATTAAAAACTATCTCCTTGAAGCCTCCGGCAGTGCCTTCGGTGAAGTAGTTCATGTCAATCTTCCATCCGCGTGCTTCAACATATTTTGAATACATGCGGAAGAGGTCTCCGGCAAAGATACTGGCCTCATCGCCGCCTGTCCCGGCACGTATTTCCATCACGGCATTCTTGTCATCCTCGGGATCGACGGGGAGCAGGAGAAACCTGATATCCTCTTCCATATCCGGTATCGTATTGAGAAGATTGTCTATCTCCGCCTTTGCCATCTCGCGCATCTCAGCATCCTTCTCACCGGCCAGAAGCTCCTTTGAGCTCTCGAGGTTATCAAGGGCGCTCTTGTATTTTTCATAAGCTGCAACAACGGGCTTAAGCTCTTTATATTCCTTGTTAAGCTTGATGAAGCGCTTCATATCCGACATCACATCCGGACTGTTGAGCTGCTCACCCACCTCAATAAAACGGTTTTTCACCCCCTCAAGCTTCTCAAGTATAAGATAGTTTGCCATTACATAATAATTTTCAGGGTGCAAAGGTAGTGAAAGAGAGGCAATAGGCAATAGTAAATAGGCAATAGTGAAATATGCCTTTTACAAACTACTGATTATAAATTTATTAGAGCCCCCACTACTGCCTACTGCCTATTGCCTGCTGCCTAATAACTGAATTCCCCAAACTCGACTCTTTATAGTAAGTTTTCTGGACGGGGCGGCTTCGCAGTGCCCCACAACCCGTGCTTCAAGACTGAAGGCGGCGGCGATGTCAATTATGGCCTGTGCATCACCGGGAGAGACATACAGCTCCATGCGGTGACCCATGTTGAAGACCCGGTACATCTCCGCCCATGGTGTGGACGAGCTCTTCTGAATGAGGTCAAACAGCGGCGGTACAGGAAAGAGGTTGTCTTTTATAACATGCACTCTGTCAATAAAATGCAATATCTTTGGTCTGCCCGCCGCCGGTACAGTGCACCATGCCGTGTATCGCGGGACGCATTGTCTCAAAAACTTTTCTGATGACCGGAGCGTAGGTGCGTGTGGGTGAGAGCACCAGCCTGCCGGCATTCACACCCGGAACAGCTGTAGGCGCTGTGAGTGTCATCGCCCCGGAATAAACCAGTTTATCAGGCACTGAATGATCGTAGCTTTCAGGGTAGAGGGCGGCGAGGTATTTCTCAAAGACATCATGCCGTGCCGAGGTGAGCCCGTTGCTGCCCATGCCACCGTTATATTCACTCTCGTAAGTCGTCTGCCCGAATGAGGCCAGACCAACAATCACATCACCAGGACTGATATTGCTGTTGTCGATCACATCAGCCCTGCGCATGCGTGCCGTGACAGTTGAATCGACGATAATTGTCCTGACAAGATCACCCACATCGGCTGTCTCCCCTCCTGTTGACCAGATACCAATACCCAGTTCACGCAGCTCACCCAGGAATTCTTCAGAGCCCTCGATAATGGCTTTTATTACTTCCCCGGGAATCAGATTCTTATTCCGGCCTATTGTGGATGAAATAAGTATGTTGTCTGTTGCGCCGGCACACAACAGGTCGTCAAGGTTCATCACTATGGCATCGCGGGCTATACCTTTCCAGACTGAAATATCCCCTGTCTCCCGCCAGTAGACGTATGCCAGTGACGATTTGGTGCCGGCGCCGTCAGCATGCATGATGTTGCAGTACTCAGGGTCGCCGCCCAGGATGTCCGGGATAATCTTGCAGAAAGCGCCGGGAAAGATTCCTTTATCAATACGTCCGACAGCCTGGTGCACATCCTCCTTCCCTGCCGAAACACCTCTTTCCGAGTATCGCGACCGGTCAGTCATAGTGTTGATGTTCGTTCTGCCACCTTCTCTATTTTGCAGGTACGTAATCAGTCTTCAGTACCCTGAACTCAGTCCGGCGGTTGATCTGATGGGCGATCTCCTTCTGTTCGTCACTTGCCAGAGTGTTGATATACTGTTCCGTGAGTGTCACGCCCGGAGCGCAGGAAGGGTGAATCCTGAACGATAGAGGCATCAACCACTTTAGGACTGCTTTCGCCATAACCTTTGGCCGTCAGCCTGTCCCTGGCGATACCTTTGGCAATGAGATAGTCAACAACAGCCTGGGCTCTTTTCTGAGAGAGATCCATGTTATACTCCTCAGTGTCACGCGAGTCAGTGTGAGACATAAGTTCAATAGTCACGTTGGGGTTGTCATTGAGGGTCTCGATCAGCTTATCAAGAGATACCATTGATTCAGGACGGAGGTCCCATTTGCCGAAATCGTAGAAAATATTCGGAAGCTCAATAGGCCTGTCGATCGGGGTAATCACTATTGTTGACATGAATTCACGGCTCTTGTCCTGCCCCCTTGTTGTCTCCTTCTCCTTGCCGTTGAGATACCCTTTCTTTGAAGCCAGGAAGATATAGTCTACCTCCGGTCTCAGGCTGAACTTGAAGTCGCCGACATTGCCTGTCTCGGCCTGCATATTGGCGCCGTCGCTGGCTATGAGCTGCACCGTGGCTCCCGCGACAGGCTGTCCGGTCTTTTCGTCCTTGACAAGTCCCGTGACGCTGAAAAGCAGCGGAGGCATCTCAAAGATGAAGAGATCGTCATCGCCTTTGCCCTTGCGTGTTGAGCTGAAGATACCTTTTTCGGCCCCGATTTCAAAGGTTATGCCGAAGTCGTCAGCAAAGCTGTTGATTGGTGGCTTCATGTTCTCCACCAGCCACCTGTCACCGGTCTGGGCGACAGCCCTGAAGATGTCAAGGCCGCCCATGCCAATATGGCCGTCAGAGGCAAAATAAAGCGTTCCGTCATCACGTATGAACGGGAAAACTTCATTTCCCCTTGTATTGATGTCCGTTCCAAGGTTCTCGGGACGAGACCATCCTCCACCGTGAGAGCTGCGTGCTGAACGGTAAATATCCTTTCCGCCCGGCTCCGCCCGGGATGTCAGAAACGAAATAGAGGGTCATACCGTCGGACGAGATGGAGGGATGTGCAGCAACAAGTGAATCGGCAAGCAACTCCAGCTTTTCCGGGTCGGACCATTGCGTGCCCTCACGTTTTGAATACATTATAACGCAACCTTTTTCCTCGCGTTTTCCTGCTTCGCAACGGGTGAAATATACTTCAGTAAAGTCGGCTGAGAAGGAAGGTGTTCCATCCTCGAACTCACTGTTCAGATAGTCAATGGGAACCGGGGTGCTCCATTTGCTTTTCTTGTCGAGCCTTGTCTCGAAGATATCCGTGAAATTCTGTCCGGTGGCCCCGTGCTCATTTTTGCCCTGGGCATCGTCACGTGATGAGGTGAACCACACCAGGCCGTAATCATCGCGGGCAAAGGCAGGACTGAAATCAGAGTCTTTTGAGTTGACATCCTTCAGCTCATCGACATTATATGCTTCCGGTGAAGCCAGCCATTCCATGGCCAGCTCGCAGGCACGTATCTGCTGCTCTGTACGGGGGTCACCCGGAACAAGCTGTCTGTATCTCCTGAACTCCTCGATAGCCTCCGGGTAACGCCCCAGCTTTTTAATGCTCTCAGCCAGCCAGTACTGGGCTTCAGGTTTCGGGAAAGCCGATTTTACAGCTTTTTTATACCATAGCTCGGCATTCTTCGGATCATTGATAAGACGATAACATTCAGATACCATAAAAACCATTTCAGACTTGAGCTGTTTTTCACGGGTCTTTGAATATACATCCTTGAACAGGTCAATGGCTTCATAATAGTTGCCTGATTCAAATGCTGTGCGGGCACGTTCCGATTTCTGTTTCTGCGCGTTAAGTGCAGCCGGAAGCAGCAGCAAAAGAATCAAAGACAGGATAAAGCTCTTTTTCATACAGGCAGCATTCGTTATACTGCAAAAATAACGAATGTAACCGATGTTTGCGTATTCTACCTCGTAAAAAGAAGCTCACGGTATTTGGGCAATGGCCATATCTCATTGTCCACCACCAGCTCAAGCCGGTCAATATGGGTCCTGATTTCATCAAGGTATGGCTTCACCTTGCTTTCATAGGCAAGAGCTTTTTTGTACTCATCGTCAATCATATTGGCCTTTCTCCTTTCATCGATCATATCATTCACCAGCTTCTTGATCATCGATATATGATCTGAGATGGTTACTATAAGATCTTTACGTGCACCTGCCAGCCTCATATATTCATTTTCATCAAAGATATCTCTCAGTCCCTTCACATTATCAACCAGTGTAGTCATATAGGCTACTGCAGTCGGTACAATATGGTTGATAGCCAGGTCGCCCAGTACACGCCCTTCAATCTGTACCTTCTTAGTAAACTTTTCAAGCTCCACCTCAACCCGGCTCTCAAGCTCGCGTTCGCTAAGAGTGCCGGTGCCTATCAGAGTTTCGCGTGCTGTTTCAGTCAGATATGTCTTTATTGTTCGCGGAACACTCTCATCAGAGGAGAGTCCCCTCCGGGCTGCTTCACGGTGCCATTCCTCACTGTATCCGTCACCTTCAAACCTGATGCGCTCGGAATCAATTATGGACTTCTTGAGAACCTGGAAGATTGCTTCATCCTTCTTCCTTCCCTTTCCGATAAGGGCATTCACCTCACGGGCAAAGACTGTCAGCTGACGGGCTACGGCGGCGTTAAGCACGATCATGGCTGAGCTGCAGTTGGCTGATGAGCCCACAGCCCTGAATTCGAACCTGTTACCGGTAAAGGCAAAAGGCGATGTGCGGTTACGGTCGGTGTTGTCAAGAAAGATCCCGGGTATCTTACCCAGGCCAAGCTTGATCTCGGTCTTCTCCTGCGGAGTCATCTTCTTGTCTTTCACCTTGCTGGCAATATCTTCAAGGATATTTGAAATATAGCTTCCAAGGAAGACCGAAATGATTGACGGAGGAGCTTCGTGACCTCCGAGCCTCCATGAGTTATTCTCATTGGTGACGCTGGCGCGCAATAACTCCTGATTGTCATTGACAGCCTTAACCACATTTACAAGGAACGTCAGGAACTGCATGTTGCTCTTCGGATTCTTTCCGGGCGACAGCAGGTTAACACCGGTGTCGGTGGCCATGGACCAGTTGTTGTGCTTTCCTGAGCCGTTAATATCAGCAAAAGGCTTTTCATGGAAGAGCACCCTGAACTTATGTTTTCTGGCAACCCTGCGCATCACATCCATTATAAGCTGGTTATGATCGACGGCAATGTTTGTTTCCTCATAGACGGGAGCACATTCAAACTGATTTGGAGCCACCTCGTTATGGCGTGTCTTGACGGGAATACCAAGCTTATATGCTTCAAACTCGAATTCTCTCATGAATGATTTGACCCTGTCAGGGATGGAACCAAAATAATGGTCAGAGAGCTGCTGGTCTTTGGCCGACTGATGACCCATCAGCGTACGGTCGGCCAGCACCAGGTCAGGACGGGCATAATAGAGGGCCTCGTCAATGAGAAAATACTCCTGTTCCCATCCCAGTGTTCCGATAACCTTCTTCACATCCTTGTCAAAGAAATGGCATACTTCAACAGCGGCGCGGTCAAGAGCGGAAAGAGACCGGAGGAGCGGTGTCTTGTAATCAAGCGCCTCTCCTGTCCATGAAATAAAGACAGTGGGGATACAAAGAGTATGGTCAACAATGAATGCCGGTGATGAAACATCCCAGGCGGTGTAGCCGCGCGCCTCAAAAGTGTTGCGTATACCTCCGCTGGGAAAGCTGGAGGCATCAGGCTCCTGCTGGACGAGCACCGCACCGGAAAAAACTTCAATGAAGGTTCCCCTGTCACCCCTGCCCACAAAAGAATCATGCTTCTCTGCAGTAGCATCTGTGAGAGGATGAAACCAGTGTGTAAAATGCGTGACACCGCGTTCCATGGCCCAGGCCTGCATTCCTGTGGCTACCTGGTCAGCTATCGGCCTGGTTATGGGTGTTCCCTCATCTATTGCGGTAACGACTGCCCTGTATGCTTCGCGGGAGAGATACCGCTCCATCTTCAGCTTGTCAAAAACGTTCTCTGAAAAATATGAAGATACTGTCTCTTTCGGAAGGTCGACCTCAACAGGTTCCCTTGAGAATACTTCCTTCAATGCACTGAAACGTAATTCTGCCATGATCTTATTTTTTTGCTAAAATAGATCATTTTGAAATACACCCCTATATTTTTATATGTTTTTTTGACTTTTTATATATTTTTTGGATACGACACCCCTATTTTCTAGGGGTCAACTTCAAATTTTATGCATTTTTTAAGTCTGAGACGACATTCGCCCGCCTGAAGATCCCGTACATATGATTTCTCAAAATTCGACTGCCACTACCTTGTATTCAGGAGTCAGGGTGAACTCATCACCCACGCCGCTTGTAAGGAAGTTTATTGCCGCCTCCGGGAAATGAAAGGTCGTATAGATCACCCCGGGCTTGACAACATCAGTTACCTGCACCTTCATTGTCGTCATCCCGCGTGCCGAGAAGATCCTTGCAAAATCGCCGCTTACAAGTCCCTTGACAGCTCGGCATCATGCAGGATGAACATACAGTATGTCCTCAGTGACAAGCTCTCTGTTGGGAGTTCGCCGCGTCATTGTGCCGCTGTTGTAGTGCTCCAGAAGCCTTCCCGTCGTCAGGATATACGGATAATTTGATCGGCATTATCGTCAAGCTCAGGCGAATTTTCAAAGTCCCATGAATGGAATTTGCCCTTGCCCCGCTTGAATGTCTCGGTGTGCAGTATCTTTGTATCAGTGCCGTCCTCCCTTACCGGCCACTGCTTGCCGTTATTGCCCAGCTCATCCCACTTCACCCCCCTGAAGAAGGGCACAATCCCGGCTATCTCCTTCAGCAATGACATCGGCCGAGTAACCCTCCTGCCGGTAGCCCATACGGTTCATCATGTCAACCACTATCTGCCCGTCGGGCTTTGTTCCTTCAAGCGGTTCCACCACCCTCTGCACCTTCTGTATCCTTCTCTCGCCGTTGGTGAAGGTTCCCTCCTTCTCAAGGAATGATGACGCCGGGAAGACCACATCCGCAATCCTTGCAGTCTCGGTCATGAAAAGCTCCTGCACCACAAGAAACTCAAGCTCCTCCAGCGAGCTCCTGACATGGCATGTGTTGGGGTCTGTCTGAAGAAGGTCCTCACCCATTATCCACATCGCCTTCAGTCGCCCCTGCCGGCTGCGGCAAACATCTCCGGGATGCGGTAACCCGGCACTGATGGATGCTCTGCTCCGTAATAGGCATTATACAGCGCGATGTTTTCCGGATCTGGTGACATCGAGATAACCTGCGCCCTGGTGAGGCTGCACACCCATATCCGCCGCTCCCTGGACATTGTTCTGTCCACGCAGCGGGTTGACGCCGGACACCTGCCTTGCCTATATTCCCTGTCATCATGGCAATATTCGACAATAGTGTTATTGCCTTGGTGCCCTGCCAGTGCTCCGTACACCCAAGCCCGTGAAACTCCATTGCCGCTTGAGCCGATGCATATTCCACTGCTGCAGCTTTCACCAGCTCCCGGTCCACACCGCATATTTTTTCAAGCTTATCAATATCCAGATTTCGCAGGTAATGGCTCTGAAATCTTCCCACCCTTCAGTCCGCGCTCTCGATAAATGCCTTCGTCAATCAGACCTTCACTCAAGAATATACCGGGCAAACATGTTCAGCACGCCACGTTGGTTCCCGGCTTGATCTGCAGGTGATATTTTGCCAGTCTGCGCCAGTTCGATCTTCAGCGGGATCAATAACTATCAGCGGCGTTCCCGACTCAACCACCGCTTTGATCCTGCGCCCCTGTGACCGGGTGTGCTGCTGACGGATTGGCACCTATTATCAAGAATGCATCCTGTCTTGTAGAGTTCTTCAATCGAGTTGGTTGCCGCGCCCGTGCCGTAGGCCCACTGCATGCCCATTGCCGTCGGGGCATGACATACGCGCGCACATCCGTCAATATTATTGGTCCCGATAACGATCCTGAAAAACTTCTGCATCAGGTAGTTCTCCTCATTGGTACATCGTGCCGAGGAGATTCCTGCCAGGGCATCAGGTCCGTATTTTTCCTTTATCTCCCTGAACCTTCTTGCAGTATGATCGTAGGCCTCCTCCCACGATACCTCCGTCAGACTTCCCGTTTTTCTTTATCATGCGGAGAACGCAGCCTGTCAGGATGGTTGTAAAACTCAAAGGCGAATCTTCCCTTGAGGCATGTGTGCCCTCTGTTGACCTCGCTGTCAAACGGAGCCTGAATGCCCCTGACCACTCCGTCAATACCTTACTTCCAGGTTACATCCCACACCGCAGTAGGTGCAGGTGGTACGAACAATCCTGTCGCCGCAAGTGTCTTTGTGCGAGTACCTGTCTGAGAGCGCATTTGTCGGACAGGTCTGCACACAGGCACCGCATGAGACACAGGGCGATTCCATGAAAGAGCTGTCATACCCTTTGATTATCCGGCTCTCTGACCTCTCGCCGTGAACTGCCCAGCACATGTTCCGCCTGCAGCTCGTCACAGGCTCTTACGCACCTGTAGCAGTTAATGCATTCTGACAGGTCAGACCAGATGTAGGGATGGCTCCTGTCATTCGCATGCTTGTTTCACTGATACGAGGGTATCTTACCTCGGAGCTCTCCGTGTGCAGCCACAACGCTTCTGAAACTCCGTCGGAAGCATGCCCGGCTCCGGATTGAAGCTTCTCAGGCGGGTATTCCGAAAGCACAAGCTCCAGGATATTTCTTCTCAGCCTTTTGATCTTTTCCGTCGAAGGATAGATATAGTATCCCGGTGCCACCGGCGTATGGCATGATGCCATCACCCTTGCGGGACCGTTCTCCTTCAGCGCCACCTCCACCGAACAGATCCTGCATGAACCGTAGTTTTCAAGGTTGTCAGCCTGGCACAGTGTAGGTATGATATCACGCCCCCTGTATCCTTCTTACAAACTCCAGTATTGTCTCACCCGCGACAACCGGGAACGGCATGATTGTCGATATATGCTATGTTCTCCATCGCTCATGCCTTTTTTGAGGTGAAATAACCTTCAAGCTCCGCTGCTGAAATACTGCAGGGCGTTTCTTACCGGCAGCGGCAGTCCTCCTCCGAGTGCGCACAGTGATCCCAGCTGCATCGTCTCAAGCAGGTCGTCAAAGAGCTGCCTGTCGATCTTCTTCCCCTCTGCCGAGCTGCACCTGTGAGCAGTTCCATGCCGCGTGCGGAGCCTATCCGGCAGGGGAAACATTTCCCGCATGACTCTTTTTTGGTGAATTCAAAGAGATGCTCAAGCAGTCTGATCAGCGGGAAATCTTCAGGAACTGAGACATATGCCGGCATGACCCAGCAGGAATCCCTCGCGGCTGAACGACTCGAAATCGAGGGTCAGATCATCGACCTTTGATGCCGGCACTAGTCCTCCCAGCGGCCCTCCTATCTGGAACGCCTTTACCGGGTATCGCGTTCCGCCTCCCATCTCATCGATGACACGTCCTCAGCGGTGTCCCCATCCTTACCTCGTAGAAGACCGGGTTTGTTGAAGGCACCGTCGAGTGACACCAGCTTCGTGCCGGGCGATTTCTCAGTCCCGAGTGAAGCATAGACCTGCCCCTCCCTCCTTCAGTATATAGTGAATGTTGGCGAATGTCTCCACGTTGCTCAGCACCGTGGGCTTGCCGAAGAGCCCGATAGACGGCGGGAAAGGGCGGGCGTGTGCGCACCTCAGGCCTCAGTCCCTCGAGCGAGTTGAGCAGTGAGGTCTCCTCTCCGCATATATATGCTCCTGATCCTTCCACCACATGAAACCTGAATGCAAAGGAAGCCCTGGCCTGAGCCGCTCTCTGTTATTCCTACCGATCTCAAGCTGCCTGACAGCCTTCATGCATCTTCCGCACAGCAAGAGGATACTCGCCGCTGATATATACACACGCCTGTATCAGCCCCGGTGATCAGGCCCGTCATCAGCATCCCGAAGAGCACCGAATGAGGCCGTTCTTCAAGAAGCCACTTGTCTGAAAAGGCCCCCGGATCACCCTCGTCGGCATTGCATACAATATACTTCTTGACCTGACTTTGCATCGCAGCGACGACCTGACCTTTAGATGAAACGGAAATCCGGCTCCTCCTCTGCCTCTAAGGCCTGACAGCTCAAGCTCCTTCAGGGCTGAGACCGGGGTCACGAAAGGTAGTCACCGGCCAGCGAATAGTAATCAGTTATACTTCCCTCAGGAGCTCAAGCAGGGCAGGTTTATCTGCATTGGTGGAGATCCTGAGTGAGGATATGCATCGTCAGCCGTACCATCCACACGGATTTCACCTTTGACCATGAATGCATTATTCGAATGGCAGTGACCAAGACAGGTCATCGTCCCTATCTCATGCTCAGAGTACCGTTCAAGAAGTCTCTGCTTCAGATCAGCCTGCCTGCCTGATGTGAGACAGGCAGTACCGTCACAGACAAAGACCTTTTTCCCGTAATGATCTTCATCCAGAAAATCATAAAACGAACTTACCCCCAGAGCAGCCGCCCTGCCTGTCATGAAATCATCTGCGATAGCTGTAAGCTCCCTCATCCTTTGATGTATGACCGGCACCTGCCACTCTGTACAAGTTTCCTCGTACAGACCCTCTTTCAGTCCTCTTCTGGCAGACAGACCTCTCAGGTTCCGTGACATAATTTCATTTTTGTTTTACAGTTACAATATATTAATTTACTGCATGATATACGATGAACATGAGAATTATCACATTTAAGGCTCTGAAGTAGCATCTGTGAGAGGATGAAACCAGTGCGTAAAATGAGTGACACCGCGTTCCATAGCCCATGCCTGCATTCCTGTTGCTACCTGGTCAGCTATAGGCCTGGTTATGGGGGTTCCCTCATCTATAGCGGTAACGACAGCCCTGTAGGCTTCGCGGGAGAGATACCGCTCCATCTTCAGCTTGTCGAAAACGTTCTCGGAAAAATATGAAGAAACTGGTCCTTTCGGAAGGTCGACCTCAACAGGTTCTCTTGAGAATACTTCCTTCAATGCACTGAAACGTAATTCTGCCATGATCTTATTTTTTTGCTAAAATAGATCATTTTGAAATACACCCCTATATTTTATTATGTTTTTTTGACTTTTTATATATATTTTGATTATGAACCCCTAAAAAATGGGGGTCAACTTCAATTTTATGATTTTTTAAGTCTTTTGACACTCGATCATTCGGTCCGCCTGAAGTGAGGCAGCTGTTACAGTACTAATTTACGCATGATATCAGAACCTGGATTATCACATTCAGGCGACATAAAAAATGAGAACCGGCCACGGACTTTTGTTTTACTGAATTTTGTTATATTTGTCGCCTGTATTTTTCAAGAGGCACATTCAATTATATAAACAGTATTTAAATGGCAATACTTCAAACTTTGAGAGAGAAGGCAGGGATCTTCGTGGCAGGTGCTATCGGATTATCGTTGTTTATCTTTGTCATCAGCGATTTCTTTGGCAACAGTAATTCTCAACGCCGGAAGCAGCAAAAATATTACCAGCTTGCAACCATAGGCGGCGAGTCAATCACCTACCAGGATTTTGAAGCCAAGGTCCAGGACCTGACAGAAATCTATAAAATGTCAGGGTCAAGTGAGATTAATGAGGAGATGTCACAGAACCTCAGGGAACAGGTGTGGCAGCAGATGGTCTCTGATAAGGTCATGGGTAAAACCTATAAGAACGGCGGGCCTGAGTGTTTGTCCCGACGAGGTCGAGATGCTTGTTTTCGGTGATGACCCTCACCCTATTGTCAGGCAGCTCTTTACTGACCCTCAGACAGGTGCGTTCAATGAATCTTTCCTGGTTAACTTCCTCAAAGCAACGGAGACTGACGAAGCCACAAAGAAATACTGGCTCTTCTTCGAGGACCAGATTATCAATGACAGGCTGAATACCAAACTGGTTAACCTGATGTCGAAAGGCCTCTATGTGACCAAACAGCAGTCAGAATATGAAGCAGGCCTGGCAAAGCAGACCGTTGGCTTCAGTTATATGGCTCAAAACTTTTCTGCCATCGCCGACAGCAGTGTAACAGTCAGCTCAGATGAGATAAGGGATTATTATGATGCTCATAAGGATACTTACAAACGTACCGCTCAGAGAGACATGGAATACATGGTGTTCGATATTGCTCCCTCAGAGTCAGATATGAAAGAGGCTGAGACATGGGCAACGAAAGAAAAGGAAAACTTTGCTGCTGCAACAGATCTCGTTCAGTATATAAATCTCACAGCCGACACACGCCATGCCGGAATCTACCGGACACTGTCAGCATTGCCCGAGAGCCTGCGCGGTCTGGCAGAGGCTGGTGACAAGTCTGTTGTTCTGGGCCCTTATTTTGAAGACGGATCATACAAGCTCGCCCGTATAGTTGCGATAGCCGAGACGGCCTGATTCAGTCAGGGCGGCTCATATCCTTCTCTCACCCAACGCAGGGAGGAGCATGGCACAGGCAAGAAGAGAAGCTGACAGCCTGATGCAGCTGATAAATGCAGGCATTGAATTTAATCTCCTTGCCATGGCTAACTCTGATGACCAGGGATCAGCACAGGTCGGAGGTGATCTTGGCTGGTTCAGCGAAGGCATGATGATTGCACCATTCAACAATGCATGCTTCAGCGGCAAAAAAGGAGACCTTGTGACAGTGGAGACCACTTTCGGTCTTCATATCATCAGGATCATTGATCAGAGCCGCAAAGTAAAAAAATATGATATCGGGATTGTTGACCGCAAGGTTATACCCAGCAGCGGCACCAATCAGCGTATCTACGCCGAGGCTTCGCAGTTTGCGGGCACCAACAACACGTATGAAAAATTCAATAAGGCAGTGGCAGCAGGCAACCTGAACAAAAAACTGGCTATGAATGTCACACCCGAGCAGAAAGAACTTCCAGGTCTGACACAGGCAAGAGGACTGGTGATGGCACTCTTCCAGAACAGCGAGGAAGGCAGCATCGTTCTCGATAACAGCGACCAGGCTGTCTTTGAACTTGAAGACGTGTATGTTGTGGCTTACTGCACAAGGGTGCAGGAAGAGGGAATTGCCCCGGTAGAATCAGTCTCTTCTGACATCAGGTTCATTCTTGCAAGGAAGAAAAAGGCCGAGGTGATCTCCGGCGAGATGAAGAAGCTGGCTGCCGAAGGCAAGTCGATATATGATATTGCATCTTATTACAACACCACTGTGCAGGATGCCAGCGGAATCAATTTCAGGTCGTATTCAGTGCCGGGTGCCGGGATTGAACCGGGACTGATAGCTGCTGCATCAGCATCAGAGGCAGGTGTGCTTTCAAAACCGGTAACGGGTGCCAACGGCGTTTACATGTTCGTTGTCAATACCGCAACTCCGGCAGCAGCAGAAGATATAGCGATGGTTACCGAACGCCTTAATTCCAACTACCAGATTCGTGCATCGTACGAGGCTTACCAGGCCATGCGCGACAAGAAAGAGGTGGTTGACATGAGGTACAAATTCTATTGATCCGCATCATATCAAAATAAGAAGCAGGGGCAGGTCTGAGACCTGCCCCTGCTTTTTTATAATGCGGTTCCCGGCGGGACTGATTTGTCGTTATTATCCCGAAGATTTGAACCGCTTCCTGACATTCTCCTCATCCATGTCCTTTGACAGTGCATCGACAAAATCAGCCGGAATATTGTAAACATCAAGCATTATAAGCCCGTCAAGGCAGTTGTTAAAGTCCGGATCGACATTGAAACCGATGATCCTGGCATTTAACTCAAGATATTTCTTCAGCAGCACTGGTATCCTGTATCCCTTGTCAACATCACTCACCACCTTCTCAACCCTGCTGATGTCATTTTCGGCGGAATCGATGATAATCCTGCTGTCAACACGCTTGTCAACCTGTACGTTGAACTTCCTCCTCGGTCTGATGTGTTTTGCCATCTCAGCATCATAAGAGTTGTCCCTGATGAACTCAACAATGAGCGATTTGGAGAAATCGGAAAATTCATTGCTTATGCTCACCGGACCAATGCAATACCGGTATTCAGCATGCTTAAGCAACACAGTCAGCAGTCCTTTCCACAGGAGGAACAGCGGCAGTGTCTTCCGCTGATATTCCGGCACGATGAATGATCTTCCCAATTCAAGGGATTCTGAAAGAATAGGTTCAAAGGACCTGTCCATCCTGAACAATGAGTTTATATAAAACCCTTTCACCCCATACTGATGCAGTATCTCCCTGCCCTTGCCAAGCCTGTATGCCCCGACAACAGAATCCGTATTATTGTCCCATACTATCAGGTGATGATAGTAAAAGTCGTATTCATCAATGTCCGTTGCCCTGTTGGTACCTTCCCCCACAGCCCTGAAGGTTATCTCACGCAGCCTGCCTGTCTCCTGAAAAATATTTGGTATGACACGGGTTGGTGCAAATATCACGGTGAAGTTTTTACTTGAAAAGAGCTCATACGACTGTCGTATACTGTCGAACTCATCACGCAGCTTGGTCCTGTCAACCGGCGAAGCCACCGGAACCTGGCTGTGGCTGCGGCGTTGCCTTATGCCCGTATAGAAGGGGCTGGCCTCCAGCGCCGATCCCAGCGAGTAGGTCCTTGCCCTGAGGTAGCGCCCATACCGGGCAATGTCATGAAACTCATTCTGCTCGTTGACTGTCACTGGCTTGCCAATGCGTACCCTGATCACCTTGTGTCGCTTGTTAATGAGCTCTGAGGCCAGTCTGGCCGTTCGCAGCAGGGGATGGATGCGTCCGAGTATATGGTACCAGCGCGAATTGGTTCCGTGGAAATAGACCGGTATAACTGGTACCCCTGCCATCCTGATCAGCCTGAGCACCGGCACCTGCCATTCACGGTCAATGATCAGGTTCGATTCTGTCTGGTATGTTGACACCTCTCCGGCAGGAAAGACAGCCGCCACATGTCCGTCCCTGACATAGCTGAGCGCTTCCTTTACCTTTTCAAAGAACAATATGAAGTCTCTGGGCTTTTCCGGGGGATTAACAGGAAGAATATGATCCTTCAGCGGGTCAATCTTCTGCATCAGGAAATTTGCCGTTGCCTTGACATCGGAGCGGTTCACAGTAAGTATCTTCAGAAGAATAAGTGTATCAATGCCTCCGAAAGGATGGTTTGAGACGGTGATGAAGGGGCCTACTGAGGGTATGTTCTCCAGATCCTTTTCTGATACCTCATACTTAATGTCGAGATGTTCAAGGATGGAGTTTATGAAGACAGTGGGATCGCTGTCATAGGCAGCCGAGTACACCCTGTTCAGCTTGTTATAGCGGAAGATCTGCATCAGGGCTTCTGAAATGATCATGCCGCCGGGAGTGTCAATGTTTGTTGCCCTTGCCAGCTCCCTTGAGGTAAGCAGCTTCATTGGACTTCCTTAAGGATCTGAGGTACTGCGGCTTCCCATCCAAGCGGCATTATGTGCACACCGCTGATCCCTTTCTTGCCTTTCAACCTGCGGATAGTCTCCGCCGCGATCTTAATACCCTCCTCCGCAACTTTGTCGCCGGCATCAGCCAGTCTTTGCATTATGGAATCAGGGACGGTTATGCCCGGGATCCTGTCATTCAGGTACCGCGCCAGGTGCAGTGTTTTGAGCGGACTTACGCCTACAAGGATAAACACCCTGTCAAGCAACCCCTCCTTATCCAGGTTCTCAAGCCAGGGATCAAGCCTGTCGGGGTCAAAGACAAGATTGGTCTGCATGAACTGTGCCCCGGCATTAATCTTCTTCCTGTCGCGTATGACCTGCAATACCGGGTCCTGTGCAAAAGGCGAGGCAGCTCCGCCGAGGAAGAGTTTCGGCCTGTTCTTTATCTCCCTGCCGTCAAGGTAAATACCCTCGTCTCTCATCCTTCTCAGTATCCACAGCATCTGAACCGAGTCGACATCAATTATATTAAGGTTACCGGTTGGCTTTACACCTACGCGGGGACTGTCGCCGGAGAGGCAGAGAATGTTATGTATGCCCATGGCATTGGCGCCTAAGGCAATCGACTGCAGGCTGTTACGGGTATTGTCACGGGCAGAGATCTGCATTACCGGGTCTGCACCGAGCGAGGCAGCCACTGATGAGCAGGCTGCGCTGGACATTCTTGGCACCGCCGATGAGCCGTCAGTAAAATTTATTGCAGTGACATAAGGTTTGACCAGGGATATTTTCTCCCTGAGCTTATCTGTGGCAGCCCCCAGCGGAGGCATCACCTCCGTTGTAATGACGAACCTGCCGCTGCGGAGCTCTTGCTCGAGCAAAGACTTTGGCTCAGAGACTGCCGGAGCATGATACTCCGAGTCTCCTTTCCACCAGACAGGCTGACGTATCGGTTTGAATACATCTTCCTCGAGAACACTCCCGGCACTCTTTCCTTTCCTTGCAGCCGGGAAGATGATTTTGCGCAAACCCGTTTCTCTGACTTTCC
Organism: uncultured Bacteroidales bacterium; assembly: GCA_963730615.1. GTDB lineage: Bacteria > Bacteroidota > Bacteroidia > Bacteroidales > VadinHA17 > SR-FBR-E99. The sequence continues at coordinate 326,709 of CAVSSR010000014.1, read as the reverse complement.
TGACTACCTCACCCCACGTCTCTGTCCCTGCCCTGTCCCAGTCCACCGGCGGCAGCACCTCAAGCAGCCTCTGCTCACGGTGCATCCTTTGCGAACGCTGATAGATCAGGTGCCATGTGCATCGTCGTGAAGGATCGACATAACAATAGCCGTTGTTCACTCCGCCGCAGGGACCGTTCCTGATGCCTTTCGGACACTCCATATGACAGATAAAAGCCGTCTCCTGAAGGAGACAGTTTCCGCACATACGGCACCCGAAGAGAGGTCCCTTGATCAGCCGCTCATTGAATGCCAGCAGACGTGCTCCTGCTGACAACTTCCTGAAAGGACGGAAGGCAGGCTGCCACCGGCGAACAGGAGTGAAGACGGCCATTGGAAATCAGATGATATACATGTTTATCAGTTGCTCATAAAGCTCCTGTTTCCCGCTGATTTTCTTTGGTTCACCAACTTTCACTGACAGTTTGCGCAGGCCTTCAAGAGTAAGCTTGCCTTTCTCATAGAGTGCACCGTCACCCTTGTCAAACGAAGCATATCTGTTCTTTCTGAGTTTAAGATAGTTTGAATCCTTAAGTATCCTGTCAGCTATCACAAAAGCTCTGGCAAATGTGTCCATACCGTTTACATGGGCAATGAAAAGATCTTCCGGGTCAGTGGAGTTGCGTCTCACGTGTGCGTCAAAATTGATGCCTCCTGTGGTGAACCCGCCGGCCTGCAGAATGACAAGCATAGCTTCAGTGATCTCATTGATGTTTGTCGGGAACTCATCGGTATCCCATCCATTCTGATAGTCGCCCCTGTTGGCGTCTATGCTGCCGAGCATGCCGGCGTCGGCGGCCGTCTGCAGATCATGCTGGAACGAATGTCCGGCAAGGGTTGCATGGTTGACCTCCACATTCAGCTTGAAGTCCTTGTCGAGGCCGTAGTGGCGCAGGAAGCCTATCACCGTGGCAGCGTCATAGTCGTACTGGTGCTTTGTGGGCTCCATGGGCTTGGGTTCAATGTAGAAGGTGCCCTTGAAACCCTGTTTCCTGCCGTAGTCTCTTGCCAGGGTAAGCATCATTGCCAGGTGCTCAAGCTCCCTCTTCATGTCGGTGTTCAGCAGGGATAGATAGCCTTCACGGCCGCCCCAGAAGACATAACCCTGTCCGCCGAGAGCGATGGTGGCATCAATTGCGTTTTTCAGCTGCACGGCCACATTCGTCAACACGTTGAAATCAGGGTTGGTGGCAGCGCCGTTCATGTAACGCGGGTTGCTGAAGACGTTTGCGGTACCCCAGAGCAGCTTCACGCCGGTCTCTTTCTGCCTCGCCTTAATAACAGGAACAAACTTGTCAAGACGTTTCTCGATCTCAAAGACCGGACCGTCACCAACAAGGTCCGTGTCATGGAAGCAGTAGAAGGGAGCTCCTATCTTTTCAATGAACTCAAACGCCATGTCGAGCTTCGCCTTTATACGGTCATCACCTTTCAGATTGTCGTACGTAAAGTCCCTTGTCTTTGCTCCGAATGTATCTTGTGCCGTCACCGCAGAATGAATGCCAGTAAGCTATCGCATACCGGAGTACATCTTTCATCTTCCTGCCGCCGACCTTTGCCTCAGCGTCATACCATCTGAATGCAAGCGGATTTTTTGAATCTTTTCCTTCATACTTAATCTTCCCTATTCCGGGGAAAATTTCACCATTTGATTTTTTAGCCATAACTCTATTTTTTATTCATATAATTGATTTTCAAGTATATCAACCCAGGTATTGTATTTTTCATCATAAATCTGAGCCAGTTTTTTATCAGGTTCACTTGTACCTGTTGTCTTCAGGCCGCCAAAGGCTTCCTTCTCTGATTTATAGAATCCGCACCCTATGCCTGCTCCCCTCGCTGCTCCGGCAGAACCGTCAGTGTTATAGAGGGTGATCACCGTTGATGTGAGTGACGAAAGCACATCGCGGAAGACTTTACTCAGGAACAGGTTTGACTCACCCGCCCTGATGACTTTGGGATTAATTCCGGTCTCCTTCATTATCTCAAGACCATACCGGAATGAATATGCGATAGATTCCTGGGCAGCCCTGAAGAGGTGACCCTGACCGTGAATATTGAAATTCAGTCCGCGCAGGGAGGATGTTATGTCACGGTTCTGAAGCATGCGTTCAGCGCCGTTGCCGAAAGGCAGGATGAGAAGTCCGTCGCTCCCTGGTTTAACGGATGCAGACATCTCATTCATCTTCGGGTAGGTCATACCTGCCCCCGCGTTTTTCTTCAGCCATGAGTACAGTATGCCCGTGCCGTTGATGCAGAGCAGCACCCCAAGTCTCGTTAGTTTTTTACTGTGATTGACATGAAGGAAAGTATTTATACGTGAAAGAGGGTCAAACTGAGTTTCTTCGGTGACGCCGTATATCACTCCGGAAGTGCCTGCGGTAGTTGCCACTTCACCCGGCGACAGCACGTTCAGCGAGAGGGCATTGTTCGGCTGGTCGCCGGCCCTGTATGAGACGGGTATCCCTGCACGCAGACCCAGCTCCTTTGCCATGGCGGCCGTAAGGTTGCCCTGGAGGGAAAACGACTGCACCGGTTCAGCAAGAAGGTCAGGCGAAATACCATAATAGTCAAGCAGCTCAGCAGAGACGGAATCTCTCTTGAAATCCCAGAAGATGCCTTCCGAGAGGCCGGTATATGAAGTCTTTATTTCGCCGGTGAGCCTCATGGCGAGGTAATCACCCGGAAGCATGATCTTGTGTATTTTGTCAAACAGGGCAGGCTCGTTTTCTTTTACCCATGCCAGTTTTGATGCTGTGAAATTGCCTGGTGAGTTCAGGAGGTGATGGAGGCAAAAATCTTTCCCCATCCTCTCAAATGCCCTTTCGCCAATCTCCACCGCCCTGCTGTCACACCATATGATTGACGGGCGCAATACATTGCCATTTCCTGTCAACAGTCACCAGGCCGTGCATCTGGTAGGCAACACCAATTGCTCCGATTGTTTCCTTCTTACCGCCCAACGGTTCAAGGCAAGCCTGCAGCGCGAAGGATGAAGTTCTTCCACCACACCTCAGGGTCCTGCTCAGCCCATCCGGGTCTGAGAGCTGATATTTCCATTTCTGTCGGAGGATAAGAAGCTGAAGAAAGTGTCATTCCTGTTTCGCCGTCAATGACGGAGACCTTCACCGACGAACTGCCCAGATCAATGCCCAGTAGTAACATGTCTTTATTATTAAGAGTTTTCCCTGACTGTCGTTATAAAAGTACGGATATTTTCCGTAGAAGCGTCAGGCGGCATACCTCCGCCGCAGGACCAGATTATACGAGTACGGTCAGAGACAGATCCCATCATGCTCTTCACACCGGCCTCAACATCAGCCGGTTTGCCAAGTGCCAGGACATCTCTCGGAGGCAGGTTGCCCAGAAGGGTCACACTGTCCCCTGCCAGCCTTCTGATTTCATCAATCGGATGGTTAAAGCTGAAATTGAAAAGGTTGATACCGATCTCTTTAAGATAACCTGCCGTTATAACCCCGGCGGCATCATTGTGAAAGAAACGTACCCTGGGATTGAAGGTCTTATATATTCTTTTAAGATGGGGAAGTACAAATGTTTCAAAGTCCGGCTGTCCAAGAAAACCGACTATATCATCCAGCAGGAAAACACCTTCAATATCTTTGAATTTCTCAAACTGGAGGGAGAGCCAGTCAATCACAAAGTCTGTAATCACTGTCAGTGCCTTCTGCGCTTCCTCGGGAGTGATTGCCAGGGCCAGCATGAAGTCGGTGGTGCCGAAAAGAAAAGAGGCTATGTTAAGAGGTCCGCGGCTGGAAGCGAACCTGTAATGACAGTCGTTCTCCTTCAGTTTGTTCTCGTATTTTGCCATCCTGCTTATAACGAATGGCAACAAACCGTCAGTCCTGACATTGGGCTTTGCCAGTGAGGAGATAGCTTCAACGGTGCATTGCAGTTTCACGGGGTGGGGAAAGTCGTCTTCGGTCCACACCAGCTTGGCTCCGAAGGCTGAGGGCTCAGTGCACATACCGTATTCGGCCCAGAAACCGGGAAGGAACATGACGTCGGGAAAGGTCTTATGTGCCATGAGATTGGCATCGAACCATGTCTCCCGGTCAGCAAAATACTCAAGAATCTTTGTTCCGTACCAGCCGGGAAGCCACGGACTGTCAATAATAAACCCCACAGGTTTTTCTTTCAGGACCTCTCCGTCGATTACCCTGAGAAGGGTCTCCCAGTGTCTGTCATTCATATACTCTCATTTGGAAATTCATGCTTATTATTTTATGCCGGGGACATAATGAAATTTAAGCCCCTTGTAATACTCCAGGGTGCTGTCGGGCTTCGCAACGCCGTCCGGGAAAGGCCTGCGCGAGAAGGTCTGAAAATATGCCAGGCAGGCATCCCTCCACCAGTGTGCCTCTCTGACCTGTATGTTTAAAAGCTGCAGCACATGGTTGTACTGCTCATCGTCAATCTTCCCTTCAAGTGTCTCCCAGTAAGCTTTATAGCCTGCTGCCTGTAGCGCTCCGTCATTGTACCTGTAGCACAAGCTCGTCCCAGAGTGTCCTGCCTGAGCTCATCCGGTAATCCCATGGCAGGTGATGGAACCATAGCAGCAGGTTCTCAGGGCATGTTGCCGGTTCATTGTAAATATTGTTCAGGGGAGGGAAATACTGACTCACGGCGTTACTGCCTGTCGTCGTCCGGTCAAAGCCGATACCTGCCGTATCAGCCTTGTGGTAATAGACGGAAGTCCAGTCAGCTCTTCCTCCGTCAACCCATGGCCCCGGGCCCCAGTGGTGCCCCTGCGCCATGATATGGTGCAGGCCGAGAGGTGTCATATAATTTACCGCCGTCTCGCGCGATGAAAGCATCATTCTGCTGATGCCATCCACCACCCCCGGATCATGGCTGATTGTCATCCTGATCCACTCATCTGCTATGGAGGCGGAGGTGAGAGAGGGCTTCCAGGCGATGCGCCCGAAGGCGTACCAGTTTGCCTGACCGAAGAGATGACCGGTCCAGTTTCTCTCCGTTCCGATGTTAGCCACCCCTGCCATACCGGTCAGGCTGCGGCCATACAGTGATCCGTCAACCACATCTGCTACCGTTGAACCCTCTCCGCCGGCATAGGTGTCACTGCGGAGACACTCTTCAAACAGCGGGGCAAGAAAGACGAGGTGAGTGGCACAGCCAAGATATTCCTGCGTTATCTGGAATTCGGGCATCTGGGATGTGGAAGGCATTGATCCGAAAAGCGGGTGAAAAGGCTCCCGGGGCTGGAAATCTATCGGGCCGTTCTTAATCTGGACAAGCACATTATTGCGAAAGAGACCGTCAAGCGGAATAAACTCATTGCAGGCCTGCTTTGCCCTGTCGGCAGGTACATTGTTGTCATACACAAACGCCCTCCACATTACAACACCGCCAAACGGAGCAACGGCGTCAGCGAGCATGTTTGCCCCGTCAGCATGTGTACGGCCATAGTTCTGCGGGCCGGGCTGGCCCTCGGAGTTAGCCTTGACAAGGAAACCGCCGAAGTCAGGTATGACCGAATAAATTTCAGCCGCCTTATCGCTCCACCACCTTATGACACCGGGGTCAAGAGGATCAGAAGTGCCCAGTCCGCCAATCTCTGACGGGGCGCTGAAGCGGGCAGTGAGATAGACCTTAATGCCGTAGGGGCGCATGACATCCGCCAGGGCTGCCACCTTGCGGAGATAGGGTGCAGTGAGCACAAGGGCATCAGCATTGACGTTTGTGATGACGGCTCCGTTAATGCCTATTGAAGCGTTGGCCCTGGCATAATCCTTATATAACGGTGATATATAATCAGGCAGCAGGTGCCAGTTCCATATTGATGAGCCGGCATAACCTCGCTCAACTGTCCTGTCAAGGTTGTCCCAGTGGTTCAGGAGCCTCAGTGTAACCGCAGGCTTTTCCAGCACTGAAATATCCTTAATGGGTGAACCCATACTTACAATCCGAAGGAGATGAAAAACGCCGTAAAGAACTCCCTTTTCACCATCAGAAGCAATCACGATGATCCGTTTCCCTTTTTGTGTGACCGATCTTATCATGATAACCCTCATCGCCTGTCGTTCCGGGTTGTACATCCGGCAGAAGAGTTGCTATCAGCGGTGACGATTCAAAGGTACCTGCCACCACTGTGCCTCCGCGTGTGAGGTTCTTCACATCTTCGATTTTACGGCCTGTCATGCCCCCCAGGCCGGCAAGCAGTTCCTCATGTGCAGCCTTCAGCACCGGAGAATCACCGGTTACAATCACACTTTTAAATGCTTTGCTGCACTCGTTCAGATATGCCTTGTCACTGATCTGATCATACTTCAGCCACAGGCGGTACCCGTCATCGCCGCTGGCAGGCATCACAGAACCTAGCAGTAAAAATAGAAGTACCGTTACACCCTTGCCGTTCATGCTCCTGAGGGATTACCGGATTTCAGCGATGACTGCCTGATAATAAGCTCATGACTCAGTATAATTGAGTTGACCTTTTCAAACTGTGTTCCTTCAAGTATCCGGATCATAGTCGATGCTGCCACATCACCCATAGCCCTTCCCGGATAATGAACCGTCGTAAGGTTAGGCTCTATGATGCGTGATACGGGGTCGTCATTGAAACCAACAACAGCCACATCGTCAGGAACACGGTAGCCTTTCTTTTTCAGTTCGCATATGATTGACACTGCTGAAGTGTCATTTGCCGTGAAGATACCGTCAGGCATCGATCCGCGGCTGAGCAACTTCCGGATGATCACTTCTCCGGAGTTGTCCATCAGGTCAGTAATAATAAGCGAGTTGTCATCAAACTCCAGGGAGTTTTCTGCAAGAGCCTGCTTGTATCCGCGGAACCTGTCACTGTAAACATTACGGTTCATGCTTCCCCCCACATGAATTATCTTTCTGCAACCCTGATCAATAAGATGCTTTGTCGCCTCATACCCGGCCTTAAAATTATCAATGACCACGCTTACACAGTTGCTGCACTCAAAAACCCTGTCAAAGAACACAATGGGAATATCTTTCCGGAAGATATTCTGAAAGGAATCTATGTTCTTTGTCTCATAAGAAAGAGATACCAGAAATCCGTCCACACGGCTGTTAAAGAGCGCCTGGATATTTACCTCCTCGAGGGAGGCCGACTCCTCACTCTGGCTTATCAGCAGCTGGTAACCCGAATTGTTTGCCACCTTTTCCATTCCAGAGATGACTGACGACATGAAGTGACTGTCTATCCTGGGTATTACCACACCTATGGTACGGGTTCTTTTCTGCCTGCAGGTTTGCAGCGAACTTATTATGCTGGTAACCCATCTCCTGGGCCGTGTGCATAATCTTTTTCCGAAGCTCTTTGCGGACCTGCGGGTTGTTGTTCAGGCCGCGGGAGACCGTTGAGGCTGAGATATTCAGCACTTTAGAGATGTCATAAATGGTGACCTCGGCTTTTTTCTTCATTCCGGCCATAATTCCTCAAAATAAGTAATAAAACAGAAATAATTGAAACAAAATCATATATTTTTTGCAATCGGTTGCATATTTAAATCTTATTGTATACTGTTAGTTACGCTTAAAACCTATTCAGGGACGTGACCTGCAATAGAATGCGCAGCTTGTGTACAATAATGAACCACTTATAATTAAATGATTATGCAACCGGAAACAGGAAAATTTCGTAGGAAGATTGCAACGGCTGACCGGTTATATCTGGTCTTTTCAGGAATGTTTTTCTTTCAGTCGTTTGTTAACATCATCAAGTGTGCCACTGAATGGGCCGGGTGTTTCCATTTTGATTGATACAAGAGCGGCAGCAAACTTCAACGACTCCGGAACTTCGTGATCCAATCTGTGCGAGAGGTATGCAGCAAAAGTTGTATCGCCCCTGACCAGTTCTGCCAGCTACACTATTGTTGGAGAATTTTTCATAATATGTTTTCCCATTAACTCTCGCAAGCACTCCCTCGGAATGTGTAATTAAAATTTCGGGACAACCCCATGATTCGACGATTATTGCAGCCTTTTCAAGATCATCTGTACCAGTAAGAAGTTTGGCTTCTACAACATCCAATTTTAGTTTGTTCATCATAGCAGCAATCTCTTTTTTATCAGCAACGTCACTAAATTCGTGATTTTTGGTTTCCGGATTTATATGACGTACGAAACTCTGCATGTCAACAGACAAACTTGGGTAATTTCTTGCCTTCAAGCCCTTCATCAGCGCCATGTCGAATTCAGTATCCGAAATTCCGGCCAGGTGAACACATGTAGAATCCAATTCAGGAACATCTTTGATGTCGATTATTCCGGCCGATTTGATAAGGGTCATTTCACGTTCATCGACATTTGCGGAAAAGTGTACCACCCTGTTATACGAAGTTTCTGCGCTGGGAATAAGATAACAATCGATGCCCAGATCTTTCATGGGCTGAAGGATCTCCTCGTCCTTTTTGGCCATTTTAGCAACAACAGCAACCTTCTTGCCAACCCTTGCGGCCACCATGGCTCCGCATAAAACAGCACTTCCCGGAGCTACACGTGGTTTCCCTCCGAAGGGAACGATCTCATCATAGCACATGTGCCCTATAAATGTGATATCATATTTTTTGCTCATACTAATCGACTTCTAATTTTTTGTACTATAAATTAATTTGTGTTTATTTACTTTATTCTTCTGAACCACTCAGCAACCAGGGATAGAACGGCATCAGGTCTTTCGACTCAATGGTTTTGGTGTTGTTTTTAGCCTGTAATTCCTTGATGTGATTCATCACCAGGTGTGACCAAACAGCACCAGGCCTTGGATATGCAGCAACAATATAATGCGGACAGGCTTCTGTTTCACCCGCTTCCATTTCCAGCTCAGCACGAAGATTGTCCGGAGTTGTCAAGGTATTTGCATAATCGAAAACTACGCGATCCATATGTTTGTAAACCTCTTTGCTTTCTTCAACCATTCCGTAATAATCCAGCAACTGGGCGAAAACATAATTCGTAGTGGTATAAACATCCTGTCCCTGTTCCGATTCAACAGGCTCTCCATCCTTCGTTTTGCACATGGCCCAACCCATAAACGAACGATTTGTATTATAAATAGCTTTGAGAATCTTTTTAACACGTTCTTCCGGAATTGCAGGTGCTTCTCCAATTGCAGTCAAGTACCACAAAGCGTCAAGCTGATTAGTCCAGACATCCGTATTTGTATTTCCTGATTCAGGATCAAAGCAGGTAACGTAATATTCGAGTTTCTCACCTTTTTTATTTACATCTTCGCGCCATAATTTCTCAAAACTGCTCCAGGCTTTATCGTACACTTTTTGGATGTGTTCCTCATCGGCCTTTTCACCAAGCATTTGGGCCATTTTGATTAATGCCTGGCATCCACCCAGAAACTGAGTTGCATCATACGCATCAGCTCCAAATAGTACCAGGTTATCAAACGTATTTTTAACATCGTCCGGATGTCCTTCAGGAATACCATCGTTGTCAAAATCGAGTTTCAGCAATGATTCCAGTCCGAACTTAAGGGTTTCCCAGTTCGATTTAAGAAATTCCATATCCCCCGTGAATTTTACATTGCGTAAAACACGCATCATCAGTTTGGGATACAGATCGACCCAGTAATTATTATTGTACCATGCGTAATCACTCACGTTACGCAGCGGATGGCCCTTAGGCATTGCACCGACATCATGGGCGACACTGCCTTTGGTCTTGAAATCATCACGGATCTGTGTAAGGGATACACCTTCATATTCCTCGCGGATGTTCATTAAAATGCATCTGTGCCTGCACAAAAGAAGCATGATGATGATACCATCGGGGCGTAGGATCCACTGCCTGTATGGAATTGATAAACGCCTGGCACAGGTCTTTTTCCACCTTTGGGAAAAGCATCAGCAGTACCATCGAATACCAATCCACATCGGAAGGATCGATATAGGCATAGTCAAAACATTCCAGGAACCGGGCCCGCTCACCGTTTTCATCATCAACCCAGACGATGGCGTTGGACAATGGAAAATGAAGTTCATTCAGCATTAACCTGGTCAGACGCAATGCCCCTTCGCGGTCATTCTGATAGGCCGGCGTTGAGGAAATGGTATCAAAAATTCTTTTCTGGATTGTTATTGTGCGTTTCCACCATTGCGGGTAACTGGTCAAAGCAATCTTTACCAGATCCAGGGTTCGGGTTTTCTCTTCTTTGAAGTTTTTTAGATATTTTCTGTCAAATGTCTTACCATCAATATAATCCTGTACGGGAAAATCAAGAACCACAGCGAAAGGAATAGTCTTTGATTCATTTGGTCTCAAAGTAAAAGTCAAACTGACAGCTGCTCCATAATCACTGCGGATAACCGGTTGCCGTTTTTCATAAAAGCTGCCATCGCTGCTTAACAGAAGATCACCGGAGTATTTATTGAGGCAGAAATAGGGTTGGGTATCCACGGCAACACCCGGAACGTCTGCGACGGCTATCGCCATTCTGTTCTGACTTTCCTTGCTGCCCATAATTACACCACGGATACCGTCCAGCCGGAATTCTTCATGCTTCTGTCCTTTTACTGCCGCAGTGGCTACGAAAACACTGTCCTGATCGGTGGGTTTAAGCTCTTTTTCCTGGAGATTGACCAATGATGGTCTTGGTATTACGAGTGTGACCTGTTGATCGTATCCGGTAACATTTTCAACTAAATATTCTTCAACGCCGAGCGGCATCAATGTCTGTTCTCCACCGGAAAGTAAAGGAGAAATCAGTCTTCTGGTGACCTTTACCTTTTCAAATTTATAAGCAATCTCCAGTGAGGGAGTTGCAATGGTCATCGCAATGTTCTCTTTTTCAATCGGAGCAGGATAATAATTTTTAACTGCGGGGATATCATCGGGAAGTTCTGTTTCACCCGGTAATTTCTGCGTCAGCATTATACAATCATCACCAATACGAATATAGGGCGCTGAACCGAACTGAACCGCTTTCTGATTCAACATGATAAGACGACCAGCATCGTTCAGCCGGTTATATAAGACCGTACGGTGAAATACCGATCGAACAGGTAGGCGCGCCTTGCAATGCCACAGTATGCGGAAACTGAAGACATTTGGACATTCCCTGGAAATGAACCGACATGAAGTTCTCTTCGTAGATCTTTGCTATCTCAGGACCCGCAATTGTATAGATATCCTGAATGTTAAAGGACGTTGATTTTGTCATTTTATTCTCGCTTAGTGTTCATTATAATAAATATAAAAGGAGGGCAACTTACAGACGCTATCACCCTTTAGATTAATCTGAACGCCAGTGTGGGATTTATAATCTTCACCGGCGCTCAGCATGTTAATTTAATCTTTCCGTTTTATAAGTCTTAGCACTTTCCTCCCCAAACATTACCTGGTTTCTTCTCTTGCGACTTTTTGGGAGCTGGTGTTTCTTCTTCCGGCAGATTCTTTTCAGCACTCAGATCAATCGGCATCTTGGTCGTCGGGTACGGTTTGATAGCACCAAACAGAAGATCCGCAGAAACCCTGATCGAATCGGGTGTACCGGAGAAGTTGCAAACGACAGCATCGGCTACCGTTGTGGTTCCCTTCCTGTAGGGGAAGTTGGTAACGACAACCACAGTATGACCTGCGGCCTTGAGCGCTTTGACCAGATGGGTATTATTGCCGCGCTTTTCAATACGTGCGTAGTAGTTGGTCATGACCACCAGATCGGCCTCTTTGGCAAGTCGCAGTGCTTCTTCGATGTCTTCCTCTTCAGCATAGAACGGGGCATCGTCGAGAATGAGGTTAGTGGAATGCTTGACCATTTGCTCGCTGAACATGTGAGCATGGCTATAAAGATCCTTTCCGAGAAATTCATAGGGGATGGTTTGCTCGATCACCAGAATTTTCTTGTCTTTGCTTAGGGGCAGCAGCTTTTTATCATCGCGGACTACCAGCAGAGCTTTGTGCGCAACTTCCCAGGAGAAGTCCCTGTTTTCCTTATTTCTGACAATCCTGGTGGTTTCCTTCGGATCCATCTTACCGGCTTTTTCGAACAGACCCTGATCGTATTTCCTGCAGAGCAGACGGCGTACAGCATCGTTCACACGCTCTTCAGACAAAGTACCGTTCTCGACAGCGCTCTTTATACCGAACAGACATTGTGAGCGGGATTCGTCGTCAGCCTTGAGCAGGATGGTGTCAACACCCGCTTTGATTGCCATGGCACACGCCAGTGGCAGGGGCCATTTCTTCAGGATTGCGGCCATACCGATTGCATCGGATACTATAATTCCGTCAAATCCCATTTCACCTCTCAGCAGATCGGTGAGGATCTTTTTCGAAAGGGTTGCCGGATATTCTTCATCATAGGCAGGGAAAATAGTATGGGCAGTCATAAGAGCCGATGCACCGGCATCCACACCAGCCTGGAAGGCAGCCAGTTCGACTTCCTGCATACGTTTTTTATCGCCGCGACACACATCGAGTACATCATGCGCGTCGGTCGCCGAATCACCACGGCCGGCAAAGTGTTTAATAGTTGCAGTGATGCCTGCATCCTCATATCCCCGGACAGTAGCATCGATGAATTTTGAGATAACGCTTACATTATCACCGAATGAACGGACACCAATCTCAGGATTCAGCGGATTGATATTTACGTCGCAAACCGGATGATAGAACTGGGTTACACCTATAGCAGCCATTTGACGGCCCATCAGATTTGCTATTTTGTAAGCAAGATCCACATCACCAATAGCCGTAATACCCATCGGAGGAATAAACTGAAGAACACCGCCGGCAGTATAATCGTTCTTGAAATCACCTTCCATATCAATCGTTACGTGCAGAGGAATTCCCGAAGCCCGGTTCATAGCAATTTTCTGCAGATTGTTGAGTGCTTCGGTAAGCTCTTCAGGCGTTACGCTCACGCCAAAGGCGCGGGAATTGAACCATGTGTGTGCAATGTCGAAATAATCCTTGGGCTTCTTGAAATTTGGATCAACCTGTGAGCGTCCCCAATATAGATTTTTACATGTTTCAAGTGCATACGGTTCCAGACAAATGCCGCCTGCATGCAGTTTAGTAATTTGTTCGATCCCCGATGGTGTAGGGATAGCACCTCTCCAGGTGAAGGTTAGCAGCTGGCCGCATTTTTCCAGCAGACTCATTTTCGCGATTTTCGCGGCAACAAAAACATCTCTTTCTTTTGACATTGTGTTTCTCCTTATAATTTATTGTTTTCTGTAATAATTACGGTTGTCAGATGCGATTCGGATTAGCTTCTTCATTTTTTGGATTTGTATTTTTTTGCCATCTTGATCATTTCATCAACCACACTCTTGGGCTGGTTATTGCGGTCGAAAAGTACAGGATAATCCTTTCTGCCGCGGATCGGGAAATTGTTTAACCATGATAAGGCGTCGTTCAATCCCCAAACTGTGACGCGATCCACTACATCATTGTATTTTAGAAAGAGTTCGAACATATCAAGTACGCGTTTATTCCATTCTTGTTGAACTGAGTCGGGTACAGCTTCACGATAGGGATCCATTTCCTTTGAATAAGTGAAATTGGTAGAAATGTTTGCCCCGGAATACGGACTTGGAAGAATAGAAATATCCCATTCAGTAATAAGTATTTTCACACCGGCAGCTTTAAGTTTCTTAAAGCTGGTTTCTGTAGCGTCAAGCGTAGGGCTATCCATGTGCATGTGTGCTTGAGAACCAACCGCATCAATTCTGCATCCTGCCGCCTTGAGTTCTTTTACAAGTTCCACAATTGCATCGCATTTTGCCGGAGTTTCTACATTATAATCGTTGTAGTACAATTCTGCATTTGGGTCGGCTTCATGAGCAAACTGAAAAGCATATTTGATGAAATCCTTGCCCAGTATTTGGTAGAACTTGCTGTTACGGTATGTGCCATTGTCTTCAAAAGCTTCGTTGACAACGTCCCAGCCTTTTACACGACCTTTATAACGACCTACAATTGTAATGATGTGCTGACGCATCCGTTCTTTCAGAACTTCAGGAGTGACATCTTTCCCACTGTCATCAACAAAGAACCACCTGCCTATTTGAGAATGCCAGATAAGACAATGCCCTGTTACAACCTGCTTGTTTTTTTCTCCAAATGCTACAACTTTGTCTGCATCTGTCCATACGAATTTGTTTTCTTCCGGATGGATAGGCTGGGGCTTCATACAGTTTTCGGCAACAATGGTATTGAACTCTTTAGCAATCAATTCTGATTCTTTGGGGTTAACACCGTTAACTTGTTGCATATTAACAGCTACTCCAAAAAGAAATTTACCTTTGGTAGCCTCAGCTAATGTATTTTGCGCCATAGTGTATATGTTTGACAGAATAATAATGGCAATTATTGCAGAAATAGTCTTGATTTTCATTTTATTCTATTTACTTAATTAAAATCGGTTATGCAACCACTTTTTCCCTACGGGCCTTCAGGTCTGCCTCAATTTTTACTTCCATTTTCTTATCAATCACATAGAAAAACAACAAACCAACACCCAGAAGAAAAGGGATGGAAGGATAAATACTGACAAGCATTTTTGCTCCTGCAGCGACAGTTTCAGGTTGAATAATTTCCTTCCCGGCAACCGCACTTTGTATAGGGATATATCCGTATAAACCTAAGATCCATGCAACCAAAGCACCTCCAATTGAAAGCCCTGCCTTAAGTCCTACCAGCATAGCAGAAAAGATAATTGCAGTTGCCCTGCGATTTGTTTTCCATTCAGAATAATCGGCAACATCAGCAATCATAGCCCAGAGAATGGGTATGGTAATCCCATACGTAAATCCATGCAGAATTTGCGAAGTGAACATCAGGATTACATTATCGGGTTTGAAAAAGATAAAGATCAGAACAAAAAGGGTAGCAACGAGTAAGCCATACTTAAAAACATCCCGTTTACCATATTTATCTGCAAGTTTTTTTGATAATGAAATTCCAACAATCATAAAGATTATACCTCCTGCATTAAATAAACCAAAGCCTGCAGAAATTGGATCTGATCCAAAGAAATTAATACCTAAACCTGATAATGCAGTAAGAAGCGGACCAATAAATTTAGTAAGGGAAGCCTTATCTACATAATTATTAAAATAATACACATAAGAGCCTCCTTTCATCGCAAGAGTGATGAACACTAATATGGTTAAGACAAGCATTATCAGCCAGGGTCTGTTTTTCGAAAGATCAGAAAGGTCATCCTTAATCGATGATTTTTGTTCCAATTTTGGAATAATGCGCTCTCTGGTTGTAAGAAATGTTATAAGTAACATTACAGTACCTATAGCAGCCATCCATGTCATTACTGATTCAATCCCGGCGGCTTTATCTCCGTGGCCGGCATATTCAATAATTGGCAGCATAAATACCTGTACAAAGAACTGTGCAAACATCACTGCAACAAAACGATACGATGAGATACTATTTCTTTCTCCCATATCACCGGTTAATACACCGCTCAAAGCTGAATACGGAAGATTACTGGAAGCATACATCAACAACAAAAAAGTATACGTTACAGCAGCATAAATTAATTTTCCCTTGTATGAAAAATCGGGTGTTGAAAAGGCCAGTAAAGCAATAACGCCAAGAGGAATAGCAGTGAATAATATCCAGGGCCGGAATTTGCCCCATCTCGAATTGGTTCTGTCAGCCAGTAATCCAATTAGTGGATTAAACACAAATGCGGCAACTAAGCCGACAGTTAACATCACTATTGAGGCATCGGTGTTTTTCAGCCCATAAATATCTGTATAGAAATAAGCTAAATAAGTAATTAATGTTTGGAAAACCAGGTTCGCAGCAAAGTCTCCCAGACTATACCCTATTTTTTCGAACACTGTGACTTTTTGAGAAGTTAGACTCATAATTTTTTATTATTAATTGATTATTTGCATACACCTGTTAATCTGACCCCATTCCGCCGATCAAATTGACCCCATTGAAGTTGGTCCAATAAAAAAAGCTTTTTCACGGAAAAAATGGTTTCGACAAATCTATCATTTTAATTAATAATTTCATTTTTTTTTAAACTATCCTTGCCTTTAGTTCATAATTTTCCAATAATGGTCTTTCCTGCGTGCATCATGAGCGATCCTATCACGGATAACATCGGCAATAGTTTTTCCTTCGATAGCCGTATTCCATCAGATTGTTGTGGTTCATTTAAAAAGTGATACATTGACAATTAATCACTATCTTTGTTTTAATGTAAAATTGATATGGAACGTATTGTAAATCTGCATTTAGAGAAATTATCGGAAGGCTTTTATCTTGCCATTGGTGAGAACGAGCATCTCTGTCGCGAGGCCTGGGCAAAGAACCATATAAGTGACGACATGACCCTTGACTTTTTCGGTGAACAGAATGAGCTTGCTGAAGCTATCACCGGCCTTGGCAAATCGTACTCACAGTAAAATGAGCGGAGAGAAGTTCTCATTGATAATTTTCTTCTTGCTGGTGTCTGTTCTTACGACTGTGGCGCAGCCCTCCAGGCAACAATGGGACAGTATAAGTAAGGTGACGGCAGCTGATCATCAGCTTATGATGTCAGTGCTTGGTATAACATCTCTCAGGCCTGGTGTCGATGGCATGAATCCAAATGCCCCCAATGCTGCCAACTACGATGAAGCCAAAGCCAATCCTTACCCTCTGCTGCCCGATGCCCTGAAGCTCAATAGCGGCAGGAAGGTGACAAATCCAAAAGCATGGTGGAAGAAGAGACGGCCGGAGATTGTTGAGGATTTTGACAGGGAGGTCTACGGACGTTTACCGCAGGGAATTCCCCCGGTTGAATGGGAAGTTCTCTCTGAAACCCGCGATACCGTTGGCCTGTATCATGTGAAGATCAGGACTCTTGAAGGGCATGTGAGGAACCCCTCCTTCCCCGGATTGGCTGTTGACATACAGCTGACACTGACAGTCCCGGCAGACGCTGAAAAAGCTGTGCCGGTAATCATGGAACTTGGTTTTATCTGGCCTGCCGGCATGCAGCCTCCCCCTTCAACAGGCGACCAGCCCTCATGGCAGGAGCAGGTACTTGGCAGAGGCTGGGGCTATGCCATCTTCCTGCCCTACAGCGTCCAGGCTGACTATGGCGCCGGGCTGACGCAGGGCATTATCGGGCTTATGAACCGGGGAGAGCCCCGCAAACCTGACGACTGGGGTGCACTGCGTGCATGGGCCTGGGGAGCAAGCCGTGCCCTTGACTATTTTGAAACTGACCCGTGGGTAGATGCCTCCCGCGTAGGCATTGAGGGTCACTCGCGCTTCGGAAAGGCAGCCCTGGTGGCAATGGCTTATGACCCGCGTTTTGCCATAGGATTTATAAGTTCGTCAGGCGCCGGAGGGGCAAAGCTCTATCGTCGAAATGCCGGGGAAATTGTAGAAAATCTTGCCGCATCGGGTGAGTACCACTGGATGGCGGGCAACTTTCTTAAATATGCCGGCCCCCTTACATGGGATGACCTGCCCGTCGACTCTCATGAGCTGATAGCCCTGTGCGCACCACGTCCTGTTTTTATAAGCAGCGGTGATAAAGGTGACGGATGGGTTGACGCTCGTGGCATGTACGTGGCAGCCGTTGCCGCAGGACCAGTATACAAGCTGCTTGGGAAAAAAGACCTGGGAACCGATCAGTTCCCTCCTGTCGGAACAGCACTCACAGAAGGAGAGATCGCCTTCCGCCAGCACAGCGAAGGCCATACACCCGGCCCGAACTGGCCGGTATTCCTTGATTATGCCGGCAGGTACTTTAATAAATAAACATTCATATTATGAAAAACGCCTTCCCGTTTGTAATGATATTCTGCCTTGCAGCACTCTGCCATTCATGTAAGGAAAAACCGGGTGGTGAAACTGAGGACCCGGTGGTTTATACCGTGGCTGTTGACCCGACAGTAACATACCAGGAGATGATTGGGTTCGGCGGGTCGCTTACATGGTACTCCGAGAGAATTATGACCAGCCCGGACAAGAACAAGATATGCCAGCTGCTGTTCGAGGATATGGGTATGGACATTGTCAGGTTCAAGAACAATTATTACCCGCAGGGGTACCCGGCTGTGAAAACGACTGATGTGATGGAGAATTCAGGACTGAAAAATCTATTCACTGTGACCGGTCAGCTTAACGATATTGCAAAACAGTATAACCCGGGAATCCTGACCCTGATAAGTTCCTGGACTCCACCGTCAGCTCTGAAGAGCAACAACAATCTCAGGCAGGGAACACTGAAAAAAGAGGGAGGCGCATATATGTATGAAGCTTTTGCCGACTACTGGGTTGATATGCTTGATAATCTTTCGTTCAATCCTGACTATCTCAGCATTCAGAACGAACCTTCATGGATCACCCCCGACTGGGAGACATGTGAATGGCGCCCCACGGAGACGGCAGATTTTCCGGGATATGTAAATGCCTTTGATCTCGTTTACGAAAAGATCGGAACACGGCCCAACCCTCCAAAACTGATCGGCCCGGAAGCAGAGAATCTCGGTGTCAGCAAATTCGGCGGTAACACTTTTGCGGCGTTTTCCGACCCGATAAAGGACAAACCGCACCTGGCGGCCTATGCCTATCATACATATAACTGGTCTGCCACAACGTCCATATCTGAAACAACATCCATGCTGAACATGGTACGTGACAACTACGGTAATAAGCCATGCATAATGACGGAATATTCCAACTTTTCATGGCTTAAAACAGCACAGTTTATAATTAATAATATCAATGAAGCGAACGCTTCAGCTTATCTGTACTGGCTTATGGCATGGGATGACGCCAACGCTCTGTCAATGATACGGATTACCAGCAGCGGCAGTTTTACCGTCACTCCTTTTTACTATGTGATGAAGCACTTCGCCAAAAATGTGGATAAGGGTTATGACAGGATAAACGCCTCCAGCGGTACCTCTTCAATAAAATTTTCTGCGTTTGCCAATCCTTCCGGCACGAAAATCACTGTCGTAATTGTCAACCCGCTTTCGACGCCCACCTATGTTGATTTCACGGTTAAGAACAAGACCATAAAAACAGTGAGTGCAGTACAAACCGTCGAAGGGAGTATGTATAAGGACCTTGGGTCAATAACTGCAGATAAATATTTTACACTGAAGCCATCCTCTGTTACTACAGCTGTTATTGAACTTCAGTAAAATCCTGAAATATGAAAAACCGGATCAGTATCATTAACCTCATTGCTGTCGGGCTTCTTCTGTCAACGGTTGCTTTATACGGGTCCCCGGCGGTCGTTTCGGCTGATACTTCATCCATTGTATCAACACAAAAAGCAGCATCAGCCTTCACCCTGGCTTCTTCGGGAAGTTCTGCTGCGCTAGTCATCAGTTCCGAAGACTGGCCCGGCGTGATCAGGGCCTATACAGACCTTCAGACAGATATCGGAAGAGTGACCGGGACAACACCGAAGATGATTTTTGATAAACCTCCCCGGAAAAAAGAGATAGTCATTGCCGGTACGATCGGAAAGAGCCGGATCATTGAAAACCTCATCAGAAAGGGAAAGATCAATGTTGATGACATTTCAGGAAAATGGGAGTGCTTTCTTATTCAGACAGTGACAGATCCTTTCCCGGGGGTAAAGAAAGCCCTTGTTATAGCGGGGAGCGACAAGCGCGGGACAATCTACGGCATTTATGAAGTCTCAAAACAGATCGGGGTCTCACCATGGTACTGGTGGGCTGACGTTCCGGTCAGGAAAAGCAGTGAATTATTATGTCACTCCGGGACGCCGTGTTTACGGGGAGCCATCCGTCAGATACCGGGGCATATTTCTGAATGATGAGTATCCTGCCCTTACCAGGTGGGTACAGTACAAATACGGTACAGTTACCCCTTCCGTCAATCCGCCGGTACCACCCGGGGTGGCAAACTACGGCAGTGAATTCTATTCGCGCCTCTTCGAATTGATACTCAGGCTGAAAGGCAACTATCTCTGGCCTGCCATGTGGAACAATGCCTTCAATGAAGACGACACACTCAACCCGGGACTTGCTGACGAATACGGAATTGTCATGGGTACCACTCACCAGGAGCCGATGCTGCGGGCGCAGAAAGAGTGGGACCGCCGTTACAAGGAGACCCTCGGCAGCTGGAGCTGGACAAGTCACTCTGACACCCTGATAAAATTCTGGCGTGAGGGTATCGTGCGCAACAAGGATTATGAGAGCATCACTCACAGTTGGCCTGCGCGGTGCCGATGACACCGAGATGGGTCCGGGGGGCCCTGCAGCAAACATTGCGAAGCTGGAAAAGATCGTTGACGTTCAGCGCCGGCTCATTGCTGAAGAGCTGAATCCCGATGTGACTAAGGTGCCTCAGCTCTGGTGCCTCTACAAGGAGGTTCTGGATTATTATAACGAGGGCCTGCGGGTCCCTGATGACGTCACCCTCCTCTGGGCGGAGGATAACTGGGGTAACGTGAGGAGACTGCCCACATCTGATGAACGTCTTCGCAGCGGCGGGGCAGGCGTCTACTATCACTTCGACTACCACGGAGGCCCGCGCAGCTATCAGTGGATCAATACCAACCCCATCCCGAAGATATGGGACCAGATGTCACTTGCAAAACAGTATGGGGCTGACAGGATCTGGATCGTAAATGTCGGGCACTTCAAGGGTTATGAATTCCCCATGGAGTATTTTCTTTCACTCGCCTGGGATACCAGGTCGACATGGCGGCGATGATCTCCCGGAATATACAAGAAGATGGTGTGCCCGTGAGTTCGGACCAGACCATGCAGATGAGATTGCTGATATCATATCACAGTATACCAAATTCAACGGCCGACGCAAGCCTGAGCTTCTGAGCCCTTTCACCTACAGCCTGACTGACTACCGCGAGGCGGAATGGGTGGTCAATGAATACAATGCCCTTGCTGCCAGGGCTGAGGAGATACAGAACGAGCTGCCGGAGGAGATGCATGACGCTTTCTACGATCTGGTGCTCTTCCCCGTAAAAGCCAGCGCACTTGTCAATGAATTGTATGTCACCGCAGGGAAGAATGCACTCTACGCATCACAGGGAAGAGCGCTTACAAATGAGATGGCCGAAAGAACAGAGACCCTTTTTCAAGCCGACACAGCCCTGATGGGCTACTATAACCGCACTTTTGCCGGAGGAAAATGGAACCATTTCATGGATCAGGCACACCTGGGATACACAAACTGGGCTGACCCTCCGTTCAACAGCCTGAGAGCGATAAAGCTCAGTCGCCTTGAAGTGCCTGAGGCTGCCTCAATGGGAGTGGCTGTCGAAGGCTCTGACAAAGTCCTGGCCGGGAGAGAAAACGCCTCCTGCCCTGCCCCGGTTTGATGTTTTCAACAGGCAGGAACGTTACATAGAGGTGTTCAACAAAGGCACAGAGCCCTTTGAATACTCGGTGACGGCAGATAATCCCTGGATAATCCTGAGCCACGACAGAGGCACTGTCACGGGTGAGCAGCGGATCGGCATACGGGTAGATTGGGATATGCTGACCTATGGCACACATGAGGGCGCAATAACCGTGCGCGGCGCAGGTAGTGAGGTGATTGTAGCACTTTCTGCATTCAATCCCGCAGTTCCACAGGCTGCCACTCTGAAAGGATTTGTTGAGGCTGAAGGATGCGTCTCGATCGAAGCAGAACATTATACGGCTTTGAAAAATACAGCAGAGAGATACTGGGAACGGATCGAAGATTATGGCCGCACTCTTTCAGCCATGCGCGCAACAGCTGTGACAGATGCGCCTCCGGCAATACCGGGTAAAGATTCTCCCTGCCTTGAGTATCAGATGTACCTTTTCTCGACAGGTGAGTTTGAAGCCGTGTTGCACCTCTCACCCTCTTTGAATTTCCTTCCGGACAGGGATTTTAAAATAGGAATATCATTTGATGATGAGCCTCCCCAGAATATAACTATTGTGCCGAAGGAATTCAACGCACAGAATGGCAACAGGGAGTGGGAAAAGACTGTGATGGACAATATCCGGTATGTAATCGCAGACCTTTCAGTCAGCGAGGCCGGATATCACACCCTTAAGATATGGATGATTGATCCCGGCATCGTTCTTGAAAAGCTTGTAATTAATACGGGAGGAGTAAAACCATCCTATCTGGGTCCGCCGGAAAGCTTTTTCAGAGGTGAGTTGAGCCGATAGTCATTCTTGTTATTACGAGCTACATGTACATCTTACCGGACTGGTTATTTTTTGGTTCAGATTTAAGGTAATTAACCGATTAGTCCTTTTATCGATACATTTCTTACAACCGGAAAACATATCTAAATCCCATACATCGGCAAATACACGACCTGCATTTAGTCTGATACCATATTCCAGAACTGTTTCCAGGGAGCGGATATCCGGTTGCGCAAAGTGGTTCATTTCCATTAACAGATCCATTGCCCCGTTGCCTGCCCTTACAGGAATAACCGTGCAACATTCAACTCCGGCACTGAAGGCAAAGTCGATTGACCGTTCTGCCCAGAATATGCCTTCTGATTCCGAAAGGAAAGGAGGTCTTAGCAGAATAAATGCCCTTGACAGTATGTCATGCTGTTTAAGAAAACTGACCGCTTTCCTGAAATCCTCCAGGGTCATTTGTTTATTGAGTTTCCTGAGTACCTCAGGATGTACGGTTTCAAGACCAAGTGCAACCTGTAATTCAGGTTTAAGCATATCCCTGAAAATCAGACATTTTTCATTAATCAGCCTGGGATGGCTTTCTACAATAACTGTTTCAAAATTCTTAACAAGTGATGCAATGCTTTTATAATCCTCTTCAGGTATGGCTCTTTCATCAAAAAAGCTTCCGCTGTTATAAAGTTTCAGGTGCCTGGCTTCAGGCAGTTGTTTTAAAGCCCATTCAATCTGTTCAGGGATAGCGCCTGCCGGAACAGAAACATCGGTGGTGTTTTTCCACAGATCACACATCAGGCAATGAAATGGACATTCCCGGTTTGTGAGAAAAATAATTGCTGTATCCTCTATTTTTCCTGAAGCGGTACGTTCTTTTTCAACAAGCCATGCATATGGTTTTCGCGGATCAACAGCATTCTTTCTCCCCCGTTTGGACAATATCCACCGGTCATTGATATTGAAATCAGGATCTTCATTCATAGTTTGAAAGAAACTCTTTCCGGTATGCTATTTCCTTTTCAGGAAAATGATTTTTGAAGGCATTGTGCCGAAGCTGCCCCATGCTGAAAACGTCTTTTCGGAAATACAGGCATATTCATGCCTGTAACTGCTTTAACTCCACAGGATACAATCTGTCCCTTAAGATCATACAGTTTATTATGATCCCAATCGGTCATATCAATATATGGAATACCTTCGGAAATTTCAATCACATTGGGCAAGGTATAAGGACTGAATCCTTCAAAACCAAGGCTATTCTGCCGGTGGCATAGGTTCGCATATATCCCCGGCTTAATCCTCCTGAATAGGTAAGGGAATGTTTGATTGAATCAACTCCCCATCCTTCATGGTAAAGCATCAGATTATTCAGAACACTGCGGATGGTAAGTTCCGGATTTTCTTCGATGGGATAATCCTTCAGGTTTTCATCGCCTCCATCGCCGTCAATTATATATTTCCAATCGGGATAACGTGAACGGATTCCCTGCAAAAGCGACAGATTCATTGTAGCAGACTGAATATCAAGGGGTTTATAATCCTCAACAATTCTTAACGGTTTTCTTCCAGTCGAGAGTTGAATAATCTGCTTCAATTGGTTCCAGGAACAATTCAAGATTAAGATGCTTCCAGAAACTTTCTTGGCCTGAACCAGATCATCACCGTCTCCGTCAATACTGAGTGTAAAAGCCTTCAGCCTTGAAGGACTTTCGCCAAGTTCCCTTAGAGCATGGTAAGTCAGCAGGAAAAGAGACCCGCTGTCAATTCCGGCAGAAAAAGTAACGCCAACAGGTCCTGTTTTGGCACGGAACTTGCAGCCATTTCTTTATTTCGTGATATAATGCTCCGATATAATGTTCACCTATTTTGCCGGAGTCATCTGATGAAGAATTTATTTCGTTCCGGTGTAAAAAACCGTTCATATACCGGATTGGGATCGGGACAACCGAGCAGTTCTATTTTTGTAATATAGTGAGCCGGAGCCATCCGTGTATAAGATGGATGGAACTGGTCATCAAGACCTTCCTTTTTAAGATAGTTATAAATGACATCAATCCGTTCAGCAATAACCAGGTGTGGTCCAGCCGGTACTTTTGCAATGAAATAACGGATCGGACGGCCAATAGACCTTGCCATCCGGATAGTTTTTCCATCGACAGAAACAAGTGAAAACTGACCGTCAATCTTCCGTACTGCTTCCACATTTCCCGACCGGACAGCTTCAACAGCTTCCTCATGGGTCATATTATAAATAATATTCTTTGCGGGATTGGTCAGATCCACCACTTTGCTTATGTATTGATTATTCATATTATGCTAGTTTAATTATTATTATCTATTAAAAGTGCCTAGTGCCTGGTGTGATTAAAGTTGAAATAACTTTAAGTACTCTAGTCACTCCGAACTTTAGTCACTTTTCTATAATTCCCTTTCCCTCCATTATTGTAATATATCGGTCTGCAGCTACATTATTAAAAACCTCTTTCTTACCTCCTGTCCAGAATATTTCAAGAGTATCGATTGATTTTGCACTTCCCAGACCAATATGCAGCCTGGGATCATTATTGGTCAGATAGCTTGTTGTCCATTGATTGACAAGTACCTGCTTCTTTCCTCCGGCTGTTGCAATGACTTTTGCAGCTATTGCTGAAGCCGGACCTTTACTGCCTTTCAATGTAAGTCCAAGCCAGTGGTTTGAATTTCCTCCGTCATTTCTGAGAAGTGCTGCCGTTGCCTTAAGATCAACATGCGAAACAATAATATCCATATCTCCGTCATTATCAAAATCCCACACAGCGAGACCCCTGCCCGAACGTTTTATCCTGAAATAATCTCCATACTCCTTTCCTGTATCTTTGAAATGTCCTTTCCCGTCATTTTCAAGCAACAGCGGATATTGCAGAATAAGCTCCTCTGCCGTTCCGTTTGCTGAAACTATATCGAGGTCACCATCATTGTCAAAATCAAGGAAAGCGGAAGCCCATCCTCCCTTCCCTGCCATAGGCACCTGGATACCGCTTGTTTCGGTAATATCTTCAAAGAATCCATTGCCTTTGTTCCTGTAAAGCGCTCCGTATGCAAGATCAATAACCAGAATGTCAATTAATCCGTCACCATCAACATCACCGATTGTTCCATGCATTGAACCGGTCCCTTTGCCCTGGCTGTTGGCAGCCACGCCAATTTCAACGCCGACCTCCTTATAGACACCATTATCATTCCTGAACATGAAATTCAGCTGGTGATCATTGGCCTGAAAAATATCAAGATCCCCATCATCATCATAATCAAATACAGTAAGTCCCATGCATTTTGAATCGGGATAATATAAGTCCGTTCTTTTTGGTGACATCAATAAATTTTCCATCAGGTTGCTGTTCATAGAGCATTGAAGCCTGACCTTTATATTCTGAGGGATGAGGCATCAGATCGGGAGTTGTGGGTGTAAAATAAGCCGGATCGAAAGCCAGAAAATTGCCAACCATGGCATCGAGCCTTCCATCGTGGTTATAATCCCAGAAGGAGACTCCGATGCTCCATTTTACAAATCCGTTTAATTTATCCGGACCACGGAGGCCTGTAAGATTTGTAATGTCAGTAAATGTTCCGTTGCCGTTGTTCCTGTAAAAAACATTGGGACCATAATTAAGCAGATAGAGATCCTGGTCCCCGTCATTATCATAATCAATTGCTCCTGCAGCCATGCTCCAGTGAGTATCATTGACCCCTGCCTTTTCAGAGACCTCGGTAAATGTTCCGTTTCCATTGTTTCTGTAAAGCCTGTCGGGAGTGTTGATGAATTTCTTCCCGCCGGCATCAGATATGCCTTCAAGATATGTTCCGTTCATCATGAACAGATCCATCAGCTTATCGTTGTTGTAATCAAATATTGTAATTCCTGATCCGCTGCTTTCAAGAATATTCCTGTAGGAGAGATCTCCGAATGTATATTTGAAATCTATACCGGTCTGTTTTGTAACATCAGTAAATCTGATTACCGGCTTTTGAGCTGTAAGAGAATAAGAGACACATATCAGACAAATGGAGAAGATCCATTTTAACCGAAAAGTCCGCAGAACAGTCGCAGAGTTCGCAAAGCTAGTTTTTATCATTTACTCTTATCGCATTTAAATACTCATCCGCTGTTACTGCTCTTGTATTATATTCCCGGTTATATTTCTGCAATTCAGGAGTATCCGGATAAGTATCACTTTCTGACGGAGGATAGCTTTTCATTCCATGGAAAGGAAGAGGCAGTACCGTATTGCCAAAAGCAGTATTCAGATCTCCGTCTTTAACCCATCCGACGCTTTGGATAAGAAAATCCCTCTTCCATCCTTTGGCTAATGGAGGCAATTCCGCGGCATTGAAACTTACAGTAGTCTCATCGCCGGCATTGGTGATAATATATTTATTATCCGACTCTGACAAAAGAGGCAGTACATCACCATACCGGGTATAATTTCCCGTCAGATCTCTCCATTTCGGTCCCTTTTCAACAACAGAATAATCGAACCAGTGAGGTCCGTAACGGCTACCTTTTCTGAATGGCTCAGAGAATCCCCTGTAGTGCAGATCAGCACCTGAAGGATTGAGAACACTCTTTACGGCAGGAGCACCGGGTAAATCTTCAGCGAAAAATATCTGATCCCAGTATATTTCCATATTTGTCCTGATCCTTATCCGGTGATCTTCTGACAGGAATTTACCTGAAAGATCGGTTATTACGGTTTTATCCTTTCCCATTGGAAATCCTGCGCTGTCGATAACTGTCTCCCATTCACCCTTTTTATTCATAACCTGGACTAAAGGAGGAGTCACTTTTATTTGATCTGATTGTGATATTGCCACATTTATGCTGGCATCTGTCGGGAATATCCATCCATTCATAAAAAGGAAAAATCTTCCGGACACATCAATATTTCCGGGATCAAGTATCAGATCCTTCATTTCAGTTATTCCCTGGTATTTGCCCGGTTTGAAATCTGAAAGATAAATGTCATCTTTCTGAGATATAAAAGGAAGCACATCATTTCCCTCTGAATCCACCGCTGAGACAGGGGCATGTTTCTCTTTAACGGTAAGGATCTTTAGCCCCGGGAATGGAGGAGGAGCAAATTGTTCAGGAACAAAAATATCCACTGAATCGGGGTGATCCACTGCAACAAGTTCAAGTTTGTCAAAGTAAATGGTTTCCCAGAGTTCGGAAGTGACCTGGATTGTATAATTTCCATTGTTTTGTTTCAGCATATCGCCCGGAATTTTTAAATAATCATCCGAGGCATCTGCAAAGGCATATGATGTGGTGCCGCCCATTATCCCGGTCGGCATTCCGAGAGCACTTCTCCATAATATATCCTTTACAAAAACATATTCTTCCCCGTTCCATCTATAGAGAAAAGGACATGAACCTTTAAGGGTCTGCTGCTCGATAAGTGACTGATCTGATCCGGGCATGAAAATGTTCTGAGGCACTCCGTTGGTCCATCTGATCCTTATGATATCGGCTCTTGAATTACTGCCTATTCCAAAATGGATGTTGGGATCAGTCACAACCATTGTTTGATAAAGATCGCCTGCACGCATTTCGACTTTTGCTCCGATTCCGAAATAATTATTTTTTGCACTGCCTGCTTTCAGTCCCACGAGCTTCATTTTGATAAAATGGTTGTTATTTCCGCCGTCATTTCGGAGAAGGGAAATTCCACCATTGATGCCTGCAATCAGGGCATCGAGGTCACCATCATCATTATAATCAAAAACTGTTATCTGTTTTCCTGATTTTACTTCAGACGGCAATAATTCTGAAACATTTTTGAAATTTCCTTTTCCGTCATTGTAAAAGAGGTTAATTCCGCGACCATCCTTTTCCTGTGATTCTCCTGCCACAAGAAGATCAAGGAATCCGTCATTATTAAAATCCAGGAAAGAAGCATCATATACATTTACCTTTTCAAGTGACCGGAGCATTTCTGCATTATTCTTTTCCTTCTCAAAAGTGCCGTTTCGCAGATTCCTTAACAGCGCATGATTTTCTCCGGTAACTGACCCGATAAAAAGGTCAAGATATCCGTCGTTATTATAATCTCCGACAGCAACCGTACCAGCTCCTTCATACCCTTTCAGTCCGCTTTCAGCAGCGATATCCTTGAAAACACCCTGCCGCTGATTTGAATACAGGCAGATACCTGAGTTTTTATTTACAACAATAAAGTCGATATCCTCGTCATCATCAAAATCTCCAAAAGCTGCATCGGTGGAAATGATTCCGCCATTCTGCGGGCCAAGTTTTGCAGACTGATCCTCAAATGTCCCGTCTGAATTATTTCTCAGAAATAAGTTTGAATTTGGAAGTATCTCAAACAGATCAAGATCCCCGTCATGATCCATATCGAAGAAAAGAGCCTTTTTCCCCCCGGTGCTGCTGCCTGCTTTTGCTTTAGCTGTTACATCTTCAAATGTGCCTTTTCCGGTATTTCTGTAGAGAATATCGCCCCCATCCTTCATCACAAACAGGTCGGGGAAACCGTCATTATCAAAATCGGCAAAAGCTGCAGATGCTTCATTTCCGGAATGATTTAATCCTGCTTCCCTGGTCACATCTGTATATTTACCCATTTCGTTTTTGAACAGAAAATGCTTATATGATGAGGATGCAGGATCATAGCTGCCGGCATAAAGATCAATATCTCCGTCACCATCATAATCGCATGCTTCGACGTGAGCTGAAAATCTGAATTCCGCATTTTTACCCTCTTCGGTTCGCGGAACAATATCCAGACCGGCTGCCGGCAGCTACATTGGTAAATCTTATAATATCGAGGAGGGAACTGTTTTCTTTTTTACCGGATGATGAACCCTGTCTGTCGAAAGTTATGACCGGAAATCCTATAAGCGATCCTCCGGGGCCCTTCAGATCCATAATCCCGGCCTGGTAAGGTGAAGTAACCTTAAGATAATTATGAAAAATCGTAAACTGGATAATTGCATTTTCCTTATCCTTTTTTCTCAGTAAGGAAAGCGTCTTATTAAAGTATTCAACAGCCTCCTTAGGGAATTCCGGAAACTGTTTATTGATTATCTCCATCTGCTCAACTGCCTTATCGAATTCACCTTTCCGGATAAGAATATCTGTCAGGTTGAGGCGCGGGACAAGATTTGCGGGTGCCTTTCTGACAAGAATGTCAATATAATTCTCGCGCTGTTTCTTTGAATCTTCGTCAGGCAGGGTTGAATACAACTCGGAAATCTCATAAAGTATTTTTATATGATCAGGAGCAAATTCAAGTGCACTTTTAAGCTCTTTAATAGCCTTATCCCGTTCATTGTTCATTTTATATACAGTGGCCAGTATAAGCCTGACATCCGGATCTTTCGGATCGATCTTTATTGCTCTGGTCAAGTTCTTTTTCTGCTTCAGGATATTTGGCCATCCTTAAGTAAGTCAGACCGAGATTTGCATAACCAAACTTATCATTGGGTGCCAGATCAATAAACTTCAGGAATTCCTTTTCAGCCTCTTCCAGCTTAAACTCCTCAAGATAAGCCAGCCCAAGTGTTTTAGCTGTAATCAGATCCGTGGATTTTTGAGTGGATTTTTCACCACTGTTCCTGCATCCCGGAAATAATGAAATGAGGAGAGTGGTCACTACAAAGAGACAATACTTTTTCATGCCATCAAAATTAGCAAATAAAACTCAATCAGTTTTGAAGGTGATGGGAAGGCCATTCTTTGTTTTCATTATTTCGAATTTTCCCAGCCTGTTGCCTTTATCATCAAACTGAATTGGTCCGGTTACGCCATTGAAGCGGATATTCTTCAGAGAATTCTGTATCATCTCGCGATCGGAATTTCCTGATTTTCTGATAGCCTCAATAAGCACACTCATGCAGTCATATGAGTATGAAGCAACCATTCCTGGCACATAGCCATATTTTTTTTCGAATTCCTTCCTGAATTTCTGGTTTTCTGCTTCCGGCCATTTACCTGCAGGAACTGAAATAATATTGTCGAAGTCCTTCAATTCCTGCAATGAAAGTATATTTTCATTTAACAAGGCTATTGGGCCAAAAACCGGAAGGAGATGATTTTTCTTTTTTATTTGCCTGACTAATTTTAATGAAACCGGAGGCTCGCAAAAAAGTATAAGACAATCCGCATCTGAATTGCTTATTTTATCAGCCAGAATATCTGTCTTCTGAACATAATCTCCAATATTGAATTGTAACGGATCAGGCTTTCCTGACTTCTTTACGATATTAATGAAGCTGGCAAAGCTTTTTTCGGAATCGTATTCTTTTCCATGAACAACAACTATATTTCTATATTTCCTTATTTCATATATTTCTTTAAATATTGCAGCTGCCTGCTGGTTGTCATTTGGGACACAGTTAAAGAACCAGGGTACGAATGCCTGCGACAATGTCGGGTCACCAGTCCATGCCGAAAGGAAAACCACCTGCGATTTTGTTGCTGCCTGTTCAACCAGGTGGGCATTTCGTCCGTCGTGCAATGCCAATAAGCGCCCACTACTTTCTCTTCAAAAATAAGGTTAACTGCCTGTTTTGATCCTGTTCCCCACGGGCCTTCCATTGACCGGACAACAAGCTGAAATTTCTGGCCGTTCAAGCCGCCGTTATCATTTGTCATTACTGATGGCAAGCTCAGCTCCATGAACTGCTGAAGTCCAACTGCTATCCTGTATAAGCAATCCGATTTTAACAGATTGCCCCGGATGTGATTGATCCTGGGTAAAAGCATTACCTGAAGTGAAAATTATTATTGGTATAATCAGGCCTGCCTGATAAATAGTCTTACTTAATTTCATGAGGATAAATATCCCTGCCGACAGCTTGTGCAATCTTCTTCAGATCAGTCATCAAACGGGCAAATTCATCGGGACTCAGGGATTGATGTCCGTCGCACAGAGCCTCTTCGGGTTTATAATGTACTTCCATTATGAGTCCGTCGGCTCCGGCTGCAACAGCTGCCTTTGCCATTGAAGGCACCATCCACCGGTGTCCGGTTCCGTGACTCGGATCAACAATCACCGGAAGATGGCTCAAATGCTTAAGCATAGGCACTGCGCTAAGATCAAGGGTATTTCTTGTGGTGGTTTCAAAAGTCCGTATCCCTCTTTCGCACAGGATAACCTGTTCGTTTCCCTGGTTAAGTATATATTCTGCAGCCAGTAAAAACTCCTCTATTGTTGCCATCATTCCGCGTTTCAGCAATACCGGTTTGCGGAGCATCCCGACTTCCTTCAACAATGGATAGTTTTGCATATTCCGTGAGCCGATCTGCAGCATATCAGCATATCCGGCAACCAGTTCAACCAGTCGGGTATCCATAACTTCTGTGACAATCGGCAATCCTGTTTCATTTCTGGTCTCCTGAAGTAATTTCAGTCCTTCCTCTCCCAGTCCCTGGAAATTATAAGGAGAAGAACGGGGTTTGAAGGCACCTCCCCTTAAAATCACTCCGCCTGCTGACTTGACAGCTTTGCTGTTTCCATCAGTTGTTCCCGGTTTTCAACCGAACAGGGTCCGGCAATAATGACAACATCTGCAGATCCGAACTTTATTCCGTTTACATCCACAATTGTCGGATCAGGTTTTGACTTTCTGTTCACCCTGACCGGGACAGAACATCCTCCGAACATTGCCGGATCATTGTAACTATCTGATTCCATTGTTTATTCCCTTTAATATTGATATCCGGTTTTAGGTTTCTTATATATTTTATCACCCTTTTCAAAAGGTGGAGCAGGTGAAAATTCAAATTTGCCATTACTGCACTCAGCCATGAAAATAGGTCTGACATTATTCCAGGTTGCATCAAAATTCATTACCCTGTAACACCCTTATAACCCTGGAATGTTTTCAGATCAGTAAGCACATCACGGATCAGGACACGATTTAATCCGGCTTTCTTAATGGCTTCAATTATAATATTCATTCCGTCATAGGCATGTGCTGCAAATACATCAGGTTCCATTCCGAATCTTTTTATATAGCTTGCTTTAAATGCTTTAAGTTTAGGATCATCAGCATCAGGATTATACTGGCAGGTGGTTACAATTCCATCTGCCAGTTTTCCGGCAAGTTTCAGAAATTCCGGATTAACCATCCTGTCGGAACCATAAACAGGTTGTTTCATGCCCAGCTCACGTATCTGCTTGAGGATCAGAGCAGATTCTTTTGCATTTCCCCAGATAACAATTGCATCGGGTGAAGTTTTCTTTATCCTTTCAAGCTGTTCCTTAAAATCTGTCTCTCCGTCACTGAATCGTTCTTCAATTATAATCGGGAATCCGATACGGGTGGCTGAACGGTTGAAATGAAGGATTCCGACCCTGCCATAACGGTTGTTTGCTCTCATTACTGCCACACGTGAGTGCTTGTCAGTTTTGTAAATCCGGTCAACCAGGACATAACCGCTTTGCCTGTCATCAGGAATATTACGTATCACCCAGGGAATATTTGTTTCAGTAAAAGTCGGATCAGGATCCCCGGTATTCATATTAGGGATCTCCAGTTTTAAGGTAGCCCTGATTGCAACATGTGAATTATTATCATCAATTGAACCCAGCCAGGCCCAGACTTTTTCATCATCCATTTTCACAACTTCATTGGCTGCAGCACCCCAGAGACCTACATCATTGTGTATCATCAGTTTGTATGGAATGCCCTTGTAGCCTCCTTTTTTGTTGGCTTCTTCAATTGCCAGCATGGAACCCTGGAGCATCTGTTTGCCAAGCGATACGATAAGTGAACCTTCCAGTGGTCCGAGAAATCCGATTCTGACCTCTTTCAGATCTGTAGGAGGAGGCTTTTCACGTCCTGCACCATAAAACTGCATTGGTGTCAAGAAAATGATACTTATAGGCTTTCATGTATTTATCATAAGCAACCAGTTCATCCGGAATATTGCCATAGTTAGCGGGTTTCTCCTGTCCGATCAGACATTGAAAACGGCTGAATGGAAATAAGAAGGACAATCAGTAAAAACCTGTAATAATGGTTTCATATATTTAATTTAAATTATTTTACAAACTGCATAAGCTTCAATTTCAACAAGAAGAGTTTCCCAGCATAGCCTTGCCTGGATTCCGGTGCTGGCAGGCAGCGGATCAAGATTCATCCAGCTGAAGAATGAAGTCCGGATCTTATTGAATTCATCATAATCACGTTCAATATCCCTCAGATAATTGGTGGTTCTTACAACATCATGCCAGGTCATACCTTCAGCTGTCAAAAGGGTTGTAATATTCCGGTAAGTTCTCCAGATCTGGGCCTTAAAATCACCAATGTGTTCGGCTTTGCCTTCTTCATTAACACTGGCAGTACCGGAAATAAGCAGGATTTTATAACCTCCGAATTCAAGCCGTAATGCCCTTGAAAATGAGGATGGTTTTTGATAATTATAAGCTTCATTCAGAACCTGCGGAGCATGAACAACATGTTTCTCAATTGGAGGACGCTCACTGTGAATTTCAGGATATATGTATTCACGTATCTGGTTATCTTCAGAAAGTATCCCCAGTTTTATCATTTCTTCCCGTTCTCCGTCAGTAAGTTTTGACAGATCAATCAGTAGCTGCTTATTCTCCATATCAGTTATTGTGATTTTAGTTTTGTTCCTGTTAAAGTCATTTTTATTTATCTCATAAGTTCTCCACGGCTTACACCTTTTGAGGTAGCAACCCACAGATACATCATCATCAGCATCCACACCGATAATAAAATTGTGTGATATTGAAGGTGACAGCGGAATTTCCTTTTTTTCTGTTCCATTTGTTATTATGGCTTTCCCGTTTTCACTGTTATCGTCTTTTTTATAAGTTACCCATGTGGTTCCGTCAGTGCTGCTTAATCCGTTATCGCTGCAGACAAATACTTTCCGGCCTTCAGCTCTGAGGAAGTTAATAAAATTGCTTGCCAGTCCGCTGTCGTGATCAAAATATCCTTTCCAGTTTTTACCGTCATACCGGCTCATGCCGAAATAGGTTGATACCCATAAAATACTGTCAGCATAGGCAGTTGCTGTTGTAATATCATGTACAACACCATCATCGGGCTGAAGGTCAATTTCCATAAAACCATCAGGATCAGTATAATCCCTGAAATGTTTGGTTTGCATAATTGTATTCTATAATACCTCCTCCCCAGGCTGCAATATATACTTTTCCGTCACCGGCAGAAACCCCATAAGTCCATGGTTCATGCATCGGAGCATTTTGCTCGGTGAAAATCTCCCATGTCCGCTTTGGGTATCATAATGACCGGCTCCCCCGCCTGTTGCAACCCATATATCTTTTCCATCGCAGTAGACACAATAAACCAGATCATTTGGCATTCCGCTGTTGAACTGGTTAAAAGTTTCAAATTTACCGGAAGACCACCTGTTAAGCCCGCCAAGTGTTCCGATCCAGACATCGCCTGTCAGTTCGCTTACATCGATTGAAACAACTCCGTTATGAGCCAGTCCGTCTTTCGTGGTATAGGTTCTCCATTTATCATTTTCATAAACAGCAAGACCATCATGAGTTCCAACAAGTACGCGGTCACCATCAATCCTTACAGTATATGCCTTATCAGAAGGAAGTCCGTCCTTTGTTGTAAAATTCCGCCAGTTTCCATAAACAGGCATTCCTTTTGCCTCCTTTATAACACCTGAACTGCTTTGAAGATCTTTATCGGAACTGTTTTTATAGGTACCTGAGACAGATTATATTTTCACTCTTTCCGGGCTTTTCAGATTTATCGGTTTTTTTTAACAAGCATTATGCCAGCCAGTACAATAGCTGCCAGAATGATTGTAATTGCTGAAAATCTTATTAAATTTTTATTGGACATTTTTTCCATGATTGTTTTTTATTTTTTATGAGCAAAAGAAGCCCGAGTGATTGAAGCAGCTTTTTTTTCATATTCCTCATCCCTGAGAGATTTCAGATATTCCACCAGATCATTAAGCTTTGTTTTTGTAAGGTCATTGACAGATCCATGTTGTTCGGTTTTTCCGTAGATTGTCCATATCTCTTCGAGGGTGGCTGCACGGCCATCATGAAGGTAAGGTGGCGAATAGATTATATTGTTAAGATGCGGTGTATCAAAAAGAATTGAATCGTCACTGGCTGCAAGTGTGCCGACATCTGCCATTTTCTTATTTGTAAAATAGGGAGCAGGATGGCAGGTAACGCAGCGGTTGAATACCGGTATTTCAAATCCGTTGATATCATGTGTTCTTTCAAAAATCTCCTTACCGCGTTTTTGAGCATCAGTAAGTTCTCCGTCAGGATTATATTGCAGATTTGGCGGATTGGGTATTCCTGACATTATATAAGCCGTAAGAGCATCAAGTTCTTTATAACTGAAAGCCTCGGTTCTTGTCAGAACTGTCGAAAAGCGCATTCCATCCTGCTTGTAAATACTCTGGTTTTTCCCATTCCATTTATATGGAGGAGTATCCCCGATGTTTCTGAGCGATTGCGTATTTGTAATATTGCGACCCATATCTTTCGATGCCATGTTGTAGACCAGCCCGTCTTCATGTGCATCAGGATGACATGTATAACATGAATACTGAGTCTGGAAAGTATGTCCGGCATTATTGAGCAGACGTCGGCCTTCCCGTGCAACTGTTATCCTGCGTGGTCCGCCGAGGGGGATGTTACCAATTGTTTCAAGGTTTTCAGTGCTGATTACGGCAATTCTGTCCTCAAGATGCTCTGCAACATATAGCTTTTTCCCATCGGGTGAAAGTGCCATTCCCTTGGGGTTTGCTCCCGTGGGAATACGTTTCAGCACTATTCTGCTGCTTATGCCCAGATAATTGGAATATGCCTCAAGCATCTCATCGTCCGATTCAGAAATAAGCTTCCTGACTGAATCAATATCAATAACAGATATACAATCGACACCTGCATGTGAAACAAAAGCTTTTTTCCCGTCAGGAGTTATTGCAATATCAAAAGGATCGGCATAATAAGCATTAGGTTCGTCAAGAAGCAACTGTATGGTTCTTCCTGCTGGTTTCTGTTCAATGATCCCTATTCCATTTGTCATCATCCATCCTCTTTCGATCTGTATTGTCGGAACATTGTTTTTAGGCCTTATCAGGGGAATTATTGCCAGATCGCCCGATGGAGTAAAGGCAATATTCTCCATCATATAGGCCTGTTTAATATCAAGGCGTTCAGTAACCCTCTGCTTTTTATCATTCACAACCGTAAGCTCGCACCTTAAAGTATCTCCATATGGTAAACCAAGTGTCCGGCGGCTGGTGACAAGCACCAGGTTACCATCAGGACTTATCTGCACTCCGGTGGGATTATTCCCTGTAAACAGCCTGTTCCGCTCAACACCTGAAGCAAGGTCGATTATTGACAGGTCGGATGAAAATGAATTGGCTGAATAAAGTGAATTTCCGTCAGCACTAAGGGTAAGGCCGGCCGGTCCTCCCCCTGTACTAAGTGTATCTGTGACAATATATTCTTTCAAGATCAATTACCGACACATTATCCGACCACTGGTTGCTTACATAAGCAGTTTTCCCGTCCCTGCTCACGACAACGCTGTGCGGACGGACACCTACCTTAATCACCTTGGTGACTTTGTTCTTTTCAGTGTTAACCACCAGTAATGCATTGCCTTCCTCTGCAACCACATAAAGATATTTTCCATCAGGTGACGGTGCCAGGTTAAATGGCGAATAGTATGTCGCATTGACAATCTTTGAAATAATACCTGATTTTTGAATATAAAGGTGGCAGGATGCGCATTTCAGCGGATGGTCAGTTGTAGCAGTCAGATTATTGACATGTTCCCTGGCCCACCGGTGATAAGGCTTATAAATTACAGCACCAATAACAACAAGGATTGCTGCCGGTATAATAATTTTTACAAATCTTCCCATACTATTCAAGTTCTACCATCTTCTCTTTAACATCAGTTATATGAACTGGTATAATGACCGGTGATTTTTTAACTGCAAGTGAAACTATATTTTCAGGAGCCAGCTCAGGGTTTTCGTGGCATCCTATACATCCCCGCCGTTCATTCGGACGCAACCATAACCAGGAACACGGACCGCCGACAACATTGCCGTCCTTATCAAGTGTTCTGATACGGAAAGGTGTATCTGCCATGACTTTCAGCTGAAATGAACCGTCTTTTTCAACATCAACAACTCCATAGGTTGTATCAACGCCCAGCACCTCAATCTTCATTGCTTTTCTCATGGCAGCCGATTTATCCGGAAGAAAAGGATCTTTGAAATTAATATCCTGGCATAAAAGCAAACCTGTTTTCACCTGCATATCGACTTCACTTGGCAGTTTTTTTGGTCTTTCATGCGGTTTGACCCTGACGATATCAAGTATATTATAATCAGGATCATTAAATACTGCAGGCCCGAGTGATCCCTTTTCAGGATTAAACTCATAAAGCGCAAAAAGATCTGAATCTGATTTACGGTAGGAAACAAGATATTTGTCGGGCCTGAGTGGAAGTACATTATAAAAATCCCCGGGGACTGATGATGTCAGGTCAGTTCTTGAATGCAAGGGCCTGTTATAGCTTATTGAAACCAATCTGAATCTGGTAGATCTTTCACTGTCAGATTCAGCAAATATGATCGTGCCATCATCAGTTTCATGTGCGCGGTTCAGGTGTATTTTATTACCCGGACCAGTGTAGAACTTATCAGCTTTTGTACCGTCAGGCCGCATAACTGCCAGCATTGGACCTCCCTGAACCGGCAGTAACTGGTGTTTAACTGTAAGCAGGCGGCCATCTTTTAATACTGTTGTGGCAAGATTGTCATCGGGGCTGAATGTTATCTGCCTGAGGCCCGAGCCATCTGCATTGCACGTATAGAGGCAGTGTGCCGACTTTACTGTATCATTAACCGTCAGTCTGCTGAATACAATTCGTTCACCTGGCAGATAGGCGGGGTCAGTACACTCTTCCGTGCCTGAAGTAACCTGCCTGTATTCAAGAGTCTTCAGGTTCATTTCCCAGATCTGCCATGGATCATTTTCTTTATGCTGACCTGCAAAGAGCATGAACTTTCCGTCATAAGATATTTCAGGGAAGCATGCTGAATAAAAATCTTTTGTCAGTGTTTTTTGTGAACCGGGTCTTTCTAAATCGATTGAACTGATCCTTGCTCCGGGTAAATTACGCCATGATGCCCCGCCTGAATAATCAGGCAGGTGTATATTTCCAGGAGCTTCCGTAAGGATCAGTTTATTATCATATGAGGTATTTTTACTGCACGATACACTTATCGTACACGCCAGCCCCACCAATATAATTTCACTTAAAATGAGTATCCGCTTAATCATAGAGGGCCAGTGGCTTTAAGGTTCCTTTACTTCGAGTATCTGGTTGGCTTTTACATTTTCAAGGATCTGAACCTTTCCCGAGGGCCATATTATTTCAATCCGTTCAACAGTATTATTGCCTGCCAGCCCGAAATGTATTCTTGGATCATTCTGCGAAAGATAGCCGGTGGTAGTTTTTTTCTGTGCGATCTGTGTTTTGCCTCCTGAGGTTATCTTAACTCTTGCGCCTATCCCTTCCCTGTTGCTCGCTGTACCTTCCAGATCGAGCATAAGCCAGTTATTCTGATTCCCTTTGTTATTCCTGAGAAAAACTGCCCGGCTGTTAAGATTGACTATAAAGATATCGAGATCGCCATCATTGTCGTAATCCCCAACGCATGCACCTCTTCCAACATGTTCTTCGCTGAAATACCTGCCGAGTTCCAGGGAAACATCCTTGAATAATCCGTTCCCCTGATTTTCAAAAATCTGATCTTCCTGACCATACAGATGTTTCAGTGCGCCATTGGTTTTAAATATATCCTGATCGCCGTCATTATCATAATCCATGAATGAAGACGACCATCCTACGAACTGTGCAGCCTGCATTGAGATATTTGATGAGACTCCCCTGTCAGAGAATACCCCGTTCCCCAGATTTTCATAAAGAGAGCAATATGTATCATCTGATACAAAAAGGTCGAGCAGTCCGTCGTTATTATAGTCGGCAAAGTCGACTGACATGCTTACGGTGGCTTCTCCTCCCTGACTGAAGGCAGTTCCCGACATAGTTCCCTTATCGATAAATCCCTTGCCGCCCTCGTTATGCCACAGATAGTTCAATGTGTGATCGTTGGCAACATAAATATCAATGAACCCGTCTTCGTCATAATCAGCTGCACCAACGCCCATTGCCCTTCCGTCAATGTCTTTAATTCCCATTTTCTCAGTTACATCCTCAAAAGTACCGTCGCCATTATTATGATAAAGGATATCCTTCTGGGCATCGTAGGCCATTGGTCCCGGAAATCCGTCAGGGGCATAGTAATACTTGTAATTCGGATCAAAGGCAAGATAATTTCCCACATAGAGATCGAGAAAGCTGTCATTGTCATAATCCGCCCATACGGCACCGACACTGCATTCATTTCCGCCTGCAACATTAGCCCTGTTTGTTACATCAGTGAATGTTCCGTTGCGGTTATTTTTCAGAAGCACATTCGGCCCGTAATTGCTTATAAAAAGATCAGGGTAGCCGTCATTGTTGAAATCACCGGCTACCACTCCCATGGTGTACCACGGACCTGATATGCCTGCTTTCCGGGTCACATCTTCAAAGGTCCCGTCACCCTTGTTCCTGTAAAGGTGATTTCCGGGCATTTCTGATGGCTTTTCGCTCTTGCTGACTCCTTCAAGCCATGTACCGCTGCACACATATATATCTATAAAGCCATCCTGATCAAAATCGAGAAAGGCAGCGCCTCCGCCGTCGGACTGAATAATATTGGTAAGGTCGTCATCACCGATCGAGTGAACAAAATCGAGTCCTATCTGCTGACCTATCTCCTGATAGAAATCATCAGTAGCGGCAGTGATTGCAGTCTCGGATTTCTTTCCCGGTCCTGAGGCCGGGTTGCCTCCCTGACGGCAGCCGGGGATAACCAACAGAAATATGAATACCAGGGTGCAAAAGGGATTTTTTCGCATAACAGGTCTGAGTTAAAGGGTTCCAAATATATCGAATACGTATAACCTATGCACAAGCAAATACTGTCTAACCTGTTTACCGAAGAGATTAACCTTCATAAATGTATCAGGCGGAAGTTAAACCGCAATTAAAATTGAATTAAAAAAGAATTAATTTGATGAAAGTGCCGGAAGCAGTAGGGTAATCCGGGTACCCTCGCCAAGCTTTGAAGTGATGTTTATTGTACCGTTATGGTTTTTAACGATCTGATTTACAAGTGACAGGCCAATGCCCGTTCCCGGAATTGCCACTGTATTTGTACCTCTGTAAAAAGGTTCAAGGATTTTCTGTATATCTTCCTCAGGTATGCCGATACCTTTGTCTTCAAATATCACCTTAACATATTTGTCCTCGCGTCCGACCCCGATAAGGACAGAATGATCTGAAGAATATTTGCATGCATTTTCAATCAGATTGGAAAATGCAGTTTTAAGCAGGTATTCATCTCCACCGACTATTATCTTTTCAGAATCGGTAACAGAATTATCAAGTGAAATATTAATATTATAGGAGGGATTGAATCTTTTCATTTCTTCCAGGGCCTGCCAGATGATCTCATCTATACTTATATTATTATTATAACCGGACGGGCCTTCCGAGCTGGTTCTGGCAATCAGGATCAATCTGTTTGAAAGGTCAATAAGCGATTTAATGTCTTCGAGTACTGAGCCAAGGGTATTTTTATATTCTTCCGTTGTCCGGTCCTTCATCATCAGGACCTCAATCTGTCCGTTAATTGAAGTAAGAGGTGTCCTGAGCTCATGGGATGCATTTGCAATAAAACTCTTCTGCATGCCAAATGATGTCTCAAGACGCTCGAGCATTTTGTTGAAAGTTTTGGCCAGCCTGCCGATCTCGTCAGTGCCATTGCCTTCGGGAACTCTTAAATGCAGACTGGTTATTGATATATCCTCGACCTTCTTTACCACATCTGAGATTGGTTTAAGGGCTTTCCCCGAAAAGAACCACCCGGCGAAAAAGAATGAGACAAGGCTGATAAGACAAACCACCATCAGAACGATCCTCAGTTTTTTCATGTGCAAAAGGCCGTCTTTATCGATAGCTGCACCAATTACGACAAATTCGGATGATCCTGTATTATGCATCGTCCCCAGGATATCGTAAGGATTGTTCTTATAAAACACATCCTTACCGGCTCTTACCTGTCCGATGATGGTATTGATTTCTTCAAGTTTCCAGTTTTTGTCGGTCGTGTACAGAATGTTATTGTCCAATGTGACAATCATGAATTTTTCATCCTGGAGTCTGGCAGGATTTCCGGAACCACTCCTCAGGATTAAGGTTTGTATTGTATTCATAGCTGTCGAGCACAAGCCTGGCTACGCTTTCGGCCCTCGATTTAAGGAGATTGTTAAAATCATTCCTCCGGAAATTAGCTGAAGAATAATAAATAGCAAGCGAGGCAATTAACATTATTAATCCTCCCAGCAGGAGAAACTGAAGCGTTAACCGGGTCCTTATCTGCATTTTGGCCTGAATTCTTATCCTATCAGGTCTCCGAAAATATAACCGAAACCCACCTTTGTATGGATCAGTTTTTTATCATGTCCCTTATCAATTTTTTTCCGCAGGAAGTTGACATAAACATCCACAACATTTGTGCTGAAGTCGAAGCTGGCATCCCATACCTTTTCGGCAATATCATTTCTGGAAAGTACCCTGCCTGCATTTTTCATGAAATATTCGAGAAGTGAAAACTCCTTGGCCGTCAGGCTGATGTATTTAGTTCCCCTTCGCACCGCTTTCCTGTCAAGGTCCAGTTCAAGGTCGTCAAACCTGAGAGAGCCGGATGTTTCACGCGATTGACCGGATGTTTTCAGAAGAACTTTCACTCTTGCAAGCAGTTCCCTGAATTCAAATGGTTTTACGAGGTAATCATTGGCTCCGGCGTCAAACCCGGCCAGCTTGTCATCGGTGGTTCCCAGTGCTGTAAGCATAAGAACCGGGATATCCGGAAAGTCCGTCTTAAACTTTTTGCATAATTTCAGGCCACCGGTACCGGGAATAATAACATCGAGGATGAAAAGATTATATTTATATTGAATGGCAAGTTTTTCAGCAAACTCGCTGTCGTAAGCCAGATCGGCCTCATACTGATTCTCTTCAAGGCCTCTTTTTATAAATGATGCCACCTTGGCCTCATCCTCGACGATCAGGATTTTCATGGATTTGGATCAACTTTTTGGCAATATAGCAATTTCCGGTCTTTTTTTAACAAGTTTTTAATCGCAAAATCGCGCATCAGTTTTTAAAATAAGGAACTTCAGTAGAAGAACGTTAGTTACAGAGAGAGCCACTGAGAACCACTGAGGTCCAGTGAGATATGATTTATTACTCAGTGAGTCTCCCCCGGTAGATCGGGACAAATTGTGTAAGTTTTTAAATTAGTTCCGGGGCAGGCTCATAAGTTTTTTTAAATTTTTCAAAAAAAAATGTTAAAAAATGTTTTAATACTATTTTAATTTGTTTATATTTGCTAAGTGTATTATCTACACTTATTATTGAAATGGTATTGTAAATTGCATTTAATATAATATATGTATAACCCTCACAGAATTTTAAGAGCTGCAACGAACATGAATTTCAAGTATAATTTTTAAAATCTATAATCTAACCCAAATTACTTATGAAAAAACTACTTAAAGTCATCCTGTTGCTTTTATTCTCTGTCTGCAGTACCGCTGGTATATATGCGCAGAGAACTGTAACCGGAACCGTACTTGACGACAACCAGCAACCCGTTCCAAGTGCCAATGTTGTCCTGAAAGGAACCCAGACTGGAGCATTAACAGATAGCAATGGTAAGTTTACCATTAATGTTCCCTCGTCTGGAGGTAGCCTTCTTATCAGCTTCATTGGATTCGTTACACAGGAGGTACCTATCGGAACCAGCTCAGTTCTGAATGTTACTCTTCAGACAGAATCTCTTGCTTTAAGTGAAGTTGTGGTTGTTGGATATGGTACTCAGAGAAGGGCCGATGTGACCGGTGCTATTTCATCGGTTTCATCTGAAAAACTTAACGCAGTGCCCGCAGCAAATCTTGACCAGGCTTTGCAGGGACGTGCGGCAGGTTTGGTGGTTATCAACAATGGTGCTCCGGGTTTTGGATCTACAATAAGGGTTAGGGGTATCAGTACGGTTAACGACGCCAACCCTTTGTTTGTTGTTGACGGTGTTGTGGTAACCAGCATCAATAACCTCAATAGTTCAGACATCGAATCCATTGAAGTTTTAAAAGACGCTTCCACAGCTGCTATTTATGGTTCACTGGGATCAAACGGTGTTTTAATGATTACAACCAAGAAAGGTAAAGCCGGTAAGGTTACAGTTGATTTCGAAGGCTATTACGGAGCTCAGTATTCAACGAAAAGATATGATTTGCTGAATGCTGCTGAATATCGGGAATATGCCACAGGCGGAGCATTTACCACACCTACGGTATATACAAATCCTATATATGCAGATCGTTTGGCCGGTATTAATCCAAGCCAGCCCGAAGGCGGTGAAACCGATTGGCAGGAGGAGATATACCAGACTGGTCCTATGCAAAATTATGACCTTGCTCTCTCCGGTGGTAATGAGAACAGCACTTTCAGATTGTCAACCGGGTATATGAATCAAAGAGGTATTGTTATCTATACCGGTATGGAAAGATACAACTTCAGGGCCAACAGTGATTTTAAAAAGGGCATTCTGAAAATCGGTGAGAACTTCAGCTTAACCTACGGCTCACAGGATCCCCTGGCTGATAACGGCGGACGTTCCCTGTTGGAACATGCCATTAAAATGGCCCCTTATCTGCCGGTCTACAATAAGGACAACCTGGGCGGATACCAGGGTCCCTCCTCTCCCATTGACGGACAGGATGCTGAGAACCCCGTCAGAATCATGGAAATGAACAGCCGCAAAGTGAATACAATGACCATACTGGGTAATCTCTACGGTGAACTGGATATTGTTAAAGGTCTGAAATTCAGAACCAACATTGGTCTCCAGAATACTGCCCAACATTCCAATCAATTCCAACCCACATACAATGATGATAACCTGGGTACCAATACTCACCGGGCAACTACTGCAACCATTAATAAAGACCGGTCGGACTATTCCGGACTGATATTTACAAACAGCCTGAATTATGGCCTGTCACTTGCTGAAAAACATAATTTTGAAGTGTTGGCATTGACTGAATACAGCGCTGTTCACTCAACGTTACTGACTGCCCAGTCTACCAATAATATTACCAACGAGATTCAGGAATTGAGTAGCACCGATGCTAACTTAAGCTCACGATCATTTGAATATTACAGAATTAGTTACCTGGGCAGGGTAAACTACAACTATGACGGGAAGTACTTGTTTTCGGCTTCAATAAGGACTGATGCCTCTTCAAGGTTTGGCGCCAACAACAGATGGGGTACCTTCCCTTCAGTATCAGTGGGCTGGAATATTGCCAAAGAAGCCTTCATGAGCAATGTTCCTTCAATCAACAACTTAAAACTCAGGGCAAGCTGGGGTATGGCAGGTAATGACAAGATCCCCGATTATGCCTATTCTTCATCACTGACCTCAAATATGTATTATGTAATAGATGGCGCACCTGTTGCTGGAACAACCCCGGGTGGTGCCTCAAATCCAGATTTAAAATGGGAG
The DNA here is from genome assembly GCA_963730615.1 of uncultured Bacteroidales bacterium. Classification (GTDB taxonomy): domain Bacteria; phylum Bacteroidota; class Bacteroidia; order Bacteroidales; family VadinHA17; genus SR-FBR-E99. Next base: position 281,784 of record CAVSSR010000014.1, on the reverse strand, counting down.
GAAACAACCATGACCAATATTGGATTGGATCTGGGTTTATTTAAAAACAAGTTTACCTTGTCGGCTGAATATTATATGAACTCGAGCAGTGACCTTCTGATGCAGGTGCCATTGACCCTGTCTACCGGTGATTTCAGAGGCTCGATCAGCAAGAATGCAGGCTCTATGGATACAAAAGGGTTTGAATTCCAGCTGGGATACAACGATTTTGAAGGCGATTTTCAATGGTCAGCCAGTTTAAATCTTGGTACTTTCAAGAATGAAGTTAAATCACTGGGTGGCAACACCTATATTTCCGGATTTAATTTTGAAGGTGAAGACCTGAACAGATGCCAGGTCGGACAACCTGCTTTCTTCTTCTACGGATGGGATTTCGACGGTATCTTCCAGACAGTTGCAGAAGCTGATTCTTATATGGGCGGTACGCAAAAAGCACTTTATGCTTCAACCGCAGGTGATTTCCGTATTAAAGACACCAATGGTGATGGCGCAATTACTGTAGATGACAGAACAAATATCGGAAACCCCTTCCCCAAGGCGACGGTTGGTCTGGACCTCAATGCTTCATACAAAGGCTTTGACCTGAACCTCTTTATCAGCGGTGTTTATGGTAACAAGCTTTATAACACCAATCTCTACGACCTGCAGGCTATGCCCAGGTTATTTAATGCCGGTGTTGAGGTTCTTGACCGGTGGACAACGGAGAATCCTTCAAACACTATTCCCAGGGCCGGTGAAAAATCTGTTAATGCCAAGGCATCTGACCGTTTTGTCGAGGACGGTGCCTATACCAAACTGAGAAACATAACGCTTGGTTATACCATACCCGTAAATACGAACAAGATAGCAAAACTCAGGGTTTATGTCAGTGCACAAAACATGATTTGTATAACAAACTACTCCGGTTTGGATCCTGAGGTTGGTACATACATAGCAGGTGCTGGTTTGGGACTAATTGGTAATCCTCAAACATCAACTAACAACTATACCAATGGAATTGATCGTGGCAATTATCCCATACCAAAGTCATTTATTGGCGGTTTCCAAATAACCTTCTAACCTTTAAACCAGAATAATTATGAAAAGACTTATAACATATTTTACTCCTGCACTGATTTTAGGTGCATTGCTCCTGCTCTTTTCCTGTAACGCGGATAAGCTGGAACTTAAGAATCCCAACGAACTTTCACCTGAAACTTATTTTACAAATCAGGCTCAGGTGCAGTCGGCTGTAAATGCTGTTTACGGAAGTTTGCAAACAACCGGTATGTACAACCGTTGCATGTGGTACAGCAGTGAAAACATGGCTCATGAAAATACATGTAACTCTCAGCAGGAGGCCGATAAACGCGAGTGGCTGAATTTCTCATTCGGTCCAAATCATGGTTTGATGGAAGCTTACTGGAACTCCTGCTACAGGGGCATTAACAAAGCCAATTTTGTTATCAATAATGAGCAGACAATGAAAGATAATATCCCTGTAGGTATAATGTCTGATGCCACAAGAAATAAGTATATTGGCGAGGCAAAATTCATGAGGGCCCTGTATTATTTCGACCTGGTTACCCGGTATGGTGATGTTCCACTGTATCTGGGAATTGATCCTGCAGAGAAGGATGGTCTTGCCAGATCTCCTAAAGAAGATGTCTGGGCTCAGATAGAAGCCGACTGTGTAGACGCTGCAGCAAAATGTCTCCCCAAAGCTTCTGAACAAGCCGGAAGGGCTACTTCCGGAGCTGCATGGGGTCTGTTGGGCAAAGCACGTTTGTATCAGGAAAACTACCAGGGAGCCCTGGATGCCTTTAATCAAATTTCTGGTTATTCACTCGAACCTGTCTATTTCGATAATTTCAAGGAAGAAACCGAGAATGGCCGGGAATCGCTCTTCGAAGTCCAGTTTAACATCGAAGCCGGTTATGGCCAGCAATGGAATTCGGACAGAACAGACGAAGGTAAAAACGAAGCTACTTTCAGGGGACAGGAATATGGTTGCCTGAACTGGTTCAACGTATTTGTTTCAGAAGATCTGTGGAACGAATTTGAAACTGCTGCCGACAATGGGGCAAAAATCGATCCGAGACGCGGTTACTGCGCTTACCAGACCGGCGATTTGTATAACAACGGTACCATGACCATTACAGTTGATCCCGTGACCGTATTAGATAAAAACGGTGTCCAAATTGATTATTATCTGAGAAGAGGCTGGAAAAAATACCAGAACTACTATAAGGCTTCTTCTGAAGGAGCTGTTGCCGGGAATGAATCAGGAATAAACATGAAGGTGATCAGGTATGCCGATATATTGCTGATGAAGGCCGAAGCAGAAGCAAACAAGGCAGGAGGAAACCTGACTACCGCTATTGGTTACATGAACGAGGTAAGGGCAAGAGCAGATGTTACCCTGCCATTATATGGCTCAGCTGGAATGAATGCCACTTATCCTGTTTCAAATCTGGCTCAATTCATGGTTGCCCTGGAACATGAACGTAAGGTTGAATTATGCGGTGAACAGGTTCGCTACATGGATCTTGTAAGATGGGGCAGACTTGCTGACTTCATCACCGAAGTTAAACCCAGTTGTCCTAAAGCCGACCAGGCTGCTTTGGTCTTCAATCCAGCCAGACATAATCTCTGGCCTATTCCTCAGAAGGAAATTGATGTCAACCCCAATATTGAACAGACAGATCAGAATCCAGGTTGGTAATAAATAGTAAATATTATGTTTCAAAGAAATGGTCCTGCAAAACAGGACCATTTTTTTGGGTTAAATGAAGTACATTCAACCTTTCTTGCTTTTAATTTCAACCTTATGATCAAGCTTTTTGAACCTGAATACCGTAATAAACTCTTCCCCATTGTCGCATTGATTGCTGTTCTTGGCAGCTGTTTCTCATGCAAACCTGAAAAAACAGGGGAAGGTGCCGTTTTCCAGAAACTCTCTTCAGGAAAAACAAACGTTACCTTTCAGAACACGCTTACTGAAACCGATACTTTTAACTATTTCCTTTACCCATACATGTATATGGGTGGCGGGGTATCAGTTGGAGACTTCAATAACGACAGCCTGACGGATATCTATTTCACCGGTAACATGGTCAGTAACCGCTTGTATCTCAATATGGGCAACCTGAAATTTAAAGACGTTACCGAAATTTCCGGCACAGGCGGCGATCATCGCTGGATGCTGGGTTCAACCATATGTGATATAAATGAGGACGGACTGCCCGACATTTACGTAAGTGTTTCCGGATTAAAGGGCAATTGCAGAAACCTGCTGTTTGTAAACCTGGGAAACAATCCTGAGGGGATACCCGTATTTAAAGAAGAAGCAGCTCAATATGGCATTGATGACAACGGCAAAAGCTCACAGACAACATTCTTCGACTATGACAATGACGGTGATCTCGACCTGTACGTTGCCAATTACCCCATCACCCAGTTCAAGGCACCTCCCTATTTTTACCGGCAAATGATGAACAATGCAAAAATAGATGAATCGGGACATTTATACAGAAATAACGGAGATGGCACATTTACAAATGTCACGGTTGAGGCAGGTCTCTTGACTTTTGGTTTGTCGTTAAGCGCTACGGTCTGCGACCTGAACCGGGATGGATATGAAGACCTTTATGTTTCAAATGATTTCACCAGCCCTGACTTCTTTTTCTTCAATAACGGCGATGGAACATTTACCGACAGGACAAAAGAAGTAATCGGCCAAACCTCATTTTACGGCATGGGGAATGATATTGCAGACTATAATAATGACGGTCTGCCTGATGTTATGCAGATTGACATGGCTCCTGAAGATAATCAAAGAGCCAAAGAAAATATGACCAGCATGTCCCGGGAGGATTTTGATGAAATGATAAAGGAAGGACTTCACCATCAATACCGGTACAGTACGCTGCAACTGAACAGGGGAATCAGGGATAATGGCCTGCCATTCTTCAGCAATGCTGCATGGATTGCAGGAGTAACATCAACAGACTGGAGCTGGGCTTCACTGTTTGCCGATTTTGACCTTGACGGATGGAAAGATCTATATATAACAAACGGCATCCGAAGGGATATCAATAACATTGATTACTTCAGCAAAATGAGCGAATCATCCTATTTTGACAAAGAAGTAAACAATAGCCAGTTATTAAAATGGGTACAGGATATGCCCTGTAAACCACTTGTAAATTATCTGTATAAAAATAATGGAGATCTCACTTTCTCAAAACGCGGCAGAGAATGGGGAATTAAGGAAGAAAGCTATTCAAACAGCGCTGCCTATGCCGATCTGGATAATGACGGCGACCTCGATCTCATCGTTAATAATGTTGACGAAGAAGCCCTGGTATACAAAAATGTTGCCCGTGAAAATCAATTGGGCAATTACCTGAAAATTGATTTTGAAGGAACTCCGAAAAACAGGATGGGAATAGGCTCAGGAGTTACCCTGTGGAATGATGGGAAAATGCAAATGGCAGAGCTGACCCTGTCAAGAGGGTATCAGTCTTCTGTGGAACCTATACTCTACTTTGGTCTTGCCAGCCATGAGAAGATAGATTCCATATGTGTAACATGGCCCGACGGAAAGGTACAATACCTTACGGAGGTAAACGCCAATCAAAAGCTGACGTTACGTTACCCTGATGCGAAGATGCCCGCTTCAGTTCCGGCTGTCAGAGAAAAACTGTTCCGGGAGATAACTGACCAGCTCCAACCCGGCTTCATTCATAAAGAAAACAACTTTAACGACTTCGATTACCAGCCCCTTCTCCCTCACAAATTATCAATGACCGGTCCGGGCATTACAGTAGGAGATGTCAACAACGATAAGCTGGAAGATTTCTTTGTCGGAAACGCATCCCACAGTTCAGGTCAGATGTTTATTCAAAGCAGTGATGGAAGTTTTAAAATTCAACCGGGCCCCTGGGAAACCGATAACCGGTTTGAGGAAACGGGCTCGTTGCTTTTTGATGCCGACAACGATGGGGATCCCGATTTGTACGTGGTAAGCGGCGGCTATGAATTTCCGGAAGGTTCAGAAGAATACCAGGACCAGCTTTACCTCAATGACGGCAAGGGTAACTACATGACAGATGAAAAGGCTTTGCCGGTAACCACTTCAAGCGGGTCATGCGTTAAAGCATTTGATTTTGACAAAGACGGTGACCTGGATTTGTTCGTGGGTGGAAGACAGGTACCACAACAATATCCCTTCCCGGCTCAGAGCTTCATACTTGAAAACAAATCGGAAAAAGGGATAGTGAAATTTGTGGATGTTACCGATAAAGTTGCACCTGAACTTTCAAGAGCAGGAATGATTACGGATGCCTTCTGCGCTGATATTGACAATGATACATGGCCCGATCTGATCGTAGCCGGAGAATGGATGCCTGTTTGCTATTATAGAAACATTCACGGAAAATTCAGCAAAACTGAAATAGCCGGGACCAGGGGTTGGTGGTTTAGCATTGAGGGCGCCGATTTCGATAAAGATGGCGACATTGACCTGGTTGCAGGTAATCTTGGCTTAAACTTCAGATATAAAGCAAGTCCCGATAAGACATTTGATGTTTTTGCTGCAGATTTTGACCATGACGGAAAATCAGACATTGCACTTGCTTATTACCAGGGGAACAGACAGTATCCGGTGAGAAGCAGATCGTGCTTTCTGACCCAGAATCCGGGTCTCGCTCTTAAATTCCCTACAGTTAAAAGCTTTGCCGAAGCAACAATTTCGGATGTCTATACAAAGAAAGTGCTGAAAGAATCACTTCACCTGCAAGCCGAGACCTTTGCCAGCTGCTATTTTGAAAACACAGGAAATGGTGAGTTTGTCATGCGTAAACTGCCCAATGAGGCCCAATTATCATCTGTAAATGATATGATCATCGATGATTTTGACGGCGATGGGCATCCGGATATTCTGGCGGCAGGCAATTTGTATAATGTAGAGGTGGTAACCCCAAGAAACGATGGAGGAATCGGAGTTTTCCTGAAAGGAGACGGAGAGGGCCATTTCATGGCTGTACCTTACGAATCATCAGGATTCTTCGCCCCGGGTGACGTAAAAGGCCTGGCGCTGATACACATCAATAATAAAGACAAGCAAATCCTGGTTGCGAATAATAATGACAGGCTTCAGATATTCAGAGTAAAATAAGAATTATAAAAGCTTCCTGTTTAATTACCTGCGATTATAATATCTTCGGCCCACAGATCATTTGATTCAGATTATGAAATTCCCTTTCTGGTTAGTACTGATAAGTCTTTCACTGTTTTCATGCAGCAAACTTTCCAAAGAAACCTTTGTAAAAATATCCTCTTCCAGGTCGGGTATTGATTTTCTTAATGAACTGGTAGAAAATGATACGCTGAATTACACAATATTCCCCTACATGTATATGGGCGGAGGTGTTTCGGTGGGCGACATCAACAATGACGGACTGGATGACATTTTCTTCACCGGGAATCTGATTCCCAATAAACTCTACCTGAATAAGGGTAAAATGAAATTTGAGGACATATCCGTAAAAGCAGGTATAACGGGTAATCATCAGTGGTTCACAGGTTCAACCATGGCTGATGTGAACAGTGATGGCTGGCTGGATATTTATGTTTGCGTTTCAGGGAAATATCCAGCCGTCGGATAATTTGCTTTTTATCAATAACAAAGACAATACTTTTACCGAATGCGCAAAAATTTATGGTATAAATGATAAAAGCTCTTCCGTTCAGGCTACCTTTTTTGATTACAACAATGACGGCTTTCTGGATTTATATGTTGCCAATTACCCGATAATACTGGTTAGCATGGGTGCCGAATTCTATCATAACAAAATGATCGAGAATAAATTCGAAGAGTCGGGGCACTTGTACAAAAATAACGGAGATGGCACATTTAAGGATGTGACTGATGAAGCAGGTGTACGGAATTTTGGTATGTCAATAGGTGTTGTCGCCATGGATTTTAATAATGACGGATGGAAAGATTTATACATATCCAATGATTTCAATCCCCCTGATCTTTTTTATCTGAATAATGGTGATGGCACTTTCAGAGAGATAGTAAAAGAAGCGACATTTCAAACCTCCATTTTTGGGATGGGCCTTGATGCGGCCGATTTCAATAACGACGAGCTGATTGATATGTTCCAGATCGACATGACCCCTGAAGGTCATTTTCGCAGAATGCTGAATGTGATACCCATGAGACAGGAAACGTTTGATCTGAGCGTTGATTTTGGCATGCATTATCAGTATATGCAGAATTCATTGCAGCTGAATAATGGAACCTTTGATGGCATTCCTCTGTTTAGTAATATATCGCTGTTTTCAGGAGTTCCCTATACTGACTGGAGCTGGGGCGGCGTTTTTCTTGATATGAATAACGATGGCAACAAGGATCTATTTGTTGCCAACGGTGTTCTGAGAGACATTAATCACCGTGATATCCTGGCAACTGATCCGAACAGTGTTTATTTCAGACAGGTGAAGGAATATCGTCCGGAGCTTTTCCCAAGTATTCCGGTAAGAAATTATGCCTTTGAAAACAACGGCGATCTGACTTTTACTGATAGATCAGTTTCCTGGGGATTTGAGGAGCCGACTTTCACCAATGGAATGGCATACGGTGACTTCGATAACGATGGTGATCTTGACATAGTCATCAGCAATGTTAATGAGGAATCAGCCATCTATGAAAACAGAGCCGTTCACAAAGGCAATCATTATATTAAAATCAACCTGGCTGGCCCGGTGAACAATTTGTTTGGTTTGGGAAGTATCGTTAAAGTAAAGACCGGTGACGTTACTCAAATTCAGGATCTTACGCTCACAAGAGGATATCAGTCGAGTATGCCCGCTACAATTCACTTTGGTCTGGGTCAGAAAGACACTGTTGATGAAATAACTGTTATATGGCCGGACAGGAAACAACAGGTAATTACGAAGATCCTTGCGGACCAGACGCTTAAAATTGACTATAACGATGCAGTTGCTGCAGAAACTCAGGATACGGATAAAAAGAATTTCAAAGACATTACAAAGCTGTCAGGGATAACATTTGTTCATCGCGAGGATAATTACAATGACTATGAATCCGAAGCGTTGCTTCCCTACAGGTATTCACAGATGGGCCCTGGTTTAGCTGTTGGGGATGTTAACGGAGACGGGCTTGAAGATTTTTTTATCGGCAACGGAAAGGGTTTTGCCGGAGCTATGTACCTGCAAACTGAAGAAGGTACCTTCAGGGAAATTCCTGGTCCGTGGACAGGTGATTCAATTTATGAAGATACGGGAGCCCTTCTGTTTGATGCCGACAATGACGGGAGACCGGATCTTTATGTTGTCAGCGGAGGTAATGATCCTCTGAAGAAAGCAGACTATTACCAGGACAGGTTATATCTGAATACGGAACAAGGCTTCATTAAAAGCGTCAATATTCTTCCTGCCGGTTTAAACCAGAGCGGCAAATGCGTAAAAGCTGCAGATTATGACAATGATGGCGATCGCGATCTGTTTGTCGGAGGACGCATTGTTCCCGGAAATTATCCACTGCCTGCGAACAGTTACCTGCTGAAAAATAACGGAAAGAAAGGTGCTGACCTGAGATTTGAGAATGTAACGGAAATAGCAGCGCCGGGACTAATAAATCCAGGACTTGTTACTGATGCTGTCTGGGATGACTTTGACAGCGATGGGGATATTGACCTTATTGTTGTCGGGGAATGGATGAAAATCCGCTTTTTTGAAAACTCATCAGCCGTTTTTACTGATGTTACCGATAAGCTTGGATTTGGCGAAACAGCAGGCTGGTGGTTCAGTATCAACAGTTGTGATATTGACAAGGATGGTGATAACGACTACCTTGCAGGTAATCTTGGACTAAATTACAAGTACAAAGCCAACCAGAATTCAATATTTGAAATATACTACAATGATTTTGATGTGGATGGCAAGAATGATATCGTACTTGGTTACAGTGAAAACGGGACAACTTATCCGGTTAACGGTCTTGACGGCACATCGAGGCAAATTCCGGCTATCAGACTCAGGTACAATAGTTACGAAGAATTTGCAAAGGCGACACTTCAGGAGATTTACGGAGAACAAATGCTGAAAGCTTCCTTACATTACAAGGTAAATACTTTTGCGCATCACTGGATTGAAAATAAAGGGAATGGAGTATTCAAAATGCATATACTCCCAAACCGGGCGCAATTATCTTCGATTAATGCAATGGCTGAAATAGATGAAAAGAACAGTACTGCTGTTATTGTTGCCGGCAATTTATACGGTTCGGAAGTAGAGACCCCGAGAAATGATGCAAGCATCGGACTGGTACTGAAGTCAGATGCCAATGGTGAAATACGGGTTATTCCGCCGTCAGAAAGCGGGCTTGCTGTTAAAGGAGAGGTAAAAGCTATCGGGAAGATAAAACTGGCTTCAGGAAAAGATGGATTTCTGTTCGCGATCAATAATGATTCTCTGAAATTAATTGAACTCGACTTATATCCATAATTCTCTGTTTAGTTTTGCCTGCAATTTGCAGTACATTTGATGCATGATGGGTAGAAGGTGATTAGAAAAACCCTGAACCTTGAATCTTCGAACAAACAAATGCAGAAATCAGAATTAAAACAGTGTCACTCTGTTAAAACTCTGGTCACTCTGTGCTAAAAATAAAAATATGAATAACCGTTTATTGCTTTGTCTGCTGGCTTTAGCTGTTTCCTGCAGTCTGAGCAGCCAGGTGCGGCTGCCGAAGCTGATCAGCGACGGGATGGTGCTGCAGCGCGGCGACAGTACAAAAATATGGGGCTGGGCTGCCCCGGGAGAGGAAGTCAAGGTGGATTTCATTGGCAACAATTACCAGACCAGGGCTGATGCCTCCGGAGAATGGCTGATAATACTTTCACCCCTGCAGGCCGGTGGTCCTCACAGCATGAAGATAGAAGCAAGCAATTCAATCACATTGAATGACATCTTAGTAGGTGACGTCTGGCTCTGCTCAGGGCAATCGAACATGGAATTACCTGTCAGAAGAGTCCGGCCATTGTACGAAGCAGAAATAGCCGCATCTGCTAACAATTACATCCGGTCATTTACTGTACCGAAAAATTACGTCTTCAAAGAGCCGCAGAAGGATCTGGCATCAGGCAGCTGGAAGGCTGCAGACCCTGAGACTGTGCTTGACTTTTCAGCTGCAGCATGGTTCTTCGCCAGAGAGTTGTATGAGGTTTACAAAGTACCTGTCGGACTGATCACCTCAGCTTTTGGCGGATCACCTGCCGAAGCCTGGATCAGCGAAGAAGCCCTGAAAGAATTCCCTGTCCATTACAATGAACTTCAGCAATGGAAGTCAGACTCGCTGATAAATGCCATCGCTGCCAGCGATCAGAAAAGAACAGAGGAATGGTACAGAAAGCTTCAGCAGGCCGACGAAGGGTACAAGACTCCCGGTAAGAGGTGGTACGATGCTTCACTGAATACAGATGACTGGAAAACAACGATAATTCCCGGATTCTGGTCGGCCACTGAGCTGAAAGGTATCAACGGAGCAGTCTGGTTCAGGAAAGAAATCATGGTCCCGGCGTCGGAGGCAGGTCAGTCCGGCACCCTCAACCTGGGCAGGATCGTTGATGCAGATTCTGCATTTCTGAACGGAACATTCATAGGTACCGTATCCTACCAGTACCCTCCGAGACGGTATACTATTCCCGCCGGGTTATTGAAGGAAGGAAGCAATATTCTGTCCGTAAGGGTGATCAGCAATATCGGTGACGGCGGGTTCGTGCCGGACAAACCTTATGATCTGTCTGCAGGCGGCTTCACAACCAGCCTGGAGGGTGAGTGGAAATACAAGGTTGGTGCTGTCATGCCTCCGCTGAGAGGCCAGACTTTCCTCGGATACAAGCCCGGAGGACTCTATAATGCCATGCTGGCACCCTTGCTGAACTACCGTCTGAAAGGCATCCTCTGGTACCAGGGTGAATCAAATGCGGGGAGACCTGATGAATACCGGACCCTCCTGCCGGCCCTGATCAGGGACTGGAGGCAGAACTTCGGCCAGGGTAACGTTCCGTTTATCCTTGTACAGCTTCCGAACTTCATGGAGGCAAAGAGCACACCATCGGAAAGCAGCTGGGCTCTCATGAGGGAAGCCCAGGCGGAAGCGCTGAAGTTGCCGGCGACAGGAATGGCTGTTACAATTGATGTCGGTGAATGGAATGACATCCACCCGCTGAACAAGAAAGACGTTGGGGTAAGGCTGGCTCTTGCAGCCAGGAAAGTAGCCTACGGAGAGAATGACGTTGTTTATTCCGGACCGACCTATAAGTCGATGGAAATAAAAAGACGAAAAATTATCATACTATTTGACAATACCGGTTCAGGACTTATTGCAAAAGGAGGCGGAAATCTTAAACAGTTTGCAATTGCCGGAGCAGACAAGAAGTTTGTATGGGCGAATGCACGGATAAAAGGGAACAGGGTAATTGTCAGGAGCAAAGTGATAAAGAAGCCTGTGGCGGTGAGATATGCCTGGGCTGATAATCCGGAAGGAGCAAACCTGTATAACCGTGAAGGTCTCCCCGCCTCACCGTTCCGGACTGATCGGTAGGTTCAGTTTCAGTCTTTGATGCCGACTGAGGACTGCAGATTGTTGATTACTGGCACGCTGGCTCAGACCGTATGACGGAGCGAAGCGACAGACCCTCAGACTTCAGACCTTTGCCTTCCTGTTACGGTAGATGCAGTTCTTATCGTCGCAGAGCTTGCACTGATATGGAGTGTACCGGACATTCCTTCCGATGCCAATGACCCCGCTGACAGACTTGACCGGGTTCATTAGGGCTGATTCGGTCAGGGTGATCCCGCAGAAATTGTCCTTGAAGAAGCTGAACAGTTGATGCTGTTCGGCTACATCCCAACCGCAATACCCGGGACTGAAGCGGTTGGTAATGCCTTTCCCGAGAGCAGACATACTTTTGCGAAGTTCCTCCTGCATCAGGTCAGCTGCAGCTTCAACAACCTCCGAGCCGATGACATCGTAAACATAACCTTTCAACAGGTCGCCGCCCTTCATGCTGTTACGGCTCATCTCCCCGATAACCGGCCCGGCAGTGCAGATAAAGATGGCAGCCTCATCAGCTTCCTTTATCTGGCGGTAAATAATCGGCTTGATATCGAACTTAACGCCTTCAATCTGCAGAGACTTCTCCTCACGGTTTAAACTAATCCCGGGAAAAATTATATACTCAGCCTTGATGCCGCCAAGCGGTAAAAGCTCTTCGGTGATTTCGTTTATAAGAATGGTGACGGGCTCAGGGGCGGTACCCGGCTGGTATCCCATCGTCTTCTCCAGGGCATCAGTGCCGGGGAGCAGCTCTCTGAACGTATATGTGAATCTGTTCAGGGGAGTATGGTGCTTTGATAATGTTCAATGAACCTGACGGCGTAATCATCCCTGCCCAGAATGAGGTCGGCTGCACGCACAATACCTGTAATCTTCTCGGGATTTGCTATGGGGCATGTAAGTCCGTACATGATAGACATTGCCATATAGGCGCTGTTGATATTCTCGCGGTGGGGAAGCCCGAAGGAGATATTGCTGGCGCCCTGGGTTATGTTGTGCCCAAGTTTGTCATGTACCAGCCTGATGGTTTCAAGTGTTACCCTGCATGCGTTCGGGTCAGCGCTGACAGCCATAGCCATCGGGTCAATGATCACATCCTCCTCTTTTATCCCTGCCTGAACGGCCCGGTTAATTATCTTCTCAGCTATTTTCAGCCTTTTCTCCGGGTCACTGGTAATTCCGTCGTCGTCAAGAACGAGTCCGATGATGGCTGCGCCGTATTCCCTGGCAATAGGCAGAAGTCTTTGCAGCGATTCTTCCTCGGCATTCACCGAATTGATGAGGCATTTCCCTTTTGCTACCTTCAGGGCTGCTTCTATTGCCCTCGGGTTTGGTGAGTCCAGACACAATGGAATATCAAAATTATCCTGCAGTGCTATGACTGCCGCAGGCAGGAGTTCTTCATCCACAACCCCCGGAAAGCCTACATTTACATCAAGGACGTCAGCCATGTGCTTCAATCTGGGACTTCGCCAGGGAGAGCATGTATTCAAAATTTCTTTCCTGCAGAGTGGAGACCAGTTTCTTTCGCCTCGTCGGGTTGATGCATTCTCCAATTATAACAACCGGTCCTGCAGTATCAATCACAACTTCCCTCGATCGGCCGGAAAGTATTGTTTTCATCACGTGTCTTTTAGTTTAACCACAGATTCACACGGAGTTAATACAGAGTAACCTGTTTTCAGTAATATAACAGTGAAACTCGGACTTAACTCTGTGTTACTCTCCCGACAAGCTGGACAAGTTGTGGTAAAATAACAAAATTTTGATACTATTCTAAGCAAGAGTTTTAAGATATTCGACTGCTCCCTGCGGATCCGGGGAATAGAAGTCGGCTCCAATCTTATTGCAGAATTCTGCTGTCACAGGTGCTCCTCCGATAAGTATCTTCTGTGCCGGATTCTTTGATCTCAGGGAGGTGACTGTTTTCCTCATATTTTCCATCGTGGTCGTCAGCAGGGCAGATAATCCTATTACGGCACCCGGGATGCTTGTCAGCAGCCTGCATGAATTTATCAGCGCTCACATCGACGCCGAGGTCAATTATCTCCCACCCGGCACCTTCTATCATCATGGCAACAAGGTTTTTCCCGATATCATGAAGGTCACCTGTAACTGTCCCGATGATAAAAACTCCCCTCCTTTTTGCCTGGCCGTTCAGGTAGTAAGGTTTGAGATGCATCATGGAGCTGCTCATTGCCTTGGCAGACATAAGCATCTGCGGAACAAATATCTCATTCCTGCTGAACTTCTGTCCCACCCTTGACATGGCGGGAATGAGTGCCTCCTCAAGTATTTCTGCACGGACTGATGCCTGCTTCAAGAGCACTCTTTGTCAGTTCAAAAGCACCCTCCTGGTCCTTCATGGCGGGAGGATATGGTGATTTGATGTCGATTTTGCCAAACTCGACACATACTGATAGTTTTTCAAGAAGGTCAGTCATACCAGAAGTTTATAACGGTGAAATAAGCCTTCCGCGGCACATAGTCCAAGGAACGGAAATCGGGTAAAGCTAATACGTTTAAATAAGGAATTAAGTGTCCGTGGAGCTCTTCTCCACGGACACTTTACCCTAAATCAATCCTAATTATTAAAACTCACTATTCTTTGAAAACAAACTTTTCATTATCCGTGGCAAACACAATACTGCCATTTCATCAGACTAATATCCCGGGTTCTGATAAGCAGCTTTCTCGTCGGCGGTCATTTCCATGCCATCAAGCTGGCCTTGCGGAATGGGGCGCAGATAGAGATACGGATCAATGGTACGTGTTACCAGTACCGGTGTATGGTCTCCATACGCGGTTCCGCAAATTTCGTATGTATGCAGCAATTGTTGCCCATGTTTGCGTACGTACCAGATCGAACCAGCGATAACCTTCGCCATAAATATTCACGCGAACGTTCTGCCAGAATATAGTCAATGTCTATAGTTGCCGGTGTGGCAGCGATCATAGCAGCACTATTGTCTGCCACTTTGGCTACATTTCCGTTGTTGTCCCAGCGCCATTTTCCGGCACGGGCACGAATAACATTGACCAAATCATAGGCGCTTTTGCCAGCCTGTGTAGTTGCGCCCTTCACAGCTGCTTCGGCAGCTATCAAGTAGAGTTCCGAGAATTTGGCAATGTTGAAAGGACGGGTAGCTGCCGGCATTCGGTTGTCCCAATCCGGTGCCATTGTCAGTGCGGTAGACACCAAGCTTCCATAGCCCCGGATATATTACCCTGCTTATGCCGCGCGGCGCTATAACAAAATCGGCTCTTCCGGGTAATACACCTGCACCGATATTACGCATTTGTCAGTAGCGTAAACAATAGTTGGATCATCATCGTTCAGGAAAGTCAGTATTGCATCACCCGGTACAACTGACATACCGTTTGCATTAACCAAAGATGCATTAGTGATGCCACCTTTAGGCCAGTTGCCACGGTAAACGGTTGTAAATGTACCGTCGTACCGGGAATCATTGGTTTTGTCGGCAAAGGTGTTTTTAATTACACCGATAGGTGGGGCACATACGTGTCCACGGACGTCCCAGGTGTTGTTCTGCTTCACGCTGAACAGAACTTACACCGGAACTTCTGATGATTGTATAGTTCCAGGTCATCATCCAGACGGCAAAATTATCCGGGGCGCCGCCACTGCCATAAGTAAGACTGCCTCCGTTATAAAATTCGCTTGTCTCAGTGTGGTCGGCATACAGCAGTATTTCCTTGTTGCGGTCGTTTTGCGCCAGGTTAACATCATAGTATGTTGCCTGTAAGCCGAAAGGACCCGGATTATCAATGGCGGCTGTTGCCACATTGTATGCCTCCTGAAAATACCAGGCAGCATTATGTCCGTCAGGGTCAGTCCGGTCACTCTCCGGATAAGTAGGAATGTTGTTTGGGTTTTCGAGCCACCATCCGTATGTCAGGTAAGCTTTTGCCAGGTAAAGGCGTGCAAGCGTTTTGGTTGCACCTCCGGTTACACGTCCGGTTTCCGGCAAATCGTTTACCGCTGTCAGCAGGTCCGGGAATATGGCTTTGGTATAGACCTCCGGTACGGTGTTGCGCACAGAGGTTCTCACGGGTGATGTGTTGAACTTCAGTTCCCCTGCAGCCCAAATCCAAAGGCACTCCGCCGAAAGTTTGTACCAGCTAGAAAGTAGTCGAATGCACGGAAAAATCTGGCTTCAGCAATCAATGCATCCGAAATGGTACCTACTGCGGCAGCATTTTCAATAATACCGCTGGCGGTATTGATGTTGGAGAATGCAGCTCCCCATAATACATCGGAACGGCTGGTGGTGGCAGTAATCGACCCTACACCGGAAAGGTCCATGTCCTTAAAGTTTCCATCGGCACTCTGAGCGTATGTTGCTTCATCGGTACCGGTCAGGCAGGCGTTATAGTAGTATGCTTGTCCGTATATATAGCGCAGGTGGGCGTACATCGCAGTTAATCCTCCCATAACACCTTTTTCGGTTTTGAAATAACCGGGTTCATAAATACTGCGTGGCTGTTCATCCAAAATATCAGTGCACGACTGCCAGGAACAACGTCATCACGGCTGTTCCTATACAGAGTTTTTATATGATATACGTTTCATTATTCTTCTTTTTTAAAATGTCAAATTAATACCAATCAAGTAGTTGCGAGTTGACAGGCGTATTGGTGCCTATAGTCAGCAGACGTCTCAGGTTGTAAGAATATGCTACTGCCGCATTTTCGTTGCCGTATGAGTTGGTTTCGGGATCCATACCTGATTCTTTGTTGTAGGGCGAGAACAATACAAATGGGTTCTGTACAGTGACAGTAAAGCCGCAGTCTGTCAATACCTGCATTTTTAATCCCGTTGATATTGTCGAAGTTATACCCAAGTGTAAGTGGTGCGTATCTTCAGGTACGATGCATCGAAGTAACCCAGGGTACTGCCATACTTTGGATTGTCGCCGCTTAATATGCCGGCCGGGTTTGGATACTTGGCGTCGGTGTTCTCCGGTGTCCAGTAGTCAACCTTTACGTTCCCCCTGCGTCCGGTCATCAGATTGAGGTAGCCTGATGATGAATAGAGGGTGCTGATGAGGATACCACCGCTTTTAAAGGCGCCGACAGCGCTCAGGTCAAATCCTTTATAAGCTAGGCGGGTGTTGAAGCCACCCTGAAAATTGGGTTCCAGGCTCAATAATTTGCCGGTCGTCGGGTCCGATTGCTCTTGCCGGTGAACCATCCTCGTTGTAATCGCCGGTATATTTCACCTTAATCATACCTACATTTCCGCCCGGTTCCAGGATATTGACAGATACGGATCTCCCTCCTGCCAGAGTCCTATTTTCTCGTAGTCGTAGATTACATTAATGGGATGGCCTACAAACCACCAGTTGGTTTCATCCTTTGTTTGTCCCGAAGCAAGCGCTACCAGCTCGTTACGGTTGGCATACAGGTTGATGCCGACATCCCATGTACAGCCGCTGGGGTTATCCAATATCACGCCGTTGAGCGAAAATTCCATGCCTTTGTTTTGGGTTTCACCTATATTTGCCAGTGTAGCTGCTCACACCCGATGTGGTGGGCAGATTAACACTCAGCAGAAGATCTTTGGTATTCGTTACATAGTACTCAATGGTACCGGACAGGCGATTATTCAGAAGAGCGAAGTCCAGACCGTAGTTCCATGTGTTAGAATACTCCCATCCTAAATTAGGGTTAGGCAGCTGTGGATACATAAAACCCGGTGGAGTAGGCAGTGCCAAAGTTGTAAGGTCTGGTGCTTAAAAGTCCAAGTGTTGCGTATGGGTCAATGGCCTGGTTGGAGGTTTGTCCATAACCCACACGCAGCTTCAGCATATTTATCCAGGTGATATTTTTCATAAACGATTCGTTTGCGATATTCCATCCGACCGATACGGCAGGATAGGTATGCCACTTATGTCCCTCCGCCAGTCTTGATGAGCCATCGGAGCGGATGGTAGCGCTCAGCATATAGCGGTTGTCGTATGAGTACATTACCCGTCCCATCCACGACATCAAGCCGCTCACTGATAATAGTTCTGGTAATCAGGGTTAACAGTAATTTCGCCGGCAGCCCGTCCCAGATTGTAGAATTGGAAAGCATCGGCGGGAATATCCTTTGCCGCAACATTTGAACTGTTGTACATGGTTTGCTCGGCAGAGTACAACGCTACTACATTCACCTGATGCTTCTGGGCAAAGGTGCGGTCGTAGGTCAGCAGGTTTTCAACTGCCCAGTTGGTGCCAAGTGAGTTACTGATAGAAGCAGTTGAAACGGTAGTAGGTGTGGAACTGAATACACCCTCTCCTGTGTAGCTGCCACCGTTAGTCATGCGGAAGTTCAAGCCAAGATTGATGCGATACTTTAAGCCCTCTATGCCGGGGATTTTTACCTCGCCAAATAGATGTATTGTAGGAGCCATACGCTTTGGTCTGGTCTATCCATTTATCACCCAGATCATCTATAGTTTCTCTTGTATATACCCAGTTGTTCATCCAATGGCATCTTTACGGTTCTTTTCCACGTGCCATCCGCATTATACGGGTCGGCAATAGGTGACATGCTTAAGTTGCCGTACAATCCCAGGTTGTTACCCTTGATTAATGGAATAGTTGTTGTTTGTGGTGAAGCCGAAGCGGAAATATTTGCCTATTTCCTGGTCAAGAGAACCACGTATCGAAAAACGACTGTAGTCCTGTCCTGGCAATACGGCTTCATCGCTGTAGTAGCCCGCACCGAAGCTGTAGTTGCCCTTTTCGGTACCACCCGAAACGCCTAAATCGTGGCTTGTTACCATGCCGTTTTTATAAAACAAGTCCTGCCAATCGGTATTTACATCATCGGATTCATCCACCCCGTTTGTGTACATGCCTGGCTGCTGCACGAAGAGCAACAAATTCCGGTCCGTCCATCATGGGGTATTGGGCAAAAACTTTTTTCAAGCCATAATAACCATTGTAGGTAAACTGTGCTTTTTGTCCGGTTTGCCCTTTGTTGGTTGTTATCAATATAACACCGTTGGCGCCGCGCGAGCCGTAAATGGCGGTTGCTGAGGCATCCTTCAGGATATCAATGCTCTTGATGTCGCTGGGGTTGATGTCGCCGATAGACCCTCCAAAGGGGATACCGTCGAGCACCACCAGCGGATCATTGCTGGCATTCAGCGAACGTGTACCGCGAATACGGATTTGCATTGTGGCACCCGGTTTGGTTGAAGTTTGCTCCATATCCACCCCTGCTATACGTCCCTGCAAGGCCTGTGGTGATATTGGCCGATGGCACATCGCGCATCTCATCTCCCTTCATTGAAGCAACTGAACCTGTTACAGCTTCTTTCCGCTGGGTACCATATCCCACAACCACTATTTCCTCAAGACCTGTCTCACTTAGAGCCATTGTAACATTTACAACGCTCCGGGTTCCTACTGCCACCTCCTGCGGAGCATACCCCACAAAAGAGAAAACCAGCACAGGATCAGCAGTAGTCAGGTTAATTCTATACGCGCCGGAGGCGTCGGATAAAACCCCGTTAGTGGTACCTTTTTCCTGGATACTTACAACTGGTAACGAATTACCGTCAATGTCCGTAACAACACCTGATACAACTCTCTGTTGTACCATGTTCAATCCGTCAGGGACGGATCCTGAGGCAAATGCCAGACCGGATTGCACCAGTATCAGCACCGCCATGAGCATGAAGCTCAAAAGTAGTTTTCCGAAGTATTTCCTCGTCGGAATACTCAGGCTGGAAGGATTTTTAATCATAAGATTTGAGTTTTAAGGTTTAAATTCTCGGCTATTAATTGAGCGAATGATCGGCGATCATTTTCTCATACTTTAGAATTTCGGGAAGAGGTTTCTTTTTTCACGAAGAATTGTCGCTTGTTCTCATAAGTGTTAATTTGTCTGATACTATTCTGAAATTATTATTATGCCCGGTTAAACAGCAATAAAGTTCCTTCAGCACGTGGCAGGGAACCAGGTAAAACTCAGAACATCCTGATTCTCCGCCATATTTTCAAACAAAACCCTTCGATATTACCCTGAAAAAATATCTACGACATTGTAAATATAATAAACTTTATGAAAAATGCAACCGATTGCAAAGAAATTTTTAATAGTAATTTCAGGTACCAGGCAATAGGTATTAGGCAGTAGTAAAGTAAGGCCACCTTGTAGCGACGCTCAACCTGGGCGCCATCAGGTTTGGTCTGTAATTGGCACGGAATTTTGTAATATAGTCACGTAGAGACGTACCATGGCTACGTCTCTACGGCATTATTCAAAATAATTTGTACCGGGGTAACAAAATATCCTATTTCTTGCTCATTATGACTTTTGTACCCGTTGCAATCCCTGATTCATTAAATGCGTCTATACTGAAATAGTATGCAACATCTTTGTTCAGGCCAGTCAGCATCAGAGAACTGGTATCATAGACCATTACTGAAGAATAGAGCTTGCTTTTATCAACACCATAGTTTATAATGAAACCGGTGGCATTTTCGTCCTCCGGCCATTCCAGTCGTGCTCTTCTTGTATCGGCATCTTCCCTGATTACCGTGAAATCATCAACAGTTGCAGGCACCTTACCTTCTCTGCTGCCAAATATCCTCAGATCATAAATGGAAAACTTCCCATCAGGAACCCTGACATTTTCAATTTTAATATATTTCGCCTTAACAGGCATTTCGAGTTCTATATAGTCATGACAGGCATCTGCAGAATTATTGCTTTTGTCAACTATGACATCCCATGATTTCCCGTCATCTGAAGCAAGAATACGATAACAATAATAAATATTTTTGCTGTCTGGTTTAAGATTTGACTCATTATCAGCGAAGTTTACCTGGATTGCATTCACGGTTGAGTTGTCATCCAGCTCAACGCTGAGCCATTCTCCCGATTCTCCGGTACTGGCCGACCACCATGTTCTTATATCTTCATCAAAGGCATTTTTTACCGGATAGTTATCCATGGCGGATGACGCTTCCGCATTCTTTTTATAAGAAAGAAGCATCCATCCTTTAAAAAGACTTTCTTTTTCAAAATCAATCTTACGGTCAGGCATAATAGTCGGATAATCTCCGAAAGCCGTAAAAGTTCTCAGCACACCATCCTTGTCGAAGGCTGCAGGGAACAATCCGAGGCGTCGTTCGAACATATGACGTACAGAAATAGACATTGTGGAAATATGCCAGTAATTTCCGTAATTGTCCTGGAATGTTGAACTGTGTCCGGCACCTCCTGCAAAACCTCCCGGTTTATAGGAAAAAGGACTGTAGGTTTCATATTCAAACGGCCCAAGCGGTGAATCGGAAGTATAAACACCGTCAGCATAAGTTTTGAATTCTGTTCCCGGTGCAGCGTACTGGAGGTAATACCGGTTGTTGTATTTTGTCATCCAGGCTCCTTCATTCCATCCATTTCCTGTCCGCTCATTCTGTTCCCCCGGCACTTCCCAGCCGTACTTATCCGGATTATGTTCAATAAGGATTTCGGGTTCAGTGACAGCCTGCATCTTTGAATTGAGCCGTACCCCATAAATAGGAAGGGAATTTGAACATCCCCAGTAAAGATATCTTTGTCCGTCATCATCGAGGAAGAAATGCGGATCCCATACTGCAAACGGCAGAGTATCACTCATGGCTGTCCAGTTATCCCGGAACGGATCGGTAGTGTAATAGAATGGTTTCCTGACCGTCGCGGACGCAGAAAAATACACTGTGTCATTTATTACTATCGCATCCGGAGCATAGTCCTCGATCGGCAGTGATTTGACAGGAAGATAGTCCCATCCGAGCAAATCGTCAGAATACCAGTATCCACCGCTGTGCGATACGAACAGAATATATTTGTCACTGTATCTTATCATTGTCGGATCAGCAGCTTCCCGGTAAGATGTGCTGTCGGTGAACTGGAACCGGTAGTTAAGATTAAGGGGATTGCAGTAAGTTTTAACTTCCTGCAGTGATTTCGCCTGAACAGGAAACCAGGATGAGGAGATAAAATACGAATGTCTTTTTCATTTTCCATAATCAATTAATAATGTAATTGCACTGATATTGTCTATTTGAAAAGCAGTTGAGCCGTCTCAGTAAGGAATTTCCTGCAGTTCATCCATGTATGACCACCAGTGGTAACAAAAGTCTGGTGTCTGATATTTTTCTGATCCAGCACCTGGAGATATTCCTGGAAAACACCAAAAAGTCCGTCTTCCCTGCCGCAGCCAAGCCAGAATAGTTTCAACCTGCTGTTGGTGAGTTCAGGATCGGCAAAGGGAACGGCATTATTGCGGTCGAATTCTTCCTTTCGCATCCCTGGGGCATACCCGCAGACATAGGCGAAGAGGTCAGGATTGCCGAGTCCTATATAAAGTGATGTGCCTCCACCCCCTGAGAAACCGGCAATAGCTCTTCCTTCCCTGTCGGTCCTTACCCTGTAGTTCTTCTCAACGAACGGCAGGATACAGTCTTTAAAATCCTTCTGGAATTCCTGCAGGTTTTCCCAGTTTCTCAATGAGCCTGATTCCTTGCTGATCACCGGGAAAGCCCTTCCATAAGGCATGACCACAATCATGGGTTTGGCTTTACCCTGTGCTATAAGATTATCCAGTATAATATTAGCCCTGCCGACCTTGGTCCACGTTTCCTCAGTATCTGTTGTCCCATGCAGCAGAAAAAAGACCGGATATTTCTCATTTAAGGACTGTTCATAACCGGGTGGAGTATAAATAAGTATTGGTCGTGTTCCAAGTTCATTTGAATAATAGTACCTGTATGAAACTGTACCGTGAGGCACATTCTGAACAGTATAAATCTGTGCGGTTATCGGCCGGTATCTCAACAACGCTGTTCTGGAATCCTTCATTGGGAAATATCCATGAATTCTTCGGATCAGCCACCTGTATGCCATCCACAATAAAACAATACGGATAAATGTCAGGCTCGACAGGTCCAAGGGTTATGCTCCATACTCCTTTATCATCTTTTGTCATGTTTTGCTGCCCGGCAATAAACTGGGTACTGAGCTTTACCTCTTTTGCATTGGGAGCCATGAAACGGAAAGTGACAGTTCTGTCTTTCTGCACCTCCGGCGAAATGAACACCGGACCACCTGGCTGGCCTGATGTTTCACAAGGAAACAGGACAATTGCCAGAAGAGTTACAATTAAAAATTTACCTGGATATTTCATTGGAGAATAATTGGGTTTTAAAACTGTTAAAACAGAAGGCACGTTGCCCTCATCAATACCGGAAGGAAAGATAAATAATCTTATTTGAAACCAAAATTAACCTGACCTGAAACCTTTTCTGAGGAGACTGTTTTTTTCTCTGGTTTGGATTTTATGACTATTTTTAAAATCTCTGACGAAAAATTGAAGGTAATCTCCGCGATTTATTTCGTCAGACATTAAAATTTATATAAATCTCAGCATAGTTATAATGATATGAAAAATTCAAAAGTTTTACTCAGTTGCATGATCATTTGCGGTTTTGTTTCCGGGAATCTTATGTCACAGGAACCAGCCGTGATCAAAATTGATTTTGACCGCAGGATAGGCGCAGTTGATCCGAACATCTATGGCGCTTTTGTTGAACCTATACGAACCGTGGTATATGGCAGCATTTATGATCCTGAATCTTCTTTTGCTGATGAGAACGGTTTCAGGAAAGATTTCATTCAGCTAATCAGTGAGCTGAAGATACCGGTTGTCAGATGGCCTGGAGGAAATTATGTTTCAGGATATAACTGGGAGGATGGCATCGGCCCGAAGGAACTGCGCCCTGCAAGGCTTGATCTTGCGTGGAACCAGGTGGAGACCAACCATATGGGAACTGATGAATATGTCAGGCTCTGCAGCCTCATCGGATCGGAGAACTTCATCTGCATCAATGCCGGGACAGGCACTCTTGATGATGCAAGGCACTGGGTGGAATATTGTAATGTTGAAAAAGGAACATACTATTCAGATCTCAGGAGGAAGTATGGCAATGAAAAACCTTTTAATGTCAAATACTGGGGCCTGGGAAATGAGATCGACGGACCATGGCAGATGGGACAAAAAAATGCTGAAGACTATGTCAAGTTCGCCCTTGAGGCAGGTAAGCTGATGCAGCTGGTTGACAAGAACATCAAGCTGATTGCCTCCGGAGCTTCAAATTACAAGCCGGATAACAACTGGATAGACTGGAATGATTATGTACTAACCAATATGGCCGGGAACATTGACTACCTGTCAGTACACAGGTATGCAACCGAAGCCCTTAAACCGGGCGACAGGAGTTTCTCAGGTATGATGTGCCTTGGCCTTGATGTTGATAAGAAGATAGAAATGGTGCAGGCCCTGATTGAAAAGGCGATGCTGAAATCAGGATCGAAAAGACCCGTCTATATCTCATTTGATGAATGGGCAGGCGGCTTTAGCAACAGCATAGTATCATCATTAATGGTGGCACAGCATCTGAACTCGTTCATCAGGCATGCCGATATAGTTAAAATGGCTAATATCACCATGCTGTCAAGCCTTGTGGGAAATTCACCGGATGGTGATTTCAGGAATGCATTATTCCAGGCATTCTGCCTGTTCTCCAATAATTGCCACGGAACCGCGCTCGATGTTTATACAAGCTGTGAAAAATACAGTAATGATGTATTCAATGATATACCTTATCTTGATGTCACTGCTGTACTGAATGATTCAACCAAAATGCTGGTGGTTAAACGTAGTCAACAGGCATGAGACAAATGCCATCACAGCAGATGTAGTTCTCCAGAGCGGTGATTTTGCCGGGAGTGCTAAAGTAAACGAGGTAAACGGGAAAATACCGGCTGCCGGTGATCCCAGGGCTCAGGAACCGGTAAACACAGTCACAAGTGACATTAAATTCAAGGGTAATACAATTAAATACAGTTTCCCCGCACACTCACTTACGCAGCTCCGGATTCCTTTGAAATAGCGTTATTCTCCGCTCTGACCGTATTATAATGTGAACCAATAGCTGAACTTCACCAGGAACATATTATTTGGAAATACATCAAACAGCTGATTCAGGGATTCTCCATAAGAGGCCTGGGATGAGCTTGTATTTCCTGTCCTGTCACTGGACCATACCAGGTAGACAGATGATCCGAGGCGATATTCCCATTTAGCGACAAGATTTGACCGGAACTGATGGAAATTGAAATCCGGATTGTCAATAGCATAATCAGGTATCATATCACCATTCTCGTCAAGCAGGTATTGTCCGCCGGACATCTGTGTATTTTCATAAATAATGAACCTGTCGTTGAATTCCTTAGCTTCAGGGTCCAACAATGTATTTGAATTCTGAATAGCTGCCGCGGGAGACAAACGGACTGCCGTAATACTGAATTGAAAACTCGGGAGTGATGTTAAGATCTGCCCTGAAGGTAAGACCGACAGTCTTCTGATCGATGGTGCCAAAAATGTAGCGATCCGAAGAATTATAATCCAGGGTGGTGATATATTGCAGCAGATCATGGTTTTGCATTATACTGGCGCTGAACCCGATCCTCAGAACCGGGAACGGTCTGACAGAAATTCCCGGTTCGACAGAATAATTGGTGCCGGAATTATTGCCTCTGCCCTGATAACCGTAACCGAGATTAAAAACAACTCTTTTTGACTGGTCAGTTGACAAATGACCCGATTCCGTAATTGTGAACGGCAACTTCATCTGAGGACCACCCCTGAGAAACCTGGTGTCAGTTGCACCTGTCAGGTAAACGAGATCATTGCTGAAAATCCAGTTGTTTTTAAATTCTGAGTAGAAAGAGAGCTTTCCTCCGGAACCCAGGTAAGTTCCGTTAAAGTTCCATGTATTGAACTGGTTAAAATCGATGCTGTAAGTGTGAAATACTGAAACCGGTTTAGTAATCTGGTATGTAATAATATTATCATTTTTAATTTCATCTGCAAATGTCATATATCCGAGGTCATTCAGCTCAAGTCCGGGTGATAGCAAGGTAAGGCTGGTTGAGTATTTCCAGTGTTCTTTGTGTAATCTTCCGATCTTGAATTTTCCTCCAAAACCTCTTAGTTGTGTCAGTGTAGTGTCATATCCCAGGTATCCGGCATCCGGACGCTGATAATACCGGACAGAGGATTCCTGCAGAGCAGTAATGGCTTCCGTGCTGCCATTGATATTACTCCCGATCAGCCGTGCATCAATGTAATATTCCTTGTCATGCCAGTAATGCAGGACATCAAGACCTCCTGTCAGGGCATTCTTTGAGAGAAATTCCAGGTCCGGATCATCGATAAATCTGCGGACCGAGGTGATCATGCCTCCCACGAAAGTGTTGCCGGCATTATATCCTTTCTGGATTCGTGCTACAGTGTAGCTGGTCAGAGGTTCAACCTGTCTGTTGGTTATATCACCCTCCGGATTGCTTACCTGAGCCTTTTCATTAGCTGTCAGGCTTTGAATTATGCCGATAGATAATCCGTTTGAGGTTGTCCCGCTGAATTTAAGTGCACTCAGGATAGTCGTTTTATCCGGAGACTTAACGAATGTAGTGTCATTTGTCTCCGGGATCAGGGAGGGAGCATGGCCGATGCGTCTCGAATAGAACAGGCTTTGATCATCAAATTTATAATCGAAAATAGTAAGTCCCTCCATGAAGAACGGCCGTTTTTCTTCATAATAAGTCTCGAAAGCAGTGAGGTTCATTACAGACGGATCTGATTCTACCTGACCAAAATCAGGATTTACAGTCAGATCGATCGTAAAATTGCTGGAGATACCGATTTTCGCGTCCAGGCCTGCATTACCTCCCCATTCCTTTCCGTTTTCGGTAAAAGGATTACCCTCTTCTGCTTTCATCGTCTCAAGGTCTGCCAGGGCAAAAGGCATGATTTCTATCCTGCGTGACTTTTTCAATCCCGTAATACCTCTCAGCTCGGCAAAATTATATAGCATCCCTGGACCGTTTTTGGTCTGTTGTTCAAAATTACTTTCCTCAGAAAGTCGTGCAATCCACCTCCATGTATGCATTCCCCAGACCTGTTCTGTTTCATTGCTGTACCTGAGCTGGTTGAGTGGTATTTCGTATTCAGCGACCCATGCTGAATCTTCCAATCCTGTTTTTACTTTCCAGACAGCATCCCAGTTGTAATCCCAGTTAATAGGATTAAATAATATGAGGTCTACCTTCTGACCCCAGGCTGATACGGTAAATTCGAAACCGGTTTTGTAGTTGCGGTAGCTGTCAAACGTAATGCCAACCATGTCGCCATTAAATTCATCACGATTCCCGGGAATCCTCAAAATCTTCTCAGGTTCGCCGTCGAAAGCCCGCATGGCAACATAAAGGTAATGATCGTCATACTGGATATTCATCTCAGTGGGATATGTAGGTTCGGCTCCCTCGTTCGGAATGAACTGATGCCAGTTACCGGCCCATGTACCTTTCTCCCAGCACTCATCATCCAGCTTTCCGTTAATAACAGGTGGCGGTGTCGTAAGCCGCTGTGTGACATAAACAGGTTGCCTGTTTCCTGTTTGTACGGATTTAACAGTGTCTTGCAAGGGATCTGTTCCCTGAAGCGGTGGACTGGCGTACCCTTGAGCCTGAATCTCTGAAAATAACAGCACAAGCCAGAACAGGGTTGTAAATAGCTTTTTCAATGGTCCGTTATTCCACTCCCCACGGGCGAATTGTAAATATTTCAATTGCATTTAGACTAAAATAACCGATTATTTAATACAATATCGGAAAACAGGAAACGATCCGACAAGGCCGCGATACACATCACTCTCTAAGATTCCCGCCTGAACTAATTCTTTTTAGCCTGATTTCTTTATAACTTTTAATTTTTTGTCATCATTTGCATAAAATGCGAAGACTTCTTAAATTTATAATTGTGAATTTTACACTTATTAGAATTCATTCCCTGCTTTCAGACAATGAATAAACCAACTCTGAATGAGATTAATATGAAAAGAGCTTCTATCCTTATTGATAATTATGCTGTTTCTGGTTGATAATCTGTGTATTGGTCAGACACAGGAAGAACAGAATAGCAGGGTCATTATTCTGACTGACGTCGAAAATGAACCAGACGATACCGAATCACTTGTCCGCTTGCTATTATACTCGAATGTGCTTGACATAAAAGGAATAATTGCAACAACCTCCGTTCACATGAAGAGAGGAGGTACATCCTGAATCGGTTCAGAGGGTCATTCAGGCCTACGGTAAGGTTCAGGATAACCTTTTAAAGCACGAACCGGGCTTCCCTGAAGCTGATTCGCTGTTACAGATTGTAAAGCAGGGTTTGCCGGAATACGGGATGGGTGGCGTTGGAAAAGGTAAAGATTCACCGGGATCGGACTGGATCATAAAAATCCTTGACGAAAAAGATGCCCGGCCGTTATGGATATGTGTCTGGGGTGGCCCGAATACCCTTGCTCAGGCATTGTATAAAATACGGCAGACAAGATCTGAAGAAGAGGCCGCCAGGATGATAAAAAAGCTCCGGGTCTATACAATCTCGGACCAGGATGACAGTGGTATCTGGATGAGGAAAAACTTTCCCGACCTGTTTTATATTGTCAGTCCGGGAGGCTATGGAAGTGCTACATGGACTGCTGTAAACACTGCGATCGCAGGATTGAACAATGAAACGATAAGCAATAAATGGATTGCACAAAATGTCCAGCAGAACCATGGCCCGCTGGGCGCTGTCTACCCTGATGTTGCTTATGGAATGGAAGGAGACACACCCACATTCCTTTCATTAATCCCCAATGGTCTGAATAATTACGAACACCCTGACTGGGGTGGATGGGGTGGTCGTTATGAATTTTATCAGCCTGACTATTCGACACTGGATACCAAAGGATTTACCGGTGGTGTGCCGGTGGAGCCTGAACCAAGGGCGATCTGGACCAACGCTGCAGACAGGTATGTTCCTTATGTATATAATGAATACGGACGGGCGGTCAGGAAAGATACCGTGGTCTTTAATGACAACAAGGCCACCCTGTTCCGCTGGAGGGATGATTTTCAGAATGATTTTGCAGCCAGGATGGACTGGTGCACTAAACCTTACCAGGAGGCCAATCATCCACCCGTTCCTGCATTGGGGCATCCGGACCAGATTACAGTAAAATCGGGTGAAGGATTTATGCTGGATGCCAGTGGTACGTCAGATCCTGACGGGGATAATCTGAGCTACCTCTGGTTTCAGTATCCCGAAGTCGGTTCATATAAACAGATCTGTCCGCTTTGATCAGGCAGAAAACCTGTACAGGATCCCATATTTAAAAGCCCCGGTGGTGGAGAAAGCAGAGACAACACATTTCATACTTAAAGTGACCGATAAGGGAAATCCGCCCCTGACAAGATACAAAAGGGTAATAGTGAATATCTTACCACAATGATCATTACGGTTTTACTTTTCAGCGGTGGGACTATTGCCCCGGCCGAAAAAAATATTCTTAATGTGAATTTCAGTAATATAATTTAAATTGTAACCAAATGAAATACAGACAATTAATTGTGCTATCAGTAATGTTGATAACCGGGGGCTTATGCTTAGCCCAGACTGACAAACCGGCGATAACCGAAGATTTCAAACCCTCAACCCTGAACCAGCCCGGACAGGAATTTCCACAGGTTAACTCGCAGGGCTATGCAAGATTTCGCATCATAGCGCCCGAAGCGCAAAGTGTTGTTGTGAGTCTTGGACTGGGCGGCACCAGGGGTGGAACACCCCTCACAAAGGCTGCCGACACCTCATGGGTCGGCACCACTGCCGGACCAATGGAAGAAGGCTTCCACTATTATCACGTGACAATTGACGGGGGTGTTTTTAATGATCCCGGAACTTTGAATTTCTATGGTTCCACCCGCTGGGAAAGCGGTATTGAAATACCTGCCCATGATCAGGATTTTTATGCATTGAAGGATGTGCCACATGGTAAAGTACAGCAAATCCTGTTCCCCTCTAAAAGCACAAACACCTCACGGACGCGCTTTCGTATATACACCTCCCGATTATGACAAGGAAATATCGAAACGCTATCCGGTACTGTATCTTCAGCATGGCTGGGGTGAGGATGAGACTGCATGGACTAACCAGGGCCGGGCTAACCTGATCATGGATAACCTGATCGCTGAAGGGAAAATAAAACCCTTTATCATTGTGATGACCTACGGAATGACCAACGATGTTAAAATGGGTGGTCTCAGAAATTTCGATATAACACCCTTCCAGACAGTCCTGCTGGACGAACTGATCCCTTACATTGATGACAATTTCCGTACCCTGGCCGATCAGCCCCACCGTGCCATGGCTGGTCTCTCGATGGGGGGAATGGAAACCAAGACAATTTCCCTGGCAAGACCAGATGTCTTCTCACATTACGCACTTCTCAGCGGCGGGATTTACGCACCGGAAGATATCAAGGATAAGTCGATGGTCAAACTCATTTTCCTGAGCTGTGGCAGCTTTGAAAATCCCACTGGCGTCACGAATGCCGCCACTGCTCTGAAGGATGCCGGCATTAATGCCGTCTCATATGTTTCTGAGAATACCCGCCATGAGTTCCAGACATGGCGGCGCAGTCTCCATGAACTCGCTCCGCTGCTGTTTGTCAAATGAGAGTATTGGTAACAAATACAATCATTTTTAGTAAAACTGCAAATATATAATGTGAAATAGTTATTAAAATGGAACTAAGATATTTAAGCTTATTGTCAGCAATTATGTTAACAGGAGGGGTTTGTCTGGCCCAGACGAATCAGCCTGCCGCAATGGAGGATTTTAAGCCGGCATCTTCCAATCAGCCGGGTAAGCAATATCCACAGGTCAATTCTGAAGGCCGGGTTCGTGCAAGTATTTCAGCACCACAGGCTCAGAAGGTACAGCTCGATATTGGCGGTGTAAGATACGACCTGAATAAAGATGACAAGGGTGTATGGACCGGTGATTCACGTCCACAGGATGAAGGTTTTCACTACTACCAGCTCAATATCGACGGGGCTCAGGTCCCTGATCCGGGAAGCATGTTCTTCTATGGCGCCAGCCGTTGGGGCAGCGGGATTGAGATCCCTGCAAAAGATCAGGATTTCTATGCCCTGAAAAATGTTCCCCATGGTCAGGTCCGGGAGAATCTGTATTTCTCTAAGATCACGCAATCATGGCGTCGATGCTTTGTATATACTCCTCCTGATTATGACAAAAACAGCACTATCCGTTATCCTGTATTGTATCTTCAGCATGGTATGGGTGAAGATGAGACAGGCTGGTCTGTTCAGGGTAAAGCCAATCTTATTCTTGATAACCTGATAGCTGAGAAAAAGGCTGTTCCGATGATCATTGTAATGGATAAAGGATATGCATCAAAACCAAACCAGTCACCCTCACAGAATCCCGGAGAGCTTCGGGGAAGGCCCGGCGGTATCTCAACATTCGAAGAAGTCATGATCAATGAAATAATCCCGATGATTGACGCCACATACCGCACTCTCACCGACCGCGACCACAGGGCTATGGCAGGTCTTTCAATGGGTGCTAACCAGACTATCCAGATCACTATGAACAACCTCGACAAGTTCTCATATATAGGTGGATTCAGCGGGACATCCAATTATCCGAATACTACAGAAATTGATACCGCAACATTTATGAACGGTAAATTCAAAGACGGAGATGCGCTGAATAAGCAGATCAAGCTCTTCTGGCTTGGACTGGGGACTAAAGAACCCAATCCGTTCCCGGGCTCTGTCGGAGCCTTCCGTGCCATGCTTGATAAGACTGGCGTTAAACATGTCTACTATGAATCCCCGGGCACTGCACATGAATGGCTTACCTGGCGGAGGTGCTTATATGAATTCGCACCATTGCTTTTTATAAAGTGACACCTTCTTTTTCTTTACCATACGGACAGGCAAATTCAGATCAATATGAAAAAGTTAATCACCATTATGGCAGTGCTGGTCGTAATCAGCTACTCAGCAAATTCACAGGATTTTGAAAAGCAGGCTCCTGCGGGATTTGACTCACTCAGAACCGGGATCGCACATGGCAAAATCGATACCATAAAGTATTACTCAAAAACAGTTGGTACTACTCGCAAGGCTTTGATCTATACACCACCATCCTACTCGAAAAATAAAAAATACCCGGTTTTATATCTCTTGCATGGTATTGGCGGCGATGAAAAGGAATGGCTTAACGGAGGTCAGCCACAGGTTATCCTGGATAATCTTTATGCTGATAAGAAGCTCGAACCAATGATCGTGGTAATGCCTAATGGCAGGGCAATGAAGGATGACCGTGCTACAGGAAATATCATGGCACCGGACAAAGTGCAGGCATTTGCCGATTTCGAGAAAGATCTCCTGAATGACCTTATTCCCTTTATCGAGAAAAAATATCCGGTAATTAAGGACCCTGAACACCGCGCCATAGCAGGTTTATCGATGGGTGGCGGACAGTCACTGAACTTCGGGCTTGGTAACCTTGACAGATTTGCCTGGATAGGCGGTTTCTCATCAGCTCCCAACACCAAGGCTCCTGAAGAACTGGTACCTGATCCGGAGGAAGCAAGAAAAAAACTTAAATTACTGTGGATCTCCTGCGGTGACAATGACGGCCTGATAACATTCAGCCAGCGCACCCATGATTACCTGGGCAAAAATGACGTCCCGCACATTTATTATATCGAACCGGGGATTCATGACTTCAAAGTCTGGAAAAACAGCTTGTACATGTTTTCACAACTCCTTTTCAAACCCGTAGATGTTTCGAAATTCAACAAGTACAGCCCGGGCGGTACCCCGGCACCTTCAAATGTCAGAAGAGCTAAATACCCTCAGATTTTACCGGATGGCAGGGCTGTCTTTCGTGTCAATGCTCCTGATGCACATAAAATCCAGCTCGATCTGGCAAAGAAATATGACATGGTTAAAAACAGTGATGGAGTATGGGAGGTGACAACCGATTCACTGACCGAAGGATTTCATTATTATTCACTGCTGATAGACGGGTCTGGCTGTTGCCGATCCTGCAAGTGAAACATTCTACGGAATGGGAAGGATGGCAAGCGGCATCGAGGTGCCATTCAAAGGAGATGACTATTATGCGGTAAAAGATGTTCCTCACGGGGAAATAAGCATAAAGCGGTACTATTCCACAGTCTTTAACAAATGGCGTCAGTTTTATATCTATACGCCTCCCGGTTATGATACCAGTATAAACGAAAAATACCCGGTATTATACATACTTCATGGTGGAGGCGAAGATGAAAGAGGATGGGCCACACAGGGCAAAACGGATCTGATACTCGATAACCTCATCGCTGAAAAGAAGGCAAAACCTATGATCATCGTAATGCCTGACGGAAATGTTGATGCCAGGGTTTTGGTGATATGACCTTAATGAATGTTTGAAAGAGAGCTGAAACAATGTATTATCCCCTTTGTCGAAAAGAATTACCGTACAGAACCCGGATCCAGGTAACCGTGCTCTTGCCGGTTTATCAATGGGTGGGATACAGAACTCTTTATGTCGGAATAAACAACACTGAAATGTTTCCGTATCTTGGAGTATTCAGCTCGGGCTGGATCATGCCGGCACAGAATAACCTGGCAGACAAGCAGTATGAATTCATGAAAGAGAACCTTGACAAGATCAATGGTAATCTGAAGCAACTCTGGATTTCAATGGGCGGCAAGGAAGACATTGCATATAACAACTGTCAGACAATGATGTCGAAATTCGATGAACTCGGGGTTAAATATACCTACAGTGAATATCCCGGAGGTCATACCTGGCCGGTCTGGAGAAATAACCTGTACAATTTTGCACAACTGTTGTTCAGATAACATATAGTCAAACTGATATTTACTATTAAGGTGAAAAACATTAATCTATGAAACTACTAAACTCCGCTTTTCTGGTTCTTTCAATTACCTGGATAATTGGACTGACCTCATGTCAGACTAAGAAACAGGACTTTCAACCTGATTTTGCTTCATTGGAGAAGTCAAATCCTGTTCCTGAATGGTTCAAGGATGCCAAGTTTGGGATATATTTCCATTGGGGTGTATACTCTGTACCGGCCTTTGCAAATGAATGGTATCCCCGCAACATGTACATTGACGGTTCGAGTGAAAACAAGCACCATATAGAAGTATATGGCACACCTTCTGATTGGCCTTACAGCAACTTCATCACCGGAGCGAATGACCGGCAGGGTAATTTTGTGCAGTTCGCACCGAGGCTCAGATCTGAAGGTGGTAATTTCGACCCTGATGAATGGGCTCAGCTCTTTGCTGATGCAGGTGCTAAATTTGCGGGCCCGGTAGCCGAGCACCATGATGGTTATTCAATGTGGGCAAGCAAGGTCAATCCATGGAATGCAAAAGATACGGGGCCGAAACTTGACCTGGTGGGTCTGCTGACGGATGCCATCCGAAGGCAGGATCTGAAAGTAATACTTTCGATGCATCATGCTTTTAATATCACTGGCTTTTATGATTCTGTGCCTCCGGCAAGCGATCCAAAACTTCAGATGCTTTACGGACAGCAGGGCAAAGAGAAGAACGAAGCGTTCTGGTTGAGCAAACATAAAGAAATCATCGATAATTATAAGCCTGATATCATCTGGCAGGATTTCAATCTGCCCAAAATCTCAGAAAATGTACTTCTCGGATTTTTATCCTACTACTATAATAAGGCAGCAGAATGGAATAAAGAGGTTGTGGCAACGTATAAGGATGGCCTGAACCCTAAATGTGCGGTACTGGATTTTGAACGTGGCGGTCCTTCCGACATCACCGAAAATTACTGGCTTACAGATGATGCAATCAGTTCTTCCAGCTGGTGTTATACCGAAGGAATTGGATATTATTCGAAGAAACAAATACTTCATGGTTTTCTCGACAGGATAAGTAAAAACGGCAACCTGTTATTAAATATCTCCCCGAAAGCTGATGGCACAATACCGCAGGAGCAAAAGGACATTCTTCTTGCTATGGGTGCATGGCTGAAGAAATATGGTGAAGCAGTTTATGCTACCCGTGCATGGGAAAAATATGGTGAAGGACCAACATTGATGGGATCCGGACATGGCGTATTTACGGCTCCGGCCGAGGGTACAGCCAAAGATGTCAGATACACCAAATCAAAAGACAACACTACCCTTTATGCAATCTTGCTGGGCTGGGATGCTGGTCAGAAAGAAATAACACTGGCTTCACTGGCATCGAAAAGCATTGATCTGAAAAATCTTAAAACTGTTATGCTTATTGATGGAGCAGCCGGGAAATACCTTCCCCTGACATTCAGTCAGAATGAAGAAGGATTAATTATAAGCCTGCCCGAACGCACTTTTGAAGAGATGGCATATGTTATAAAACTCAGCTTCAGGAGAAAAATCCCGGCATTATTCTCAGTTCAGAAGTGAGAAACGCCGGAACGGTTGAGCTGTATTAATCTGGACGAACTTATAAAACAAATATGATAAGACTATGAAAAGAGGTGTATTCATTGCCCTGGGTATAATAATTACATTAAAGTATGTGGGCCAGCAATTCCCCTACCAAAATCCCGCTTTAAGCTCCGAAGAACGGGCCAAAGACTTGATTTCACGGTTAACATTAAGCGAGAAAGCAGCCTTGATGTGCGACGTGTCAGATGCCATCCCCCGCCTTGGCATCAAAAAATTTAACTGGTGGAGCGAGGCATTGCATGGTCTGGCCAACAATGACAGCGTGACGGTCTTTCCCCAGCCTAGTCGGCATGGCTGCCTCATTTGACGATGAGCTGGTATATCGCATCTTCAGCGCTGTGTCTGATGAAACACGGGCCAAATATAATCAGGCCATGCAGAGAGGACAGGAAAACAGACGTTTCCTGAGTCTTTCTGTCTGGACGCCAAACGTTAATATCTTCCGTGATCCGCGGTGGGGACGCGGACAGGAAACATACGGCGAAGACCCTTACCTGACATCGCGGATGGGTAGTTTCGGTCGTAAAAGGACTTCAGGGACCCGCAGATGCAAAATACAGAAAACTCCTGGCCTGCGCCAAGCACTATGCCGTACATTCAGGCCCTGAATGGAGCCGCCATTCACTCAATATCACTAATGTTGATCCGCGCGACCTGTATGAAACCTACCTGCCGGCATTCAAGGCACTGGTGCAGGAAGCAGATGTAAGGGAGGTGATGTGTGCCTATCAGCGCCTTGAAGATGAGCCCTGCTGCGGCAATACAAGATTATTGCAGAGAATTCTGCGCGATGACTGGGGCTATAAGTACCTTGTTGTTTCCGATTGCGATGCTATTGCCGACTTTTATCGTGGTCATAAATTACTCATCTGATGCAACTCATGCGGTAGCACAGAGCATTCCTGCCGGCACCGATCTTGAATGTGCATGGAATAACTATAATTATTTGAGATCACCTGATGCTGTCTCAATGGACCTG
Source organism: uncultured Bacteroidales bacterium (assembly GCA_963730615.1). Lineage (GTDB taxonomy): Bacteria > Bacteroidota > Bacteroidia > Bacteroidales > VadinHA17 > SR-FBR-E99. Next base: position 245,683 of record CAVSSR010000014.1, on the reverse strand, counting down.
ATCAGGGAAGAGGATATGGATAAGAGCTTATTGCGCGTGCTGACCGGTCGGTTTGACCTGGGCGAAATGGATGATGACGCCATTGTCCCATGGACAAAAATTCCGGCTTCTGTGATAAACAATGAGGAACACAGAAAACTCGCGCTGGATATGGCACGCGAAACCATGACACTGCTGCAGAACAAAAATAATATCCTTCCATTGAAAAAATCAGGAGAAAGATAGCCGTAATAGGTCCGAATGCTGATAATGCAAGAATGTTATGGGGTAACTACAACGGTACACCTGTCCGGACAATTACGGTTCTTGACGGTATCAAATCAAAGGTACCGGCAAAAAAAATAGTATATGACAGGGCATGTGATATAGTTGACAGCAAGGTTATTGTCAGTTTTGCTCCGGAATGTTCCATTGACGGCAGACAGGGTTTTAAAGCCTCTTACTGGAATAACACCACTCTGGCTGGTGATCCTGTTGCTGATCAGAGGCTCTACCGGTCCCCTGAAACTGGCCACAGAAGGAAAGAATGAACTGGCTCCCGGAGTGAAGCTTGAGGGATTCTCCGCAAAGTTTGAAACTGAATTCACTGCCTTCCAAACTGAAGAGATTGTTTTCAGATGCGGTGCTGCCGGTTCTTTTGAACTGCTTGTAAACGGTGAATCTGTAAGAAAGTTCGAAGACTGGCGGGCACTGGCCTCAAAAATCTCATATAAAGTTGAAAAGGGCAGGAAATACAAAATAGAAATCCGGTTTACGCAGCGTTACAACTGGCAGGCTGTCATAGAATTTGACTTTGGAAGAGAGATTGAACAGGATTTCTCGGGGTTGATGGCGAAGCTGAAAGGGATTGATGTTGTGATATTTGCAGGAGGCCTCTCCAACGAGCTGGAAGGAGAAGAAATGCCTGTATTCATTGCCGGGTTTCAAGGGTGGTGACCGTACAGATATTGAATTGCCTGCAGTACAGCGTAATTGCATAAAAACGCTGAAACAGGCAGGAAAGAAAGTAATACTTGTGAACTGCTCGGGCTCTGCATTAGGCTTGGTACCCGAAACGGAAAACTGTGAAGCCATTCTACAGGCATGGTATGCCGGAGAATCAGGCGGACAGGCAATTGCCGACGTGCTCTTCGGCGACTATAATCCTTCCGGCAAGCTGCCTGTCAGCTTTCTACAAGAACATAAACCAGGTTCCTGATTTTGAGGATTATTCAATGGCAGGCCGGACTTACCGGTATATGTCTGATCCTCTTTTCCCGTTTGGTTTCGGACTAAGCTATACTAGCTTTCTCGATCGGGACTGCTCAGGTCAGCAAGAATGAGATCAACAGTGGTGGAAGCATTGAACTTACTGTTCCTGTGTCAAACACCGGCAAACGTGACGGAACAGAAATAATACAGGTTTACGTCCGGAAGACCAATGACAGTGATGGTCCGCTGAAGACGCTGAGAGGTTTCAGGAGGGTTGACGTAACTGCCGGTAAAACCGTTGAGGTGACCATTGACCTGCCCTCAACTTCATTTGAGTTCTTCGACAGGGCAAGCGGAAAAATGGCTGTTGTACCTGGTGAATACGAGGTCTGGTATGGAAACAGTTCTGACACAAAAGATTTGAAGATGGTGAATATCACGGTTCAATAATTAAAAGTCTATTCGCATGCGTAATATCAGATTTTAGTTATGCTCCCGGATTGTTTAAATGATCTGATTAAATGTATAAACATGTTCCTGAACCAAGTTACTAAGCATACTGATCATGAAACGTATTAATACATTACTGTTCGCAGTATTAATAATAAGTACAGGCAGCTACGGACAATCCTACAGCAGGACCGATCTGGGCATCAAATCTGCAGTCGATACTATCGGGATTGAAATTCAATTCTTTAGCCCATCAATTGTAAGGGTACTGAAATGGCCCGAAGGCAAGACTTACATTAAAGAAAGTCTTTCGGTTATCAAGACTCCTCAAAAAACGGATTTTGGCATTAAGCAAAAAGGAAATGAACTGATCCTGAAGAGTGAAAACCTTATGGTATCGTTAAATCTTAAAAGTGGAAAGATATCATTTATGACATCCAGAGTCCGGGTTGCTGCTAAGCGAAAAAGAAGCAGGCGTCAGGTTTACCGATTTCAACGATGCCGGTGCTAAAACCTACAGTGTGTACCAGGCATTTGTTCTGGATAAAGACGAAGCCATTTACGGATTGGGCCAGCAGCAGCAGGGAAAAATGGTACAGCGTAACCTGAAACTTAAATATGATACAGGGAAATACCGATGATTATATTCCTTTCTTCCTGTCGGTAAAAGGATATGGTCTGTTTTGGGACAATTATTCACCAACTCTTTTTGAAGACAATCCTGAAAGCACATCGTTCAAATCAGATGTGGGTGATTGCATCGATTATTATTTTATGTACGGAGGCAATGCCGATGGCGTAATTGCACGTATGCGCGACCTGACAGGTCAGGTGCCGATGTTCCCGCTGTGGACATTTGGTTACTGGCAAAGCAAAGAACGTTATAAAAGCCAGGATGAATTGGTGGGTGTGGTTAAAAAATACCGCGAACTGGGTGTTCCGCTTGATGGTATCATTCAGGACTGGCAGTACTGGGGCAACAATTACCTGTGGAATGCCATGGAATTCCTCAATCCAGAATTTTACAATCCGCAAAAGATGGTTGATGATGTACACAACACTGAATGCACACATGATTATTTCAATCTGGAATTCATTTGGTCCTCAGACAAAACAATACAAGGAATTGGATAAAATAGGTGCACTCATGGATTTTAAAACATGGCCGGAATCCGGTTCGGAAAAATGGCCGCCAAATCCCGATTACCCGTCAGGTGTAAGAGTTTACGATCCTTATAATCCTGAAGCCCGGGATATTTACTGGAAATATCTGAATAAAGGTATTTTCTCTCTTGGAATGGACGGATGGTGGATGGATTCATCAGAACCCGACCATTTGCAATTCAAACCTTCCGATTTTGACAATAAAACATATCTTGGTTCATTCCGGAAAGTGCGAAATGCTTTCCCGTTAATGACAGTTGGTGGTTTATACCAGCATCAGCGTGCCGTAACTTCCGATAAGCGTGTATTTATCCTTACCCGTTCAGCATTTGCCGGTCAGCAGCGCTACGGAGCCAATACCTGGTCGGGTGATGTTGTGGCATCATGGGATGCATTAAGAAATCAGATTTCGGCAGGATTGAACTTCTCGCTTTGCGGAATTCCATATTGGAACAGCGATATTGGCGGATTCTTCCTGTGGAATTTCAAAAAAACACTAAATGATCCTGACTATCGTGAACTTTATGCGCGCTGGATTCAGTTCGGGGCATTCTGCCCGATGATGCGTTCACATGGTACAGATGCTCCCCGCGAAATTTACCAGTTTGGAAAAAAAGGAGATAAGGTGTACGATGCAATTGAAAAATCCATAAATCTGCGCTATAGCCTGCTGCCCTATATTTATTCTGCGTCATGGGATGTTACAGCCAATCAGTCGACCATGATGCGGGCCCTGATGATGGATTTTCCAAAAGATAAACAGGCTCTGGATATCAATGATCAGTATATGTTTGGCAAATCACTGCTGGTTTGCCCGGTAACCAAACCGATGTATTCAAAGGAAACCGAAGAAGATTTCAGCACTGTCAGAACAAGAGAACTTTACCTGCCCAAAGGAACAGATTGGTATGATTTCTGGACCGGCGAAAAGTACACAGGCGGACAAACAGTGAATAAAGAAACACCGATAGACATCATTCCACTGTTTGTAAAAGCAGGTTCAATCCTTCCTGTCGGACCTAAAGTGCAATATGCCACCGAAAAGAAATGGGATAACCTTGAAATACGGGTTTATGAAGGTGCACAATGGTGAGTTCACTTTGTATGAAGACGAAAACGACAATTATAATTATGAGAAAGGGGCTTATTCAACTATTACTTTTATCTGGAATGATGCCAAAAAAATATTAACCATCAATGACCGCAAAGGTTCATTCCCCGGAATGCTCACGGAGCGTAAATTCAATATTATAAAGGTAACCTCCGACAATGGTACCGGAATGGATGCGGTTCAAAAGTACAATACAGTCGTAGATTATAAGGGAACGAAAGTTATGGTTAAACTTTAGTGTAGTCAATAACTTTCATTAAGTAAATGAATTAATAACTATTCATGTTGAAATACTCAAGGATTTTTACAATAGCAATTGTATTAATTACAGGCTATGTATCGGGCATTAATGCGCAGGTGAATATCCAGCGAAAACAACTTTTCGATTATGACTGGAAATTCTTTTTAGGAGATGCACCATCGGCTTCTGCTAAGGATTTTATTGATAAAAACTGGAGGTGTCTTGATTTACCACATGACTGGAGCATTGAAGGAAAATTAGATCCGGAAAACCCAACTGGTGGCGGTGGCGGTTATTTCCCCGCTGGCATAGGATGGTACCGGAAAAAATTCGATGTTCCTGCATGCATGGAAGGGTAAATGCATTTCAATTTATTTCGAAGGTGTTTACATGAATTCCGAGGTATTTATTAATGGAAAATCACTTGGTGTACATCCGTATGGTTATACAACATTCAGTTACGACCTTACTCCTTACCTGGATTTTGGCAGGGAAAATGTACTGTCGGTAAAAGTCGACAATTCAAAGCAGATGAACTGCCGCTGGTATAGTGGTTCGGGAATATACCGCCATGTATGGATGATAGTTACAAACCCTGTACATGTTGCCACCTGGGGTGTTAATATCACAACTCCGCAGGTATCTGCGGAAAAGGCGACAGTTCAGATAAAAACGCTGGTTAAGAACGAAACGAACTTGTCACAAAGCATCATTCTCAAAACCAGCCTTCTGAACATAAATGCTGACAATACAGGACACAATCAGACAGAAGTGGAACTTCCGGCAAACAGCGAAAAGGAAATTGAACAGAACATCACTGTATCAAAACCATTGTTATGGACCCCTGAAACACCTCATCTTTATCAGGCTGAGGTAAAAGTTTTAATAGATAACAAAGTGATTGATGATACCAAAACCACTTTTGGTATACGTTCAATTAAATTCACAACTGAAAATGGTTTTCAGCTTAATGGAAAAACCGTAAAGATTAACGGTGGATGCGTCCATCATGATAATGGTTGTCTGGGTGCTGCTGCTTTTGACCGGGCTGAAGAACGACGGGTAGAGCTTCTTAAATCAGCAGGATTTAATGCAATTCGCACATCGCACAACCCGCCGTCTGAAGCATTTCTTGATGCTTGCGACAGATTGGGGATGATGGTAATTGACGAAGCATTTGATGGCTGGAAAGACAGCAAAACACCTTTCGATTATGCAATTTATTTTAATGAATGGTGGCAACGCGACATTGAAGCAATGGTATTGCGTGACCGTAATCATCCTTCCATTATTATCTGGAGCACAGGTAATGAAATAATTGAAAGGAAGAAACCTGAAGCTGTTGAAACTGCAAAAATGCTTGCAAATTGCATTCGTAAAAATGATCCGACACGTCCTGTAACCTCAGCTATGACCACCTGGGACAATGAATGGGAAATATTCGATCCTTTATTTGCTGCACATGATATTGGTGGATACAATTATCAGTTACATCGGGCTCCATCTGACCATGAAAGAGTTCCTTCGCGGATTATTGTTCAAACCGAATCGTATCCAAGAGATGCTTTCGCAAATTGGAAAATGGTGCAAAGCCATAATTATATCCTGGGAGATTTTGTTTGGACCGCGCTTGATTATTTGGGCGAATCAGGCATTGGACGCTGGTATTATTCCGGCGAAAAACCTGGCGAACACTGGGAAAGTGATTTATTCCCATGGCATGCCGCTTATTGTGGTGATATTGATTTGACAGGCTGGAGAAAACCAATTTCTCACTATCGTAACATGTTGTATAATAATACCGAAAATATCTATATGGCAGTACGGGAACCTGAAAGTGATACCTTAAAAATCAAGGAAACTTTATGGTCCGTCTGGCCAACCTGGGAAAGCTGGACATGGCCGGGTTTCGAAGGAAAGAATATACAGGTTGAGGTGTATTCCAAATATCCAAAAGTCCGGCTGTATTTAAATAAGAAACTCATTGGTGAACAAGCAACAACCGAAGAGCAACAGTTCAAAGCTGTATTTGACGTAGCCTATGTTCCCGGTATCTTGTCTGCTGTTGGCGTTTCTGAGAATAGAGAATTGGAAACAATAATCCTCAAAACGTCAGGTAATGCTGCCAAAATCAGGCTGATACCTGACCGCATAAAGATCTCAGCTGACGGACAGGACTTATCATTTATTACAGTTGAAGTGACCGATAAGGATGGAATACTGCAGCCAAACGCACAAAACCAATTACATTTCAGTGTTAGCGGACCCGGAGTAATTGCGGGGGTTGATAATGCAGATATTAAAGACCCTGATCCTTACAGTGGCACTACCCGCAAGGCATGGCATGGACGTGCTTTAGTTGTTGTCAGAAGTACAAGAGACGCCGGTAATATTAAGCTTACAGTCAGTTCCGAAGGTATAACCGAAGCTTCTGTAATGATTAATGCTGATTTGAAATAATTTGAATAATGAAAAGAAACCAATAGTATTGATGAAAAGGAGAATGCGCGGCATGTATCATGCAGGGCAACAGGCAATATGAATTACCACCTCAAACACTTTGGCCATCCGTCGGAATACGGCTACAAGGACATCTGCCACAACTGGGTGATCGACCGATGGAAGCCCGAGGAGTTGATGGATTTGTTTGTCGAAATGGGAGCCCGTTACTTCATGGCCATGGGCGTTCACCATGACAACTTCGATTGCTGGGATTCGGCCTACCAGCCCTGGAACTCCGTCCGCGTCGGCCCCAAGGTGGACATCGTCGGCACGTGGGAAAAGGTCGCACGCCAGCGCGGACTGCGGTTCGGCATCGGCTTTCACAACTCTCCGCCTCGAACCTGGGGCCAGTTCATGCCCGTGCGTTACACCAGCGACAAGAAGGGGCCGAAGCAGGGCGTGCCCTACGATGCGCTGCAAACGATTCTGGACGGAAAAGGAAAATGGTGGGAGGGCATGGATCCGGTGGACCTTTACGGCCCGGTTCATAACAACAAAGATCCGCTGCTTTCGCCCTTTGCCAACCAGTTCATGTGGCGGGTGGATGACGCCATCACCAAGTATCACCCCGACGTGATTTACTTCGACGAGGCATGCGGGCGATACCTTGATGGATTTGGGCGTGAAAATGGGGCTGGGTTTTCTGCTCCGCCGCTGGTCGCGAACTTACTACAACAAGTCCCTGAAGTGGAACCAGGGCAAGATGGATGTCGTCATCAACCTCAAGTGCGTGGGCGGGCGTTACAACAGCTTCAAAAACACCCCCGAACTGATTCCCATCGTTGAACGCGCCCTGGTCAAGAGCACCGAGGCCATCATCGAACCGCAGATCATGGCCTATCCGTTCCAGACGGAAACCACCATTGCCGACTGGCACTACCGAACCGGCCAGAGATACATGGACGCCAAAAAGGTTGGTCCAGTCGCTGATGCAGAACGTCTCCCGCAACGGCACCATGTTGCTCAACCTCACCCAGCATGGTCGCGGCGATCTCGATCCGCAAGTGATGAATCATAATCTTCTTGTCATTTTTTGTCTTATCTGCATTATGTGCAGGACAGGCAATAATGTCTTATAAACAGTCTGCTGAAGGAATTGATGTAAGTCTTGCCGGGGGAACTTTGAGCATTCTCCCGATGGCAGATAACACTATGAGAATCAGGTTCTTTAAAGATTCACAACCAAAAGATACGGAACTTGTTTTCATCAAGACACCACAGAAACCCGTTTTTAAAGTAACAGACACCCGGGATGCCTTACTTGTTAAGGGAAAAAAGATAACAGTTTCTGTCAGTAAACGATCCGGAACATTATCATTCGCTGACGATAAAGGGATAATATTCCTCAGGGAAAAAGAAAATACCCGCCAACTGATCCCCGGAACCGTTGGAGGTGAATCCTGCTTCAGGGCAGAACAAAGTTTTGAATCCCCGGTTGATGAGTATCTGTTTGGACTTGGTCAGTTCCAGGATGGACATTATAACATTAAAAATATCACCCGAAGGCTGACTCAGGTTAATTCTCAGATTTCGATACCTTTTATCTATTCAAGCAAAGGATACGGGTTACTCTGGCACCAGTACGGGCTTACAGATTTTAATCCGGCAGATAATTTTATTACACTCGAAAAACAGGAGGTATCAACAGAGAATAACCAATCAGCCGATGTTACAACAACCTCCGGAACACAGCAGCGATCGCAAATACAATCAGTTTATAACGGCACCTTTAAGGTTCCTGCCGATGGAGTATATTCTTTGTTTATTGATTACGGAGATATGGAAAGCCGTCATTTTGTGATTATTGACGGGAAAACCTGTATCGATCAGAGTAACATGTGGCTTCCTCCAACAGTAAGTACACTGGTAAATCTTACAGGAGGAGAACACCAGATACAACTCTCGTGTAAGGCGACCAATAATCCGGAAGTGTCCTGGAAACTTGCGGACAATCTTACCACTTTCAGATCACCCAATGCAAAGCTCCTGGATTATGTTGTTTTCTTCGGTCCTTCGGCCGATAACGTTATTGCTGCTTACCGCAATCTTTCTGGCAATGCTCCCCTGTTCCCTCTCTGGGCTTATGGTTTCTGGCAATGCCGCGAACGATATACTTCCGGTAATCAGTTGGTGGAGACGGTAAAAGAGTTTCGAAAAAGAAATATCCCTGTGGATGTAATTGTACAGGACTGGCAATACTGGGGTAAAAATGGCTGGGGTGTTCCTATATTTGATGAAACCAATTATTCCAATCCGGCAGGTTTTATCAAAGAGATACACGATTTGAATGCACATTTTAACATTTCAATCTGGTCAAACCCTGATAGAAATTCTGCAACAGGTAAAGATTACGTGGCAAACAATCTTTATATACCAGATAGCAAGTGGTTAGATTATTTCAATCCCGTTACAAGGGAGACCTACTGGAATACCTTAAGAGATAATCTTTTTGCTTATGGTGTCGATTCGTGGTGGATGGATGCCACTGAACCCGAAAACGATGCACTTAAAGGAGAAGAAACCTACCTGGGACCCGGTGATTTTTATCGCCTTACATATCCGCTGTTTGTCAGCCAGGCTGTTTATGAAGGCCAACGGCAAACATCATCCGACAAGCGTGTGTGCATTCTGACAAGGTCGGCTTTCCTCGGTCAGCATAGATATGGTATCATAAACTGGTCAGGCGATATTGGTGGTACCTGGGACGCATATAAAAGGCAGATTGTGGCAGGGTTAAATTATACTATTACCGGCTTGCCTTACTGGACGACTGATATTGGAGGATTCTTCCGTCCGGGGAAATCGCAGTATACGGATGAAAAGTATCATGAGTTACTTATCCGCTGGTATCAGTGGGGAGCATTTAATCCCATCTTCCGGATACATGGTTATCAGTCTGAAACTGAACCCTGGAACTATGGTCAGGAGGTTGAGAATAATATGCGGAAAATGCTGAATTTGCGTTATCGCCTTCTGCCGTATATTTATTCAGAAGCTTATAAGGTCACAAAAAATGGCTCCACAATGATGCGCCCGCTTGTAATGGATTTTATAGAAGATACCACAGCCATTAAACAACCTTATCAATATATGTTTGGAAAAGCTTTCCTGGTTGCACCGGTAACGGAACCAGATGTAAAAGAGTGGAATATTTACCTCCCGAAGGAAGCAGAATGGTATGATTTCTGGACCGGTGAAAAGTACACGGGCGGACAAACGGTGAATAAAGAAACACCGATAGACATCATTCCACTGTTTGTAAAAGCAGGTTCAATTATTCCTTTCGGACCAGAAGTTCAGTTTGCCACCGAAAAAAAATGGGATAACCTGGAAATACGGGTATATGAAGGTGCCAATGGTGAGTTCACTCTGTATGAAGACGAGAACGATAATTACAACTATGAGAAAGGAGCTTATTCAACAATTACTTTTACCTGGAACGACAGCAAAAAGACATTGACCATCAATGACCGTAAAGGTTCGTTCCCCGGAATGCTGGCTGAACGCAAATTCAGCATCGTGCGAGTGGCAGCAAACAAGGGTACAGGGATGGAGGTGGTTGAAAAGTTCGACAAAGAGATAACATATGAAGGAAAGAAGATTACAATTAAATTTTAATATCCCAATAAAACCCTGATTATGAAGATGCATCATTTCAGCCTGTTGGTACTGATAAACACCCTTTTCGGTATTTCAGTTTCAGCACAGACAAACCCGGCCCAAAACCCCATTATATGGGCTGACGTTCCTGATATGTCTGTGATCAGGGTGGATGACACCTATTATATGAGCAGTACTACAATGCACATGAGCCCGGGTGTACCCATAATGAAGTCAAAAGATCTTGTCAACTGGAAGCTTGTGAACTATGCCTATGACATACTTGATGACGGTGACGCCATGACCCTCAGTAATGGGAAAAACGACTATGGCAGAGGGTCCTGGGCAAGCAGTCTGCGTTATCATAACGGCACTTACTATGTTTCTACCTTCTCCCACACAACCGGTAAAACCTATGTGTATTCGACAAAGGATATTGAAAAAGGACCATGGAGAGAATCGTCCTTCACTCCTGCCCTGCATGATAATACCCTGTTCTTTGATGACGATGGTCGTGTATACATGATTTACAGCGCAGGAAAGCTCATGCTGGTTGAGCTCAATTCCGATGCTTCAGGAATTAAACCGGGAACAACAGAGCAGGTGATAATCGAAAATGCGAGCGCCCCGGCAGGCGACAACATCATGCTTCCGGCAGAGGGCTCTCAGCTCTTTAAAGTAAATGGCAAATACTATCTTTTTAACATTACATGGCCACAGAGGCGGAATGCGTACCGTTGTCATTCACAGGGCCGACAGAATAACCGGACCGTGGGAAGGAAGGCTTGCCTTGCAGGATAAGGGTGTGGCTCAGGGGGGGTTGATCGACACACCGGACGGAAGATGGTTTGCCTATCTTTTCCGCGATCAGGGTTCTGTTGGCCGCATCCCTTATCTGGTACCGGTAAAATGGGAGGATGGCTGGCCAATCCTGGGCATTGACGGCAAGGTCCCCGAAAACCTCGATCTCCCTGCCAGCCAAGGTTTGATCCCTGGAATTGTGGCTTCAGATGAGTTCAAACGCCATAAAGGAGAGCCTGCCCTTCCACTGGTCTGGCAATGGAACCACAACCCTGACAATTCCCTCTGGTCAGTAACCCGGAGGAAAGGCTATCTCCGGCTGACAACCGGCAGGGTTGATACAACCTTTACCCAGGCAAGAAATACCCTTACACAGCGAACCTTCGGACCTGAATGCTCCGGTTCAACTGCAATAAATATTTCCCGCATGAAGGAAGGCGATTTTGCAGGCCTTGCACTGCTGCAGAAAAAATTCGGCCAGGTGGGTGTAATGTTGAATAACGGGACCAAATCAATTGTCATGGTAAATGCACAACAGGCAGACCAGTGGATGGATGAGAGTGTTCCGCTGAAACAGAAAACCGTATTTCTGAAAGCTGAATGCGATTTCAGAAACCTTGCCGACAGAGGTTATTTCTTTTACAGCCTCGATGGTAAAACCTGGATTCCAATCGGAACACCACTTGAAATGGAGTACTCAATGCCCCATTTTATGGGCTACCGCTTTGGATTGTTCAATTACGCCACCAGTGATCCGGGCGGATACGTCGATTTTGACTGGTTCAGGATCGATCAGGAAATAAGTAATACCAGATAATTCAAATAACTAAATATCAAGAACTATGAAGAACAATTTTCAAAGCAGATCTGGCGCCGCCAGAGTGTCATGGCACACTTCTAAAGTCCTTGCAGGTATTTTCAGAATTGCATCGCTGACAGTAATTCTGAATTTCTGCCTTATTTTATTCTCTGACTATTCCGTTGGGCAGGCACTGAAATTGAACAACCTGGGATATTTTGAAACCCCGGGGGTTAATGTCCTTGTCTACAGTAATCAGTATACAGGAATGTTTTATGATGAAAAAACTGCCGGGATAGAGATCATTCATCACGGTGTGAGAACTTCAACCGGTGGTGCAGTAAGACTGCAGAACACGCCTGAACAGTGGGACCTGATACCCACAGTCGTCAGCCGGAAGGTTGATACTCTGAACAACAGTATTGATGTAGTTCTGAAATATACCGATTATGATTTTACTTCCAGGATCAATGTAACTGCAAAAGATAAAGGTGTAATAATAAGTGTTTATCTTGACAATCCGCTACCAAAGGATCTTGAGGGTCGCGCCGGGTTGAATCTTGAATTTCTGCCAGCTTCATATTTTGAGAAAACATTCCTGGCAGACGGGAAGCCGGGAGTGTTTCCATTATACCCTTCCAGTTCTACCACCATTGAACCTGCCAGCAATAAGATCAGGCAGTTTGCCGGTCATTCAACATTTGACGACAGAGGCAAAGGTGAATTTATAGTTCCCGAACCTATTGCTTCAGGTAAAACTATCATCCTGGCACCCGAGGACCCTGAACGTTTGGTGAAGATTCAATCAGCAGATGCAGAACTGATGCTGTTTGACGGACGAAACCTGGCACAGAACGGATGGTACATTGTGCGCTCACTGCTGCCTGCGGGCAGAACAGGGAAGGTGCTGCAATGGTACCTTGAACCAAATGCAATCCCTGACTGGAAGAGGGATCCGGTTATTGGATTTTCACAGGTGGGGTACCTCCCCGGTCAGGAAAAGATAGCCGTTATCGAGCTGGATAAAAATGATTCTCCGTTAAAAACTGCAACAGTGTTCCAGGTAACACCGGAAGGAAAAACAGTGGAAAAGTTCAGCTCGGAGGTTAAACTATGGGGCAAATATTTCAGATATAATTATCTTAAATTTGATTTTACGCCCGTCAAAGATCCCGGGTTATATTTCATCAAATACGGTAATCAATCTACCAATACATTTGTTATTGGTCCTGATGTTTACAAGGAAATCTGGCATCCGACACTGGATGTCTGGTTCCCTGTTCAGATGGATCATATGATGGTAAATGAAGCCTACCGGACCTGGCACGGTGCTCCTTACATGGATGATGCACTGCAGGCGCCGGTAAATCATCAGCATTTTGACGGCTACAAGATGGGCCCCACAACAGAATCAAAATACAAGCCCCTGGAGCGTATCCCGGGTCTGAATGTGGGCGGCTGGTTTGATGCCGGCGACTTTGACATTCAGACCTTCTCGCACGTGAGCGTACTTGCTGAACTTCGCTGATGCATGGGAGAAATTCGGAGTTGACCGTGATCAGACATATATTGACCAGGCAACACGTTTTGTGGATATTCATCGTCCTGATGGCCAGCCTGATATTTTGCAGCAGATTGAACACGGAGCATTGAACCTGGTTGCACAGATTGAAAACATCGGATACCCGGTAAGAGGTATTATTGTCCCGAATCTGTACCAGTATCATCATCTCGGTGATGCAATTAATGAGACTGACAATCTTCCATATAATCCCGATCTGAAGCCGTATGAGACTGACGGCAAATCAAGCGGCACACCGGATGACAGGTGGGTATTTACAGGCAGGTCAGCAATCCTTGACTATTCATACCGCCGGTGCACTTGCTGCTTCATCGCCGCGCTCTTAAAAGAATTATAATCCATCCCTTGCCGACAGATGTCTTGCTGCGGCAATTAAAATGTGGGATGATAACATCAAAAATCCCCCGGCTGCCGTTGAACCTGAATACCAGATGTTCGGCGCTGGAACTGAAATGACTGCGGCACTTCAGCTGTTCATCACGACAAAGGATGAGAAATACTCCAAACGGTTCACTGAATTATTATGGCCTTCGCTTGACAAGTCACCTGCCATGGGAGGGATGACTGCAGCCCTCCAGGCACTGCCTTATATGAACAATGACTACAAGACAAAACTTAAGGATTATGTCATTAAATACAAGGAGGCTATTGACGGATATGACAAAAATAACCCTTATGGTGTTCCGCTGAAACCCTGGGGGTGGGGCGAAAGCACAGTGATAATAAACTTTGCAATAACCAATTATTATGCTAACAAGGCGTTCCCTGAAATTATCAGTACTGAATATGTTTACAAAGGCCTGAATTATATATTCGGCTGCCATCCCTATTCCAATATCTCTTATGTTTCCTCGGTCGGAACACGATCAAAGAAAATCACCTACGGCAATAACAGGGCTGACTTCACCTTTATTGCCGGCGGTGTTGTACCCGGCCTGATCCTGTTAAAGCCTGATTTCCTGGAAAACAAGGAGGACTGGCCTTTCTTCTGGGGTGAAAATGAATGTGTCATAGATGGCTGTGCCGCATATATATTTCTTTCAAATGCTGTAAATGATCTCTAAATGAAAACTCAGATACCGAATATTTTCATATTTGTATTTGCAGTATTTTGCCTTAGCAATGCAGGTGCTCAAAATCCAATCATAACCAACCAGTTCACAGCTGATCCGTCAGCAAGGGTGTTCAATGGCAGGGTGTATGTTTACCCGTCGCATGATATACCTGCTCCTGAAAGTGTTACCCGTAAAGACTGGTTCTGCATGGAGGATTATCATGTGTTCTCATCGTCAAACCTCACAGACTGGACCGATCATGGCGTTATTGTAACCCAGGAGAAAGTCGAATGGGTCAATCCTGCCTCATACAGCATGTGGGCCCCTGACTGCATTGAAAGAAACGGGAAGTACTATTTCTATTTCCCTGCAAATGTCAAACCCGGTTCCGGAAGAGGTTTCGGAATCGGGGTTGCAGTTGCCGATGATCCCGCCGGGCCGTTTATCCCGCAGCCTGAGCCGATTAAAAATGTCCACGGTATTGATCCCTGCACTTTTATTGACAAGGATGGTCAGGCATATATATACTATTCCCTTGGCAGAATCTTCGCAGCCAAACTGAATGACAACATGCTTGAACTTGCATCAGAACCGGTGGTTATGGAAGATCTGCCAAAGCAGGGGCTGGTAGAAGGTCCTTTTCTCTTCGAAAGGAATGGTATTTATTATATGACCTATCCGCATGTGCAGAATACGACTGAAAGACTTGAATACGCAATTGGTGATAATCCGATGGGGCCCTTTAAAGTAACTGGTGTGATAATGGATGAATTACCCGGCGGTTGCTGGACAAACCAGCAATCGATCATCGAATTCAGTAATCAATGGTACCTGTTCTATCATGACAACGATCTGTCACCAAAGTTCGACAAGAACAGATCGATCCGGGTTGACAGCCTCTTCTTTAATCCGGACGGCACTATTCAGAAAGTCAGGCCCACATTACGTGGTGTAGGAATAACCAGTGCTTCCCGGCAAATTGACATAGACCGCTTCAGTCACATCAGCCCGGAAGGTGTATCAGTTGTTCTCCTGGATACTCTTAATACCTTCAAAGGCTGGAAAACGATATTCAGCAGCAAGAACGCATGGATACAGTATAATGCGGTCGATTTTGGAAAAGATAAGCTGAAAAAGGTTGAAGTAACTGCATCTTCATCAGGGGACGGCAAACTGCAGATCAGGATGGATAACCTGGGCGGACCCATTATTGCAGAGTTGAAAATTAAGAAGAGTTCCGGATGGAATGTTTGCGAAGGCGAGACTATCAAAGTCTCTGCCGGGGATTCACAACCTGATTGTGATATCGGGAAGCGATACTCCTGTTGAAGTTGACTGGATAAGATTTAAATAGATTATCTCTAATATATTCAAGATGAAGACATTAATAAAGTAAACTGCAGTCAATTTATATTTTATTCCTATTATCAGCTTCGTGTTTTGCACAGGTAGATTCGGATAACAGGGCATTGACTGAAAGTGCAGATTATCATGTATTCCGCTATACCAATCCTGTTACCAGGGACACTGGTATCTCAATGAGAGATCATTACATTATTAAAGTCGGCAACCAGTGGTTTTGTACCGGAACATCCAATCCTGTATGGACAGGGCATAACCCGGGTGTTCGACTGCTTGTTTCTGATGACCTTATTAACTGGAAGCAGCACTCATGGATCATTGATGCAGGCAGACTGCCTGCTGACTGTCCGTATAACGGAAGATTCTGGGCACCGGAAATCCATTATATCCAAAACAAATACTGGTTGACAGTTAACAGTGGAAAAATTACTGAAGAAGACCCAAAAGGCATGAAGACACACAGCATTTGGCTTTTTGTATCTGACAGTGTAACGGGACCATATAAACTTGTCAACGGACCGCTTACCCCTCAGTACAACAATGATGCAACCATTTTTGAAGATGATAACGGGCAGACATACCTTTACTGCAGCGGTAATGGTCTTTTTCAGGCTGAAATTGACCTTCCATCCGGAAAGATCATCGGTAATCTTCAAAAATTCCTCGATAAAAGGGAACCTGGCTATCCGGATTGGATGGCAGGAGGAATAGAGGGTCCTTTTGTTATAAAGAAAGACGGAACTTATTTCATGTTTTTTTCAACCTGGACCCGTGGCTATGAAGTGGGGCTTTTAAAATCAGGATCACCGCTTGGTCCGTGGGAACTGGTATCACGTGAACCAATTTTTGGTACCCGGAAAAAGGGATATCGTCCTGAGCTGGCTATCAGCGGAGGATATGCCGATTTGAAGTTTCAGGATAGTGAAGATCCCTATTGCGAAACCGGACATAATGCCTTGTTCGAGGGGCCTGACGGAAAGCTGTGGAGCTCCTGTCATTACCTGATGTACGATAAGCGACCATATCCGTATTGTTCCGACCTCCAGTCATGGGAAAAGACACCTCAGATGGGAATTGAGCCAGTGATTTATCAGAACGGGATGTTTTCAATCAGCGGTCCAACCTGGACAGAGCAAGTCGTGGAATATTAAATTCTTATGACTGCATTATTGCGAGTCCTGTTCCGCAAAAGCCAGGGGGCAAGACACAACAAAAAAGCCCCGTGGTTTTTCAACCCGGGGCAGTTTTAATCCTGAATGGTTATGGTAGAATAAAAAAGCCCCGACTGTTTCCAAGCGGGGCTTTGTTATAAAGTCGGCGGCGACCTACTCTCCCACATTTTGCTCTGCAGTACCATCGGCGCAGGAGGGCTTAACTTCTCTGTTCGGAATGGGAAGAGGTGGAACCCCTCCGCTATAGCCACCTTAAGACTTTAATATCGTGACATACTGGTTTCATTGTAAGTTTAATAAGACATTTCTCAGAAAGCTCACGGGTAATTAGTACTGCTCAGCTTTGATGTTGCCACCTTTACACTTGCAGCCTATCAACGTCGTAGTCTACAACGACCCTTAAGGGAGATCTCATCTTGAGACGAGCTTCGTACTTAGATGCTTTCAGTGCTTATCTCTTCCAAACATAGCTACCCTGCGATGCAGCTGGCGCCACAACAGGTACACTAGAGGTCTGTCCAACACGGTCCTCTCGTACTAGTGTCAGGTTCTCTCAAATCTCCTACGCCCACAACAGATAGGGACCGAACTGTCTCACGACGTTCTGAACCCAGCTCGCGTGCCACTTTAATCGGCGAACAGCCGAACCCTTGGGACCTTCTCCAGCCCCAGGATGTGACGAGCCGACATCGAGGTGCCAAACCGCCGCGTCGATATGAGCTCTTGGCGGCGATCAGCCTGTTATCCCCGGAGTACCTTTTATCCTTTGAGCGATGGCCCTTCCATACGGAACCACCGGATCACTATGCTCTACTTTCGTACCTGATCGACTTGTCGGTCTCACAGTCAAGCGCCCTTGTGCCATTACACTCTCCGCACGGTTACCAATCGTGCTGAGGGCACCTTGAGGAGCCTCCGTTACTCTTTTGGAGGCGACCACCCCAGTCAAACTACCCACCAAACAATGTCTCCCTTGCGGGATTAGATTCCAGGTAAATAAAGGGTCGTATTTCAACGTTGACTCCCCGACGCCTAGCGACGCCGGTTCACAGTCTCCGACCTATCCTACACATTACTTACCCAAAATCAATGTTAAGCTATAGTAAAGGTTCACGGGGTCTTTCCGTCCCGTTGCGGGTATCCGGCATCTTCACCGGAACTACAATTTCACCGAGCTCATGGCTGAGACAGTGCCCAGATCGTTACACCATTCGTGCAGGTCGGAACTTACCCGACAAGGAATTTCGCTACCTTAGGACCGTTATAGTTACGGCCGCCGTTTACCGGGGCTTCAATTCAGAGCTTCTTCCCATTGCTGAGAATAACCCCCCCTCTTAACCTTCCGGCACCGGGCAGGTGTCAGGCCTTATACTTCATCTTTCAATTTCGCAAAGCCTTGTGTTTTTGTTAAACAGTCGCCTGGGCCATTTATCTGCGCCCCTATTGTAAACAGGGGAACCTTTTTCCCTAAGTTACAGGTTTAATTTGCCTAGTTCCTTAGCCACGGATCACTCGAGCACCTTAGGATTCTCTCCTCGACTACCTGTGTCGGTTTGTGGTACGGGCACCATATGTCTGAAGCTTAGGGGATTTTCTTGGAAGTCTGATTAGGAACACTATCCGTTCAGCCGAAGCCTCGCGGTACTATCAGGTTCGTCATCTCACAGCTATTAACCGTATGATATAACTACTCCCTTTAACCCGGTATTCCGTCACCGGGCGGTTCTTTCACTCCTCCGTCTCCCCATCGCAACACGCGGTGGTATTGGAATATTAACCAATTGTCCATCGAGATCGCCTCTCGGCTTACCCTTAGGTCCCGACTAACCCTGATCCGATTAACGTTGATCAGGAAACCTTAGTCTTTCGGTGGGCAGGTTTCTCACCTGCCTTATCGTTACTTATGCCTACATTTTCTTTTCCAGCCGCTCCAGTATACCTTACAGTACGCCTTCAACGCAACTGGAATGCTCCCCTACCAATGATGCTTTACACACTATTCCATAGCTTCGGTGATATGTTTATGCCCGATTATTATCCACGCACAACCGCTCGACTAGTGAGCTGTTACGCACTCTTTAAATGAATGGCTGCTTCCAAGCCAACATCCTAGCTGTCTGGGCAGTCGCACTTCGTTTTTCCAACTTAACATATACTTCGGGACCTTAGCTGATGGTCTGGGTTATTTCCCTTTCGGCCACGGATCTTAGCACCCATAGCCTCACTCCTGAGCACCATTTTGCAGCATTCGGAGTTTGTCAAGGTTTGATAGGCGATGAAGCCCTCTAGCCTTATCAGTAGCTCTACCTCTGCAAAACTCGACTCAAGGCTGCACCTAAATGCATTTCGGGGAGTACGAGCTATTTCTCAGTTTGATTGGCCTTTCACCCCTATCCTCAGTTCATCCAAAAACTTTTCAACGTTTACTGGTTCGGCCCTCCATCCCGTGTTACCGGAACTTCAGCCTGACCAAGGATAGATCACAAAGTTTCGCGTCTACCCCTACTAACTATACGCCCTATTCAGACTCGCTTTCGCTTCGGCTCCAACTCTTAAAGTTTTAACCTTGCTAGTAAGGGTAACTCGTAGGCTCATTATGCAAAAGGCACGCCGTCACCCCAACTTGCGTCGAGGCTCCGACCGATTGTAAGCAAATGGTTTCAGGTACTATTTCACTCCCCTGTGCGGGGTGCTTTTCACCTTTCCCTCACGGTACTAGTCCACTATCGGTCTCTCAGGAGTATTTAGCCTTGCGGGATGGTCCCCGCGGGTTCAGACAGGATTTCTCGTGTCCCGCCTTACTCAGGATACCAGCTATATCATAAATACGCTCCCGTACAGGGGTTTCACCTTCTGTGCCCTACCTTTCCAGGTAGTTTCAGTCTGTATTCATGATCATTATGCCGGTCCTACAACCCCGACTATGCCTAAACATTGTCGGTTTGGGCTATTCCCATTTCGATCGCCACTACTCTGGGAATCACTTTTGTTTTATTTTCCTCCGGGTACTTAGATGTTTCAGTTCTCCAGGTTTGCTCTCCGACTTGCGTCGGAGTTCCAGGCCTTCAGCCTGGAGGGTTGCCCCATTCGGACACCTGCGGATATAACGGATATTTGCTCCTCCCCGCAGCTTTTCGCAGCTTGTCACGTCCTTCATCGCCTCTGAGAGCCAAGGCATCCACCATTTGCTCTTAATTACTTTCTTGAGTAATCTCTTATTAATCTTACAATTTAAAAATTTATCAAATTTGATATCTTCTCTATAAAACCAGTATGTCAAAGAACCTTATTCTAGCCTTCTAAAGTCTGTACAAGTCTGAAGGTCTGAAAGTCTGAAAGTTTGAAGTCGACTTTTTCAAGACTTTTGACCTTAAGACTTGAGACTTAAGACCAATATTTTAAATAATGAAGTAGTCACAGGCAATCAAGATATACCGTATTTAATCATCTCCAGAAAGGAGGTGTTCCAGCCGCACCTTCCGGTACGGCTACCTTGTTACGACTTAGCCCCAGTCACTAGTTTTACCCTAGGCCGCTCCTTTCGGTGACGGACTTCAGGCACCCCCAGCTTCCATGGCTTGACGGGCGGTGTGTACAAGGCCCGGGAACGTATTCACCGCGCCATAGCTGATGCGCGATTACTAGCGAATCCAGCTTCACGAAGTCGAGTTGCAGACTTCGATCCGAACTGAGACCGGTTTTCGAGATTAGCATCCTGTCACCAGGTAGCTGCCCTCTGTACCGACCATTGTAACACGTGTGTAGCCCTGGACATAAGGGCCGTGCTGATTTGACGTCATCCCCACCTTCCTCTCACCTTACGGTGGCAGTTTCGCTAGAGTCCCCTGCATTACCAGATGGCAACTAACGATAAGGGTTGCGCTCGTTATGGGACTTAACCCGACACCTCACGGCACGAGCTGACGACAACCATGCAGCACCTTGCAGAAAGCCCCGAAGGGAATTTCTATCTCTAAAAAATGCACTCTACATTTAAGCCCAGGTAAGGTTCCTCGCGTACCATCGAATTAAACCACATGTTCCTCCGCTTGTGCGGGCCCCCGTCAATTCCTTTGAGTTTCAGCCTTGCGGCCGTACTCCCCAGGTGGATTACTTATTGCTTTTGCTTAGCCGCTGACAGTGTATCGCCAACAGCGAGTAATCATCGTTTACGGCGTGGACTACCAGGGTATCTAATCCTGTTCGATCCCCACGCTTTCGTGCCTCAGCGTCAGTGTCGGCTCAGTAAGCTGCCTACGCAATCGGTGTTCTGTGTAATATCTAAGCATTTCACCGCTACATTACACATTCCGCCTACCTTAACCAAACTCAAGACTATCAGTATCAACGGCAGTTCTGCAGTTAAGCTGCAGGATTTCACCACTGACTTAATAGTCCGCCTACGCACCCTTTAAACCCAATGAATCCGGATAACGCTCGCATCCTCCGTATTACCGCGGCTGCTGGCACGGAGTTAGCCGATGCTTATTCCCAGGGTACCGTCAATCCCGTATCACGTACGAGAGTTTCTCCTCCTGGAAAAGCAGTTTACAACCCATAGGGCCGTCTTCCTGCACGCGGGATGGCTGGTTCAGGCTTTCGCCCATTGACCAATATTCCTCACTGCTGCCTCCCGTAGGAGTCTGGTCCGTGTCTCAGTACCAGTGTGGGGGATCACCCTCTCAGGACCCCTAAACATCAAAGCCTTGGTAAGCCGTTACCTTACCAACTAGCTAATGTTACGCATGCCCATCCCGTACCGTCGAAACTTTAAATATTTCAAGATGCCTCTCTATATCTCTATGGGGTATTAGTCCGAATTTCTCCGGGTTATCCCCCAGTACAGGGTAGGTTACATACGCGTTACTCACCCGTCTGCCGGTCGCCACCAAAGTATTGCTACCTCGTGCTGCCCCTCGACTTGCATGTGTTAAGCCTCCCGCTAGCGTTCATCCTGAGCCAGGATCAAACTCTTCATTGTAATATTTATTTTTTAAATTTCCTTTGAAGATCAATCCGGTCTCTACAAAAACTCAAACAAAATCGCTAGGTTTTTGGCGAGTATCTCTCTCGCCTGTGTGCTACTACTTCATCATTAATTCAAAGAACTTGTTCCCTTTTTTTTCTCGAAAGGGTTACAAAGATAATGAACTCTTCTCTCTTCACCAAACTTTTTTCAAAGTTTTATTTTTTTCTTTTTTCTGCCTCCGTTTCCGGGTGCACCCGAGAATTCATTCTGCTGTAACCGATCTTCAAGGAACGTGCTTTTCTTCAAAAGCGGGTGCAAAGATATGGACATATTTTTATAAAACAATTTTTTTGCACATTTTTTTTCATTATTTTTTCTGAAACCTCATTTATTCTCCTTCAATCTTTCCCCCATACTTCACCCTCATATAAACCTTATATATATATGGTATTGTTCAGTGTATACATAATAAACTTGACTTCCGCTTCTGCCTGGTGTAACTTTACATTTAACTTAATAGCCTGACAATGAAAACGAGAAAAATCCTTGTTAAAGTTCTCAGCTTTCTTCTTTTCCTGTTTATGTTAAGCCTTATCTCCTGTGAAAAGAATGACTGTAAGATATGCGAAGATAGCAGCGGAGACACAATGGAAGTTTGTACGGATAGCGGGGAAGCACTTGCTTATTTCATGGGTTATTACAATTGTTATTAGTCAACTCCCTTCTTTCAGCAGACAAACCTATTTAATACAATAAGCCTGCCTTGTCACTCAAAGATCATTTATATGTTCATGGTATGGGAAAAACAAACAGATCACGGATTTTAATGAAACCAGGGATAATTGTAATTATTCTTTGTTTCTTTTCATTGTCCGGTTGTGAGGACATACTGACTGGTTGCCTTGGCTGCGGCAAGTTAACTCCATGGTCATGCGGCTGCAACTCGACATGCTATACCGATGAGGCTGCCTGCGAAAGTGATTCGGGGCAGGATTGCTATAAATGCAATTAATTCCTTACCGGCCCGCGGAGACCTTCAAAGTGATCTGCCAGGGTGTTTTTTATCTGGTTTTCACACGCGTTTGATACAAGCTTTGGGACGAAAGCGGAGTCTACTCAGGAGTAAAGGATGGGATTGTGATTGGGGTTGTGGTAAGAGTCATCTCCATGATTGGGCCTTCAGTTCCGGGGAATTTTAATAAATATACTTGATTCCGGCATTTCGCTGATGTAACTTCGCATTTCGCACAGACCGTTCAAAGAACCCTGATTATGGAACATGTTTTATTCCTGTTGATTTTCAACCTGCCATTGACCGTATCATATCCGCAGGCGAAACGGTACAGAACTCACACATTACATTTTTCCTGAATTTACCCCGGGAGTTGTTTTGATGAATTTCCGGAAAAAAGCATAATGCTTTACTTAATTATAATTCACTGACTGAAGAAATGATTTTCGATGATAAGGGCAAAAAATTAGCAATAGGAAAAGAGGAACAGGAACGGGTTGACACAGTTTATATCAACGACAGAGAAGTTTTTTGATATTAAACGGTAATTTTGTTGAATTAATAGACCATTCCGAATGGGATCTGTATGCCGGACACAAATGCAGTGTGAAAGACCCGGGTAAACCGGCTGCATACGGAATGACATCAGAGACTTCAGCTGTCGACTCATATTCTTCGATGTATTCCAGAGGAATAATGTATGAACTGAAATTGCCTGACGGCTTTGAAGTAAGACCATATATCGTTTATTGGCTGAAGAAAAAAGGGGTATTGACCAAGTTTGTCAGCATCAAACAATTGATGAAATTTTATGATGACAAAAAGGTTATTATTCAAAGACTATGTCAATAATAATGATGTAAAATACGATGATCCGGAGTGCATCCTTCACCTATTGATCAAATACAATCTGGAGTTATACTGAACAACTTGGATCGGGGCTTCAATCGATGACTTACTTCTGGGAATATGAGCTTTGCCTCCGGTCGATCCTGTGACGATAGCGGGAGTCAAAGCCCTTGACTTTCCCGACTTGGAGTCGGGATGCTCTGACCAACTGAGCCAGGACAATGCTCCAAAAAAAAGAGCCTTCTTACGAAAACTCTTTGTGGAGAATAAGGGAGTCGAATGCTGACGCTACCGGTCAGCACCCTGACTTCCGCTACGCGGAACGTCAGGGCCCTTGACCCTCCCGACATGCAAGGTCGGGATGCTCTGACCAACTGAGCCAGGACAATACTCCAAAAAAAAGCCTTCTTACGAAGACTCTTTGTGGAGAATAAGGGAGTCGAACCCTTGACCCTCCCGACCCAAGGTCGGGATGCTCTGACCAACTGAGCCAGGACAATACTCCAAAAAAAAAGCCTTCTTGCGAAAACTCTTTGTGGAGAATAAGGGAGTCGAACCCTTGACCCTCTGCGTGCAAGGCAGATGCTCTGACCAACTGAGCTAATTCCCCATTGTTAATTTGCGATTTGCGATTTTCGAATTGCGATTTAAATCGTCAATCGCAAATCGCCAATCGCCAATTTCCGTAGTCCCACTCAGAGTTGAACTGAGGACCTCTACATTATCAGTGTAGCGCTCTAACCAACTGAGCTATGGGACTGATAAGCGTACACAGCGTGATAAAGAACTTCCCCTGATTTTCCATCATTTGGGGTGACAAAAGTAACGCTTCCTCTTTAACATGCAAAATAATTCGTAAAATATTTTAAGTACGTGACCTTGCGCTATCAATATCAAAATCACTTCCCTCCCGATACCTCAATTATAGCAATGCAAAAATGAAAATGACAATCCGGACAGCAAAAAATGACTAAATTTGCATAATTAGCGGTCTCCGGATGTCCAACCTTGTCATCATACCTACATATAACGAGAAAGAGAATATCACAGAGCTCGTAAAGGCTATTTCATCCCTGACCGTTCCGTTTGACATACTGGTCATTGATGACAACTCGCCCGACGGCACGGCAAGAATTGTCAAGGAGATGATGCCATCGTTCCCAAACCTGCACATCCTTGAGCGGCCGGCAAAAGCAGGACTCGGCAGGGCCTATATTGCCGGCTTCGAATGGGCACTGCAAAGGGATTATAAATATATATGTGAGATGGATGCCGATTTCTCGCATAACCCGGATGACCTCGTAAGACTTCAACAGGCTTGTGCCCGTGACGGAGCTGACCTGGCCATCGGCTCAAGATATATCTCCGGCGTAAACGTAATCAACTGGCCTATGGGGAGGGTGCTGATGTCATACATCGCCTCTATCTATGTCAGACTGATCACCGGGATGAAAATCATGGATACAACGGCAGGCTTCAAGTGTTACCGGCGTGAGGTGCTGAGAAGCATCGATCCGGGGCATATCAGGTCTGTCGGATACTGTTTCCAGATCGAGATGAAATTTTCCGCGTGGAGACTTGGCTATAAGATTGTTGAGATACCTATTGTCTTTACTGACCGCAAGGCAGGCACGTCAAAGATGTCGGGAGGTATCTTCTCCGAGGCTGTGTGGGGAGTGCTGCGCATGAAGATCGTAAGCTTCTTCAAGAAGCCTCACAGGATTGAAGAATAGTCCTTTCACCGGGCAAAAAGAGCAGAGATGAATCATATCCTGATCAGGAATGCCCTGATAATAAACGAAGAAAGCACGGCCGCAGCTGATGTCCTTGTAACTGGCGACCGGATAGCCGGTATCTTCAGTAGCGGTAAAGCCCCATTTTATAAAGAAGCAACGGTCATTGACGGCACCGGCATGTGGCTCATGCCGGGCATCATCGATGATCATGTTCATTTCAGGGAGCCGGGCCTGACACATAAAGGCGATATAAGCAGTGAGAGCGCTGCTGCTGCTGCCGGCGGAGTGACTTCGTTCATGGAGATGCCCAATACAATCCCACAGACAGTCAGCATTGCAGAGTGGGAGAAAAAGAATGTGCTGGCTGCCGGCAGATCGTATATAAATTATTCATTTTACCTGGGCGCAACCGATGTCAACAGTGATGAGATACTCAGGGCTGACCCGTCAATGGTACCGGGCATAAAGCTCTTCCTGGGTGCATCAACAGGTAACATGCTTGTCGGCAATGAGCAAGCCCTTGACACAATATTCAGCATTAAGAAGCTGCCTCTTGCCTGCCACTGCGAAGATGAAAAAATCATAAAAGCCAACAGCGCTGCCTACAGGGAAGAGTACGGCGATGAGATCGATCCCTCATTCCATCCGCTTATCAGAAGCCGTCGAGGCATGCCTGGTTTCATCCACCGCAGCCGTGAACAGGGCCCTTAGACTCGGTACCAGGCTCCATCTTCTCCACCTGTCGACGGCAGAGGAGACAGGGCTTCTGACTGCCGGTCATGACCCGGCCATCAAACAGATTACCGGTGAGGCGTGCGTGCATCACCTGTGGTTTGACGATTCATTTTACCAAGAGAAGGGTAACCTGATAAAATGGAACCCTGCCGTCAAAAAAGCATCGGACCGTGAGGCTCTGATTGAGGCCGTAAAGAACGGCTCAATTGATATTATTGCAACAGACCACTCTCCTCATACAATTGCCGAAAAATCAGCGCCGTATTTCAGTGCTCCGTCAGGCGGACCGCTGGTGCAACACTCCCTTGTAATGATGCTGGAGTTGTGCCACAGGGGCATCCTTACGCCTGAAATTGTAGTGCGCAAAATGTGTCATAATCCGGCAATCATTTTCAATATCAGGGAGAGAGGCTTTATCCGTGCCGGTTATAAGGCTGACCTCGTGCTGGTTGACCCTGATGCACCATGGACCGTCAACAGCAGTAATATAAAATACAAATGCGGGTGGTCGCCTCTTGAAGGAACAACCTTCCGCAGCCGTGTCGTTGCCACCATAGTCAACGGAAAACCGGTAGTAATGAAGGGTGAACTTACCGGCGTAAGAGCACCTGAAATGCTCCGTTTTGAAAGATAAAATATTCTCATGCAATGAAAAGAACCTTCATCCTGATTCTCCTGGCCGTAATGATGACCTCCTGCAATGGGCGCAGGAGCGAACCGAAAACTGTTTCTGCCCCTTTGACAGAAGGTGTCCCCGAAGGAGCGGTAATCATTGCCCGTGATATTGTCACGGAAGTAATAATCAGGCCTGACCCGGACGGTGATCCGTGGGAGATTGAGAAAGTTGCAGGTTATAACGGTGAGGCAATGGTAAACAGTATCTTTGAACGTGTCTATGACGGCACACTGACTGTGTACGACTATCACAGCGGTGAGGTTTTAACAGCAAATGATGTGAAAAAAATTGAAGCCGAGTTCAAAAACGACCGTACCAAAATCGGCAAGCTCTCATTTACCGAGGACTGGTATTATTTCCCGGCAGCTAACACTCTTGAGAAAAGGGCAAGGTCAGTGGTCTTCGGTTACGAATTGTACAACAACCTTGGAAAGGTCTATGCCTACAGGGCAGCTTTCAAGGCAAACCTGGGCGAAACAGAAACCAAATAAAATACCTGCAGAATGTCAAGTTATGATATTACCAGCCTGAATGATTTTATCATCAGGAAGCAGAAGGATTTTCCCTATGCACACGGGGAGCTCTCCAGCCTTCTGCATCATATAGGCACCGCCGCCAAGATGGTAAATGCGAAGATACGCAAGGCAGGACTGGTTGAGATACTGGGAAGGTCCGGAACGGAAAATCCCCAGGGCGAGGATCAGCAGAAGCTGGACCGCTATGCCGATGAAGTATTCATAGACGCTCTTGAAGCAAGCGGAGAATGCTGCGGTGTTGCCTCTGAGGAGAACCAGAATGAGGTGATCTTCACCGAGACCTTTGCCCGCAGGGGCAAATACGTTGTCTGCATGGATCCGCTTGACGGCTCATCAAACATCGACTATAATGTTTCTGTCGGGTCAATCTTCTCGATCTACAGGCGTGTGACCGAACGTGATGCCGAAGCCGGGGTGATCGATTTTCTTCAGGAAGGCGACAAACAGGTGGCAGCCGGTTATGTTATCTACGGATCATCGACTATGTTTGTTTATACAACAGGCAATGGCGTCAACGGATTTACCCTCGATCCTACGATAGGGGAATTTTGTCTGTCCCACCCGGATATAAAATCCCCTTCCACGGGAAGAATTTATTCCGTTAATGAAGGCAATTACGTAAAGTTTCCTGACGGGGTCAAGAAATTTATAAAGTATTGCCAGGAGAACGATCCTGCAACCGGGCGGCCCTACACCTCAAGATATATCGGTTCCCTGGTATCTGATGTGCATCGCAATATGATGACAGGAGGCATTTTTCTTTATCCGCCTTCAGAGAGTTACCCGACCGGCAAGCTGAGACTGGTATATGAATGCAATCCTGTCTCTTTCATAATCGAACAGGCAGGTGGAAAAGCGTTCGACGGGAAAAAAAGAATATTGTCAGTCGTGCCGGAATCCCTCCACCAGCGATCACCCTTCTACTGCGGATCGTCAGAAATGACAGCGAAGCTCGGGGAAATGCTTGTTTAAGGCTCATCACGTCTTATTATCAGGCTGTTTTGTTTTGAGGTGAGCGCCCGCTTTGCTACTTTTGCACGCTCAAATCATTTTAATGGCCAACACCGTCTTCAGAGATTATTACAGGCAGCACCCTTCCTTTGTCAGGCTCGAGAAGCTTCTTGAGGGAGACAACAGGGAGCCGTTGATAATCAACGGCCTGACGGGATCAGCAAAAGCCGTTGTGATGGCCGGCGTGCTCTCGCAGCAGCCTACCACACATGTCGTGATCCTGCCGGAAAAAGAAGACGCAGCCTATTTTTATAACGATCTCACCTCGCTGATCGGCGAAGAGACCATCTTTTTCTTCCCCGGGACATACAAGCGGTCGGTCATGTATGACCAGACCGAACCGGCAAATATCATACTCAGGACAGAAGTGCTGAACTTCCTCGGGTCAGGAAAGAGGAAATGCATAATAGTGACCTACCCCGAATCAATCATGGAAAAGGTGGTCAGCAAGAGCCAACCTGAAGAAGAACACATTCGAAATCAGAAAGGGAGCACACCTGTCAATTGACTTTCTTGAAGAGGTTCTGAGGGAATATAACTTCAGGAGAACAGATTTCGTTTATGAGCCCGGCCAGTATTCCGTCAGGGGAAGCATCACCGACCTCTTCTCCTTTTCGGCAGACAAGCCATACAGGATAGATTTCTTCGGTGAGGAAGTTGAATCCATCCGCTCTTTCAGTCCTGATGACCAGCTCTCCCTCCAGCTTCATGATGAGATACAGGTGATACCTGACATACAGGAGCTGGCCTCCCATGAGCGAACTGACAATTTCATCGACTTTATCCCTCCTTCATCAATAATCTGGAGCGAAAATTTCGACTATATAATTGAGAAAACAGACAGTATATGGTCACAGGCGCGCATTCGCAGCAGCAAGGGAGAGATAACCGACCGGCGTGACGTAATTATCACAGGGCGCCATCTCGATGAACTCTGCTCGCAGCACCGCCAGGTCTTTTTCGGCAGAGGCCGGGAAGAGAGCAGTGCTGTAACCGTCTCATTCCATACTGAACCCCAGCCATCGTTCAATAAGAACTTTGATCTTCTGACAACAAAGCTGATAGCTAACAAAAAAGAGGGGTACCGCAGTTTTATTATCTCTGAGAGCGAGGTTCAGGAAGAGCGGCTGAAAGAAATTTTTTCAGAGACCGGCCCTGAGGCTGAATTCACCCCGTTGCTGCTCAACCTGCACCAGGGATTCACTGACCACGACCTGAAGATCTCTGTATACACTGATCATCAGATATTTGACCGCTATCATAAATTCAGGATAAAGGGATTCTTCACACGGCGCGACAGCATGACTGTCAGGGAGCTGACCGATCTGAACCCGGGTGATTATGTTGTTCATGTCGACCATGGTATCGGCCGCTTCGGCGGGCTTGAGAAGATAGAGGTCAACGGCCACACACAGGAAGCCATCAAGCTTGTCTTCCGTGACAACGACATCCTCTTCGTTGGTATTCATGCCCTGCACCGGATCTCAAAATACAAAGGCAAGGATGACACTCCTCCGCGCATCAGCAAGCTGGGTTCGGCGGCATGGCAGAAGCTGAAGCAGAACACAAAGAAGAAAGTAAAGGATATTGCCCGTGACCTGATCAGGCTCTATGCCATGAGAAAAGCCGAAGGCGGTTTTGCCTACTCGCCTGATTCGTATCTTCAGAGGGAGCTTGAAGCCTCTTTCATATATGAGGATACACCGGATCAGCTGGCCAGCACCAAGGCTGTCAAGGAGGATATGGAATCTGCCACACCAATGGACCGGCTTGTCTGCGGGGACGTAGGATTTGGCAAGACGGAGGTGGCTGTCAGGGCAGCATTCAAGGCTGCCACCGACGGTAAACAGACCGCCGTGCTGGTACCAACAACAATCCTTGCCCTGCAGCATTACAGAACATTCACCTCCCGGCTGGAGAACTTTCCCTGCCGTGTTGACTATATCAGCAGACACCGCAAGCCCGCTGAACAAAAGAAAATCCTGAAACAACTGGCTGACGGTGAGATAGATATAATAGTAGGCACTCATAAGCTTACCGGCAAGGATGTTAAATTCAAGGACCTGGGTCTGCTGGTTATAGATGAGGAGCAGCGTTTTGGCGTGGCTGTGAAAGAGAGACTGAAAAAGATCCGTGCCGGTGTTGACACCCTTACCCTCACAGCCACGCCAATCCCGCGTACACTTCAGTTTTCCCTCATGGGTGCCCGTGACCTGTCGGTCATAACGACACCCCCGCCCAACAGAATGCCCATCATCACCGAGCTGCACGGATTTAATGAGGATATAATCCGTGAAGGTATCGTCTATGAGGTGAGCCGGAACGGACAGGTCTTCTTTATCAATAACAGGATTGAGAACATCACCCTGGTTCAGGATACCATACGCCGGATCTGCCCCGGCGTCAAAACGGCAGTCGTGCACGGACGGATGGAAGGTGAGGAGATTGAGAACGTAATGTTCGACTTCATCAGGGGTGACTATGACGTCCTGATAGCCACCACCATCATCGAGTCCGGCCTTGATATACCCAATGCCAATACGATCTTCATCAATGACGCCCATACCTTCGGACTGTCTGAGCTGCACCAGCTACGCGGCAGAGTTGGCAGATCAAATAAAAAGGCATTCTGCTACCTGCTTACCCCTCCGCTTTCCTCACTGACGAACGAGGCCAGGCGAAGACTGAAAGCCATTGAGGAAAACTACGAACTCGGAAGCGGATTCAACATTGCACTGCAGGATCTGGACATACGCGGCGCCGGTAATCTTCTCGGAGGCGAACAGAGCGGTTTTATCACAGATGTGGGATATGAAACATATCAGAAAATTCTCAATGAAGCAGTCAGGGAGCTGAAGCACGAAGAGTTCGGCGATATCTTTGCTGACAAGGAACAGCAGGATGAGCAAGGGACTTCTCAGGAAGCAAAACTGTTCGTGTCTGATGTCACTGTTGATACCGATCATGAAATAATGTTTCCTGATGATTATGTATCAAGCATTCCCGAGAGGATCAGGCTGTATAAGGAGCTGAACGAGATCAGGGATGAGAACACTCTCCTGTCATATGAAACACATCTGAAAGACCGGTTCGGGCCTTTGCCTCGCTCCTGCCCTGGCCCTCCTTGACCTCGTAAGGCTGAAATGGGTTGCTTCGGAAACAGGTATTGAAAAGATTATACTTAAAAATAACACTCTTGTTGCTAACTTTGTGTCAGATCCGTCGTCACAATTCTACCGCAGTCCTCTTTTTCAATCGGTAATGAATTTTGTGAACAGGAAACAAGGAATTATGACTGTAAAACAAAACAATAACAAACTAAGCCTGACGGTACGGGACGTGTCATCGGTAGCCCAGGCAATTGCTTTGTTTAACAGGATACTGGCCTTTCATACCTCATCATTGAAACCATCGGTGAATTAATGAACCTGGTCGTCGATATAGGGAACACAAGCACGAAGATAGCCCTTTATGAGGGCAGTGCAATAATAAGAAAGGAGAGGCTGAAATCCCCTGACACCGGTTCTGTCAGCAGTTTTATAGGGAAAAAGTCTGTCTCCAGGGTCATCATCTCGAGTGTGAATCATGATCCCTCGGCACTCATGAACTTTTTCAGGGCTTCAGGTGCGGCAGTTCATCTTCTGTCGTGTAAATCGCGTTATCCTTTCACGATCGCCTATGAGACCCCGGAGACAATGGGAGTTGACCGTCTTGCTGCGGCCGCCGGAGCCTTCCTGTATCATCCGGGAGCGAACCTCCTTGTGATTGATGCCGGCAGCGCCCTCACCATTGATATTGTGGTTGACGGATCATTCCTGGGAGGAAGCATTTCTCCGGGACTTTCGATGAGGTTCCGTGCACTTCATGAATTTACCGGCCGGCTGCCGCTGACAGATATCAGCAACAACTTCTCCTTCCCCGGCAGATCAACGAAAGACGCCATCACCGGCGGAGTGGTCATGGGTCTGGTATTTGAAATAAATGAGTATATTCGCACGTTCGAAAAAAGGCACGAAAAACTCGTCACGGTTATCACCGGAGGTGACAGTGAGATAATAACATCGTTCACCGACAGGAAAATGTTCCTTCACCCCGACCTGGTGACTGACGGTTTAAATTATTTACTTGATTATAATGTACAAGACCAAAAGGTTTAGTCTGATATGTCTCTTTGCCCTCCTTGCAGCCGGAGTGGCAGGCCAGAAAGAAATCTCATCCCCTTATGCCCGTTACGGCATTGGTAACCTTTCACCACAGGGATCATTCAGAACACTTGCCATGGGCGGTATAAGCAGTGGCATACGTAATAACCTCACCTTAAACTACCTGACACCTGCTTCTTACAGCAGCATTGACACAGCATCATTCATATTTGATTTCGGCATTGATTACGGCTTCACACACCTGAAAGAGGGCGACAATACTTTCTATTCCCAGGACCTTAATTTTTCTCATCTGATGCTTGGCTTCCCGCTTAAGAAAGGATGGGGATTTGCTGCAGGAATTGTGCCTTTCAGTGATGGTTTTTACACAATTACAGACAAGTCTGTCCTTGAAGGCTCCGGAACAGCTTCATCAGATGATATACTTGAATCTCACAGGGGATCAGGCGGTTATCATAAAGTCTACCTCGGAACTGCATACAACTTCTTAAATTTCTTTTCAGCAGGGCTGAATGCCTTTGTCATTTTCGGAGAGATAACAAGGTATAATGATTTCATATTCACAACTGACAATAATTACTTCAACAGCAGGGATAAGAGCACCAACTCCATGGACGGCATCGGTTATGAAGCCTCCGTTCAGTTTATGGTACCTCTTGATGAGAACAGGTTCTTCAATGCCGGCCTGACATATACTCCGCAATACAGCCTATGGACTACGAACGAGGATCTGACAATCAGGTACTCTAATGTTCAGACTTCCGGCTTTGCCTTTGACACTCTCAATCAGGCTCTGACAGATACAATCAGTCATTTCCCCCGGTCAATCAGGGGAGGAGTATCTTTCGGGAAGACTGACAAGCTGACTTTCGGAGCTGATATTCTTTATTCCTACTGGTCAGAGGCCTCTCTGCCGGGCAACTACGGTACATATACAAACACCCTCTCGCTTAGCGGAGGAGCTGAATACATCCCTGATAAGTTCTCAAATTACAATTTTTTTGATCGTATGGAGTACCGCATTGGCGGCCACTATGGTGAGAGTTATGCCCTGTATAACGGCGTAAAGGTCAAAGAGTACGGCATAACTTTTGGAACAGGTATACCATTGAGGAAATCGAGATCGAGGATTTCCCTGTATGTGGATCTGTCTACCAGGGGCAATCCTGATGACAACCTGCCAAAGGAAAGAACGATATCGGTCGGAGCCAGTCTCAATCTTTTTGACTACTGGTTCCTCAAGGCCAAGTATGATTAAAAAAGTATTCAGAGATGACAAGAACAGCCACCACGATTTTTACAGGAGCACTCCTGGCAGCATTTACAATTAACTCCCATGCCCAGAATGGTGCTGAAACCGGAACTCCATTCGGACGAGGCGATGACAGTACCAGGTGTTTGCGCAACACATCGCTTTATTCAACCTATTACGAGAATAAAGACTATAACATGGCCGTGCAGTTCTGGAGGGATGTCCTCAAAGAATGCCCCGGTTCCTCAAAGAACACTTATATCAAGGGTGAGGCGATGTACAAGGAATTTTTCCGCAAGACCGGCAACAAGGCCTACATCGATACCGTGTTAATGATCCTTGACCAGCGTACCAGGTATTTTAACGAGGCACAGGCCAACAGCCTTCGTAAGGCGTTCGCTCTTTACGAGTTTGGCGGGAATGATACAGCCCGGGCCCGGCTGAGTTATAATCTCATCAGTGACGTCATGAAGGCGTCTCCGCAGAGTTTTGACCATACATATTCAAGTCTTTATATGGCTGTTGCTGCCAGGTGCTACTTCCTGAAGCTCATTGATGCATCCGGAGTCATGGATGCTTATGCACAGTCAATGAAGATCGTGGATGATCAGTCTGCCCGAAGGCTGGGTGATGCAAAATACCTCGAGGCAAGAAAGAATATTGACCTTGTCTTCAAGTCGAGCGGAGTCGCTACCTGTGAAAATATTGAGAAGCTGTTCACTGCCAGCGTGGAAAAGACTCCTTCCGACACAGCTATGCTTAAGAAGGTTATCACAATGCTGACCGAGACGGGTTGCCAGGGTTCTGAGCTGTTTTACACGGCAACAACCAGGCTCTACGACACAGAGCGTTCAGCTGCCTCTGCCGCCCAGCTGGCAGAGATGAATGTGGCACGCAAAAAATATGGCGAAGCCGAAAAATACTACACCGAAGCTATTGAACTTGAAACGAACAGTGTTGTCAAATCCGGCCTGCTGACCAAACTGGCCACGATTGAACTCACCTCGGACAACAAGCAGGCAGCACGTGATTTTGCCAAAGCTGCATATTCACTTGATCCGGTTAATGGCAATGCACTGTATATCATCGCTGAAGCATATGCCGGTGCACGCATCGGGGAAGCTTTTGAAAACCAGACGGTTTACTGGGTGGTGGTCGATTACCTTGTACGTGCAAAGAATACCGACCCGGGCCTGAAGAACCAGGCCGATGAAAGAATAGCCATCTATTCAAGACTCTATCCGACAAAGGAAGAGTGTTTCTTCAGAAGCCTTGTGAATGAAGGCGCTGCCTATAATGTAGGCGGATGGGTCAATGAATCCACGACCATAAGATTCAGAAAGCAGTAATTACCGGTGATAACACGCAGAAGATATCTGTTAATAGTGCCGGCAGTCCTGATCAGCGGGATTGTCTTGCTTTCATCATGCGAAAAGAAGCCGGTTATTGTGAAGGACCTTCAGATCAAGGAGATGCCTTCACTCTCAGGCAAAAACGTTGAGACAATGTATACTGACTCAGGCAAGGTCACTCTGATAGTCAGGACACCTCTTATTCAGCAGTTTACAACGAAGGAGGACCCGCACACACTGTTCCCTGAGGGGCTGACCGTGCTCTTTTACGACAAGAAGACCAAACCGCAGGCAAGCATAACAGCTCACTATGCCCGTTATACCGAAAAAGATGAACAGTGGGAGCTGCGTGACAGTGTCGTTGCCGTCAACACGGATGGAGATATTCTTGAAACGGAATTACTCTACTGGAGTGAACCCAAAGAGCGTGTGTGGTCTGACAGGTTCGTCAGATTTACACTTAAGGATAAAATTATAATGGGTACGGGCTTTGAATCAGATTCCCGTCTCACAAACGGGACTATAAAAAACGTCTCCGGTACCATATATATTAATGATGAACAAAAAGGGAATACTGGGAATTGAAATAATCTGGATCCTCCTCGGTCTTTTATGCCTGGGCATAGCCATCAGGGAGATGACCATAAATGGATTCAGCAGGGCCTGGCTCTTCCTGGTAATGTCTGGTGTCGCTTTTGTCATGGCATGGATTCGCGACAGACAGCGAAAAAAAGTGTAACTTTGGGTCATGAACCCGCTGGTGATCATTCCGTTTGCTATACTTCTTGCAG
The DNA here is from genome assembly GCA_963730615.1 of uncultured Bacteroidales bacterium. Lineage (GTDB taxonomy): Bacteria > Bacteroidota > Bacteroidia > Bacteroidales > VadinHA17 > SR-FBR-E99. The sequence goes on along the minus strand of CAVSSR010000014.1, from coordinate 209,571 downwards.
CATTCTTTTCGGCAATGGAGCTCTCTTTTATTGCATCAAATAAGCTGCGTATAGAGCTTGACCGCAAACAGGGTCATTTCGGCTCCGGTGTTGTCTCTGTGTACACCCGTAATCCCGGCCAGTATATTGCCACCATGCTGATCGGCGTCAATATCGCCACTGTCATATTCAGTATGCTCTCTGCAGACCTGCTTGAGCGATGGATGGCAAACCTGATTCCCTCTGATCTGATAATATTCATCATCCAGACAATAGTCACCACTTTAATAATACTTGTTTTTGCCGACTTTCTCCCTAAATCCATTGTGAGGATCAACCCTAATTCCTTCCTGAAACTTTTTGCAGTTCCCACCTCGGTATTTTACTACCTCTTTTACCCGGTCAGCAAGTTGACTTTATGGATCAGCAACCTGTTCATGAGGCTCTTTTTCGGGATCAGACCGGAACGCAAGGAGCAGGAAAACAAAATCTTCACCCGCGTTGACCTTGACCATTTTGTGAATGACCTCGTGGAAACGGAAGAAGAAAAGGAGGAGGAATACAACAGCCTCAGGATATTTCAGAATGCTCTCGATTTTTCTTCTGTCAGAGCCCGCGAATGCATGGTTCCCCGCACGGAGATAGTGGCGCTGCCTGTCGGGAGCACCACGGAAGAGCTGAAACAGCAGTTCATCGAATCAGGCCACTCCAAGATACTGCTCTACAGGGAGCATCTTGACAACATGGTCGGATACTACGAGCTTAAGGATATCCTTCATGAGCCTGCTGATATTGAAACGGGAATGAGAAAGCTTCCTGTGGTGCCGGAGACCATGACAGCAAATAAGGTTCTGAAGCTGCTCTCCGAAGCAAAAAAGAGCATCGCCCTTGTTGTGGATGAATTTGGAGGTACATCAGGCATAGTGACCATTGAGGATGTGCTTGAAGAGATAGTCGGTGATATCGAAGATGAGCATGACACCAGCGATCTGATAGATAAGAAGATCAGTGAAAAGGAATTTATCTTCTCGGGAAGGCTGAATATTGATTATCTGAACGAAGAGTATGAGCTTGGGCTTCCGGAAAGCGATGATTACACCACACTCGCAGGTCTTATGCTCTACACACACGGAAATATCCCGCATCTGCAGGAAAATATCCGGGTGGGAAGGTACATTTTTACAGTTATCCGCGGCTCGGCAACAAAAGTTGAGCTCCTGAAACTGAAAATTGACTAGTCAGTCGTCACACAGAACTCTTCATCTCTGTATAATACCGGTAATACAGCGGAATAGCCCGCATCCCGGCAAACAGGTTTTCCAGGGGATAGTTCTCATTGGGTGAGTGTATCGCATCCGACTCCAGACCAAATCCCATCAGTATGGATTTGACTCCCAGTATTTTCTCAAATGTTGCAATGATGGGGATGCTGCCTCCGCTGCGGACTGGTATGGGTTTCTTGCCGAAGACCTCTTCGTAGGCTCTTTCGGCAGCAAGATACTCAGGCGTATCAAGAGGACTGACATAAGCCTCTCCTCCGTGGAGGTATTCGGCCCTGATCTTCACGCCTGCCGGGGCTAATGTCCTGATATGCTTTATGGCAAGGTCCGCAATGGCTTCAGCTTTCTGATAAGGAACAAGTCTCATCGAAATCTTTGCTGATGCCTTCGAGGGCAGTATGGTCTTTGCTCCTTCACCTGTATACCCTCCCCAGATGCCATTGATGTCAAGCGTGGGTCTGATACCGACGCTCTCGAGGGTCGAGAATCCTTTTTCGGAAGCCAGAGCCTCCACACCTATTGCTTTTTTGTATTCTGAAGGATCGAACGGTCTTTCAGCCATTTTGGCTCTTTCAGCGGCAGAAGGCACCATCACATCATCATAAAACCCGGGGATGGTAATTTTCCCGTCGCTGTCCTTCAGGCTGGCGATTATATCGCACAGCACGTTGCAAGGATTGACCACGGCGCCACCGTATAAACCCGAATGAAGATCATGATCAGGGCCCTCGACTTCAACCTGGATATACGACAGTCCGCGCAGCCCTGATGTAACTGAAGGAGTAGCCGTTGAGATCATAGTTGTATCTGAAATGAGTATCACGTCAGATCGCAGCATCTCCCTGTATTCTGCACAGAAGCCCCCGATACTTTCAGATCCTGCCTCTTCCTCTCCCTCGATCATGAACTTGACATTGCACGGGAGTGTATCCGTGGCATTCATCATCTCAAATGCCTTCAGGTGCATGAACAGCTGGCCCTTGTCATCATCGGCGCCGCGGGCATAAATCTTCCCGTCGCGTATCTCCGGTTCGAAAGGCGGTGAAACCCACTTTTCAACCGGCTCAGGAGGCTGAACATCATAATGTCCGTAAACCAGAATCGTGGGGAGTGACTTGCCTATAATTTTTTCTCCGTAAACTATCGGGTGTCCTTTGGTAGGATAAACTTCGGCACGGTCGGCTCCGTTTCCCAGGAGCATGTCACGTATATATTCCGCTGCCCTGACCATGTCATGCTTATTGGCTGCTGAAGCGCTGATGGACGGAATCCTTATAAGCCCGAAGAGCTCCTCAATGAATCTGTCCCTGTTGGACTCAATGTAGTTGATTATTTTTTCCATGATTCCCTGTTTTTATTGTATTCGTTTGCTGACCACTGCAGCTTGTCATACCACTCTTCGCCGAAAGCCCTTACAAGAGGTTCTCGGAGATAGCTCCAGAGCGGAGAATTCTGTTTTACGCCTGCCGCCACACCAGGCCGGCAGATGGGCCACTCCTCGTAGTTCACACCCTTGAAATCGCGGTATTGCTTCACCCTCACCGGGAAAAGATGACATGACAGTGGCTTCCTGAACCCGACAGCCCCGGCAGTAAATGCTGTTTCAATGCCGCATTTGAATATGTCATCTTCCATGACTGTATAGGCACATTCTTCATTATTTATGAGCGGAGTGACAAGTTCTCCCTCGATATCCCTCAGGCTTGTGCCCTGAACCTCTATCGCCCTTATCCCCTCCGGACGCAGGAAAGGCCACAGTTCCGGCCATATACGCTCAAGCGTTGCCGCCTCCTCATCGGTGAGCGGGGCACCTGTGTCGCCATAACGGCAGCAGCTGCCCTTGCACGCTTTGAGGTCACATGAGAATTTCTTCTCAATAAGAGCAAGTGATATTATTGTTTCGTCTATCTGCAGCATATTTTTCTACACCAGTGACCGGCCTGTCATTTCCTCCGGTATGGGAAGACCCATCATGGTCAGGATTGTAGGAGCAATATCGGCGAGCCTGCCGCTGCTGACAGTTTTGTACCTGTCACTTATAAGATAAATGGGCACTGGATTAAGGGAGTGCGCAGTGTTGGGCGAACCGTCAGGGTTAATGGCATAATCAGCATTCCCATGGTCAGCTATAATCACTACATCATAACCGTTGGAGCGTGCGGCTTTAACAACATCACCCGCGCATTCATCCACTGTTCTGACTGCTTTCTGAATTGCTTCATAAACACCCGTATGACCTACCATGTCGCCATTGGCGAAATTGAGGCAGATGAAATCAAACTTTTGTTTGCCGATCTCAGCAATGATGGCATCCCTGACCTTATAGGCGCTCATCTCTGGCTGAAGGTCATAGGTTGCCACTTTTGGTGAAGGTACAAGTACCCTTTCCTCTCCGGGAAACTCCTTCTCCCTTCCGCCCGAGAAAAAGAATGTCACGTGTGCATACTTCTCCGTCTCTGCTATCCGGAGCTGTTTTTTACCAAGATCGCCCAATATCTCCCCAAGAGTCCTGTTCACATTATCTTTCGGGAAAATAATCTCCAGGCCCCTGAAATTGTCATCGTAAGGGGTCATTGTCAGATAACGCAGAGGGATGGTCTTCATTCCCAGTTCCGGCATATCCTGCTGTGTCAGAACGATTGTCAGCTCACGTGCGCGGTCATTTCTGAAGTTGATGAAGACAACAACATCGCCCCCGGATATCGTGGCAAGTGGTTTCCCGTCGTCATGTGTCACCACTATGGGTTTCATGAACTCATCGGTCACACCCCCGTCGTATGAATCCTGCATTGCCTCAATGATATCTGTAGTCTTATGCCCTTCCCCGTTTACAAGGAGATCATAAGCCTCTTTTATACGTTCCCATCTTTTATCACGGTCCATGGCATAGTACCTGCCGACAAACGATGCCACCCTGCCGTTGCTGTGTTTCAGGTGACTGATCAGTTCAGTCATATAGCCCTTGCCGCTTCTCGGATCAGTATCGCGGCCGTCTCCGAAACCGTGGATATATACCTCTTTCAGGCCGTAATCCATTGTCATGTCGCAGAGTGCGTAAAGATGTTTGTCAAGGGAGTGCACTCCCCCATCCGACAGCAGGCCCAGGAAATGAACCTTCACACCCTTGTCACGGGCATAGGTGAAAGCTTCCGCGAGAGGTTTGTTTGCCCGTATCTCGCCGGTCCGGCAAGCCCTGTTTATTTTGACAAGATCCTGGTAGACAATGCGTCCGGCGCCTATATTCAGGTGACCAACCTCCGAGTTGCCCATCTGGCCTTCAGGTAAGCCCACATCCTCCCCGGATGTAAGAAGGGACGAGGAAGGGTATGCTTTTTTAAGTGCATCAATAGAAGGTGTCCCGGTGGAACATATGACATCACTCCTCGTGCAGTCACCTATTCCCCAGCCGTCAAGGATCATCAGTAAGACTCTCTTTTCTTTCATTCAGTCGTCAGTATATTAATTAAAGCCGGTAGCAAAAATAGACAATTACTCCATACAGAGGAGACGCTCTTAAGAAGAACAAAATCCGTGTGAAAAAGTTTGCCTTAACGGGCTCCTGTCATCTCTCTGACCCTGATCTTGTAAGTTCTGTCAGGGCAGGTAGGTTCATATTCTATATCACGTCCGACATATGCAGCCCACTCGACCGGTGACAGGTTGCGAGTAACCATGGAGCAGAGTCCGTTAATCATGCATCTTACATGGGCCGGCCTTTGTGTCACCTCTGTCCGCGTTGCTGCAAGAAATGAGTTCCCGTCAGGATTGAAAACCATGTTCATGACCTCATCATTACTGTCTGATATGACCACGGGCGGTATGGCAAGATCAGAAAGTGTCCATATTCTCATACTGCCTTTATTGTCTGCGGTAATCATCTGGTTATCAGTTTTGTTGTAAGCGATGGCATTAATGGCAGAGGCATGGCCCTCAACACTCGCCCCGACAGTTCCTGACCCTGTATCCCAGATATCAATAATGCCCGTTTCGTCCCCGGTAGCTAACTTTTCTCTTCCCGTCAGGAATTTCAGCGACGTAATGACCCTTCCCCCGGCATTAAGAGTATACTGCCTGCCGGGTGCTTCAGGATTCCAGAGCATAACCCTGCCATCATTTGTAAGTGCTGCCAGCAGATTGTTGTCGTCAGATATTTCAAGCGCAATTACTCCTTCAGGATCGCTGACAACGTTGTTGCCCTTGCGCGACCTGAGATCCCATGCCGTAACAGCCCCTTCAATGGTTGAAGTGAACAGAAGATTGCCCGTTGTGTTAAAGATCAGTGCGGTAATACTGCCTCCGGCATTCTGCATCTGGTAACCGATGGAATCGTCTGCGAGTGGTATCATGATGACTTCTGATGTCGATGTACCGCATGCGAGCCATGATGCATCAGGACTGACTGACATGGCTTTTATGACTTTGTCACCTGACCAGATAAGGTTATAACCCTTGCCTGGCTGGTCGTTCTGCCAGCGTAACACCCTGCCTTCAGTGTCAGCGGTATAGAAGAAATATCCGTCTGGCTCTCTTGCCATGGCTGTCACAGATGCGTCATCAGGACTGAACCTGGAATAGTATTTATTGCCGTAACGCTTACTCACTTCGTAGAGTGCAGAAAATATATCTCCATCATCTTCGATGCCTGCATGTCTCTCATTGAAGAGATAAGCCTGCCATGCCAGCAGTATCTGCAGATCCTGTTCCCCGGAATGGTTGATTGACCGCATCGCCAGTGACCTGGCCACAGCCAGCATTTTGTTTCGGTTCTCCACTGTTGCCATAACGACGGCAGCTGTCTTTTCATTTTCTGCTTCCCTCAACATGTTACCTGTTGCTGATACTTTCTCCTCAGCCTCCTGTGCCCTGTTGATTGCAGAAATGGAATTCAGCTTTTCCAGGCCGGCCTCCTGTTCGGCAGTTCTAAAAGTATCTGCCAGAAGGTTGAGACTGTCACTCAGAACATTTGTGTAAGCAACTGCCTCATCTTTCAGCTGCAAGGCCACTGACTTTTGTTTCTCAGACCGGCTCCTGAGTGAATAGAGTGTGCCCAGGGCAATGAGTGCAAGCAGGACCATAATTCCCAGTATACCTGCAATAAGGCGTGAACGTCTTATCTTACCGTAGTCTGCCTTCTTGTTGTACACCTCCAGGGCAGCGTATTCCTCCTCCGAATTTTTAAGGAATAGCATTGTTCTCTCAAATGCCGGGTCAATCTTCTCAGCCCAGGCCAGTGTGGGATTGTTCTCTTCACGCCACTTGATGGCAATAAACAGGTCAGGTGCGCTCCACAGTTTCCCATTACCTTCCTGATACTGTTCAGCAGCTGCGGCAAGCTTGAGATAAAGTCTCATTGAAGCATCCTCATCATCAAGCCATTTTCTGAGCGTACTCCACAGCTTTATAATGCTTTCATGACTCAGGTCAATGACACTGTCCTTATTAAGAGGAATATCAGAGGCAGGTGTGAGAAACGAATAATCGGGATGTCTGAAAACCTCAGCGACATTAATTATCTCTTCAACAGTGCAGGCTGTCTGGGTTGCTATGGTGGCTATGGTTTCCGGCCGGCGAATCTCTCTGCCGTCTTCGGTACGGACAGTTATGGCACGGAAGAGTCTTGAACAGACATACCGGTGCCTCTCATTAAGCTCTTCAAGTGCCTGTCCGGCATGCTGTGATATGGCGCCCTTAAGCGTACCCACAGCCTCATAATCGGCAATACTCAGCGGACGGCTCATGTCACCGGCTTTGTTCCAGTGGTTCCACATCCTCATAAGAAGGTGCTGCAGTACCGGCAGTTGTCCCGGGTTATCAGAAAGTTCACCCAGTATGATCTTAACCAGTGAGCGGTCTATTGTTGCCCCTGACACTTTTACCGGCTCTTCTATCACAGCGCCGAGCAAGTCGCGGCCTATCTGCGGAAGAAGAAAGCTGCTGGTGTTCATCAGGTTGGTCAGCGAATGAAAACGGGAACACTCTGAGACATACTCTGACCGGAGTGTAAGAATGAGATAAAGCCCCTGGTCAGGCTGCTGCACAGCATTTACGAGGAGATCAATAAAGTCGGTGGCTTCATCGCCTTCTATGCCCCTGGTTGAGACGGGACTGTATCTGAAGATCTCTTCAAACTGATCGATAACAATAACAATCTGCTGACGCAGACTTTTTCTGATCTTATTGATCACGTCTGTGATCCCTTCACTTCTGTTATGGAGGGAGGCAGCAATGCTGGCCTGTGAAAGCTGTGTGAAGCCCGCGCCGGCAGACAGCACTGACAGCTCTGCCGCCAGATTGTCGATAGGATTAATATCAGGCCTGAAAACCAGGTATGACCATAGCTTCTTTCCTTCAGCGTTTTCCCTGATGAGAGCCGGTATCACTCCTGAGAGCACCAGCGACGACTTGCCGCTGCCTGACGCTCCTATTACAGAAACAAACCTGTTGTCCTTGAGCCGTGTTGCTACTTTTGTTGTGCTCTCCATCCGGCCGAAGAACAGATGACCCTCATCGGGCCTGTAAGCTCTTAGTCCCGGGAACGGGTTTGACTTTACTATTGTTATTCTTTCAGCCATGGATGACTAATAATTAAACAGCATCAGTGCCTTGTTTGTCTATATAATCAGCAAAGATATCAGTGTATTCCGAATAGTGAAAAACAAAGTTGGTAATATCGCTCACCGGCAGTGAATAGAGTCCGCTTTTACCCTGGTCCGAAGGGACAATCCATGTAATAAGCCCGGGTAATGGCCCTGCATCATAAGATTCCGAGTAGCGCATACAGGAAGCCAGCATAATCATTCTTTCTTCAGGTATCTTATTGAAGCAAAGGCTGAGAAAGCGAGTTTTGCCGAAGATCATTGCCACCTCCGGCAGCGTGTTGTTGACCACACCTGCAACCCTGTTTCTTACCTGTTCCGTCAGTCTGCCCTCCACCTCGGTAAACCAGTCCCGGTCAACGGTACGTATCACCATTGCGGCTTCTTCCTGCAGCAGCTGGCTGTTGCTGAAGAGATATGACACCACTATCTCTTTTGCCGCTCCACGCCCCTCCCGGGCTGCCTTATGCAGAGCGCAGGCCTTTGTCCATACACCGGTGATATTCTGATCTGATGAGAGTATCATGGTTGCCAGCGATCCGTCTGTCACTGGCCTTATAGGGAAGTACAGCGAGAGTTCGTTCAATCTGGCTCTGTCTGAGTTATTTCCGAGCAGAGCCTGCAGCGGACGGCGTAAAGAACCGGTAATCATTATTTCAATGACCTCCGATGCTATTCCTGCCCCAGCTGCCGTTCCGCAGGCAGCATTGGTCCTGATCAGTCCGGTGGTTGCATTCCCTGATGTAAGTGAGAGAAGGGAAAACAGCAGTTCATAGTTCATACTCTTTTCCCAACCCATGGCTCCGGACAAAATAAAGTATCTGTTCTTCTCCGCCTCTGTCTGAAGTGCAATAAGCCGTCCGATATTGTAAACGGTTCCATTTATGATGTCTTCTATCCGCTGTCGCTGATTCGTCTCAGGGACAAACCCCTGTTCACAGAGGTATTTCACGGCTTTCAGTCTTACTGTTACCGGCCCCCCCTCTATTAAATTACTCAGATAGGGTGTAACCTGTTCAAGAGGCATCATACTCATCAGACGCATGACCATCAGGCTGACACTTTCCCTGTTCTGAGGCCTGAAGTCAGTTCCGATTATTTCTCCATAAGTGTCAGGCCCGAAATAATTAAGAAGGTAAAATGCCTCTCTCTCTGTCTCAGGCGTATAAAGGGCCTGCAGCGCCTCTTCACGCAGTTCTTTCATCCCGTAGAGCCCAGCCGCTGCCAGACCTATCCTCCTGATATCAGGATTTAGATCGTTCAGCATCCTGGTTATTTCAGATGTATGCGGAGCTTTTTTTACGGTCAGTATCGCCCTGGCAACAGCAGTCTTTTCGTTTATCCCTGGCAATCTGAGCATTTCACTGTTCCTGACAGGGTCAGAAAAGTACTTCTCAATATGGGCAATTACCCCGGACTGCTCCGTGCCTGACAGCCTCGCTGAATTTCTGTCCGGAGACGATGGCCTTCAGGGCGGGTATAAGTGCAGGATCAAAAGTACGGCCTGCAACACGGACAACCTCCGAGGCATAACTGTCATCTGCGCGGTTGATCAGGTAGTCAAGCCTCCCGCATACAATATCAAGATAATGACTTGGATAAAGCAATACGCTTCTGAAACCGCTGACAGCATCACCCGATGGAACCTGATTTTCAGAAGGCACTGTTGGAATGCCTCCAGGCTCCGGATCCTGGACATGATGATATTCCTGAATTCAGCTGAAAGGATAATGTCCAGTATGACCTGAACCAATGCGAATAATGGAATCAGGAGAACCAATCCCGATGAATTATATCCGGTAAATCTTTTGATCAGCATTAAAAACAACAGAAGCACAATAATGGCTGTGATCGTCCTTGCCCTGACGTTTCTGACCCGGCGCCACCGTGCCCCTTCCTCCGGGTATAGCTTCGATATTGCCGCCAGGGCTGGCAGGGTGTAAGTTAAAAAGGATGCGAAAAAGAAGATGGCAGCCAGAGAAGTGAAGAATGCCGAGAGTAACTTAAGGGTTTCCTTCCCGTTAAGATCATAATAAATATATATCAGGGATGCCGGGACCGAAAGGATTAAAAGTGTAAGGGCTGAGATCAGCAATCTCCCTTGCAGCCGCAGATTCTTTAACATTGGCAGATAAGACCGGTTCCGGATTGCCAGGGCCAGGCCGGTTGTGGCTGCCCCGATGGAGACTGTATAAAAAAACGGCGTTGCTTCAAAGAGAGATAAATCCGTAATTATTGTCAGCAGGGCAGCAGCTGTTACGACTGACAAAATCAGAACCGGCCATAATAAATACGGATACCCGGGCTTCATCTACAGTTCAGTTTTGACATGTTCCGGAATACATACAGACTCGCTTTACAAGATACAAAGAATAAAATCTATAAAAAAGCTCCCCGGTCCCTTATGAGTTCAGCAAGCTGACCTGTTAGTTTCTCAGTGGTGCTCTGACCGTCAGTGATAAGATCTGCCTGCTCATACCACACGGTTCTCTTTTCGAGCAGCTCCAGCACTCTCTCCTTCAGGTCAGTCTTCCCGTTATTCAACAGAAGAGGACGTACGGTCTTTGACTTTTCAAGCCTTGAAACCAGTATGTCAACAGGTAGTTTAAGGTAAAGTATCACACCCGTTTCTTTCATTATGCCAATGTTCTCCTCCGAGCATGGAGTGCCACCTCCGCAGGCAACCACTGTGCGCGATCTTGCCGAAGCCGTCATCAATGCCTTTCTCTCCGCTTCCCTGAAATACTGCTCGCCGCGAAGGGTGAACAGCTCTGCAACCGATAAACCATTTTGCTCTTCTATCAGTCTGTCAGTATCAATAAAACTCCAGCGGAGGGAAGATGCAATCTTCCTTCCGGTGGTGCTTTTACCACTTCCCATGAAACCTGTAAGGTAGATATTCACGCTGAGCTAGAGATCTAATTTCATCTGCGCCGGGTCTTCCGGAGGAAGCACCTGCAATTCAGTATTCAGTGGTTTCTCCTCTCCGGCTCCGGGCTGAGGTGCAACCTCACTTTTTACAACAGGTTCCAGCTCCGTAATATTTGACACAGAGTAGTTCGACAGTCGCTTGCCCTTGGCGCGGAAACTCTTCACCCCGATAAAACCCGCCACCTCAATAATCTCGTTGCTGCGTCCCTCATTTTTGCCGCCAAAACTGATCTCGAGACGCGGATACTCGACCTCTGTCAGGCTGACCAGCTTGGATCCCTCGCTGTCGGCGATGAAGTACTGCAGCCTCTCTGACTCTTCAAAGACGAACCTCTTAACGTAATAGAGTTCCTGCCCCTGATCCCAGTAAACGGCGGAAAAGACTTTTGATTCCCTGAATTTCTCGATCAGCAGCAGGTCATCCTCAAAATGAAGTGAGAGATCTGTGCCTGATGTACGGAAACAGCCTGTTTTTGTCACAACCAGAAGTATTTCTTCCGAAGCGAACTCACCCAGGAATTTGCCCCTGCCATCAGCATTAAGCCTCATCACGGCATCATCAAACCACAGCTTACGGCCACCCAGTGTCGATAGCCCCTTTTCTTTCAGAGTGATTTTATGAATGGGATTCTTTGTCAGAATATTGCCCATCGAGGAGCGTCCCTTGATCGCCAGCTCACCAAAATCAAACTCAAAGGTGAGTTTCTTCAGCCTGGCACGCGGCTTATGGTTAACCTTGATAACCTCTGCTTCACCGTTGGGATTGACACTCAGGTAATGTATACGGGTACCCTCTGTTCCCCGGCCGAGATTGTACTCCTTGTCCCTCGTCAGGCCAGTAAGGGCACAACGCTTGATATACAGCGGGCCATCGCGTCCGTCCTGGTAAACAATATTGTAAATGGTACGGGTGTCATTCCGCAGAAAGACCTGCACATATATCACATCTTTCCCCACAAACTGCTTTTCAGCCACCTTTGTAATGAGATAGGTGCCGTCTTTTCTTATCACAATAATATCATCGATATCAGAACAGTCGCATACAAACTCGTCCTTTCTGAGGCCAGTGCCTATAAAGCCCTCCTGGCGGTTGACATAGAGTTTGGAGTTGACAGCAACTACCTTGGATGCCTCAATGGTTTCAAAACTTCTTATCTCCGTGCGGCGTTCTGAGTTTTTACCGTACTTCTTTTTTATCTGACGGTAGTAATTGATTGTGTAAGGGATAATGTTACCCAAATGATTAGCCACCTCTTCAAGCTCTCCCTCAATTCCCCTGATATGCTCATCAGCACGCGAAGAGTCAAACTTCGAGATACGTTTGATCTTTATCTCGGTCAGTTTGATAATATCTTCACGTGTAATCTGGCGCCTGAAAAGCTTCTTGTAGGGCTTCAGTCCCTTATCAATTGCACTGATTACAGCCTCCCACGTCTCGCTTTCTTCAATATCGCGGTATATCCTTTTCTCTATGAAAATCTTTTCGAGAGATGCGAAGTGCCAGTCCTCATCAAGCTCAGCCTTGCGTATCTCAAGCTCACGTTTTAAAAGCATGACCGACTGATCAGTCGAATGCCTCAGGATATCACTTACCCCCACAAAAGCAGGCTTGTTTTCGTCAGTGATGATGCAGGCGTTGGGTGATATTGAAAGCTCACAGTCAGTGAAGGCATACAGTGCATCAATGGTTTTGTCAGGTGAAATTCCGGACTGCAGCTGGATCACTATCTCTACTCCCCCTGAAGTGTTGTCGTCTATCTTTTTTACCTTGATCTTGCCCTTGTCATTGGCCCTGACAATAGATTCAATGAGCGAGCCTGTTGTGCGGCCAAAAGGTATCTCGGTGATAACCAGTCCTTTTTTATCGACCTTTTCAATCTTCGCCCTCACTTTAACTGCCCCGCCCCTGATGCCGTCATTGTACCTCGCCACATCTATCATTCCGCCTGTCGGGAAATCAGGGTAAAGAACAAAGGGTTTGCCCTGGAGATAGCTTATAGAGGCATCAATGAGTTCATTGAAGTTATGCGGAAGTATTTTTGATGCCAGTCCCACAGCTATACCTTCGACACCCATAGCCAGGAGAAGAGGAAATTTCACAGGAAGGGTGACAGGCTCCTTGTTGCGTCCGTCGTAGGAGGCCATCCACTCAGTGGTCTTGTTGTTGAAGGCCACCTCGAGGGCGAACTTTGAAAGTCGTGCTTCGATATAACGGGGTGCAGCCGCACCGTCTCCCGTTAGAATATTTCCCCAGTTCCCCTGAGCATCCACCAGCAGGTCCTTCTGCCCGAGCTGCACCAGTGCATCACCAATGGAAGCATCACCGTGGGGATGGAACTGCATCGTATGGCCTATGATGTTGGCCACCTTATTGAAGCGGCCGTCATCCATGCGTTTCATTGAATAGAGAATCCTTCGCTGGACAGGCTTCAGCCCATCAGAAATATGAGGTACGGCACGCTCTAGTATAACATACGACGCATAATCCAGGAACCAGTCCTGGTACATCCCTGACAACGCCGTGACCGCATGAAGGGCGGCGGGAATAAAACCGTTCTTTGTCTCTTTTGACTCCTCACCGTTTCCGGTGAAGGTATCATCTTCATGATCAATCTCTTTCATCTTCTGCAACAATCTCCTCTCACGCCAGCGCTGTTTCCGGCAACTCCTCCTCAACCCTCAGGTTGTCAATTATAAAATCCTGACGTTCAGGAGTATTTTTACCCATGAAAAACTCAAGGAACTGAGTATATGGGTCTGCCTTTTTCATGATTACAGGCTCAAGCCGTATATCCTTCCCGATGAAACGTCCAAACTCATCAGGCGATATCTCACCCAGACCCTTAAATCGTGTAATCTCCGGGTCAGGCCCCAGGTCCTTTATCGCCTTAAGCCTTTCATTATCACTGTAACAGTAACGTGTTTCCTTTTTGTTCCGTACCCTGAAAAGCGGTGTCTGCAGGATATATACATGGCCTTTCCTGACAAGATCAGGGAAGAACTGCAGGAAGAATGTCAGAAGTAGCAGACGGATATGCATGCCGTCAACATCTGCGTCAGTGGCTACGACCACATTGTTGTAACGAAGGTCTTCCACAGACTCCTCAATATTCAGCGCAGCCTGCAGCAGGTTGAACTCCTCATTCTCATAGACGATCTTCTTCGTGAGGCCAAAACTGTTCAGCGGCTTGCCTCTCAGGCTGAAGACGGCCTGCGTCTCCACATTACGCGATTTGGTTATAGAACCGCTGGCTGAGTCTCCCTCAGTGATGAATATGGTTGAGTCAAGGCGCCTGTCATCGTTTGAATTGTAATGGATGCGGCAGTCGCGAAGCTTCCGGTTATGGAGGCTGACTTTCTTTGATCTTTCCCGGGCAAGCTTCTGGATTGAGCTGATGGCCTTGCGCTCCTTCTCTGATTCCTGAATCTTCTTCAGCAGTATTTGTGCTGTCTCGCTGTTCTTGTGAAAATAGTCATCAAGGTGCTTGTGAATGAATTCAATTATATAATACCGGACTGAAGGTCCCTCAGGGCCCATATCCTTGGATCCGAGCTTTGTCTTTGTCTGCGATTCGAAAATAGGCTCTTCGATTTTGACTGAAATGGCAGCTATGATTGACGTACGTATGTCAGAGGGGTCAAAATCCTTTTTGTAGAACTCCCTTATGGTCTTTACTATCCCTTCACGGAAAGCCATGAGGTGTGTGCCTCCCTGCGATGTGTGCTGGCCGTTGACGAAGCTGTAATAGTCCTCACCGTACTGCAGTCCGTGAGTTATGGCAATCTCGATATCCTCTCCCTTCAGATGGATAATAGGATAGAGGCCCTCGCTGTTCATGTTGTCATTGAGAAGGTCTACAAGGCCGTTGCGTGAAATGATCTTGTTTCCGTTGAAATTTATCACCATACCTGCGTTGAGGTAGGTGTAGTTTTTCAGCATGTTCTCAACATACTCAGTGATATAGTGGTAGTTGCCGAACATTAATTCGTCGGGAGTAAAGATTACCTCCGTGCCGTTATCCTCCTTTGATGCCTTCAGTGCTTCATCCCTGACCACATTGCCGGCATTGAACTCAATCTCCTTCACCTGTCCGTCACGTACTGACCGCAGGACAAACATTGAAGACAGGGCATTGACTGCCTTGATACCCACTCCGTTAAGTCCGACAGATTTCTTGAATGCCTTCGAGTCGTATTTGGCCCCGGTATTCATACGTGATGTGACATCGAGCACTTTGCCAAGTGGTATGCCACGGCCGTAATCACGTACCCTTACCTCCCTGCCGATGATGCCCACATCGATCTTACGGCCGAAACCCATCATATACTCATCCACAGCATTGTCCATGACCTCCTTCAGCATTACATATATGCCGTCATCGAGGGATGAACCGTCACCCAGCTTACCGATGTACATACCGGGCCTCAGCCTGATATGCTCCTTCCACTCAAGGGTTTTGATGTTGTCTTCTGTATAGTTGCCGTCCATCATCCCGAATTTTCGGCAAATATAAAGATTTAGGAGAGGCCTTTACACCCGATTTATCAACAACAGCAGTGATTTTTTACCTTGCAATAAGGCAGGAAGGGCGTCCGGGACGGTTATTTTACTTTAACAGGCTCACTTCTGAGCTGTTCCATGGCACTGACCATCTGAGCCTGAACCATCGCCGCAAGTTCGTCCGGATCACCGGTTTTGAAGTTCCCCGGAAAGATAGGATCCAGGACCCTGATCCTTACCACAATGCGACTCCCGAAGAGGAATCCTTTTTTGGGCAGTATATCGCCGGTGCCGTCTATCAGTACCGGAAGCAGGGGTTTGTCAGTCTTCACCGCAATCTGAAAAGCACCTGGCTTGAACTTCCCGATCGCTCCTGTAAGTGACCGTGTGCCTTCAGGAAAGATCACTACGGAAATGCCCTCCTGCAGTGATTCCACGCAGCTCTCCATCATCTTCACAACGCTGGCCTTGTTGCCCCTGACAAGTTCAATGTACTTCACCATCCTCATCTCCCATCCCACTATCGGAATCTTGAACACCTCGATCTTTGAAACCCATCTTAGCCTGTGATGCAGCATGTTGAAGAAAACAATATCCAGCATTGACTGATGATTGGGTACGATAACATAAGCCTGGTTCTGGTCAATTTTTTCACGGCCATCGACGACCACTTTCCAGAAGGGGCTCATCTTTGTGAGAACAATTCCCTGGATAACCATCCATCTGTTGTTCATCAACCTGCGTTTGTCAAACGGGATTGCTATCAGCCATAGAATAAATGCAACCGGCAGTGCAAGTGTGATGAATATGATACTTGACAACCAGACCCAGACAGACTTTATCAGTTCCATAATGCTATGCGTTTTTCTGTTTCTGTGGCGGCCAGAGCCAGCCCTGTTCCGGCGAGCAGTCCTAGCAAGGCTCCTCCGAGGACATCACCGGGATAATGCACTCCGAGGTAGATCCTGGAATAGGATACCAGTGCTGCCCAGATGAAGATACTCCATGTATACCATTTCTTACCCAGCAGCGGGGCAGTAAATGAGGCCAGTCCGAAGGCATTGGCAGCATGCCCTGAAACAAAACCGTACATACCGACGCACTGGTCCTTTTACCGTATGAACAAGCCCCTGAAGCAAAGGCTCATGACAAGGCCTGAGACGTCCGAAGAAGTTCTTCATCATTACTGAAACCTGATCAGTGATTACCACCAGCAGTAATGCGAAGAGAAGGATCAGCCATATGTTTTTTTTATATTTTACGGCCAGGAGATATATAATGAAAAGATAGAGCGGTATCCATACCGTCCTGAGACTGAGGGTCCACATTACCTTGTCAAAGAAGGGTGAGTGCATGGAATTAAGGAAAAGGAATATAGTGCGATCCAGCTTAACCATGCTCAGTTGTTTATTGCTCTCCAGAGGATATCCTTGAGAGCGGAGATACCGGTACCGTTTATCGATGAGATGAACACTACCGGGATGTTGTCCGGCAATCCGGGCCTTATGCCATCCTTGAGCTCTTCATCAATAAGGTCACATTTGGATATCGCCATCACCCTTGGTTTATCGAGCAGTTCGGGATTGTATTTTCTGAGCTCTTCAACAAGAATCTGGTATTCCTTGTTCACGTCATTGCTGTCAGAGGGGATCATGAAGAGGAGTACCGAGTTCCGTTCAATATGCCTGAGGAACCTGGTACCAAGGCCCTTGCCCTCGGCAGCGCCTTCTATGATACCCGGGATATCAGCCATGACAAAAGATTTGTCATTACGGTAACTTACAATGCCCAGGTTGGGGGTCAGGGTGGTGAAAGGATAGTTATCTATCTTGGGGCGGGCGGCGCTGACCACCGAAAGCAACGTCGACTTGCCGGCATTGGGAAACCCTACGAGGCCGACATCAGCAAGTACCTTCAGCTCCAGAATGTACCAGCCCTCAATGGACGGCTCGCCTGGCTGAGCGAAGCGCGGTGTCTGAAAGGTTGACGATTTGAAATGAGTGTTACCCTGTCCTCCGCGGCCTCCCTTGACAAGTATCTTCTCTTCGCCGTCGTGGGTTATTTCAAACAGGATATTTTCTGTCTCAGAGTCTTTTGCAATTGTTCCCAGGGGTACATTAATGATTACATCTTCGCCGTCGGCGCCTGTTTTATTATTCGATGAACCCACTCCTCCGTGACCGGCGAAGATATGCTTTCTGAACTTGAGGTGCAGCAGGGTCCAGAGCTGTGAATCGCCTTTAAGGATGACGTCTCCTCCTCTTCCGCCGTCGCCGCCGTCAGGTCCACCCTTTGGTTGAAATTTTTCACGTCGCAGGTGTGTCGAGCCGGCTCCGCCCTTGCCCGATCGTCCGAAAATCTTTACATAGTCAACGAAGTTTGTGTCTGCCATCAGTCAGATTATTGTTTCAATATGTCTGCAGAGCCTGGCGAAAATGTCATCGATGGATCCCACTCCGTCAACCATGCGTGAGACCCCTGCCTTGCGGCCGTAGTCTATTACCGGTTCGGTCTTGGCCTGGTAAACGGCAATGCGATTGTTTATAACTGCTTCGTCAGCATCATCAGCCCTTCCTGATACCAAAGCTCTTTTCTTCATGCGGTCCATCAGCTCAATGTCATTCACTTCCAGAACGAGCATCAGATCTATCTTCATGCCGCGCTCCTTCAGCATCTCCTGAAGTGCATCAGCCTGTTCAACCGTTCGCGGGAATCCGTCAAAGATAAAGCCTGCCTTGCCTGTAGTGGCATCGATCTTTTGTGCTATCATGGCTATCACCACATCATCGGGCACCAGCTCGCCGGCAGCCATGATAGCCGCCATCTTTTTGCCCAGCTCAGTGCCGGCAGCCAGCTCAGCCCTTAGCATGTCTCCGGTAGACAGGTGGAGAAGGTTATACTTTCCTGCAAGGGTCACCGACTGTGTTCCCTTCCCTGATCCGGGAGGGCCAAACATAAGAACATTGATCATTTATATACTATTTAATGATTTTGTAAATTGATTTCAGATTACGGCCATAGCCGTCATAGTCAAGGCCGTACCCGACAACAAAATTGTTTGGAATTTCAAACCCTATATAATCAATGGGGATATCCCGGGTATACGCCTCTGGTTTAAAAAGAAGCGTGCATATTTTGACGTCCCTGGCTTTTCGCAGGGTAAGCTCGCCGATGATCCTTTCCATGGTACTGCCGGTATCGATGATATCCTCAATAACAACGACAGTTTTGCCGGTTATATCCTCATTCCAACCTATCAGCTCCTTGATCTTGCCGGTGCTGCCCGTACCTTCATACGAAGCAAGCTTAATGAATGAAATCTGTGCGTTAAGATTTACCTGTCTGAAGAGATCGGCAGCGAAAAGGAAGGCTCCGTTGAGTATACCAAAGAAGAGAACATCATGACCTTTGAGGTCTTCGTTAAGCTTCTCCGCCAGGGCTGTGATCCGGCTTTGTATCTCATCTTCGGTGATATATTCCGAAAACTCTCTGTCAAGGACTTTTATCTCATTCATGGTGCAGGTGGTTGATGGTGCAAAATTATAAATTTAAAGTTTAAATTTGCCTAAGTATCACAGTAACATTAAAAAAGAGCATATGAACCCACTTGTAAGCATAATTATGGGAAGCACCTCCGACCTGAAGGTGATGGAGAAGGCAGCGGAGTTTCTTGACAGCATGGGTATACCCTTCGAGATGAATGCTCTCTCGGCCCACCGCACCCCTGATGAGGTTGAGAAGTTTGCCCATGGCGCTGCCGGACGGGGAATAAAGGTGATCATTGCCGGGGCTGGCATGGCAGCTCATCTGCCGGGCGTCATAGCCGCCATGACACCTGTACCTGTGATAGGTGTACCGGTGAAAGCCTCGCTCGACGGCATGGACTCACTGCTGGCGATTGTGCAGATGCCTCCCGGGATACCCGTAGCTACCGTAGCCATTGACGGCGCACTCAACGCAGGCATCCTGGCAGCGCAGATGATCGCCACCGGTGACACGGCCGTCATGGAGAAACTGATCGCTTACAAGGATGGACTGAAGAAGAAGATTGTTCAGGCTAATGAGGAGCTTGGGAGCGGTACAGTACAAGTTCAAAACAAATTGATCTTAAGGCAGTAGGCAATAGACATTAGTGATTATTTGACTGTTGCCTATTGCCTCTTAAAACATTATCTGGCACTGCGCCCTCACCTCCTGCTTTATCTCTTTTACAAACTCCGCCTTTGATGCTGTAACAGCATATTTGGCTCTCAGTTCTATTTTTCCGGTAGGTTTCCACGAGATCATCACAAACGCCCGGCTGCACTCACCGTACATTGCAGGAACGCTGAATGAATGAAGAAGGTCGTTCTCCCAGGCATAGAGACGGCTGTCATATCCGTCGCTGGAACAAAGTGCGTAACGGAACCACAGCCTCAGCGGAACGTTATGGAAAGAATACGAGATATCCTGGCACAGCAGGAACCCTTTTTCTCCGGAAGGGGCTATTTGACTTGCGGAGACACGTGTAGTGAGAGTGATGCTTTCAACCGGAGAGCATGAGAAGGTAAATGCCAGCAGCCTTCTCTTACTTGTCTCCGAGAGTGAAATGCCGGATTTATTTTCCAGGTCATACTCCCGTGCTGTAGAAGTATATGTCAACCTCAGTGAAAGATCGCTCACGCGGAAGGTATTCACACTTAATCTCGGTCCGGTTGCCATAGGCAGGAGACGAGGAGCGGTACCGCGGCCACGGCACACGGTAATGATCAGCGCCGGCACTGACAAAGAGATGACGGGCGACCTCCAGATGCAATGAGGCAGCCAGGCCTGTTTCGTTTGAGGCGGCTGTCGATGCGCAGAAAGCTCCGGAATGGAACGCATGATAGCCCGGGGAGAAATGCCGTGCAAGGATGTTAAATGTAACCCTGTCGGAAGGCCTGGCCCTTATGCCGCCGGTGGCAGCCCATGAACCGGGAAAGCTGACTGCCGCCTCTGCAAAAAAAAGCAAAGGACCGGTTCCTGCCTTGAAATCAGCAGCCACATTCAGCAGGCGGTCACCGGTGAAGGCAGTTATATTTTCCGCTTTCATGGTGTCAGGCTGAAACTGCAGGGAAAACCATGTCAATGCGATGATGTCACCCCGGCTCTTATCTTATCTGTCCCCCATGAAAAGTGTAGTCCTGCCATGGATTCAGTCAGGCTGTTGCGCGCCTCGCGTGCCGAAGGACTGTCGTGAAGACCTCCTTTGACCAGGTTGGTCACGGCCACAGCATTGCTGTCGCCGTCAAAGAGCAGGCGTGCATCAATCGTGTTGGAAGAGGCAAAGATCGTGACACCGCGTGCCGTGCTTCCCAGCAGGCAGCTCACGCCTCTGAAAAAATTGTTTTCCTCCGTGGAGGTGTACTGTGTGAGGGCGCTCCTGCCAGTCATGAACGACGGTGAGCTTAGCCATGATCCCTGAAACGAGCCGCTGTTAAACACAAGACCCTCACCGAAGCGCAGGGAGTAATCGCCAATAATGATACGATCAACGAACCCTTTGCCACGGTACATGAGATGACCCGAGAGAAAATCCGGCCCCGCTGCACCGTCAAAGGTAAATGGTTCACCCGGATCATTCTCTGCTGTCACACCATAGCTGAGTGTCTGTCCTTCATGCCTGAAGCGCACCAGTGACCTGATGCCCCTGGCAGTATTGTCTTCCGTGGCGAAACGTGTGCTGGCCGTCATAATAACAGTGGTTCTGCCGGACTGATAACCACTTCTTTCTGTCCGACGGCTCCAGGGTGATGTACGGTGCCATAAGCATTACGGTTTCCCGGTCAAAAGCGGGGAGCAGTGCCAACTCGTACAATGAGACAATATCACCTTTTCTGGTCACATAATCTGCCAGTACCCTGACCTGGAACTCCGTAAGGAAAAAGAGCCGTGCTATCTCCTCTTCATCACCGTGTTTATGGCTGCCGGTCTCTCTTCAATCTCAGACAACCGCTCCAGGAGAAAAGAGGCTTCATATTCATCTGTCAGTGACATGATCCCGGCAACGGCGTCTGTGATACCTGATGCCTCCTCCTGGGCTTGTGCTGAGGAAGTCGCAAGAGCAAGAAAGAGAAGGATGAGAGGGAAACACCCTATTTTCCTCTTATGTTCCATATAAATGACACAGAGGAGGTTACTCCTGTTAAACTGTTTACCAGAAATCCCGCATCAGTCTGCAGCGAGCCAAGTGTATAACCCATTCCAAATGAAAAGCATGACGGCGAACTCATGTAACCGGTTCTCAGGGTCAGCCTGTCGAGGACATTCCAGCTGATTCCTCCCTGGACTGACAGCGGTTCGTCTGTGACCTTACCGGTCTCAATGACAACGGAAAGATCTTCCGTGTGCTTCCATTCTATGCCGGCATTTATAGATGACGGAAGTGTGTTGACCGGTGCCAGTGGATTGAATACATGCAGTCCCGAAGGTCAGCGACGATGACAGTAAAACAGTCATCCCCGTCTCAAAGGTGAGATGCGACACATCCCTGTAATCACCAACACTCCTTTCCGTGATATAGTCAACCTGTACTCCCAGCGAGACGCCCTTTGTCAGAGTGACAGCACTGCCTACTCCTGTGAATATGCGATAATAGTCACCGTTACCGTAGTGTGTAATGATGAGCCCAAGCGGTACAGCTCTTGCCTGCCAGTATGGCGCTGACGGCTTTTGATGATAACGGTGTCATCATGAAGCGTGTCTCGAGGGCTAATGCAACGCTTGTACCCGGGCGTGATGTCAGCAGCGCCTGGTTATGAAAACAGCTCCAGTGCCCGGAGGTTGCCGACGAAGCAAAAGAGATACCCATCTCAGCGGCCCCGTGAGGCACATAAAGAGGTTCACCGGCCCGCAAGAGGGCAGCCGCTATAAAAGACAACAATAATACCGCATTCCACCGCAGCATCACGAGACATAATTACACAACTAAATTACGCCTGATTCGGATAAAAGTCAAGTATTTTTCTGAAAAAAAGAGGCAATAGGCAGTTGGCATGGGCAGTAGTGCGATAAAATCATGCGGCATGCGGCACAGCACTATTGCCTACTGCCTACTGCCTGCTCCTGCTCTAAGCCTTGATATCCTTAATATTGAGCTGCACCGTGCTCTTGCCCCTGAACACATTGAGTTCGACTGAATATGCAATATCAACCACTCCTCCGCATTCCCTGAAGATTTCTATCGTGTCAGACTGCCCGAATGCAATGGCGCCTATCGGCTCCGCGTTCTGACGTGCAAAGCTCAGCTTGAGATGCGTGCCGTTGTTACCGACAGGCTGGCATGACATGGTCTTTACCCTGCGCGATACAAACACCGGCGCCATATTCTCGGGACCAAAGGGCTGGAAACGCTCAAGATACCGGTACATTTCAATCCCCACATCCTCAATAGGTATCTCAGCATCAATATTCACTGAAGGCACAAGGTGCTCTTCCCTGATGGTGTCGCTGACAAATTTTTCAAACCGTTCACGGAACGACTGCAGGTTTTCCTGTTTGAGCGTCAGTCCTGCGGCGAACATGTGACCCCCGAAGCTCTCGAGCAGGTCAGAGCATGACTCGATAGCCTGGTAAAGGTCATAGCCGGGCACGCTGCGTGCCGATCCTGTGGCAAAGCCATCCTTTGATTCGGTCAGGATGACTGTCGGGCGGTAATAGGTCTCTATCAGCCTTGAAGCGACGATGCCGATAACACCTTTGTGCCATCCCTGATGGAACAGCACTGTGGTGCGGGCGTTACTCATACGGTTGTCTTCACTGACCATACGGCGTGCCTCCGAGGTTATCTCGTTGTCCTTCTTTCTCCTGTCGTCATTACTGTGGTCAATGTCATCACAGATGGCAACGGCCAGATCCGAATCCTGCGATACCAGC
Organism: uncultured Bacteroidales bacterium; assembly: GCA_963730615.1. Classification (GTDB taxonomy): domain Bacteria; phylum Bacteroidota; class Bacteroidia; order Bacteroidales; family VadinHA17; genus SR-FBR-E99. Next base: position 186,391 of record CAVSSR010000014.1, on the reverse strand, counting down.
AGCTCCACTGCCTTGCTTCCTGACTCCATGCGCCCGGCAGCGTTGATGCGCGGTCCGATGCGAAAGACAACATCTTCCACAGCCAGCGGCATCCGTATCTTTGCCTTCTCAATGATCTTCTGGAACCCGAGACGCGGTGCCTCATTCAGTTGTTTCAGTCCGAAATAGGCAAGTATCCTGTTCTCTCCGGTCATCGGCACAATGTCAGAGCCTATGCTGACAGCCACCAGGTCAAGGTATGGTATGATCTTTTCAAAGGGTATCTTCTGCAGCTGGCAGTAAGCCTGTATCAGTTTAAATCCGACACCGCAGCCCGACAGCTCCTTATATGGATAATTGCATCCCGGCTGCTTGGGATCAAGCACTGCTGTTGCATCAGGTATCTCGTCTCCCGGCAGGTGATGGTCACAGATGATGATATCAATGCCTTTCGAGCGTGCATACTTCACCTTTTCCACTGCTTTTATTCCGCAGTCGAGTGCCACGATGAGGCGGCAGTTAGTCTCTGCAGCATAATCGACGCCCTTCAGCGAAAGGCCGTAACCCTCATGGTATCTGTCAGGAATGTAATAATCGAGGCTCGTATGCCTCTCACGGAGGAATGCATACATCATGGCAACCGAAGTGGTGCCGTCAACATCATAGTCGCCGTAGACAAGTATCTTCTCATTGCGTGATATTGCCGTGGAGATCCGGTCAACAGCCCTGTTCATGTCCTTCATCAGGAAAGGGTCATGCAGGGTTTTCAGTGATGGGTTAAAGAATTCTTCAGCCTGTTTTTTGCTCGTGATGCCACGCTGCACCATGAGATTGGCGATAGCGGCAGGCACCGCCATCTCTGTCGCCAGGGTCGTGACAACAGACTCGTCGCCCCCTTCTCTCAAGAGCCACTTTTTTTCCATTATATTTTATTTTAGTAATATTCATATCCGAAGACCTCCCTCATTGTGTTTTTCAGGATCTCTTTAACATCACTCATACTCACGCTCCTGCCTGTTTCCTTCTCAATGCTCGTCACTCCTTTATCGGTGAAGCCGCAGGGGTTAATATGATTAAAATAAGAGAGGTCGGTGCTGACGTTGAGAGCGAGGCCATGCATTGTCACATACCTCGATGCCCTGACGCCAATGGCACAAATCTTCCTGGCGCGGGCGCTGCCGGGGTCAATCCAGACGCCGGTGGCTCCTTCAAGGCGCCCGCCTGTGATGCCGAACCGGGAGATACACCTGATAACTGCCTCTTCCAGCAGATGTATGTACTCCTTCAGGCCCAGCTTCATGACTTCCAGGTCAAAGATCGGGTATCCGACCAGCTGACCCGGGCCATGATATGTTATGTCTCCACCCCTGTCAATACGGTAGAATGAGGCATCATGTGCCTGAAGCTGTATATAATCCAGCAGCAGGTTCTGTTCTGATCCGCTCTTGCCGAGGGTATAAACATGATTATGTTCAACAAAGATGAGGCGGTCAGGGGTTCTGCTTTCGCCGCCGTTCACTGCCGCCTTTCTCTTTGACCTTTGCATTGAAGAACCGTTCCTGGTAATCCCAGGTCTCCTTGTAGTCCCTGAAGCCTAAGATCATCGTAAATAACTTTTGCATCGCTGGGCATGCTTCTGCCAACATGTTTTTCAGCATGAAACGAGCTTCTTACAAGAGGACTGCTCTCAACAAATTTAAACCCGATCTCAAGCCCTTTCCTTCTGTAGTCATCAAACTTCTCAGGCGTAATATATTCTGCCACAGGCATATGGCTCAGAGTAGGTGACAGGTATTGTCCTATCGTCACAATACTGCAACCGGTTGCATAAAGGTCATGCAGGGCTTCAATCACCTCCTCTTCACTCTCTCCCAGGCCAAGCATAAGTCCCGATTTTGTCACAATGCCCCTCGAGGCTATATGCCTCAGGACGCTGAGACTCACTTCATACTTTGCAACTGATCTTATCAGCGGTGTCAGCCGTCTGACGGTTTCGATATTATGTGAAATGACATCCGGTCCGGCTTCGATCACCATGTCAATATCAGAAATGTTGCCCCGGAAGTCGGGTATAAGTGTCTCCGATTGTCACTCCCGGATTGACCTCCCTGATCCTGCGGATGGTATCAGCCCAGTGCCGTGCTCCTCCGTCAGGCAGGTCATCACGGTCAACTGATGTTATGACGCAGTGTCTGAGACCCATCGTCTTCACTGCCTGTGCTACTCTCTCCGGTTCGCCTTCGTCAGGCGGAAGAGGTTTGCCGCTGGCAGTGCCGCAGAATTTGCAGGAGCGGGTGCATATATCTCCGAGTATCATCAGGGTGGCGGTGCCGGCATTCCAGCACTCCCCGATGTTGGGGCAGTTGCCGCTGGTACAGATCGTATGAAGATGATTATCCTCAACCAGGTGTTTCACCATGGTGTAGCTCTCCCCGCTTGCCCGCTGCATCCTGAGCCATGATGGCAATCTCCTGCTACCTGACATACCCTTTTCCTGCCCTGATTTAAATAACAGGCAAAGGTAAGGAATATGTTAAGAAGTCCATAAGCCGAATGTCGATAAAGTAGAAAGGCAAAAGGCGAAGGAGAAAGGAGGAAGGAGGAAGTTGAATGGGAAAAGGTGAGGGTAAAAGTCGTAAGGAGAAACGGAAAAGTCAGAATGATAATTTAAAAGGCAAAAAAGAGGACCGGCACTGACATTTGAAAAGATTATCTTTGAAGACGAAGTTAAAAAAGTCCGGAAGTGTCAGTTTTTCTTAATGAAGCCGCCAGAAATATAATAGATGAGACAGCCGGGGTGGCAGGCTTTCTCTGGCAGCGGGGCTGGGCTGAACGCAATGCCGGAAATATCTCGGTGAGGATGGCAGCTGAAGATCTTGCCGAATCTTGCTCATCACAGAACGAACTGCTTATCCCGCTCACAAAAAGCTTTCAGGAAATCGGTGGAAATTTCTTCCTGGTTACCGGCAAGAACACCAGGATGCGTGATGTGGCCGCCAGTCCATTGGACAATATGCTTGTCATCAGGCTGAGCGATGACGGCGCCGGATATCATATCCTGTCACCGGAATGCGAAACGTCGTTGCGTCCGACCAGTGAACTGTCGGCGCACCTGGACATCCATTCCATGATTGCAAGAAGGAAAACAGAGCATCGTGTGGTGATGCATACCCACGCCACCGAGCTCGTTGCCCTGACTCATATCAAAGAACTCTGCAATGAGGGTCACCTGAACAAGGTGCTCTGGGGGATGCACCCCGAAACGAAAGTATTTGTGCCTGCAGGAGCAGGATTTGTCCCGTACGTTTTACCGGGGACAACCGCAATTGGAGAAGCAACTGTCAGGGTTCTTGAAAAGCATGATATTGCAATCTGGGAAAAGCATGGGGTCTTCGCCATAGGCAAGACACCTTCTGAAACCTTTGACCTGATAGACATCATGACAAAATCTGCTTCGCTATATTTCTTATGCCGCTCGGCCGGAGTTGAGCCCGAAGGGCTTACAGGCAACCAGTTGGATGAACTTGGAAAATTGAAATTCTGAATACTATGGAAACTGTTTATTTGAACGGAAAATATATTCCCCGCGAACAGGCTGTTATCAGTCCTGACGACCGCGGTTTTCTCTTTGGCGACAGTGTGTATGAGGTAGTAAGATGGTACGGCGGATACTTCTTCGATATGGAGGGCCATATGAACCGTCTGCGCCGCAGCCTTAATGAGACGAGGATCCTCTGGAACGATGTTGACAGTTTGCCTGAGATTGCCGGGAAGCTGATAAATGAAAATAATCTTGGCGACGGATGCTCTATTGTATACATCCAGATTACAAGGGGAGCATCACCGCGTAACCACGCTTTTCCTGATCCGCCTGTGGCGCCGACCGTCTACCTATCATGTCCGCAGGCAAAGCATTGACACGCTGCTCTGGGAGAGAGGGATAGCCATCGCGCCAGTCACTGACCCGCGCTGGAACCGCTGTGATATAAAGTCTACAGCCCTGCTGGCCAACATACTGCCTTATCAGGAAGCACATGACAACGGTTTTGCTGAGGTATGTTTTATCCGCGACGGGTTTGTCACCGAAGGCGCACATTCAAACATCTTCTTTGTACGCGGTGACACTGTCTTCACACATCCGGAGTCAAACCGTATTCTTTCAGGCATTACCCGTAAGAACGTTATCTCAATAGCCGCAGAAAACGGCATGAAGCTGGTTGAGGAAGCTCAGTCTGCAGATATGATTCCGTATATGAACGAAGCCTTTATCACAAACACTTCCGGTGAAGTTGTTCCCGTCATCCGGATCGGTGATCAGACAATCGGCAACGGCACCCCGGGCGAAATCACAATGAAACTTCACAGGCTCTTCCGGGAGAGAGTAATGGCTTTGGGACTCAGAGTAAGCAAATGAACAAGAATTTCCCGCCTACCTCAGGGCTGCTTTTTATCTGCCCTGCAATCTGTCTCCTCGCTTAAAAGCCACCGGGCTTCGTTAACGCATGCCCCTATTGCCTAATGCCTTACGAATATTACCTTTGCACAAATTTTAAACCAGCATGACCACTCCCCACCTCAGCGAACAGGAACAGGTTCGCAGACAATCGCTTGAAGATATAAGAAAGCTTGGCATCGATCCCTACCCGGCTGCAATGTTCCCGGTAAATATGACAGCTACTGAGATACTTGGCAATTTCAAGGATGAAGAGAACAATTATCCGGATGTATGCCTGGCAGGACGTCTAATGTCGCGCCGTATAATGGGAAATGCTTCATTTGCAGAACTGATGGATTCTTCAGGCCGCATACAGATCTATGTGCGTCGCGACGACCTCTGTCCCGGGGAGGATAAAACCTTATACAATACGCTCTTTAAAAAGCTGCTTGACATTGGTGATATCATTGGTATAAAAGGATTTGTTTTCAGGACACAGATGGGAGAGATAACGGTGCACGTTAAGGAGCTGACCCTTCTGAGCAAGTCCCTCCGGCCCCTTCCCATAGTTAAAGAGAAGGATGGGGTTCTTTATGATGCCGTCACTGACCCTGAGATGCGTTACCGCCAGCGTTACGTTGACCTTATAATCAATCCTGATGTACGCGAAACCTTCCGCAAACGCACACAGATAGTAAGGTCGATGCGGGAGCTCTTTGATAAGCACGGCTTTCTTGAGGTGGAGACGCCGGTGCTGCAGCCTATCCCCGGTGGTGCCGCAGCACGGCCGTTCATTACGCATCATAACGCACTTGATATACCCCTTTACCTGCGCATCGCCAATGAACTCTATCTGAAGCGGCTGATAGTGGGTGGCTATGACGGTGTTTATGAGTTCTCAAAAGACTTCCGCAATGAGGGGATGGACCGTACGCATAATCCTGAGTTCACGGTGATGGAGATATATGTCGCCTATAAAGACTATAACTGGATGATGAAGTTCACCGAGGAGATAATGGAAAAGGTGGCGATGGATCTTTACTGCAACCACCAAAGTCCCCCTGGGCGATAATATAATTGACTATGCTGCACCTTACAGGCGCATATCGATGACTGATGCCATAAAGGAATATGCCGGCATTGACATCACGGGAATGAGTGAGGATGACCTGCGCAAGGAATGTGACAGGCTCGGCATTGGCCATTCGCCTTCAATGGGAAAGGGTAAACTGATTGATCTGATCTTCGGGGAGAAGTGTGAACATCACTTCGTTCAGCCTACGTTTATCATCGATTACCCGCAGGAGACATCACCCCTGACCAAGAAGCACAGAAGCAAGGAAGGACTCACCGAGCGTTTTGAGCTGATGGTGAACGGGAAGGAGCTGGCCAACGCCTACTCTGAGCTGAATGACCCCATCGATCAGCTGGAGCGGTTCCAGGAGCAGCTTCGTCTCTCGGAAAAAGGTGATGATGAGGCAATGTTCATCGATATGGATTTTGTAAGAGCGCTTGAATATGGTATGCCTCCCACATCAGGGATGGGCATCGGCATTGACAGGCTGGCCATGTTCATGACCAACCAGCCTTCCATACAGGATGTGCTGTTCTTTCCGCAGATGAAGCCTGAAACAGGCAATAGCCAATAGAGGTGCGAGCGTTAAGGAATGCCCGGTGGAGCATTTCAGCGAAGCAGCCAGTTTGCAGGGAGGCAATAGGCATTAAGTAATAGTGAGATGGAAAAAACTAGAACAGCGGAACTTGAGGCGGTTGATGAAGCCGTTGAGTTCTCCGATCAAAATCCAGGAGTACCTGGATTCTATTCCTTACAACACCACCAAGCGTACACTCTCACCTTTGCTTGTGATGAAGGAGCGCATGGCGCACTGCATGGACGGAGGAATGTTTGCTGCATCAGCCCTGCGACGGTTGGGATATCCACCGCTGATTGTCGACCTGACAGCAGATAACGATGATGACCATATCATCGCCGTCTTCCGCGAAGGAAACTGCTGGGGTGCCATCGCCAAATCAAACACTACCGTACTACGGTTCCGTGAACCGGTGTACCGTTCACTGCGTGAGCTGGCGATGTCATATTTCGAAGTGTATTACAATCTTAATTCAGAAAAGACACTCAGGGGCTATTCAAGGGCAATGGATCTGTCGCGGTTTGACAACCGTAACTGGGAAACAACCGATGAGGACCTTGAATTTATCGGAGATTATACATATAAGGTAAGACACTATCCCCTTCTGACTAAAAAGCAGATCAGGTCTCTCAGCAAGGTACCGAAATATCTCTATGATGCAGGTTTTGCAGGTGCGGATATGGACGGTCTTTTCAAGCCCAGGTAGTCAGGATAATCCTTCAAGTCTTTCAAGTCTGTAAAGTCCATAAAGTCAAAAGTCCTTCAAGTCTTAATGTCTTTAAAAGCTGAAAGTCCAAAAAAAATCCCCTCGGTTGAGGGGATCATTTTAATCAGAGATTATACTTTTTCACGAAATCGTCTATCACCTCTTCGAGATTCGGACTTCCTATCTCCTGCAGATCGTAATAAACCCTTGTGTTGGGCTTTTTGATTTTGATGATCCTGTTAAGATCTATCGGAGTGGCTATTATGACCGAATCACAATCGGTATTATTGATCGTTGTCTCAAGGTCCTTCAGCTGCTGCTCTCCATAACCCATTGCCGGCAGAAGAGTGCCGATATTGGGATATTTCTCGAATGTCTCAGTGAGCCTGCCTACGGTGAAAGGTCTCGGGTCAACCAGCTCGGCAGCGCCAAACTTGCGTGCAGCGACTACTCCGGCACCTATCTTCATCTCACCGTGTGTGAGTGTGGGGCCATCCTCAACAACCAGCACGCGTTTTCCTTTAATTACAGACGGATCATCAACCTTTATAGGTGAGGCGCCGTCAATGACTATTGCGTTCGGAGCAACCTTTTCAATGCTCTCACGGACGGTCTGTATGTCTTCAGGAGCTGCGCTGTCCATCTTGTTGATCACAACCACGTCTGCAAGACGGAGTGTCACCTCACCCGGATAGTACCTCAGTTCGTGTCCTGCACGGTGAGGATCAGTAACCGTGATCATCAGGTCGGGGTTATAGAACGGGAAGTCGTTGTTGCCGCCATCCCAAAGTACCACATCACAGCCTGCCGGATCATTCTCCGCAGCCCTCAGAATAGCTTCATAATCGACCCCGGCATAAATGACATTGCCGCGGACTACATGGGGTTCATACTCCTCCATCTCCTCGACAGTGCATTTGTGCTTCTCGAGATCGGAAACCACGGCAAAGCGCTGTACCTTCTGTTCCACAAGGTTGCCGTAAGGCATCGGGTGACGTACGGCCACGACCTTGAGACCCTTTTTCATCAGCAGCTCAATGACCCTTCTCGATGTCTGGCTCTTGCCGCACCCTGTCCGGATAGCTCCGACAGCAATGACCGGCTTGGTGCTTTTCACCATGGTCTCTCTCCATCCGAGGAGGATGAAATTGGCTCCTGCAGCATTGACAACGGCACTCACTGCCATCACCCTCTGATATGGGACATCGCTGTAAGCGAAGACACAGTCAACAACTTTAAGATCTTTAATAAGCTTCGGCAGATCATTCTCTGAATAGATCGGGATGCCTGATGGATAAAGCTTGCCTGCCAGCTCGACAGGATATTTTCTGCCGTCGATATCCGGTATCTGGGCAGCCGTGAAAGCTACAACATTGTAAAGCTCATTATCACGGAAGTAAGTATTGAAGTTGTGGAAATCCCTTCCGGCAGCTCCGATAATGATCACATTCCTTTTTAACATAAAACCTCCTGGTTAAATTATTGTTAATTTTTAAATTTTATCGGTCAACGGGGTCATCAGTATTCGGCAAATTTATAATTTGTAACTGAATTTAGATGTGATATTAAGTCAGTATAATTCTTTCTTTATAATTGGCATAATATTTTGATAATATGTAAGTTAATAAATACAAGGGGTTTTATTGACTAAAATTTCCCTTAATATTTTAAACCTCAGTTTATTGACAGAATCTTTATTGTAACTTTTCCGGATGAATGTCCTTGCCCATATATACCTCTCAGGCGACTCGGATAATATAATTATTGGGAACTATATAGGCGACTATGTCAAAGGGCGTGATTATCTGAAATATCCTGAAAGCATCCGTAAGGGCATAATCCTGCACCGGCACATCGACGACTTCACGGACAGGCATCCGGTAGTGCACCGCAGCAAACTCCATTTCACGGGCAAGTACCGGAAATATGCCGGTGTAATAGTTGACATCATCTATGATCATTACCTCACCCGCGAGTGGGATCTTTATTCAAGGCGGCCCCTTGAGAGTGTGACATACAACTTCTACAGGGCCATGGTGAATAACTTCGAGATATTGCCCGAAAATGTCCGCGAGAAGATGCCCTTCTTTATCATTGACAACTGGCTTGAGACCTATCAGACCAGGTCGGGTATCAGGAGGGTTCTGAAAACACTTAGTTCAGTGACGTCGCTGCCCAAAGAGACAAGATGGGCCATGAGGACATGGAAAAAACAATACTATCCGATTGAAGAGGACTTTATGGAGTTCTTTCCCCAGCTGATTAACTATGTCGAAACGGAGTTCGGGATAGTGTTGTCTCCGGGCATCAGCATGCCCTTCTGATCATCCGAGGTACTCTGTTCTGCCGGCGTCAAGCCTGATAAACACAAACAGGAGTATGGTGAATCCCCACAGGGAGCTTCCGCCGTAACTGAAGAAAGGAAGTGGAATACCTATTACAGGCATGACGCCAATGGTCATTCCTATGTTAACGAAAAAGTGGACCAGGAACAATGCAAAGACACTGTATCCGTAAGCGCGGATAAAAGGTGTCCGCTGTCTCTCGGCAAGTATCAGCAGCCTCAGCAGTAACCAGACAAACAACCCTATAACAAGGGCTGATCCCAGGAAGCCCCATTCTTCCCCGACGGTACAGAAGATGAAATCAGTGCTTTGTTCCGGCACAAATTTGAACTTGGTCTGAGTGCCGTTAAGGTAACCCTTTCCTGAAAAACCTCCTGAGCCGATTGAAATCAGCGACTGGTTGAGGTTATAGCCTTCCCCGTATGGGTCAGAATCCAATCCCATCATAATATTGATCCTGTCCTGCTGATGCGGTTTGAGTATTTCGTGGAAAGCATAGTCCACCGTAAAAAGATAGAGCATTCCGCAGAGGAGGAAGGCATAGATGATAGCAGGATTTTTCAGCTTATACCGGTAGGTATACCATCCGTAGACCGCTCCTGCCAGTACCACTGCCATGACAATTATAATATCTGTTCCGACGTCTAAAAGATAGTGCCCAGCGAGGAATGAGATACCGCCTGTGACGGCCATCACTGCAATCGCCTTAAGTCCGGTCGGGAATCCTGAAAAAACTATCAGTATTATGAATGACACCGCAATAATCCCAAGTGCCACAGGGACATTCCCGAAGATAAGGGTCAGGAGAAACAGTACCACGGCCAGAACAGCCGAAATAAAAACATAAAGGCTCATCCCTTCACGGAAGAGAACAATGAAGAAGGCAAAATATGTGACAACGGACCCCATATCAGGCTGGAGGGCGATAAGCATGACAGGACCAAGAATGATGGCTGTTGCAGGAGCCATGACCCTGAATCCGCTGGCTTGCCTTCGTGAATTGAGAAATGATGCAAGGGCAAGTCCCGTACCAATCTTGGCAAACTCCGAAGGCTGGAGGCTGAACGGCCCTACCTCAAACCAGGCCCTGGCGCCGTTTATCTCTTTGCCCACAACCAGAACAAGAAGCAGGAGCAGGATAAAAAAACCGTAGATGAACCAGGCAAAAAAGAAATACAGTTTGTTGTCAGTAACAATTACAAAGACTGCGAGCACCACGGCAGCAACGATCCATAGAAGCTGTTTGCCGTAACGCTGTGAAAGGTCGAATATGCTTGTATGATTTTCATTGTAGACCGCGGCATAAATATTCAGCCACCCCATGATCATCATCACGGCCCACAGCATAACTGTAACCCAGTCGAGCCTGCTCAGTATATTGCTATTCTTTTGCATCCGGCTTGATTACAAGTTTAAGAACATAGTCCTCAAGATATTCCCTCTTTATTTTGCCTGTAAGGTACTTTTCTATCAGCAGGCTGGCAATAGGGGCGGCAAAGGTGGAGCCGAAGCCGGCGTTCTCAACGTAAACGGCAATGGCTATCTGAGGGTTATCTTTCGGCGCAAAGGCCACGAATATTGAGTGATCCTTGCCATGGGGGTTCTGTGCCGTGCCTGTTTTCCCGCAGATGATTATGCTGTCGAGTTTTGCACCCCGGGCAGTAGACCCCGGTCCTCCGTTGACAGCGCCTTCCATACCCTCAACTATCGGTTCGAAGTTCTCCGGCGAGATACCGGTTATATATTTCTGAGTGTAGAGCGGTGCCGGAGCCCCGTCATTTCCTATTTTTCTTATCACGTGAGGTATATAAAACGATCCTCTGTTGGCTATGACGGCAGCCATATTGGCCATCTGCAGCGGAGTGGCGCCGATCTCTCCCTGCCCTATTGCAAGTGAAATGACTGTCAATGCTTTCCACCTGTCCTTGCCGTAATACCTGTCATAGTATGACCGTGCCGGTATGAACCCTGAAAGTTCATTGGGGAGGTCAATGCCTAGCTTGTTGCCGAAGCCGCAGGCGACAAGATAATCTCTCCAGTGGTCATATGATTCTCCCACGGATGCATATTTCGGATTCTCGAGGGTGCGCCTGAAGGCATTGCAGAACCATGCGTTGCATGACATACTTACTGCGTGGGGAAGATCATTCGGCGAGCTGTGCGTATGGCATCCCACCGTGATAGGTCCGGCATGGTATCCGTTGCTGCACCCGAACAACGTTGAAGATTGGTATTACACCCTCCTGCAAACCGATAAGGCCATTCATAATCTTGAAGGTCGACCCCGGCGGGTATGATGCCATCAGCGCCCTGTCAAAGAGAGGCTTGATTGTATCAGCCTGAAGCCGTGCAAAGTTGTCAGATCTGATCCTTCCCACAAGAAGGGAGGGATCGTAGGAAGGTGACGATACCAGGGCAAGTATCTCCCCGGTGGAAGGCTCAATTGCTACAATTGATCCGGTCTTGTTCACCATCAGTTTTTCACCGTACTCCTGCAGTTCCAGATCGATAGTGGACCAGAGGTTGGTACCCGGTATTGCAGTGGTATCAAATCTGCCGTCGGCATAGGAACCCTTGACATTATTATGCACATCAACAAGTAGTATATTGACCCCCTTCCTTCCCCTCAGCTGCTCCTCATATGTCTTTTCTATCCCGCTGGTGCCAATATAATCGCCCGACCTGTAATACTTGTTCCTGGCAATCAGCTTGTCATCAACTTCACCGACATAGCCCAGAAGGTGTGCCCCGACCGGAGCGGTATATTTTCTCAGTGTTCTGGCCTGCACATAAAATCCCGGAAACTTATAAAGTTCTTCCTGCAGGGTACCGTATGTCTCTGATGAGATCATCTTCATGAACACCGAGGGAGCACGCCGTGAGTACTTCACGGCTGCCTTCATCCTGCCCCTGAAATCTTCAATTGTGATTCCCAGTATACTGTTGAACCTCGCTGTATCAAAAGCGCTTGTCTGAATTGGTATAACCAGAAGGTCATAAGCGGCCTGATTATATACTATCAGGGCACCTTTACGGTCATAAATGAGTCCGCGTGCAGGGTACTGCGTGATTGATCGCAGTGCATTATTTGCGGCAGAGACACGGTAAGTCTTGTCAACGATCTGAATATAGAATAGCCTTATGATAAGAATGGCAGCCGCGACCAGGACCAGGGCCATCAAAATATACTTCCTGTTTGCATAACGGTCTTTCATGACTGCCTGATCATCTTCGTGGCCTGATGATGTCAAAAAGGATAATAAAGAATGTCGTTACCATTGTGCTGAGCAGCACCCGCAGTAAAGTATGAAAGAAGTTTGTGAAGCCGAAGACCTCTACAAAGAAGAGGGAGAAATGATGTATGAACACCACGGTAGTAGTATAAATAAAAAACCAGCGCAGACCATTGGTATGAGATGAGGGTGACATTTCCGGTTCGGAAGCCTCCGCAGTGATATTGAGTGACAGTACCCACGGTCTTGCAAAACCTGCCATAACAGTTGCAAATGCATGCACTCCCATTGTGCCTGCAAAAATGTCAATGACAATTCCCGTCATGAAAGAGAGGAGGAGAAGTATCCATGTGGGAATGGCCATCGGCAGGATCAGGATGAACATCACATAGACGTACGGATTCACAAAACCACTGAACTGTATATTATTGAATATCAGAAGCTGCAGTACGATGAGCACTACAAATGAAATCATATACGTGTACCACCTATTCATTTTTAACCTCCTTCTCAAGGGTTTCCCTCTCATTTCTGGTGAGGTTCCCGATGAGGTACACATTGGTCAGCTTCTTGAAATCGGCTGAGAGCAGGACTTTCAGGGTCACAAAGTCGCCACCCCTTTTCTGATCGCCGGTAAGAGTGCCGACCATAAGTCCCGCAGGAAAAATTGCCGAATATCCGCTTGTCACAATAGTGTCTCCCTCTGTGACAGCCACATGGTGGGGTATTTCCGACAACTGTGCATACCGGTGGTTTCGGCCGTCCCATGCAAGTGAACCGAAATAATCATTTCGTGCAATGCTGGCACTGAGCTTGAAGTCCGTGTTAAGGAGCGACATGGCGACTGAGTAATTGCGTGATACTCCCACTACCACACCTACCACTCCCGTGGATGAGGCAACACCCATACCAATTGTGACCCCATGACGGGTTCCCTTATCAAGCGTTATGAAATTCTTCTGCTTGTTGACTGAATTATTTATCACCAGTGCACTCAGGTAGTTATATGTTATTCCTGAGAGGGTATCCTTTATTGTGGTTAAGCCTGACTGAGGCACTGCCTCAAGGTCTTCAATACGGCGTCTGAGCATCAGGTTCTCCGTGACAAGCTCGTCATTTACCTGCCGGAGATTGAAATACGAATGGCCATTCTCTACCCTTTTGGCTACGAAGCCTGTAATACTCCGGGCCGCACCAAATGTAACCGACTGATGATAATCATGAGAAGATGAGATCATTACTAAAGCCACTGCCTCCAGTATGAAAAATATAATCAGGTTTTTATACCTGAGCAGGAAGTTCAGCAGGCTTCTCATTCATGCAATCGCTTATCTCATCAGGAAAGGATACTTTTCAACATTCTTAAGTGCAACACCGGTACCTCTGACCACAGCGTGCAACGGATCTTCGGATACCCTGAACGGAATGTTTATCTTATCAGTCAGACGCTTGTCGAGGCCTCTCAGCAGAGCTCCGCCGCCGGCAAGGAACACACCCCTGTTTACAATATCGGCGTACAGTTCAGGAGGTGTCTGTTCAAGGACCTGGAGCACCGAAGCCTCAATCTTAGTCAGTGACTTGTCAAGGCAATATGCAATTTCCTGATATGACACCGGTATCTCGATAGGCAGTGAAGTCATAAGGTTCGGTCCGCGAACCACAAAATCGGCAGGAGGGTTATCAATATCAGGCAATGCAGCGCCAACGGCGATTTTAATATCCTCAGCCGTCTTTTCACCTATTTTAATATTATGCTGATGTCTCATGTATGCCTGTATATCAGACGTGAATCCGTCGCCGGCGACACGAATGGACCTGTTGCAGACAATGCCGCCGAGTGCGATGACGGCGATCTCCGTTGTTCCCCCGCCGATATCCACTACCATGCATCCCTCCGGCGCCTCAACGTCAAGGCCAATACCTATTGCGGCGGCCATGGGTTCATAGATGAGATATACATCCCTTCCACCTGCATGCTCCGACGAGTCACGCACGGCCCTTATCTCAACCTCTGTGCTTCCGCATGGGATTCCCACCACCATCTTCAGTGACGGGGAGAAAAATCTGGGACCTGTATTGATCATCTTGATCATACCCCTGATCATCAGCTCAGCTGCATTGAAGTCAGCAATCACACCATCCCTGAGGGGCCTGATGACACGTATGTTCTCATGTGTTCTGCCGTGCATCTGGCGGGCTTTTTCGCCAATGGCGATCAGCTTTCCCGTATTCCGGTCAATGGCCACTATTGACGGCTCATCAACAACCAGCTTGTCGTTGGCAATTATATTAGTATTGGCTGTGCCAAGGTCTATTGCAACCTCCTGTGAAAGAAATGAAAATAAGCCCATGGATTTTTTATGATATTCTGTTTATATGATTAGTGTTTAAAATGTCTTATACCTGTAAAAACCATCGAAAGGTTGTTTTTATTGCAGTAATCAATAGATTCCTGATCGCGTACTGATCCTCCAGGCTGAACAATGGCAGTGATACCTGCTTCATGAGCAGTGGCAACTGAATCGGCGAAGGGGAAAAATGCATCAGAGGCCATCACTGCTCCTTCAAGAGGAAGACCGAAGGCGCGGGCTTTGTCTATGGCCTGGCGAAGCGAATCAATCCGTGATGTCTGGCCTATGCCGCTGGCGCATAGCTGTCTTCCTTTTGCCAGCACAATGGCGTTCGACCGGCTCTGCCTGACAATCCTGTTGGCAAAAACCAGGTCTTTATATTCTTCGTCAGTCGGATGCCTCTCTGTGACAGGTTTCATGTCAGCGGCAGTCTCATTTACCCTGTCGCGCTCCTGCCAGAGCACTCCACCGAGCATTGACCTGAATGACACACTGTCGGCGTGCGTTGATTTGCGGCGGAGGATTATCCTGTTCTTCTTCTGTTTGAGTATTTCAAGTGCCCCGGCGGTGAAATCAGGTGCCATCACAACCTCCAGAAAAATCTTGTCCATTTCGGTGGCGACAGGCTCATCAATAACCCTGTTGGTGATGGCCACCCCACCGTACGCTGACACAGGGTCACAGGCAAGGGCAGATTCCCATGCGCTTTTCAGATCAGGGCGCGATGCAACTCCGCATGCGTTGTTATGTTTCATGATGGCGCACGTAATCTCTTCGAACTCGTCAATGAGGGTGATTGCAGCATCAATATCCAGAAGGTTATTGTACGATATCTCCTTGCCGTGCAGATGTTCGAAGATGAGTCCGGGGTCACCGTAAAAGATACCTTTCTGGTGCGGATTCTCGCCGTAACGCAGTTCGTGCCCTGTCAGTATGCTCTGTTTAAATGCAGCAACATCATTCCTGCGGTTAAACCAGTTGAAGATGGCAGTGTCATAATGTGAGGTCAGGTTGAATGCCTCGAGGGCAAACCTGTAACGCTCCTCTTCAGTTATTACTCCTTCATTGCGGTCAAGGATTTGCAGCAGGGTATCATACTGCTTCCTGGAAGAGATGATGAGCACATCTGCATAATTTTTTGCCCCGGCCCTGATCAGCGAAATACCGCCAATATCAATCTTTTCTATTATTTCCTGGTCAGAAGCGCCTGAAGCTACCGTCTCTTCAAAAGGGTAAAGGTCTACAATGACCAGATCGAAAAGATGGATTTTGTATTCAGCCACCTGTTTCATGTCAGTCTCATTATCCCGCCGTGCCAGGATGCCGCCGAAAATGCCCGGATGCAGTGTCTTGACCCTTCCGCCAAGTATAGACGGATAAGTGGTTATATCCTCTACCCTGCCGGCCTTTACGCCTGTCCCGGTAATGAACTCATACGATCCCCCGGTGGAAACGACAGAAACGCCAAGGCTGTCAAGCCTTTTCACGATAGCCTCGAGACCGTCTTTGTAAAAAACCGAAACAAAGGCGCTCTTTATTTTTATGTCACTCATAATCAGTAAATCAGGTAATCGTCCCCGGGAGTTTTGCGATCGGATAAAAATAGATAAATTTTTTGATAAGCAATGTTTCCTTAAATAATTGAATGGTTGAATTATTGGGGCGATATGCATGTTTCATATTTGACTATCTTTGACATTAAATTATGATTGGACCATGTGGCTGAAAATGTTTAAGGAGAGTTTTCTTTTTGCTTACAACTCTGTGTCAGTTAATAAATTCCGTACATTTCTTTCACTGTTTGGGATTACAATAGGCATTGTTTCAATTATTTCAGTATTCACAGTTTTTGACTGGATGGAAAACGGAATAAGGACAAGCATCGAATCTTTGGGTGACAATACCATTTATATTGAAAAATGGCCCTGGACTCCGGATCCTAATCTCAAATGGTGGGATATTATGAAATGGCCGGCCCCGTCAACGGATGACTACGAGGCGATACTGAGGAAATCAAAATCGACCAAGGCTGTTTGCTTTACAGTATTTTCCGGCGAAACGATGAAATACCGCAGCAACTCAGTAACCGATTCATATATAACAGCTGCGACCCATGACTTTGAGAAGGTAAGGTCATTCGAGATAGAAGATGGACGTTACTTCACTGAATCGGAATCGATGTCCGGCAAACCCGTTGCCATAATCGGTATTGAAATAAAAGACAAACTGTTTGATGATGTTAATCCTATCGGAAAAGAGATAACGATATCAGGATACAAAGCTGAAGTCATCGGCGTGTTTAAGAAGGAGGGCAAGGGGGGACTGAGTGACAGCGGTATGGATGAGACAGTGCTGGTTCCGGTGAATTTCAGCCGGCAGTTCATTAACTTCCGTCAGCCTTTCCTTAACGCCGACGTAATGATCAGGGGTAAGGATGGGGTGTCAGTACAACAGCTGACCGATGAGGTTACGATGATATTGCGTGCCGCGAGGAGACTCAGTCCTGAGGAGGTCAGCAATTTCTCCATTAACCAGGCCAGCCAGATAACCCAGACCCTTGAGCCT
Source organism: uncultured Bacteroidales bacterium (assembly GCA_963730615.1). GTDB lineage: Bacteria > Bacteroidota > Bacteroidia > Bacteroidales > VadinHA17 > SR-FBR-E99. The sequence continues at coordinate 169,125 of CAVSSR010000014.1, read as the reverse complement.
GTCTTTAAAGGCATTAACATAGCAGGATGGATCATAGGAGGATTTTCCATTCTTGTCGGCGGGTTCGGCATCGCAAACATAATGTTTGTATCCGTCAGGGAGCGCACGAGCATAATCGGAATCCAGATGGCTCTCGGTGCCAAGAGAAGGTATATCCTTCTTCAGTTCCTTATCGAATCAGTGCTCCTCTCAATTACAGGGGGTATCCTGGGATTGATTATCGTCTTTCTGGGAACACTGTTCGTGAATTATTTCTATGACCTTGATATGTTCCTTACTGCAGGCAACATCATGCTTGCAATAGGGATTTCCGGTGCCATCGGTATCGTTGCAGGATTTGCCCCGGCCTCAGCGGCAGCAAAAATGAACCCTGTAGAAGCAATAGGGTATACATTCTGAAAGATTATAAGGATTATCCGCCGGTATTACCTGTGGGCGGCCACCCAGTTGGTCAGCTCTACAAACTGTTCTACCGGGAGCTGCTCGGCTCTCAGTGACAGAAGAGGCATGGTGCCTGCATCAGGACTGACCATCACCTTAACCGGGTTGCGGATCATCTTGCGACGCTGATTGAAACAGCGTTTGACCACACTGAAAAAGAGTTTCTCATCACAGTCAAGTCTTTCCCTGCCATTGCGTTTAAGATGTATGACTGCAGATTTGACCTTGGGCGGCGGTGAGAAGACATTCTCGCTTACGGTGAAGAGGTATTCAATATCATACCAGGCACTGAGAAGCACACTGAGTATACCGTATACACGACTTCCCGGAGCAGAGCAGATGCGCTCCGCCACTTCTTTCTGCACCATGCAGGTCACCTCCGTCACCGTGTCACGGTTCTCGAGGATTTTAAAGAAGATCTGACTGGAAATATTATAGGGAAAATTACCTATTACGGCAATCCTTTTGCCCATAGTATGAAGGTCAAGTTCCAGAAAATCGCCCCTGATGATCTGATCAATACCTTTAATATTATTCTGAAGATAGTCCACTGACTCGGCATCAATCTCCACCACCGTCAGCGAGGGGAAATTCCTTTCCACAAGGAATTCTGTCAGAACCCCCATGCCCGGCCCCACTTCAATGACGGCGTCACAGTCATTGGCATTCAGAGAGTCTACTATTGCTGCAGCAATCCTTTTGTCTTTCAGGAAGTGCTGACCCAGATGCTTCTTGGCCCTTACTCTTTCATTTCTCATCGAGGCCCCGTTCTGACAGGTCTGAAACCCGGGATATTTATTCGTTCAAGAAAATTTAACAGCTTCCTGAGCAGGTCAAAATAGAGTATGATAAAGAATGTCGTGTTCGTCCACCATACATACAGCAGGTTGAACCACAGAGTGTCCGATCCGGAGGTTGCCAATCATCTTGTATGGAGCATAGAAGTGAGCCCTTCCGATGTGTGATACCGGCTCCATCAGTACGGGATCAGATTTCTGGATGATGCGGTCAGGCGTATCATACACCTTTTTCTGCACCGTACGGTTCAGAACCAGGTCGGCAAGTTCCTCATTATAGGTGGTTTCACGAAGTCTGACAAGTTCTTCATGCCCGATAGTACGTGTGAGGCTGTCGGTTATCTGATCCTTGATACCTGTCCAATACAGATACTTCCCTCGTATCACCTTTTGAAGGGTGTCAAGGTAGTCACTCACTACGTATGCATCGTCAGAGGTGAACGGTTCCTTGGCGATCACCCTGATTGCATTCGACGGATCAAGACCTGCCTCCTTGCTGAGTGTCGTAATATGATAATTGAGCTTCGTAATGTTGCCGTCATAGGCTTGCCTGAATTCAGGTTTACCCCATGCCCAGACACATTCCCTGCTCTTCTTCTTCAGTTCGGGGACAAGGAACGATGACTGCCAGTCGTAGTGGCTGATCATCATCTCCGTGTTGAAATACGGTTTCATATATTTCCCTGAACGGAACTGCTCCACGGCAATAGCCTCGTATGACCATCGCGTTGTCATCACATCTCCGATCACCGGAACATTTATTTTATTCGTCATCGACTTATGCAGGTCGTCAAATCTGATCATGGCACCACCCAGAAGAATCTGGGGAACCAGTACGACAGGTATCAGGATGTAAATGCTGATGGCAGATTTCATCCCGGCAGAGATATTGAGTCCGATCATATTCCCGAAACATGATGTGGAAAAAAGTATAAGCCAGTGCCTCCACATCATCCCATCGACGTCAAGGATCGCCTGAGAGATTAAAACATACATCAGTGTCTGTACAGCCGACAGCCCGAAGAGAAAGAAAACCTTTGAGATCAGGTAGCTGAAGCGGCTTATATTAAGGTATTTTTCACGTTCAAGTATCTTGCGGTCCCTGAATATCTCTTCAGCGCTCACAGTGAGGCCGATGAAAAGGGCTACCACAACGCTCATGAAAAGAAAAACCGGATAGCTCTTGTTATCCGTGAACAGATAAGTGCCGTCCTGCATGTATTTCGAAACATAGCCGAGGATAAATGCCAGCAGGGGTGGTTCGAGAAGGTTAATGGAAAGATATTGTTTGTCGGCATATTTACTCACTATGTTCCTTCTCAGATATGTACGGATCTGTTTCAGTTTATCCGGGACTCTGAAATTGCTTGGAGGCAGAGGTTTAACCTCAGGCTTGCCGCTCACCGGCGGCTCCATCTTCTGCTTGTACCTGTGATACCACTCCACCGGCGAGACCTGCCGTGCCTGCCCCTTGTTCCCATCAGTGTCAACCACCTTGGCTTCCACAATCTGGAGTATCTCATCAGTCTCCACATTGCCGCAGTTCGGACATTCACTCTCTGCCGCATTGGCCTGTGAAGTCTCTGTCTTGAAATATACCAGAGCTTCAACGGGATCACCGTCATAGATCATGTACCCACCCTTGTCAAGCACCCACAACCTGTCAAACATCTTGAGAATGTTTGATGATGGCTGATGGATGATGGCGAAGAGGAGCTTGCCTGAGACAGCCTGGTCTTTAAGCATCTCCATGACGTTATCGGAATCAGATGATGAGAGCCCTGATATTGGCTCATCGGCAAAGAGAACAGCAGGCTCACGCATAAGTTCAAGACCTATGTTAAGTCGCTTACGCTGTCCTCCGCTGACTTTTTTATTCAGAGGGTCACCCACAACCAGGTCTCTGATCTCAAAGAGATCAAGCTGCTTCAGTACAGAGACAACAACATCGTTAAGTTTTTTCTCGTCGTAATCCCCGAATGTCAGCCTTGCATTATAGTATAAGTTCTGATAGACAGTTAATTCTTCAATAAGGAGGTCATCCTGAGGAACATATCCTATAAGCCCTGTAAGTTCGTCAGGTTCGTTATGAAGATCGTAGCCGTTAATATAAACGGAACCCTTTTCCGGTTTGAGTTTTCCGTTCAGATATATTAAGGAGCGTGCTTTTGCCTACGCCGCTGCCCCCCATTATGCCAATCAGGTTACCTGACTTGACGCTGAAGCTCATTGGCTGGATGCCATTGTCAGACCCCTTGAAGTGATATTCAATGTCATGACCTTCAAAGACAATATCCTCAACAAAATTGGCGTGAACGAATTTCCGGAATATTGTAGTATAATACAGCGGAGCCATCCCATGCCCTCTCAGGTTCACACCCGGGTCAAGAAGGAAGGGACGCAGGGGAACAACGTTACGCCCCTTGAAATGCAACGGAACCTTACCCTGGTAAACGAACAGCACATGTTCGGTGCTCTCAATAAAAAGTACATAAATGGTCCCTTTCAGCCCTCGTGCAACCATGTGGTGCCACTCATGATAATTGGCGTAGCTGGATGCTGCCTCGCCAATATTGTCTTCACCTTCAATGGCCAGGAAACAATCGGTACTGATCTTGTCATACCGCATCCCGAGCATGAATGCCGAGGCATTGTCTTTCTCCTTTTGAGGGATGTTGAAAGTGCGGGCGACGATATCAACGATAGAAGACTCCTGCTCTGAAACGGTGCTGTCTTCATAGACAAACTCGAGCAGCTGAAGGAACACTATCATCCTCTCCTCAAGGAACAGCCCCTTCTTTATCTGCCGGCAGATGTTTGTAATCTGGAATGCTATGAGAGAATTCTCGTCGGAGAGCTCTCCCTCATCTACGGCTTTGAGCTCTTTCTCATAGAAATGAAGGTTGTTCTCGTAAAGCTTGAAATACTCTTCCTCAAGCTCCTGGTTAAGGTACCGGCGAAGATAACCGCGGAGAATCTTCTTGCCTCTTGAGGTCACTCCAGCAGGATTAACCGTAGACAAAATGGCAAAAATATGTATCAGCGCATGTAATACGGATTCCCTCATAGTCTTAAAAAAAGACCGCAAATTTATTTTTGCGGTCTACCAGGATTATTGTTGTTTATTTGATCAGATCCGTCCTTACAGTGTTAACTGCCTTCTTGAGGTCTTCTATATTCTGCATCGTAAGGCTGGTCCCAAGGGTGGCATACATGTCCTTAATAGGCTTCATGTCCGTAAGCATTTTTGACACCAGTGCGTCATCGGTGTGAGGAGCTGCCAGTTCCTCGAGAAGCTCGAAAGATTTTTTCTGTTCCAGCAGGACAGACTCAAAGCCGGAAACGTGTGCACCGGACTCAGATACTGCCATCGTCAGATACATCCCTTCGACCCATGCACCGCCTACCATCAAAAGGGCCAGATTAACCTGCCCTCCGTCAACCATTAATGAATAAGTACGGTCAAAGGCATCGGTAAGAACACTTACAAGGGTATCCCTGTTGTCGAAATTTTCTCTTATCAGATCATATAAAGATTCGTCATAAATCTTCTGAAGGTTCAGATCGCCGGCCAGGGTACGCAGGGCTGCAAGATAATCTATCACATCCTGCTGCATGTTGTAAAGAGTGGCGTAACTGAGGTCCGCACCAAAAACACCGAGGTTAACCGACCTGTTATAACTGGCGACATAATTCCTTGCATTTGCGGGGGGGTTGGTTGCCCCAAGAATATAGCCAAGATCAAGGTCAGCAAGCTTTTTAAGAACCTCAGCCGAGGTAGGAAGCGGATAGACATTTTCTTCAATCTTCTGCTCCAGTCCCTGCTTCTCCATCTCATTTAATTCATTCAATTTCGGGGTATTACTCCTGTTCTTGCAGGAGTAGGTACCGGCAACCGTAAGGATCATCACAGCCACCAGTATTTTTGTGATAGTCTTTTTCATAAGCCTGTTTTTTGGTACTTGTATTTGTCACGTAAAATTAAGACTTTTCCTTTTCTGAGGAAGTTTATTACCAGAAAATTTAATTTAAAGTCTTTCCATCTACATAACACCACATAAACAGCCGGACAACACATCTTGTTCATACCCTTTTTTACATATCTTTACATCCCGGATTAATTAAACCCCTGATGTGGAATTTTGATGCAGAGATCAACCGGGAAAATACCAGTTGCATAAAATACGATCTCAGAAAAGAAGTCTTCGGAAGAGCCGATGTAATCCCAATGTGGGTGGCGGATATGGACTTCCAAACACCGTCTTTCATCACCGACGCACTCGCCGAACGCCTGAAACATGAAATACTGGGATATTCATTCAGACCCGATACTTATTATAATTCAATTATCAAATGGGTTTCTGACAGGCACGGATGGAACATAAACCGTGAGTGGATTGAATTCAGTCCCGGTGTAGTGCCGGCCCTGAACATGTGCACTCTTGCCTATACCCGGAAAGGCGAGGGAATAATTATTCAGCCTCCCGTGTACACCCCTTTTCACGGGGCAGCCAGGGATCATGAACGCATACTGTTGTTTAATAACCTCCTGGAGACTGAGAAGGGATGGGTGATGGATTTTGACGGGCTCCGAAAACTCATTTCACCGTCAGCTAAAATGATAATAATATCCAATCCGCACAACCCGGTCGGACGAGTGTGGCGAAGGGAAGAGCTGGAGGAGCTTGTGGATATTTGTTACAGGAACGGGATAATTATTCTTTCCGATGAGATCCACTCCGACCTGATACTGCCTGGAAACAGAGCACGTTCCCATTGCTTCACTTTCGGAAAAGGCTGCTTCCATCACTGTCACCTGCATGGCGCCGAGTAAAACATTTAACCTGGCCGGACTGTCAACCTCGTCAATGATAATACCCGACCCGGATCTGATGGATAAATACAGGAAAACTCTGGTCGGTCTTCATATGCATCTGGGTAACATCTTCGGTAACGTGGCCTCTGAGGCCGCATACACGCACGGGCATGAATGGCTCAATGAGATGATGGAATATATTCAGGGTAACATCGACCTTGTAATGAACTACTGTCATGAACGGCTGCCTCAGATTAGGCCGTTGAGGCCTGAGGCAACATACATGATCTGGCTCGATTGCCGTTCGATGGGCATGGACGGAAAACAGCTTCACCGCTTCTTTATTGACAAGGCTGGCGTGGGCCTGAACGAAGGATCACTATTCGGTCCGGGTGGCGAGGGATTCATGCGGATGAACCTGGCCTGCCCCAGATCAACGGTGGAGAGAGCACTGAGACAAATTGACACAGCAATAAATGCCTGAGATGAATCCGGCGAACAGATTAAGCGTAAAACTGACGTTGGAGGACGGATCCGTTTACCGCGGCTGGTCATTCGGTGCGCCGGTGGCGGCTGCCGGGGAGGTGGTCTTCAACACTGCCATGACAGGATACCCCGAGAGCCTGACAGACCCTTCATACAGGGGACAGGTGCTGTGTCTCACTTACCCTCTGGTGGGCAATTACGGGGCACCCGGAAAGAGTGAGCAGGATGACCTTTATCTATTCTATGAATCATCGGGCGTCCATATCTCAGCTCTTATTGTGTCGGATTATTCATTTGAATACAGCCACTGGAACGCAGCCGGAAGCCTTGATGACTGGCTCCGGAAAAGCAACGTGCCGGGTATCTACGGTATTGACACCAGGGCACTGACAAAGAGAATACGAGAGAAGGGCGCCATGCTCGGCAAAGTCGAACCTGAAGGCACTGCCACAGAATTTTATGACCCCAACAAGGTCAACCTGGTTGCCGAGGTAAGTACCACAACACGGCAGGTCTACGGGAGTGGAAAGTACAGAATTGTGCTTGTAGACTGCGGTGTGAAATATAACATCATCAGGAACCTGTTAAAACGCGATACAACCATCATCAGGGTGCCATGGGATTATGACTACAGCTGTGAGGATTATGACGGGCTGTTTCTCTCTAACGGGCCGGGTGACCCCAAGATGTGCCGTGCCGCTATCGATAATATCAGGAAGTCGCTGGACGGTGACAAACCCGTCTTCGGCATATGTCTTGGTAACCAGCTCATGGCGCTGGCGGCCGGAGCTGACACCTACAAACTCCGATACGGTCACCGTAGCCATAACCAGCCGGTGCAGATGGTAGGCACCGAGAGAGCTTACATCACCTCACAGAACCACGGTTTTGCAGTTAACAACAAAACGCTGCCGGAAGGATGGGAGCCGCTGTTTATAAATGTCAATGACAACACCAACGAGGGGATGAAGCATGTTTCCAAACCTTTCTTCTCCACCCAGTTTCATCCCGAAGCCTCCGGCGGCCCCACGGACACGGATTTTCTGTTTGATGTGTTTATCGAGAATATAGAGAAGGCAATAGGCAATAGAGAAGCGACCGTAAAAAAATGATCCGGTGGATCATTTTAGGGAGCTGTCAGACTGCAGGGCAGGCAACAGAGAAGCGATTTAACAGGGAGCTGTCAGACTGCAGGGCAGGCTCGATGTCAAAGTCTTAATACTTCTCCGGCACGTGAGTCTGTTCTGTTTTTGGAGGTCTCACATAAGCCACACCACGTTTCAGAGGAGGCAGTTTAAAAGGTTTTGGAGTAAGATCTTCATAAGGAATAAGAGAAAGCAGATGATTTATCGTATTGAGTCTTGCACGTTTCTTATCATCGCCTTCCACCACAAACCAGGGACATTGTTTGGTATCGGTGTATGAGAACATTTTGTCCTTGGCCATTGAATATTCAACCCATTTGTCGCGTGATTCCACATCCATCGGGCTGATCTTCCATCTTTTGGTGGGATCATTAATCCTGTCCTGGAACCTTTTTTCCTGTTCATGATCACTAACTGAAAACCAATATTTTACAAGTATTATTCCTGATCTGATAAGCATTTTCTCAAATTCGGGGCATGATCTGAGGAACTCATCATACTCCTCATTTGTGCAAAAGCCCATCACCTTTTCCACTCCTGCCCTGTTGTACCAGCTCCTGTCGAACAGCACAATTTCACCACCAGCCGGCAGAAACGGCACATACCTCTGAAAGTACCACTGGGTCTTTTCTTTTTCCGTCGGAGTGCCAAGAGCTACCACCCGGCAGATACGGGGATTCAGGCACCCTGCAATAGTTTTAATCACACCTCCCTTCCCGGCGGCATCGCGGCCTTCAAAAATCACTACCATTTTAAGCTTATTGGCCTTTACCCATTCCTGAAGCTTGATAAGCTCTATTTCGAGTTTTCTCAGCTCCTTAAAATACTTTTTGTTTTTCATTGTGGAGTGATTCTCATCCTCAATATCGTGGTAAAGGTCAGCCTTGTCAAACTTCTTCTCTTTCCCGGTCTTTTCCGCTTTTTCTGTTTTTTCAGTTTTTCCCGGAATGGTAATTTTCTTTGATGCCATATATTTGATTGTTAAGGTTTATAAATTTAATAATATTTATTCCGTTATTAAAATATATGACTTCAAATTAAGCCGCAATGCGGATCGGGATGGGTGATCTGTCACTGATAACTCTTAATTGAATCAAATAATTCCTGAGGTGAATATGCCTTTCTGAACCTGATCATTATCTTCTCAAGACGTTTTTTTATCAGCCTGCTCCCGGTGTTGCCAATGCTTCCGATATGGTTGTAATCTGAAGGTCCGGTTACTTCAAATGTTCCTGAACCGGCCTTGCCGGCCACAATCCTGTATGCATCCCTGAAAGGTACACCCCGGAGGACCATCTTATTAGCCTCTTCAACTGAATATATGTCGTTATACCTGCCATCTTTCATGATCCCATGGTTGATTATAAGGCCTCCTGCCGCTACCTGAACAGCAGCCACAAGCTCCATGATCTCATCAAAAGCTTCAAAGAGAACAGACTTAAGCTCCTGATAGTCGCGATTATATCCCGGAGGCAGTCCGGTTGTCATCATCACAACCTCATTGGGAATGCTCTGCAGCTTATTACACCGTGCCCTGATAAGCTCAAAAAGATCAGGATTTTTCTTATGCGGCATGATTGAGGAGCCTGTCGTAAGGTCATCCGGCAGTGAAACAAATCCGTAACCCGGCGACATGAACAGTACCACATCAGATGCAAACTTTCCAAGTGTGTTTGCAACAGAGGCAATGGCACCTGTGATAACTCTTTCTGTACGGCCCCTGCTCATCTGGGCATAGGGAGAGGTAACTATCAGCCTTTCAAACCGGAGCAGGGAGGCTGTCAGCTTCCGGTCAACAGCCAGGGTCGTTCCGTAACCAGCGGCCGTACCCAGGGGTGAAGCGTTTGTAAAAGCTGAAGCATCAGATAGTATCTGCAGGTCATCACAGAGGCTTTCGGCATAGGCAGCAAACCAGAGACCGAATGATGATACCATGGCCGTCTGCATATGCGTGAAACCCGGCATCAGAACAGCTTCATGCTTCATGCTGAGCTCAAGAAAGAGAGATGAAAGTTTTTTAAGCTCACCAGCCAGCAGGGCTGACTGATGGCGCAACCACATATATATATCAGTTATAATCTGGTCATTACGTGAACGGCCGGTATTCACTTTCCCGGCAGCGTCACCGGCAATATCCCGCAGGCGGAACTCAACATAAGAATGGATGTCCTCATACTCCCTGCCTATTTGCAGCTTCCCTTTTCCGCTCTCTGAAAAAAGAACCGAGAGGCCGGTGATAAGCCGGTCCTTCTCATCAGAACTCATGAGCCCGCACTTCTCAAGCATTACAACGTGAGCCATGCAACCAACTATATCATAAGGTGCCAGTCTCTCATCATAATACCTGTCGCGATCGCACGTGAAGCTCAGGATGCTTTCGTGCGTCTTATTGCCTTTATCCCACAGGTACATTTTCAGTTACTTTTTTTCTGTTGGCCTCCATTATGGCATGGTGAGCCATCAGACGTATGGCATTAATCCGTATGAACCCAAGGCTGTCAGCCTGGTTAAATCCTCCTTCAATATCCATGCTCGACAACTCCTTATTATATAGTGAGGACGGAGATTCGCGTCCTTCAATAATAATATTGCCCTTGTAAAGGATCATATTCACAACACCATCGATAGCCTCCTGACTCTTATCCATGGCTGCCTGGAGGAACTCCATCTCAGGAGAAAACCAGAAGCCGTTATATACCAGTTCGGCAAAGACCGGTGCCAGCATGTTACGCAGGCGCATCACTTCGCGGTCCATGGCAATACCTTCAATATCTTTGTGAGCTGCATACAGTATTGTGGCCCCGGGCGTTTCGTAAATACCCCTTGACTTAATTCCCACAAACCTGTTCTCAACCATATCGAGGAGGCCAATGCCATTCACACCGCCCAGTTTATTAAGATAGGTTAACAGCTCAAGAGGGTCTTCATAACTTGTTCCGTCATCCCTGTTTATGACTTTCAGGGGTATGCCATCCTTGAAAGTGATTGAGATATGCGTCTCTTTATCAGGTGCATCCATTGGCATGACCATTTTCGACAGGATTTCCTTACCGGCACAGTAGAGAGGATCTTCCAGGATGCCTGCCTCATGGCTTATATGCATCAGGTTATCATCCTCGCTGTACGGTTTTGAGATGGAGGCTTTAACCGGAATTCGATGTCCGGCGGCATACCTGATCATGTCAGAACGGCCCTGGAACTGGGAGAGGAATTCAGGGTCCTTCCATGGAGATATGACCTTTATGTCGGGCTTGAGTGAATAATATGCCAGCTCAAACCGCACCTGGTCGTTACCCTTGCCGGTTGCACCGTGAGCGACATAATCAGCGCCATATTCTATAGCGGCTTCAATCTGCTTCTTTGCAATCAGGGGACGTGCCAGCGCAGTGCCGAGAAGGTAACGGTCCTCATAGATTGCATGGGCTTTGACAGCCTTGAAGATATAATCGGTGACGAACTCCTTTTTCAGATCTTCAATGATCACTTTTGATGCGCCAATTGCCAGAGCTTTTTCGCGCACTGCTTCAAAATCGTCATCCTGGCCGACATCAGCCACAAATGCAATGACATCGTATCCCTTTTTTATAAGCCATTTAAGTATCACGGAGGTGTCAAGTCCCCCGGAGTATGCCAGCATTACTTTTTTCATATTGTTATTTTATTTGTGAAATATTCTTGAATATCAGGCTGAGACATTCTTCCACAGCCTCATTGCTTATGTTATCTCTGGGGATCAGCAGGATTGTGTCATCACCGGCAACGGTGCCGGCAATTTCATATCTTTCTGCACTGTCAATTTTCAGAGCCACTGCGGATGCAAATCCCGGATGGGTATGGATCAGCATCATACCCCTGGCCCATGTTATGCCCGTTACAGCTTCGCTTTCATGTCCGGGTACTGTCTCAGCCGTCCGGGCTTTTTTGCCCGGGAACATGTAGCGATAACCGCCTTTGCCGTCGAAGCCCCTGCTTATGCCCAGCTGCCTTAAGTCGCGGGATAGTGTCGCCTGTGTACACTTTATCCCTGTTCCCTCCATCAGTCTGAGCAGCTCCTCCTGGGAGATGATGATTTTCTCTGATACCAGTTTCTCGATGAGGATGAGTCGTGATGCTCTTGTCATAATGTATATTTATTCATTTAGAATGCAAATTTATACATTTATTTCAATTGCAAATGTTCCGGCAGGATTTTATTTGATGACCTGTGGCCATCAGGTTCAGGATTTAATATTTAATTTGATCATAGTAGATGATCCAATTATTGTAGATATTCAGGTAATTCGGATGTTTTGATCCCCGATGATCAATTAACAAATACCTCCTGTTATTCACATTGATTAGGAGAGCCAATTTGTTGTATTTTTACCTGGCAAGAAAATGACGATGAAGGAAGAGATAAAGAAGGTTCTGCTGCTTGGCTCGGGAGCCCTGAAAATAGGCGAGGCCGGCGAGTTTGACTATTCAGGATCACAGGCCCTCAAAGCGCTCCGCGAAGAGGGCGTCTTTACCGTTCTCATCAACCCCAATATCGCTACCGTCCAGACCTCTGAAAAAATAGCGGACAAGATATATTTCCTCCCGGTCACACCGAATTTCGTTGAGCGTGTGATAGCCCGCGAGAAGCCTGACGGAGTTCTCCTGGCCTTCGGCGGACAGACAGCGCTGAACTGCGGAACGACACTCTTCCGTAACGGTGTGTTTGAGAAATACGGCGTTAAGGTGCTTGGTACTCCCGTAAGCGCCATCATGGAGACAGAGGACCGTGAGCTTTTCGTAAAAAAACTCGATGAGATAAACATAAAAACTCCCCGCAGCATTGCTGTCACCAATGTTGAAGACGCATTGACGGCATCCGGAAAGCTTGGGTTCCCTATCATCATACGGGCAGCTTATGCCCTGGGCGGACTGGGCAGCGGGTTCTGTTCAAACACCGAAGAACTGAAGGCTCTGGCCGGCAGGGCATTCACCTTCTCGGAACAGATACTTGTGGAGGAGTCATTAAAAGGCTGGAAAGAGGTTGAATATGAGGTGGTGCGCGACCGCTTCGATAACTGTATCACCGTCTGCAACATGGAGAACTTCGACCCGCTTGGTATTCACACCGGCGAGAGCATCGTTGTCGCTCCTTCACAGACACTGACCAACAGTGAGTATCACAAGCTCAGGGAGCTGTCAATAAAGATCATACGTCACATCGGCATCATCGGCGAATGCAATGTGCAGTATGCCCTCGACCCCAATTCAGAGGATTACAGGGTCATTGAGGTCAACGCGCGTCTCTCGCGTTCAAGTGCGCTGGCTTCAAAAGCCACAGGATATCCGCTGGCGTTTGTGGCGGCCAAGCTGGCACTGGGGTACGGCCTCCACCAGCTGAAGAACTCGGTCACCAAGACCACCACAGCATGCTTCGAGCCTGCCCTTGACTATATCGTATGCAAGATACCGCGCTGGGATCTTAACAAGTTCCAGGGCGTTGCACACGAAATAGGAAGCAGCATGAAGAGCGTGGGAGAGATAATGGCTATAGGGCGGACCTTTGAGGAAGCGATACAGAAAGGATTACGCATGATAGGCCAGGGAATGCACGGTTTCGTCAGCAACCGTAACCTTAGCTTCAAGGATATTGAAAAGGAACTCTCCGAACCGACAGACATGCGCATCTTTTCAATTGCCGAGGCGCTGGAGAAAGGCTTTGACATTGACCGCATCTGCGAACTCACTAAAATCGACAGATGGTTCCTGTACAAGCTGCAGAACATTGAAAACATCAAGAAAGGCCTGGAAAAATACAATACCATAGAGAGTGTCCCGGCCCAGGAACTGCTTCATGCAAAGATCAACGGTTTCAGCGATTTCCAGCTAGCCCGCCATGTGTTAAAGGCAGATAACAAGACTATCAATGATGCCATGCTCGGTGTCCGGCGGTATCGTAAGAGCAAAGGCATAGTGCCGTACGTAAAGCAGATTGACACGCTCGCTGCTGAGTATCCTGCCGTCACAAACTATCTCTACCTCACCTACAGCGGGATGGAGCATGATATCTGGTATGAAAACGACAAGCGGTCAGTGATAGTTCTGGGCTCGGGAGCATACCGGATAGGCTCAAGCGTCGAGTTCGACTGGTGCTCTGTCAATGCCATCAATACAATTCGTCACGAGGGACTGCGCGGAGTGATGATCAACTATAATCCCGAAACTGTCAGCACTGACTATGACATGTGTGACCGTCTCTATTTTGATGAGCTCTCGTTTGAACGGGTGATGGATATCATTGACCTTGAGACACCCCGCGGAGTGATCCTGGCGATGGGCGGACAGATACCAAATAACCTGGCAATGAGGCTTCACGGGCAAGGTGTTCCGATACTGGGGACACCACCGGAGTCTATAGACAGGGCTGAAGACCGGCACAAATTCTCATCGATGTGTGACACCCTGGGTGTTGACCAGCCCAGGTGGCAGGAGCTGACGAGTTTTCGGGAAATAGATAAATTCATTGAGGGCATCGGCTTCCCGGTACTGATACGCCCCTCATATGTTCTTTCCGGCGCTGCAATGAACGTGGTTTCAAACAGAGGCGAGCTGGTGCATTTCCTTGAGCTGGCTTCCAGTGTCTCCAAGGAACATCCCGTTGTCGTTTCAGAGTTCATTGAGTATGCCAAGGAAATTGAGATTGACGCTGTAGCTGCAGCCGGCGATATCATTGCATATGCCATCAGTGAACATGTTGAATATGCCGGTGTCCATTCAGGTGATGCAACGATAGTATTCCCTCCGCAGAAGATATACTTTGAAACCGTGAGGCGCATCAAGCGTATTTCAAGAGAGATTGCCAGGGAGCTTGATATCTCGGGTCCTTTCAACATACAGTTTCTTGCCCGTGAGAATGACATCAAGGTCATCGAGTGCAACCTGCGTGCCAGCCGCAGCATGCCGTTTGTGTCAAAGGTATTGAAGACAAACCTCATCGAGCTTGCCACCAAAGTAATGCTGGGAGTGCAGTGGGAAAAGCCGCACAAGTCGGTCTTTGATCTCGATTACGTCGGGGTCAAGGCCTCCCAGTTCAGTTTCTCGCGTCTCGCCAAGGCCGATCCTGTGCTGGGTGTTGACATGGCATCGACCGGGGAGGTGGGGTGCATCGGCGACAGCTTCTACGAGGCTCTGCTGAAAGCCATGTATTCTGTAGGCTACCGTATGCCTGAGAAGGCAGTGCTGATATCATCGGGTCCGGCCAAATCGAAGGCCGACCTGATTGAGGCGGCCCGCCTGCTCCGCAGCCGCGGTTACAAGCTGTACGCCACCAGGGGTACCCAGCAGTTTCTGAACAACGCCTCGATAGAGTCTGAGGTGGCATTCTGGCCTGATGAAAAAGAGAGTCCCAACACCGTGGAGCTGATAAAGAAACGGGTGGTGGACCTTGTGATAAATATCCCCAAGGATCTCTCGGCCACCGAGCTGAACAACGACTACCAGATACGGCGCAGTGCCGTTGACTATAACATACCTCTTATCACCAATGCACGACTGGCCTCTGCCTTTATTCATGCTTTCTGCACCGTGCCGGAGAGTGAGATGGAGATAAAGGCGTGGGACGAGTACTAGAACATGAATTGAGAATTAAGAATTAAGAATTAAGAATTAAGAATTTATTGACTGAATTGAGGAACTGTGACATCTGAGATAGCGACTTTGCGAGACTTGATACGACGAAGTTCGAGAGCCAAATTCGCAGACTTGAGACATGGAGCAGGAACTTTGCGTACGTATAAATGATTACAGAGATCAAGCTGATAACAGATAACCGATAACTGACAATAAAATGATAACAATCCGCCAGGCAACCCCCGATGACGCCGGGGCGATAATCAGGTTCCAGCTGGCAATGGCCATGGAGACGGAAAAGATGGAGCTGAAGACTGAGACAGTCACCAAAGGCGTCATGGCTGTCTTTCGTGACCCGAAAAAAGGACAGTACTACGTGGCAGAAGAAAATGACTCCGTGGTGGCGTCGCTGATGATCACATTCGAGTGGAGCGACTGGCGCAATGCCAATGTATGGTGGTTTCAGTCGGTATATGTCGTGCCTGACTACCGGAGAAAGGGAATCTTCACTTTGATGTACGACTATGTAAAACTTGCAGGTGTTGCAGAAGGCATTGCAGGGCTGCGCCTGTACGTTGAAGCTGAGAACATCCGCGCGCAGAGGACATATGAAGCTTTGGGGATGGACGGCAGACATTACAAAACGTACGAGTGGATGATATAACATAGAGCATGCAGGAGCATGGAGCATGGAGTGCAAGGAGCATGGAGCATCCCGCATAAGCTAGAGCATGCCCCGTGAAGCCGATAAGACTGCACGGAGGGGTCATCCCGCAAGGCGGGATGGGGGTGGTTTGTCAGGATAAAAGAGACTATGAATTGGCTGATAATACCGGTAGCAATATATTCGACTGGAATATTCGCTTTATGGCTGATCCTGCAAAGGAAGCGGGGCGAAGGCCTGCCGGCCGCACCGGGTAATGCACGGGTATCTGTGGTGGTCGCTGCCCGCAATGAAGAGAAGACCATCATCACGTTGCTCGAAAACCTGGCACAACAGGACTACCCCCCGGACCTGTTTGAAATAATTATTGTTAACGATAATTCAACCGACAGAACTCCGATTGTCGTGAGTGAGTTTATTGCTGAGCACCGCCGGCATTCCGGTATAAATATTAAACTGATTTACAACCCGTATCAGGGGAAAAAAAGTGCTGTGCGTCATGCTGTCGAAAAGTCCGCCGGGGAGCTTATTCTCATGACAGATGCGGACTGTGCGGTAGGATCCGGGTGGGTCAGCGCGTATGCGGCATTTTTTGCTGCCGGCAATGCAGACATGATCGCCGGCGAGGTTTATCAGAAGCCGGGAAGAGGTTTTGCATCGCATTTCGGCAGTTTTGAGTTCTCGGCGTTGCAGGCGATAACCGAAGCTGTGGTTCTTGCCGGTCATCCTGTGATGTGCAATGCCGCCAACATGGCTGTCAGGAAGGATGTTTACCTGAGGCATGCCGGTGTCCTGCGCAATGACATTGCATCCGGTGATGATGTTTTCCTGCTGCATGCCGTGAAGCGTTCGGGGGGCATCATCATGCACATTGGTGGCGGTGCGGCGGCGGCGGTGACCGCCGGGGCGGTCACGGTGGCGGCGCTGTTGCGTCAGCGCGCACGCTGGGCGTCAAAAGCATATTACTACAGAGACGCTGCCACCCTCACCCTCGCCGCCGCCACGGCGGCGTGCAACGCCGCCGTCGCCGCCGCCGCCGCTGCCTCAGTCATCACAGTAAAATACCTGCCTCTCCTTGGCCTGCTGTATGCCATCCGCCTCATACCCGACTTCCTCATCACCTTCCGTAACTTCAAAAAAAGAGAGGAGCACCCGCCCCTCCTTGTGTTTCTTTTATCTGAATTGATATACCCTTTCTACTTCATCACCGTCGCCGTTCTTTCTCTCTTCCCCCGCTCCCGACACTTCCGGAAGCGACTGAACCCTGACAGTCTGGCGCACAGTTAACCCTCGGCTAAACTGGCGCTTACCTGGTAATCCATAACTGGTCCTGGTTTCATGAACGGTCATGCTCAATGTTATAATTCGCTACGTAATTCTTAATTCTTAATTCTTAATTCTTAATTTAAAATTGCCCCCTTAGTTCCCCTCCGCCAGCACCTTTATCCGCATAAGCCTTATCTCCTCCTCCTCGAACTCCCCCGCCAGCTCCTCGATAGCCTCCTTCAGAGACCCCGTCTCAGCCTCCTCCATGAAATATGAATAGATGTCCTGCTGCCGGTCCTCATCAATGACCGTATCCAGGTAATACTCTATGTTAAGCTTCGTTCCTGAGCTCACAATAGCCTCAATCTCCGAGAGCAGGTCTTCGTATTCTATCCCTTTGGCATTTGCAATATCCTCAAACGGCATCTTGCGGTCAATGCTCTGAATGATATATACCTTCAGTCCCGATTTGTTCACCACAGACTTGACCACCATGTCCTGCGGCCTGATGATCTCTTTCTCGGCAACGTAACTCTGGATCACCTCCACCACCTCCTTGCCGTACCGTTGTGCCTTGCCGGCACCGATACCCGTTATATTCTGCAGCTCCTCCAGCGTGACCGGGTACTGTATGGCCATCTCCTCCAGGGAGGGATCCTGAAAGATATTGTACGGCGGCTGACCGGCCTGCTTCGATATCTTTTTCCTCAGATCCTTGAGTATGCTCAGCAGCTCCTCATCGGCAGCAGCCGTGCGCGCACCGAAGGAGGCCTCCTCATCTTCAGAATCAGTATAGTCATGATCCTCGTTGAGCATGAAGCTCTGCGGCTTCTCAAGGAACTGATGGCCTTTCGGCGTCAGTCCCAGCAGACCGTAGTTCTCTATGTCCTTGTTCAGCAGCTTGTTGATCAGTGCCTGCCGGATGACCATGTTCCAGAAACGCTCATCCTTCTCCTCATCAATGCCGAACGTTTCCAGCTTATGATGCTTGTATGACTTTATGGCTGAGTTAAGCGTACCCGCCAGTATCTTGGCTATGTGTTCTGCCTTATGTTTTTCCTTTACTGCCAGAACAGTGTCAAGCACGTTGACAACATATTCAGATCCCTCAAACTGTGTCTTTGGATGCAGGCAGTTGTCGCATGCCTCGCAGTTCTCCTGCTTGTATTCCTCACCGAAGTAGTGCAGCAGTATCCTGCGGCGGCATGTTGAGGATTCGGCATACGATACCGTTTCAAGCAGAAGCTGCTTGCCTATTTCCTGTTCGGCAATGGGCTTGCCCTGCATGAATTTCTCAAGCTTGACAATATCATCATAGCTGTAGTACGCTATGCATCGCCCTTCCCCGCCGTCACGACCAGCACGGCCTGTCTCCTGGTAATAACCCTCGAGGCTCTTGGGCATGTCATAGTGTATGACATACCTCACATCAGGTTTGTCTATTCCCATGCCGAAGGCAATGGTGGCAACGATCACATCCGCCTCCTCCATCAGGAACTTATCCTGGTTGGTGGTCCGTGTGGCCGAATCCATCCCGGCATGATATGCCAGAGCCTTAATGTCATTCACCTTGAGCGTCTCTGCCAGCTCCTCCACCTTTTTGCGGCTGAGACAGTAAATGATTCCGGATTTGCCGGGATTATTCTTGATGTATTTGATGATCTCCCTGGCAGCATCCTGCTTTGCCTTCACCTCATAATAGAGATTGGGCCGGTTGAATGACGACTTGTAAACCTGTGCGTCACTTATTCCGAGGTTTTTCAGTATGTCATGCTGAACCTTCGGCGTGGCAGTCGCAGTGAGAGCTATTATCGGCGCACGTACTATGGTGTCAATGATAGGACGAATCCTGCGGTACTCAGGCCTGAAGTCATGCCCCCACTCAGAGATACAGTGAGCCTCATCAACGGCATAGAATGAGATCTTTATGTTCCTGAGAAAATCAATATTTTCCTCCTTGGTGAGAGACTCCGGCGCCACGTAAAGGAGCTTGGCATTTCCCTGCATCACATCCTCCTTGACCTTCGTGATTGCGGTCTTTGTAAGGGATGAATTAAGGAAATGAGCTACGTCATCATCGGTGTTGAAATTCCGCATGGCATCAACCTGATTCTTCATCAGGGCGATCAGCGGAGAGATCACTATCGCAGTGCCTTCCATCATCACCGCAGGCAGCTGATAACAGAGCGACTTTCCCCCTCCCGTCGGCATCAGAACAAAAGTATCATTTCCCGTGAGGATACTCCTGATAATATCCTCCTGGTTACCCTTGAAGGTATCAAAACCGAAGTATCGTTTCAGATAACCATGTATAGCACTGTCAGCAAACATATAATTTCCCCGCTTCCCCTAATTATAAATAGAGTATCATACAAATAACAAGGTACAAACTCATCCGATAATTTTCAAACCCTTATATCAAATTTAATCTTTTTTAAATCAACAGTCAAATCTTTTTATCAGAATAGATATTTATTATTGCATATGCATTCAGAACATTATGTTGTTTGGAAACGTAAGATTTAGCATCTTTACAGGCTTTAAAATGAGGCAAGGCTGATGATTGGCAGTAAGAAAAAAAGTGGTGAGGGAGAGGGTGAAATGACCTTTCTTCAACACCTGGAAGAGCTGAGATGGCATATTATAAGGTCTGTTATTGCCATTGTCGTGGGTGCCATTGTCGCCTTTTTGCTCAAAGACTTCATTTTCGACAAGGTAATCCTTGCCCCTAAAAATCCCGATTTCATCACCAACAGGTTACTGTGCCAGCTGGCTGATGTCGTCAATGCTCCTGCACTGTGCATTAACCAGAATCCCCTGAAACTGATAAGCATAAAAATGTCAGGTCAGTTCACCACACACATTAATATCTCACTTATAGCAGGTCTCATTATAGCATTTCCTTATGTCTTCTGGGAGTTCTGGTCTTTTTTCCGGCCGGCTCTGTATGAGAAGGAAAGGAAATATGCACGCGGTGCCGTGACAGCTGCATCATCCCTGTTCTTAATGGGAATTCTCTTTGGTTATTATATTATTTCACCGCTCTCAATTAACTTCCTGGCAAATTACCATGTCAGTGACCTGGTGGAAAACCAGATAAACATAACATCATATATCGGTTCTGTCACCTCAGTGGCGCTCTCGGCAGGAGTCACCTTTGAGCTGCCTATTGTGGTCTTTTTCCTCGCCAGGATCGGGGTAATAACACCGGAATTCATGCGGAAGTACCGGAAACATGCAATAGTAGTCGTTCTTATCCTTGCAGCAATTATAACCCCTCCTGATGTATTCAGTCAGACTCTTGTTTCGATCCCGTTGATCTTGTTATATGAAGTGAGTATCTTTATTGCAGCGAGAGTTGTAAAGAATCGTGAGGCAGATGATGCAGGCTGCTGAAGCTGCAGCGAGTACCGCCGGGAAAAACCAATAAGATGAAGCTCTATACCACAGACCTGGTAAAAAGATATAAGACCCGCACTGTTGTGAACGAGGTCTCCGTTGAAGTGGAACAGGGTGAGATCGTAGGGTTGCTCGGCCCCAACGGCGCCGGTAAGACCACCACCTTCTACATGATCATCGGGCTGATCAGGCCCAATGCAGGAAAAATTTTCCTTGATGAGACAGATATCACGGGTTTCCCCATGTACCGCCGCTCGCGCCTGGGCATAGGATACCTGGCACAGGAGGCATCGGTATTCAGGAAGCTGAGCGTGGAAGACAATATCATGGCTGTCATGGAGCTGTCTGACATGGGTAAGGAGGAGCGCCATGAGCGCCTCGAGATGCTGATGACGGAGTTTGGTCTCGGCCGTATACGCAAGAGCCTCGGCATACAGCTCTCCGGCGGCGAACGGCGACGCACAGAGATAGCCCGTGCCCTTGCCCTCAAACCGAATTTTATCCTCCTTGACGAGCCTTTTGCCGGCGTGGACCCTATTGCCGTCGAAGATATTCAGGGCATTGTATCACATCTTAAAGACAAGAATATAGGCATCCTCATCACTGATCATAATGTGCATGAGACCCTTTCAATAACTGACCGTGCCTATCTTCTCTTCGAAGGGAAGATCCTCAAACAGGGCACATCAGCCCAGCTTGCCGACGATGAAGAGTCAAGAAATCTCTACCTCGGTAAGAACTTCGAACTCAGGAGGTAATTTAAGCGCCGGGCTTTTGTAACTTCATATTATTTGCTAATTTTGCGCCACATTTTGCGGATGTGTCGTAATTGGTAGCCGAGCAAGACTTAGGATCTTGTGCCGTAAGGCGTGGGGGTTCGAGTCCCTTCATCCGCACTAATTCACAGAACCGCTCTGACAGTCCGCCAACTGGCGGATGCTGGGCGGTTTTTTAAGTCGAAAGAAAATTTTATTGAAATGAATATCACCAGAGAAAACGTTGATGCGCTGAATGCAAATGTCAGGATCAATATCGTTAAAGCCGATTACGAAGAGAAAGTTGAAAAAAAGCTCAGGGAATACAGAAGGACCGCAAGCATAAAAGGCTTCCGTCCCGGTCATGTGCCCTTCGCCGATGATCAAAAAACTGTACGGTACATCCGTCCTCGTCGACGAGATCAACAAGCTGGTCTCCGAAAGCCTTTCCGGTTATATAAAGGACGAGAAGATTGATATCCTCGGCGACCCGATGCCAAAAAATGACGAACACGCATTCGATCCTGAAAAATCTGAAGAGTTCAATTTTACCTTCGAACTTGGCCTTGCCCCTGAGTTCGAGCTGGCACTGTCTAAAAAACAGAAGCTAACCCGCTACCTGATTGAGCCTGATGCCAAAATGATTGCAGACTATGTTGACAACTACGCCCGCAGACACGGCCAGTTCATTATCGCCGGGAAATCAGAAGAAAAAGACCTCCTGAAAGGTACGATAGCTTCAGCTGACGGCACCGTTGCCAACGACGACGCCACCCTGTCAATTGATGCAGTCAAGGACGATAAGATCAAGCAGGAATTTATTGGCAAGGAGGCCGGTGACACCGTCACCTTTGACATACGCACGGCATTCCCCAACGACTACGAAATAGCAGGCCTTGTGAAGAAGCAGAAGGATGAGGTAAAGGAACTTAACGGCCAGTACACTATAACCATCAGGGAAATTTCAAGGTTCGTCCCCGCTGACAACGACAAAACCCTCTGGGATAAGGTTTACGGCGAGAACACCGTTAACACTGCTGAAGAATTCGAGGCAAAAGTGACGGAAGAAATACGGGAATATTTCAACCGTGAGACAGACTATAAACTGCGTACTGATGCACGTGAAGCAGTTTTGAATAAGACACCGTTCGACCTTCCGGATGATTTCCTTAAGAGATGGCTGCTGAGAGTGAATGAAAAAACCACCCCCGAGGAGATTGAAAAGGAATATGATCATTTCCGTGACGACCTTCGCTGGCAGCTCCTGAAAAACAAAGTGGCCAAGGAAAACAGTCTTAAGATAACCGACGAGGAGATCCTGGCAGAGGCAAAAACCTTTACCAGGTCCCAGTTTGCCCAGTATGGCCTTTACTATGCCACTGACGAACAGATTACCTCCTTTGCTGCCGACATGCTGAAAAAGGAGGAGGAATCGCACCGCATTGCTGAGAAAGTGCTTGATACCAAGGTGCTGGACATTATAATCGAGGCTCTGAAGGTGGATGACAAAAAGGTCTCGATAGAAGAGTTCAACAAGCTCTTTGAGAAGAAGTGACACCCGAATAATGAGAATTTTATATCTTTGACATTCAATCAAAGTCATTAGCCATGTCAGATAACAGAGATTTTAAAAAATATGCAGCTGACCGATTTCGGAATCAGCAGTCTAACGATGCAGCGTTACATCTCAGCAAACAACAGCTATATCTCACCGACGATCATCGAGGAGCGCCAGCTGAACGTAGCCTCCATGGACGTCTTTTCGCGCCTGATGATGGACCGCATAATATTCCTTGGCCTTCCCATAGATGACTACGTGGCCAATATCATTCAGGCACAGCTTCTTTATCTTGACTCGTCAGACCCCGGAAAAGATATCCAGATATACCTGAACTCCCCCGGCGGATCAGTCAGTGCAGGGCTTGGCATTTATGACACGATGCAGTATATCTCTGCCGATGTTGCCACCATCTGCACAGGAATGGCCGCATCGATGGGCGCCGTGCTGCTCACCGCCGGCACAAAGGGCAAAAGGTCTGCCCTGAAGCATTCGCGGGTGATGATCCACCAGCCTATGGGAGGAGCAGAGGGTCAGGCGGCTGACATAGAGATAGTTGCCAAGGAGATAATGAAGCTCAAGAAAGAACTTTACGAAATCATTTCACTGCATACCGGGAACACGGTTGAAAAAGTGGAAAAGGATTCTGACCGTGATTACTGGATGACAGCTACAGAGGCGAAGGAGTACGGTATGATCGATGAAGTGCTCTTAAGAGCGAAAAAGCAAAGCCGTTCTGATGGATAAATGCTCATTCTGCGGACGTACAAAGAAAGAGGCAAACCTGCTGATTGCGGGTCTTGAGGGCCATATCTGTGACCACTGCATCGAGCAGGCTCACAACATCATGGCTGAAGAGCTCGGCAGCAAATCAAGTTTCAGCCTCGACAGTATCAAGCTACGTAAGCCGGAAGAGATCAAGAGCTTTCTTGACCAGTATGTTATAGGTCAGGACAGGGCAAAAAAAACACTCTCTGTTGCAGTTTACAATCACTATAAAAGATTGATGCAGAGGCCGGACACTGATGATGTCGAGATCGAAAAATCGAATATTATCCTTGTCGGGGAGACAGGCACGGGCAAAACTCTCCTGGCACGAACCATAGCACGCATGCTTCATGTGCCATTCACCATTGTCGATGCCACCGTCCTCACCGAAGCCGGATATGTGGGTGAAGATATTGAAAGCCTTCTGACACGCCTTCTGCAGAATGCCGACTATGATGTCAAGGCTGCGGAAAAGGGTATTGTTTTCATTGATGAGCTTGACAAAATTGCACGCAAGGGCGATAATCCCTCCATCACGCGAGACGTATCAGGCGAGGGAGTACAGCAGGGCCTCCTTAAGCTGCTTGAGGGATCCATTGTAAATGTTCCTCCACAGGGTGGAAGGAAACATCCTGAACAGAAGATGATCCCTGTCGATACAAAAAATATTCTTTTCATATGCGGCGGAGCCTTCGAGGGCATCGAGAAAAAGATTGCCAACAGGCTCAACACAACAGTTGTAGGGTACAACGCCAGTCGTTCGCGCGACCGGTATGACAAAAGCGATCTCCTGAAGTATATTGCCCCGCAGGACCTTCGTGCCTACGGACTGATACCCGAGATAATCGGACGCCTGCCGGTGCTGACACACCTCTCTCCTCTTGACCGGAAAGCACTGAGAGCCATCCTCACTGAACCGAAGAACGCCATAACCAAGCAGTATATCAAGCTCTTTTCAATGGACGGCATTGCAGCTCACTTTCACTGACGAGGTACTTGACTATATTGTCGACAAGTCCGTTGAGTTCAAACTGGGCGCCAGGGGACTCAGAGCACTTTGCGAAGCAATCATGCTGGATGCCATGTTTGAGCTTCCTTCAAGTGATACAAAAGAATTTACAGTCACCACCGAATACGCCACCCACAAGCTCGAAAGGGTGGACATGAAAATCCTCAAGGTCATCATAAAAAAAGAGAGGCTGTCCCTGTTAAGACAGCCTCTTTTTATTTGCAGACATTACGATCATGACATATCCTTACAATGTATCTACACCCTGACAAGGCGTGGATATATCCGGATCAACAGAATTTTTTATTTTCCGAGAGGGTATTTCGGATGCCGGTACCTGAGTGTTATCTCCTTGGTTTCATCACCCCTCGACAGAGTGGCATTTGCATCACATTCACCTGTGCCGTAGTCAAGCTCAAACGGTTCTATACCCTCAATCTCAAACCCGATGGTGCCGCTGACCAGAAACCTGCATGTAGCCTGCCATTCAAGAGGATTAACAACGAGAGCAGTGTATGACACGCCATTAAGATTGGTACCTGCTGCAACTCCGGTGATGAGGCATTTATCATCCCATGGAGTCCACCAGGTCAGATAACCTGCGGTATATTCCCTATGACGTTCAAACTCACGCTCAATGAACTTGCTGTCACTGAAGGTTATCTTTCCTCCGGTCAGTACTACGGAAAACACTACATTGGAGTTATTGTTAGGACCGGTGTTCGTGACAACCGTTGTTCCTTCGACTTTTGCGCCGTTGACATAATAATTCTCAAATGTCAGTGTCCTTACCGACTGTAATTCCTGCCGGGGTGCGGAAAGGTTGAGGATGATCTTGCCGCTGCGAACCACGTCGTTCAGACCCGTGCACCCGGTGCCGTAGTCGATGACAACATTCACCGGCCAGAAATTCTGTTCAGGAAAAGTGACAGTGACCAGTGGGCAGGAGTCAACAACAGAGCCTGACTTCTTCATGTCCTCGGCTATTACAGTCGCAATTTCAAGTGACGCAAAGGCGTCATCAAAAACCGCTTCAGCCAGTACAGCATCATCAGCCGCTTCGATGGTTGAATTCTCCAGCGGGGCCGACTTCTGGCATGATGAAATCATGAAGCCCAGGGGGATCATAAAAAGGTAAAGAAATTTTGTTTTCATAACAGAGTTTGTTTATATTGTTCAATTGCATTCTATATCAAATAGAGTGCAGAACAATTCAAATGTTTAACGGAAAACCCGGGAAAAAGTTACTTCCGGCGCAGATATGTCGTGTAAGTGAAGCTGACCCCGTCTTTTTCTTCAGAGATATGTTCTTCTTTTTCAGCAACATACCATTCCATGGGGTCGATTTCCGGAAAAAATGTGTCGGATTTGAATTTTTTATGTAAATGTGTCACAAGCAACCTGTCGGCAAGTGGCATGAACTGTCTGTAAACCGAGCCGCCCCCGATTATGAAGATCTCTTTTCCCGGGTCACAGCATGCCAGAGCCTGATCCACTGACCTCGCAGTCTCGGCACAGTCAAAACAGTCGAGTTCATTGTCGGTCAGGACAATGTTTTTCCTGCCGGAAAGGGGTTTATTCGGAAGTGATTCCCATGTCTTTTTGCCCATTATGAGACAATGACCCATTGTAATTTTCTTGAATCTCTTCAGGTCTCCCGGGATGTGAGCCAGGAGCCTGTTCTTATATCCAATGCCGTTATTGAGGTCCGTTGCTACGATTATGGTTATCATCTCAGACAGATATTTCTCCCTTTATTGCAGGGTGCGGGTCATAACCCGTGAGGGTAAAGTCATCGTATCTGAAGGAAAGGATATCCCTGACCTCCGGATTAATATTCATCACCGGCAGAGGACGAGGTTCACGCGTGAGCTGAAGCCTGACCTGCTCAATATGATTAAGGTAAATGTGCGCATCGCCGAATGTATGCACGAACTCACCCGGTTTGTACCCGGTGACCTGTGCCATCATCAGTGTCAGGAGCGCGTAGGATGCAATGTTGAAAGGCACTCCGAGAAAAATGTCGGCGCTGCGCTGGTAGAGCTGGCACGACAGCCTGCCGTCAGCCACATAAAACTGGAAAAGTATATGGCACGGGGGCAACGCCATCTTCTCAATCTCACCCACATTCCATGCATTGACGATATGGCGTCGTGAATCGGGGTTCTCTTTCAGTGACCTTACCACGGCACTTATCTGGTCAATATGCCGTGCCGTCAGATGACGGCCACGAACGCCACTGGTATCCGTATACCGGGCCCAGGTTACCATCGGCATCAGCCCACTCATTCCATATCTTTACACCGTTTTCCTGCAGGTATCTTACATTGGTGCTTCCGCTTAGAAACCAGAGGAGCTCATAAATGATCGATTTGAGATGCATCTTCTTGGTCGTCATAAGAGGGAAGCCCTCCGACAGGTCAAAACGCATCTGGTAACCAAAGATGCTTATGGTTCCTGTACCCGTGCGGTCTTTCTTTTCAGTGCCATGCTCCATGACATGGCTCAGCAGATCAATATATTGCTTCATCGAAGAGTATGCAGCTTAATTCTCTTTACGGTGTTATTTTTGCCACCCATCCGCCTCCGGCAGCCATGCTTAATTCCATCTTCCCCGTGGTGCCGGAACTCACGGTAACATGCTTATAGTCTTCCCCGTGATGGTCAGCATTGATGCCGTCCCTGAATATCTCCAGGGTGTAATCCCCGTCCGGCAGGAACGAAAGGTCCGCCTCGAGTGTGCGTTCATCCCAGTCGGTCATGGCGGCAAGGTACCACACGTCATCTTTCCTGCGGGCAATGAGTATGTAGTCGCCTGTTTTCGCTGACAGCACCCTGGTCTCATCCCAGGTGACCGGCACCCCGGCGATGAATGTTGTGCACTCCTGGTTACGCTTATAGTTTGAAGGACTGTCAGCCAGCATCTGAAGCGGGCTCTCATACACAACATACATAGCCATCTGGTGCACCCTGGTGCCCTGGCTTGCCGGCCTGTAAAACACCGGCGTGAAGTCGCGCTTCTGCTTGTTGACCATTGCACCCGGCGTATAATCCATCGGCCCTGCCACCATACGTGTAAAAGGCAGTATAAGGTCATGTTCCGGAGTGACATCGTAGCTCCACTTGTTGTTTTCAAGTCCTTTTACCCCCTCCCGGGTTATTGCATTGGGCCATGTACGTTCCATGCCATCAGGCTTGTAGGAGCCGTGAAAATCAACCAGCATCCTGTGTTCCGCTGCCTTTGCTGCAACCTCATGATAATAATTGACCATCCACTGGTCATCACGCTGCATGAAATCGACCTTGATACCCTTCACTCCCCACTTCTTCATATTGTGCCAGCGCTTCATCCATCTTATCATAGAAGGTCTTCCAGACGACCCACAGTATTATTCCCACATTCTTTTCGGCAGCATAATCACACAGCGCCTTTACATCAAAACCGTCAGCCACGTCAAGCACATCACCGAGGTTGTACCAGCCCTCATCAAGGATCACGTACTCAATGCCGTTCTCCGAAGCAAAATCAATGTAATATTTATAAGTTTCATTATTCAGGCCATCCTTGAAATCGACGCCGTAGAGGTTGTTGGCGTTATACCAGTCCCATGCCACCTTGCCGGGTTTCACCCAGCTGAAGTCAGAACCGGGTGCGGGGGGTGCTCCAAGCTTGTAAACCATCTCGCTCTCAACCAGCCCGGCATCATCAGGAGTGATGATGAATACACGCCACGGAAATGAGCGTGTGCCGGTTGTCTTTGCAATATAATCCTCCCGTTCTGTCACATAAACATCACGGTCCCTCTCTAATTTTTCTGCAGCCGGATATGCCGGGAAAGTACCTGTGATACCTCCTTTGCCGTTACCGGTGATCCACATACCGGGGTAATCACTTATGTCAGCTTCGGTCAGGAGGATGTCGATGCCGTCTGTCATAAACAGCGCCGGGAGGCTGGCAAGATGCTTCTGCCCTATCGTGTCCATTGATGACAATATGAATTTCTGTTCATTATGTGACATAAAGCCTTTTTCAAGAGGATACCATGAAGTGGCGCCGTCAGGCAGCGAAAAACCAAACCGCTCTCCTGTGACGGTAATATCTCCCCTGAGAGAAGTGGCGAACCTGTATGCGACACCGTCATCATAGACGCGGAAATACCAGGGTGCATCCGTTTTTGAAACGAAGACTCAGTCCCCTGTAATTGTCAGCAATGATTTTATTCTTGTGCGGTACTACCGGTCTGAGGGTATCGGTTACATTGGCAAGTATGCTTTTGGGCTCACCGGGTTTTGGTCCCGGAAGCTCCGCTCCGCCAATGAACAGCGCCGGCTTAAGGTCTGTGACCACAGTTTTCCCGTCATAACTGAGGCTCATCCTGACCTCATCACCAACCTGAACAGTCAGTATTACCCTGTTATCCGGAGATTTAACCGTAAAATCCTTTGAGAGAACAGGGTATGAAATCATCAGCCCCGTCACCAGTAAAATTTTAAAAATCCTCATTCCGTAAGATTATCTTATTCCTTTTCTTTTCTCCTGGCCATTTCATCACGTATGGCCGCTGCCTGCTCATAATCCTCGCGGCTGATGGCATCGGTGAGCATACCTTTCAGATCATCAGCATGTGAATTCACTGTACTCGCTTGTGGCCGGCGGGCTCTTTTTCTGCGACAGTCGCTCCACCCTGCTTCTGCTCTTCTTCGGGTGTGGCGCTCATTACAATTCCGGCTTCATTAAGTATCTGTGAATCAATGAATATAGGACATTCAAATCTAAGGGCAAGGGCTACGGCATCTGATGTGCGCGAATCAATCTGAAAACGTCTTTCACCGTCAGTGCATATGATCTCGGAATAGAATATTCCCTCACGTAACTTATTGATCAGCACCTGCTCGACCGTTACTCCGCATGCCTCTGCAAAGCTCTTGAAAAGATCGTGTGTCAGTGGCCTGGGCGGCTCCAGGTTCTCAAGCTTGATCACGATTGCCTGGGCTTCAAATCCTCCGATAATTATTGGGATCCGGCGCTCACCGTTCTCTTCCGCCAGGATTAAAGCATACGCCCCGGACTGTGTCTGACTGTACGAAATACCTATGACCTTCAGACGAATAAGATTATTCTGCATAGTAACTCTGGTTTTCTGCCCGACAGGCCGATAAGACAAATATATATAATATGAATCTTTATCTTTCCAAGGTTGAAAATTTTTATCCACAGTTTAATGGTGATAAATTCATATCATAGATTTGTAAATTAGTTAATTTTTATATCTTTGCAGTCCGAAAAACAAAGATCCGGCGGGGCCCGCAGAAGTGTCATGCACAGAGGAGCAAGGCCGCCTCACGGAGTAACATAAGATTGATTGAAAATGTACGCAATCGTAGAAATTGCCGGTCAGCAGTTCAAGGTGGAAGAAGGAAAGAAGATCTTCGTTCACCGCATGGATGCATCTGAAGGCGAGAATGTTGTATTTGAAAAGGTTCTCCTTATTGATAACGATGGAGCCATCTCCATTGGCGAACCTGTTATCGCAGACACCGTTGTTGAAGCCACCGTTCTCGGCCATGCAAGAGGTGACAAAGTGATAATCTTCAAGAAGAAGAGGAGAAAAGGATACCAGAAGAGATCAGGACACCGTCAG
Organism: uncultured Bacteroidales bacterium; assembly: GCA_963730615.1. Lineage (GTDB taxonomy): Bacteria > Bacteroidota > Bacteroidia > Bacteroidales > VadinHA17 > SR-FBR-E99. Next base: position 138,777 of record CAVSSR010000014.1, on the reverse strand, counting down.
GATTTTACTGAAGTCGAGATCTTATCTATCGGACCGAAAGGTGCCCCCAGGAAAAAGGCTGCACCGAAACCGGAGAAGAAAGTGGTTGAAGCCCCTGTAGCTGAAGAGACAAAGGCAGAAACGAAGAAGGCTCCCGCAAAAAAGGCAGCTGAAAAGAAACCTGCTGTGAAAAAGGCACCGGCTGAAAAGAAAGCAGCTGAGAAAAAAGCCCCGGCAGCAAAGACAAAGAAACCGGCAAAAAAATAACCGTTAAACAAGTAAAAATCACAGGATATGGCACACAAGAAAGGAGCCGGCAGTTCTCATAACGGCCGCGAATCACAAAGCAAACGACTTGGAGTCAAACTCTTCGGCGGCCAGGAAGTAAAGGCCGGCGGTATCATCATACGCCAGCGCGGTACTGTTCACAACCCGGGCGAGAACGTCGGAATAGGTAAAGATCATACGCTTTTTGCCCTCGTCGACGGAACCATCGAGTTCAAAAAGAAAAGTGACAACAAATCATATGTATCGGTAAAACCCGTTGCAGTATAAGAGTTAATCACTTCAGATCATAACTCCTGAAAATATACGCTGTAGCGCATCTTTTCAGGAGTTTTTATTTTAATTTTACTCGCCTTTACGGTAATAAAACTGTTCCTTATGCTCAACATAACCCTTCTTCGCGAACAACCATCCACTGTCATCGACAGGCTGAAAGTCAAAAACTTCGATTCAGCAGAGATTGTTAACCGTGTTCTTGATCTTGACCGCCGCCGCCGTGAGCTGCAGACTGAAAGTGATGCCATACAGGCGGAGCTTAACAGCCTCGTCAAGAGAGATCGGATCAATGATGAAGGAAGGCAGAAAAGAAGAGGCTGAAACCGCCAAGGAGGGTATCGGCACTATGAAGGAAAAGCAGAAACAGCTTGCGGAAACCCTCGTTCAGGTCAGTGAAGAGATGCAGAAGGAGCTCATCAGGCTGCCCAACCTCCCCCACCCCATGGTCGCTCCGGGCAAAAGTGCTGAAGACAATGTCATTGTGCGCAGCGGCGGACACCTGCCTGAACTTCAGACTGATGCAGTCGCCTCACTGGGACCTGATAAAAAAATATGATATCATTGACTTTGACCTGGGGATAAAGATCACCGGAGCCGGTTTCCCGGTCTATAAAGGCAAGGGAGCCAGGCTGCAGAGAGCACTGATAAATTTCTTTCTCGATGAAGCCGGCAAGGCAGGCTATCGCGAGATCGAACCGCCAATAGTGGTAAATGAAGATTCCGGCTTCGGTACCGGACAGCTGCCTGACAAAGAAGGACAGATGTATTATGTTGGAATCGACAACCTTTATATGATACCGACAGCGGAAGTGCCGATAACCAATATTTACCGTGACGTGATCCTCGACGCTGCTGACCTCCCTGTACGTAACGTGGGCTACACCCCGTGTTTCCGCCGTGAGGCAGGCTCGTGGGGAGCACATGTCAGGGGACTGAACAGGCTGCATCAGTTTGACAAGGTGGAAATAGTGCAGATTGCTCACCCCGATACATCATATGAATCTCTCGAAGATATGGTGAAGCATGTTGAAAGCCTCCTTGTCAGGCTTGAACTGCCATACCGCATTTTAAGGCTGTGCGGAGGTGACATGTCATTTACCTCGGCTATGACATACGATTTTGAGGTTTATTCCGCAGCACAGCAGCGCTGGCTGGAGGTGAGCTCAACATCGAACTTCGAGTCTTTCCAGGCTAACAGGCTTAAATGCCGTTTCAGGGAGAAAGGGGCAAAACAGACCACCCTCTGCCACACACTTAACGGAAGCGCACTGGCACTGCCGCGTATCGTAGCCGCACTGCTTGAGAACAACCAGACAGCTGAAGGCATCAGGATTCCTGCCGTTCTGGTCCCGTATACCGGATTTGAGCTGATCAACTGACAGGATGAAGAAGAGCTCACAGGCATATATCTATGCGGCTCTTTCGGTCATTCTGTGGGGAACAATCCCTACTGCATTCAAGACAGCCCTCGCAGAATTAAGCATCGTCACCATGCTGGGCATAGCCACGCTGGTGTCAATGCTGGTGCTCTTCATAATACTGGCTGCAACCGGAAAGCTGAAGCTCCTCGGCAGTATGAGCCTTAAGGAACTGTCATGGTCAGCCCTGCTCGGTCTCATCAATCCTGTCGTTTATTACCTCATCCTCCTCACTGCCTACAGCCGGCTGCCCGGACAGGTAGCCCAGCCGCTGAACATGATCTGGCCCATCATCATTGTCTTCCTGTCAGTACCTCTGCTGCATCAGCGCATCCCTGCCCGAAGCTTTGCAGCACTCTTCATCAGCCTGGCAGGCGTATATATTATTTCGTCACAGGGAGCCCCGCTTAATCCCGGCAGATCAGACGCACTCGGGGTGACACTGGCTCTTGTCAGCGGTGTGTCTGTGGGCCCTCTACTTTGTCCTGAACGTGCGCGACAGACGCGATGAGGCAGTCAAGCTCTTTACCAACTTCGCCTTCGGCTCTGCCTATATGATCATTGCCATGGTCCTCAACGGATCATTTCATGAGCAGATAAGTTTCAGGGGAGCAGCCGCGTCGGTTTACATCGGCATATTTGAAATGGGCATCACCTTCTGGCTGTGGCTCAGGGCACTCCAGCTGGCACCGACCTCCGATAAAATAAGCAACCTGATCTTTTTCGCACCTTTTATATCACTGATACTGTTGCATTTCATCATCGGCGAACCGGTATTATTATACCACCCCCATCGGTCTCATGATCATCATCGGGAGTGTCCTGTTCCAGAACAGGAGGCAGAAGACTGAACTTTAACGGCATATTTTTTGTTACTTTTGTGCAGAAATGGAACTGAAAATGAAAAAAATACTATTGATAACAGCCCTTATTATTCCCCTTTTAAGCGGTTGCAAGAAAGACCCGGACCCGGATCCGGTTGAAGGAACCACACTTGCACGAGAGAGCCCGCGACGGCCTGTATGACCTTATGCAGTATGCTTATCTGTGGAACAACAAGATGCCAACCGTCAAGCTCTCAGACTACCCCGGGCCTAAAGAACTCCTGGAAGCCGTGAGATACAAACCGATAGATGTTTATAGTTTTGTCATGACCTGGGACGAATTTCATGGCATTTATGTCAGGGAAGTGTTCAGGGTATGCATGGCATCACTTTAAGCCTCGATACAGCTGATGTGGTAAGGGTAGTAAACCTTTATAAAAACTCTGACCTGTGGCCCAAGGGTGTAAGAAGAGGCTGGATAGTGAAAAAGGTCAATGGCACTGATCTGGCCCCCATTTTCATCAACGCAAGGCAAACCAACGACTGGGCAGCTTATAATACTCTTATGGGGCCTGCCACAGTAGGTCTTACAAATACCTTCCTTTTTCAGAAACCCGACGGGACCGAGGTGACTTATTCCTCAACAAAATCTTCGTTTACAGCTAATTCTGTCACGGCATATGATGTAATTGACCTTTCGTCGGGCAAGACAGGCTATCTCTGCTTTGATGCTTTTATTGATCCGTCAGCAGGCTGAACTGAATGAAGCCTTTGCTTTCTTCAAAGCCAACAATGTTACAGATCTGATCATTGACCTCCGTTATAACGGTGGTGGCGATCTGGCAGTAGCTCAGCAGCTTGCAAGCCTGGTAATGGGAGCAGCAGATACAACCAAAATATGCTACAAGCTCAAATATAACAACACGGTCAGCGCTGACTGGAACCAAACCTATAAATTCACTAAAACCGCAAGTCCTCTTGGTGTTGACCGCGTAGTATTCATAACCACGCGAAGCACTGCTTCTGCAAGTGAGGTTGTCATCAGCAGCCTGAAACCATACATCCCGGTTTCACTTGTTGGTGACACAACCTACGGCAAACCTGTCGGTATGAATATATGGGGATACCCGTTCCCGACCAACCGCACACCGGAACCGGATTATAAATATGTGTTTGCTCCGATAACATTTGAGTTTGTCAACGCTTCTGACTGGGGAGGTTTTTACGATGGTATAATACCTGATGTACTGGCAAATGACGATATAACACGTGATTTCGGTGACCCTGAAGAGTTATCGGTCAAAGCTGCGATAGCCATTCTTGAAGGCACAAAAGCCGGCAGCGCGGTGCCGTTCAGGCGCAATATCATTCGTAGTGAAGGTGAACAGCTTCCGACAGATCTCATTCAAAGATCTCCGAAATCATTCAGTAAGTGAAAGAGGTCAGGGGTGAAAAGATCATCCTGGGCATCGATCCCGGGACCACCATCACGGGCTACGGCCTGATAAGTGTGACCGGCAAGACCCCTTCCCTTATTACGCTGGGTATTATAGACCTGAGGAAGAAAACTGACCATTTTCAGAAGATACGTGCCGTCTTTGAAGAGACCCTGGCCCTCATTGACCGTTACCATCCTGATGAGTTTGCCATTGAGGCTCCTTTTTTCGGGAAGAACATACAGAGCATGCTTAAGCTGGGAAGGGCTCAGGGTGCTGCCATATCAGCAGCTCTTTACCGTGACCTCCCCGTGGCTGAGTATGCACCGAGGATGATCAAGATGTCTATCACCGGTCACGGTCAGGCCAGCAAAGAGCAGGTGGCAACAATGCTTAGAACCATACTTTCATTCCATGACAAAAAGCTTTTGCTGGACGCCACTGATGCTCTTGGTGCAGCACTCTGCCATTTCTACCAGAGCGGTAAGCCGGCTTCTTCAAGGGGCTCCGGGGGCTCAAAGAGTTCAAAGAGCTGGGAGGAATTTGTCAGGAATAACAGCAGCAGGGTCAAAGAGTAAGCTTCTGTGCCGCTGCCAGCGCAACAAGACTCACCTTCACCTCACCTGCCTCATGCAGGGCATTGACGCATGCTTCCATGGTTGATCCCGTGGTGATGACATCATCAACAACAAGGATGTGCTTCCCTGCGATAAGCTCCGGCTCAGGGACAAAAAACAGACCCTTTACGTTTTCCCATCTTTCGTACCTGGCGCGTTTCGTCTGTGATCCGGTCTGATCGGCACGCCTGATGATGTTTTTTTTCACTGGTACTCCCGTTGATGCGGATAAACCGTTTGCGATAAAATCGCTCTGGTTGTAACCCCTTTGCCTCTCCCGCGCAGGATGCAGAGGTACGGGAACAATCATATCTATGTCAGCCATAAATCCGCTCTCCTTCAGAATATGACCATAGAGTTCCCCAAGCATCTTCCCTATCTCCGTTCGCCCCTTGTACTTAAGTGAATGTATCAGTTTTCTTATTCTGCTTCCGCGGTTATATACCGAGAAGGCTGCTGCACGTTCCACAAGGCATCTCCCCCAGAAGGCCTGTTCAAGTGTGTTGTTCCGCTTAAGGTGAAAATCAGTCCGGGCCATTGAAAGAAGACAACCGGTGCAAAGCACCTCCTCCCCCCTTACCAGATGAGCACTGCATGCAAGACACAGCCTGGGAAAGAAAAGACTCAGGAAATCGTCACCGATATCATTAATATGTAGCACTTTGCAGCGGGAAACCTTTATAAAGGTATGATAAAAGGCACAATCCATTTTTGAATTAATGAAATATTTCTATATTTGCTCAGTTTAATAATTAAACCAATTGAAGATTATTATGAAGAAATGGATGATTGGCAGCCTGATACTCATCGCTCTGATGGTTGTTGCTGCAGGAGTTTATGCTCAGACTTCGGACCAGGATAAAAAGCAGGACAAGAAAGAGTGCGCTTTCGTAGACCAGAACAAGGACGGAAAGTGTGACACCTGCGGAAAGACTGCAGAAGAATGCAAGCAGGCATGCAAGGCTACTGAAGCCAAAGATTGCTCAAAATGCCCTTCAGCAGCAGCATGTGATGAGAAAAAGGGTGAGGTAGTTCCGGCCGCTGAAGGCACAGCTACTAAAGCTCCCTGTTGCGCTGGCAAGAAGTAATTACTACTGATTATAAAAAAGCCCTTGTCATCGACAGGGGCTTTTTTTTTATCTTAACTCAGATTATAATCTCACATGATCGCCTATGGCTTTAGCCAGGCGCTTGTTTTCTTCGTCAGTGACTGAGACCCGCGGATTGGTAAAGAGCATATCGGTTTCCCTGGTGAGGGGTATGAGGTGAATATGGGCGTGAGGCACCTCAAGTCCCAGTACAGCTACACCTATTCGCCTGCAATCGATGACCTCCTTCATTGCCAGGGCAATTTTGCGGGCAAAGACCATCATGTCAGCCAACGTCTCTTCATCCAGGTCAAAAATATAATCGACCTCCTGCTTTGGTACCACAAGGGTATGGCCTGGCTTCAGCGGCCTCACATCAAGAAAGGCAATGAAGCGGTCATCCTCAGCCACCTTATAACATGGTATCTCGCCATTGATTATACGTGTGAAGATTGATGCCATAATAATGTGTTTTAAATTGAAATATCCACTATCTCAAAATGCATGAGGCCGGCGGGTACTTTAACCTCAACCACATCGCCGACTTTTCTGCCCATAATTCCCTGTGCTATCGGTGAGGTGGCGGCTATCTTACCTTCCTTGAGGTTAGCCTCACTCTCAGGCACAAGCTGGTATTCCATGGTCGTTCCGTTTCCCTTGTTGCGTATCCTGACCCTGTTAAGGATTTGCACGGTGGAGGTGTTGATCCTGTGAACCGTCAATTATACGCGAACGTGCTACTGTGTCTTCAAGGCGTGCAATCTTCATTTCAAGCATGCCCTGAGACTCCTTTGCAGCAGCATATTCAGCATTTTCGGAAAGGTCTCCCTTATCGCGTGCTTCAGCTATCTGCCTTGCCATAGCCGGTCTTTCATTACGGAGCAGATCAAGTTCCTCCTTCATCTTATGGAGACCCTCTTCTGTTACATAGACAAATTCCGACATAATTTCTTTAGTAATAGGTTAAAAAATAAGAAGAATCCCGGCATTACCGGAACTCTTCAAAGAACAAATATACAAAATTCCTAATTAGAAAACAAATACTTCTTATTGTAATTAATGGCTTTCTTAAGATCAAAACACTCCCCTGCGTCTTCCCTTAAGTTCCGTATTTTTTGATCTTGTGTTGTTTTAGTTTTGGCTGTTTCTTTGGATCTACCTGCTTTGTCTTTTTCTGGCTCTTCGGCTGTTTCGGTTGCTCCGGCTTTTTCAGTTTTGGCTTTGCCTGCTCTTTCGCTGTTTCGGTTGTTCCGGCTTTTTCAGTTTTGGCTTTGCCTGATCCTTCGGCGGTTTCGGCTGTTTCGGCTTTTTCAGCTCCGGTTCTACCTGCTCCTTCCGCTGTTTCTGTTTCTTTGTTTTGTAGTTTGTTTCAGTCTTCTTTCCGTTGTTTGCCATTCTCTCCTGTGTGGCAGGGCTCTGTATTTCGATATGCCTCTTCCTGAGTTTCTCTATATTCTTTTCGTCCTCCCTGTCGCGCCTGGCTTCCTTCTTCTCCTGCTCCTTCATCGCCTTGGCTGCAGCACCCCTGGCCCTGACCTTGTCATCATCGGGCTTGCTCTTCCGGGATTTCCCGAACATCTCCTTTTCAGCCTTGTGGCTGGCGTTCTTCTGTGCCTGTATGTCAGACGACGAAAAAACGAAAAGGAACACTGACATAAGAACCGCTGATCTCAGGAATACTAACTTCTGCTTCATTACGTTTGTCTGATGTGTCTTTTGCACAAGGAAATATCTACTTTTGTAAAAACGCAGAAATCGTATGTCTGTTTCAAAAATAAAGTTTTTTTTAATCATTTTGCTGATCCCGGCACTGTCAGTATCATGTGACAAGGAGAAAAACGATGTCATTCCTGATGTTTATACTGATTTCTTTGTCGACCTGGTCTCCGATCCCTACTTTTTTGATCTTGCCTCAGCTCTGGGGAACAGTGTGTATGTCTCCTCAGCAACAAACAACTGGGGAATAAAATCTGCAGGATATGATGGTAACGGAATAATTATCTATCATTCACTTCCCGATGAATACAATGCCTACGACCGTACCTGCCCGCATTGCTTCGTTGTCAATTCCCTCAGTAAGGCAGTAGTTATTGACGGGGTTTATGCTGTCTGTCCGCAGTGCAGCACCTATTACGCCCTTCCAAGTTTCGGAGCTCCCTCTTCAGGCCCCGGTCAGTACCCGCTTAAGAACTACAATGCAGCCCTTTCCGGTCAGTACCTCCATGTCTGGAACAGTTACTGACCCGTTTGCTCCTAATACCTGTAGTGGTCCGGCTTGTAAGGTCCTTCAGCCGGGACGCCAATATAATCAGCCTGTTGACCGGTAAGTTTTGTGAGGTTTACACCCAGTTGTGCCAGGTGCAGGCGGGCTACCTCTTCATCGAGGTGCTTGGGCAGCCTGTAAACGTCTATCTCATAATCCTTTGTCCACAGCTCAATCTGCGCCAGTGTCTGATTGCTGAAAGAGTTGCTCATGACGAATGAAGGATGGCCGGTGGCACAACCCAGGTTGACCAGCCTGCCTTCAGCAAGAAGGAAGATTGCATGACCGTCAGGGAATACGTATTTGTCAACCTGCGGCTTAATGTTAATTTTCCTGATCCCTTTGTAAGCATTCAGGGCATCAACCTGTATCTCATTGTCGAAATGACCGATATTGCAGATGATTGCCTGATCTTTCATTTTTTCCATATGTTCTATGGTAATGATGTCACGGTTGCCGGTTGCAGTGACAAAAATATTTCCTTCAGGCAGTGCGTCCTCCACAGTCTTGACTTCAAAGCCTTCCATCGCTGCCTGCAGCGCACATATAGGATCTATCTCAGTAACAATCACCCTGGCACCGTAAGCTTTCATTGAGCGTGCCGAGCCTTTTCCCACATCACCATAACCGCATACAACAACCACCTTGCCGGCGATCATCACGTCCGTGGCTCTCTTGATGCCGTCAGCAAGCGATTCGCGGCAGCCGTAAAGGTTGTCGAATTTGCTTTTGGTTACCGAGTCATTCACATTAATGGCAGGTACAAGCAGCTCACCGGCCTCCATCATCTGGTACAGACGGTGAACCCCGGTAGTGGTCTCTTCCGATATGCCTTTCATCTCCTTTACGGTCCTGTGCCACTTCTGCGGATCCTCGGCAAGAATAACTTTCAGCGTATCAAGTATTATGCTTTCCTCCCTGCTTGCCGGTTTTACATCAAGCACTGAGGCATCAGTTTCGGCTTTATATCCTTTATGAACCAGCAGTGAAGCATCGCCGCCGTCATCAACAATCAGATTGGGTCCTTTTCCCCCGGGAAACGAGAGGGCCTGTGCTGTGCACCACCAGTATTCCTCCAGTGTCTCACCCTTCCATGCAAATACGGGGATGCCAGCGGCGGCAATAGCTGCGGCAGCATGATCCTGTGTTGAAAAAATATTGCAGCTCGCCCAGCGTACGTCAGCGCCAAGCTCACGAAGCGTCTCAATCAGAACAGCTGTCTCAATGGTCATGTGAAGCGACCCGGTGATCCTCGCACCCTTAAGCGGTTTTGAAGCCGAATATTTCTTTCGTATGGAAAGAAGCCCCGGCATCTCTTTCTCGGCTATCTCAATACCCTTGCGGCCGGATTCGGCCAGCGAAATGTCCTTTACTTTGTATGCAAGTTCCTGGTTAATGTATGACATAACTAATTTTTTTTAAGTCTGCAAAGATAACTAATAACAGTCGTATTTGTTCATTTTCGAAAATACGCTATCGTCATTTCACGGTCTTTGACCATCCGGGCTACAAGGGCGTCTACGTTATCAAATTTCATCTCATCGCGCAGCCTGCTGTGAAACCTGACGGTAACATCCCTGCCGTAAAGATCAGATTCAAACCCGATGATATGTGCTTCTATGGTTCTCCTCCCGTCATTCCCGGCAATAGTGGGATTTATTCCGATATTGAGCATGGCAATATGCTTCCCTTTATCGCCCCCGACCTCAACCTCAACGGCATATACTCCGTAAGACGGTATGAGCTTGTAAGCGAACAGAGGCTCAATATTAGCGGTGGGAAAACCCAAATTTCTCCCTATCCTTTTGCCGGAGACAACCTTACCTCTCAGAAAATACTCATACCCCAGCAGCTCTGATGCTTTGCTGACATCACCCTTCTCAAGCAGCGCTCTTATGGAGGATGAGCTTACGGGTTTCCCGTCGACAATGAACGGCTCTTCTTTCGTGACCCTGAAATCCATCCGGGAGGAACAGTCTGAGATAGTATTGTTGTCGCCCTCGTGCCTTCTCCCGAAATGATGGTCGAAGCCGGTGACAAGATGGCTGACTCCCAGGTGACGGCACAGTATCTCATCGATGAACTCCGAGGCGGTCATACGGCTCAGTTCAGGCGTGAAGGGAATGATCACAAGATGACCTATGCCTGTTTCCCGGAGGAGATAAATGCGCTCTTCTATATCGGTGAGAAAGCGCAGGTGTGACGGGTCACCCGTCAGAACGATGCGCGGATGAGGATCAAATGTGACCGCGACGGCGTCTGAGCCACTCTTTTCTGCCTCCGCCACGACACGCCTGAGAAGCATCCTGTGACCAAGATGCACACCGTCAAAGACACCCATGGTGATCACCGGATTCCTGAAACTCAGGTTTTTATAGCCGTGATGTACTTTCATGTCGTTTATGAGGATACAAAAATAACAAAGTTAATCTATGCACTGACTGGTCAGTGAAAAGTTGTCCTCCGGTGATTCCTGTAATGATGATGTAAATTATTAATTTTACCCTTCTACCCAGGTCTGCCTGTGAACAAAAGATTACTCAACTGCCTTTTTCTTATCCTGAGCATTTCTGCAATGAAAGCTCAGAACCCGCAGATGTCGCCCATGAGCGCCGACGATGCCTGGTATGAGCAGCTCCTGTACAGCGGTGTTGAATGGCAGCCGGCAATGCCGTGGCAGCAGGTCATGAATTCTTCCTTACGCTCCGAACCGTTGTCAAGGCACGGTCTCAATCGACGGAATAACGTTCAGGGATGTACGCATGAAATACGACATCTTCAATGATGGCCTGATAGTGCTGTGGAAGAACGGTTCACCGATAGTAATCGACAGCAAAAAAGTGGATGAGTTTACAATAGTGTACAACGGTATCCCGAGAAGATTCGTCAATCTCAGGGAGACATATCCCGGAATACGGGGTTTTGCAGAAATCATGTACCAGGGTGCCAGCCCGGTCATCGCCAAACATATTAAAGTTGTTTCAAAGAATCCTGCCGGCTGCAAATTATGCGGAGTTCAGGGAGGAAACGAAATACTACCTGGTGCTGAACGGAAACTGCTATCCAGGTTAAAAACAGATCGTCATTTCTTGATCTCCTGGGCGAATATGAAATTCCTGTTAAAAAATATATAAGGCAGAAGAATCTTTATCTCAGTCCCGATTCTCCGGAAGGTTTTGTTCTTGCAGCCGTCTATTACGATTCTCTTGCCGTCTAACACGAAGCCGGAATGAAGAGACTGACAGTAACACTGATCCTGTCAATGACGGTTATATTGCTGCCTGCTCAGGAAAAAGTCAGGCTTTACAGCGGCCAGCCATTCGGAGTGCCTTTCATTGACTTCGTCGTCACGACTTGAGTCAGAAACCGGGGTCCATATTTTTTATAAGGAGGAATGGGTTGATGGCCTTGCAGTCACAGGTACCTGGGAGAATGCATCTCCCCTGGAGGTAATAGGTATGATCATTTCCCCGCGCGGACTGTATTGCTTTGATGACGGGTCAGGGTAATATCATAATCACAAAAGGATACAGGGTCAGGACCGACTTTTCAAGCGACAGTACAGATCAGTCAGTCCGGTACGCTACAGATACCCTTGAAGACAGCATCTCTTACCGCAAAGGAGAGTGATGTGATTACTTTTGGCCGGCCGGCAGACAGGAACATGGAAGGCAGGGCATACCTGTCAGGTTATATCACCAATGATGCCACCGGCGAGCCGATCCCGGGAGTCTCTGTCTATATCAGGGAGCTGGCCCTGGGTGCAATGACCAACAATGACGGCTATTATTCGCTTTCAGCGCCCAGGGGATCATACAAAGTGGAATACAGGTCTCTGGGGTCATACGACACATTCAGGAATATAAACCTCTGGTCCAGCGGACGCATAAACATTGCGCTCATTGAACGCGTTATCGCAATCAAGGAAGCTGTGGTTACAGCCAGCAGGAGGGAAAAACTTGACAGGCTCGAGAGCGGCATGACAAAGATGAACATTATGACCATCAGGCTGTCTCCCTCTTCCCTGGGTGAGGCTGATCTTATAAAAAGCGTTTTGCTGATGCCCGGAGTACAGTCCGTTGGAGAGGGTGCGGCAGGGTTTAATGTAAGGGGCGGCTCTGCCGACCAGAACCTGATCCTCCTTTACGGGGCTCCCATGTACTACTCATCTCATTTCTTCGGTTTTTTCTCTTCAGTGAACTCTGAGGTGATAAACGACATTTCGCTGTATAAGGGAGGTATCCCCGCCCAGTTCGGAGGGCGGGTTTCTTCAATCATGGATATCACCGAGAAAGACGGTAATACAAAAGAATATTCAGGCAATGTGGGTATAAGCATGGTTGCAGCCCATGCCACTGTCGAAGGACCTATCGTAAAGGACAAATCATCATTTCTTCTTGCCGGAAGAACCACATACTCGAACTGGATGCTGGATCTCCTTCCAAACGCCGCCCTGAGAAACAGTACTGCCGGTTTTTATGACATAAACGGCCATGTAATCACAGACATCGGTGAGAAAAGCAGGTTGGAGCTATCGGCATACTTAAGCCACGACAGCTTCAGGTTTAACAGTGACACCACCTATACCTATGACAACCTGATCATCGCCGCACGGTTCCGGCACTCCTTTTCACAGTCGCTCTTTGCCGTCTTCAGCCTCAATAACAGCAACTTCAGATATGAGGTGTCCAACTCAGGTGTCCCGGAATATGCAGCGACAATGGCGCATAAGGTGAATACCACTTCCGGTAAGGCAAATCTGACATGGTATCTGGCCTCCGGTCACGAAATGCAGTTCGGCGGAGAATCAAGTTTTCACCTTATCAGCCCTGGAACCCGCATACCCGGATCGCCACTTTCAGTAATAAAAAATCAGACAATTGATACTGAGACAGGACTTGAAACGTCAATTTATGCCGACTATAAGGCTGAGCTGGCAGGACGCCTGACAGCAAGGGCCGGGTTCCGTCTCTCATCTTTCCTGGCCCTGGGTCCCCAGACAGTTTATGTCTATAATCCTCTCTTCTCAAAAGAGATGAATACCATTGTAGATTCAATCTATTTCGGCCCGGGAAGCATCATCAAAGCCTATGCAGGACCCGAGGCAAGGCTGTCGCTTAACTACAGGCTTTCCGGCGGAAGCTCCCTGAAGGTCAACTATAACCGAACCTATCAGTACCTTCATCTGCTGTCAAATACAATTTCAGTTTCTCCTACCGACACATGGAAGATGAGCGATTACCATACCAAACCGCAGTATGGCGACCAGGTGGCTGCAGGCATCTACGCTGACATACTCGATAATGACTATGAGCTGTCAGTAGACGGTTATTATAAATGGTTACATAATCTTATTGACTATAAGGGTGGAGCAGTCCTGACAATGAATGAACTGATTGAGCAGGATCTTATCCCGGCGGAAGGCAAAGCTTACGGAGTTGAGATCATGCTTAAAAAGAACAGAGGTAAATTTAAAACCACCCTGAATTATACATGGTCACGTGTCCTTCTCCGCAGTACCGGCTCCTTTGATTCGGAAATAATAAACACGGGGGCTTACTATCCTGCCAACTATGACAGGCCGCATGACCTGAATCTTCAGTTCAGCTACCTCTATTCAAGAAGAATTAACTGGAGCATGAATTTCGTTTACACCACCGGCAGACCGGTGACCTACCCGGTTACATGGTATCTTCATGACGGGGTTAATGTGATCCATTACTCTGACCGGAATCAGTACAGGCTGCCGGATTATTTCAGATGGGATATATCGATGAATCTCTACAGCAACCTGAAAGCCTCAAAGACTTTCCGGCCGTCATGGAATATTTCCGTATACAATGTCACCGGGCGTGAGAACGTATATTCGGCATACTTCCGCATTGAGAACGGAAAGATCCAGGGTTACAGCCTGTCAATATTCGGTACCACCATTCCGACAATATCCTACAGGATTGATTTCTGAAACGTGAAATGAAAATAAGCAAAATCATAGTATTATTACTTTCGGCAGCCGCCGCTTCCTGTATAAGTCAGTTTACTCCGGATATTGTCTCACAGAGTGATTACCTGACTGTCAACGGTCTTGTAACGGATGAAAACAGGCGTTACAGTATAATTCTGGGTATCTCACACCCGCTCGATGAACCGGCTGTTGAAAAACCGGCTGTAAAGGCCATGGTATCTGTCAGCGATGATCTTGGCAATTCATATAATTTCACGGAGAAGAGCCCCGGAAAATACCTCAGTGACTCAACGGTATTCACGGGTCAGACAGGAAGAAGCTATGTTCTGTCTATCGAATACAACGGGAAGCAATATTCTTCATCCTTAAGCGCACTGCAACCGGCACCGCCGATCGACAGCCTCGGTTATGAAATATCTGACCGTGAAATAAATGCTTCGGGTGAAACGGAAAAGGTAACCAGGGTAACCCTCAGCACACTGGACCCTGCAGGCAGATGCCACTATTTCCGGTGGGCTTTTGAAGAGACATGGGAAATTCACCTGCCATTTAACCTGCTGCCGATCGAAAAACGATATCTGCTGGGTCTCCGAACTGTCACATAATATCCTTATTGCCAATACGGAAGCTCTCTCCGAAGACAGGGTCACAGACTTTACGCTGACAACCTACAATAATTCAACCGACAGGGGCATGTACAAATACACCATGCTTGTTAAACAGTATTCAATGAGCAGGGAAGAATATGAATTCTGGGATAAGATCAGGACCATGTCGCAAAATACCGGAGGCCTGTATGATGTCACCCCCGTGTCAGTTACCGGCAACATACAGTGCATAACCGACCCTGCAGAAGTTGTACTCGGCTTTTTCAGCGTCTCAGGTGTAAGTTATAAAAGAATATTTATTAAGGATCGCATTATTACTCCCGATCACTATTCCGACAAATGTATTGATGACTATATACCACCAAATACTACGCCTCCCGGATTGGGTACCATATATTTTATTCTTAGTGCTACCTCTTACCCGGACTCGGATAGAGCAGCCTGGGCAATCACGACCGACAAGGGGTGTACCGATTGCGCATACATGGGATCAAACATTAAACCTGATTACTGGGATGAGGGCTTTGCGAAATAAATATCTCCTGACGGTAATCCTCGTCCTCGTCCGGTTCGGCCTTTCCTCATTTGCCAGTCCGGAAATATATCTGAATACCCCTGCTGATACATTGATCAAGTATCAGGCAGCATCCGCTTATGCAAGGTTACGAATCAGTCAGTGATCATCAGCTGACCGTAACACATATATCGCCGGTGAGGAGGTCTGGTATACGATGCTGCTCCAGCGGTCAGGCGGTAAGGCTGATCAGCAGAGCAAAGCCGGATACGCGGAGATCCTTAATTGTAATAACACCCCTGTCTCTCAGAGCCGGATCCTGATTGATGAAAACGGAACAGGAACAGGCCTGCTGTCGCTGCCTGATACAATTTCATCAGGTGATTATATCCTGAGAGGTTATACAAGATCAATGGCTTATCTCGGACCGGATCACTTTTTCACCACCATGATAAGGGTCTTCAATCCTTATGTCAGGGACACTGACTATGACAGGATAAGTCTTGCCGGAACACTTGCCGGTCCGTCCCTTGCCCTGTACCCTGAAGGAGGTGCCATGGTGCCCGGCGCAGTAAATAAAGTTGCAGTCAGGACGACCGGCCAGGGGGGAAAGGGAGTGCCGGTAAAAGTCTTTTTCACTGACCAGGAGGGGACCGTCGCCGATTCCGTTACCACAGATGCAACAGGACTGGCCTCGGTCAATATCATACCTTCAAAAACCGGGACCCTGGTTGCCATCGCACAGATAGAATCAGCAGAGGTCCGTGCAGAAATCCCCCCGTACTCACGGTCGGATTATTCGCTGGCATTTTCAGGCGACGGGAGCCGGATGGGCAGGATAATTGTCAAAACCCCCGGCAGCACAGCCGGACCATTGTACCTGTCAATAATAAGCCCCGGCAAAATAAGCTTGTACCGGGAGCTGGACAGGGTTCAGAAAGAAACCCCTGTAGAGATAAACTTCAGTGACCTTGGCCCGGGTATAAATGAAGCACTCCTGTATGATCATCGCGGTAATCTTCTGTCATCAAGGCTGTTCATGAACACAGACGAAAGCATGAACAGTGTTATGAAGAATGACATCAGTTATATAATCAGGAATGATTCCCTGGTTGTCAGACTGCCACGGAAAATATCATCTGCATCCGTGTCGGTAACCGTTTCAGAAGATCATGCTGGTATTGACCTGCAGTCATATTCCTGCTTATCAGTATGGCTGACAACCGCGACACTTAACAATCCGTTCATGCAACCTTTTCTTTCAGGTGCCGCAGAGATCAGTGATGACCTTTTGATAACTCTGAATGACAGGCATCTGCACGGCAGATATGAAGAAATTCCAGTCACTGCCGGAGAAACACGCGGTCTGGTTGTCAGCGGTGTTGTTACGGATCTTGACAACCTCCGCCCTGCCGCGGGAAAATTTCTTTTTATTAATCTTCCCGGAAAGGATTGCTTTCTTCAGTATACCAGGACCGATACAGCCGGAAGGTTCAACTTCATAGTTCCTCCCCGCAGGGGATCAGCAGAGGTTGTTGTCTACCCCCGCGACACTGCTGACAATATTGTTATAAAGACTTCCTCCTCTTTCTCTGATGATTTTATTCCCCTTCACTGCTCGCTGGCAGCCGTCAGCGATGAAGCGGATGGATCTGCTCTGCGCATGAGCATCAACAGTCAGGTCATGAGAATCTATAATAACAGCGAGAGGGACACCCTGGGATTTTCGGAAGCTGAAGGAAGCACCGGTCATTTCTACGGAAAGGCCGGCTATCGTCTTCTACTGTCAGATTTTATTGCTTTACCGAATATGGAGGAGATTTTCTTTGAGCTCGTTCCCAACATGGATCTCGTTAACAGTCGCCGGGGATACTTCTTCCGGATGTTCGATCCCGTTACCGGCAATGAATTGAAAATCACACCCATGCTGTTCATTGACGGCACATATACAACTGATCCCGGTACGATTGCGGAAATACCCCCTGAGAAAACTGAGTACATTGATATCATTTTTGTGCCTTACAGGCTTGGGGAGGTTTTGCTGCCCCCGGTCATAAGTGTAGTCACCAGGCAGGGTGATTACAGGCTGCAGGCCCTGCCCGAAGCAGCCATGAGAATCAGTTACCTGTTCTCCGATCCGGAGATAAAATTCAAAGCCTTTTCCGGAGACAAGTCCGGAAGAAGTCCGGTGTTAAGTAATACACTGTTGTGGACGCCGCTGTTAAATCCCGAAAGTGGCCGTGAATATTCATTCAGGTTACCGGACCCGGATTATCCTGATGCATTGAGACTGAATATCTCTGTCTCAGGCCCTGGTCAGTACCCTTTTAACATAACAGAGTTAATTGATATAAATCGACCGGAATAACCGGCATTAATCTTTACCTTTTCGTATCTTCGGAAGAGTTTCAGGCATTGAAAGAGAGGTTTTACAATATCGACCCGTGGCTTGACCCATTCAGGGAGGTCATTGAAGGACGTCTGACGTACTGCAATGAACGTGAAACTGTCATTACCGGAGGTAACCCTCTTTCTGATTTTGCCAACGGTCATCACTGGTACGGCCTTCACCGTACCGACAAGGGCTGGGTCTTCAGGGAGCATGCGCCTCATGCCACCGGCATATCACTCATCGGCACCTTTAACGGATGGAAAGACGATGGCAGTTACAATCTGCATCCGGAGGGCGGTGGTGACTGGGTGATAGAGCTTGAAGAAGGCAGGCTGTCACACGGTGACCTGTACAAGCTGGCTGTCAGATGGAGGGGCGGCGGCGGCGACCGCCTCCCCGCCTATGCCACCCGCACCGTTCAGGATGAAACCACGAAGATCTTCTCAGCACAGGTATGGCAGCCCGCACAGGGCTATGTGATGAAAAATCCCTCGCCGCCGCCGCCACCGGCAATCCTCATCTATGAGGCACACGTCGGCATGGCCACCGAAGAAGAAAGGACAGGCACCTACCGCGAATTCACCGAAAAGGTGCTGCCGCGAATAAGCAGACTGGGTTACAATACCGTTCAGCTCATGGCTGTGCAGGAGCACCCTTATTATGGCTCATTCGGGTACCACGTTTCCAATTTCTTCGCACCATCATCACGCTTCGGCACACCTGATGAACTCAAAGAACTGATTGATACTGCCCATGGCATGGGTCTCAGAGTGATCATGGACCTTATTCACTCGCATGCTGTTTCCAATACCCTCGAAGGACTGGGATTACTCGACGGCGACCCGGCTCTTTATTTCCATAAGGGAGCCAGGAGAATGCACGTGGCCTGGGACTCGCTCTGCTTCGATTATGGCAAGCCCAAGGTTGCCCATTTCCTTCTGTCAAACTGCAAGTACTGGCTTGAGGAGTTTCGTTTCGACGGATTTCGCTTTGACGGTATCACCAGCATGCTGTACTATGATCATGGGCTGGGTTCGAACTTCACCTCCTATCAGCAGTACTTTAACGGAAACCAGGACAGTGATGCATTCGTCTATCTCACCCTGGCCAACAAACTGATACACGAATATAACCCCGGTGCAACAACCATTGCTGAGGAGATGAGCGGCCTGCCTGGACTGGCGGCATCGGTTGACTCCGGCGGCATAGGTTTTGATTACAGGCTGGCCATGGGCGTGCCCGACATCTGGATCAAGATGGTCAAGGAGATACCTGATGAGAACTGGGATCTGGGCTACCTCCTGCATGAACTCACACAACACCGTCCGGAAGAACGTGTTGTGTCATACTGCGAATCTCACGACCAGGCGCTCGTGGGCGACAAGACACTGATATTCAGACTTGCAGATGCTGAGATGTACACATCAATGAGCATCACTACTCCCAGCCTGATCATCGACCGCGCTATTGCACTCCATAAGATGATAAGGCTCTTTACCTTCCTCGGAGCCGGCGGCGGTTACCTGACTTTCATGGGCAATGAGTTCGGCCACCCCGAGTGGATTGACTTCCCGAGGGAGGGTAATGGCTGGAGTTATAAATACGCCCGAAGGCAATGGAGCCTCGCAGACAACAACTTGCTGAGATATCGTCACCTCGATGAATTCGACCGGGCGATGATTGAAACGGGTAAGAAACACGATCTGCCCCAGGTGCAGATGACAGAGGTCATAACAGTAAACAATGCCGATAAAATAATTGCCTTCAAACGCGGAAACCTGCTGACGGTCATGAACTTCAATCCGACAGTATCATTTACCGGTTACGGCATACCCATAAAGGGTAAATTCAGAATTGTTCTCAGTACTGATGACCCTCTGTTTGGCGGACAGGGACGCACAGACACTTCTCAGATCTATTTCTCAGTACCGGACCAGGGCCGCTACGGCGTTACGGCACCCCACCATCTCAAACTCTACCTTCCCGCCCGGACTGCAATGGTAATGGTCTGCGAACAGGTAAAAGGCATCAAAGACCTTTAGATCAGTCCACCCATCGCAGCAGACAGAAATCCTGCCTGTGCGGGAGTTCCTTATGCTTTGCGTAAATACGGATCCCGTAGAAGAAAGTGCCTGCCATCTCAGGTTGAAACTCGACACTGTATATTACCCGCCCTTTCTTTTTGTTGACCAGTTTGAATTCCTTACTGGTGAAAAATACATGCTCGCCATTCTTCATCTGCCGGGTGACAACAAATTCGACGCCTACATTCTCGGGCGGAATATTTTTTATGTCAAGAATAATCTCTGTGGAATAGGTATGACCTGAACGGTAAACATTCTGCATGGCATCCTTGAAATCATACTTGACGATTTCAATCTCATCCCACGCCCTTGTTATCTCGCTTTTCCAGTCAGCAAGCTCACGGGCAAGAGCGTAGTCATTTGCAGTCATTCGCTTGCTCCGCTCATATAGCTTTTTATAGTACCTCTCAAGGTAATCATTAAGCATTCGCTTGGTGGTGAACTCCGGAGCCACTTTTACCATCGTGTTCTTGATGTAGCTGGTCCACTCGCGGGGTATGCCGTCGGTATCCCTCGAATAATATGCAGGAACTATTTCATACTCCAGCATATTGTATATCGTTTCGGAGTCGACATCGTCCTGAAGATCCTGGTTCGTATATGTGCGTTTTTTCGGGAGGGCCCATCCGGCGAAGGCATGATACCCCTCGACCCACCATCCGTCAAGCACGCTGAAATGTATTGTACCGTTCATGACAGCCTTCTCGCCGCTTGTACCTGATGCTTCCAGCGGACGTGTGGGTGTGTTAAGCCATATGTCAACCCCGCGGACGAGGTATCTGGCCATCTCCATGTCATAGTTCTCAAGGAAAAGCACCTTTCCGGCAAACTGAGGCATCTGTGAAAGCTCATTTATCCGTCTTATAAGATCCTGTCCTCCACCGTCATTGGGATGTGCTTTACCGGCAAAGATAAACTGAACAGGTCTCTCGGCATTATTTACAATTTTTGCCAGCCTGTCAAGGTCGCGGAAGAGCAGCGTTGCTCTCTTGTAAGTGGCAAACCGTCTGGCAAAACCAATGGTGAGCGCCTTTTCGTTCAGATGACTGCTGATGTTCATTAATGTGCGGGGGCTTACATGCCTCTCCAGCATATTAGTCTGCAGCCGTTTGCGTATATGGTCAAAGAGCCGCTTCTTGAGCTTCATCTTTGTTTCGAACACCTTCTGATCTTCAACCTGGTAGATCTTGCTCCACTGCTCCCTGTCGCTCTGGTCAAAGTTCTTCGTGCCGGTCAGTTTTTCATAGACCTGCTCCCACTCCGGGGCCACCCATGTCGAGTAGTGAACCCCGTTGGTCACATAACCGATATACAGTTCCTCACGGAGGTACCCTGGCCACAACTTGGAGAAGAGGCCGCGCGACACCTTGCCGTGGAGCTGGCTCACACCATTCATCTCCTGCGAGAAGCGGGTGGCCAGAAAACTCATGTTGAACTTACGGTCAGTATCGCCCTGGCAGCGTCCGAGACCCATCAGCTGATCCCAGGTGATATTAAGCCTGGTGTGATAGTGCGAGATATACTTTCTGAGGAGATCCTCTTCAAAAGCATCATGCCCTGCAGGCACGGGTGTATGAGTGGTAAAGAGAGTTGAAGCCCTGATGATCTCCATCGACTGCTCAAAAGTCAGATGGTCATCTTCGATAAGATGGCGCATGCGTTCGAACCCGATGAAAGCAGAATGGCCTTCATTGCTGTGATAGATGTCAGGCTTGATGCCAAGCGCAATGAGTGCCCGCATGCCTCCGATACCAAGGATCAGTTCCTGTTTCAGCCTGTTCTCTGAGTCGCCACCGTACAGGTAGTGCGTTATAGCCCTGTCTTCCGGTGTGTTCTCTTCAATGTCGGTGTCAAGAAGGAACAGATTGACCTTCCCTACCGAGGCAAGCCATACACGGGCTTTGACTGTCCGTCCGGGCCAGGTGAGAAATATTGTCAGCGGATTGTTAGCGGAATCCTTGACCGGCGTAACCGGTATCTGGGAAAAATCCTCGGCCTCATATATTGCCTGCTGTTCACCCTTCGGGCCGAGCTTCTGCCTGAAATACCCGAACCGGTAGAGCAACCCTATTCCCGTGATCCTGACATTTGAATCACTTGCTTCCTTCAGGTAATCACCGGCGAGAACACCGAGTCCGCCCGAGTAGATCTTAAGAGAGGGATGAATACCGAACTCCATGCTGAAATATGCCACTGGAAGGAAGCTCAGCGTTTTCAGGCCTCGCAAGATATTCTTTGAACTGTTTGAATATCCTGTCTGAATCTTCCAGAAAGACTTCATCATCTGCCAGCACAACGAGCCGCTTGTAATCAATTGATTCAAGGAGCCGTTTTGGATTGTGCGCTACTTCTTCCCACAGGGTGGGGTCCATCCGGCGGAAGAGGAACTCGGCGTCACTGTTCCATGACCACCATAGGTTGGAGGAAAGGTCTTTCAGATAAGCGATGCGTTCAGGCAGCTCCGACTGAACGTAAATATCCTTCCACACCGGAACCTGGTAAGGTTTCCGTACCTGAACCTCCGTGGATTCAAGGATGCGGGCATAATCCCTGGGCTGTCCGCTCCTGTCTACGCTCTTTTCAAGAGCAAATGTGTAGGCATCAGTATAAAAATGAAACAGGGTGTTCCAGTTTGCGATGCGCGATATTTCCCGGGCTTTGTCCCTGGCGACCTCCGCATCTTCCATGCTCATAAGCATGAAGCTGCGTATGAACTTCTCCATTTCCGCGATGACTTCCTTCTCGTTGTCATCAGTGCGGTTTAGAATCAGGCATCCGTTTCCGGGATCCTTGAAATAAGTATTTACCCACATACCAAATCCTGAGAGGTTGGTGGTGACAGTTGGTACGTGAAACATGAGGCTCTCAAGGGGAGTATAACCCCATGGCTCATAATACGACGGATATAATGTCAGGTCAAACCCGATAAGGAGTTCATAGTAAGATTTGTTGAAGATGCCGTCATCGCCATTGAGATATGACGGAACGAAAATTACCTTTATCCTGTCTCCCTCCTGGTTTTTTATGTCTTCCCTGATGAGCTGGTTGATCACCGGATCGTCATTGACATAATGAAGGCCGTGGGTAAGGTATCTGTCACCATCCGTAGACAAAGGTTCCGCTGTTAAGCGCAGCCATAAGATCCTGCCTGGGGCCTTTATGGAATGCCGGAACAAGAATGAAGGCAACGCACTGGCGGGTGGTGTCCGCCTTTTTGTTTATCGCTCCCAGGGAGGAAAGAAAGAGATCAATTCCCTTATTCCTGTATTCATAACGGCCGCTGGTTGATATGAGCAGGGTGTCTGAAGGAAGAGTGTATCCCAACAGGGTGCCGGCTACGTAAAGCAGCTTTTCCCGTGCCGCAAGCCTGCCTGCCTCAAAGTCCTCGGCAGAAGGCACAAAGGTATCCTCAAAACCGTTCGGAGTAATAACGTCCGGCTTTTTGCCGAGGAAAGCAAGACATTCACGTCCGGTGATCTCACTAACTGCCGTGAACACATCAGCCGTAGCGGCAGTGATCTTTTCGAGCGACTGCTTTGAGGTTACGTTAAGCTCATGTGATATCTGCGCCGGGTTGTACTCATTAATCTTGCTGTACAGCTGCCTGTTATTGCCGGCAATACTGCGGCCCAAGCACCGTTGCATGGGTTGTAAATGCCGTGGTGATCCAGGGTGCGTTTTTTTCCAGATAGAGTACACCGGTACCTGTCATCCATTCATGAAACTGTGCAATGACCCTCGGGAACTCACGGTAATAGGTTGTGAAACTTTCGATTACTTTACCGGCAGCATAACCGAACAGTGCAGGTTCAATATAATCCCACTGTCCCGAAATGCTGTCAAGCTTATATGTTTCCCAGAAACGGGCGAATATTTCATTCTGCTGACCGAAATAAGGGGTGAAGTCTACGAGCATCACGCGCGGCTGTCCTTTTATATTCCAGCGTCCGGTCCTGACATTCAGTCCTTCCTGGGCGGCAACAGCCTTCCACTGAAGAAACATGGTGTCATCAGGTGTGAATTCGGGGTTTGTCTTGTCATCACGCCATACATCAGGCCCGATAAGTACATAATTGTCCCCGTATTCGTAGGTGGCATTCAGCGCCTTGGTCGAAATGACAGTGTAAATGCCTCCTACCTTATTGCATACTTCCCAGCTTGTTTCAAATAAAAAATCAGCTTTCATCTCTATATATCTATAATCATTTAATACGCCAGGGCGTATGATAAGTACTTCGATAAATCAGGCGAAAACACCGGCTTTATTTGGTGGCTTTCCTTGCCCTGACACTCTTTGTTACAGTTTTTTTCGCGGTGGTCTTTTTCGGAGCAGTCTTTGTCGCGGTGGCTTTTTTCGGAGCAGTCTTTGTCGCCGTGGCTTTTTTCGGAGCAGTCTTTGTCGCCGTGGCCTTTTTTGCCGGAGCCTTGCAGGGCGGCCTTTTTTGCCGGATCCTTCAATGCAACAGCTTTTTTTACTGCCGCCGTGGTGCTCCTGCCTGTTTTGGCTTTTACTGCCTTCGGCCTGGCTGTGCGACCCTTTTTCTCATATTTTGTCAGTTTCTCCTGAAGCTCACTGATCAGGTGATCCTTTGTCTCAATGGATGCCGAGAGGCGGTTGACCTCCGCATCATGATCATTGACGGGACAAATAATATTAAGTCTGATCTCAAAATCGCTCAGAACATTCATGTAATTCATGAAAGCCTGGTACGGGTTCTCATAAGGATTGAAATATGCATGAACAGCACCGTCAGAGAAGAACTTTGTTGACATGTAATAAAAGTGATCGCTTGACTGCAGGTAAACCCAGTCACGTATAAGCTGATCCGAACCGCACCTGGCCTACCCTGTCCGACAGGCTGTACAGTTTGCTTACAGCGGCGGTCTGAAGCTCATTACCCATCCAGGCGGTCAGGTCTCTTTCCTCATCAGCCCATGAAATCGGTGACGGAACATGCAGCACGGCAACGGGCTGATAATGATCTGCAATCTCCGAAACGGTCATGAAACTGAATGGCGTTTTCTTGATTATGACATCAGGAAGATGTTTCAGGAAATCAAAAATACCTGTTTCCTTCTTCTGATGCTCACCAAATGTCTCATAATCCATGAAGATGTTCACTATGTCCGAAGACGTTCCCAGCCCCTTTAGCCATGACGCATACTTTTCAGCAGTCAGCGGGTAGCTTGACCAGTTCTTGTTGGAGAATCTGAATGCAATGTCATCGCTGAGGGTGTAATTGCGCAGCAATACTTTAAGTCTCGGGTTAATGGCATTGCAGTAAAGGAAATTGGGTGACTTCCAGCCGAGGATATGCTTCGCACCTTCCGTTATTGCTAGCCTTGTATCCCATATCTGCCATCCAGCTGCCGATCTCGTCCGAGTAAATCAGTTCAGTATTTCTTATAGAGGTCGGTTTATAACCCAGAAACTCAATCATCTTCTCTGTGTGAATGCTGATCTGCTTCTCAAACCGCTCACGGTTCATCAGTGAAGCCAGCGAATGCGAGTTGGTCTCGGCAAGGAATTCGACGCAGCCCGTCTCTGCCAGCTCCTTGAAGGAAGCAAGCACCTCGGGAGCATAAAGTCTGAACTGGTCAATTACAATACCGGTAAGAGAGAAGGTCACTTTAAATTTACCCTTATGTTTCCTTATCAGATCAAGCATGATCTTGTTGGCAGGAAGATAACAGTTTGACGCAATCTTACGGAGAATTGATTCGTTCATGAAGTCATCATAATAATAATGCTCATGACCCATTTCAAAAAAGCGGTAGCGTCTGAGTCTGAATGGCTGATGAACCTGAAAATAGAGGCAGATTGCCTTTTTCTGTGATGTGCTCATATCTTTTAGCTTGTCTGTTTCAATACCTCACTGTAAATATTTTTAACATGGCCGGCAGCCTTGTCCCACTTCAGCTTGTCAACTTCCTCCTTGCCATTCATAATAAACATACGGGAGAGAGCAGGATAGGAAAGGATACCGTAAATGGCATCAGCCATGGCTTCTATATCCCAGAAATCAACCTTGACAGCATGGGTAAGGACCTCTGCCACACCACTCTGCTTGCTGATTATTACCGGGACATTTGACTGCATTGCCTCCAGCGGGGATATGCCAAACGGCTCTGAAACTGAAGGCATGACATATACATCGCTCATCCGAAGCATGGTGAAGACATCATTACCGCGCAGGAACCCCGTGAAGTGAAACCTGTCAGTAATGCGCAGTGCAGCAGCATGACGAATCATACGCTCCATCATGTCGCCTGATCCGGCCATCACAAACCTGACGTTGGGCATGCGTGACAGAACCATCCTTGCCGCCTCAATAAAATATTCAGGACCTTTCTGCATTGTTATGCGTCCGAGGAACGTGACTATCTTGTCATCGTAAGTCCGTTCGGGTATGTCAAGCTCAGAATGATGCGGGGGCTCAACGGCATTATAAACCGTCTCCACCTTGTCAGGGTTTATATTGTATTTGTTTATGACGATGTCGCGCGTCAGGTTGCTGACAGTGATGATTTTGTCCGCAGCATCCATTCCCTCTTTTTCCATATTATAAACCACCGGGTTGACGTTGCCGCCGCTGCGGTCGAAGTCGGTGGCATGCACATGTATCACCAGCGGCTTGCCCGATACGGCCTTGGCTGCTATGCCTGCCGGATATGCCAGCCAGTCGTGGGCATGGATGATATCAAAGTCCTCCTCCGAGGCTATCACCTGCGCTACAACGGAATATTTATGGATCTCATCCATCAGTGTTGCTCCGTAACTGCCGGTGAAGTCTACTTTGCCCTGTCTGTTGGTTGTCACGAGGATATCAGAATCCGCCACCTCCCCGCGTGTCATCTTCCAGAAGTCTTCAGGGTCAGTATAGGGTACCAGTTTTGAGAATACCTCAATCATTTCAACCGGTTTCTGGAAATAGCTGTACCGCACTTTCTTAAATTGCAACGGGGACGGTATTGGCTCCGATGAGCCTGACAATACTCTGGTCTTCATCACCGTAGGCTTTCGGTACAACAAAGATCACCTCGGTATCAGGCTGTGCCGCAAGACCACGTGTCAGGCCATAGCTGGCAGTGCCAAGCCCCCCTGCAATATGAGGAGGGAACTCCCATCCAAACATCAGGACACGCATATCATTGATTTTCTTTATATTTTGTCTCAAGAATATTGTAAATGCGGAGCACTTCGCCCACGCTCCACGCCTGTGATATGGCGCCCCTGGGTGCATGAGGCGGATCACCGTCATAGATCTCCGAAATGGTTGAGATACCCGCTTCCGTAAGTGTCTCTTCAAACCCGGTGATCAGTTTTCTTACACGTGACACTCCGCCTTCTCCGTATACTTTAAGCCATCCGTCACAGAACGGTCCTATCAGCCATGGCCATACAGTGCCCTGATGATATGCTTTGTCGCGCTGCTCCTGGTTGCCACTGTAAATACCGCAGTAACCCTCCTCTCCGGGCGAAAGGGTCCGCAGGCCGCGAGGCGTCACAAGAACCCTGTTTGCCATATCGAGAACACTCTTCATCTGTTCCTTGCTAAGCATCGTGTAAGGCAGTGAAGTGGCAATGACCATGTTAGGTCTTACAAGCATGTTACGCTTATCCTGATCACTGACATAATCAGCAAGATAGCCATGTTCCTCATCCCAGAAAAGCTCGATGAATGATGTACTGATCAGTTCCGGCAGCTTCTCCCACTCTTTCACGAAAGCCCTGTCTCTGGAAACCCGTGCACAGTCAAGTGAATAACATACTGCATTGTACCACAGAGCCTCTATCTCCACTGCATAACCGTTGCGCGGAGTGACAGGCCGTCCGTTGACGACAGCATCCATCCATGTCAGTGCCTTGCCGGGTGCATCAGCATAGATGAGCCCGTTTTCCCTCAGTTGTATTCCGGACGAAGTGCCGTCACGGTAAGCCTGTAAAATATTCTTCATGGATTCGCCGTAACGTTTCCATGTCTCACGCATATCTATACCGTAGCTGTAAAGCGCCTGAAAAAACCAGAGGGCGGCATCAGCACTGTTGAATGCGGGATTATCATTATTGCCCTTATCGGGGAACAGACCTTCCTTCATGCGTCGCACCTGGGTGTCAAGCACTGCTGCATACAGGTCCTCTCTCTTGCGTGCAAGAGCCAGTCCCGGAAGAGAAATGAAGGTATCACGCACCCTTGAACCAAACCACGGGTAACCTGCAACGATGTTGGTTTCGCCTCCCCTCTTTTCAATAAACTGCTGTGAAGCATTCCGAAGACTGTTTCCGAAATTGCTCCTCGGTATTTTTGATGTAACCGTTTTCGTGAACTTTGCTCTTAAATCCTGCCGGCCGTTCTTCATTTGTCGATGCCGAAAAGACCAGTACGTCTCCCTTGCTGGCTGTCACCTCAAAGAAGCCCGGAGCAAACAGGTCCTCCGAATGTTCGTACCCGCGCTTCTGCTCCTCAGTATACTCCACTCCCGTGTACCAGTCAGGTACCGGAACAAACTCAGCTTTTGATGAAAGCTGCATATGAAGCCACGGGAAACCGTCATACATGCGGATCTTTATACCGTTAGCCACTTTCTCTATGCGTGTGTTTGCCCACATATTGGCATGAGTAAGCTGGTGCACGCTGCGGAAGGCCAGGAAAGGCTTCAGCTGGAACTTAACAGGTTCATCAGCTTCAAGGATGGTGAACCTGATCATAAACTGCTCCTCGTAATGAACCAGCAAACGCTCCTGCCTCATAATGACATTGCCCACCCTGTAGGTCATCCCCGGAATATCCTGAATATCAAAATCCTCTACATATTTATGACCTTTGGGACTGTAATAATCACCATGGTATTTGCGGATACCGGTGTTGAAACTCTGCCCGTTGCTTACCACCGTTGTGTCAAGCGCCGACAGAAGAACATGCCTGTCACCCCCGAGTGCGTCAACCGGACAGACGAGCAGACCATGGTACTTGCGGGTATTACAGCCCACAATTGTTGTACACGAATAACTGCCCGCCCTGTTGGTGCGCAAGATCTCACGACTAAGAGAATACTCAAGGTTAACTACCTGAGCCTTATCAAATTTAATATATCCCATAATTTTAGGATTTCCGTTAAACTGGACAAAAATTACACTTAATTAATCCAGTAAAATAATAAAAATAAAATCCATCTGCAAAGTAAATCAAAAAAATCAGATAAACGGCCAGGGCAACATTTTCATTTTCAGCCTGCCGGAACTCTTTCAAAATAGATATCTTTGCAGTTCAGTAAAAGAACCTGTGCGAGTTTAAATTGTTTAAGAATATGAAAAATATTTTTCACCGGAAAATCAGAAATTGGTTATATGTCTCACATAGTAAGAATCTAAAATATATCCCCTTATTTGCTGTCCTTGCAGTTTTTGCTTTCACCGGATGCAGAAAAAACAGCTTCACCATAACCGGCACGATAGAAGGGGCCGGCAAAGGTGAATACCTGCTTCTGAGGGAGGTGAAACCCGGCGTTCTCGAACCGGTTGACTCTGTTATCCCGGACAGAACGGAAGCTTTGTCTTCAGGACTGAGACACTGACACCGTCGTTCTACGTGCTGAGCATGGGAAGCGATGACTATCTTACTCTTCTGGCAGCTCCCGGTGAAAAGATCAGGGTCACGGCATCACGCCGCTCTCTCGCCTCTCCGTCAGAGGTGAGCGGCTCGGAAGGCACAGCCGATAATGGTTGACTTCCGCAATCAACAGCAGCGGGTTGTCAGTGAACTGGAAAACCTTACAAAAGTCTATAACGACAGCATACTTAGCATGCGGCTGCCTTTTATAATGGACAGCCTTGACAGGAAGGCTGCCGATATTGTGGCGGACTTCCGCGAAAAAGCCGTGACCATGCTCGAAGACAACAGCAGTTCGATGGTGTCTGTTTACCTCCTGAACCAGCAGGTTGTACCGGGACTCCAGCTTTTTGACCCGGCAAAGGACCCTCAGATGTATTACAGGGTTGATTCCCTTCTTTATGCTCAGTACCCGGAATCTGATATCGTTCTCGACCTTCATAATTTTGTGTCCGGACTCAGACAATCCGTATCCCTTCCCGGTATTTCCGGAGGTGACGATCAGATGTGGGTGATATGTTACCTGACATAGCGCTTCCTGATCCTGACGGTGACACAATCAGCCTGTCATCAAAGCGTGGCAGAATAGTGCTCGTGGATTTCTGGGCTGCATGGTGTCCCCCGTGCCGGGAAGAGAACCCTGACCTCGTCAAATTGTACGATATGTACCACTACCGGGGCTTTGACATATACCAGGTGTCACTTGATCAGAGAAAGGAAGACTGGACCGGAGCCATCAGGAATGACAGGCTCGGCCGCTGGGTTCATGTGAGCGACCTGAAATACCGCGACTCGGAAGTGGTAAAGAGATTTGGACTGTCAGAGATACCGGCTAACTATCTTATTGACCGCGAAGGAAGGGTCATTGCTGTCAATCTGAGAGGACCCGATGCTCGGGAAAAAGCTTGAGGAACTGTTCAGTCAGCAGTAGCCAATCTCTATTTTTACTTTATTTGTACCAGAAATCAGTATCGGTAATGAAGAAATTTGCATTGTTCCTTTTTGTTGCTGCAGTCCTGGCAGGTTGCGGTGAAGATGATAAGGTAGTAATTAAGGGAAGTTTCGGCGAAGCGAAGGAAGGGATTGTTTATCTCGATCAGTCAGATGTTGACAGAAGCACCGTCATTGACTCTGCCACAATAAAACGCAACCGCTTTAAATTCAGCACATCGGTAACCGGACCGGAGTTTCTCCAGGTCAGGCTCAATAACAACGATTTCATCGGACTGCTTGCATCACCGGGTGAAGAGATAAACCTGGACTTCGGGTCATCTCCCCTGGTAATGAATTATACGGTGTCCGGGTCCGCCGGCTCCGATCTGATCAGAGGACTGGATCAGTATCTGTTCACCACAAAGGTAAAACTCGATTCACTCACAAAAATCTATACCGGCCTCAGCGACGACGAGATTGCAGTACAGGGAGCAGGCCTCGAAAAAGCTTACGTGGATGCAGTGGAAGCCCAGCGCAAACACAATATCGAATTCATTCTTGGGAACATCACCTCACTGGCATCAATCAAAGGCACTGTACCAGAGGATCGATGAAAACACCTACGTGCTCTATCAGCCCCGTGACCTGCAGTTTCTTAAAATTGTCTCCGACTCGCTCTCCGTGAAATATCCTGTCTCAAAACATGTACGGGCACTGAAGGAGAACGTGACCTCGGAACTGAACCGTATGTATATCGACCGCCTGACGAGCATGGCCACTGAAGTCAGTCCGGCAAAAGCAGATCCTGTCCTTCCTGACACTCAGGGCAAAATGATCAGACTTTCATCGCTGAGAGGCAAATATGTGCTTGTAACCTTCTGGGCGACAACATCGGAGGACTGCCTTGCTGAACTTTCCGCACTGAAAAACATCTATTCACTTTATCATGCCAGGGGACTGGAAATATACCAGGTCAGCCTCGATGCTGACCCGAACAGATGGAAAAATGTCGTGAAATTCGAAGAGATACCCTGGATCAGTGTGAGAGAGGAAGACCCGGGTAATCCGGCTTATGCCATGGCGATGAATATCTCCAGGGTACCCTCAAACCTGCTGTTCGACCCGGAAGGCAACATTATAAACACAAATCTCTTCGGCCGTAACCTGCAGATAAGAATGGATCAGCTGTTCAACAAATAGTTACGGGTATTGAAAGGGAACAGGACATATTTCGCATCTGATTTCCACCTTGGACTGGCGGCAGGAACAGATCCGCGTCAGCGTGAAGCAAGAGTGGTTGCCTGGCTTGACAAAGCTTCCCGTGATGCCCGTACTATCTATCTTCTGGGAGACATTTTCGATTTCTGGTGGGAATATAAGCATGTGATACCTAAAGGATTCACACGTTTCCTGGGCAAACTCTCCTCAATCACTGACAGTGGTATTCCGGTCCATGTTTTTACAGGCAACCATGATCTGTGGATGAAAGATTACCTTGTGAAAGAGTGCGGAGTTGTGATGCACCATCAGCCTTTCATCACAAAGATCGGAGATGAGGAATTTTATCTTGCGCACGGAGAGGGTCTGGGAACTACCAACAGGGGGTTTAAGCTCATCCTCGGCATCTTTAACAATAAGTTTCTGCAGAGTGCCTACACCGCTCTGCATCCGGCAATAGGCATGGGATTTGGTCATGCCTGGTCAAAGAGCAGCCGTCTGGCAAAACATATTTCAGTGCCTTTCATGGGTGAAGACAGGGAAGACCTCATCACGGCACACACGCCGGATGGTCAGCAAAGGATGTGGTGCCCGCTATTATATATACGGTCACAGACATCTGCCGATGACCTTTGATGAGAACGGTAAAAGGATGATAATACTTGGCGACTGGTTCAGCCTTAACAGCTATGCCGTCTATGACGGCAGCGAACTTACACTGGTCAGCGAGCCTTTAAACCCTTAGCCCTGACCCTCACGGTAAGGACATAATAAGAGTATTCCTCATTCACCTCTTCAAACGTATATTGCAGCTTGTGTCCTGACCGTCTGGCCATCTCGAGCAGACCCATATAACCAGTTGAGAGCTGACTCATATCCTGCCCTATCAGGGCAACCTTCAGCAGCCTCTTCAGTCCCTCTTCATCATAATTGTTTACCATGTCAAGCTTCTGCCTGAGATGTTCAATGTCGCTTGTCCTGATGAGATTGCCGGAAGTGATTATATACGAAGACGGGGTTTTTCTGATCATTGCCAGGGGAACACCGTACTGACGTTCAGCTTCAAATCCGGGACTGTGCTGTGTGACATTCTGTAACAGCTCTATCAATGTTGCAAAGACACGTTTATGGAGATTATGTTCCAGTTCTGCCTCCAGCATTGTGGTCTCACTGAAGTTGAGTAATTCTTTGCTGATGGCATGTGACATGAGGCCGGCCCAGAGGAAGTAGATGTTGTTCGACTTCATCATATGCTCGAGGTTCGCGATCTTCTGCCCGCTAAACGGCGCTCCTGTCCCGGGCAGGTTTACTCCCAGTCCTCCGGCATCAACGGTCTTGCTGAGGATGAAATAAGAATATGTCTTATCGACAGGGAAAAAATCGTACTCCAGCTTGTTGCCTGTCTTTCGTGCCATCTCTATCAGGCCCAGACCGGCACCGCCCTTATGTCCTATGTTTGAATCCTGAAGCATAGCCCTGTAGACCTCCCTGATCTTTTCAGGATCAAGGTTGTTGATCTTCTCAAGGTTTTCTCTCAGTCCTTTGACCTCCTTGGTCTTCAGTGCATTACCGGTGCTGACATTATAACCGTCGCTGGTCTTGGTATATACCACCAGCGATGTAACCTCATCACCGGTTGCCGAGCCGTGCCTGGTTATGTTCTGCAGGTTCTCGAGGACGAACATGAAAAGTCGTTTCCGCCCCAGCAGACTGAACGCCGACAGCTCCATTTCCTTCTCAAGCAATGTCAGAAGAGCTACTGAGTTGTCTCCTGTTACCTGGCCGCGATAAGCAAACATAAGATGCTCATTCAGCAGTTTGTTTCTTAGTTTCTTTATTAGCTCCATATTATCCGACTGATATGGATAGATACCTTATTCCTGCCGCAAAATAAGCAAAAAAGATCAGTGTTAAAAAATATTAAATGATTTTTCACCCGGCCCAGCCTTCGCGGTCGAGGTTACGGTAGTTGATTGCTTCGGAGAGATGATCGGGACGGATGTCTGCAGAATTATCGAGGTCGGCTATTGTCCGTGCCACTTTCAGTATCCTGTCATATGCGCGGGCTGACAGGCCGCGCATCTCCATGGCGGCCCTGAGCAGTTTCCCTCCTGTCTCATCCGGATGGCAGTGTCTGCGTATCATTGACGAGGTCATCTGGGCGTTGCAGTGGATACCGTCAGCGCCGGCGAAGCGTGCCGTCTGCACTGCCCTGGCCCTGACGATCCTCTCACGTACCGTTGCTGATGTCTCCGTGGCGGTGGTGCCTGCAAGTCTCTCATAATTTACGGGAACCACCTCGATATGGATATCAATGCGATCAAGTAACGGACCGGATATGCGGTTGAGATACTTCTGCACCATACCGGGCATGCATGTGCACTCCTTGTCCGGGTGATTATGAAATCCGCACGGGCATGGATTCATTGAAGCCACCAGCATGAAAGATGCCGGGAAATCGCAGCTCAGCCTTGCCCTTGCTATAGTGATGATCCTGTCCTCCAGCGGCTGACGGAGCACCTCCAGCACGTTACGCTTGAACTCAGGCAGTTCATCAAGGAAAAGCACGCCGTTGTGTGCCAGGCTGATCTCGCCCGGCTGAGGCACGGTGCCTCCGCCGACAAGGGCGATGTCTGAGCTCGTGTGATGGGGACTGCGGAACGGCCGGATAGTCATCAGAGGCACGTGGCTGTCAATCTTACCTGCCACTGAGTGGATCTTGGTTGTCTCCAGCGCCTCCTCAAGCGTGAGGGGCGGAAGTATCGCCAGGCAGACGGCGGGCAAGCATTGTCTTGCCTGACCCGGGCGGGCCGATCATGATGGCATTATGTGAACCGGCCACAGCCACCTCCAGCGCCCGCTTGACATTCTCCTGTCCCCTGACATCGGAGAAATCAGAATCATATCTGTTTCCCTCCTGGCTGAAGAGAGCATTCATATCCACCTTCAGTGGAGCGGGGTTGGTCTCACCGCGCATATACTGCAGTACCTCTCCGAGGCTGTGCACTCCGTAAACGTCTATGCCACCGACCACAGCAGCCTCGGGAGCATTTTCTGCCGGCACCATCATACCGCGGAACCCTGAGGCCCGGGCCTGCAACGCCATGGGCAGGACACCTCTGACAGGTTTGATTGTGCCGTCAAGCGACAGCTCCCCGGTGAGCAGCAGGCCATCGAGCCTGCTGCCTGTGACCATTTCAGCGGCGGCGAGTATCCCAACAGCCAGGGGCAGGTCATAAGACGCCCCTTCCTTGCGGATGTCGGCAGGAGCCATGTTGATGATCACCTGCCGTCCGGGCCATTTCAGTCCTACGGCACGGAATGCCGACTCAATGCGCTGCTGACTCTCCTTGACGGCAGCGTCAGGAAGTCCCACAAGCATGTAGCGCACACCGCGCGTGACATCTGCTTCAATGGTCACCGGAACTGCCTCAATACCAAATACAGCAGCGCTGAAGGTCTTGACCAGCATGACTCAAAATTTATGTTGCACACTAAAAGAGGAAATGCACCATAAATTTATGCAATAGTGCTGAAAGGAACAAAAATGTTTTTCGGGAATTTTCTGCCTAGCACGCCTGCTCTGTGCAACTTTCTCAGTCCTGCAGGAATCCGAACCGACCCCTGTTCATATCAGCATATGCCTTCATGATCTCTGTCTGCGTATTCATGACGAACGGACCGTGGGCTGCTATCGGCTCATTAATAGGCTCACCGCTCATAATGAGAACAATGGCCTTTTCTGAAGCCTCAATTGTGACATCCTCACCGTCATTCCCGAAAAGCACAAAATGATCACTTTCTGCCTTCTCTGTGCCGTTCACAATTATGCTTCCCTCGATGACAAGCGCACAGGTATTAAAGACGGCGGGAAAGCTAAAAGCGGCTTTGCCTCCCTTTTCCAGTTTTGCGTTTATCAGGGTCACGGGAGTAAATGTAAAGGCCGGGCCTTTAACTTCCTTATAATTGCCTGCAATGACTTCAATCACTCCTGCTCCGTCGGGCAGCAGGTATTTGCCCATTTCGTCATTTGTAATGGCCTGGTATTTAGGCGGCGACATTTTGACCTTTGCCGGAAGATTGACCCAGAGCTGGACCATATGAAACAGACCGCCCTTCTCAGAAAATCCCTTCTCGTGATACTCCTTGTGCAGCAATCCTGATGAGGCTGTCATCCACTGAACGTCACCCTCGTCAATCACTCCGCTGTTTCCGAAACTGTCATGATGGGCAATTTTGCCCTTATACGCTATGGATACAGTCTCGAACCCGCGGTGGGGATGCACTCCCACTCCCCTCGGTCTTTCAGCGGGGGCAAAATAATACTTTGAATTATAGTCGAGCAGAATGAAAGGGCTAACCCTTTCCCTGGTCATCTGACCCATGCCGGGAATAAAGTTGTGAACCCTGAATCCGTCGCCCACCCAGTGAACCGGGGGCGGCGGAATAATCTTTTCTATATTTCTTGTCTTCATCGTGTAAATCCTTTAACTGTTAACAAAAGACGGGGTAAATAGTTTCAGGACAATAGGGCCGCTCTTTCTCCGTTACGAATTCATATCACCCGGCAGGTTATATGATGTACTTTTCGGTTTAGGATTATGCAACTGTCATGAAGAGATCAGAAACAACAACAGTCAGTGCCCTGCTGATGACGGCAGCGTTAATAATAACAGTGATTCTTTCTTCATGTAAGAAGCCGTCTTCCGCGAATGAAGAACATATCTTCAAGGATGTATCTTACGGTGAGAGTGCTCAGCAAAAGATGGACATATATCTGCCTGATGATAGAAGCCGGGCCGCAACAAAAACGATAGTCGTGATCCACGGCGGCGGATGGGTAGAAGGCGACAAATCGGAGATGAACCCGTATGTTGATACCCTCAGAAAACATATGCCGGGATATGCCATTGTCAATATGAATTACAGACTTGCCTATAATAACAGCGTAAATCTTTTCCCGGCACAGGAAAATGATGTGAAAAGTGCCGTTGAATACTACCTCGATCACGCTGAGGAGTATATGGTCTCCGACGATCTTGTGCTGCTGGGCGCCAGTGCAGGAGGACATCTTGCCATGCTGCACGCTTACAAGAATGATCCTGAAGGGCATGTCAGGGCGGTTGTTGATTTTTTCGGTCCTTTTGATCTTGCAGCGTTATGGAATTTCAGTATCATACAACAGCTGATTTTGTACGGTGCCACTGGGGCTTTTCTGGCAGACAATCCGTCATTGTACGCATCCTCCAGTCCCTCAGAATACATCACTTCCGGCAGTCCTCCCACAATAGCTCTGCAGGGAGGTGCTGATCCTCTCGTGCCGCCCTCACAGACAAGCCAGCTTATTGCCGGTCTTGATGCTGCCGGAGTCACAAACCAGCTCGTTTATTACCCCGGAGAGGGTCACGGATGGACAGGCCCGAATATGGTAAATTCATTCAGGAAAATCGTAAAGTTCATCTCTGTTAACACGAAGTAACCGGGGCTGCCACTGGCTGACGTTCATTTATAAGCTCTGGTTGCCGCTTTGTAATTATCAGTGTAGCCGTAATGGGCGGTAAAGATGTACTGCACGTCATCCAGTCCGGTCAGGTTGTCCATTGACTTTCTTGCTTTCCGGGCGTTCTTGTTGATTATTTTCGGGAAGGGTACAATGGTACCGTTGTCGAGCGCCAGAGCGTCACCTGTAAAAAGATACTTGTCGTTGACGATGTAACAGGTGGAGCCGGCCGTGTGACCCGGGGTGGGTATCATCGTATCTTTAAGTCACCTATCCTGAAAGATTTGTCTTTCAGTAATTTATAGTTTTCAGTATCAATTTTGTTGCCGAACCACAGGAACCTGCCCGTCTCTCCGTTTATGACCTGCTCCTCATCCTCCGGGAGGTAGATCACCGCCTTATCAAACAGGGAGATCCCACCTGCATGGTCGCCGTCGGAGTGGGTCAGCAGGACTGCCGTTACCCTGTCGGGATCAATATCAAGTTTCTTAAGCTCGTCCTTTACGGCGCCTTTCCTGATACCTGCGTCGATGGCAACGAAATGATTTCCGTCCTTCACCAGGTACATATTCACATATTTTGTCCTCACTGAATAGACATCGTCAGTCACCTGCCGTGTCTCAACAGGCATCATTTGTTTCATCGCCGACTTTGCAATGATGAGGTAAGAGACCATAAAAACAATAATGAGTGCCACGGTCCCCGCCAGGGCCCACAGGAGTTTTTTGAAGAACTTTTTCATACCATTCAGGTTAATCATGCCAATTTAAGAATTTTCATCCATTCAGACTTTACAAAGCCTGGCGATTTACGAACAGGTCGCAGCCCGTTAAGACAGATCTGTCTCTTCCCATCTCTTGGATTACCGCATAGATCCTCAGACCCTTCAACCCTTCAACCTACTTCAACCATCAACGTGACCCTCAGACACCTTCAACCCTCAACCTTCAACCTCTCAACCCTCAACCCTTCAACCCTCAACGCCTCAGACCCTCAGACCTATTGTTCTTTTTACCTTTTGTCTTAAAAAAAACAGCCTTATCCCTTGACAAAT
This sequence comes from uncultured Bacteroidales bacterium, assembly GCA_963730615.1. GTDB lineage: Bacteria > Bacteroidota > Bacteroidia > Bacteroidales > VadinHA17 > SR-FBR-E99. The sequence goes on along the minus strand of CAVSSR010000014.1, from coordinate 100,712 downwards.
TAAAAAATCTGTTATATCTTTGACCAATTGGTTAAATTATTCAGTTAAACTTAATAGTTAAACCTTATGGTTAAAACAAAGGAGACCGACAATCAGACCCGGGACAGGATTTTCAAGGCCGCTTCAGATATATTTGAAGAAAAAGGGTACGACGGGGCCAGGATGCAGGAGATTGCAGACCGTGCAGGTATAAACAAAGCGCTGCTGCATTATTATTTCAGGACGAAAGATCAGCTCTTCGCGGCGGTGTTCCAGGTGCTGCTTAAAAAGATGTTCGAGAAGATCATTTCCATCTTTATGGAAGATATTTCATTCAGGGACAAAATAAGGAAGTTCTTTGATGAACACATTGAGATCCTGATTAAAAATCCTAAACTGCCGATATTCCTGCTTAATGAGATCTCACATAATCCGGATCTCGTAGAGGGTATCCGCGAGACACTCCCCTATGACCAGCTGCGCAGTGTGGTCTTCCAGAAACATGCAAAGGAGCTGAAGGGTTACGGAATAAAAAAAGACGACATGCCACAGCTTATGATGACAGTTGTTTCACTCTCTGTCTTTCCTTTTGCCGCACGTGATGTGATTAAGATGATGATTCCGGAGGTAGGCGACAATAAAAAGTTCATTGCCTTTATGCGTGACAGGAAGGAGTTTGCTGCCGATTTTGTCATTACTGCCTTAAAAAACCGTAAGAAATGAATAAGCTTTTTGTTGCAGCGATGCTGCTTACCCTGTCTCACGCAGCATTATCGCAAAAGACCGTGACCCTGTGGCAGTGTTATGACTCGGCAGCTGTCGCCACTCCATTGTCGGGTGAGGGAGCACTTTATTCAGAGGTCTCTGCACTGCGTGATAAGAACCTCTCGTCTGCATGGCTGCCATCCCTTGACGTGAATGGCAGCTTCGTATATAACTCTGATATCCTTGATATTGAACAGATTTATGGCCAGTTGCCGATACCCCCCGGAGTGATTCCATCAATACCTCATGAGCAATACCGTGCCACCTTCGATGTCGGCCAGGTTATATGGGACGGAGGTGTGACGCGCAGCGCCAGGGCTGTGGAACAGGTTGTCAATGAACTGAATATGAAGCAAAATGAGGCTGATGTTTACCGGCTGCGCGAACAGGTAAACAACTATTTTTTCTCCGTATTGCTCGTCTCAAGCCAGATTGATGTGACCGAAATCCTGATAACGGATCTTGAGGCAAGGATCAGGGAAGCCTCCTCAGGTGTCACCAATGGTGTCGTTACCCCCGTTACTGTCGATGTACTGACGGCAGAGAAAATAAAAGCCGGACAGCAGCTTAACGAGCTCACCCGCCGCCGTCAGTCGCTTGTCAGTGCCCTGGAACAGATTACGGGAATGACAGGGCTGCAGGACGCCTCTTTCCCGCTGCCGCAAATCACCATCTCCGGAGACGAAATAATTGACAATCCCGATATGCGTCTCTTTGAGGTCCGCAGCCGTCAGCTGGAGATGTCAAAGGATCTTCTTAAAAGCCAGCGTATGCCAAAAGCCTTCGGTTTCGCACAGGCAGCTTATGGCAACCCCCCTGGCAGTAATTTTTTCTCCGAGACGGCTGATTTTTATTATTCAGTGGGTGCAGGGTTCAAATGGAATATCTTCGACTGGAATAAAAACAGCAACGAACGTAAGTCGCTCTCGATACAGCAGCAGCTTATTGATATCAGGCGCAGTGCTGCCGAGGAGTCTCTTCAGCGGTTGCTCATCATCAGGATGGCGGAGATAACCGCTCTGCGTGAGGCAGCTGAGCAGGATGAAGAGCTAATCCGGATCCGGACGAAAATTGCCGGTGTGGCAGCCTCGCAGCTTAAAAACGGTACTATCACAGCCTCGCAGTATCTTACCGAGCTCAACAACGAGAAGCAGGCTGTCATCAGTGCTGCCGTAAGGCAGATAGGCATCTCACGTGCTGAAGTGGACTATATTTATATTACTGGTAACAACAAATAAACTATATATGAAGAAGTTTCTCATACCATGCGTTTTTTTGCTTCTTGCCTGCGGTTGCGGCCGCGGGGAGAGTGATGCTGATGCCTGGGGCACCTTTGAGGCGGAAGAGGTAATCATTTCGGCCGAATCATCCGGCAGGATCGTCGTGATGAATGTCACCGAGGGCAGTGAACTGGCGGGCGGGGCCGTCATCGCCGTCACCGACACCACCATGCTGGTGCTTCAGCGTGCAGAGCTTGCCGCGGTGACGGCGCAGGCGCAGGCGCGCCTGGCGGGCATTGCGGCGCAGGACGCCGTGATACGCCAGCAGATGGAAAACCTCAACATAAATATTGAGCGTACGCGCCGCATGCTCGCTGACGGCGCCGCCACGCAGAAACAGCTCGATGACCTGACAGGACAGGCCGATGTGCTGAAAAAACAGGCCGACGCCAACAACACTCAACGACGAACCGTGACGGCAGAACTGCTGTCCGTGGATGCCAAACGCGCGATCCTCAACGAGCAAATAGCCCGCAGTACCGTACGCGCCCCGTTTGATGCCACCGTCATTGATAAATACGCTTCGGCATACGAGATCACCGCCGCCGGTAAACCCCTGGTGAAGCTGGCAGACATGAAGACCATGAAGCTGAAAGTGTGGGTCAGCGGGGCACAACTCGCAAGGGTGATTACAGGAGCCACGTGCACCGTGCGCATCGATGACGGTGAGAAAGGATTCAGAACCTATACGGGAACTATCACCCACGTCTCTGAAAAAGCTGAATTCACCCCTAAGATCATTCAGACCAAGGAGGAGCGCGTCACCCTTGTCTATGCAGTGACTATCGAGCTGTCCAACGACGGCACAATAAAGTCAGGCATGCCCGGTGAGGCTATCTTTCAGTAAGATGGCAGCGGCAGAGGCATATAACATTACCCACAGATACGGCAAGGTCACTGCCCTCGACGACGTCTCCTTCACCGTCGGCGACGGTGAGCTGTTCGGCTTCATCGGTCCTGACGGTGCCGGTAAGACAACCCTCTTCCGCATCGCCGCCACACTTATCATACCCTCCGGCGGCAGGATGACCCTCCTCGGCCTCAACACGGTCAGCAGGTACAGGGAACTGCGCAACCTCATCGGGTATATGCCCGGCAGGTTCAGCCTTTACAATGACCTTACCGTGGAGGAAAACCTGAACTTCTTTGCCACCATCTTCGGAACAACTTTAAAGGAGAACTATAATCTTATTGAGCCCATCTACAGACAGATAGAACCGTATAAAAAGCGCCTTGCAGGAAAGCTCTCCGGCGGCATGAAACAGAAGCTGGCACTGTCGTGCGCACTTATTCACAGACCAAAGATCCTGATACTTGACGAGCCCACCACCGGCGTCGATGCCGTATCGCGCACGGAGTTCTGGGAGATGCTGGCAGGACTGAAGAGCGAAGGCATCACCATCATTGTCTCAACGCCGTACATGGATGAGGCCCTGCGTTGCGACCGCATCGCACTGATCCAGTCGGGCAGGATTCTGGGCATTGACACCCCTGACAACATCCGCCGCTCATACAGCCAGAAACTCTACGCCGTCACACACCCTGATAAATACAAGCTTCTCCTTGCGCTCCGCTCTTTCCCCTTGCTCCACGCCCCATGCCACATGCTCCTGGCCCCATGCCCTCACGCTTTGAGGGACTGCCCCTCGCCATCCGGCGGATCGCCAGCTTGCCCTGAGCCCTGAGCCCTTCGGTGACTCCGTCCACATAACCCTCCCCGAAGACACAACACCTGAGCAGGTGATTGCTGCCCTTGAACTTGCCGGCCTCCACGGTGCAACCATCACAGAAATCGTCCCGGGCATCGAAGACGTCTTCCTTGAACTCATGAAAAGAAAACAGTGATGGAACGTGAGAAAGTGATAGAGGTTGAAGGACTCGTGAAGAAATTCGGCACATTCGTTGCCAATGATCACCTGACCTTTGATGTCTACAAAGGTGAGATCTTCGGGTTCCTTGGAGCCAACGGTGCAGGTAAGACCACCGCCATACGCATTCTCTGCGGCCTCTCGAGGCCGACATCCGGTAAAGTCATCGTTGCCGGCATAGATGCAAACCGCCCGGAGGAAATCAAAAAACGTATCGGCTACATGTCACAGCGCTTCTCTCTCTATGACGACCTGACAGTGAAAGAAAACATAGAACTCTACGGAGGCATCTACGGCATGACCATGAAAGAGATCCGTCCGCGTACGGAAGAACTTCTCACCAGGCTCAGCTTCAATCAGTACGGTGACACCCTGATAAGGTCACTGCCGCTGGGACTGAAACAAAAACTTGCCTTTGCGGTGGCAGTGTTTCATGACCCTGAAATCGTCTTCCTTGATGAGCCTACCAGCGGTGTTGATCCCATCACCCGCCGGCAGTTCTGGGAGATGATATACGAGACGGCAGCACGTGGTATAACAGTCTTCGTTACGACACATTATATGGACGAAGCCGAGTACTGCGACAGGGTGACCATAATGAATGAAGGCAGGATAGTCGCTCTTGATACTCCCTCAGCCCTGCGTGAGAATTACAATTCTTCCTCAATAGAAGAGCTGTTTGTGAAGATTGCACGGCCAAAAACAGAGACAGCATGAAGAGGTTCATGGCATTCGTGAAAAAGGAGTTCCTCCATATCTTCCGCGACTACCGGACGCTGATAATTCTTTTTGGCTTGCCGGCAGCACAGATACTCATCTTCGGATATGCAGTCCGCACTGACCTCACCAACGCCGTCAATCGCAGTGCTTGACAATGCCCATGACGAGGTCTCCTCGGACCTGATCCTGAAGCTTGATGCATCAGAGTTCTTTGATATTAAATATCATCTCAGCTCGTATGACGAAATCGATCCGGCCTTTAAAAAGGGACAGATCAAGGATGTAATTATTTTCCCGGCTGATTTTGCTGAAAGGCTTACACGTGAAGGCAATGCTACCGTAAGTATCATCGCTGACGGTTCCGAGGCCGAACAACGCTAACCTCGTAACAGGCTATACCACTGCCATCCTGAACGATTATTCGGCAGGACTGACCCAACAGCTTACCTCGGCAATGCCGGTGATCATTCCCGAAGTGAAAATGTACTTCAATCCCAACCTTGAAAGTCATTTCATGTTTGTCCCTGGTGTTATAACACTGATACTCATTCTTATAAGCGCTCTGATGACATCTGTCACCATAGTTCGTGAGAAAGAGTTCGGCTCCATGGAAGTGCTCCTGGTCTCGCCCCTGAAACCGTGGCAGATCATCGTCGGTAAGGTGGCACCCTATTTCTTCCTTTCACTTATCAATGTCATCGTCATACTGCTAATGGCCTGGTTTGTCTTCGGCCTTCCGGTAAGGGGAAGCATAGCCCTGCTGATAGCCGAATGTATGCTCTATATCCTTGCTGGGCCTGTCAATTGGAATTTTTATTTCAGCCTCGGTGCGAAAAATGGAGAACGCCATGTTCATCTCTTTCCTGGGGCTGATGCTGCCCAGCCTGCTGCTGTCCGGATTTATCTTCCCCATAGAGAATATGCCGAAGGGCTATGATTATTTCAGCATGATACTGCCCCCGAGATGGTTCGTCGAGATAATACGGTCCGATAATGATCAAGGGCGCCGGCTTCGTTTATATCTGGAAGGAGACACTGATACTGGTTGTGATGACACTCTTCTTTATGTTCCTCAGCGCCAGGAAAATTCAAAGTAAGACTTGAGGAGGGAGGAAAATGAGAAAGCTGATGTTCCTGCTGAGAAAAGAGTTCCGGCAGATAAGACGCAATCACGTTCCTGGCCAGGGCTATAATAGCAGTTCCACTGTTGCAGATGCTCCTCCTTGTGCCGGCAGTCACCTTTGAGATGAAAAATATTGATCTGGCTGTGACCGACAATGACCGCTCTCCAGCTTCGCGGGAGCTCATCTCGCAGAGCTGAGCGGTTCATCATTCTTCCGCATCTGCGCCACACCGCAGAACTACACTCAGGCTGACGCACCTGCTGCTTGCCGGTGACGCTGATATGGTGCTTATCATTCCGGATGATTTCTCCGAGGGGCTGGCCGGTGTCACCATCCCTCGCCTCCAGGTGCTGGCTGATGCCGTCAACGCCACCACCGCACAGCTTGGATGGAGCTATCTGGTATCCGTCGTGCGCGATTATAACCGCGATGTGATAATAAACCGCGGCACTGCACCGTCAGCCATTCCGGGAATAAGCGTCTCACCACGGTTCTGGTATAATCCTTCCCTCAATTACAAGTATTATATGCTGCCCGGCGTCCTTGTGATACTGATAACGGCAATAGGTCTCATGATGTGCGGACTCAACCTGGTGAGAGAGAAAGAGACAGGCACAAGTGAGCAGATGAATGTCACGCCGGTGAAAAAGTGGGAGCTGATAGCCTCCAAGGTAATCCCCTTCTTTATCATTGGCCTTTTTGACCTGGCGCTTGGACTGACGGTCGGATGGATCGTCTTTGACATCCCCTTCGAGGGGAGCCTCCTCCTGTTCTTTGCCTGCGCTGCGATATTCCTTGTGGCAGTGCTGGGACTGGCTCTCTTCTTCTCAACAATGGCATCCACACAGCAACAGTTTCTTTTTGTCGCATTCTTCTTTGTGATGATCTTCGTCCTGATGAGCGGCATATTCACCCCCACCGAGAGCATGCCGCAGTGGGCACAGCAGTTCAACCTGGTGAACCCCGTGGCTTACCTGATGCGCATCAACAGAATGGTTATGCTGAAGGGATCAGGGTTTAATGATATAGCCCGTGACATGGGGGCTCTGGCGATACTGGCCGTGACCTTTATCACCTTCGCAATAATGGGCATACCGGAAGAGAGCATAAGATCTGCATTCCGTTTCAAAAATGCCTCCGTATAAACCTGATCCCTAGCTTAATTAATAATCTTTTACCTTAGCATAAAAATCCCTGAAATGAAGCGACTATGCCGTAATAATACTACTCTGTCTGACCATAACCTGTACCGGGCACAGAACTACCCCTTTCGAAACAGCAAACTCGTGACGAAAAACGGCTCGACAATCTCATCTCGCTGATGACCCTTGACGAAAAGATAAACTGCCTCTCCACCCGGCCATCAGTAGCGCGTCTGGGCATAAAAGGCACCAGGATTGTGGAAGGTCTGCACGGTCTTGCTCTCAGCGGACCGGCCAACTGGGCTGTACAGAGGTAAAGGTAAATCGGTCACCACCACTTTTCCGCAGGCTATAGGCCTTGCACAGACGTGGGATCCGCAACTGCTTGAAAAAGTGGCAGCCCTGGAAGCCGAGGAATGCCGCTGTCTGACACAAAATCCGCGGTATGCCAGTGCAGGACTGATAGTCCTTGCACCAAATGCTGACCTGGGACGTGATGTTCGCTGGGGCCGTACCGAAGAATGTTACGGCGAAGATGCCTTCCTGACATGCAAGACTGGTTGTCGCTTTCGTAAAGGGCCTGCAGGGTGACGACCCGAATTACTGGAAGACAGCGTCGCTGATGAAACACTTCCTTGCCAACAGCAATGAAAACAACCGGGCAATGAACTCATCCGACTTTGATGAGAGGCTCTTCCGTGAATACTACTCCTATCCTTTTTATAAAGGAATCACCGGAGGGAGGTTCACGGGCATACATGACTGCTTATAACAAATACAACGGGATTCCGTGCATAGTCCATCCTGTGCTTAAGGATGTCACTGTCAACGAATGGGGTCAGAACGGAATTATCGCTACCGACGGTGGCGCTTACCGGCAGCTGGTCACGCAGCACAATTACTATCCCGACCTGAAGGCAGCTGCAAAAGGATGCCTGGATGCAGGAATAACAATGTTTCTTGATGATTACAAAAAACCGCTTGCTGAAGCAGTAAAAGAAGGTCTGATCAGTGAAAACGAAATAGACAGGGCTGTCCTGAGCAACCTCCGGGTGATGCTTAAGCTGGGATTGCTTGGAAATCCGGCTGAACGAAACCCGTACTCGGAAATAGGTGTCACCGATACTGTTTCACCATGGTTAAAAGCGGAGACCAGGGAGCTGGTCAGGGAAACCACTGTCAAGTCAATCGTTCTGCTGAAGAATGAGAACCAGACGCTTCCGCTTCGAAAGGATAAAATAAAAACCATTGCCGTCATAGGCCCCGTCGCAAACCTGGTGGTCTCTGACTGGTATTCAGGCACTCCTCCTTACAGGGTCACAGCATTGCAGGGCGTAAAAAATGCCGTGGGCGATGATGTCAGAGTCCTGTTCGCGGCATCAAACAAGGCAGACTCAGCCGTCATAGCTGCAGCCAAAGCCGATGTGGCGATCGTATGTGTCGGCAACCATCCCCTCAGTTACGGACTTGGCTGGGGACTGAACTATGTAGCCAGCGATGGCCGTGAAGAGGTTGACCGGCAGGCTCTGTCACTTGAACAGGAAGACCTTGCCAAGCTTGTCTATGCTGCCAATCCCAAATACAGTACTGGTACTTGTCTCAAGCTTTCCGTATACAATTAACTGGTCGAAGGACAATATCCCTGCTATCCTGCATATATCACAGTCAAGCCAGGAGCTGGGCAACGCCCTGGCCGATGTCATATTCGGCAAGAGCAGCCCCGCCGGTCGCCTGGTGCAGACATGGCCTTCGTCAATAGATCAGCTGCTTCCAATCCTTGAGTATGATATCCGGAAAGGCCGTACATACCAGTACAGTAAGATCAGAGCCGCTATTCCCGTTTGGCTACGGTCTGAGCTATACAACATTCAACTATTCCGACCTGCAGACTGAGAAAAAGTCCGCCAGTGACAGCGACACGGTCAATGTTACTTTCAGACTTGAAAACAAAGGCGATTACGACAGTGACGAGGTTGTTCAGCTTTATGTCAGCTTCCCTGAATCAAAAGTTGAAAGACCTGCAATTGCCCTGAAGGGTTTCAGCAGGGTTCATGTCAGAAAGGGGGAGACGCAGATCATTACCATCCCGTTAAAAACTGACGATCTGAAATACTGGGATGTTGAGAAACATGCCTTTGTTCTCGAAAAGGGAAAGGTAAATCTGTATGTCGGTGCCTCGTCAGCTGACCTTCAGGCTGCATGCCTCTGTTGAAATAAAATAATCAGATCAGGGAACAGGCTCACCATGACAGCTTCTGGAGTACCCCGGATCAGGGGACTGGCTTCTGCATGCCGGCTTCTGACGAGGCTTCCCTGTGATCTTGAGACTGGCTACTGCAGCGGCTTCTGCGGCACCTTATAGAGCAATTTCAGGTCATACCCGAGGTCGCGGGCTTTGTCAAGTATTTTATTGTAAGTGACATCGTCCATCTGCGGTGTGCGCGACAGAATCCACAGGTATTTGTCGGCCTTGCTGCCTATCAGTGCCCACTGGTAATCAGGATCCATATCCATGATAAAATAATCCGCGTAGAAAAACAGGAAGAATGATACTTTCAGGTGGCCGTCAGTAGGTTTGCCGGCTAGCTTAGCCTTTCCGACGGCTGTGTCATACTCGCCGTCAAGGGTATTCCTGTAGCCTGCATTCTCTACCTTAACCCTGCCGTCGGAACGAAGCGAATAATTGGCAGTGCATCCTACGAGACCTTTCTCAAAAGAATGCGGGAAACGTGCAATCTCATACCACTTGCCGAGGTAACGGTTCAGGTCGAAGTTCTTTATGTAGGGTCTCTGTGCCATTCCGGGCTGCAAGATAAAAAATAATGCCAGCACCGCAAATGCCAGTCCGGCTAATGAAAAAGCTTTGTTTCGGTTCATGATTTATAGTGTTAAATTATTTCCGTGGCTGAACTTATCCCGGTGCCTGAGCTTGTCGAAGGCACCCGCTAGTGAACTTTCCCGGTGCCTGAGCTTGTCGTAGGCACCAGTGCTCCTCCTCCGGTGCCTTCGACAAGCTCAGGCACCTGTTTCTTTCGGTTCATTGAAAGTGAAGGCAATAATTCCGGCGTATTATTTATCAGCGCTTCTTTCTTGCTTCTGGTCCATCGCTAAATCTGCTTCTCCCTGTAAAAAGCATGATCTATACGCTCAAATTCTTCATAATACACAAGCTCTACCGGCAACCTATCCTTGGTATAGTTTGATCCCTGGCCATTCTGATGCTGAGCCAGCCGGATATCGAGTATCTTTGATGCTTCAGGTATGATAACTGCCATCGACGCACTTGATAATGTACATATATGCTTTCATATCATCCGATTTTACTAAAGCTTCCCGAAGTGGCTTCGACAGGCTCAGCCACCTCTGTTACTGTGCCTGAGCCAATGTTGAATACGTTACCCTCGCCTTCACCGGCCAGTGGTCGGAGATGAAGACACCGTCTTTAATGACCTTGAATGTCTCATGTGACAGGACCTTCATGCCGTTGCGGACAAAGATATAATCGATGCGGTCCGTCTCCCTGCAGTATCCTTCCATCCGTTGAAGGTGTATGCTCTCTCCTGCCGGTGGTGTTTCGGAAATGTCATATGAATCCACTGCATAGCCCCCCTCCTTCATCCTGGTTATGGCGAGGCTCTCCGGCAGCGCATTGAAATCACCCGTTATCACGAAGTTATTGTCTCCCGCCAGTTCTTTCACCTTCTCCAGCAACACCCCCGAGCTCATCACACGTGCAGAGTCGCTGATATGGTCAAAGTGGGTATTCATATAGAGCAGTGTGTCCTTCACGGTCTTGTCGTACAGTCTCACCCAGGTTGCTATGCGTGTCAGCGCTGCCCCCCACCCCACCGAACCCGGCACGTCGGGCGTGGCAGAGAGCCAGAATGTGCCGCTGGCAACCGGACTGAACCGTCCGAGACGGTAAAAGACCGGACAGGCTTCCCCCTGCTGCATGCCGTCATCACGACCTGCCGCCACTGAACCGTAACCGGTAAGGGCAGAATCAAGATACTGGTACTGATGCCACAACACCTCCTGCATACCCAGCAGGTCAGGTATCTGATCATTGATAAACCCTGCTACAATAGGAGCCCTGTTGGGCCAGGCATTGATGCTGTCAAAGGGTGTGTCCAACCGTATGTTAAAAGTAATCACATCAATATCACTGCTTTCTTCAGTCTTGCACGATACAATCAACAGGACACAAAAAGCTGATGCTATCAATATTTTTTGCATGATTGTGAATTTTTATAAATGTAAAAAATATCCGCCGGATGGAGGAATTCCAAAAATCACTATCTTTACATCACTATCCATTCTTTTCGCGAGAAAAGTTTTGGTTTATAGAGAAGAGGGGAGAGATTAGGCTCTGATGAACCTCTAGCAACCGCAGGATACAATATCCTGAAAGGTGCTAACACCTACCCTGAGAAGGGAATTATAAATTGAGATTTTTGCGAACCGCCGCAAGCCAGAGCAAAAATTTTCAGACAGCAACGCAGGTTGCTGTATAATGCTGTATGTTAGTGTTTTAATATTATATATTATGTCGAAGAAAAGAAGCATAGAGGAAATCAACGACAAGATCCGCAAGGGAAAAGCCGTTGTACTTACCGCTGAGCAGGTCTCAGCGATGGGTAAGGAGATGACACCTGCCGAAGTGATGAGCAGGGTCGATGTTGTCACCACCGCCACCTTCGGGCCTATGTGCTCGTCGGGCGTTTTCATCAACTTCGGTCATTCCAGTCCGCCTATGCGCATGGAGAGGCTCACGCTGAACAATGTCCCTGCCTATGGCGGCATCGCTGCCGTTGACGCCTACCTTGGAGCCACTGAGACTGCCATGCCACATGATATATACGGAGGAGCCCATGTGATTGAGGACCTCATCGCCGGCAAGGATGTGCTGCTTCAGGCAACAGGAAAGGGTACCGACTGCTATCCGCGGACGGAGATAAAGACCCTTGTAAATAAGAATTCGATCAACGAGTTTATAATGTTCAACCCGCGCAATGCCTACCAGAACTACAATGTGGCGGTGAACAGCACCACGAAGATCAAGTTCACATATATGGGAACCCTCCTGCCCTCATTCGGCAATGCCAACTTCTCCACCTCCGGGGAGCTGAGCCCACTGCTCAATGACCCTGAGATGCGCACGATAGGTATCGGCACCCGCATATTCATGGGCGGAACCACCGGCTACGTAGCATGGAACGGCACGCAGTTCAACACCGGAAAACCGCTGAATGAAAACGGAATCCCGGTAGGAAATGCCGCCACCCTGTCTCTTATCGGAGATGCAAAACAGATGAGCACCAGGTTTATCAGGGCTGCTTATTTCGAAAAATACGGCGTCTCGATGTTCGTGGGAATAGGAATTCCAATCCCGGTAATTGATGAGGACATTGCATCAAGGGTGCTGATACGCAACAGCCAGATAGAAACCAATATAATCGACTACGGGTCAGGCAATTTCGAGGTGCTGGGACGAATAGACTACGAGAAACTTTTTTCCGGGAAAATAACTTTAAAAGGAAAAAAGATACGCACTGCTCCCCTCTCAAGTGTAAAGGTGGCGCGGGAGATAGCTGACCTGCTTAAAAAGGAGGTCGCCGAAGGGCGCTTCTTCCTCACCGAACCTGTGGCGCTCTTTCCCAAAACCGCAGGACTGAATAAACTGGAGATAAGAATCTGACAAAAACTGAAAATCATGACAAGCAGAAGATTTGTGCTGACATTCCCGCCTGATGCGACGGGTGAGCCGATAACATATAACCTGATCAAGAAATATGACATCATGGTCAACATCGTAAAGGCCGATGTCTCACCCGGACAGATAGGGCATCTTGTAATGGAGATGACAGCGCCGGGAAAAGTGCTGAAGGAAGGGATGGAATACATCAGGCAGCAGAATGTGGAGTGCGAGCCCATCGACAAAAAGATAAGATACAGGAAGGATCTGTGCATCCATTGCGGGGCCTGTTCGGCAGTCTGTTTCCCCGGTGCCCTGACCATGGGATCGTAAGACCGCTGAACTTGACCTTTGATCCTGAGAAATGCGTTGTGTGCGAGCTCTGCCTGAAATCGTGCCCCCTCAACCTCTTCTCTATCGATATTGGCTAAGAGCAGCTACATACGAGCCTCGTCTCTACCGTGAGTCAATGGGTAACGCCCGGTGGAGAAGCTTCAGATCGGCCTATCGCGAGACCGACCTGTGGGTAGCTGTTGACACAGCCCATTACAGCGGCGATATCGAACAATTTACGATGGATCGCATAAGGTTCTATCGCGGCTGTACTTGAGAAACATATTGATAAATATCCCGAATTCGCCACCTCACTGGTACCTGTTCCGGCGCCGGCCGGGGTGCATCCGCATGGTGACGACATGAGCGAAGCCGCACAAAGGCAGGTACCGGTCCCATGAGCGCCGTGGCCGGCGCCATGGCAGAATATATCAGCAGTGACATCCTTGAAGAGTACAAAGCTCGACGAAGTGATTGTTGAGAACGGCGGAGACATTTTCATGAAGCTCACCTCCCCGGCAACCGTTTCGGTCTTTGCCGGCACCTCGCCCCTGTCAGACAAGATAGGTCTTGTTATAAAACCTGAAGAGACGCCGCTGTCGGTCTGCTGCTCATCGGGCACAGTCGGACATTCACTCAGCTTCGGCATTGCAGATGCCTGCATGATAGCCTGTCGCTCAGGAGCGCAGGCTGACGCTTATGCGACTGCCTTCTGCAATGAGGTTAAAAACAGTGACCAGGTGCAGCAGGTGACAGAAATGGCCCTTCAAAAGCCTGATATAATGTCGGTAGTGATAATCGCCGGCGATAAAGTTGGAATCGGCGGAAGCCTTGAAGTTAAAATGTTAAAGACTGCCGGCAGATGAGGCGTAGATTAATTGCTCCAGTCGGCGTGAGAAGGCCAGGTTTCCGGAAATGATTTCAGATCTTCTGCGGGTAGCCGATCACGTTTCTTATCTGTTCGTAAAGGGGCTGCAAATGATTGTACATCTTTGAATAAACCTTGTCATACAACTGGTTGTACATCTCAACATTCCGCTTGTCGGGAATAAACTGTTCACCGGTACGGGTCATTGATCCCGCAGCCGCGGTATGGTCACTGAAGAACTTCATGCCCACGGCAGCATCTATCGCGGCACCAAGAGAGGAGGTCTCATAAGTATGAGGCCTGAAGGTAGGCAGGTTGAAGACATCCGCAGTTATCTGCATCGCCTGCCGGCTCTGCGAACCGCCGCCGGAGACGATGATCCTGTTTACAGGGACTTTAGTCCTTTTTACAGTCCTGGCCAGTCCCTCCCTGAGTGAATATGCCAGCCCTTCAAGAATAGCCCTGTAAACGTGTGCCCTTGTATGAACATCACCGAAACCTATTATGGCACCCTTGGCTTCCGTTCCGGGAGTCTTCAGTCCCGGCGACCAGTACGGCTGAAGCGTAAGCCCCATCGAACCTGCCGGAATATCTTTTATCAGATCGTCAAAAAGCTCTTCGGCAGGCCTGCCGAGCTGTTCTGCCATTTGTATCTCCTTCAGTCCGAACTCTTTCTTGAACCAGTTTATCATCCAGAAACCTCTGAAGATCATTACTTCAGTGTTATAATAATCCGGTACGGCACTCGGATACGGCGGGAAGAACGGGATGACTTCAATATATTTCTTATGTGTTGTCTCTACAGTTGATGTGGTTCCGTAGCTTAAGCAGGCCACATCGGGCGAGACAACCCCCGAGCCCAGAACCTCACATGCCTTATCCGCAGCAGCGGCTATCAGGGGCAGTCCTTCCGGAATGCCTGACTTTTCAGAAGCCTCCCTGCTTATATATCCAAGTATCTCAGACGGCTTCACCAGCTTCGGTAGCTTGTCCCTCTCAATGGGATACATTTTAGAGTACATGTGGCTTTTGTCGGCCCACTTTTGTTTTTTGTAATCGAAGGGAAGATATGCCACCGTACAACCTATCGAATCAGTGAATTCACCCGTCAGCGCCCATGTCAGGTAACCGGAAAGGAGCAGGAACTTGCTGGTTTTTTCCCAGATATCCGGCGTATTCTGCATTATCCAGTTGCACTCACCGTTCTTTACCGTGAACACTACGGCTTCGCGCATGCCGACAACACTCAGCGCCATCTGCATCAGTTTGCCCGGGTATTTATCCACCGCGCACTGTCGCTGATCGAGCCAGGTAATCGCCGGCCGCAGCGACCTGCCATCTTTGTCAAGGTTAACCAGCGTGGACCGCTGGGTAGTAATCGTTACGGCTTTTATTCTGGTCCTTCTCATACGTTGTCGTCACTCAGTAGCTTACTCAGGGTTTCAAACATCCTGTCCCTGAAGTATTCAGGTTGCTGTTCAGCCATCCCCGGACCTACAGAGAAATACGGCTCAATCTCGGTTTTGACAATCTGGAGTACATTCCCGGAAAGATCAATCAGGGAAGCCCTGACCGACTGTGTACCGCAGTCGATGGCCAGTATCAGTTCATCGGATGAATTCATATATTCTTATTTAAAGTCCCAGCGTTCCGCCGGGGTTCATAATATTGTTCGGATCAAAATGTCTTTTCACTGCTCCAAGCGCTGCCATCGATGTCTTTCCAAGGTGTCTCTCCATCCACGGGGCAAGCACCCTCCCCACACCGTGGTGGTGTGAAATTGAGCCTCCGTTTTCAAGAATCGTATCCACCAGCCCCCTGTGGAAAGCGGTAAAGTCACTCTTCTCATTCCCCTTTTCCATCGGAGTGAGGAAGGTAAAGTAGAGGTTCGCCCCGTTCTCATACACATGCGATATATGTATCATTATAAAGGCTCTGGGACGCGCATTGACATAAGCATGTGCTGCAGACCATACCCTGAGCAGGTTTTCCCAGGTGACCGCAGTCTCAAGGGTATCTGCCATGATGCCGATATCCATCAGCGGGTCGCGCATGTATGCGCTCGAGTATCGCTGGGCAAGCCATTTTCTTACCGGGCTGCTGCCGATAAACATGCCTTTGCTCTTTCCGGCAGTATGCTTTATCTTTTTCAGAACGAATTCCGTATAATCTTTTTCACCTTCGACGGCAACAAACATCATGGACCGCTTGCCCGGCATAAAACCAAGCATCTTCAGGAACCTGTCGGATATACTGTTGTCAAACCCGCTGGTTCTGAATGCAATATCCGTTTCATCGGGATCCGATATCCTGAACAGATGGGGCCTGCCGTATTCGCTCTGGATCATCCTGCGCATCGCCTCCACTGCCTGTTCAAATGATCTGAAGATAAAAGATGCCGATGCGGTGTTCTCCGGGCGATAGATATGCATGTGAAGCGTGGCTTCTGTTATTACCCCGAGAGTGCCCTCGGAACCGATGAAAAGCCTGAAGATATCCCATCCCTGTGCTGTCCGCGGAAACTCTTTCGTCTCAATGACGCCTGCCGGGGTGACAACCTTCAGGGCAACGACCATATCCTCTATCTTGCCGTACCCTGTCGAGGCCTGTCCTGCTCCCTTGGCAGCGATCCACCCTCCTACAGTAGAATATTCAAACGACTGCGGGAAATGACCGCAGGTGTATCCGTGCCTGTTCAGCTCCTCTTCAAAAGCCGGACCGAACATCCCTGCCTGAACCGTCACGGTTTTGTTTACGGTGTTCAGCCTGACAATCCTGTTGAGATGCTTCGTCAGATCGAGAGCGATGCCTCCGCTCAGGTGCCCGTAATGCCCCGGTAACAGATGACTGTCCGCCCACCGGAATTACCGGGATCTTCTCCTCACTGCAGAATGCAACGATCCTGGTAATTTCATCATGGCTTTTGGGTGAAACCACAGCGTCAGGCGGATTTGGGACCAGGTTCAGCCTTAAGTCAAGCAGTTCATCGTAAAATTTCCCGTAAGAATATTTTGCACGGGAAAAATCATCTGTCTGAATATTTTCACTGCCGACAATGCTCTTCAGAAAATCAAGCTGGGCGGGCTTCAGCATCGAGGGCTTGTCAAGCTTCACGGTCTCCGTCCCGGGGAGATGCTTCACCCTAAAGTCAGAGTCTGTCAGCCCGAACTTCTCCTTTATCAGCTTTTTCATCAGGGGCTCAACCTCTGCTTCCCGCTTGTCGCCCCATTTCAGTATCTCGCGGTACGTAAGATCCATGTTCATGCTTTTAAAATAATTCATATACCCTCATCATCGATGCAACCTCCTCATCAGCCCTCTTTCTGTCCCAGTTCAGCATTTCCGATGCGATGGCTGTTATCTTATCAATTATATCTTTGCCGGGATTACCCAGGGTCCCGGTTCCCGTCCTTCTTAACATAATATCCCTCAGTGTCCTGGCGCATTCATATTTTATTGCATAGACAACCTCGGCCAGTATCTCCCCGTCATGACTGACCACTTCGGCATACCGCGGATCATCCCTCGCGATCTGAAACACCACTTTGCTTTCGGTGCCGTAATTCCTGCTCACATATTCGATTGTGTTCCTGCTAAAGTCCTTGTAGTTAAGGTGCTGCCTTATCATGAACTGTCTCATGTCCCTTATTTCGCAGCCTGAAAGATAAAGGTTGTCCGAAACAGAATCCGAGAGCACCCTGTTGAGCTTCGTCGAGACCAGTTTCAGAACTTCCCGGGCAAGGCTCCTGCTGGTGGTGTATTTCCCTCCCTCGACGGTTATCATACCTTCGATGCCGTCGGTGGAGTTATCATATACCTCGTACTTTCTTGATGTCTCGTAAGACCCTTTGGTCTGGTCGTCCACCAGTGGCCGCAGACCCCCGTAAGCGTGCATTATATCTGCAGCAGAGATAATTGTTTCCCGAAATTCTCATTTACCCCCTTCAATATCTCATTGATGCTCTCCATTGAAACACGGTATTCATCAGGATTGCCGTAAAACTCCTTGTCGGTGGTACCGATGAGCGAATGATCGCGCCACGGCATTATCATCATGTGCCCTCCGTCTTTTCTCTGAAGGGAGACGACATGGTTACCGGCAATCTTTTTTGTGATTATGTGAATACCCTCCGAGCGTTTGACTTTATGGGCCGGGAATCTTTTTTCGATGCCAGGTTGAGGATTTTGTCGGCCCAGGTCCCCCCGCAGTTGACAATCAGGTCAGCATGAATATTTTTAATCTCACCTGAAAAGATATCCCTGACCTTTACCCCGGTGATCCTGTTATCATTTTCAAACAATAAAGCCTTCGACAGGGGAGTAGTTCGATACTCTGGCACCGTATTCGGCTGCCGATTTGACGAAGGCAAGAGTAAGTCTCTCAGGAAATATGCTCTGATAATCAAAGAAATAAAATGCATTCCTGAGATTTTCCTTTCTGAGGTTTGGCTCCACCCTGATTGTTTTCCGGTGTGAGATCAGCTTATGGTTCTCGAGCTTCTTGCCCTTGTCCCAGGTGTCTTTTTTGTCATATGACAGCATATCGTACAGGTACATGCCCAGGAGCATCTTCCAGATATTTCCTTTCCATTTCTTGTAGTTGGGCATAATAAAAGGCAGCGGATAGACAAAGTTGGGCGCGATATTGCCCAGTATCCTTCTTTCGCGGAGCGATTCGCGCACAAGCCTGATCTCCCCGTTTGCCAGATACCTCAGTCCGCCGTGGATCAGCTTCGAGGTTGCCGCGGAGGTGGCGCCTCCGTAATCCTTTTTTTCAAACAGGGCGACCGAGAGACCCCGCGCAGCAGCGATGTATGCCACGGCGCCTCCGGTGATGCCGCCACCGACGATTATCAGGTCAAATTTCTGCCCGTCTCTTCTTCGATATACCTTTTCAGAACCATGTGAAACGGCGTTTTAAAGTAAGCATGTAAGTTACTTCAAAAACACCAAACAACATAATGGAACAGACATTTCCCCTCCTGAGATGAAGGACGGGAGAGGTCCGTCCCGATTTCTCGGGACGGGGTGATTGTCTGAGTCAATCTAGTCCTTGAACAGCCTGTACCTTGCTGAAACCATCATCAGTGCTGCAAGCAATACAAACAATCCTATGTTCCCGGCCAGGAAAGCATAATCCTTAAGCGCCAGAAGCACGAAGATGAAAACATAAAGAATGGTCAGCAGCCCGCTGATGACAAGCACGATCCACCACTTCTTCAGCAACGACCGGAAGAAAGCAGAGAGAAGGCCTATGGTTGCCACCGACGAGATCAGGTAAGCCAGATTGAATCCGACAAGCTCGCTCAGTGAGGTAAGCAATGAAAAGAACAGTATCAGCGCCATTGCCACCAGGAGATAATAAAAGATGTGAATGCGCTCCTTCGACCTGAGCTCAATAATGATGAGCACCAGGAAGGTCAGTGCAATGAAGAGCAGACCGTACTTTGCGCTTCTTTCCGCCTTGGTGTAATGATCAGCCTGCAGGATCAGGTCAACCCCGAAAGCATCGTCAGAGGGAGTGTAATTCTTGCCTGTCCATGCCTGCGGAAAACTCCTGTTGAGATGCGTCACTACCCACCTCGCGGTGAAACCATCCTCTTTCACATCCCTCTCTGCCGGGAGGAAAGTGCCCATGAACGAAGGAGCATCCCACTGCTGAGGCAAGAGATACTTCTGTAGTCTTTCCAACGGGGGAGAATGAGATGTTGCTGCTTCCCCTGAGACCAAGGTTTATGCTGAAGTCACCTTTGAAACCTCCGGGTATTGCCGGATCTATCGCCACCGGGAAAGAGATGCCTTTTTCGAAGAGATCGGTCTGCCCTGCTCCCGGCTGAGCGATAATAACCTCCTTGTTGAAATTCATCTCCACCTTGTCCCTGATGCCCTTGTTATCTGAGACACCAATTGAAATATATGCCTGGTCCCAATTATAGATGTAATCGTTCAGATGCTCATAACCTGCTATTGAGAAGCTGCCTGTCATCTGAATGTCAGAGTCATAGACCACCGTCTCATAAATACCCCTGTACCTTTTCTCCGGCATCAGCCTGCCGGTGATCTTCAGGTCATCGGGAAGGATGTGCATTGTGGTGGTCACATACTGGCCGTCGCCTGAGATCACCTTTGTTCCGGGAACGTTCAGCACCGGACCGGTGACCGTCTGCGCTGCGGCCCACAGAGTGCCTATCTCGGTGCGGGCTGTCTCAGCATTCTTCGACCGTTCCCTGATAACTTCCATGATCAGCATCAGCGGGATCAGTAGCATAAGACCCAGAAATCCCAGAAGAATCATTTTTACAGTCATCGACTGGTACCATTTTTCCTGTTTAACAATTTCATTTTCCATTTTAATTGTTTTTAGAGTACTTTGCGTTTCAAAGTGTATTATATAAAAAAATTATTGTTTGTTTATCAGATCTTCGAGTGCGCTTATATGCCGCCGGAAGTTTTCCATGCCTTCTTCTGTTATGGTGTATTTTGTATTGGGCTTGCGGTTTATGAAGCTCTTATCCATCGATATATAACCTGCCTCTTCCAGCGCCCTGAGGTGGCTGGCGAGATTGCCGTCCGTCACCTCAAGCGTCTCGCGGAGGCTGATGAAGTCCATGCTGGTGTTGACCGCCAGCACCGACATGATACCCAGCCTGACACGGCTTTCAAAAGCCTTGTTGAAATTTTCCAGCACTCTTTTCATCCCTTGTATCTGAGATGCATGAACAGACCGTAACCGATATGAATTACGCCAAAGCCTAATGCCCAGATAAACACCGACCACTGCGGCAGGAGAAGGCAGACAAGCCCTGTCAGTACCTCCAGCACACCAAGCCAGTGTATCTCGCCAAATGTGAATTTGCCGGCACTGATGACAGCCAGTCCGTAAAAGATAAGAGTTGAAGCTACGGTCACGTTTGCCGGGAACCCTGCTGAGTGTCATGAGAATGAAGAGCCCTCCCGTTACCAGCGGAAGGAGAAGGCTTGCCAGCATCCTGCGGGTGACGGGTGTCCATGCGCTGTGTCCGCTTTTCCTTGCCTTGCGGGAGGAAAAGATTACCGCAGCCGCCAGCGACAGTACAAGCACTGCTGCCATGTCGGCAAAGAGAAGGATGATCTGACCTGTGCCATGCCGGGTCAGCTGTCAATGGAACCGAGTACCACTCTTCTGCCGCCGGGGTTCCGGTAATAATCAGATTCGCCACCACAGCTCCGGCTATGGCAAGCAGGCCGGCAACTATGCCGGATAAGCCGCTGAGCGACAGGAACCTGGAGGATTCTTCCATTATCTTCTTAATGACCTTTATGTCTTCAAGATGCTGATCTGGCTGGTTCATATAATGATTTTATAGTACTTTGCGCTACAAAGTAAATAATATATTTTAATATCAAACAACTTTATGAGAATTTATTTTTATCCGTCAGGCAGTAATTCCTTCAACCCTGATTATTGCCGTTTCACCGGTTTTAGAAGATTATGGAATATTTTTTGTTGCCTACATTTGCAGCAGTATGAAACATGATTTTATGAAATCCACAAGGAGCAGGCTGCTCATTATTAATCTTCTCATATCATTTGTCATCGCCCTTTTCATGGTGTTGCCGATGTTGCTGGGCGTGATGGGGTATGATATTTTCAACAGGCGTCCGGCACCTGCACCACAGCATCTTATATCATTCTGGCAGATTGCCAGGGAAGGATTGCTTTATCTCATCATGGTATTCATCCTGCTGACAGTAAATACAATAAAGAGCACAAAACTCGGCCAGGTATATAAAATTCTCACCAGTCTGGCTGTTACTGTGATCTTTTACTTTCTTTTCACAGTTATCAGGCCTGTCCCCAATGTACCGGTGCGGCCTGAAAACAGACCTTTCCCTGATGCACCTGCCATGCAGCAGGGGAGGCCGCCCTTGCCGGGGATGTCCGCTATGGCGCCGCCAAAAGATAACTTCAGGCGGGGCGGACTCGACTACCGGAGAGTTACTGAATTCCTTTTCATATTTGTAATCACGGCCCTTCTCGGTAAAGTTCTGGAACTCATCAATGTGCAGCAAAAGATGCAGCTCGAGAATGAACAGCTGCGGTCGGAAAATCTTCAGAACCGCTATGATGTCCTGCTGAACCAGATCAACCCGCATTTCTTTTTCAACTCGCTTAACTCACTCGCTTCACTGGTACGTGATGGCCGGAGTGATAATGCATTGAAATATATCGACGAGCTGTCAAACACCTATCGCTATGCCATGCAAAGCCCGGGGAAAGAGCTTGTATCCGTGGCAGAGGAACTGGAATCACTTAAAGCTTACAGCTATCTGCAGCAGATCAGGTTTGAAGACAAGCTCTTCATCGAAATAGACGTTGATGAGGCGGCAAACAGGATGCTTCTGCCGGTTCTGTCGCTGCAACCGCTGATTGAGAACGTGGTAAAGCATAATACTCATCAGCACCGATGCTCCCCTGACCATCACCATAACAGGAAATTCCGAAAGTATAACAGTCCTCAATCCTGTAAGATCCAGGCATACCCAGGGAGAAAAGAGTGGCACAGGACTGAAGAATCTTGCCGCAAGATACAAGCTGCTTACCGGACGTGACCTGTTGATCGAAAACGGAAATACCATATTCAGTGTAACCCTCCCGCTGGTAAAACCTTCTGAATTATGAGAGTGCTGATTGTTGAAGATGAGACAGCTGCCGTACGTAACCTGAGGTCGATGCTCCGTTCTATTGAACCGTTTGCGGAGATTACCGGAGTTACCGACAGTGTTAACGGTACCGTTGAATGGCTGAACACCAATAACGCACCGGATATTATCTTCATGGATATCCACCTGGCCGACGGTGATGCCTTTCTGATCTTTGATAAGGTCAGGGTGATGGCGCCGGTAGTGTTTACCACAGCATATGACAGGTACGCCCTTGAGGCTTTCCGGGTTAACAGCATCGATTATCTTCTGAAACCTGTTCAGCCTGGAGAGCTTAAAAGATCGCTCGATAAGTTTAAAAGGCTGACACGCATTGAGCTTGACGCTTACCTTGACAGAACCGACAAGAGCGTGCAGCATGTCTCTTCGCTTAAGAATTTCCTCATACCGGTCAGGGACAAGATACTGCCTCTCGCACTCAGCGAGATAGCTTTCTGCTATACGGCAGAAGAAAAAGTCTCTGCCTACACTTTCGACAACCGGCGATATCCTCTTGACAAAAGCCTGGATGTCCTTTCCGGAATGCTTCCTGAAGAGAATTTCTTCAGGATAAACAGACAATTCATTGTTTCCAGAAACGCTGTAACCGATATGACAGTATGGTATGGCAGCCGGCTCTCGGTAAATCTTTCCGTGGAAACACCCGAAAAGATCATTGTCAGCAAGTCAAGGGTCCCGTTGCTGAAGAAATGGTTAACAGGCTGATCATAAAACTCTGCATTCAAAAAACCCGATAAAACCAAACCAGCTCAACCGAAAGAATCATCAGTTAACTGACAAAAACATGTTACCATGATTAATTGCATAGCGATAGACAAAGACGGTGAAGCGTTGGCTGAATTAGGCTCCCATATTGAGAAGATACCATTCCTGTCGCTGGTCGGCACATACTCCAATCCGCTGGAAGCCAACGGTATACTGGCCAGACGTGGTGTCGATCTTGTATTTGCGGATCCTGACATGAACCCGATCAACGGTATTGATTTCATCAAAAGCCTGGTCCATAACCCATTGGTGGTTTTCATAACAAACAACCCCGGTTATGCCGTTGAGGCTTACAGTTCCGGTGTGCTTGATTACATTGTCAAGCCTCTGACGCTTGAGCGGCTTATCCGGGTTGCTAATAAAGCCTATGAGCTGGCCCTGCCGTATAAAGAAGCTGCGACGATATCCAACCAGGCAGGCAGCTCGACGCCATTTGTTTTTATGAAGGTCGATAACCGTATGCAGCGGTTCAGAACAGATGATATACTCTTCATTGAAGGATGCAATGATTATGTCAGGGTCTATACTTCCGGATCAAAGCCTGCAATCGCTTCATTGAACATGAAGAACGTTGAGCGCAAGCTGCCGCAGGGTCATTTCTGCCGTGTACACAGATCATATATCGTATCACTGAGCAGAATTGACTCTATAGAGCATAAGCGGATCCGGATCGGCGAACGCGTTATACCGGTAAGCAATTCATATTATCCCGTTCTGCTTCAGGCTATCGATCTGGCGGTGCCCGCATAAGCAACAGTTTATTCATACACACGTTTAAGAAACATCCTTTCAGACATTGAAATGCTGATCGTGATACGCATATAGTCTTCCCGTATGAGACCTTCATTTGTGGTTCCCCTTTTTCCCAACCCCAATCCTATGTTTAACTGCCCTCCGCCACGGAAGGGCAACCCTGCACCTGCTGTAAGCTCCATATTCAGCGGATTGACCCCATTCAGAGTAAGATATGAGTTGGATACGATGAAGCCGGCCTGGTATTCAATCAGCCCCAGGTAAGTCTTTGGAGCACCTCCGGAGGGAATAAAAGCTACACCACAATTGAATTTATGAGTATCGGTAAATCTGAGCCTCGTGAGCGGATCTCTGGTCTCCGACCACTTCTGGAACCTGTAGTCTGCAGCTATGACCATTTTCCTGCCGGTAAGAGAAATGCCTGCGCCCCAGCTCTCCGGAATAACTATCTCTGAAGAAGCTATATTATCATCGAATAATGAATTCCCTGAAGCATCTTTCACCACCAGGGAGTTATCAAACAGAAGGCTGGTCTTATAACCATATGTAACGCCGGCAGAAAAAACCATATTCTCCGATAATGGTTGCTTGTACAGCATTCCAAGAGTGAATGAGGCAGTGTTGGCTGAAGAACTTCTGCTTATTGTGATCCCGCTTTGTGATGCCTCGCGATCGATACTCCCGAAAAGAAGCATGAAATCCACACCTGCCGAAAACCTGTTTGTCAGCCTGATTGAATTCAGGAATGAGAGGCGGGTAATGCCCCCGGAACCCTCTAACAGTGTTGTTGTTTTAGTTTCTGAACCCTCAACATAATCCTCATTTTCGACTTTATAATTGACAGTCGAATAGGGTTGCATCGACAGTGCAGCTGACCATCGCGGGGTTAAATGCGTACCCACAGCGATTCTGGTAAAGTTGGCGCTGAAGGCCTTCTGGGTGACCGCACCGGAGGTGAAGACTGACCCTTTTGCTGATCCCGTTAAATCAAAAATGAATGTGGTGGTGTCAAGTGCAGCCAGAGAGGCCGGGTTGGCCGGATTAAGAAAATGAAGGCCGGAGAGACCTATTGCCGTTGAGGCCATCCCCGCTGTCCGGCCGCTCTCACTAAGCTGCAGCTCGCCTATTCCGAACATTGAATAAGGAGAAATATTATCCTCCTGCGCCGATGCAGCGACAGTCAGCATGAAGGCTGTTACATATATATAGATTCTATTCGCTGTCATAAATGAGATACTTGATTTTTAGCTTAATACTGCCTCTCTCATGGGAAGCGTCCCCTGCAACGAGAGTGTTAAAAGAGACTTGCGAGTTTGTCCTGAGGCACTATAAGCTGCAAATTCCTTTTGTTGATCCCGATGGCGCCAAGCTGGTCGGTCAGGAATGTGGTTATGTTATAACTATAATATGTTTCAATATTATACAGGTTGTCAACCACCAGGTCGCCGGTCTGGAGGGCATCGCCTGAATAGGTTGTAATGGCACTCACCGCAACATCATCCTCATCAGAAATATAGAGTGAAAGACCTGAGGGCAGAGGTACGGCATTGGAATATGTTCCTTTTACCGGGTAAATGATCAGTGCCGCACTTATCACAGTACAGAAATCACCAAGCTCAAGAAGATTGTTGAGGTAAGGAAACTCAATCTTTACATATGATGCTGTGAGGGCTTGTACAAGCACCTTGTTTTCAGTCTCCGGAGAGGGTAGCTCGTGACCTTTAAGGCCCTCAAAAGGAGTGTCATCACGGTCAGTGGTCACGCCATAGAAACATCTCTCCTCCAACGGAGTGATGGAGATTACTTCCTCGTTTCGGGTCTCGGTCGAATAGTGATAATATATCCGGATACACATGCTTGTGTCACTGACATTAACACCGAGAATGTTATTGTTTTGCTCGCCCGCCGTAACAGCAAATCCCTTCAGGTATGCCATGAAACGATCCTGTGAGCCCAGTGTCACTTCGTCATAACTCATTATCTTCTGCAAAATAGAAGTCCCGAGGCTGTCGGGCAGCCTCACCGAGATGGCTTCGCCTTCAAGAGGATGAGGTTTCAGGGAGAAGCTGGCCATGGGGTCAGACCCGCGCGACACCTGGTCTGTGCTGTAGAACTCCTCATCATCAGGCAGGGTGATGACCTCGTCAAGCGGGTATATGTTGAACAACTGATATTTGGTTGTGTCACCTGTCCACACTCCGTTGAGTGACATAACCAGGGCAATTGAGTCAAACTTTAATTCTGCGTCCGGGGGATCCTGCGTTGCGGGGACATCGAACGCCACATAAGCAGTGCACTCTGTACGGCCGAATGTCGTATCGCTGTAGCTGCCGGCCATTACGGAATTTTTGCCCGAGGTAACAACGGAATCAATCGAGACAGTGCTCATCCTGATACTGCAGGTGTCAATAATGACTGTGCGGATGTCGGTGTCAAGAAATTTACCTCCCATATTGAATCCTTCACTGCTGCATGCTGTCGTCAAT
The DNA here is from genome assembly GCA_963730615.1 of uncultured Bacteroidales bacterium. GTDB lineage: Bacteria > Bacteroidota > Bacteroidia > Bacteroidales > VadinHA17 > SR-FBR-E99. The sequence goes on along the minus strand of CAVSSR010000014.1, from coordinate 74,231 downwards.
GCAACATACAACAGCAATAAAACATGCACAGGGCACCTTGCGATCTTCATTCTGATAATAAATATCTGATGATATCACGCAAAGAAAATCCATGAGAGACAATGAATGAAAAGTATTCTACAAAGTCATCTGCTGAGGCTGTAAAGACTGCCTTCGCTCAGGTGAACCTGTTTTCCGGCTGTTTTTTTGATTTACCGCCGATAATGCCCATTTCACCTCCTGCAACATGCATATCGTAGAAGATTTTTTGAACAGCTGTTATCCCATGATACTTTCGCAGTACGGTTTAATATGTTAAATGAATTATAATGAATGACAAGACGATATTGACAGCCGTTTTCATTGCTATGGCTTTGCTCGCGGCAGGATGCGAAGACGACGACGATACTGAGTATGGTGACTGGGTCAAGAGCTCAGATTTTGACGGTGTGGCACGGTCCGACGGCGCTTCTTTCAGCATAGGAGAAAAAGGATATGTTTTCGGCGGCTACGACGGCAAAAACCGGCTTACTGACCTGTGGGAATATAATGCCGCGCAGGACTTCTGGACTCAAAAAGCTGACTTCCCGGGCTCGGCCCGCATAACTTCCACAGCCTTCAGCCTTGACAACAAGGGTTATCTCGGTACCGGATACGACGGTGACGACTATCTCAAAGACTTCTGGGAATATGATCCTCAGACCAATACATGGACCCAACGTGCCGACTTTGGCGGCACCGCCCGCGTCAGGAGCCGTCAGCTTCGGTATTGGCAGTTACGGATATCTGGGGACCGGCTATGATGGCCACTTTCTTAAAGACATGTGGAAATACGACCTTGTCAACGACACGTGGACACAGATTGTCAGCCTCGGAGGCTCGAAGAGGAATAACGCAACAGCATTTGTTTCAGGAGGAAAGGCTTATGTTGTGTGCGGTGTGAATAACGGGGCATATGTCACTGACTTCTGGCGTTTCGACCCGCAGACTGAATTATGGACCGAACTAAGGGAAATATCCGATGCCACCGATGATGATTATGACGATGATTATGAAATTGCCCGGGCTTACGCACTTGCGATGATAATCGGTGACAGGATCTTTTTAGCCTGCGGTGAGAGCGGGTCACTCCGCTCCGATACCTGGGAATACTTCCCTGGCACTGACCTGTGGGATGATGTAACAGATATAAGAGACTCATTCATTCAAATCAGAATCCTGTTACCTCCTTAAGGAATTTGCGTACGGCACGTTTCTCGTCAAACTCAAGCATTCTCGTTGACAGGCGGACGGTCTTGCCGCTTTTGAGCATGATGCGGATATAATTCTCATCAGCATGTATGGACTCTATCTCATCTATCCGGACGAACGACCTGACCGTTTTGCTGTACCACCGGATGGTGAGCACGCCCTTGTCTGCCGACAGCCTGTTGCCCAGGGTGCCGAAGTTGAGGCTCATGAAGATGATAGCCAGGATAAGGAACAGCACCACGTTAAGCCAGAAGGTCCACCCTTTTTCTTCTACCGTAGCGATAAATACAACAAGTATTACCAGGAAGATCAGTCCCAGAGCCCTGTAAACCTTCTCATAGGTTGCGTTGCGAAGCACCAGTTGTTTCATGATGTAAGATTTATCCCTGTTAAAGATACGAAATTCCGGGGTACAGGGACATGAACTTCAGCCGGCTGATGCGGTCTTCACAAAGGCTTTGCGGCATTCGTGTTGCCCGCTTTGCCGCGCGAAATCCTCAGCATCAGCTGTACAACAAGGTAAATAATGATAATGACAAAGAATATGGCTGCCATGCCCATACCCATCAGCTTCAGTGAACTTATTAATTCAGTATTCATTTTGTTCCTCCTACATTAATCCTGCCATAAGACCTATAATCACACCGCCTGCGATGACTGACGCAATCTGGCCCGACACGTTTGCTCCCACTGCATGCATCAGCAGGTGGTTCTGCGGGTCAGCTTCCAGTCCCAGCTTTTGTATTACCCTTGACGACATCGGGAATGCCGAAATCCCTGCTGCGCCGACCATGGGATTGACTTTTTCCTTCAGGAACAGGTTCATGAATTTTGCGAATGACACTCCTGCTATGGTATCGAAGACGAATGCCAGCAGGCCAAGGCACATGATCTTCATCGTATCGAGCGACACGAACAGGTCTGCTCTCATGCTGGCGGCGATTGTTATGCCGAGCAGCAGGGTGATCAGGTTGACCATGTCTTTCTGGGCGGTATCGGACAGTGATCTGAGCACGCCGCACTCCCTGATCAGGTTGCCGAACATCAGGAATCCCACCAGGGCTATTGATGCCGGTGCCACCAGTCCTGCTATTATCGTGACCAATATCGGGAACAGTATCCTGGTCATTCTTGACACGCTCTTGGGATTATATTTCATCCTTATTTTCCGTTCATTTTTCGTCGTGACGAGTTTGATGGCGAAAGGCTGGATGATAGGCACCAGCGCCATGTATGAATATGCTGCGACGGCTATCGGCCCGATGTATTTGCTGTTCAGCACCTGCGACACCAGTATTGATGTCGGTCCGTCCGCTGCCCCGATGATGCCTATTGATGCGGCGTCTTTCAGGTCAAATCCCAGCAGCACGGCTACCACCACCGTGGCGAATATGCCGAACTGGGCTGCAGCGCCGAACAGCAGCAGTCTCGGGTTGGACAGCAGGGGACCGAAGTCGATCATTGCTCCTATGCCGATAAACAGGAGGAGTGGCATTGCCTCGGAGGCTCCTATTCCCACTTTGAACAGCCAGTCGATTATTCCGCTGACCTCGCCGATGCCCTCGAGGTTCTGGTTCAGTGCGCCTGACAGCGGCAGGTTGACCAGTATGGCGCCGAACCCCATTGGCAGGAGGAGAGACGGCTCGAGCTGTTTGGCTATTGCGAGGTAGATGAGGGTGCCGCCTATTATCCACATCAGCACCTGTTGCCAGGTGATGAGGGTAACTCCTTCGATTAAAAATTCCATATCAGGGAGTCTTGGTTAGTGTTCTCGATTTATTTCAGGTGCGCTAAAATATCCGAAAAAATATTAACAAAAGATATGAAAAGTCATAATAACTAAGACGGTAAGACAATGATGCGGTTCTGCAAATTAATTCAACAGACAATTTTGATTAAATTTACTGAACCTAAAGCTGCACAGATGAAAACTGAATTTGTCATTTATAAGGGCGAGATCAAGTTCGTGGATAGCCAGATTAAGATCAGGGATGGCATTTTCAAATGGCAAAAAAAAATGAGCATAGCTTATTCGGCAATATTATATTATTGGCGGAGTCTATATGGTCATCAGGCATTTCGTGGCAGTTCAGGATTGGGCTTTATGGGTGGGATTGGCAATTATTGCAGTTGGAATTATTGCTCTGATCGCAGGTTCAAAAGTCAACATGGATAATGAGATAGATGTACGGCAGGTTGAAAAAGCAGTGATCTCTGCAGATTTTATGTCTTACCTCAACCTCAGGTTATATCTGAAGAATTCGCAAAAACGCAAAGTACAGCTTGATTACAGGGATGAAGACCGATTCGAAAAGTTCCACCTTAACGAGTTGGTTGAGACCCTGAAAAGCTATTCAATCGAGACAGAAATAAAGTAGTTTGCAATCAGGCTTCGGTGATCCTCCTCACAATCCTGTGGTCTCTTTCAGGAAATACCTAACATCAAGCTGATCTTTAACTTCGAGATATTTAACTGGAATGCGGATAACTCTATCATTTTTCAGTTTTATCCTGATGCATTTCTTTTCATGGTTAATCTCAGTAATATCCCGCACAATTATTTTGCTTTTTCTGAGTCTGTTATACCATCGTATTACCAGGGCATCGTCTTCAAGTGTAAGGCTATTGACGTTTTTGCCAAAGCCACGGGTAATGAATAAAACAAGAAGCATTATTACCAGTACGGCATTGACCCGGAAGAGCCATGATCGGGGACTGTTCAGGAAAAGTTGCAGTACAGCGGATATGCCTACCAGTGTTCCAAGGATTTTATACACAAATTCTTGCCCCTTATTACGCAGAACAAGCTGATTCATCGGGTGTTTTTTTGTTGCAACGGTAAAGTTATGAAAATGTTGACATGGTTTCGAGGCTGATACTTTACCGAGGCTCAAAGTCTCAGTCTTTATGCTTCTCAATGACTTTCTTGCAGAACACCAGGGAGGCGGAAGTCATTACTCCGACAATTACCGCAAGGAGTAAATTGTCTTTGAAATTTTCCTTTAGGGTTCCCTCGGTACGATCGATAAGCATAAAACCCAGAGAAAGTGAAACTACCAAGAACAACCGAGTAGCCAACAAAACGCTGAAGTTTTTTTTTCATAATGTAACTGAGGATTTCAATGTTTTTGTTTTTCTTGACTGTATTGCAGGTAGAATGATATTCCTGTAAGTAGAGCTGTAATGCCTGTCAGAATCATTGCCGTCCTGCCGAGAGAGCCGGGCGGTATTTGCGTGAACAGGATTATCGAACCCATCAGGCATATCACGCTGATGATTAACATTGTTTTCACTATCTTTTCTCTTACTCTTGAAGTCATTTAATGAGGTTATTAGTTATACTCTATTCTTATGCTGGCAGAAAATTCATCCTTGTCATTCCTGCAGCAGATGTACGACTATACCAACCTTCAAGTTAAACATTTCATTTCAGTTGGGGACTGCTATAACGACTATAAAAAGGGTAGACATGCAAGGTTTTCAGCCCGTTCCGGCAGGTTGCCCTACCGGTTTGTCAATCAGGCATAGTATTGTTCCCCTGCCTAAACAGTAACACTCAAAGTGTCTCAAATAAATGCCCGGTAACAGAAGAAATATAACTGCAATAATCAGAAAGACGAGGCTCCTTAAGATGATGTTCCTGTAAAACTGATTCTTTTCCTGAGCATTTTTCATCAATGCCAGAGTAATTATTATTGCCGCGAGAACTATTCCGACAATCAGTAAGGTTTTAGCCATCGGATAGCTGAGTATAGTAAACATAAAACCAATCGTGAGGATTGAAAGGGCTATACCTGTTCCGATAGCAATCAGGATTTTCCATGTTCCAATACCTTTGTAGGAATCTGCTTTAAATATCTTCCGTAACGGAATATTATTGAATAGTGCAAAGCCAAGAATGTAATAGAGACAGCTCAAAGTTATAAAAAATACTGAGGCAATCAGAGAATCAAGCGGGGTATTGAAAAGCGCCAGCAGGAGGCCAATAATGGCTCCGATAATCAGGATCATTTCAAACTTTTTCATGATGGTTAGGTTTTGTATTGTCATATGATAAGTATAATCAGCCCCTCACGATTGCCATGATTGAGTGTAACGTTCTTCTGCAAAAATTCATAAGTCAAGTTGCTACTCGTCCATTTATGCGTTATCTCTGCTTCCTCTTGAAATATTTGTAAAATCAACGATAGACTAGTGAAAAAAGGAGAAATTGAGAAGATTGCGTACATAACAGCTTCCCTATGAGTGAGGTCACAAGCGGCAATTAATATTATACTTGTCCCAAACAATGCAATGCTGACTACAAACGCAATGCTTTGCAAATCCCATCTTAAAAGTTTTTTCATTTTCTAAATTTTTAAATGAGGGAGCAAATACCCCCTCATATTGATTCTCAATAATTTTCATGCGAAGCACGCGAGGCCCCACAAAGCAGGAGCAACTGAAAAACCAACTACCGCGGCTCCTATGGCAAGTCCTCCTAATGCAAATTCAGAGTTTTCAAACTACAGTTGCAGCTGCAAGGCCGAGCGAGGCACCTGCACACTCCACAATGTCTCTGAGAGAACCACCATTTGTCAGATTCCATTTGTTCAGCCTGTTCTTCATAACGAGACAGATTTATGTTTACCTACTCTTAATAAACCTTTTCGGTTTATGCCTGCAGACGAAAGTTGTTAAATTCCTATATGAAAATCAAATTAAAAGTACGGCTAGTCCGTAATCTCGGATTTAATGAAATATTTTAAATGATGCATTAAAATTTGATGCCGAGGATCACTTGAGCGTACTGCATAGTTGCAGGCCTGATTTCAAGAGCATCATAATTTCCAGCACAGCTATATAGGTCACCAGATCCTCGACCTTCTTACCGCATCATACATTATCTCCTTTTTTCTAACAAGGCTGCGATCCCTTTGGGATCGTTAATTAGAATGAAGCCGTTCTATTTGAAATCATCCCAGTACCTTCGGTAGATATTGTTCCCTGCTAAAAGGTCGTCATGTGTCCCTGATTCTTTAATCGTCCGGTCTTCAAGAATATAGATCCTGTCACACAGTTTCTTGATCAGGTTTATCCGGTGTGTCACCAACAACACACCCATCTTTCTCTTTATCCTTGTCAACAGGTTAATGATTAATTGCTTCCGTATCCCTGTCCATTCCAGATGTTCCCTATCAATCAATAATATCTCGGTTCATTGATCAATGCCCTCATGAAGGCAATGATCTGTTTCTGCCCACCGGAAAGCTTTACTCCATCTTCCCCGGTCATTGTGGCAAATCCCAACGGCAAACTGCTTAACAAAAGACTCAAGTCCGTAATCTGCTGTCAATTTTAACGCCTGACCAACTTTTCCTCATCGGCTCTGGAATTACATTTTCAAGTATCGTACCATTGAATAAATGTACCTCCTGAGGTATCAGTCCTATTGAATTATGCCATTTCTCAAGTGATATCCGACCGGCTTCAATTGAACTATTCACCATAATACGTCCTGACTCCGGAGGGTAAAAGCGCGTCAGAATATTCACGAGCGTGCTCTTCCCGGAGCCTGATTCACCAACCAGTGCAACTAGCTTTCCTTTTTCAACTTCAAGACTAGATATCCGACAGAAACAGTCTCTGACCCGGAAAACGAAATGAAATATTCTCAAGAGAAACCTTCCTGATTCAGAATTCATGTCCTCTATCACCAGTCTCCTTCAGTTTCTGGCTTGATCCGGGTAAATTCAAACATCCTTTCAATCGCCACCCTTGCTTCACTCAGAGGAATTGACACAAGAGCCAGATTCATCACTGATGGCAGAAGAGTCGAGCTCGAGCGAAAGGATCGCCATCAGTTCACCCTGTGTCATTCTTGCATCCAATAACCTCGAGAGATGTATATATAAGTAAACCTATAAGATATAACGTCCCAGCCAAACCGTCAGCATCCCCAGTTTAACTTTTATCTTGCCAAGGAGAATGCTCTTTCCTGAAAATTGCTGAAGATCAATTTGTTCCTGGCGAATAGAGATTTTGCCAGTTCATGCTCTTGATCTCGGTAATACCTCTGAAGAGGATTGGTGAAATTGCTTTCATTTAATGCATAACCTGCCATCAGACTCATGTTGTGATGTGATTATCGGCTTATTCCACCGATAGACCAGCAAAAAAAACAATGGCATTGACAGTAGGGAAATAAATCCTGATACCGACGAATACCGGAAAATCATAACCTAGCATTATCAGTACAATACGAGGATATCAATGATATAAGTGCTGGCTAAATCGGAAATTACCCGTCTGAATGCGCATCGTATCGTTGAGTCTGGCAACCATGTCTCCTGTTTTTCTGGTATCAAAGAATGGCTTGGGCAACTCGAGCAACGAATTATAAAATCCATCTACAATTCGAATATTGTATGACTTCCCTGTGACAACAAGATGTACTGTCTTATTGCAGAGAGTAAAACTCTTACAGACAACAGTATAAAGACGAGGATCGCGGAAATTACGCAGCACCCTGACGTCGCCTGACGGGAGAATCTTATCAAGCAGTTTCTGAGTAAAAACAGCCATTACCACACCAAGACCTGAGATTAGTATTCCCACAAAAATGCTGGTCAGAAGGAGCTCTTTATCGGGTTTCAGTCGTCTCAAGAATCCATCTTCGTTTTTCCTTTTTCTCGGCACTCTGATATTTGAAGTCCTTCCCTGGCGCGACAGCAAGACATTTCCGGCTTATCCATATCTTTTCAATTTCTACCATTGATTTGGATATATGGCCGGATGCTGGATCCCATACTAAAAACTTGTCATTTGAGAAACCATAACATACTACATAATGCTCATATCCCTTTTCCAACGTCACATGGAGGATAAGAATACCACCAAAAGCCATAATATCCTTGTACTAGAAGCTTCGTAACCAGTTGCCTCCATTCCGCTCTCAATAGCCGCCTGATACAATCCAAGCATTGTTGTCCCGGACTGCGTCGTACCGCTTAGCCTTCGTATTTTTTCAATGCCAGACTCTCCGCCAAAATATCTTATTACCGACGCCAGACAGGCAGCACCACAGTCAGTTGAATCATGCTGCAATAATGAAGCCTCCTTAATCTTTTTAGTATTGATTGCCACTTTGCAGATATTTTGTTAGGGTCTCAATATTGGTTTCTCCCTTGAGAATCTTAACAAGTCTCAAATCTTCATTGTAAATGAAGTTCGATCGGAATGACGTCTAGTCCTGTAAAGCTCACTGAAAATAAAATGCCGTATCAGAAAGAATATGGAATGTTGAATCACTTTTTACATCATACTTCCCCATAAATAATCTGATCTGCTCGCTATTGGCGTAACTGACCAGTAATATTTTTACTCCGCTATCAGGATATTGCTTTTAACCAACGATGAGATCTCATACTGACAATGTTCACACTCCGGGTGAAAATATGTGATCAGAAGCGGCCCTCTGAAATCTCCCTGGTATTGAATAAGAATCCTTCAATGGTCGGAATTGTGAAATCAGGAAGAGCGCTGATCCTGGCCCTAAATTGTTCAGAAGCTTTTGTCCTTTTACTGATTATTCCTCCTGTCAATAAGAATAACATACGACCGCAAGTCCAGCTAAGACCATTTTAGCTAATCCTCTTTTTCATACTGGAGCATCAATTGTAATAAATACTATAAAAACTATCCAAATGAACAATAGCAGGAACGATAAGTAATGTAGGACTAATTTTGTCTGTCGCATTCCGCTTTGACAGAACTGATCTTAGCCAGTCCCGCAGCGAGCATCAGGACGTATACACAGCTGAAATAGATTTACTGTCTGCAGAGGATAAACCCAGTAAACGGCAACTTCTGATTGTTTGAACAGATTGATTAGTGAAAGAGGATAGAAGAAACGCATGTCACTCAGAGTATAGTTACCGGCAAAAAAAATGAACCAGAGCAATTTGATTATGGAGGCCAGAATGAAAACTACCTCGCTCGCGATTACGACAGTAAAAACCTTGCCCAGAGATATTTCCTTATGCTTGTCAGTTAAAAATACTCCTATATAGATTACCAGACTAATGACAGAAAATTTAAGGATCAGGACTAACGGTCCAAGTATGTAGCCTGTCCAAGAGTAGGATTTCATCATTGCAAAAAGCTCCATTGATCTTTCGTAAGTGAGCTGCTCACTATAGGTGTTGAAGAAGACAATCTCGTTAATAAGTGTCGCCTGAGATAAAAGTATTAATAACAGATTTATTAAAACAATACCCAAAAAAAGTTTCCATCTTTTTACTGATAAGTACCTATCTAACATGTATTTACAGATTAAAGTTGTTTACCTTGATCCATTGTTAGCAGAATTCTCTAGCTCAGCAAATTTTCTGAGTGTTCTCACACATATTCATCTCTCTTCGCCAGCTCTTTCAACTTTAATGACAATTCGTCTCGCATCGGCGTAGTAATAAGATTCTCTGATATTTGAATACTTGATGTCAACACCCATAAATTTCATCTCCTGCAGAGTTTCAAAGAGAGTGCTTCTGCTGAGATTCATTTTGCAGGCAAATTCATCAGGCGGACCTGTGGCTCTCATAGCAATTAGAGAATCCATCCGTTGCAGTCTTGCAATGTACTTGACCAACGACATGTAATAAATTTTAGAAATGCAGCATCTCAAATTTAAACCCTAAATATTAAAAAGTCAATATTTTTTCAATATTTATTTTGCTGCGGCAAAAGAAATCACTCTAACAAAGTGACTCAGACATCAACTAATGTTCATATCAGGCGTCTGATAAATGAAACAGGGTAAGGCTGCGGTAGTTCGCGCGTGAAAAGTCCCTTCCAATGGAGTCTGCCCGGATCAAATGCAGCAAATACTTCAGTAAATCCAATGCATTATGACAAAAACAGCCCCCGGAGCTGATGTCCGGGGGCTGTCCAAATAAATTGATATGTTAGTACTATTTCAATTACAAACTCTTTGGTGAGCTACTTCTGATGGAAGTAAATATTACTCTACCGCTTTATTAATTTTTTCTATATCCTCATTTTTAGGGATAAAATTCCAGCTGATAAAATCGAGCTTCCAGTCCTCACCAGTCTTAATTGCATGAAATATTACACGCCATGGAAGATTCGGGCTAAAAAGCTTAAAATAAAATTGTTCTATGGCAATTGCCGAATTTCCATCTTCAGCGATCAATATTTCACGTTTATCAACCGTAAAGTCAAGCATCATGGATGTATCAGCAAAGGCCTGCGTCCACCCATCTGAAATTTGTTTCTTATCCCAGATCTCTGAAGGGTCGGTTCCACAGAACAGACCCTCCTCAGCTAATAAAGCTATCAGCAGTGGGAGCGTCTTTTGCCTTAAACGCCAAATCGTACTTATCCAATAATGCATTAACAGCAACCTTTGAAGCCTCCTTACCTTCAAGTTGTTTTGCCTTCTGAGCTTTCTTTAATCCCCATTGAGTATCCAATGCATAAGCCTTCATATACGTATCATAAGCCTTCCCGTAGTCCTTTATATTCATGTAATAGTCTCCCTTGGAATCGTATACATTCGGATTATCTGGTGCCAGTTCAATGTACTTATTAAAAGCAGCCTCAGCCTTATCATTCTGGTTAAGCGTCCATATAGGAATATCCAAGCAGATTGTAAACAGGGGCAGGATTCTCAGTAATTTCCAGGGCTTTCAATAATGTTTCGTGAGATCCGTTTTGATCACCAACTATGGTCTGAAAGTTAAAAAGCAAGTAATAGGCAAAGACATCCTTTGGATACATTTCAACCAGTTTTTTCCCAATATCGGTAACATCTGCATCCTTCTTTTCAATAAATTTCTCCATGGTGCTTTTTATTAGCTCCTCAGCCTTACTTAGCTTAGCCTTGCAGTTTACCGCAGCATTGCCGTACTGATTGAATTTTTCCTCATTCCCCAGATTGAGAAATGCCAGATAATAATTAGCCATAAAAAAATCAGGATCTTCAGTCAGAGATTTTTGAAGCAGTTCAATTCCTTTCTCCATAGCTACATCTTCAAAATATTTCAATGCCTCATTATAAGATGCCAAGGCTGATTTGGAGCTTGTTGTAACTGGCATCTTATCTTTTTTTGCTGACTGGGAATATGACAGTAATCCCAGAGCAAGGACTAAAAATAAAACGAATAGTCTTTTCATAAGCTTGATTTTAGTTAGTAATCAGAAAGTATGTACAATATAAATCCCCTGATAATTTACTAACCTGGTAAGAATGCAAAGGTACTCCAGCAAAAAACCGAAGTCAAGTTTATTTAAAACTACCCCTCCGGAAGTCACTAAAGCATACTGATAACTCAAGTGAAACAATTCTCTTGTCGTTCAATGACACGCTTCAAACGATCGATCGAAAATTCATCAAATCTTCATTTTCTCAAATTAGCTTTAGTCAGATATTTTGGAATGAAATATTAACTAATAAAAGCTGACATGGGAAAATTGAATTACCTGATTGTGTGCCTGTTTATAGGCATTGCACTGGTTTCCTGTCAAAAGGATGACCTCACGCCTGTCACAACAAAAGGAGCAACTGCCTCAGGTCAAAACTCCGGTGGCACTGCTGCCAGCAGCAATGACAACAACAGTAATAATAGCATCAGTACTAACATCACCAGCAGTAACACCAGCAGCGTTACTCCTCAGATTATTCCCGGAGCTAACAATGGCGGAAACAGAACCTGCGCAGAGGTTGGATTGGCATTCATGAATGATGCTTCCTATTTTGATTTCTGCGGTGAAAAGATTGACTACTCAGATGGCAGCTTTAAGGGTCAATTTCCTGAAGGACTTAATGTAAGCACTGACGGTAAATATGTTTCATTTGAAGCGGGTCAATGCATCCGCATCGGAGATAAATTTTACCGTGTGGGTGCTGTCATTGTCAAAGGCTCAAACGCCGCCAATGTGTATTTTTATCCTGATGGAACACTGGGTGACAGCGGCCTGTCAGCTCCTGTAAATGCGAGCGGCAAACCGGCCGGCCTCAGCAACCTGTCATTCTGTTTCGTTGAGTGTAAACTGGTGATAGCTTTCAAGAGTTACCTGACCCAGGATTGGGCATGCACCAGCGGAGGACCGGGGAATATCTCCTTTGTCGGATATTATGACTTTATACCCGATCACGAGGGTTACAAGATATATTTCACTGCACATACAAACCCTGTATCTGCTGATCTCACAAAACCGGTTGGAAACCTTAAGATATCGGATATTGATGACGATGGACTTCTGGAGGTAACCGTGGATAATGCCGACAGAACTGATCTGCTCTTTACAGATGCCTACCTTTTTGTAGGTACACTTGAGCAATACAATCTTTCGTACTATACCGGATTCCCTTATAAAACAGGTGTAATCACACCGGTTCCATCAATTACCTTTGAGATGCCTTTCTAGTTTAATTGAATGATACAGGAAATATCAGTCCTGTAAGAAAGTGTATACATGAGAGGCTGCCCCCGGGAAGGGCAGCCTCTTCTTTTATCGTAATGGGGATTACTTTAAAGGTGATGAATGTTAAGCGGAAGGATTGGCTTTCCTTGAATAGAAATAGGTTACTCCGTTAAGCTCTGTCATACTTACAATCCGAAACCCAATTCATTCAGAAGGCTGGTAACAGTTCTCCTGGTCATATACCTGTCTGTTCTTGCGTCAATAAAGCTGTACATCCTGTTTATGAAAGGTATCCTTATTCGATACCATTCTCATATGTCTCTGTCATTTCCGGGTGATGCCCGTGGAGTGCCCGGTTTTATCAGATGACCGTTTTTGAGTTTTGTTGTCAACAAAACATCCAATGAAATTTGCTGATACTGCACCAGTTCTGAAATCTTCCGTACAAAATCCCTTACCTCCCTGACATGGTTAAGTCGCATGAGGTTAATTATCGTTTTCACCCCTTTCATATCTTCCATGTCATAGAAAAAGTGATGTTTATTGGGAATGACAAGTAATCCTGGCTCAACCGCCAGCCCCTGGCGAGCGAGGTAATTCAAGAAATCATCAGGTATTCCATCGTATAATTCATTGGAAGACTGGTCAAGCCAATTATCATTTAATAAATAATCCTTCTGTATATTTTATTTGCAGGTTGATTCACGACTTTTTAAAATCATTACCGCTCAAAACAAGTCTTCAGAAATGAAGATTTGATGAATTCATTAAAGCTGAGATAAGAAATATCTGTGCTAAGGGTCTGCCTGCTTCTTTTTATCTCATCAATCATCCCGAAGGGGTTTAAAACCCAATATTCTGATACGTAGCCGGACAGCTTATTCAAAAAAAGGCCACGCTGTGACGTGGCCCTGTATCATGCAACCAGCTATTGCTTCACTGCTGAATATTCACCTGACGGATCCTTCTGTTTCAACCCTGTGACAACACCGTTCTCACGCACAAAGATGACGCTGACGTCAGCAAATTGCTCAATCCTGAAAATATCCTTACTGACAGGTATAAGCTTTAAACGCGGAGTGCCAGATACCACTATGAAGATCTCATTGCCTGTTACCTCGACACTAAATGTTGATCCTCCCATGAGATACTTGCCCTCATAGGCCTGCAAGACAGCCGGGTCACTCAGACCGGGATCAGCCCTGCGCGTAAAAGTCACCTGCCCCTCATCAACAGAGACAACCAGGCTGCTGACCTCACCTGCAGGATTAGTCATGAAATTAAGCGACCATAAACCGTACTCCTCATCATTGGGCGTATCAAAACGATCGTAATGATAGTGCGAAAGAGGAAGTACTATATTGTGAAAATCAAACTGCAGCGAATCTTTCTCCTTGAGATTGATCTTCATTATCCCGTAGGCAGGGTGCTCATACTCACCTGCATAATCAGCAAGCTTATGCGAAGGCCCGGCGCCCGCAATCCTGTCTTCACCGGCCTTGCTCCTCCCTTCTTTGCCAACCGCCTTGCCCTTGTCGCGGTCAGCGAGATTCCTCTCGCTCCATGGCGTAAGATCCATACCCAGCAGCCTCTCATAGACATTATAGGTTATGGTGTTATACAACGGCTGACTCTGATCTCCGATGACAAACACGATCACACCTATGCTGTCTGTCGGCATCATCGAGAACTGCGAGTGAAAACCCGGGAGGTCGCCTCCGTGATAGGCCAGCAAATGTCCCCTGTACGACACTGTCTGCCGGCCCATGCCATAGACACTGTTAAGGGCTTCCTTATAACCCTTGTTCTCCAGCCCGGTGTTGGGCAATGCTATCGAAGGCGCAAGGGTAGCTTTCAGGATGGCCTCAGGAATGACCTGCTTTCCCTCATACATCCCGCCGTTCATGAGAGCGATAAGCCACTTCGACATGTCATTGACATTTGAAATGATCGATCCGGCAGGACCGACAGCCGCCTTGTCCTCGTAGATCGGGATCTCATAGAGAATTGTCGTATCCCGTTTTTCATTGTACGGTACACCGTGGTCAGGGTCAGCAATCATCTCCTGAACCGTAAAGAACGTCCTCTCCATCTTCAGAGGGTCAAAGATCTTCTCCTGGACAAACTCTTCCCATGTCTTGCCGCTCTGAAGCTCAATGATGTACCCGGCAGAGACGTACATCAGGTTATTATAAAGAAACCCGGTACGGATAGGCTGGCTGGGCTCGAGGTATTTCAGCCGGTCAAAAAGATCTTTCCGGGAAAAGTCAGATTTATACCAGATCAGGTCGTGCCTTGAAATGCCTGTGCGGTGTGCGAGCATGTCTCGCAGCGTGACTGAATTGTCAAGATCGCTGTTGTAGAACTTTATTGAAGGAACAAACTCTTTCACCGGCTTATCCCAATCCAGCTTGCCTTCTTCAACAAGCAGTCCTGCCGCCACGGTTGTAAAGAGCTTCGTGTTGGATGCTATCTGGTAAAGAGTATTCGGCGTCACAGGCAGCTTCTTCCCGTAGTCCCTGTAGCCGTAACCCTTTGCAAAGACCAGCTTGTCCTTTACCACAATGCCGACACATGCACCGGGAGTGTTCCAGTCCTTCAGGGCCTTCTCCATATACTGGTCAAAACCCTTCAGTTTCTTACTGATATCGGTTGTCTGTCCGGCCGCTGTCCGGCTGAAGCCGGAAATAAATAACAGCATAAGTAATAGTGTAAAAGTTTTCAGGCAGGTCATGCCTGCACGCTCTGCTGTTGTCAGGCAATCAGGTGATGCTGCCGTGTCATTCTTTTTCATTTTTTCGCGCAGTTTAGTTTGTATCAAAAAAAGTCACATCTATACAAATTTATTAAAAGTAACCGGCCTGAGATTAAATAAACTTGACTTGAATTGATTGCTGGCGTAAATTTACATATATCATAAGGGAACCACTCAATCATTAAAACATATGCCTATGAAAAAGACAATCCTTCTGAGCGCTCTGTTCCTGCTAATCCTTATCGGTTGCAAGCAGGAACCGGTTAACCCTGTAGCAGGTGCATGGCAGCTTATCTATAGAAAACAGGTAGCAAATGATAGCTATCATCGGCACTTTCCCGGCTGACTACGGAGGCAGCCAGGTCAAGATGTGGTCCGACAATTACTGGATGTTCGTCGGGCAATACAAGCAGGACACGGTTTTTACGGATAACTTTGGCGGTGGCTCATATACCCTTGAGGGTGTCGTATATAAGGAGACCATCATGTATCATGTCACAAAAGATTATGTCGGTCAGACACTGAGGATGAGGATCGTTGTCGAAAACGATACCCTCGTGCAGGTATGGCCTGCAGACGAGATGGGAGAAATTGACAAGAGTAACTACACCTCCGAGAAGTATGTGAAGGTGAAGTAGCAGGAGACCGATATGTGAAGGTGAAATAGGCAGGACAGACTACCCCGTCCCTGACTGTGCAGTCAGGGACACCCTTCCTGTCTTAGGATGGGAAAGTATTGTTTATTAATAAATCAGTTTACTTTTTCTTTCTCATGACTTTAGGCGGCAGGCTCTGAGCCAGTTTTTCGTGCAGCCTGGTGGCCCATGTTTCTATCTCCGCCTGATTGCGATGGTCACTCTCCCTTAACAGACCCAGCAGGATACTAAGTTTGAATTTTGATCTCTCACCGGGTTTGGTTTCTTTCTTAGTGTCAACTTCGTCTGAGAAAAAACCTTCACTTAAAGGATGTGCCATAGCCCTGACAGGAGCAGTATACTGCATCACAACCATATGTGATTCAGCCCCCTTTTCCGATCCAAGCGAGGGGCAGACAGTGAAGATGGCAAGCTTAGTTGTCCAGAACACCCCCTGGTACCTCCTGACAAAATCCAGTGCTTCAGGCGTCCAGTGTCCGGCCTGCTCTATGCTCCCGGCGACAACAGCCTTGTACCCTATCAGAGTAGTCACGCCGCTCATGGGAAGAACCGTTACAATCTCCCCCAGTCCGGATAATACCCTTCCAATCCGCTCAGCCACTGCGGCTGTCAGTCCGCCACTACCCGAATAGGTGACAAGGATCTTCATTGAACAGGTTTAGGAATGTCAAAGTTAAGAAAAAGTAGCTTTGAATAAACCCTTTCGCTTACCCTTCAGTCTGACAGCTCCCTATCCCGACATACTATGTCGGGACTAAACGGTCGCTTCTCTGTTGCCTATTGCCCTTTTCTCCCAATTCTTAGTATTTTTGCAGAAATCATATCATGGCAATACCAAGTTTCTTCAGACAGACCAAACCGCGTGGGTTCAAATACGTTCCCCGCTTTTACGATCCGCAGAAGGAGGAATGGGAGCAGAAGCGCAGGGCGAGGAGCCCGGAGCAAATGGCAGGAGCATGGAGCATGGAGATGAATGTACTGAGCTAGCAGGTCAGGGCGAAGAGCACGAGGGCGCAGGGCACAGAGCAAAGAGCACAGAGCGCAGAGAAGAAGCCGTACAGATCAAAGATCATGCGCGGTTCCATGAAGAATTACTTTCCCCGTAACAGGGAACGCATGCAGAAACAGAGCATGATACGGTTTGTTGTGATATTGATTATTCTTGCTTTTGTGATATATATTTACCTGCGTTATTGATCGCTGCCGATGAGTGATATTATCAGGCTTCTTCCTGACTCCGTTGCCAACCAGATAGCTGCCGGTGAGGTGATACAACGCCCCGCCTCGGTGGTGAAGGAGCTGGCTGAGAACGCCGTTGATGCCGGGGCGACGGAGATAAGCATGGTCATCCGCGATGCCGGCCGCACGCTGGTGCAGGTGATAGACAACGGCAGCGGCATGAGCGAGACCGACGC
The DNA here is from genome assembly GCA_963730615.1 of uncultured Bacteroidales bacterium. Lineage (GTDB taxonomy): Bacteria > Bacteroidota > Bacteroidia > Bacteroidales > VadinHA17 > SR-FBR-E99. The sequence goes on along the minus strand of CAVSSR010000014.1, from coordinate 56,748 downwards.
CCGCCTGGCCTTCGAGAGGCATGCCACGTCGAAGATCGCATCGGCAGAAGACCTCTTCACCATCACCACCAAGGGGTTCCGCGGCGAGGCACTCGCCTCCATAGCAGCCGTCTCGATGACCGAGCTGCGCACACGGCGCGAAGAGGATGAGGCAGGCACCCTGGTGGAGATAAACAATTCGAGGGTGACGAAGCAGGAGCCCTGCTCATGCGCCGCCGGCTCGGTCTTCAGCGTGAAAAACCTGTTTTACAATGTTCCTGCCCGCCGTAAGTTCCTCAAGTCAGACAACACGGAGTTCAGGCATATCATCACCGAGTTCCAGCGGATAACGCTGGCACACCCGCTGATAAAATTCAGCCTTATACACAACGACCAGGAGGTGTACCGCCTGCCTGCCGGAAACCACAGGCAGCGCATCGTGGCTCTCTTCGGCAAACAGTATAACCAGAACCTGGTGACGGTAGAGACAGAGACAACCATAGTCTCCATCAGCGGTTTTGCCGGGAAGCCGGAAAACGCACGGCGCTCCGCCGGCGAGCAGTTCTTTTTCATCAACAACAGGTTCATACGCCATCCGTACCTCCACCGTGCCGTGCTCGAGGCTTACCAGGGCATACTCCCTCCTGACACCGTGCCGGCGTACTTCCTCTTCATGACCGCCGATCCGTCAACCATAGACGTGAACATTCACCCCACCAAGACAGAGGTTAAGTTCGAGGATGAACGTTCCGTGTGGCAGATAATGCTGGCCTCCGTGCGTGAGGCGCTGGGACGGTTTAACGTGGTGCCCTCCATGGACTTCGGTCCTGAGGGCGCCGTGGAGATACCCGTCATCACCGGCGATATGCCTGCACCGCATTCACCTCATATTGAGGTAGACACCTCCTTTAATCCTTTCGACGGCCACGAATACAACCGGCCCGATCTGAAATGGAAGGGCGATGACCAACGGGATGCAGCCCGCGGATGGGAGTCGCTCTTTACAATCACCGCACGCAGTGATGCCGGGGAAGGCAACAAGGGCTCCGCCGACAGGCGACGCTTCTTCCAGGTAAAGAACAGGTACATAATGTGCCCCGTAATTTCCGGCATTATGATGATAGACCAGCGCCGGGCCCATGAACGGGTGCTGTACGAGAGGTACCTGGCATCACTCAGCGACGGCCCGAAGCCTGCACAGGTATCTCTCTTCCCTGTGGAGACGGAGCTTAATCCCGGAGATATAATCATACTTGAGGAGATAAAAGACGAGATAAAAGCGCTGGGGTTCGGTGTCACGACCGGCAACGGCTGCATGGTGACCATCACCGGCCACCCTGCCGACAGTCGTAATGTCAGTCCCCATGCAATGCTCGAAACACTCTTAACCGAATACAAACAGACGCTCGGAGATCCATCGATAAGCGCACGCGAACGCGTGGCCCTCTCGATGGCAAAAGCATCAGCCATACCCTACGGCATGCCCCTGACACACGAGGAGATGGAAGAGCTCTTCGACATGCTCTTTGCATGTGCCATGCCCAACTACTCGCCTACAGGAAAGACGGTGATGAACATAATCACTCTCGATGAGCTTGACAGAAGATTCAGTTGATTTTCCGATAGAATGGCTAAATTTGCCGCTTCATAAACTATTACAGATACAATGAACAGAATTTTTGGAGATCTGCCGCCGGTAGTTAAGAACCTGATCATCATCAATGCCGTCATGCTGCTGGTGATGTACGCGGTGAAGGCGATGTCGGGCGTCGATCTGAATGCCATCCTTGGTCTTTACTTTCCAAAATCAGACAGTTTCAGGTCGTGGCAGATAGTGACCCATATGTTCATGCACGGCAGTTTTATTCACCTGTTCCTTAATATGTTCGCCCTCTGGATGTTCGGAAGGGTGCTTGAGCAGGTGTGGGGGCCGAAGCGTTTCCTGATCTTTTACCTTGTCACAGGACTGGGCGCCGCCTTCACCTTTGAGCTGGTACAGTGGATGCAATACAACAAGGTCATGGCTACCCTCTCACCTGAGCAGCTTCAGTATGTCTATGACAGCGGCAGCGAGGTATTCTCCCAGGGCAAGAACTTCTCGGATATACAGATGGGCAAGCTGAACGCGATTCTCAACGTACCTGTCGTGGGCGCCTCGGGAGCCGTCTACGGCGTGTTGCTCGGCCTTCGGGATGCTCTTCCCCAACACTCAGCTTATGCTGATCTTCCCTCCCATACCTATTAAAGCCAAATACCTTGTTATAGGTTACGCCGCCATTGAGCTTTACAGTGCCATCACAGCTCCCGGAAGCGGCATTGCCCATACAGCCCACCTCGGAGGTATGATATTCGGCTACCTGCTCATACGTTACTGGCGAAAGACCACCAAAACACTCTATTGATGGGTATCTGGGACGAAATAAAAGATTCATTCAAGCGGGGTACCAGTCTCACCAGGCTTATTTACCTCAACGCTTTCATCTTTCTCATCATTAAGATTATCGAGGTGATTGGCGTGTTGTCGGGAAACGCCGCCCTGGCTCCTGCAGTGGTATCGTTCCTCGCCGTGCCGGCCTCCGTCGGCGCACTTGCAGGGAAGCCCTGGACACCGCTTACGTACATGTTCACCCACCAGGGATTTATACATATCATTTTCAATATGATGTGGCTGTGGTGGTTCGGGAAGATCTTCCTCAACTACCTCGACCAGCGCAAGCTGGTGTCGCTATATCTCATGGGCGGCCTTGCCGGGGCACTGCTCTATATCGCGGTCTTTAACATCTTCCCCGCCTTCGCCGGAACAGTCCACGTCTCAATAGCACTGGGCGCATCGGCATCAGTGATGGCTCTTGTCATCGCCACTGCAGTGTATCTCCCGGAACTGGAACTGCACCTCCTCTTCTTCGGAAGGATAAAGCTCAAATATCTTGCCCTTATAACCTTCCTTATCACATCGGTGTTCGACTTCTCCGTCAATACCGGAGGGAAGATTGCACACATAGGCGGGGCGCTGATGGGACTGGCATACGGATACGGGCTGAAGAACGGGACGGATATCGGCGCATGGCTGAACAAGATACTCGACTTCTTCGTTACTCTCTTCAAACCGGGAAGAAAGCTGAAAGTGACTTACAGAAAGCCAAAGACTGATACAGCCTACACAAAGGCAAAAACAGATTACGACTACAATAAAGAAAAAGCCGAAAGGCAGAAAGCCATAGATCATATACTTGACAAGATCTCAAAAGGCGGATATGACAGTCTTACCAGGGAGGAAAAAGAGATCCTCTTCAACGAGAGTCAGAACAAAAGGTAGCGGGATAAAGCGTTTCCTGCGAAACATCCTGCTGGCGGTGAACATTGTTCTCGTCACAGCCCTTTTGCTGGCCTATCTGTCAGTATACTTAAATCCTGCAACCACTTCCTTTCCTGCTCTGTTCGGCCTTGCTTACCCGTATATTGTGGCTGCAAACATCATTATGATTCTGGTATGGATCATCTTCAGGAAGTGGCTTGCCCTGATATCCGTTGTTGCCATTGCCCTGGGCCTCGGGTATATCCACAACTTCATCAGGTTCGCCAATCACGGCGAGGAGCTGCATCACGACCTGAAGGTGATGAGTTATAATGTAAGGCTCTTCAATATCTATGAGGAGAGCGAAAGGAATTCGTACAACAAGATGCTTCAGCTGTTCAGGAAGGAAGACCCCGGTATTCTCTGCCTGCAGGAGTATTTCGTCAAGGGTGATCCCGCCGCCGCCGAGCGGAAGCTGAAGGAGGGTATCGGAGGAAAGCTGCAGACCCATTTCAAGCTTGTCAAGAGCGGATCATCAAGCCGTTACGGCATAGCCACCCTTACCCGTTACCCTGTCATTTACAGGGGTGATGTGGTGCATCCCGGCTCATCTTCACTGACAATATTCACCGATATTGTTGTTGATACAGACACCTTCAGGATCTATAACAACCACCTGCAGTCGTTCAGGCTCAGACGAGTGGAAGGCACCCTGCTGGGCGAGATCACCGGGGATGTGCAGGACGGCGGTTCCATGGATGAAATATCAGGTATCTACAAGAGTCTCACCAGTGGCTTTGCCAGCCGTGCCCTGCAGGTTGACAGGGTAAAGAGGCATATAGAGACCTCGCCGTACCCGGTGATTGTGGTGGGCGACTTCAATGACACCCCGGTCTCATACACTTACAGAAAGATGAGGCGCGGGCTGAAGGATGCCTTCGTGGAGGCGGGCTACGGCGCAGGCTTCACCTACAGGGGCAAGTACCCGGCCAACAGGATTGACTACATTCTTTACAGCGAGGATATATACTGCAACGACTTTGACATCGTCAAAGTCAGGTATTCCGATCATTACCCTGTGATCGCCTATTTCAGGCGCGCTGACCAAAAGGCAGCTTCGACAGATCAGCGTTCCCGCCGGAAATAATTATCACAACCTTTTTGCCTGCGAAGAGGCTGCTGTTGGCGAGCACGGCGGCAAGAGGCACGGCTGACGACGGTTCGATGATGATCTTCATCCTCTCCCAGACAAGCCGCATTGCTTCAATAATCTGCTCCTCGGTGACCGTCAGTATGTCATCGACATTCTCCTTAATTGCAGTGAATGTTCTTTCGCAGAGCGATGTCAGCAGTCCGTCTGCAATTGTTGTGGGCGGCAGCGGGGGCTGGAGGATGCCTGTGTGGAACGACCGGGCAGCGTCATCGGCGAGGGCCGGTTCGGCGCCGTAGATCTTTATTGACGGGATGAGGTGCCGTGCCGCGATGGCCGTCCCGCTGAGGAGGCCGCCGCCGCCGACAGGGGCTATGATGGCATCAGCAGCAGGGTAATCGGTCAGCGCCTCCAGCGCTGCCGTGCCCTGACCGGCGATGATGTTAAAGTTGTCATAAGGATGGATCATTGTGGCGCCGGTACGTCTGATCACCTCCGCGGCGGCGGCCTCCCGTGCTGCCAGCGTAGGCTCGCAGAAGGTGATCTCCGCACCGTAGCCCGCCACCGCTCTCTTCTTTACCTCCGGTGCCGTGGACGGCATGACAATGTATGCCTTCACCCCGCGCGACACCGCCGCATGAGCCAGCGCAGCAGCATGATTGCCCGACGAATGGGTGACGACACCGCTGCGCCGCTGCTCTTCCGTCAGCTTGATGACAGCATTGGTGGCGCCCCTGAACTTGAAGGCCCCCACCTTCTGGAAATTCTCACACTTGAAAAAAAGATGCGCTCCGCTGATGGTATCAATCTGCTGCGAGGTGAGCACCGGAGTGCGATGAATAAATGATGCAACAGCCTCCGCGGCGGCAAGAACATCTTCAAATCCGGGAATAAACATGTTTTGCTTATGATTTAATTTATCAGTAGTTAATCACTTGCCGGTCTGAACATGATCATTGTAAATCATCTTCTGCCCTGTCAGACAACTTATCCTTTTTCATGATCACGAACCTGGCTCTGCCATCCGTTGCCTGCAGGAGCCTCCTCAGTCAGATACAGTCCGGCATAATCAAGGTATTTGTTGTAATCAGGCTTTACCGTCGATGGAAGCATAATTAAATATCTCCTCAAGGCTGCAGCCGGCAATGCCTCTTCACACTCTCTACGGAACTCATCGTCGGTGAAGCCTCGTCCCAGGTCCTTATAATAATCAAAGTACAGCCTCACGCATCACATCAATTCAGCGATTTCCTGTTGCCTGTCTCGTGCCTGATCTTAAGGTCAAGCAGTAGTGCCAGCCCGCATCCCTTGTCATAATATGAAATGGTTGTGTTTTCACTGATTCTCACTACGGTTGAAAAAGTTGATCCAGGTATCAAAGCTCGACATGTTTGACGGGCTGAACCCTGCTTCCAGGCACCGACTCATAACCCGTGATGCTGCCGCTCAGTGACTTCAAGCATCTCCATCATCGTTCATAAAACCTGCCCTGTTGAGGATTATATCCTCAAAATAAACTGTAAATCCTTCCGAGACCCACAGCATATTGGTATAATTCTCTTTGTCATAATCGAATGGACCCAGGGCAACAGGCCTTATTGTCTTGACATTGTACAGGTGAAAGAACTCATGGGCAATAAAACTCATCCAGCTCAGGAACTGATTATCGTTTCTGCGGATAGATATCGCCTCCGTGAATACCGGTAAAGACAGCCATTGAGTTAAGGTGCTCGAGGCCTCCGCCGCCCTTGCCCATGATTAGAAAAGTGTAGTGTTTGTATGGCATCTCGCCGATGAGGCTGACAGCACTGCGCACCATCGTGGCATAATCTGCCGTAAGGCTGTCGCGATTGTAAGAGCCCGGTTCAAGTACAGCAATATTGTGAGGCACACCTTCCACTTCAAAGCTCATGACCTCCTGGTTGCCGATTAAAAAAGGACTGTCAAAAAGAACGTCAAAGTCGGGTGCCAGGTAAGTATTCTCCTTACCCTCAACTAAATCAAGCCCTGTTGAGATTGTCGTCCACTTTTTGAAAGGAATAATCGTTATTTCGGACGATGCTTTAATCCTTCCTTCCGGGTACAGGAACAGGCCTGCAGGAGCTATGAATGCGTGAGTTGTATCGAGAAAAGGATCCGCAACCGAATGATTGTTGGCAAAGATTGCATAGCTTACCGTAAGGGTCGTGATACCGGTTGTATTTATCTTCCACGCATTTTTTAGGATTTTTTCATAGGAAGGCAGATTTCCTTTATCATCCTTTACGGTAAAACAGCAAAGATCCCTCGGGTAATTTTGTATCCGGTAGTAACCCGGGGTCCACACCGGCATTTTCAGAACAGTGTAATCCTGCTGCAGACCGGTCATTGTCATCGAGACCCGGAAGTTATGGTTTGCCGCGTCATCCATTGAAACAGTAAAAGTGATATCCGGATCAACTCCTTCGAGGTTAAGAGAAATGAGAGCCAAAACCAGAAGTGAGAGCAGTTTAACTCTTTTATATCTCCCGGTCGCGGAAAAAAGTTCTTTCATCGTCATAACTCATGCCAAATCTGTAAAGATATTCTCTGTCTGTTAATCAGAACATAAAATTACACAATAATAAGTCCGTTGGAACCAAGGGTCACAATTGTTACAGGGCATAAAAAAGAGAGCCGTCAGAGCTCTCTTTTCTGTTTATTAATTAAATTCCTAAAATATGCTCCATGCAACGGTCACACCTGCCATGACAACGGCAACCATCGACATAAGCTTGATCAGGATATTCATTGAGGGGCCGCATGTGTCCTTGAAAGGATCACCTACTGTATCGCCAACAATGCTGGCCTTATGGCATTCGCTTTTCTTGCCGCCGTAATTGCCTCTTTCAATATATTTTTTGGCATTATCCCATGCACCGCCTGCATTATTCAGCATGCTTGCAAGAGAGAAGCCTGTTGTCATTCCGCCCATAAGCAGGCCGACAACACCCGGAACCCCAAAAACTATTCCTGTCAAAACCGGAACAATAATAGCCATAAGTGCCGGGACAACCATTTCCTTCTGTGCCCCTTTGGTTGCAATAGCTACACATTTTGCATATTCAGGCTTGCCTGTTCCTTCCATAATACCCGGAATTTCGCGGAACTGGCGCCTTACTTCCTCAACCATTCTGCTTGCATTTCTGCCGACTGCTTTCATTGTCATTGCGACAAACACGAAAGTCATCATTGCTCCGATGAAAAGACCTGCTATTAATATCGGGTTGAACAATGAAATGTTGTAAGCTGAGACAAAGTCGCCTATGTTTGCCTGACTGACATCAACGGCTCTCTGTCCTGCCTCAACAACCGCAGGTGCATGGCTCTTATAAAACAACACATCGCCTATCTGTTTATAACCATCGACACTTTTATCAGCAAGTCTGCCAAGCCACAGTTTTACCTCTTCCATATATGCTGCAACAAGAGCCAGTGCAGTAAGTGCTGCCGAGCCAATGGCAAAGCCTTTGCCTGTAGCTGCAGTTGTGTTTCCAAGTCCGTCAAGAGCATCTGTTCTTTCCCTTACCTCTTCAGGAAGTTCAGACATCTCAGCGTTTCCGCCGGCGTTGTCAGCAATCGGTCCGAAAGCATCCGTTGCCAGTGTAATTCCAAGAGTGGAAAGCATTCCTACTGCGGCAAAACCGACACCGTAAATACCTGTGGCAAAATCATGGAATCCGCCGGCAAAACCGTACGCTGCTATAATACCTGCAACAATTGTAAGGACAGGAACCCATGTTGACATCATTCCGACAGCCATACCTTCAATAATTACAGTAGCCGGCCCCTGCTTTGACTGATCAGCTATACCCTGGGTGGGTTTATAACCGTCTGATGTAAAATATTCCGTAGACTGTCCGATGATGACACCGGCAGCAAGACCTGCAACTGCAGCACCGAATACACCCCATGTAATCCAGTCTGTCGCAGCCATAACTGCAAGCACAACCAGTATCAGGGCTGAACTGCCTCCGGTTCCGAGAAGGAGCGCACGGAGAAGAGTCTTCGGAGACGCATCTTCTTTTGTCCTTACCAGATAAATACCTGCTATTGAAAGCAATATTCCAATTGCTGAGACCAGCATCGGGGCAATTATAGCTTTAATCTGTAGATCATCCTGACCGACTATCATCGGAAGGGCAGCACCCAGAGCAGCAGTTGAAAGTATAGACCCGGCATAAGATTCATAAAGGTCTGCACCCATACCTGCCACGTCGCCTACGTTATCACCGACGTTATCAGCTATTGTTGCAGGGTTACGGGGGTCATCCTCAGGAATTCCTGCTTCAACTTTTCCTACGAGGTCAGCTCCAACATCGGCAGCCTTGGTGAATATACCGCCGCCGACACGTGCAAAGAGTGCCTGTGTTGATGCACCCATACCGAAGGTGATCATTGTTGCAGTAATCTCGACAAATGCCTGGTGCTGGTCAATGCCCGGCTGAACAAATGTCAGACCCAGCCATTGTACTCCTGTTACCAGATGTTCAGGGGTGAACACAACCTTTGTAAGAAAGATGAACCATAAAGCAATATCAAGTAATCCAAATCCTACAACAACAAGCCCCATGACTGCACCGCTCCTGAGAGCGATCTTTAATCCTCTGTTAAGGGATTTTGAAGCGCCCCATGCAGTCCTGTTCGATGCAAATGTTGCAGTTCTCATTCCGAGGTAACCGCACAGCCCGGAGAAGAAACCTCCGGTAAGGAAGGCAATAGGAACAAACGGGTTCTGTACACCCATAAAAGCAAGAACAGCCAGCAAAAGAGCCAGAACGATGAATACTTTGGTAACAACAGTATACTGACTTTTCAGGTAGGCCATTGCGCCCTCCCTGACATAGGCAGCGATACTCTTCATCTTGTCTGTCCCTTCCTCCTGCTTTCATCATGCCCTTGTAAAAGATCCAGGCAAACAACAAAGCCATGACCGATGAAATCGGAACAATCCAGAATATACTACTGATCATAATCTTAGGTTTTTAGACGATTTGAGGTACAAAACTAATTAGTTTTTTTACAAAACCTAACCGCATATGAAGTTATTGAGCCCTGTTTTTATTTTTTCTGCGCACCAAAAATATGTTTACGCGTCAGGAATGTATGCCGAATATTAGGTATAATTGTTTTTAACAATCAGGATGTACAATTAGTATTTTTGCGTTGACAATGGAATACAGGCGCGATTTAATAGAGGCCGCGTGGGAAGAGCGCGGAAGGCTTCAGGATGAGGAGGTAAGGAGAGCCGTCGAAGAGGTGATCGGAGCTCTCGACAGGGGTCTGTTGCGTGTGGCACAGCCTGAGGGTGACGCGTGGGTGGTGAACGAATGGATCAAGAAAGCCGTCATCCTTTATTTCCCCATGAGGGAGATGAAGACCACCGTTGCCGGACCGCTGGAGTTTCATGACAAGATCGATCTCAAGCATAACTATGAGGAACTTGGTGTGAGGGTGGTGCCTCATGCTGTGGCCCGCTACGGCTCTTATCTCGCCCGGGGGGTGATACTGATGCCTTCGTTCATAAACATCGGGGCGAGGGTTGAAGAGGGTACCATGGTTGACACCTGGGCTACGGTGGGCTCATGCGCCCAGGTGGGAAAGAACGTCCATCTCAGCGGCGGAGTTGGCCTCGGTGGCGTGCTCGAGCCTGTGCAGGCTGCACCGGTGATCGTTGAGGACAACTGTTTCATAGGATCACGAGCCATCATTGTCGAAGGGGCACGCATATGCACCGAAGCAGTGATAGCCGCTGCCACAGTCATCACCGGCTCAACGAAGATCATTGACGTGACAGGCAGCGAACCGGTCGAGTATCGCGGATATGTGCCTCCGCGAAGTGTGGTCATACCCGGAACTTACGCCAGGGATTATCCGTCAGGGACATATAATGTACCATGTGCACTTATAATAGGAAAAAGAAAAGAATCAACGGATAAGAAGACTTCACTGAACAATGCACTCCGTGAAAACGATGTAATGGTATGAAAAGCGAGTACGGCGACGATATTATGAATGCCCTGAAGGTGCTGCGTGCAGGAGGTGTCATCCTTTACCCGACTGACACTATCTGGGGACTGGGTTGTGACGCCACCAACGCACTGGCAGTGCAAAAGATCTTTGACATCAAGCAGAGGGATGACAGCAAGAGCCTGATCATACTCGTAAACTCGGTATCGATGCTCGAAAGATATGTTGCTGATCCGCCCGAGGTGGCGCTGCAGATGGCGGAGCTGTCGCAGAAGCCCCTGACCATCGTCTATGACCGTGGGCGCAGCCTGGCGGCGGGAGTGGCTTCGGCCGACGGTTCGGTGGGCGTGAGGATATGCAGCGATCCGTTCTGTGATGAGCTGATCACTGCCTTCCGCAAACCCATTGTTTCCACATCAGCCAATATAAGCGGTACAGATGCCCCGGCACTCTTTGATGAGATAAGCGAAGAGGTGATCAGGGCAGCTGATTATGTCTGCCTGTACAGACAGTATGACCGAAGCAGGTCTGCGGCCTCTTCGGTCATAAGGGTCTCCGGAAACGGAGCTGTAAAAATCCTTCGGGAGTAACTATTTTGCCCGTACGGGGTAATTATTTTGTCCGCACCTTGCCGGATCCGGATATGGAAGCGTCAATTTTGGGACTGCCGGAATACCAGATATTGCCACTGCCTGAGATGGAAGCCCTTAGCATATCGGTCACATAGCAGTCGCAGTTTCCGCTGCCTGAGATGCTGGCTTCAAAAGTACCGATCTTTGTCGATTCGCCCTTATAACTACCTGATCCTGAGATATTAACTTCAAGGCTACTCATGCTGCCGGTGCCTTCGGCAACAAAACTACCTGATCCTGAGATATCGCATTCGACATCACCCATTGTAACATCTTTCAGGTATATCTTGCCGCTTCCGCTGATATCAGCTTCAAAATCATCACTCTTAAGCGGATCCGTAACCATCACTTTTCCCGATCCCGACACATCAATTCCGTTAAGAGCCGGCATTGTTATATGAACAATTACCTTATGATTATCGAAATTGAGCCAATTGTCACGTTTGATAACCAGCTCGCCGCCGCTGACTTTTGTAACCACTCCACTGAGATACTCCTTATCCCCTTCAAGCACGACGTTGAATCCCTGCCCTAACGAAATATATACTTCGCCTGCCAGGCAAAAGCTAACTTCATCGAAGCCGGTGAGATTCCTGGTTTCCTTGTATGTGTCCTGTGCCGTTGCTGCTGAAACGAACAACAGTAATGCAAATGCGGATGACAATAATTTTTTCATGATCGGTTTATTTTGGAATTTATATAACAAAGACGTTACAGGAATGGTAACGCTGCACCGGCAGCTGAAAAATGGGGGGCGTTCAGTTGTTTATTCCGGTCAGTCCTGATGGAAGAGACATCACGATCTGCTTTCTTTTTTTGTCAACTGAGATTATCAGGTCCTGGTGCATCGGGATCAGGATCTCACCCTCCGCGGAGGTGACTGCGGCGATCATTTGTCCGGGGTTTTGTATCACGCGTGCTATGACGCCACTGAAACCGCTTTGTTTATCAATGATCGTATATCCTTCCAGGGAATTGGGATCATGCCTGACATTATCCTCCCGGCCGGTTCTCACCTCGCATCCCTTGAAGCCGATGACAGACTTTTCGGTCAGGTAATCGTCAAACGATATTATCAGTGTACCCGGTGAGGGAGACCAGGCCTCGCGGGTAAAAAAGGGAACCGGTATCCCGTCGATAACGACGAATACCGGTTCACCATGTTTTGGTTCCCTTGCAATGCCGCCTTCATTTCTGACGATCACGGCTCCTTCGAAGCCGTACGTTTTTGTTATTCTGCCAATTGTTTTCACTGGCGGCGGCAGGGAACGAAGACTGTTACTCAGTCTTCTCTTTCTCTTCTGCAGTTTCTTCCTTGCTTCGGCCTTCGGCTCAGCGGGAGCTTCGGTCTCAACGTCAGCAACAGCCTCAACCTCAGCTACAACTTCAGCAGCTCACAGGTTCAGCCACCGGTTCTGCTGCCACTTCTGCGACTGCCTCAGGTGCGGCGGCGGCTTTGGCTGCTGCCTCGGCCTCAGCGGCCAGTGCGGCAAGCTTCTTCGCATATGCTGCTGCCCTTGTCTCCTTCACCGTTGTCTCAGCCTCAAGTCTCTGCTTGCGCGTCTCTTCACCCTTCTTCTCCAGGCCTGATTTCTTCGCTTCTATCTTCTCATCCTTGCCCTTCAGCCATTCATTAAACCGGCGGTCGGCTTCAGCCTCGTCGAAGGCGCCCTTCTTCACACCTTCCATAAGGTGTTTCTTCATCATGACTCCCTTGTACTTAAGGATTGCCCTGCATGTGTCCGTAGGTTGCGCACCTTTATGCAGCCAACCCAATGCCTTCTCGAAGTTTACGTCGATTGTTGCCGGGTCAGTGAGAGGATTGTATATTCCAATCTTCTCGATGAATCTGCCATCACGTGGCGACCTGCTATCTGCTACCACGATGTGGTAGTAGGCCAGCTTTGTGCGGCCTTTCCTAGCTAATCTGATCTTTACTGACATTTAAAATTTAATTAAGATTATAACTCTGTTTTTTTCAATGAGGGTGCAAATATATTACAATAAATCGAGGTAACAAAAATTATCACAACCATCATGTTAATAAAAAAAATGACGGGGGATGTACCTTTTCCTTATTTTTGTTTCCGGCAGCGGCGCTGGCTTATTCCCCGATAATTATGTCCTCATTCACTCATTTACACGTACATACACAATACTCTATCCTGGATGGTGCATCGGGAATCAAGGCTCTTGTAAAAAGAGCGAGGGACCTCGGCATGGAGGCTCTTGCCATCACCGACCACGGTAATATGTTCGGGGTAAAAGAGTTTCATGACGTGGCCACAGCCGCCTCACTGAAGCCCATAATCGGATGCGAGATTTATGTAGCCCGTACGTCACTTGAGGATAAGACATCTGTCGAGGACCGCTCAGGAGACCACCTTATCCTGCTGGCAAAAAACCTTGCAGGCTATAAAAATCTCGTTAAGCTGGTCTCTCAGGCATGGATAAAGGGATTTTACTACAGGCCCCGCATAGATAAGGCTCTTTTGCGTGCCCACAGCGAAGGCCTGATAGTCTCATCAGCCTGTATCGCAGGCGAGGCTGCACAGGAGATACTCTCTGGTAACATGAAAGGCGCTGAGGAAGCCATGCTGTCATATAAGGAGATCTTCGGCGACGATTATTATCTTGAGATACAGCGCCATGAAACCTCTGACCCGACAGCTGACACCACGGTATTCCCGCTGCAGCAGAGGGTAATCGCCGCTTACCGCGAACTGGCGGCAAAACACAATGTCAAAATCATTGCGACCAATGACGTGCACTTCATCATGGCTGATGAGGCAGAGGCGCATGACAGGCTTATATGCATCAACACCGTAAAAGACATTGACGACCCTGACAGACTGAGGTATACGAAACAGGAGTATCTCAAGACCGAAGAAGAGATGCTGGCAGTGTTCGCCGATATACCCGAGGCAGTACTGAACACGAAGGAGGTAGCGGATAAGATTGAATACTACTCGCTTAGCAGCCAGCCGATCATGCCTGATTTCGCCATCCCGCCGGAATTCGCAGACAAGGATGAGTATCTCAGGCACCTGACAATGAAAGGTGCAGCGGCGCGATGGACCAACATCACCCCCGAGCTGCAGGCACGACTCGATTTTGAGCTCTCGGTAATAAAAAACATGGGATTCCCCGGTTACTTCCTCATCGTGCAGGATTTTCTCAGGGCAGCACGCGAGATGGGTGTATGGGTCGGCCCGGGAAGAGGTTCAGCTGCCGGCAGCGCCGTGGCTTACTCACTCAGAATCACAGACATAGACCCCATTACAATATAACCTCCTGTTTGAAAGATTCCTTAACCCTGACCGCATCTCGATGCCGGATATCGACATTGACTTCGATGAGGACGGACGGGAGAAAGTCCTGAAATATGTCGTTGACAAATACGGTCACGACAGGGTGGCTCATATAATTACCTTCGGCACCATGGCTGCCAAGATGGCCATCAGGGATGTAGCCAGGGTGCAGAAACTGCCGTTGCCGGAAGCCATCAGGCTGACCAAACTGGTGCCCGAACGGCCCGGCATAACGCTGGCAACAGCTTACGATGAGGTTCCTGAACTGCTGAAAGAAAGAGAATCAAAAGAGCCTCTCGTTGCCCAGACACTCAAGTATGCGGAGGTGCTCGAGGGCAGCATACGTCAGACAGGCGTCCACGCCTGCGGTATTATCATCAGCAGGGACAACATCTCAGACCATATCCCTATCTGCACTGCCAAGGACACAGAGCTGTACGTGACACAGTATGAGGGCAACCATGTCGAGTCAGTCGGACTGCTCAAGATGGACTTCCTCGGGCTGAAAACACTGTCGATACTTAAGGATGCCGTTGAGAACATAAAGAAATCAAAGGGGATAACCATTGACCTTGATACCCTGTCGCTGAAGGACAAGCGTACCTGGGAGCTGTTCAGCAACGCGGAGACAACCGGTGTGTTCCAGTTTGAATCTGTGGGCATGAAACGCTACCTGCGCGACCTGAAGCCAAACCAGTTCGGTGACCTGATAGCCATGAACGCCCTGTACCGGCCGGGGCCCATGGATTATATACCCCTGTTTATCAGGCGCAAAAACGGGAAAGAGAAGATTAAGTACGAGCTGCCGGCGATGGAGAAATATCTCAAGGAGACCTACGGCATCACCGTCTACCAGGAGCAGGTGATGCTCCTCTCGCAGGAGCTTGCAGGTTTCACCAAGGGACAGGCTGACTCGCTCCGTAAGGCCATGGGCAAGAAGAAGAAGACCATCATGGACAAGCTGAAGGTCGAATTTGTCGAAGGATGCCGGAGGAACGGCTATGACGAGAACACCCTTAACAAGATCTGGTCAGACTGGGAAGTCTTTTGCAGAATATGCTTTCAACAAGTCGCACTCGACATGCTATGCTCTCATTGCGTACCAGACCGGTTATCTCAAGGCGAATTACCCGGCCGAGTTCATGGCAGCGGTGCTGAGCCGTAACATCAGTGATATCAAGAAGATCACCGTGATGATGGAGGAGACCAAGCGGATGGGCATGGAGGTGCTCGGTCCTGATGTCAACGAGAGCCTCCTGCATTTTACAGTTAACCGTAACGGCAACATCAGGTTCGGGCTTGGCGCCATCAAGGGCGTGGGAGAGAATGCCGTACTGCATCTAATTGAGGAAAGGGAGAAGAACGGCCCTTACAGGGATATCTATGACCTGGCAGAGAGAACGAACCTCAACACACTCAATAAAAAGATGCTCGAATCAATGGTGGTATCCGGTGCGTTTGACAGCCTGCCGGGCCTCACCAGGGCACAGTACTTCTCAGCCGACGGCAAGGGCTCCAGCTTTCTCGAGAGCCTCATCCGCTACGGACACAGCGTCAAGAACATACGCAACAGCACCCAGCAGTCGCTCTTCGGCGACAGCGGAGGATTTGAGCTGGTGCGGCCTGAGCCTGCCCCATGCCCCGACTGGTCTAAGCTGGAGAAGCTGAACAAGGAAAAACAGGTGATAGGCATATATCTTTCTTCACATCCCCTTGACGACTACCGTCTTGAAATCAACACCTTCTGCAATGCCACCCTGGCTGACCTTCAGAACCTGAGTGAGTTTGCCAATCGCGAGGTATGCGTTGCAGGAATGGTGACAGATACCCGCAGCGGTGTCACCAAGAACGGCAAACCCTTCGGAGGGTTTACCCTGCAGGACTATACAGATTCATTTACCTTCCTGCTGTTCGACAAGGAATACGTATCATTCAGCAATTTTTTCAATACCGATTATCAGCTCCTGATAAAAGGAAAGGTGCAGGCCAGATTTTATAATCCCGATGAACTCGAGCTGAGGATAAAGGAAATACATCTGCTCTCCGCAGTAAGGGAAGACCTGATCAATTCAATCACCATCAAGGTCAAGACGGAACTTATTAACCCGGAGTTCATAACCAACCTGAAGACGCTTATTTCAGAGAATCCCGGCAACAAAACACTCAAATTCCTGTTGATTGATCATGATGACAAGATCACCCTTCCTCTCTTCTCGCGAAGCATCAAGGCAGGCATCACAAACGAGCTTATCGGATGGCTTGAAGATAACCCGGAGCTTGACTTTAAAGTAAATTAAATATCTTTGTGCGAATTCGTAATCAATAAATCAGAAATATAATATACTATGGCACAGCACGTTAACGACAAGAATTTTGATGAGGTTGTATTGAAGTCAGACAAACCGGTGATTGTGGATTTCTGGGCGGAATGGTGCGGCCCCTGCAGGATGATAGCTCCATACATTGAACAGTTAGGTGAGACATATAAGGACAAGGCTCTTGTCGTCAAGTGTGATGTTGACAGCTCGCCTGACGTCGCACGCAGGTTCTCAATCAGGAATATTCCCACGGTTCTTTACTTCAAGGGCGGTGAGGTTGTTGACAAGCAGGTCGGGGCAGCTGCCCGCTCGGCCTTTGAAGCCAAGCTTACTCCTCTTCTCTGACCAGAATGAAAGTTTGTGTTTTTGCTGCCTCAAGCAGCCGTATTGATCCTGCCTATGCAACTGCTGCGGCAGAGCTGGGCAAAGTATTTGCCGAGCAGAATGTGCATGCCGTATTCGGTGGCGGAGGCATTGGCCTGATGGGTATTCTTGCAGATACCATGCTTGCCGGCAAAGGTGAGATCACCGGAGTGATACCTGAATTTATGATAAAGGAAGGATGGGGTCATGACGGGGTAAGGGATATGATCATCACACCGGACATGTCTGAGAGGAAGAAGACGATCTTTGCAATGTCTGATGCTGCTGTGGCCCTTCCCGGAGGAGTGGGAACGCTAGAGGAGCTGACAGAGGTGATAACCCTCAAGCAGCTGGGACAGTTCAACAAGCCCATAATAATCATGAATGTCAACGGTTTTTATGATCACCTCATCGAGTTCTTCGACCACATGGTCAGGGGCCATTTCATGAGGCTTGAGCATAAGGATATATGGCAGATCGTCACCTCGGCCGAAGAGGTGGTGCCGGCAATAGTCAACTATACCGGCTGGCATGCTGATCCGAAGGTGATCGCCCGGATCTGACACTAAGGTATCCGGGTACCGATAAATAGAATATCGTCTATCTGGGGGAGGTCTCCCATCCAGTCCCTGATGGCTTTCTCAAGCAGCCTCTTCTGCTCATCTTCCGGAAGACTGTATATCTCCGAGAGCAGGCGCCTGATGTTTATGGTCTTGAACTTCTTGTCCTCATCACCGCCAAACTGGTCGGCAAAACCGTCGGTGAAGATATAGAGCATATCTCCCTTCATGACATCTATCCTGCGATTGGTGAAGACCTTCTTTGCCTGGCCGTCAATCATGCCGATGGGGAAACGGTCAGCCCTGTGAACAGTAACCTTTCCGTCCCTCACATGATACAGCGGCTGGTAAGCACCGGCAAATTCAACATAATGTTCAAGGGTGTCATACGATATAAGTGATATATCCATGCCGTCACGCACTGCCTTCTGGCTTCTCTGCAGAAGGGCATGAACGATCTCGGTGTTCAGGCGGTCAAGAATTTCTGACGGCCTTTTTACACCGTTCTCCTTCACGATCTTGTTAAGCGAGTTATGACCGATAATTGACATGAAGGCTCCCGGAACGCCGTGACCGGTGCAGTCGACCGTGGCAATAAACTGCTTCAGGCCGCTGTCATACATCCAGTAAAAGTCACCGCTGACAATATCCTTGGGCATGAACAGGACAAAGGTGTTATTGAAATAATTCTCCGGCGGAAGCATCGCAGCCTGGATCCTTTCAGCATACCTGATGCTTGCGGTGATATCCCTGTTCTTTTCTTCGAGCTCGAGACTCTTGGATACCACCTCAGCTGTTCTCTCCTCTACCTTCTCTTCAAGTACATCCTTTTCCCTGAGCAGGTTACGCTCACGCCGCATGATGTACAGATAGATGACACTGATCAGGGCACCAATGGCCAGGATAATAAAATACGGCGACAGGAACAGCGGGGGCCTGATTGTAAATGTCATCTCCACCGGCTTTTCATTCCAGTAACCGTAGTTGTTTGAAGCCCTGACCTTAAAGGTATATTTGCCCGGGCTGAGCGACAGGTATGGCACCCTGGTCTGGCTTGTGTTTACCCAGTCCTCATCGGAGCCAACAAGCATATACTGGTACCTGACCGATTCCAGGATTGACAAGACAGATACTCAGGAAGTCGAAGATGATCCCCTTCTTCTGGTTGTGGGAGAGACGTATCCCGTCGTACATGGGATAAGGCACATAGTTGACCAGGGTTCTCCAGATGTGTGTGGCAGGCTCCGTGATGACAGGAGGCAGCTTTGAGGGACTCAGCCTGATGGCTCCGTTGGACGTGCCGAACCATAGATCTCCGTTATTGTCTGAAAATGAAGCGTTTGACCTGGTTTCAATGCCTGTGAACCCGTTCTTCTCGGTGAATGATGAAATCCTGCCTGTCACTATATCATACCTGTTAAGACCCAGGTTGGTGCCTATGAACAGGTTACCTTCCCTGTCAGGCTGCAGCAGGTTGATGGAATTCATAAGGAGACCGTCAGCTTCGGTGATCCTTTTCCATACTGTATCATTCCTGAGGCCGTACAGTCCGTCTATGGTACCCACCCATACGGTTCCGTCAGATGTTTCGGTGATCGATGTTGGCATGATCTCAGCACCAAAATCAACTGGTGACGAAGTCCTCACTGCCCGGGAAATGTTTCGTAATGCCGTTTCGCTTCTCCGACCCGATCCACAGAAAACCCTTGCTGTCAGTGAACAGTGATGTGATATTGGTAACCGAAAGACCGTTGATCTGCGTGTAAGTCCTGCTTTCCTTCTTCTTCTCATCCCATCTGATCAGTGCACGGTCAGTTCCCATCCACAGGTTATCCGACAAGTCTGTTTCAAGAGCTGAGATACTGTATATTTCCTTAAGGCTCCCGTTCAGATTGATATCAAATTTATATTTGTCTTCTTTCAGGTCATACCTGAATACCTCATAGGTTGAGGTTACTATCCATACATTGCCATTCCCGTCAGGTCTGATGATGTTTATCTGGCTTCCTTCAAGGGTGGCGGGAAAACCTGAGCTCTTTATCCTGGCTTCTCCTTTTTTCTCCGGATTGTAAAGAGAGAGGCCGCTGTGTGTGCCGAACCAGTACCGGCCTGTCTCATCCTGGGCAAGAGTGAATACATCGTTTGACGGAAAGAACACCGGCGCCTGGTATGAAGTGAAGTGATCACCCTTATAGATGAAGAGTCCGGCATCCCTGTCAGCAATAAGGATATTCCTTTCCTTGTCCTCTATCATGCACAGGATATGCTGTGCCCGCAGGCCGTTGCTGCTGTTGAAGATCAACAATCCCGTCCGGTGAAAAGATTGTTATGCCTCCCCGGCTCTCCTGGTCTTCCATTGATGCCACCCATATATTTCCGCGGTAGTCTTCGGTGATATAGCTCACAAAATTACCCCACAGGCCGTTCCGGGAATCATATAACTCCATTTTGCCGCTCTGGCGTCAAGCTTGTGCAGTCCTCCGTTATATGTACCGAACCACTTGTTTCCCCGGGAATCTTCAAACATGGTGGTGATCTGGAAGTACCTGGTAAGACCTTCAGGATTGTAGGGATTAAACCTGTCACTGGCATGGTCATACTTCTTGATACCCATATCTGTTATGCAGTACAGGCTGCCACCGCGGTCGCTGTAAAACCCGAATGCGTCATTGCTCAGTCCCTGACGGCCGGCATACTGTTGCCCTGTCATTGTCATGACGCCGGGCTCGGGATTATCAAGCCTCAGTGCTCCGCCCAGGGTGGTTGAAACCCAGATTGATCCTTCATACTCCGTGATCGCGGTTATATCACCGCTAAGGGTCAGTACAGGCTTTACCCCGTCGGTTATCCTGGCTGAATCAATTCCAATGAAAATTGAGGGAGAGAAGGAGACGCGTTTAAAGATATCATTCTCGAAAAGTGACATGCCACCGCCGATATGTCCGAGCCATATCCTGCCATGGCTGTCCATGAAAATGCTCTTTACCCCTCCCGGGGCCAGGCTGTCTGAGGTGGAGAAGTTCTCGAAATTCAGTCCGTCAAAGCGTGTGGCGCCGCTGCCTGTACCCAGCCAGATAAAATCGTTGGCATCCTGGATTACAGTGTATACTTTTGAGGCGCTGAGCCCCTCCTTTGAACCGTAATTTTCAAAATAGTAATTCTGGCCTGAAGCATGACCGGGGATGGCAAGAAACAACAGGGACAGCCACGCCAGTAAAACAGGTGAGGATACTTTGCAATACCTGCCCCCTCCGCCCATCAGGCTATTTCTTTATGAAGAAGAACGTCCCGTCTTCATCCTTGAGCCCGGTGATCTTTCCAAACTTAGGCTTCTGCTGGTTGTTCTGGGAAACAGCCTTGGTCACCTGCAACGCAATCTCTTCAATTGCAATGCATGTTTTAGGATTGCCACGCAGAGCGCTGGCAAAAGTGCGGGTGAACTGGGAGTCATCCACGGCCAGTTCGTAACCGGCAGATGAGAATACCTGGCTCGATTTGAACTGTGTGGCACGCCAGTCAGCACAGTTGCGGGCCTTGAGATCTGATCTCATCGCCTGGTAAAAACTCGGGCCCGATTCGCAGGCGTCGGTAATGACCAGGACATGGGTAAGATAATTCATATAGGACTCCATAGAAGCCCTGAGTGTTGTCAGGCTGTAATAGGTGAATTCCTCATCACGCCTTGCATCAACGGGTATCCAGTATCCTACGTCATTGATGAATTTGCCGTGGCCGGCAAACCATATCACAAGCGACTTGATCTGTTTGCCTCTGACCTCATCGCGGAGATCAATTGAAAAAAACTTCTCCATCTGCTGCTTCGTCTGGTTGCGGAGCCTGCGTATGGGAAGCACCTGGTAGTTTTCTTCAAGCACACCTGAAATGAGATTAGCGTCTTTTGGCGGTCCCTGGAGAGCTGCAAAATTTTGATAATCACTGTTCTCTATAAAGATAACAAGTGTGTTGCCCATCGGGTTCGAGTCGGAAATAATAGTACCGTTGCGGTTAAGAAAGTAATCCTTAATCGTTCTGTTCCCGTACTTGTCTTCAACCAGGATGGTGATCTTGTCAGTATTACTGACATCAATGCCCTTGGCTATGAAACCGGGATTGAGATTATCCTGTGAGAACTGTGCACTGATATTTTCAATTTTAACCGATCTGATAAGGTTCTGATCCGTCACCTTGCCTTCGATATCAATACGGGTAGTAATGCTGTCAATGATCAGTACATCGTCTCCGATAAGATAAGGAGCAAGTATCTGTATCTCCGGAGGATCGACCTCTGTACGCCTGATGTGATAAGTCAGCACGCTCTCATTGTCATAGACGTCACGCGCAACTATCCTGACCGTCTCATCTGACGGTATGCTCACCTCGGCTGAGAATGGCATGGAACCGCTGCGGCCTTCATGCATCACAGGGGTGTTGTTGATTGAGAACTCTGCAAGGAGGCTCTTGTCGCTGATCCTTCCTGCCACCAGCACGCTCTTGCTGTCAAAACCCACCTCTATCTCTCGGCCTCCGACGATTGTCGGAGCCTCAATTGAGATCTCAGGACTGACCGTCTCGCGGTTGATCGCAAAGAGCCTGTCATTAGCCTCAGCCAGCATCTTCTTTTCCGGAGCGTTTGCTTCATTCATGGCGATGACCTTCGCATAATCCGATCCTGCCTTCTCGAAATCGTTGATCTCCTCATAAGAACGGGCACGCATCAGATATACCTGAGGCTGGTACTGGTCGAGAGCCAGTGCCTTCGAGAAATCGTTGACGGCGGCAAGGTGCTGATTAAATTTCTGGTAATAGGTGCCCCTGGTGATATAATGTGATTTATTTGCCGGTTCAAGCAGTATGGCGGTTGAAATATCATTAATGGCCGACGGGTAGTCAAGCCTGGCTTCAAAAGCCATGGCACGGGTGAGGTATGCATCTACATTTTTCTCATCCTGCTGCATCACCATATTGCACTGCCCGAGAGCGCTGTTGATATCACCCTGGCGGATAAGCACCCTGGCCAGCTCCAGACGGGCAACTGAAAGGGTCT
Organism: uncultured Bacteroidales bacterium; assembly: GCA_963730615.1. Lineage (GTDB taxonomy): Bacteria > Bacteroidota > Bacteroidia > Bacteroidales > VadinHA17 > SR-FBR-E99. The sequence goes on along the minus strand of CAVSSR010000014.1, from coordinate 34,108 downwards.
TGTCTTTTGTGACAGCCTTTTCAAGCTGACGCCTGGCTGTCTGGTCATCGTTTTTCTTCTGGTAGATGAGGCCCTGATAATAATAGTTTATGGCATCATCCCTCATCTGAAGGGCAGTGTCTGAGGTAGCCAGGGCACGGTCCCACAGCTCCATCCCTATCAGTGAGACCACCTTCTCGGTGTAGAGCCTTCCGTTACGGTATTCGGCCTTTATTGCTTTCTGCAGGACTGATACAGCTTCAGTGTAATATTTCTTTTTTTCATCGGCAGTTGTTTTCTCCCCGGAGGCAATCATATTGCACATATGGCCCAGGTTGTAAAGGATGCCTGTATCGTCCGGCATGAAATTTACCGCCCTCTTGTAGTCATCATAAGCAAGTCCGTAGTTGCCGGTCAGTTCATAAACCCTGGCTCTTTTGACATAGCCGTCGGCGGAAGCGGGAGACTCCTCAATAGCACGTGAGAACTGGTCGATGGCATCGTCGAACATATTGTTCCTGATGAACTCCTCACCGGCTTTGATATACTTGCGTGATGACTGTCCGTAAACACCCATGCCTGCAACAAGAAGAATCAATAAAAAAACAGAGAATCCGCGTTTCATGACTTTCACTTCATTTTACGAATTGGGACTCAAAATTACGAATAATTATTTACTAACAAAACAAAAGCATTTATTAACAGTACCTGACGGTCATTTCATTCTGTTCCTGGCAATCTCCAGGGTGCTCTTCGCGAAGCTGAAAGCCTCATCCGGTCTGAATGACGGAAATGGGTCAGCCACTCCTTTCCCGAAGTTCATCTTTCCCGTGAAACGGCGTGCCTCATCCCAAAGACCCGATGCAACGAACTGACTGATGATGAATGCTCCTCCCTCGACCAAAACCGACTGCATTTCCATCTCATGAAGAGTCTTCAGGACACTCCCGGCAATATTTTGATCATCATTAATTTGAATAACCTCCGCTCCGGGAAGGGTTATACTGCTATTACAGGTAAAAAGTTTCACTTTGGCGGTGCCGTTAAGCACTTTTGCCTGAGGATTGATTTTCCCGCTGCGGCTGACGATTATCCTGACAGGGTTTCTGCCCTTCCAGTAGCGAACGTCAAGCGACGGGTTGTCAGCGCGGATGGTAGCGCCGCCGGCCAGGATTGCATCCTCGGCAGCCCGCCATCTGTGGACGAGTATTCGTTCGGGCATGCCGGTAATCCAGTGTGGCCCGATAGCCTCGCCAGGCGCCCTGACAGTATCAATGAAACCGTCGGCACTGCGTGCCCATTTCAGGATCACATACGGACGCTGCTGCTCATGCACGGTAAAGAAACGCCGGTTGATCTCACGACACTCATCCTCCAGCAACACCGGATACCACTTCTATCCCTGCCTGGCGCATCCGTTCAATGCCCTTACCCGCAACCTTCAGGCTTGTGTCTACGGTACCGATGACCACCCTTCTTATGCCGCTTCTGATTATCAGGTCAGCACACGGAGGGGTACGCCCCTGGTGAGAGCAGGGCTCAAGACTGACGTAAAGTGAAGAATGCGGAAGAAGACTTTTATCTTTCACGGCATTAATGGCATGCACCTCGGCATGCGGGGTGCCTGCCTCCAGATGATATCCTTCTCCTATGATCCTGCCGTCATGCACTATGACCGCACCGACTAACGGATTGGGAGAGGTGTAACCCTCTGCCTTTCCCGCCAGTTCAAGACAGCGGTGCATAAAGATCATATCATCGGGCTGTGCCATAAGTGCAATTTTCTATCTTTGAATCATGGCCGGAAATTTACAAACAATAAGCGAAATACGTCATTATGTCTCCGGGATGCTGAAACGAATGTGGCCGGAGAAGGAAGCTGATGCGATGGCCACAGCCATAATAAAGGAATATACCGGCATGGACAACGCCCGCCAGCTGGCCTTCGGAGACAGGACAGCCGACCCTGATGCCACTGACCGTATCATGGCAGCAGCCCGCAGGGCTTCGGCGGGAGAGCCTCTGCAGTATATCTTCGGTTATACCCTCTTCTGCGGTCACCGCATCGGAGTGGAGCCCGGGGTGCTCATACCACGGCCGGAGACGGAAGAGATGGTTTCGCTTATCATCAGTGAAAATCCGGGGTTTCACCGGAACAGCTGCAGACCTTTGCACGGGATCGGCATGTATTGCAATAGCACTGTCCCTGGCATTCCCGGATGCAACAGTCATTGCTACGGATAATTCTGATAAGGCACTGCAGGTCGCAGCACATAATATCTCTGCCACAGGTGCTGCCGTGCAGCTGTCGAAGGCCGATATCCTTACCCGGGAACCTTCCTCACTCCCTGTCAGCAATATCATTGTGAGCAATCCTCCCTATGTGACAGAGAGCGAAAAAAAGGCAATGCATATCAACGTGCTTGACTATGAACCGCATGAGGCTCTCTTTGTCCCTGATGCCGATCCGCTGCTATACTACCGTCATATCATCGCCGTTGCCGATGCTGCACTGGCACCCCTCGGCTGTTTATGGCTGGAAGTAAATGAATCCTTTGCTGATAAAACGGCCCGGCTCCTTAGTCAGGATATCTACAGGGATGTCAGGGTCATTGAAGATATCAGAGGAAAGAAACGATTTGTCAAAGCTGAGAAAAATGGGTGAAAAAGATGAACAGGACGAGCTCCTGCACAGGGCTCAGAAAGTATGTTCCGGGAGGGAGTACTGCATAAGCGATATTATGTCGCTCCTTGACAGGTGGGGAGCCAGGGATGAGAAAACCAGATCGGCCATCATTAATAAGCTCATCGGAGATAAGTTCATTGATGAGATCCGTTACTGCAGGGCTTTTGCACGTGATCACTTCACCTACAGCCAGTGGGGCAGGGTGAAGATCACCCAGGGCCTTAAGAGCAAGAATATACCGGCTGAAGCTATTGCATCAGGACTTGAAGCAATTGACGAGGAGGAATATCTTGCGCTCCTGAGAAAGATCATTGATGATCAGAAGAAAAGGATAAAGGCAAAGAACAGGTATGACCTAAAGGGCAAGATCCTGAGGCATGCCCTTGGAAAAGGTTTTGAAAGTCACCTTGTCTATGCTGAAATTAACTCGGTGTTCAACGACTGATTACCGGAATAAGCCTGTCCACAGCGCCCTGAGAAAAGGGTAAAACGCATATAGCGCCATTACTGATGATACCAGGGCATCGGCCCGTGCTATCTGTTTCAGCCATCGACCGGTAAGCAGGTTCCTTGCTCCAAGACCGAGGCGCATAAAGAGCTGCAGGGCGAAGAAGAGAAAGACCCTCAGGGAGGCGCTGTTCCACAGAAGGGCTTCATCGATCCTCCCCCGTATGATAAGCGAAAAAGCATGCGACAATCCGCATGAAGGACACTGTTCCCCGGTCAGCTTCTCATGAATGCAGACAACAGGATATTCATTCTCATCAGGGGAATAAAAACCGGAGTAACCCATTATTAACAGGATCACTCCGGCAAGTATAATATTTACAGCAAAATATGCCCGCTGGTCAGCTGTGCGGTTCACTTTTATTTGTTGCTTTCCCCTGCAGGTACGGTTTTGACAGTGTCTTCTGCTCCTTCAAGCTCATCAAGCTTGTTTTCAAGATCGTTTTTCTTGACCGTGGCTTTGATCTCAACAGAATCATCTCCGTCATTAACATGGATGATCACTTCCTCGTCACCAAACTCAGTCTCAATGTCATCGGTAACATCCTTCACCACTTTTTCAATTTCAGTAGCCCAGTCCCCCGATTTTGTTTTATCTGCAATCTTCCCGATTATAAAACTCTGCGATACAGAGATCATAAGAGCTATAATGCCGACGACAAGTCCTCCGATAAGTATGCCCTGCGAAGTATTGGGTCTTGAGAGTCCTACGATGGCAAGAACAATGGCTATTACGGCCGGTATGATTGCCACTATGCCGACACATGGTACCACTGCCATCAGGAATGCTATTATGCCTGTCACGAGAGCTGCCACACCCACGCCGGATTGCTGATTTTTCTTTTCTTCTTCCATTGGTTCAAGTATTAAGTTTTCCTATTTCCTTTTGAGGATATCTCTTGTATCCTGTTCTAAAGACGTTACTGGAACCTCAATGATGCGTCCGGCTTCTGAATTATTTTTATAAAAAATAAAGGTAGGCACTCTTTCTATTCCCAGAGCCGGGATAATCTTCCAGAGGTGCTATTTTATTTATGTCCACGCCGATGAACCTGTATTTTGTCTTCAGGGAAACCCCACAGATCAGCTATCTTCATGAACCTCGGCACTTCCCTCCTGCTGTCGGGGCACCATGTTCCAAGTACAATTGTGATTGAATAATCAGTGATATCTGTCTGCTTCAGCTCGTCCATTATTGCCTGGTCAGGAACATAATTCTGTAAAGCCCTCGAGGTACCATGTCGAATGAGGCGGATCAAGGAGCCTTGACAGGACTGAAATCCCCCAGGATCCAGGTGGTGGCATCACGGAAATCCCAGACATGGTCGCTGCATCTCTTCAGTCGCTGCCGGAGGCGGTGCGGGCGGCTCGTGTTCTCAGTGCGCGGCGGTCTTTGAGGACCTGCAACCGGTAGGCGGCCAGGGCGATCAGCATCAGCGTATGAGGAGTGAGATATTTTTTCATAAGGTCTGAATTAATATTGAAAGGATCTGTTTGGCTGTCTTTGCCACCGATGTTCCCGGGCCGAAGATGGCAGCCACGCCGGCATCATAAAGGAACTGATAATCCTGTGCAGGAATGACCCCGCCTGCAATGATAAGGATGTCTTCGCGTCCCAGTTTCTTCAGCTCGCTTATCACCTGCGGGATCAGAGTCTTATGTCCTGCCGCCAGGCTTGATACACCCAGCAGGTGCACGTCATTTTCGACAGCCTGCCGTGCTGCCTCTGCCGGTGTCTGGAACAGCGGCCCGATGTCAACGTCAAATCCTATGTCGGCATACCCTGTCGATATCACCTTGGCGCCGCGGTCATGACCGTCCTGTCCCATCTTGGCGATCATTATCCGTGGCTGTCTGCCTGCCTTGGAGGCAAACTCGGCACACATGGCTTTTGCTTCCGCAAAGTCAGAGTCAGACTTATATTCTGACGAATAGACTCCTGATATTGTTCTTATCACAGCTTTATATCTCCCTGCTATTTTTTCACATGCATACGATATTTCTCCGAGTGTGGCTCTCTTTGATGCCGCATCGACAGCCAGCTCAAGGAGGTTGCCCTCACCCGTTTCGGCAGCCCTGGTAATGGCATCCAGCGCTTTCCGGCACTCTTCCTCATTACGTGAAGCCTTCACCTGCGCAAGTCTTTTCAGCTGCGCGTCACGTACAGCGGTGTTATCCACCTCAAGTATCTCGAGCGGATCCTCTTTTTCGAGGCGGTATTTGTTAATACCGACAATTGTCTGTGCTCCCGAGTCAATTTTGGCCTGCGACCTGGCAGCAGCCTCCTCGATCCTCATCTTGGGTATGCCTGACTCAATGGCTTTGGCCATGCCTCCAAGGCTCTCGACCTCCTGAATAAGCTCCCACGCCTTGTGCGCAATCTCATCAGTGAGTGTCTCAACATAATAAGACCCTGCCCATGGGTCGACAGCCCTGCAGATATTTGTCTCTTCCTGCAGATATATCTGTGTGTTGCGTGCTATACGTGCCGAAAAATCAGTCGGCAGGGCTATTGCCTCATCAAGGGCATTGGTATGCAGGCTCTGCGTATGACCCATGGCTGCTGCCATAGCCTCTATGCATGTACGGCCCACGTTGTTGAACGGGTCCTGCTCCGTGAGGCTCCATCCCGATGTCTGTGTGTGTGTGCGGAGAGCAAGCGATTTGGGGTTCTTCGGGTTGAACTCGCTGACAATCTTTGCCCAGAGCATGCGCGCAGCCCTCATCTTGGCTATCTCCATGAAGAAATTCAATCCGCAGGCCCAGAAGAAAGAGAGGCGCGGGGCAAAATCGTCAATGTTCAGCCCGGCATTCACACCGGTGCGCAGGTACTCGAGCCCGTCGGCAAGAGTGTATGCCAGCTCGATGTCAGCCGTGGCACCCGCCTCCTGCATGTGATATCCCGAGATAGAGATGGAATTGAACTTAGGCATCTTCGCGGATGTGTATCTGAAGATGTCGGCAATGATACGCATCGAGAAGGCAGGCGGATAGATATATGTATTGCGCACCATGAACTCCTTCAGGATGTCATTCTGAATAGTACCCTGCAGCTCCTCCAGCTTTGCCCCCTGCTCCAGTCCTGCGACGATATAAAATGCCATCACAGGCAGTACGGCGCCGTTCATTGTCATCGAGACAGACATCTGGTTGAGGGGTATCTGGTCAAAGAGCACCTTCATATCAAGAACGGAGTCCACTGCCACCCCGGCTTTCCCGACATCACCGACAACGCGCTCATGATCAGAGTCATAACCGCGGTGTGTTGCCAGGTCAAAAGCCACCGACAGGCCTTTCTGGCCTGCGGCGATGTTCCTGCGGTAGAATGCGTTGGACTCCTCGGCCGTTGAGAACCCGGCGTATTGCCTGACAGTCCACGGCATCATTGCATACATGGCTGAATATGGTCCCCGGAGATACGGGGGCAGTCCGGCAGCATAACCGAGATGCTCCATGCCGTGCAGGTCCTCCTGCGTATATACACTCTTTACAGGGATACGCTCAGGTGTCTCCCAGACAGGAAAAATACCGTTCTCCTTCTCCCACTTCTGAATGTTCTTCGAGGGCGGTGTCACCCTGTCAAGGTCATGCTGCGAATATTTTGGTCTTTTGCTCATCTCTGATCAGTTTATTCCCAGTATCCTGTTAAACATCTGAAGGGTCTCAAGCACATCCGACCGTACGCTGATGAAGTGTTCCAGTCCTGCCGCCTTAAGCTCATCCATGCACGGCGGGGTTCCTGCAACCACGACAACAGCCTGCTGCCCTGTGAGAGTAAATATTTCAGGTGCCACAGTGGCATATTCATCATCTGAACTGCATATGACAATGATATCGGCTTTTGCCTCCAGGGCAGCCTTTACCCCTTCGGCGGCGGTATCAAATCCGTTATTGTCTTTCACCTGGTATCCCGCACATGCAAAGAAGTTGGATGAGAACTGTGCTCTTGCCCTGCGCATCGCCGGGTTACCGATTGTAAGCATGAAGGCAAGAGGCCTCCTTGCTGCATGTTCCGTAGCCAGCCTGAGCTTTTCAAACTCTTCCGCCCCCCTGGAAGGGATGAGACGTTTAACCTGATCATCCTCAGACGGGGTGGCATTGCTGAAGAGTCTTCCGGCATCAGCCTCAGGAGCATTCTGTTCCCTGAAGTTGGGATACTGGTTTGTACCGAGAAGTGTCTCGCGGCGCTTGCCGACATCGCCTTTGCGGGCCGAGGCGGCAGTGTTAATTTTATCCTGGATAATCCCTTTCTGCATCGCTGCCAGGAAGCCGCCCTCGTTTTCGGTCTCCAGGAAGAGCGACCAGGCTTCCCTGGCGATCATTGCTGTCAGCTCTTCGATATAATATGAACCTGCACCGGGATCTGCCACCTTGTCAAGGTGCGACTCTTCCATCAGCAGCAGCTGCTGGTTACGTGCTATCCTTTCAGAGAAATTATCAGGATCCCTGAATATGACGTCAAAGGGCTCGACAGTGATTGAGTTGGCGCCGCCCAGGGCAGCTGACATCGCTTCGGTCTGTGTGCGCAGCATGTTGACATAAGGGTCGTATAATGTCTTGTTCCATCTCCCTGTGACGGCATGGATGTTCATCACCGCACTCTCTTCCGACCGTGGTCCGTATCCTTTTACAATGATAGCCCATAAGCATCCTTGCAGCACGCAGTTTGGCTATCTCCGGGAAAAAGTCCGGTCCGATGCCAAAGGTGAATTTTATCTGTGAGGCCGCAATATCAGGTTTTATGCCCTGTGCAGTGAGGTAAGCCATGTACTCGTTACCGAGCGACAGGGTCAGTGCCAGTTCGGCTACAGGTCCTGCGCCGGCGTTGCTGAAGACAGTACCTGACGGGTGAACGCATCTCAGTCCGGGCATGCTGACAGACTCTCTGGCGAGGCCGGCAAGATACTCAAGACCGTCTTCGACCGGGACACACAGTTTGCCGTTGACAATCAGCCTTCCCAGCGGATCAGCGGCGATGCTTGCACGCACCCGTTTCAAGTCAGTTCCCGAGGTCCACATAGCCGACTGAAGGCATGCCAGAAGCTCTTTGGCCTTGCCTGCCGAGGTAAAATTAAGCTCAACGCTCTCACAATGTATGCCATTGAGCAGCAGCGTGATATTTGCTGCATTTATGGTTTCAGGATTGTCAATGATGAAGCCCAGTGAGGTGACTCCCTTCATCAGTATTTCCAATGCCTTCAGGTTGGCTTCACTGTAATCCTTAACGGTGATGTCCTGTCTTACGAGCCAGGCGTTATCAGCCACGCGGGTTCCTCTTACATAAGGATAATCGCCCGGGAGGGATTCCTTAAGCTGCAGTTTAGCAGTATCTTCCTGCCTGTAAAAAGGCATCACCTCAAGGCCGTCGCGGGTTTTCCATACCAGTTTCTTCCTGAAATCGGCACCCTTCAGATCCGCAGTGATCTTCTCCATCCACTTTTCTGTGGAGACGGGCGGAAATTTTTCAAACAGTTTCTCTCTCTGTGTCATTAAGTGAACTACTGGTGTATGTGCAAATTAACGGATCATCAGCCTCTTAAACCATGTCTTTTGTCATATGGTCTTACTGGCTGCCTCCGAATTCCATAAGGTAGGACTTAATAAACTCATCTATGTAACCGTCAAGGACAGCCTGGGCGTTTCCGGCCTCATAACCTGTGCGCAGGTCTTTCACCAGCTTATAAGGCTGGAGCGTATAGGAGCGTATCTGTGATCCCCATTCGATCTTTTTCTTTGATCCTTCTATCTTAGCCTGTTCTTCCTGTCTCTTTCTCAGTTCCATCTCATAGAGGCTTGATCTGAGAAGGCGCAGGGCGTTCTCCTTGTTCTGTCCCTGCGAACGTGACTCCTGGTTCTCAATGACGATGCCTGTCGGGGCATGGCGCAGTCGCACTGCCGTCTCCACCTTGTTGACATTCTGTCCGCCGGCGCCGGAGGAGCGGAATGTCTCCCAGGTGATGTCATTGGGATTGATCTCTATATTGATGTCATCATCTACAAGCGGGGCCACGAATACTGAAGCAAATGTTGTCTGTCGTCTTACCCTGTGAATTGAACGGTGATATGCGCACCAGGCGGTGCACTCCGTTCTCGCTCTTAAGGTATCCGTAGGCGTTCTCTCCTTCAAACTCGAGGGTCACTGTTTTTATGCCGGCCTCGTCGCCGGCCTGGTAGTAGGCTTCGGTGATCTTGTATCCGTTTCGTTCTCCCCACATGAGGTACATCCGCATGAGCATCTGTGCCCAGTCGTTGCTCTCCGTGCCGCCTGCGCCGGCGTTGATCTTCAGCACGGCTCCCAGCTGGTCCTCCTCACGCCTGAGCATATTACGAAGCTCAAGTTTCTCAACCTCGGTCAGAGCCTTATCATACTGGACGGTTATCTCCTCCTCGGTGACCTCGCCCTCCTTAAAGAAATCGATAAGTACCAGCAGGTCCTCGACAGATATATTTACCTTATCAAAAGCGTTTGTCCAGCTCTTCACGGAGGAGATCTCTTTCAGCAGTGCCTCGGCTTTTTTAGGATCGTTCCAGAAGCCCGGGTCTTTGGTGATTTCCTCTTTCTCCTTTATCTTCAGAATTTTGCCGTCGATGTCAAAGATACCTCCTCAACGCATCGCGGCGTCCTGTAATGTCTTTTATCTGGTCGTTGTTAATCATGGCGTGTTTGTTTGCGGCAAAGATAAGAAAAAGCATGGAGCTCAGAGCACAGTGCAAGGGGCATGGGGAGGCAATGGGCAGCAGAGGGCGAGCGTAAAGTCCCGGCATGTTGTGTCGGGATAGGGAGCGTGATCCCGCGCAGCAGGGAGGGCTATAGGCAGATAGTGGAGCATGGGGAGGCATTGGGAATGGCAATAGAGAGCGACCGTAAAGTCCCGGCATAGTATGTCGGGATAGGGAGCTGTCAGACTGCAGGGCAGGCAGCAGGATGGAGTAGTCAATGACTGCCGTACCGCATGATTGCATACTTGCACAGAGTGACGGATTGCAAAGATATTTCAGGTAATTACTTGCAGCTTGATGTCAAGATGACCGTCGTAAATTGCTATTAATTCTAAACCTGGTGACTTGCATTTAAATAATGATCATACATTGTTGATTGTTAATACAACTAATAACCAAACCTATGAAAAAACTGATTCTTTCTTTTGGCATTGATTGTTCTTGCAGTTGCCAGCTGCAAAGAGAAGAAACCGGCTGATTACACGAGGCTGGGATACTTCACACCATATCAAAACTTTATGGAGAAACTGAACGGCAAGGTTGAATCTATAGTTGAAAAAGGCTACTGGGCCGTACCCGAAGGTGACACATACATCAAAGGAGCCAAGGTGACAAAGCATGAATTCGACAGTATCGGATGGACCCCTGACTATAAAGCAGGTTTCGATATCGACGGTGACCTGGTATTCTGTTCAGTAATTGATGAAAATGACAAAGTGGTTTACGGGTGGAACTTTACAAAGGAGAATAATACTCTTGCAAGAGCTGAATATACACAGAATGATACGGTCAGGACATTCATTAAAATTACCTGTAATGAAGTCCGGAAGCCTGTGCTTTTGAAGTCTTTAACGCTTTGGCCGACACTCTCGCTCCAGACAATGAAGATTGAAGGATCAGATGTTAATGATACAACAATACTGCAATCTGTTAATATTAAGGGGGAAGCCGGAGGAAAGGGTCTTTCCTTTTATAATGAGCAGGGACTGCTGACCGACGCTGAAAGTTACATGAAAGACGGTACTTTTTCCGGTGGTTTAACAATAAAGTACAATGACAGGGGCTTTACTTCTGAAACTACATTTTTAGACAAGGACAAGAACGTATCCGGTACGAACATTTTCACATACGAGTATGACGATATGGGCAACTGGGTGAAGGTGATATGTAAAGATCCCGATAAGGGTATCAACTATTATAAGCGAACGGGTTTACACTTATTTTAAATAGGATTTTACCGGTACCTTATAGCGACGCGCAAACTGCGCGTCGCTTTGTAATGGGCCACATAATTTTTGTGATTTAATTAACCTTGTACCCGGCAAATGAGCCTGTGCCGGTCTGGGTGGCAGTGCCGGTGTAAATTACAACGCTGACTGTATTTCCTTTGCTTAGTTTGATAGTAACAGATCTGACAGTAATAGTATTCCAGCACTAATATCCATTGCAATTTTCTCATATGGTGCCGAATTGACATATATAGACAACTTCCCTTGCCACCACCGGCACCATCGGCAAAATATGTAACATTAAATGTATATATTCCATCAGCTGGAGCAGTGAATATACCTGTACTTGGATTAAATCCTCCACCCACACTTAGATCCGGAGTGTCATAAGTCATGGTGACATCTGAAATCTGAGGTGCAATATCAGAAATGAGATTTCTTGCCCTGAATGCCACTATTGAATCAAGGCGTACATTGCTACCATCCTGTATAGAGAGAGTTTTTGTCTCGATGTCATAGAAAGATTCTGATTATCCGTATCCAATGCCGGATCACCCGAGGCTCAGCCCTGTGTCACCTTTAGGTCCTACCGGGCCCGCTGGACCAGCCTCAAGGGACTTGCCGGCATACAATGCATATGGCACAGCCATGAACTGCATCGTTCCCATATCCATGAAATTATTCTCGAACTTAACCGCGACCTGCAGATAGTGATTGGCTGTGACCAATCAATCTCTGCAAAATGTGCCACTGACAGGATCACCCTTACCAATAACAAGTGAGAAGACTCCATACCTTGATGTGGTAACATCAGTGAATACTTCCTCGATATACGAGAGTTCCAGTAGGGGATCCGCTTCTTATCGTAAACCGAACCTCAATATGGCGTATTGACTATTTCCTTCCCGTAGTTATCGCGTGCAACAGCCTGGTAATTTATACCTCCCGGCACAGTCCCCTGACCGGAAGCCGCCTCTCCTCCTGCCAGAAAAATTCCTGTAACCATCAACACAAGAGAAATAACCCTTTTCATATCCTTTGCTTTACAGTTTCTCAATTTTAAAAGACCGGTCAATAACCCCGTCGGCACTCCATACCCTTGCCACGTAGATCCCGTCTACATAGTGCTGAAGATCAACTTCATGAATTACATCATGATCAGGTGAATACTCCAGATCTGCCGTGTACATGACAGCGCCGGGGAGGTTGGTGATGATGATATAATAATGCCTGCCCAGAACTCCGAACATCCTGATATTAAATATGTCGATTTTCATGCCTCTCGTCACCGGGTTCGGAAAGAAATCCACCCCGTTCCCTTCCCTGACAGGAAGATCGATTTTTGGTATAAAGCGCGGCTGCTGGAAGCCCTGTGTCAGGATGTAAATATCAGGAAGGGTATACACCACAGCTGTCTCGCCGACCGTCTGCTGATAAGATATCCCGTCTTTAACCGGTTCCACGCTGGCAGCCGGCACAAGCACCTGGTGCGACAGCTCGTACGACCTCTGTGAAAAACCCAGAGTGACTGTCAGCAGCATCAGAACAGCGCATGTCAATAATCGTCTCATAACGGACTCCTGAACCATCAACGCCAAAAATAACACTTTTTAAATAGAATCCCGTCTCTCCAGAATGAGTTTCAGGTTTTTGAGAGGCTCAACCATCCTGAAACCCAGTGCCAGAACGAAGCCTGCGATGAGCTCTGTGGCTGCAGCTGCAATCCACGGTACCTCAAGCATCCTCATCAGCCGGCCGGCAGCGTATGTCAGCAACAGCATAAAAAGATAAACGAGCAACCTGTTAATTACGACCATCTTAATCATGGTTCTTCCGACTGCAAGGATGCATACCACCGCCACAACTATCTGTGTGCAAAAAGCAGTATAGGCAGCTCCTGCGGCAGAAAAGGCAGGTATGAGAATAAGGTTCATGATGATGTTCACCGCCATTCCGGCCAGGGTGATCAGCCCAAGTATTTTCAGTCGGCCTGCAGCCGTGAGCATGGTGCTGAAGATATAAACTGCACCGACAGGTACCAGGGTCAGCATCAGCACCGTGAATGCGCTGACCGCTGCCGGGGAGGGAGCATGGTACAGCAGGTCAAGTATCTCGCCGGGGAAGGTGGCGAGCGTCACTGCTCCTATTCCCAGTGGCGCCAGAAGCATCCTGCCGGCCATCGAGGCAAGCGGGGCGATATTGTTTCCTGCGGCAAGCTCCTTTGACATTATGGGCAGCAGGAGGCCTCCGAACATCACCGGGAACATGGCAATGGCATCAAAAAGCCTGAAGGCCTGGGCATAAATACCTGCCTGCATGGCGCCGTCGGGAAGCAGCCGCTCGATAAGCACCGAGTCGATGCGCCAGTAAAGGGTCATGGCAAAGGCCACCAGCGCAAAAGGCAATCCTGTAATGATAATGCTTTTAAGTACCGCGGCGTCAGGCCTGACCTTCGAGACACCGCCACGGCGAATGACAATGATAAACGACACAACCATCACAGTAAAATATGCAGCCGTCTGCGCCCAGACAAACCATTCTATCCTGAACGGCCCGGATGTCACCCCTCCCCAGAGGAGCACCGAGCAGATGATGATCATCACCAGCCTGTCGGCCACAGAGAGGAGGCTGTCAAGAAAGAGGTACTGCATCCCGCTGATGTTCGAGCGCAGCCAGAGAATCATTGAAGACATCACCTGGTTAAGCATCAGGACAAGCAGCAGGGTGAACTGGTGATGCGAATAGCCCATTGCCCATGCCACGGTGACCGTGACAAGAAAATAGGCTGCGGTAAGGAGCAGACGCAGGAGCAGAACATTGCCAAAGTATAGCTTCACCCTGGTGGGATCGGCAGAGACAGCCCTGTTGTTGAAGCCCGACAGTCCCATGTCAAGCAGGAGAGTAAACAGAACCGAGAAGCTGAAGAGCGAAAAATAGAAACCGTAAGCCTCTTCGCCGGCGACGTTCTGCACCGTGCGGTCAATGCCAAGAACCCAGAAAGCCTTGACAATAATGCTCACCGCAAGCAGAAAAACAATATTTACCAGGAATTTTCTCCTCACGGCGATCTTTGGATGACTTTGATCAAATGAATGACAATTTATAAATTAATCGCCACATTTGCAATTGAGAAACGGCAGCAGACAATGATTATTGCCATTAATGCACGCACCCTTAAACCTGTCCCGCACGATGGTATAGGATGGTTCACCTGGGAGGTTACCAGGAGGATCGTCAGTGCCCATCCGGAGCATCATTTTGTGCTTATCAGCGACAGAAAATATGATGATCTGCCTGTCACCGGCAATAACGTTGAATATATTACCATTCCGTTCCGCACCGTTCACCCTTTGCTGTGGTACATCTGGCACGAATTATTTCTTCCGGCTGTGCTGAAGAAAGTCAGAGCCGATCTGTTTGTCGCGCCCGACGGGATCATACCTCTGCGTACTGATGTGCCGTGCATTTCCGTGATACACGATCTGAACCATGAACATCGTCCGGGTGATATACCCTGGCGTGAACGATTGTATTTCCGGCACTTCTTCCCGCTGTTTGCAAAGAAAGCTGTCAGGGTAGCAACGGTCTCTGAATTCTCAGCAAAGGATATTTCGGCCACATACGGTATAGCCATAAGTAAAATTGATGTTGTACCGAACGGTGTGGCGGACATTTTCTCTCCGCCGTTGCCCGGGGAGGCTGAGGAGACGCGACGGGAGTTCACAGGTGGCAGACCATATTTTCTGTTTGTGAGCAACTTCTCCCGCGTAAGAATATCGAGACAGTGATCAGGGCGTATGATCTTTTCAGAAAGAGCAGTAACAGTGATCACGTGCTGCTTCTTGCCGGGAAGAGGCTCTACCTCACCAGGGATATTGACCGGGCGCTGGAGGCATCGCCCTACGGTTCCGACATTCTTTTCACCGGTTCTGTCGGCCGTGATGTCTTAAGGCGTCTCTACGGTGCTGCGGTGGCGCTCACGTTTGTCTCCGTGGTTTGAGGGTTTTGGCATCCCTGTTGTGGAGGCGCAGCGTTGTGGTACGCCGTGTATACTGTCGGACACCTCGTCGTTGCCCGAGGTCAGCGGCGGCGCAGCGCTCTGCACCGGCCCCGCCGGTGCAGGTGCCATAGCGGAGGCTATGGCACGCCTCGTCTCCGACGGGGCGCTGCGCCGCCGCCTCGCCGACGAGGGCATCCGCAACTCACAACGATATACCTGGGACAACGCCGCCGACCAGATGTGGAACTGCATCATGAAGGCAACCGACACCAGGCCTGATGCTCAAACCATACTTCCTCGACCGAATAAAGAAGCCGGCTGCGACGAGGCCGGACGCGGCTGCCTCGCAGGCCCGGTCTTCGCGGCCGCCGTCATCCTTCCAAAAAAATACCGCAACAGAACTCAACGACTCAAAACAACTCTCCCCCCGCCAGCGTGACAGACTGCGCGAAGAGATAACCGCACATGCAATCAGCTGGAGTATAGCATCATGCAGCAACACCGAGATAGATTCGATGAACATCCTCCGTGCATCAATCACCGCCATGCACCGCGCCATCGCCGCATGAAAGTGACACCCCTCCTGCTGCTCATCGACGGCAACAGGTTCTATTCATACGACAACATACCCCACCAGACAATCATCCGCGGTGATGCCACCTACCTCTCCATTGCTGCTGCCTCAATACTGGCAAAAACGGAACGCGACCGCTTTATGGAAGAGCTTGACACTAAATACCCACAGTACGGCTGGCGTCATAACAAAGGCTATCCGACAGCTGAACACCGTAAGGCCATCATTGAACACGGCATTACACCGTACCACCGCCTCTCCTTTAACCTCAGGGAACTGCAGACAGAGCTCCGTTTCTTATAAAATGTTAAAATCAATTGCGGATACCGGAAATTGATATCTTTGGCACTTCGCAAAAACAATCTTAATCATAACTAATGAGAAAATTCTTATCCATCGTTGTTATCCTTGTAACTTTCTCCGGCTTCCAGGCCAGGGCAGATGAAGGTATGTGGCTGCTGCCACTCATTGAGAAGCTGAATATCGGTACCATGACCGAAATGGGACTGAAACTCACAGCCGAAGATATTTACAGCATCAACAAAGCCAGCCTGAAAGATGCTATTGTCATCTTCGGCGGTGGCTGCACCGGAGAGATAGTCTCATCTGAAGGACTCCTTCTGACGAACCACCACTGCGGCTACGGACAGATACAGAAGCACAGCACCGTTGAACATGATTATCTGACAAACGGTTTCTGGGCTATGACCCAGGAAGAAGAGCTGCCTAATCCGGGCTTAGCGTTACTTTCCTTGTTCGGATCGAAGATGTCACATCACGCGTACTTGATAAAACCAACACCGGCATGACCGAAGCAGAACGTCGCGAAGCAATTATGGCAGAGAGCTCCACTATCTCCGCCGAAGCTATCAAGGACACTCAGTACCGGGCAATGGTCATGCCATTCTACGGAGGAAATCAGTATTTCCTGCTCGTTTATGAAATCTTATACCGACGTAAGACTTGTCGGCACACCTCCCAACTCAATTGGCAAGTACGGCCATGATACTGATAACTGGATGTGGCCACGTCATACAGGTGACTTCAGCGTCTTCAGGGTATATATGAGCCCCGACGGCAAACCGGCACAGTATTCGGAAGATAACGTCCCGCTTAAACCAAAACATTACCTTCCTGTATCCATCAAGGACCTGCAGAAGAGTGATTTCGCCATGGTCATGGGCTACCCCGGCGGCACAACAAGGTATATGACCTCCTACGAGGTTGACGAGGCAATGAAGATCACTAACACAAACAGGATAAAGATCCGCGGTATAAGACAGGATATTCTGATGGATGATATGATCGCTGACCCGAAGATCAACATTCAGTACGCTTCAAAATATTCCGGTTCATCGAACTACTGGAAAAACTCAATAGGACAGAACGAAGGACTTGAACGTCTGCGTACAGCCGACAAAAAAGCCGCCTTTGAGGCCGAATTCATGAAGTGGGTCAAGGCTGATACGGCCCGCACTGAGAAATACGGCAACGCTCTCTCACTCATTGAAAATGCGGTTAAGGGAAGGGCCGAACAGTACAACGTCCAACAGTACCTGAGTGAAATTTTCAGGGGATCATGCGAAATGATCAGCCTTCGCCGCACAGATGGCCGCACTTGAAGATGCCCTTACGGGCGAAGCCGTAAGAAAGTGGCCGACATAACAGGAAGAGTACTCAAAAATACCGATAACTTCTACGGCGATTACAATTATCCGACTGACCTGAGATTACGAAGGCTATTATTAAGCTCTACAAAGCAGATATCGATCCGAAGTTCTGGCCTGATTTTTATCGCAGATCGACAAGAAATTCAAAGGCAATATCGATGCTTATGTCGATGACATGTTTACCAGGTCTCTCTTACTTCACCTGAGAAACTGAAAGCATTTCTCGACAAGCCCGACCTTAAGACACTGCAGAAAGACCCGGCCTTCATTGCCGCAAAATCAGTGTCTGTAACCCGGTCAAACTGCAGAAAGATCTTGAAGGCTTTTCTGCCGACCTGTCAAAGGGACAGCGTACCTATCTTGCCGGGGTCATGGAATATATGCCTGATAAGACGAAGTATCCTGATGCCAACTTCACAATGAGAATGACCTACGGAAAGGTATTGGACTACTATCCGTACGATGCAGTCCATTACAATTGGTACACAACAGTTGACGGTGTCATTCAGAAGTATAAGAAAGGCGATTATGAATTTGACCTGCCACAGCATTTCATTGACCTGTGCGATAAAAAAGAGTACGGACGTTATGCTTCAGCTGAGGGTTACATGCCAGTCTGTTTCATCACTGACAATGATATCACAGGAGGCAACTCAGGCAGTCCTGTCATCAACGGCAACGGTGAGCTCATCGGCCTTGCCTTCGACGGCAACTGGGAGGCAATGACAGGCGATATTGCATTTGAACCCGAGCTTCAGAGGACCATCTGCGTCGATATAAGATATGTACTCTGGGTCATGGACATCTATGCCGGCGCCGGTCACCTGCTGAACGAGATGGATATTCGCCAATAACAACTTTCAAATAAATGAAAGGGTTGCCGGTCCGGTGACCCTTTTTTTTTGTCCTGCAGTCTTGTCGCTCCAAGCGAGATCCCCACCGTTGCCTCGGGACGGTCATCCGGTCCTCGCCATTGGCTGTCTGACACCAGGCTCGATCCCGACTTTGCACCATGCCCTCCCGCTTCCGGGACTGTCTCTACGGTCCGCGGGATCGCCAGCTTGCTCCATGCCCCTTGCACCATGCCCCAAGCTTTTTTATCTTTGCCGAAATTTTGACATATGAACATCAATTTCATAGAGATAGTAGCCTGCTTCATGGTTCTATTTGCCATTATTGACATCATCGGATCGATACCGATCATCCTTGATCTCAAGGCAAAAACCGGAGACGTGCAGCCCGTCAAGGTGACACTGGCCTCCCTGGGCATCTTCCTTGCCTTCCTGATCTTCGGCGAGAGACTCCTCGGGATATTCGGCGTTGACATCGGAGCGTTTGCCATCGCCGGCTCCATCATCATCTTCCTGATTGGCATGGAGATGGTTCTCGGGGTGGAATTTTTCAAACAGGATTCTCCTGGTGGAGGCGGCATCGTACCCATTGCATTCCCCCTGATTGCCGGTGCCGGATCAATAACCACAATACTTTCCCTGCGGGCAGAATACCATACGGTTAATATTCTGATTGCACTGCTGCTGAACATAGGCGTAGTCTTTTTCGTGCTGAAGATGACCACGACCATTGAAAAGTTTCTTGGTCCTACAGTCCTGCATATTCTTAAAAAGTTCTTCGGAATCATCCTCCTGGCAATAGCCATAAGACTCTTTATCAATAACACCGGCCTGGCACTGACACATGGTCAATGAGGTAATCATCTACACCGATGGCGCCTGCAGCGGTAACCCTGGTCCGGGAGGATACGGGGTGGTGCTTATGTCAGGAAACCACCGGAAAGAAATTTCGGAAGGATTCCACCTCACCACAAACAACAGGATGGAACTCCTGGCCATAATAAAAGGCCTTGAGGCGCTGAAGAAAAAGGGTACCCCGGTGATACTGTATACCGATTCACAGTACGTGGCTAACGCCGTCAATAAAGGCTGGTTATTTGACTGGGAACGGAAAAATTTTAAGAAAAAAAAGAACCAGGATCTGTGGATACGCTTCCTCGTCCTGTACCGACAACATAACGTTTCACTTTACTGGTTAAAAGGACATAATAACAATCCTGAAAATGAGCGCTGTGACGTTCTTGCCGTGAACGCCTCAAAACAGAATGGCCTGTCGGAAGACACGGGGTATATCCCGGAGAATAACGACACGTCACTTATATAATGAGTTTATATAGTTCTATTGACTTTTACCAAAAAAAGTGCAAATTTGCAGAAAAGGGGAACTATGAACAATTTCGTACACCATGCGACAGATATATCTCCGGAAATTTTATTATCCCCCGGTGAGAACAGATTTGTAATATCAGGAAACTCCGCTCCTGAGGATGTACGCGAGCTTTATTATCCTGTTCTGGAATGGATGAAGGAATTCTCTTCCGAGCTTAAAAAGAACAATCCGTACACAGATAAGAAGCCTCTCATTTTTAAGCTTGATCTTGAGTATTTCAATTCGTCATCGGCGAAATTCCTTTTTGATATTTTCACTCACCTCAAGGATATAAACAATGACGGAGTACCTGTTGTCATAGAATGGCATTATGACCTGGAGGATACAGACCTCCGGGAAGCAGGTGAAGACCTGGCAATACTCTGCGAGATCGAATTCAAGTATTGCCCCAAAACAAAAAACGATCAATGAGAGGACCGGCAGAACTGTATGCTCTGCTCAATGACCTTCAGATATCTTTTGAGTACATTGAACATCCTCCCGTACCTACGGTTGAGGAGGCTATGAAATACTGGTCGGGTATAGAATCGGGCCACTGTAAAAACATATTCCTCCGTAATCACAAAGGCGACAGACATTATCTTGTTATATTGTACTACAACTCACAGCTGAAGATCCACGATCTCGAGAAACAGCTTCACCAGGGTAAGCTGACATTTGCATCCGACCGCCGGCTGATGCAGCATCTCGGGCTCAACCCGGGCTCCGTCTCGCCGTTTGGTCTTATAAATGACCAAACACACCACGTGCACCTCTTTATTGATAAAACCCTCCTCAGCCATGAGAGGCTCTCATTCCATCCCAATACGAACACTGCATCGCTGATCATACCACGCGACGGGCTGTTTAAATTCCTCGCCCACACCGGCAATTCATACGAATTCTTCTAGTACGCCCTGGCCGCCCTGCAATCTGTCCTCTTCGTTATCCCGACTTACCATGCCAGGATTTTACGCTCGGTCCTATTTGGATTAATTCCAAATAACGACATTTAAGCAGCAAAACAGATTCCCTGGAGGTCTTTATTCCGGACTAGCCTTTTGGACATTTTACCTTACTACCATGAAAAGAATAGCATTGACTGCCCTGGCTGTAATATTATGCACCTTTCTCAGCGCACAGGATTCAATACCGAAGAGAAGCTATAACGCCACATTTACATCCATGGCTCCGGTCATTGACGGATCAATTGAGGATGAAGTGTGGCAGGCCGGCGCATGGGACGGTGACTTTATTCAGTTTGAACCACTTAACGGCGGACCTGCTGCACAAAAGACAGAATTCAAGATCCTCTTCGATGCCGATAATATTTATGTCGCAATCAAAGCATATGACACATCTCCTGACAGCATTACGAGGCGTATATCGCGACGTGATAACGCCGATGGAGATTTTGTTGCTGTTGCCTTTGACAGTTATCATGACCAACGCACCGGGTTCGGATTCATTGTCAATGCCGCCGGAGTGAAAAACGATTTTATTTGGTCCAATGACGGACAGATGGAAGACGATACGTGGGATCCTATCTGGTTCACCAAAACAGAAATGTATAGCTGGGGCTGGGCTGCAGAACTGAAAATCCCCTTAACTCAGTTGCGATTCAGGATTTCTGACGGTGGCATCTGGGGGCTGGAGGTATTTCGTGAGATTTTCCGCAATCAGGAATTGTCCGTATGGCAGCTTATCGACCGTAATGCTTCAGGCATGATTCATAATTTCGGAGAAATGACCGGACTCACCGGCATCAAACCAAGAAAACAGGCTGATATAACACCTTTTGTTGTTGGCAGTGTTGAAAGCTTTGAAGAAGAAGAGGGCAATCCTTTTGCATCAGGCATTAAGCGGAAATTAAACGGAGGTCTTGATGCCAAGTTCGGTATAACCAACAACATGACACTCGATCTGACGGTAAATCCAGACTTCGGTCAGGTAGAAGCTGACCCTTCAGTAGTCAATCTGACGGCTTTTGAAACATTCTTTGAGGAGAAACGACCGTTCTTCATCGAAGGTAATAACATTACAAGCTTCAAAGTCGGGATAGGGGACGGAGACATCGGCTATGACAACCTTTTTTATTCAAGGAGGATAGGCCGAAACCCCCAGTTCGATGCTTCA
Organism: uncultured Bacteroidales bacterium; assembly: GCA_963730615.1. Taxonomy (GTDB): domain Bacteria; phylum Bacteroidota; class Bacteroidia; order Bacteroidales; family VadinHA17; genus SR-FBR-E99. The sequence continues at coordinate 12,387 of CAVSSR010000014.1, read as the reverse complement.
ACAGAAGATAATGAATTTGCTGATTCACCACGCAATGTGCCTATTATAAGCGCTGCAAAAGTCACAGGCAAGACACCTGACGGCCTCTCAATAGGTATCATTGAAGCAATAACAGCCGCCGGAATAGCTGAGATTGACTCACTCGGAGAAAGAAGCACACAGACCGTTGAGCCTTTATCCAACTACTTTGTGACAAGAGTAATGAAAGACTTTGGCAGCGGACAGACGGTCATCGGAGGAGCATATACGAATACACATCGTTTTCTTGATGGGACAGGTGTTAACGGACTGGTGAGAAACGCCAACACTGCAGGCCTTGACTTCACACATTTCTTTGGTAAAGAGAAGAACTGGACGCTATCAACCTCTGCCGCATTCAGTAACCTCACAGGCAGCACAGAGGCTATTGAAGAACTGCAGTACTCTCCTGTGCATTATTACCAGAGGCCGGATGCAGATTATATGCATGTTGACACCACCCGAACATCCCTGAATGGCCACGGAGGTAATATTCAGGCTGGTAAGATCGGTGGCCACTGGAATTTTATGCTGTTCGGACTCTGGAAATCACCAGGCTTTGACATTAATGACGTTGGTTATCTGCAACGGGCAGACCAGCTTATGAGCGTATTCTGGTCTGCTTACAGATTCGATAAGCCTTTCAGTATTTTCAGAATGATCAGACCTAATACCAATATATGGAGCAATTGGGATTTCGGAGGCACCCACCTGAGCACCGGAGGTAATCTGAGTATTTATACCGAATTTAAAAACCTGTGGTCCACTAGTTTTGGTGCTAATATTGAAGGTAAATCAATCTCCAATACGCTCCTGCGAGGGGGGCCCTCAATGCTAACTCCTTCAAGTATTAACTGGTTTGTACGAAAGCAGCAGCAATTCATAAAATGATCTACGGCACACTCTGGGTCAACTACGGAAAAGGCGGGGAGGAAATCCTCCAAATCACCGTCAGCAGGCCTTGACCTGACAGCAAAACCCGGCAAGTCTTTCTCAGTTACAATTTCTCCCTCATATAGCAAGTATACTGATTTACTCCAGTATGTAACTGACAGCTCGTTCAATGATGAAGACAGGTATATCCACAGCCGGATAGATCAGCAGATCGTGAAATTATCACTGCGGCTTAATTACAATATCACTCCTGACCTTACAATCCAGTACTGGGGGCAGCCTTTCCTGGCGGCTATGGATTACAGTGATTTCAAAATGATCACCGATTCTAAGGCTTCTGAGTTCACCGACCGTTTTCATACATTTACAGATGAGGAAATAAGATTTGCTGAATCTGAGAACAACTATTATGTGGATGAAAACCGTGACGGAACAGATGAATATAGCTTCGAAAATCCTGACGGCAACTTTGACCAGTTCCTGTCAAACCTGGTGGTCCGCTGGGAGTTCCGTCCCGCCTCAACCATATACCTGGTCTGGTCACAGACGCGTGATTACAATGATGAGACAGGGTCGTTTTCGTTAGATCAAAACATTGTTAATCTGTATACTACGGATAAACCATATAACGTTTTTCTTTTAAAATTCACTTACAGGTTCGGACTTAGGTAGATAAGTTTTTTTGCATAAATTTGGGCTGTTTTGTTTTAACCCTCGTGAACCTGCCTTATGAAGAAATACTTCTTCCTGCTCCTGCTTCTTATTCCGCTATTGTTAAGTGGTCAGGATTATGAAAAAAGAATCTATACTACCACACGGATAAACACCCCCCCTGCCATTGACGGAGAACTTGAAGATGAAGCGTGGAGCCATGGTGAGTGGGGCGGGGATTTCCGGCAGTTTGAGCCTTCTGAGGCAGCCCCGGTAAAACAAAAGACAGAGTTCAAGATCCTTTATGACGACAACAATATCTATGTAGCCATAAAAGCTTATGATTCATCCCCTGACAGCATTGTATCTCGCATGACACGCCGTGATGACACCGATGGCGATGAGGTTGTCATGGCATTTGATTCATACTTTGACCAGCGTACTGCATTTGGTTTCGGAGTCAGTGCGGCTGGTGTCAGGGGTGACCTTGTATGGACAGATGATGGCATGAACGAAGATGAGACATTTGATCCTATCTGGTATGTAAAAACTGCTGTTTTCAACTGGGGCTGGGCAGCTGAAATGCGTATACCCCTTACCCAGCTTCGCTTTTCTGCAAGCGAAGACCAGGTCTGGGGACTTGAAGTAATACGGAAAATTTACAGGAATAATGAAACTGATTTGTGGCAGCCTATTGCACGGAATGCTTCAGGACTTATACACAATGCCGGACTTCTTTACGGTCTGAAGGATATAAAGCCGCGCACCCAGTTTGATATCACTCCATACGGGGTAGCCAAGCTTGAAACATATGAAGGCGAAGATGGTAATCCATGGGTTGACGGGACTGACTTCAAACCAAGTGCCGGACTCGATGCCAAGATCGGGGTGACAAACAATATGATAATGAGCCTGACGGTAAACCCCGACTTCGGACAGGTGGAGGCTGACCCTTCAGAAGTAAACCTCACCGCTTTCGAATCATATTTCCAGGAGAAAAGACCATTCTTTGTCGAGAGCAATAACATAACCAGCTATGGCCTTGGGCTTGGCGAGGGCGGTTTAGGCAATGACAACCTCTTCTATTCAAGGAGGATAGGCCGCAGTCCGAGACAGCCAGATCACCCGAATCTGATGAATATGCCTATACCCCTTCATTTACACCTATACTCGGTGCGGCAAAGCTGACCGGCAAATCAGGAAACGGATGGTCTGTCGGCGCGGTCGAGGCAGTCACTGCCCAGGTGAACACAAAGGTATACAATGAAGTCAGCGGTGAGACAACCCATGTCACCGCCGAGCCGCTTGCCAATTATGCTGTCGGCAGGATCCAGAAGGACATTAACGGCGGTAACACTATCATCGGAGGGATGCTCACAAATACAATCAGGTCGCTTGATGATGATACAGAAGATTATTTCCATAAGAATGCCACCACCGGCGGAATAGATTTTACCCAGTACTTCGGTAAAAAGAACTATATCTTCCAGCTGCGTACAGCCTTCAGCAATATACAGGGCACTGAAAATGCCATCGCACGAACACAGCGGTCTGCCATCCATAACTTTGCGAGGCCTGATGCCGATTATGTCGAATATGACTCAACCCGCACCTCCCTAAGTGGTTTCGGAGGGAATCTGATGACCGGAAAAATAGGCGGTAACTTGAACATATTTTACCTGTCTGCCTGGAAATCACCCGGACTGGAACTGAATGACATAGGCTATATGCGGGTAGCTGACCAGTACATAGGTGCAGCTATACTCAATTACAGCATCTACAAGCCGTTCAGTATATTTAACCAGATGGGCTTCGGAACAAATGTTATTCACGCTCATGATTTTGGCGGAACGTTAACGAACCTTGGAAGTGAAATCTCATGGCAGGCACAATTTAAGAACCTGTGGTCCGCTTATCTTTTCGGACAGGTCTACGGCGAGGAGACGGACAACCATTTATTGCGCGGAGGGCCTTCAATGAAAATGCCCGGAAATGCAGGCCTGCACGGAGGATTTGATTCCAACGACCGTAAAAAGTTTGTGGCTGAACTAAATGCAGACTATTCATGGGGCTTTGAGGACGTCTATAAAAGTGCAGGCGTAGGCCTCGAACTAAGCTACAAGCCTGTCAGCACCCTGAGTCTCAGCGTTGAACCCGAGCTCGAGAAGATGGTCAACACAATGCAGTACGTCACCGAGACTTCAGTCACCAGCGGGGTCTATACTCCGCGATATATTTTCGGATCAATCGACCAGAAGATCCTGAGCCTGTCATTAAGGGTCGATTACAGCATAACTCCTGACCTTACCATCCAGTACTGGGGACAGCCATTCTTCGGGTCCGGTGCTTATGATGAATTTAAGTATGTCACGGATGAGTCTGCAGCTGCTGAAGAATATACTGACCGGTTTCATTTGTATACATCGGATCAGATCAGCTACGATGATGCTGAGGGCAATTACTTTGTCGATGAAAACAGGGATGGTATGGTTGATTACACCTTTGAAAAACCTGATTTCAATATAAGCGAGTTCCTGCACAACTTTGTGATCCGCTGGGAGTTCCTTCCGGGCTCAACTGCATATTTTGTCTGGTCACAGCAACGCGAATATTTTTCCGATACCGGTGTATTTGACCTGGGGCAGCAGGCCAGTGATCTTTTTACGGACAACAAGCCTTATAATGTCTTCCTTCTCAAGCTTTCATACAGGTTCGGGTTAAGATGAAAAAGAGGTGTGAATGGCCGTCGGACGATGCCCTGATGATAACGTATCATGACAGTGAATGGGGCACGCCTGTTCATGATGATAACCTGTGGTTTGAACATATTGTCCTTGATGGTGCTCAGGCAGGACTGAGTTGGAAAACAATACTACACCGTCGTGAAGGGTACCGTAGGGCCTTTGCCGGATTTGATCCGGTGAAGGTCTCAGGGTATGACGAAAAGAAATACAACGAGCTGCTTAATGATACAGGTATCATCCGCAACAGACTGAAGATAAAATCTGCGATCAATAATGCAGTAGCATTTCTTAAGATTCAGGAAGAGTTTGGCAGTTTCGATAAATACATCTGGGGCTTTACCGGCGGTATACCTGTTGTGAATTGCTGGAAGAATCTTGCTGAGATGCCGGCACGCACACCCCTTTCCGACGCTATCAGCAAAGATCTGAAGAAGAGAGGGTTTACCTTTGTGGGGTCAACAATCTGCTATGCCTTCATGCAGGCTGCCGGAATCGTCAATGACCACCTCGTCCAATGTTTCCGCCACCCGGATAATATTGACAAATAATAACCAATGCCGGAGGCATTGCCATCCGATAACCCCGGAGGGGTTTCCATCCAATAACCCCGGAACCCGAGGGGTTATCATCCAATAACCCCGGTAACCCCGGAGGGGTTTCCATCCAATAACCCCGGTCCCACCCGCTCCATGCCGGAGGCATTGCCATCCATAACCCCGGTAACCCCGGAGGGGTTTCTCCATCCCGCCCACCCGGGGCTTCCACATGCCGGAGGCATTGCCATCCAATAACCCCGGTAACCCCGGAGGGGTTATCATCCATTAGCCCCGGTGAAGACCGGGGCTAATGGCGCGGGTATACACACAACCCCGGAGGGGTTGACTTCCCCTTGACTATTTGAATAGCATAAATTAATTTTGTAATGCTGCTAATACGAATAATTATGTCAACCTACACTCAAATTCTTTACCAGATTGTGTTTGGAAGTAAATACTATACTTCCTTCCTGACCCACGAAAACCAGGGCATATTGTTTGCCTACATCGTTGGTATGTTACGTAAAAGGGACTGCCATCCATACCAGGTCGGTGGATATGCTAATCATATACACATTGTCACTCATATCTCCCCATCTGTTGCCCTGTCAGATCTCGTAAGAGAAATCAAAAAAGCCAGTCATGCTATGATGACCGAAAATAAAAACTTATTCGCACGTTTCCCCGGATGGCAGGTTGGGTATGGTGCATTTACCTACAATATTGCTCTCAAAACTGTTTTAGTAAATTACGTCTTGAATCAGGAAAGCCATCATAATTCAGAGCCATTTAAAACCGAGTTGATCAGGTTACTTGATGACAATCTTGTTGAATATAATGAGGATTACCTCATAATCTGACCTGAAGTCAACCCCTCCGGGGTTGTGTTTTGTGGTGACGTACACGCCCGGGTTGCCACCCGGGCTAATAGGTGGGGACACCTCCGGTGTCTTACTGGCAAAGATCAATGAGACTACCTCCGGGGTCTGGTCGGCAACATGCAATGAGACTGCCTCCGGGGTCCCGCCGGCGCGATCAATTAGTGTACCTCCGGTGTCTAACCGACATAATTATTTCAATTTCGTCACCTCAATAAGCAATTTCATCAAATGAATTGATTTATTTAATCATTCTGGTACATTTTTTGTTTTTCATTAATTATATATTGTTTTTTAATTAATTCCTTTAATCAAACCTGATTAAAATGAAGAAGAATAAAGAAAAGGTCCCGGAATTTGATGATATCATCTTCCGCGACCGCAACAAGGAGTACGGAGCTTACGACCTCCGCAGACGCTACAACTCAACAATGAGCATCTCCCTGGTAGCAGGCCTGTCTTTCAGCATCTCACTGGTTCTTATTCCCTTCTTTTCAGCCGATCGGGCGGACCCCGGCATCGTTAAAAGGATCGATATTACCGGTACCTTTGACCCTGCACTGCTTGATCCACCTGAACTTCCGGTAACTCCTCCACTCCAGAAACCTCCGTCAGAGGCAATGAACCAAGTACGGTTCGTCCCGCCTAAGATCGTAGCTGACGAAGCGGCGTCTTCGGACGAAATGCCTGTAACTGAAATTATTAACCAGGATATCAAAGACGGAAAACCCGGGGAAGTATTGCCTGAAACACCGGACCCGGAACAGATCACTCCACCCGACGATACACCAAGAGTCATCGTGAAAGAGATGCCTTCATTCCCCGGAGGCAACACCGAGCTGATGAGATACCTTAATGAACAGATTATCTATCCTGAAGATGCTATCATGAACAGGATAGAGGGAACCGTTATCCTGCGGTTTGTAGTTAGCAAAACAGGTGATATAACCCAGATTGAGCTGATACGCGGGGTCGATCCCCTGCTTGACAACGAGGCTATCAGGGTGGTCTCCGGATTGCCGCGGTGGCGTCCCGGTAAACAGGAGGGCGTGGCTGTCCCCGTTTGGTTCACCTTACCCGTAACATTCAGACTCAGATAAAATTCCCGTCAAGAAACTTCTGAAAATTCTCCTTGTACTGATCTGTCACAGGGATTCGCACCTCACCGAATACAATGCGGTTGCGGTCAATGACCCTTACCTTCTCAAGGCTGACAATAAATGATCGGTGCACCCTCATGAACCTGTCTCCCGGCAGCCTGGCTTCCAGCGCTTTCAGCGTCGAAAGTGAAAGCACAGGCTTCTTCTCCTCCGTCAGACAGATCTTTACATAATCGCGCAGTCCCTCAATATAATGAATCTCTGAAAAGTTTATCCGCCTGATCTTGTACTCCGACTTGACAAAGAGGAAGTCGTTCTTCACCTCAAGCGATGGCAACTGTTTTGTTTCAAGGCCGATAAGCTTCTGTGCCTTCTGAACCGCTTTCAGGAACTCGGCATAGCTGAAAGGTTTCAGCAGATAATCGACGGCATCAAGCCGGAATCCTTCAAGGGCATATTTCTCGTAAGCAGTGGTGAATATTATCTTCGGCCCTCCGCTGATTACCCTGGCAAGCTCAGTGCCCGTGATGTCAGGCATCTGAATATCGAGCAGTACAAGATCGACATCAGAGGATTTGATAAAAACCACGGCGTCTACCGGGTTATCAAAGGAGCCTGCCAGTTCAAGGAAAGGTGTCTTTTCGATATAACCCTTCACCAGCTGGAGCGCCAGCGGCTCATCATCTATGGCCACGACCTTTATCATGACACCGGCTGACTTCCTGTATTGATTTTCAGTTCAACATTGAATACCGTACCGTCGTCGCTGATGTTCAGCTCATGCCTTCCGGGATAGAGCAGCGTCAGTCTCTTGCGGACATTTTCAAGTCCTATGCCTGAATCAGCTTCCGGCGAACCGTTTGTCACCTGATTAATGCTGTTGGCTGCAGTGAAACGGATATCATCACCTTCCCTGAACAACCCGATGCGGATAAAAGCATTTTTCCGGACACTCACACCATGCTTGAATGCGTTTTCAATGAAAGGGATGAACAGCAGCGGCGGTATGTCAATATCATCATACTTTTCGGGAAAGTCCACGCTGAGCGTCACCTTCTCGCTGATGCGCAGCTTCATGAGATCAATATAGACCTTCATGAAATCAAGCTCCCTGCTGAGTTTTGTATTACCCTGCTCTGATTCGTACAGCATGTAACGCATAAGTTTTGAAAGACTCAGAACAGCCTCCCGGGCATCTTTCTGGTTGATCTCAATGAGGGAATAAATATTGTTCAGGGTGTTAAAGAAGAAGTGGGGACTGACCTGGTTCTTCAGCAGGGCCAGTTCAGAATTGAGATTCTCCTGCTCCAGCTCCTTGATCTCCCGTTCTTTCTTTAACGACTGCTCCACCGAACGCAATCCCACGGCAAACCCGGTAACAAGAAAGGCGGTGATAAAGTAGTTATATGTGATCATCCGGGCAAATGAGCGTCTGCCTTTCCTGTGGCTGTCATCCTTCTGATTCGCATCGCGCATACGCTGCTCAACTTCCGGCGGAGGAGGAAACGCCTTCTGGAATGCAAAGTTGGATACGAAATGAACGGTTATCACCAACGCGAGCATGGCACCAACATACATTTGCCACCTGCCTTTGTGCAGAATTAAGGGCACCAGCCACAGGTAGTTTATATAAAAGATGATGCCGAAGACAAGGGTGTTAAAAAAGATAATAAGTGTCGTACGGGTATCTTCAAACCCGCCTCCTGTAACAAGGAACTGCGGCAGGATAAAGAGAATTATCCATCCGGTGACATGCAGCAGTACGCCAGGCATTCCTTTTCTTTCCTTTATCATTCTTCTTACAGCCATATCAACCTCAAAGCTAACAATTTTGATTTATTCTTTATTCGTATCTCAGCGCCTCAATAGGATCAAGATCTGATGCCTTGCGTGCCGGATACCATCCGAAAAACACGCCGATGGCGGTACAGACCACAAAAGAGAGTATCACCGAGCCCATCATGACCGTTATCGGCCAGGAAGTAAGGGCAGCCACCACTCGGGAGGCCACCAGTCCAAGCAATATGCCTATCAGACCTCCGAACACGCTCAGCAATATCGATTCAAGAAGGAACTGCATAAGGATATCTGTCCCGCGCCCTCCGAGAGACATCCTCAGTCCGATCTCCCTGGTGCGTTCGGTGACGGAGACATACATGATATTCATGATCCCGATACCGCCTACGAGCAATGAAATACCGGCTATTGCTCCGAGCAGGATAGTCAGAATATCCGTTACAGAGGTCATTGTCGTTGCCAGTTCCTCCTGGCTTCTTATCGTAAAGTCATTATCTTCATTGTCACGCAGTTTATGTGTCTGACGCAGCACCTCCGCAACCTGCTCCTGTGCAAGGGATGATTCTTCTGCACTCCTGGCAGACATCTGAATGGACTGTATGTGTGTCTGGGCGAGGATCCTTTTCTGCACAGTGGTATAAGGAGCAATAAGCACATCATCCTGATCCTGTCCGAAACTGTTCTGTCCCTTCTCCTTAAGGACCCCTATTATTTTGAAGGGGATATTTTTAAAACGCACGGTCTCACCGGTCGGGTCAATTCCCTCGCCGAAGAGTTCATCAGCCACCGTACGGCCAATGAGGCAGACTTTGGCAGAACCCTTTGCCTCGCTGTCGGTGATATTGCGTCCGCTGACAATGCTCCAGCTTCTGATCTCAAGATATTCTTCGTTCCCCCCGTAGATTGTTGTCGGCCAGTTTGAACTGCCGTATACAGCCTGTCCGCTGCTTCTTACCTCAGGCGAAACGGCAATAATGGCATCGCATCCGGTTTTAATAGCGTTCATGTCAGCGACGGTGAGCCTCTGAGAGCTTGCGCTTCCCTGCTGTACTCCTCCCATTCTCATTGTTCCCGGCATCACAAACAGCATGTTGGATCCCATGCTAGAGATCTGATCCTCTATACTTTTCTTTGATCCCTGGCCGATGGCAAGCATCGTTATTACCGAGGCAACCCCTATGATGATACCCAGCATCGTAAGGAATGACCGCATCTTATTGCGTCTAAGCGCGTTCATTGCGACTTTAAAAAGATTTCCCAATTTCATGATCCTGTTTTTTTAGTCCTCTTCCACCGGTAATGCTTTCAGCATTTCCACTGCTGCAAGCCGGTTCTTAACATCTTCCTGTCTGATAATATGTCCGTCGCGGAAAACGATACTTCGTGACATGCAACGGGCAATATCCGTTTCGTGTGTAACAAATACTATCGTTTTGCCCTTTTCATTCAATTCCTGCAACAGGGCCATGATCTCATATGATGTTCGCGTATCAAGGTTGCCTGTTGCCTCGTCGGCAAGAATTACGACGGGATCATTTACAAGCGAACGCGCTATTGCCACTCTCTGCTGCTGACCTCCGGAGAGCTGGTTCGGCATGTGATCCATCCTCTCCTGAAGGCCCACGGCTTCCAGTGAAGCAATTGCTCTCTCCCTGCGCTCCTTTGCACTTATTTCGGGGTTATACAATAGCGGCAGCTCCACATTCTCAAGTGCTGAGGTGCGCGAGAGCAGATTATAAGACTGGAAAACAAAACCAATCTTGCGGTTACGGATCGCAGCTCTTTCATTCTTCGACATCTCTGCCACATTTATTCCGTCAAGCAAATAGGTACCTGCTGTAGGTCGGTCAAGACAGCCCAGAATGTTCAGCATCGTCGACTTGCCTGACCCCGATGGACCCATGATAGCTACAAACTCACCCTTTGATATCTGCATATCGACTCCTCTCAGGGCATGTACTGTCACCTCTCCGACGTAATAATCCTTCTTCAGTGATGATATATCTATTATAGCGCTCATTTTCAGCTTTTTGTGGTGGTTTTACTCTTGTTGCTCTGGGCGCCGGGACGCTGAGGCATGAATGGATTGGATGACACCTCCTTTTCCTTATTCTTTGAGGATGCAGGAGTCATCTTTGTGATAACATTATCGCCTTCCTTCAGTCCTGACTTCACCTCGGCATTGTCGCCGTCGTTCGTGCCAAGTCCGATCTGTGCCGGGTGGATGCCCTCATTATCTTTGACCCATACTGTTGCTGAAATTTTACCGCCTGCACCAGATGCACCGCCTTCCGGCCTCTGACCTGAGGGCACTTACCGGACCTGCCGTCATGGTCCGGGACTTGCCGGACCTGCCGGACCTGCCGTCATGGTGCCGGCACCTGCCGGACCAGCCGGCCCTGACGGCTTGCTTGCAGCCGATGCCGTGCCCTCACCCATCTTTGCAAGGTATTCAGCTTCGGGAGTGAATTTAACAGCCTTGTAGGGAATGGTCAGCACATCATTGGTTTCCTCGACATAAATCACCAGGTTGGCAGTCATGCCAGGCAGAAGTTTCTGATCAGGATTCGGAGCATTTATAACAACCGTATATGTGACCACATTTGATGTTGTTACAGGCGAAAGTCTGATCTGCATCACCGTGCCGGTGAATTTCTCGTCCGGGAAAGCATCTACATCGAACTCTACCCGCTGACCTTCCTTTACCGTGCCGATGTCCGTTTCATCTATATCAGCCTCTACCTGCATCTGTGTGAGATCCTGTGCGATTGTAAAGATCTCAGGAGTGTTGAAGCTCGCCGCAACAGTCTGCCCTTCATCAACAGCCCTGTTCATCACAACACCGTCTATGGGAGAGTAAATGGTTGCATATTTAAGATTTACGATGGCCTTGTCATAGTTGGCCTTTGCGTTTTTTAACGTAGCTTTTGACTTCTCATAGTTATACTTTGCAAGGTCAAAATCTGCCTGTGCCACCAGGTTTTTTTCAAAGAGGGCATTCGAACGTTCAAAGTTTGACTGCTGATACTCTGTCTCAGCTTTGGCGCTCTCAAGTGTGGCATAAGCCTGCTCCACCTGTGAGTTAAGCGCCACCTTATCAAGCTCTGCAAGTATCTGACCTTTCTTCACAGGCGAATTAAAGTCAACGTAAAGCTTTTCCACTATGCCTGACACCTGTGTTCCGACTACCACGGAGGTAATGGCTTCAAGAGTACCTGTGGCAGTTACCGAGTTCGTCACGGAACCTTTCTGCACTGTTGCTGTTTCGAAGGTATATGCCTGACTCTTTTTGCATCCATGGATAGCCAGAACTGTTACTGCTGTCACTGCCAGCACTGCACTGCTTATAATAAATCTGTTCATTTTCATTGATTTATACTTTTTGTTGTTGATTATTCACTAAAACGAAAGCGGGACACCCCTGTAGAAGTCGATGATCTTATAGCTGTAGACAAGTTCATATTTTGCCTGCAGCAGGTTGCTTTCCGAGGAGGTCATATTTGTTTTCTGAATCAGGAAGTCGACGGAGTTCATTGCACCCAGCTTGAATTTCTCCTCGGCCACATTGTATGATTCGAGGGATGCCTCATACTGGTTGACTGCTGCATTAAAACTTATGGCTGAGGACCGTGCATCGAGACACGCCTGTTCGATCTCCTTGCGAAGCTGATTTTTAGTATTGAGCTCATCAAGCTCGGCGGTTGTTATTCCCGCCTTTGCCTTTGATACTGACGACTTATTCCGGTTGTTCGAAAAGATTGGTACTGAT
>CAVSSR010000013.1:0-109402 GCA_963730615.1 uncultured Bacteroidales bacterium | reverse complement strand
TATATTGATAATTCAGGTCACAGCCTATGGCTGTAAGACTTGCCGATCAAATAAATACTATAAGCGGACATCAACAATGTTTTCATGCGGATTGAGCAGTGATGAAAACTTATAAGCCGGAATGACCGCTCCTCCTTTCCGGTATTTGTTTTCTTCATGAGTGAACCTGACCGTTCTGCCATTGATAATGACTGCCTTCGGAGAAAAGCTGCCTTCCTTAACGGCATAATTGAACGTTACTGTTCCGCCAAGAAAGTCCAGTGAGGCAGATAAGCCATCGAGTGAATGCGGCATTACGGGATCAATGATCACATTCCCGTATTCAAGCCTTAATCCGAGCAATCGTGTCACGATTATGCCGATAAAAATCCCCGGGCCGCTTGAATAGACCCTCCATCCGCCCCTGAGGGTAATTTTGCCGGTCATTATTTCATCGTAAAGATCATCAGCCTCATACCGGTTCCTGAAGGTTACATCAGAGCTGCTGTAATAGCAGTTTGACTGCCGTATATCTCCGCAGGGCACAACATCCCTGTAGCCAACCGGGATGGCCTGGCGAAGAGCTTTCATAAAAGCATCTGCCTTGCCCGTACATGCCAGTGCTTCAGCATAGCGAATGTGTTCATGCACATACATAAGACCGATCTCGCGGCCAAAGAAGGTACTGCTCTCGGCCCGCTGAAAAATTGTCTGTATGCCGCCTCTGTATTTAAGCGGACGATCCATCAACCGGGCACCATCAGGTCCTTTCAGATATTTTTCAATAAGATCCTGATGTTCCCTGGCCTGTTCTTTTGAAAAAATTCCGCTTATAATGCCCCGGTTCATCGGCAGGATGCTGTAGTGTATGCCGGTTCTGTTGTCGCGCGGATGGAGCAGCAGGCTGACAGTGTCATCTTTCTCAACCAGGCCATATCCTGCCACAATACCATCTTTCATCAGATACCTGTTAAAATCAACCCTGATCCTGTTACATATCCCTTTCAGTTCCACGGCTTTTTCAGTATCACCGGCACGTTCATAAACTTTCTGGTACTGCTTAAACGCCTGGTAATTCATCTCCACTGTCCAGCTTGAGATCATTCTCTGTGCCAGCTCCTTGCTGACCGGTTGCAGTGAATCATTCCAGTCACCACCGCCGAATGGCACCAGCGCAGTACCCGGTATGAATGAATCAACAATCATTTTTATCAGCCTGTCGACGTGTTCGCTGAGAGGTTTTCTTTCTGCATTACCCGCATCTTTCTCCTGATAGAAGGGTAGAATCTCATCAAGGATCGTCAGATTACCGGTAATTGAAATATAGTTGCTCAGCGCAATGATACACCAGTAAATTACATCACCGTGAGCGCTCTCTGCCCTGATATCTGAATAGCTGTCGAACATCCACCACTGAGGCCATCCGCCATCAGGATTCTGATTGGAAAAGATTATGCACAAAACCTGCCTGGCTTCCTCATATTTCCCCATGCACAGCAACAGGTCAAATGGTCCCTGTGCAACATCGCGCGTACCCCAGGCAGCTCCGCTGAACTGTTCCAGTCCGTATGGTGTCAGATAATGTGTGAGTGCATTCATGCCATACCACGGGAGGATTTCCCGGATTGCAGCAACATCTTCCTGTTGTCCTTTCAGTGAGAGATTCAAGCTGAGATTCTGCCAGACGGCCTGTGCATCATGGCATTCAGAAAGCCACTGATTATCTGCATTTTCAATTTTAACAAAATCGGCAGAAGTACATACTTCACCTAAAAAGCTCATGCAGAAATCAGAAGTTTCATTTACATCAAGAACAAATAACGAGCTTCCCGTGATTCTTGGAATCAGCATAGAGTGCCTCCTCCCCGCAAGCCTGGAACCCGGCTTCAGAGTTGTTGATTTTTATTCTGAATTGCGCATGCGGAAATTTACCGGTTATCATGCTGTCAGCTGCGGGTCTGGCAACAAACTCACCTGTTGTACCCGCAGGGGTAATGCTCCAGCCGTTGAGGTCATCAAACTGATGGGTGATCAGCAGCTTTACCTTTTCGCCGCTGATCACTCTGAAGTCAGTGTTGACCTGCGGAGCCTTTTTTGATGTCCAGGTCCTTACCTGAAAGATAAGGTCCCCGTGTTTGTATATCCACCGGCAATGATTTAATCCCATCTCAAAGGCAGACGGTACTCCAAGCAGATATTGCCGGTCATCGACCGTAACAAAGATACGCTGACCTGTTTCCGGTGAAAGGTTGAACTGGCTGGAACATACCGAAAGCAGGACATTAAAATTGGTATTCCCCTGGCTGAGATGCGAATTGAAGACACCATATGCAAACGAGGTAGTGGAAACGATACTCTCATCAGGCACGTACCCGGCCTCCGCCTGCATAATATGACCATGGGGTCGGTCAACAATCGTCTCCTTAAGACGAAGCATGACATGGTTGTTGTCTTTGCAGAAAAATGAAAGCAACCGTCCGTCTTCCGTCTCAGGATGCCTCATCTCACTGCCAAAAAAGCTTTTAAGCTCCTGTTCAGTCAGATCATCGACAGGAAGGAATGCAGTTGTATTGAATATATTTCTGACCGGAACGGTCATATCTTGTGAAACGGCAGGTAATTCTGCATTGCCAAATTCAGTAAAAAGGTCAGGTAATCGTTCCAGATCAGTCTCCGAAGTAGCCTCAGGATGATCCGCCAGATATGTTGCAGCAAACACGCTTGTGTGCTTACCTCCGGGAGGCAGCTTAAAGGGTTTTTCCTGAAGGGCAACGACGGATGATTCTCCCGAATATTCGCCCCCCAGGGTTTCAGCAATCAGACCTTCCGGTATACCGGTCTCCCGGTATGTTCTGCCATAGAATTGCATTCCGTCAACGCTTGCTGCCGTTGCCCTGTTTTTGCATGCAATCATTAACCAGGGATTGCCGACAGATTCTTTCATGTTCTGACGGCAGCACACCACAGAACCATAGTTTTTGTCCTCAAGTACTGCATCGTTCAAGATACTGGCTTACATAATATTCATTTATCAATCCTGAATTTACAGGTTTCAGTCCGACATCCTGTACACAGATTATATCAGCCTCGACAGCCCCGTCAGAGGTATTTTCAATTTCAACGCTCCACAGCCAGCTCAGGCTTTTACCTGAAAGCTGCAGTGCACATGTATAGACGAGACCTGCCCAGCTACCTGCTGCAATATAAGTATTGCCTTCAACTTTGAAGCGGCTGTTGCTGCCCGGTCCCATAAGAGCTGTGTACTCGATGCGGTCAGTCCTTTTCCTCAGCCAGAGGTTTGCCCCTGATGCTGAAAAAGGGTTTGAAGCTTTCAGGCTGATTCTTATCGGATCAACGGCAATGCTCCTGACTGATCCATTGTCCTGAATGTCAATGTCAAGTCCCAGAGAATTCCTGATATTCATTTAATTGAATTTGATATTAAGTGTTAATTCTTTCCCGTATTCATGCCTGTAAATAAAAGCCGTGCGCTTATCGTCACGAATCATTTCAACAGCTCCGGCGTCAATTGTCGCAGAGCTGATCTTCATGACACCCGGGCCTTCAAAGACAATCTCCCCTGCCAGATCACGGTCTCCGCAGAGTCATTATTTCAAGATGATCCTCAGACTCGGCAAAACCCAGAATGTCAGAGGTACTGTGCAGAATTTTCAATCCGTCCTGTAACCTCCAGGCAAACCGGGGTCAGGATACCGTACAGTTCAGGCCATAGAATTTCATTGCTTGAAATAAGGGATTGACACTTTTTCACCCGTCTCCGGATGGGTATATGTAACCTTGCCGCTCTGTCTCTTCATTGTAATAATTACCCACGAACAGCAATGCCCTGTTGTCATCCGTAAACCGTTCCCTGACAGTTAAATATTCACAGGAGGCAGATGCCTGCCTGAGCATGGCTTCTGACCTTTTAAGAATTGCTTCATAGACCGGTTTGTGTCCCTCAGTATCAAATCCGATCCATGTCCCCAGGTGAAGTGACTGACCCGCGTCCCAGTGGTTTGATAAATCCGCATGGGGTACCATTCAGTGTCCGGGCAATTATTTCCGCGCCCTGCAATGAATCTTCAGAATAGATGATTTGCGGATTGGCGCACTTGATATCTTTATGGTCAAATATATCGATCAGAGGTGAATCGATGATCTCCTTGCCGGATGGCGATACTGAAAGAGCATCCCTGATTATAGTGCACGGTTTCTGAGACATCTCACGGTCAGGCAGATAAGGAAAAAGAACAACATTACCGCCGGCGCTGGCGTAATCAACAATGGTCTGCTGATCAGCGGCATTCATCTCATCGGTGCTGAATGCCCAAACCTGTTTGTACCTGTTCAGGCTGTCTGCAGAAGACTTGCTCAGGTCAGCCATGTCATAATCTATGTTCAGTATCTGAAGCACCTTCAGCAATCCGTCGAAATATGCCGGCCGGCGTATGGCAGAGGGTGTGAACTGAAGCCCGCATTCTCCGCCGGCCGGTCTTTCCAGCTCGGTGGCATAGTAAGGAGGATAGAAAAGCACGCATACTTCGGCTCTGCGCTTTGCATTTACAATGATGCTCTTCAGTGGTCTTCACGATCCTGCTCATCCTTTGTACAAGAGGGAAGGCAACGGTGCGCTCACCTTCAGGTGTCAGGGGATTGAACCAGTAAAAAGTCTCTCCGGAATAGCCTTTGCGGGCCGGATTACGCCCCTGGGAGAACATATAATAGTTCCACCCGGTCAGGCCGTTGGCGATGCTTGCCTTGTAGAAGAGTTCCATCTCCCGGGGATTGGTCACCACATGATACTCGCGCGAACCGCTCTGGAACTCGGCGGCAAACAATGGCTGGTTGCCCTGCATCGCACCGGTAATGTCATTTATGACCCGGTCATCATGCATGTTCCGGTACGACAGGAATTCCGGAATATGATCAACTCCGAAAATAATCTCGCTCTTGCCACGGAAAAGATCCTCGTACATGGTGATATTGACCGGAAATTCATAACCGTGTCCGTAAATCCAGCCGGGAAGATTATGATACAGGGGAACAGTTACACCTCTCTCGCGGGCCATGCCTGACAACAGTCTCAGATAATCGCCGTAATATTTCCTCCAGAAACAGTGCCATTCATAATCGCGGCCACGGTCACCCCGGGAAGCGTAAGGAAGATTCCCGTCAGGAGGAAGCTCCACATGAGCAAAGTCGTGATAATCTGTTCCCCACAGCCTGTTTACTTCAGCAATATTCCCTGAATTTATGCGACAGGTATGAAATGAAATGTTCTTTCACCGCATTGCCATAGTCAGCCTGTTTAGCCAGCCATGAGAATACGCCGATCTCATTGCATATCTGCATCATGATTACCGGGCCGCCTGCTGAAACCTGATTGCTGCTTATCAGCGGCATGATCTGATCATACCAGAGGGTAACCCTGGTGAGGTAATTCTGATTGAAAAGGCTCACTCCGTCGCTCTGTACAGGTTCGCCCCTGCTGGTGCGCATCCTTACTTCAGAGCCATACTGTTCGAGAAACCAGTCCGGCAATCCTGCTCCCCGGAACTCCGCCAGGATAAACGGCCCCGGCTTTACGATGCAGTTTAATCCATGAGCCTGGCATAGCTGAAGCCATCCCCGGAGATCGCGTTCAGGGCATGTCAGTCCGTCAAAATCAAAAACGGACTTCTGAATCTCATGCCATGCCCACGGAACATAAGTGCTGACAGTTGTCAGGCCTGCTTCTTTTGCTGCTTCGAGGTGTTTGTCCCATAGTTCCCGCTTAATTCTGAAATAATGTATCTCCCCTGAATTGAGAAATACCTTTCTGTCGTCAAGATAAAAACTTCCTTCCTTAACTGTAAATGTCATCTCAGTTGATATTCAGTTTATATGACCGATGGTTCTGATGAACCTCCGTTTCCGTTGGCACGCTCAATATTTCTCAGCCTGAGCAGTTCTTTAATTTCATGGCTTCGTTTCTCGGTAAGCGTATAGCGAATGACGAAGATGAAAGAGAAGAGACACAGCAGCACAGGCAGTCCGATCTCAACAACACGCATCATCAGAAGAGTGTAAGGTGTCTGTTTTGTGAGCAGCATGATCTCACTTTCTATTGTTCCGAGCTCCTTATCGAGGAGACTCAAGGACTGTTCCTTGTTCATGTCTGCGAGCCGGTTATTGATACCTGTGATCTCCTGCATAAGTGTTTGATAATGCTCCTTGCTGTTTTTTGTATCCAGCGATTTGGCTTCGAGGTGTGACAGGAGCTCGAATGAATTCACCCTGGCTTTTAAAAGTTTGACCTGAAGGGTGAGGGGCATGGCATCATCTATCAAGGACTTAACGATGGAGTCCGGAGCCTGACGGCCCAAGGCTCCCAATGCGCACCTGGATTTTCTCAAGCTCAGTCACAATTGACTGTGTCGAGGATAGTGAATTTAACAATACGTTCTTTCTCTGGCTTTGAACAGCTGCAGAACCGGCTTTCTTCCTGTCCGGTTTTTTAACGGATTCCTTTTCCAGATAAATCACGTAATCCCTTGCGTCTTTGAGTGCTTCGGATGTCTCTGTTCCGGTATTTTTGAGCCACTCTGCCGTGGCGCCGCCGGAGCTCTCATACCCCTCCCAGAACTGAACCTTGCTTCGTAACTCCCTTATGCTTCCCTGCAGACTGTCAACCCTGGTAACCTGTGTTTGGTCAAACATGGTAAAGACTATCAGAACACCGGCGACAAAGCTGGCAAGAGCGGTTCCCATTTTAATAAACCACCAGAAGATCGCATAATAACTTCCTTCAGCGCGATACCCTGTTTTTAATTCATCCTCATCGCAGATATCTCCCACCATGGAAGACCCGAGTGTAAAGAAGAAAAGCATACCGGCAGAAAGAAGAAAAGTCGGGATCAGGACCAGGTACGGATGTTGCGGGTTGTAGCAGACAATCTTTGAAAGCTGTGCCATGGACATCAGTATCATTGCCAGAATGAGGGTATTGCGTTTCCCCAGTTTAGGGCTTATCCAGTTGAGGGGAAAGACAGCAAGCACTCCGGTGATGGCCCAGATAGTGCCGTTGATTCCAAGCAGCCTGGCGCCTGCAACCTTATCACCTCCGAAAACATAAAAAATAGGGATGTATGACCCGAGCAGATTGACGAAATTGAAGCCCATGGCCAGCGTGAAAATAGTAAATGTCAGATTGGTAAAGTTCCTGTTTGCTGAAAGTGCGCTTCATGTCTTTCCAGAAAGGTGTTTTTTCCTGTTTTGACGCTTTGGCAAACCCCGGCTCACGCAGCTTGGCAGTCCACCAGAAAGAAAGCGGAATCATGATTGCAGCAATAAGTATTGAGACATATCGCATTCCATCGGCTTCGTTGCCTCCTGTGCCTCTGAAATCTTTCAGTGTTGGCCAGTGCGAAAAGCCATGGTGTGCTCATGGCAAAAAGATTGCCGACAAAACTCTTGGCGCTGAAAAGACGGGTGCGCTCATGGTAATCGTTGGTCAGCTCCATCCCCAGTGCGCCGTGAGGTATCTCGAAAATATTTACGGCAGTAAAAAATAACAGAAGAGTTATAAGAATATAAACAAGCTGAAACGCCTGGTAGCCGGAGTCAGTCGGGAACCAGGTACGAACCATATCGCCTTTGGGGATCCACCACATTACAACAAAAAAGACCGCAACCAGTATATCCGCCTAACAGCAGGTAAGGACGACGGCGTCCCCAGCGGGTCCGGGTATTGTCAGACAGATGCCCGATAATGGGATCGGAAAGAGCATCCCACAGACGGGGAACAATCAGGATAAATCCCAGCCAGAAAGCGCTGAGACCAAGGCTTATATTACCCATCAGGCCTACCAGTATCCCGGCAATGTTGAAGAGGGCGATGGGAATAATACCACCGGCGCCATAGGCTGCCATCTGCCCAAAGGGAATATGATGTTTCTCTTCTGTGACCCGGACTGTACCTTCTTCTGCTGTTGTCATAATATTATGTTAATGCAAGAATTAATAATAAATAACTACCTCTGCAGGAACCTCCTTGACGGTAATTTCCTTTTCACTGAAGTCTTTTGTCTCATTTCCGTTGACAGTCACCTTTACCGGCAACTTCGATCCGTTAAAGTTCTTTATTCTGATCCCGCCTTCAGGAAGGTTTAAATCACCTGATATTGAAAAGAGATATCTGTCGTCATCCTTTTTTATTGAATAAGAAATCTCGCCATAATAAGTTGGCAGGTTTTCTACAGACATCCCTTCAGGTGAATCAATCCAGTCCTGGTAAAGTGCAGATGCCAGCACGAGTGTCTGATCATACTCATTTTCATAAACGAACATTGTGCGGACTGCATTAATAAAATCGCTGCCGCACCAGGTATGTGGCATATCTCCGATAAACCCTGCATGACGGTAGTCTTTCCAGACAACCTCAGCCCAGTGATTCCATCCGCCGGCTGCGGACGCTGGTCATTGAGGAAAAACTCTATCAGTTCATGCGCCCTTTCCGGCTGATCAAGCATGATGAATGAACCGATCAGGCGGTTCTCATAAGGAGTGTAATTAATCCAGTCAATCTTACCGTCTCTCCTGTTTTTAAAGAACTCATAATACTTGTTGAAGGTGTTATAAACCTGCGGTTTTGGCAGGTTTTTAAGTTCATTGCAGGGCGTCAGGGCAATGGTGGTTGATGTTGCATCAAAATCTCCAAGCTCAACACAACCGGGGATGTAATCTATCTTTCTGATCTTCATTGCCAGATCCAGGGAGTTGTAAAGATTTTCCCTGAAAGTGTCGCGTACTTTTGCTATTCTTTCATAATTCGCTGTTTCACCAAGTATCTTCTGGATCTCCGCCGCATCTTTCAGCCCTTTCATGGTAAAGAAATCATCCCAGTATGAGTGCATCGGTTTTGCCGAGTAACCTTCGTGACTGATTGATTCCGGAACCAGTCCGTAATAAGCCCGGACACTGTCGTTGCCGTTTTTAAAATGATCCGTTGATCTTTCGGCAATCAGCGATTCAATGTATTCCACTGCCTTCAGCACATTTTCATTCTTTGACCGGAGGAAAGCGGTATCCTGTGTGAAATTAAAATACTCGCGGATCAGGTATATCAGTTCCCCGTGGCTGTCATTCTCGGGAACCGGATCGGGGCCCCTGAAATCAACCACACACGGAACCTTGCCGTTCTCGTACTGATGAGCTGCGTACCAGTCAATGAAGTCTTTTACCTCGGTGACAATGCCTGATTTCAGGAGCGCTGATGAGGTCAGCGCACCGTCACGGATCCAGCTTCGTTCATAGGAACGTGAACCGGGCTGGATGCCTGCCTTGTCCCTGTTAATCAGGATGTAAACGAGATTTGATTTATAAGTGTTTACAGATCCTGTCCGCTGATTCAGGCAGATTGAATTTTATATGATCAACTTTTGTTTTCCAGAAGTTGGCCGTATTCTCAAATTCAGCGGCAACAGACTTGTTACTTAACTTTTGGTTGATCGGATCATTACCATAGAAAGGCACAACCACAAAAAATTCTGTTTGCTCACCTGCTTCTAAATGAAACGAATATTGCATCACACCATTTGCCAGTCCGCTTTGATCCTCAGCGGCTTTGTCCTGAGGCAGATTTCCTTTGCGGATGAGATCAACAATATTTCCTTCATCAAAGGTGCATGCACCGAATGAATCGTATTTTCTTTGAGGCAGCACCACTTTTTTGTCAACAACAATGTATCCGCCATCTGCTTCTCTTATCGAATTTATCTTTCCGGCTCCCCCGATGGTATTCAGAAACTGGTAATAGGGATTGACCTGGAATGGTCTTATCAGCAGATAAAACTCAAAATCGACTGGCTTGTCCGAAAGATTTTCAAAAGAATAACCGATATCGAGTGCAGAATTTATATTAGCCTCTCCGCTGGATGTTACTCCGGTTACAAATTTCAGATCATCACATTGCCAGGTAACTGACGGCAGAAAATCAAATTCGCTTTTCGCGTCAGGAAAGCCCATTGACTGAACAGCCTTTACATTGCTCCAGTTATAAAGTGAATCGCCGATTTTTATCATCGGCTCAATTGAGAAAAGGGCTTTGTCAACCTCAACCATCCCGTCTTCATTTATCAGCGCTTCCTTTACATCATTATTGACACCGGTGATTGTCCAGTAGGAAGCCTGCTCCGAAAAGTACCTCGGGTAATTTCCTTCGGGTGAATTTTTTGCCGCATAAATCAGGAAATCATTAGGTGTCATGGAGTTTTTAATATCCAGGACTTTTATTTCAGCAATGCCGAAACCTTTTTCATTGTTTGCATCTGAAAGATTGATCCTGAGATATCCTGTCTCCGCTTCCGGGAGCCTGATAAAGCTCACATCACTCCGGTTTGACTGAACGGAATATACTTTTTCCCATGTCTTTGCCATCATCTGATAACAGAACATCAAAACTTTTTGCGTAACAGTCTTTCAGCCAGTTGATCTGCAAACCGCCAAACTCCCTCCTTGCCCTGAAATCAACTGTAACATTCTGACCTTTTGTTTTCCGGCTTTGCCAGTATGTTTCATCTGAATTATCCGCCATTAAATCCGGAGAATGATTTTTCGCTGGATGATGAAGCTGATGACTGCAGGTGCCGGCCATGAGTGCGTTTCAGGCGGAAGCGGTTCAAACTTCAGGTCATCAATCCAGACAGTGCCTTTACCGCCGACAAACGATGCAATTGTAAATTCAATCCTGTCAATCCGTTTTAGGCTTTGATCAGCTGTTGGTCCCCAGGCAAAATCTATATGTCTTTTCTTAATCCGGATCTTTTTCCAGTCTCCGGGGAAATTATAGTTGCGGTTATTGACCCACCAGACATTGTTTCCCGTGCTGTCAATAAATTTAATTTCAAAATTATTGGAAGGAGATTCGGCTTTAACATAAAAAGTAAATTCATAATTATCAGGCAGATCAATCGGAAAAAGCTTCTGTATCCCTCCGTAGCCGGTTCCTTTTGTGAAATCATAATCGAAACGTATTGCATTGCCTGTAAATCCTTTTTCATTTGAGATGTCCAGAGTAACCCCGTCTGAAATATTGAAAGTCCATCCGTCTTTGCTTTCAAATTCATCAAGTGTTCTTATCTGAGCGCTGATGACTGCTGTTGTAAAAACCAGCAGAATGAATATGGCAATTCTTTTGCTTATATGACCAGTTCATCTGATTAATGCTGTTTTAACGGTTGTAATTCAAGCGGATAATTCCTATTTCAAATATTTAAATCCCAGCCTGTTGAGACCTTTCTGTATTATCGGATCTTTCATCACATAATTCCAGACCAGTCCTGTCCTGAAATTTTCAATCATGATCAGCATCGGACCCTCATCAATACCGACAAAATCATTATCGAACCATTGGGCTGTCGGATTGAAGGAATCATAATAACCGTACTTGCCCCATAGACTGTCACCGTACTTTTCATTAATCGATTTAATAGTCGGCAAGACTATTTCCGGAGCAAAAGGCAATGATGAAAGCGGACCGTAGGGTGCTATTGTTCCGTCATCAAAGTAATTGTAATCGGGACCGCTGGTTCCTCTTCCTGCATAACCTAAAAACTTCTTATCATCAAAGTTGTACTTATCTCCGGGTCCGTCACTTGCTGTAATACCCCAGCAAAGTGAATCATACCCGACCCAGCCGTAGGGATTATCAATGGCATACTGTCTCTGGACATAAGTTGCACGGCGTGAGTTTTCAAAATAGTCAATCCCCTTCTCCTTCATGTATCCATCCGCAATACCGCGGAAATCAATGAATGCCTGTGAAAACTGATGACCGAACAAAGGAGGGAAAGCTGCATGCGACAGTCCTTCGTAAGGAGTCTGCCATTTATAAGTACTTAGCCATGAGTTGTAGCTTTTTTCGGCATTTTCCATGCCGCTTCCGGCAGCAAGAATATAAAGGAACAGCGCCTCATTATATCCGCTCCAGCCCATGTTGTGAAGTCCTTGATCAGGGGTCCATGCCATCGAAATTGTATTCGCATATTTACCGGTATCAGGCATTACCATGAAGTTCCAGTCAATCCGGTCCAGAATGATGGCAGCCTGTGAACGGATCCGGTTTTCGACATCATTATCCAGGTTGTAGTAGTTGCGTGCAAAGATTATCCCCATCATCAGCAGGCCCGTATCAACCGATGAGAGTTCACACCTCCATGCCCGGGTACCGGTATTCAGGCGCAGGAAATGGTAATAAAATCCTTTATAGCCGGCGGCGCTGGTATCTGCGCTCTGAACAGAACCGGCGAGAAAATCAAGGATGTTAAGAGTGATCTGCGCTGCCTGTTCACGGGTCATCCAGTTTCTTTCCACCCCGACTGCAAATGACGGAATGCCAAAACCTGTCGATGCAATGCTGGCAGGAGCCCAGTCTGCCGCCCGGTCTTTGACAATTCCCCATTCGGGATGATGTTCATTTAAAAAGAAAAGCAAAGTCTTGTGCTGAATTGAATCGAGCATAGCCTCGTCTTCTGCAGTCAGAGGATAATCGACCTTGCCGTTTGATCTGAATTCAATTCCCTGTGGCTTGTTGCATGATGAAAAAGCACAAACCGCCAAGAAAACAACTGCGCAAATCCTTAAATGATTTTTCATATTGAAATTGCTGTTATTTATGTATCAGTAACTTCGTCTGCCCCGATTTACTTGCGTCACGTGAGCTGAATAATATACAAGCCGTTACCGAGGCCGGAGCAATCAATTGAGAATTCCGAATCGGCATCACTTACAATCTTTGTCATCAGCATACGTCCATCCGTTGTAAAAACCTTTACCGTAACCGGCTGTTCGAAACCTGCATGATCAATATAGAACCGGTCATCGCCGGGATTGGGATATACTTTTAAGTCATCCGGTCTGAAAGGAACGGGAGAAACAGATGTGGTCTGAAAACCAAGCTTTGTCAGCCCTGCCCTGACGTCAGCATCTTTCATGACACTGTTCCACAGAAGACCGGTCCTGTGGTTCTCGATCATGACTACTATAGGGCCCTCGTCAATGCCGATGTATGCCTTTTTTACCCAGTTCAGCTCGTCATTGAAAGCATCATAAGGGCCATAGGGTCCAAAAACATCCTTTCCCCTCTCCCTGTAGAAGTATTTGAGAGCTTTAAGGGACTCTACCGGGGTGTAAGGCATGCTTGCCAGCGCTGCTGTTGGACTTATGGTCCCATTGTCATTGCTGACAGGCTGGTGAGCTGTATACCCGTATGGGTCATCACTGGCTGTCAGTCCCCAGCATTTATCGCTGTAATTCTCAAATCCTGACGGGATTTGCGACAGCATACGCAACATGGATCTTAGCCGTGTTTACATGCTCCTGCCAGTAGTTGGCATACTGATCTGTCAGACCATGCGGATTTATTCCGAGATGGGAATAGTGTACCCAGAACAGGGGGCCGCCATAGTTGGGGGAAAGATTAATTTCGTAAGCGTAGTAAGTCCGCTTGACGACCATAGCTCCGTTTCTTGCCCAGCCTTCGGTATAGACTTCCTTGGGGATTCCGTAACCCGGCGACGAGGCTGCCATAATATATGTTATGAGTGCTTCATTCCAGCCGGTGATCTTCATATTCTTTGCGAAAAGGTAGTTGGGAGACCAGTGCCAGTACAGGACATTCTGTCCGTACTGCCGGTACCAGTTCCAGTTTACCCCTTTCCAGAGCAGGTCGGCTTTCTCCCTGATCTGAACTGATTTGGCATCGGTTCCTGAGAAATAGTTTTTCAGAGCTACGAGGCCCTGGGCTACAAATGAAGTCTCTACAAGATCTCCGCCGTCATCGTCAGTTGTAAAAGGCTGGGTATGTTTCGTATCGGCGTTGTACCAGTGTGACCATGCTCCATGATAACCGGTCACAGGTCTCCAGGAAAGAGAGAATCTTCAGAATCCTGTCCTTTATTTCCTCCTTTGGCCTGTACTCCCGTTCATGAGCCACGATCATTGCCATCAGACCCATTCCGGTTGCCCCTGATGCTGCCGTTGAGCTGCCGCCGTCTGTCCTTTCCAGTGCCATGCCTGATCCCTGATGTGCTCCTTCCCAGAAATAGCGGAAAGCATAGCGCTGTACCATGTCAAGCAATTCCTCGTCAGTGTAATCCCTCAGGGTAGCACTTGTAGCCAGGGGTTCAGATTCCCTGTTCTGTGCCAGCGTGACCACCCTGTACTGCACTGTTTTATTTTTACCGCTGGCAGGAACAAAATCGAGGTAGATGCTGTCGGTAGTTTCACCTCGCAGGCCATAGGTTGTTCCTCCGTCAAAAGAGGCGTAGATGCGGTAAGACAAGTCTGCCATTGGCTGCGACCATGTAAGCTCTGCATGGCTGTCATATCCGGTTCCGGCCAGGCCTGTCACCGGGGGTACAACAAGGAGGCTTTTAAAGGCAGTGATCTCATCAATAAGGATAGTTCTTGATGTGTTATTGGTTTCCGACTGAGCGAAGATGACCGCTTTGACAGCAGTAAAATTCAGATCGCTGTTGCCGCTGTCGTTCATTATGACGCTCAGAGGAAATTTGATATGCGTCCATGCTCCTGCCGGAATGATACCGTTATAATCAGATAATTTGTACATGGCTGATGATACCTCACCTGACCCTGCTTTATTCATCGCCCTCAGTCCTATCATGGGCAAAGCCGACGACGGTACCTCAGCGGTTGAGTAAGCATAGAAAGATATGGAGTCCATCCCGGTTACATCAGCGCTGGTCCAGCCGCTTCTGAAAATGCTTGCCTTCCAGTTCCCTCCGGATGCTGAAGTGTAGTTGAATTTCAGCGAAGTTGATCCTTTGAAAGCCGTGGTTGAGCAGGGCACCTTGTCATTATACTGTGGGTATCCGGGGGGGCTGGTATGTTCAAACAAACTGCTTCCGAGATTGGCCACATCGACAATGCCCTGGTCATAATAATTCTGATCGGTGCCTTCAGAGAAGATCCATATCTCCTGGGCTTCTCCGTTCAGGGGCCAGCAACATCAAAAGAATGATAAGGAGGAAACCTCTTTTCATAGTTCAGCAGCCTTCAAAGTGATAAAAAAGGCTGCCCGGACTTTCCGGGCAGCCTTTCCTGCTTTAAGAAAGATCCTCAGAATTCCCTGAGGGGTTCTGATTAGAAAAGTTTAATGATCTACTTTTCATCATTATAGATAGTCAGTACTTCTGCCGCTGTAAGGCCTTTGTTGAAGATACGCAGCTCATCCATCAGGCTCAGATCAGACAGATGATTCCAATATGATAAATGTCGGAGCTCCTGACATAATACTCAACGAAGTACATCCGGTCCAGTCCATCGGTGTGGCAAGCGTTGATGCGGGGCGGGTAAGCACACCGTTTAAATAGACAGCGCTTTGCGTACCAGAAATTGTCATCGCAACGTGAACCCACTGACCACCTGATGGATCTACTGAGCCTCCGTCATTCCAGACCTCACCCGTTCCTATTCCTACATTTGACTTCAAGGTCTGTGAAGTGGCACCGCCTTCCCGGAAGAATCTGAACCCTTGCCATTTTGGGACCCGGTCTTACTGCAGTTGATGTTCCGGCGACCAGGATACCTGCCCTGTCAGGTACAGCATTGATCTTCGTCCAGAATACAGCGCTGAAATTGGTTGATTTAACGAACTCAGTGGTTGGGAATGTAAGGTATGAACCGGTTGCACCTGCATAAGCCTGGCCTTTTTTACCGCTTGCAAATCCGGGTGTCCCAACCTTGGTTGCCTCAATCCTTTTGACCTCGTCTCTGTAAGTCCCGTCAAAAGGCATGTAGAATATTTCACCGCTATACTTGGGCACATAGGTAAACTCGTTGTCAATAATTGTCTGGATCTCAGCCTGCGAAAGCACTCTGTTGAACATACGCAACTCGTCGTATGAGCTAAGGTCCGCTCCATGGCCCCAATAGGTGAAGTTTGGTGCCCCTGATCCGATCCCGAAGACACTGCAGCCTGTCCAGTCGACAGGACCTGCAATGGTTGAAACATGAGCCACAGAACCATTTATATAAATGATGCATTCGCTTGCAGATATTGTCATGGCTATATGCACCCAGCCCGGTGCAGTGGCAGCAATTTCCTGCCCATCATTCCATGTCTCTCCTGCTCCGGTTCCGACATTCATCTTTATTCGCTGAACTCCCGTACTTCCCTCCCGGAATAGGCGGAAACCCTTTGTACCGGTCTTCGCCTGTCGGACTGGTATTAATTATTCCCGACCTGTCAGGTGAGGAATTGACCTTATACCAGAAGACAGCACTGTACTCATTTCCTGTCAATCCCGTGGTCGGGAAAGTCAGGTATGAAGCTGTTGCTCCCTTGTATGCGTTCGAGCCTTTCCGTGCACCTGCCTCACCGGTAAACCCCGGAGTACCAACTATCGTTGCTTCCGTATTGGTGATTTTTTCCAGATAGCCATTGTTAAACGGCATATAGAATACCTCACCGGCATACACAGGAGTATAAGGCGGCCTGCTGAAATTAACATTTTTGGTAGTCACCTTGCCCTCAAGGTCAGTGGCTTTCACAGAGAGTACATGATTGCCTACAGTAACATTTTTGTACATATATTCCTTCAGAAAACGACGGTAATCCCTGAATTCAGCAAAATCCGCAAACTTAACACCATCCATTAAGAATTCAACGGATTTAAGTTCAATATCATCCGTCACCTCCACCTGGATTCTCACTGACGCTATCAGCGAATCTACATCCCAGTGATAGCCTTCAACGGGGCTGATAACGCCAACTATCGGAGCTGCAGCATCAGGTCCCGGATCGACAGGGGTGATCGGGTCAATCCCTTCGTTACATGCTGTTGCAAAAACGATAAGGACTGCGAGTATCAAGATATTTTTTAAAACTTTCATATTCATTTTTTTAAATTATGATCAACTGAAAGGGCTATTTGCCCTGCAGGGGTGGCAATAAGTCAACCTGGTTCTGCGGATACGGAAGGAAAGCCTTCGCTTCAGTGTATGTCCTTCCGTCATAGCTCAGCTCGGCAGTTCTTCCAAGTCTTACCATATCATAGAACCGTGTTCCCCATTCCATAGCCAGTTCGGCATATTTTTCATCCATGACATCGTCAAGGGTCACAGAGCCCAAAGCAGTAAGCCCGGCCCTGGCCCTTACAAGGTTAACAGCAGCCTCGGCAGTCATTGCACTGCTTGTGGCACCCTGTTTGAGAGCTTCTGCATGCATCAGCAGTATCTCGGCATAGCGGATACAGATGAAGTTGTTGTTGGTGCCATAATCAGTACGCCCCGGTGTCAGATACGATGAAGGAAGGTAATGCTTGCCGCTTGCAAACAGCGCACGCGCATAATCATTGAACCTGTCCCCCGACCTTGTGGTGTTGGTTATCCAGGCCGGCAGAGTGGCATAGTTAGGATCTGATTTTATCGCAGCTATACCCCTGTTGGTGAAGATGACACTTGTCTCAAGCCTTACAGTTTCACCCCTGTCAAGCATGAATTTAATGTATTTCATGCTGGGTTCAAAAAACCCCCATCCGTCGCCGGCGCCTGTGACTGAAGGTGTCCAGCCCTGTGGTCCGAAGAAGGCGTAGAGATAACTGTAATTGTCACCGGATCCCTGTCCAAAATCTGAATACTGAAGTTCAAGAACGTTTTCTTTATTCAGTTTACCTTTTTTTACCTTGAAGAGTTCATAATAATCAGGTTCAAGTACAAATTCTCCTGAGCTGATTATCTGAGATGTTGCATCGGCGACTGCCTGGTAATCCTTCAATTCGAGGTTAGCCAGAGCCTTGTAAGCCAAAGCGGTGTATTTTGTTATACCGCCTTTGACATCTGTCCTCTCATTAGGGTGCATGGCTGGCAGATCAGGGATGGCTTCATCCATCTGATCCGAGATATGCTTCATCACATCGTCTTTTGAGGTGATTGTAGCTACCAGTAATGCTGACGGGTCAGAACTTTCCGGAACGAGCAGACCTCCCCAGACACGTGACAGTTGGAAAAGGTACCGTGCCCGCATCACCTTTACCTCTGCGATATACTGGTCAGCGAGGGCCGGATTGGGGGCAAACTCCTTATAAAGAGCGATCTGATCCATTGCCGAATGGGCATTGAAGATATCCTGATAATGATTCTGCCATAGCAGAGTTGTACATCCAATAGTCCTTATTGTAGAGGTACAGGTCTGTCATTGGCAAAATCCTGCTGGTCACCCAGGCCTCCGGCATTCACATCATCACCCCTGACAGAGATTAATGGATAATTCTCCCATTGGGTGTTATATAAATCAGCATACGCGCCGAGAAGCGGAAGTATCATATTATCCGAGTTGGTATAATCTGTTTGTTCCGTAAATGCCTTGTTCTCCGGGGGTTCATCCAAAAGCTTCGAGCAGGAAGGCAGAACAGACAGTGCTGCTACCAGAAGGATAAGTCTGAATAAATTTTTATTTATTTTCATAACCGTATTTTTTAGTCATTAAAATTTAATGTTCAGCCCCACGGTATAAACAGCAGGTATGGGATATGTCTGGTTATCCACACCGTTTGACACTTCAGGATTAAACCCGTTATAATTAAACAGGGTCAGGGGCCTGTCGGCTGTGAAAGAGATCTTTGTCTCAGGCATGCTGGCTCCAAAGAGTGACCCACCTTTCTGATGTTATAGGCAATCTGAACATTCTGGATCCTGAAAAATGCTCCGTCTTCAACAAAATAGTCGCTCATTTTCTGGTTCCAGCCTCTTCTCAAACCGGCCGAAGAGGGGTATTTATTTGAGGTACCTTCACCATGCCAGCGGTTAATTGCCAGATCAGCATCCATATTCTGATCGGCTGTCCAGATTACTTCACCGCGCTTGCGGTTAAGGATCTTGTTTCCCATTTGTCCCAATACATTGGCAGTGAGGTCAAAACCCTTCCATGAAACACCCAGATTAGCGCCGTACATAAATGTCGGGAAATAAGAACCAAGGACCACACGGTCATCATCATTGATGACACCGTATCCCTCTTCTCCTTCTTCCTGCTGATCCCTGTATTTGAAATCACCCGGTACAGCACCGTGCAGGTGCTGACGGATCTGCCGCAATCTCAGCTGTCGTTCTGGTAAACCCCGAGAACCTCATAGCCAAAGAAAGCCAGCAGAGGCTCACCCACGATTGATCTCTGCCTGAACTCAGCGCTGTCCTCCATCAATATATGGCTGACCGTACAGGTCACGTACCTCATTCTTGAGTGTTGAAAAGTTAACACCTATATTGTACAGGAAGTCATCTGATATATTTTCAGTCCAGTTGAGAGCCACCTCAAATCCTGAGTTCCTGATAACACCCACATTTTTCAGGATACTTTCTCCGGTCCCGGGAATTGTCACGTAGATTGCAGCATTCTTTGTATCGCGGATATAATAATCAGCATCAATCGACAACCGGTTATTTAAAATCCTGGATGTCAATCCGACGTTTGTTTCTTCCGTGACTTCCCATTTAAGAGAAGAAAATGTGTTTTTGGTAATCGTCCCGGCAACAAGCACACCATTAATAGCTGTATTCACCACACTTGTAGTGATGGCACCATCGCTGGCCTGTATCTTATCGTTGCCGAGCTGCCCCCAGCTGGCGCGTACTTTCAGGAAGTCAATGAAATTGTTATCCTTCATGAAATCTTCCTCTGAGATCACCCAGCCGGCACCTATCGTCGGAAAATAACCCCATTTTTCCTGGTACTTGGAGCTTCCGTCAGCTCTCATCGTTGCGTAAAGCAAATATTTGTCGTTGTAATTATACGACAGCCTGCCGAAGTATGAAAGCCCGTATTCTCTCAGCCCGTCATCACCGACACCACCCTCAGGTTTCTCTTCAGACTGGCTGATGTACCATGATTCTTCCTGTTCATAAGGGAAGTTTATACCCTGGGCATGGAGATTTTGATAAGACTTCATCCCTGAAAGAAGTACCCGCCATTACCACCACATTGTGGAGACCGAAGCTGTTGGTATAGGTCAGTACATTATCCCAGATCTGGTCGTTAAAGACATTTGAAGCTTTTGCTACATATGAATCAGGTCTCTGAAAACTGTTACCTATAAAATATGGAAGGTTTACATGCCTTTCATTCACATCCGTGTAGCCTATATTATAGGTCGTCTTAAATGACAACTTTTCGAGGGATGATGTCAATCTTTGCATAGAAGTTGGCCAGCATCTTCATTATTTTCAGTTTGTTATCGTTGAAGACGAGCGTCGGGAACGGATTTTGACCGCTCCTGTAACCTATATCCTGTGCGTTTGCATAGGCTGTCGGCCAGGCTGCCGTATTCTGCTCATCATAGACCGGTAAAATCGGAACAGCAAAATAAGCCTGGCTCCATGCACCGCCTTCTTCACTGTACTTGTTTGCATTGCTCAGGATCATATTACCGCCGATTGTTAACCAGTCGGTTGCCTGAAAATCAACCTTGGAACGAAGATTAAAACGCTGATAATCATTTTTCATATCAAGGATACCTTCCTGCGAGAAGTAGTTAGTCCCAAGTGAGTATGTAGCATTTTCGCTTCCACCTGACAGGCTGAGGCTGTGGTTCATGATACTGGGCCGGACGAAGAATCTCATTATACCAGTCTGTATTTACATCAGGCACATTCGGATTAACACGGCTCCTGCCGTAACGCTGCATCGCATTCAGAATGAAGCTTGCATCTGCTGCAGAGCCTGATTCCATTGCCATGGTGGTAAACTGTTCAGCATTGGCCATTTTCAAAACATTCTGTGCAATCTGCATCCCGTAATAGCCATCGTAGGTGATTTCTGACTTCTGGTTTTTACGTCCTGCTTTGGTTTCAATCAGTATGACCCCATTGGCAGCCCTTACACCGTAAATGGCAGCAGCAGAGGCATCCTTAAGAACAGAAATAGTCGCAATGTCAGTGGGGTTCAGGAAATCGATGTTGTCAAAGAACATCCCGTCCACGACATAGAGCGGTGCCTCATTATCCTGACCGGGGTATGAACCAATACCCCTGACACGGATCGTTGGTGAAGCACCCGGTGACCCGCTTGTCACAACCTGAAGTCCTGCAACCTTACCCTGCAATGCCTGCATTGCCTGGGAAGCAGGGGTTCTGGTGAGCTCTTCACTTTTTACAGTTGAAATCGAGGAGGTAAGATCCTTTACCCTTTGAGTACCGTAACCTACCACGACGACTTCTTCCATCATGGTCGTTTCGGTAAGCAGCTTAACATCGATTGTTGTTCTGTTGCCAACACCGACTTTCATCGTAGCAGTGCCTACCATCGAAAACACGAGTGTGTCAGCCGGTAAGGCAGAGATGTTGTAGTTTCCGTCAATGTCAGTCATTGTTCCCCTCAGGGTGCCCTGTACCAATACGGACGCACCCGGTAACGGGAGATTCTGATCATCAACTACCTTGCCTTTTATCTGTCCCTGAGCCATCAGAGGCTGGAGATAAAGGGTGATAATGAACAAAAGAGATAATATTTCTTTCATAGTTTAGTGGTTATGTCTTCCAAGTTAAGAAGGTTGTACAACGTGGCTGGCAAACATTGTTTACTTTTGACTTTCTCACCTTCAAAAACAAAAATGACAACACCTTCATTTTACCTCAACAACGACTTCTATGTAATTATTTATCAATTATTTAATATATGCAAATTTTCAATTTCGGATAATTTATAAGTGTTAAAAGTACACAGAAGACAATCTGTCTGAGTCCGGATTGGAAAACTACGATTCAAAAAACATTGAAGAGGCTGTCTCAGAAATGATGACAGCCTCTCTATGACAGACCAGAAATAAACCAGTAGGAATCAATACCCGAGGGTGAATTCCTTTTCGGTGGCAGGTATGCCCTTCTCCATCCATTCCGGCATCGGCTCACCTTTAAGGTAATGGGCAAAGAACTGCGCCATCCTGATCTGGAAATCCTTTTTGTTCGGAGCCTTATCAACCCAATGGGGTTCACCGTTGTAGTTCAGCAGCCACGCCGGTTTGCCCAGACGGCGCAGGGCAATAAAGAATTCAATCCCCTGGTACCATGGCACAGCGCCATCCTGGTCGTTGGCCATTATCAGTATCGGAGTTTCAATCTTATCGGCTGCAAAAAGAGACGAGTTCTCCCAGTAACGCTGCGGTGCCTCCCAGATGGTCCCTCCTATACGGCTCTGTTCGTGCTCATACTGCATTGAACGGTTCAGCCCCGACTCCCACCTGATGCCTCCGTAGGCGCTGAACATGTTCACAACCGGCGCTCCTGATTCTATTGCTGCAAAAAGTGTCGTTCTGGTAGCCAGGTATGCAACCTGGTATCCGCCCCAGCTGTGACCCTGTGCTCCGATGTGCTTCTCATCGACAAACCCTCTCTCAATCAATGACATGATACCGGGCATCACGCAGTTATAGGCACTCTGACCGGGGTAGCCCTCAGTGTAGTATATATCAGGACTGAATACAAGATAGCCGTTGCTTGTATAATAGTGATAATCAATCGTTGAACGGCCGGGTTCCGGTATCCGGTGCCGGTACAGCTCTGTTGAGCTTTTTTCATAGAAATTGACGATCATCGGATATTTCTTCCCGGGGTCGAAGCCGGCGGGCTTATAGAGAAGACCTTCGACCTCCCTTCCGTCAAGCGACACCCACCGGACAACTTCCGCCCCGCCCCAGAGGAAATCCTTCTGCTGAGGATTGGCATCGGTAATCCGCTTTTCGGCGGTAAATGTGAGATCGCTCAGCAGGTAATCAGGGAATAAACCGAAGTCCTCTTTGGTATAGATTAAAGTGTTGCTCTTCTTTGCCTTTACCGGTGTCCCCAGATCGAAATTCCCTGATGTCAGTTTCACGGGCAAATCAGGTTTTTTCAGATCGATTGAATAAAATGCGTCTCCCCGGTTGACCTCGTCCGTTCCAATGAGGTATTGTTTCTCTGAAGGGTCAATAAAGTCATTCTCGGTATCAAAGTCCAGTAACCTGTACCTGGTCTTCTTTTCCCTTCCGTCTGTGGTGACCTTCAGCGGAGCACGCCCGGCATCAGGATCGAGTGACCATATATCGTACCTGTCGGAGACAAGGAAGGCCTTGTCATCTTTAAGCCATCCGCTTGCCGGGTATGATCCGGGCAGATCAGGTACATCATTTTCTTCGTTGTAAACGGCAAGAGTTGCAGGTGTGGTAAGCCTGTGCTCACGTCTTTCCTTTATATCATATGAATACCAGGAACTGTCAGCGCCGTGGTACCACCAGAGATACTTTCCAGCCGGGGAGGGACGTATCCTGGCCCGGCAATTCTCCTTTATCTTCTGAGGCACGCCCGTGATCACATCAACAAGCCATACGTCGTACCGGGGGTCTCCCTCCCACATTGATTCAAGTTCATAAGGCAGGTTTGACATTGCAACAACACTTGCCGCATCACCCTTATCAATAAGCTGTACATCAGGCATCTCTGCAGTGGCCAGCTGAACTGCCTTTTTCAGATCGGCATGATAAACCGCGGTGTAGTACTTCTTGAGATCACGT
The DNA here is from genome assembly GCA_963730615.1 of uncultured Bacteroidales bacterium. Taxonomy (GTDB): domain Bacteria; phylum Bacteroidota; class Bacteroidia; order Bacteroidales; family VadinHA17; genus SR-FBR-E99. The sequence continues at coordinate 85,880 of CAVSSR010000013.1, read as the reverse complement.
GCTTTGCTGACAACCTGTGCCGAATGCAGCTTCCCTTCCGAATAATGCCACACATCCACATTGGGACGGTCCTCGTCGAGCATGGTGGTATCTTTGATCTTATAAGCCGGTGACGTACCGAAGAAAAGCCTCGGACTCTTTCCGGCAAAAGTAAGGGGTGAATTCTCGTTTATGATCCATCCTTCAGGTATACCGGGTGTTCCCGCCGTGGCGGCCATAACAGCCAACCCTTTTCCGTTCCAGTAGCAGAGTGACCAGGTGTTTCCAGCCTTGTCCTTCTCGTCAAATGAGAGTATGAAAGCAGCTCTCTCTCCCTTTTTGTCTAAACTCAAGCTGCTTGTACTTAGCCTTTCCGGTGTACAGATAAGTTTTCACACCTTTCTTAAGGTCAGCCAGTATGACACCCGGTTCAAGTCCATGATCATCACCTGTAGTTGTATATATAATCATCTCCGCCTCTTCTGCAAAGAGATATTCAGTAACAAATTTTACCGTATCTGTCTGTCCGCTGCTGAGATTGCGAATAAAGAGTGTATAACCGTTTTCAGCAGATTCAGTTTTGGGTTTTTTATCGTTTTCCTTACCGTCGTCAGCGGTGTCTTTTGGTGTGGCAGGTTTCTCCTTCACCGGCTCGGTCTGCCAGGCTATCCATCCCGCCCATTTTGAAGGTACCTTGAATGATTTCAGCCGGGCTACAGTATCAGTAATACCTTCCTGAAACATTATAAATGCCGAGCATGTCGGCCGGCATATCATCCTTTTTTGTTTTCTTCAGCTTCAGCTCCCTGACCTTATCCTCCGGTGTCTTGATAGTGAATATCATAAAGCGCGAGTCCGTGGTGATATTAATTCCGGTGGCGCAACTGAATGAGGCTTTCATAACGGCATTCCCGTCATAAAGTGTCACGGTAGGGTCTCCCTCCCATGGCTCAGTTGTGAAGGCAATGAGTGTCCCGTCATCGGATATCACTTTCTCCGTGATACGGTTCCATTTAACGATATCGTCAAATGTGAGTGATCTCTTTTCCTGAGGAAAAAGCTGCTTGACAACAAGCAGAATATAAGCATATCAGTATGATCCTTTTCATTGATTGGGCTGGTAAGGGATTAACGGTTAAAAATAATACTAATAGGAAGTAAAAGATATTTTCCGAATGTAAAATGTCTGTGCCGTACCGGAAAACAGAAATGTGTCCTGCAACTCTTTCTGATATTTTTATTAAAATTGTAGAGGCGTTGCGTGCAACGTCTCTGCATTTTATAACATGAATATCAGAAATCGTTTTACGTTATTCCTCTTGGTTGCCAATAATCTGCCTTGCATCTCCGCTACATGCAGCTGCCCAGGAACAGCCTGCTGACAGCCTCGACAGGAAAGAATGAGACAATCATCAGTACAACATTCGGATCACTTATCCCAAAAGAAACCGGCGGCAGTATCACAGTAATCGGTCAGGAGGATTTCAATAAAGGCTTTATCCACGATCCTGCAGGTCTGGTCGCCGGGCGCATACCGGGATTACAAATCACCGCTGCTGACGGCTCTCCGTTTACTCAATACGACATAAGGAGCCTGAGGAGCTCAGCAGTGCAATTTCCTCTTGTAGCCTCTGATTGTTGTCGATGATGTGCCTCTCCTGGGAACCACCCCTGACATCGATCCCTATAATATTGAAAGCATCGCCTACCTTAACAACGGACCGGCAGATATCTACGGAGGACAGGCAGCGAACGGTGTGATTCTGATCCAGACAAAAAAGGGCACCGATAAGCTGAGGCTGAATTATACCGGAAGAGTGGCTGTATCAGCATTGCAGAACAGATATGATGTTTTCAGCGCTGATGAATTCCGTAACCTGATCAATACACACTTTGCCGGGCAGAATGAGGTCACAAGCCTGCTGGGTGATGCTTCCACAGACTGGCAGGATGAAATATACCGTACAGCCGTAAGCCATGATCATCATTTCAGCGTCTCAGGATCTTTCAAGACGGTGCCTTACAGGCTCTCGCTCGGCAAAATCCTTTCGCAAGGGTACAGTGAATACATCGTCATTATGACCGGTCATCCTTTTCAGCTTCATTAACTCCCTCGTTCTTCAATGATTATCTCAGATTTGCGCTTAATGTCAACGGAACCATTGACAATGACAAAATCCCTGATGATAAAGTGTCTTATTTTGCTACCGCCTTTGATCCCACTCAGCCTGTATATACAGACAATGGACAGGATGGAGAATACACCAGCGGATACTTCACCGTGAACCCGGTAGCCCTGCTCAGCCTGACAGATAACCGGCTGAAACTAAATCACTGGATAACAAATTTTGCAGCCGACTACAGATTTCATTTTTTACCGCAAATGAGAATAGTTCTGAACATCGCGGCAGATGACCTTGACAGGAAGCTTCACCAGGTTACTGACACGGCGGCATCATTAGGCTGGAACAGTGATGGCAGAGTTGCAGATCACAATTATTCGGTGACTAACAGGATAGCAAATCTTTATCTGAATTATTCAGGAACCATAGAGGCGGTTGAAGGTAAGATAGACATCTCTGCAGGATACTTCAGCCACCAGGCCAGATATAATGATATGTACGAAGTGACCGCATTGTATAACCCGGATTACTTTCTTACCTATAACGAATTTTCATATGAAAGGAATCAAATCTCCTTCTATGGAAAAATGAATTTTTCAGTATATGCAGAAGTATTTTCTGAGTTTTACCCTTCGCAACGATGCATATTCCGGATTTTCTGAGGATAACAGCAGCGGGCTCTCTCCGTCAGTCAATATTGTCTGGAATTTGAAAAATGAATTTTTCCTCCTGGAAAACAAAACAGTTTCTGATCTCAGCCTTTATTTCGGATACGGAAATATCACGGCATACCGGCCGGAGTATTTAAATTCAGAACATTCTGTTTATAACGGGAGCAGCATGATCAATCCTGATTTCAAACCTGAAAGCAAAACCTGGTTCAATACCGGAATCCGTTACTCCCTTTTTGATAATCGGCTGAGAGGCAGCCTGAGTGCTTTCTCAAACACAACCAGGGACATGTTCATGGAAGTCATGGTGCCCTCCGGCACCAGCTTTTCAAATTACCTCCTGATCAATACGGGGGAGATTTCGGACAAAGGACTGGAATTAACCCTGGAGGCTGCACTGATATCAGGCAGGGATCTGACATGGAACCTGGGATTTTTTGCATCGTTGCAGAAAAACAGGATAAATGATCTTGCCACCGGAATAGACTTTATAGAGCCGGATTAATCCCCTCCGGAATCGGTACCCACATCCAGAGGAATGAAACAGGCTATCCGGTAAATTCATTTTATACGATGCAACAGGTATATAATTCTGAAGGCCGGCCGGTTGAAGGACTTTTTGTTGACCTTACAGGTGAGGGAACAATTAATTATGCAGACAGACGTCACTACAAGACAAGCGATCCGTATGCTGTGATGGGTATTTCTTCCTCGGCTACATGGAAGGACTGGAAGCTCGCTTTTTCAGGAAGAGTCAGCCTCGGCAACTATTTATACAACTCAGAAAGCCTTTCAGGCAATTACAACAATATTCTTTCATACAAGTCATTGGAAAATATACCCACCCTGATTGAAAATTCAGAGTTCAGCACCTCTCACCCGTTTTCAGACTACTATGTTGAAAACGCATCATTCTTCCGCATGGATTATATAAGTCTTGCGTACGATCTTAAAAGACTTTTTGGCAGTAAGATTGCCTGCAGTCTCTCAGCAACAGTACAGAATGCCTTTACATTAACAGGCTACAGCGGCATAGATCCCGAAATTGTATCAGGTATATCAGATTTCACCTGGCCCCGGGCAAGAACTGCATCACTTGAAGTAAGCATAAGTTTCTGAAAAACCTGACCGGGCTTTGCCTGAAAAAGAAGAAAGATGAAGAAAATGAAAAGCATAACAATAATAATCCTGATGTTAGCCGGCACCCTGCGGCTATCAGGTCAGGGAACAACAGTGTCCGGCACAATCATCGATCAGCGCGGGGTATCCATAGTAGGGGTGACCATCTGCCAGAAAAACACATCCAACTGCGCAGTGGCTGACAGGAATGGAATGTTCTTCCTCGACCTTGAAACAGGTAAGGAGATGAAACTGCGTGTCGAATGCCCTGGTTTCAATCCGGTTGAGCTTGCACTTAACGAAACCACGACCTATCCTCTGAAGATCACCCTGCTGCCGATGTATCTCTCAAACGATATTTATGCTGGTGATTACAACAGCGAAAATACTCCCATCGCAACAATGAGGTGGACCGTGAACCTCGATGCGCTTTCAACTGACTTCAGCCAGTATGCAGCGTCCATCGGCTCGTACAACACTGACATCATGGATAAATTCAGAGTTATCGGCCCGGAGCTGGGAGTATCTTTCTCAAAGATTTATGCCGGTATCGGGATGGGATTCGGATACGGCAGAAAACACGATTATGATTCCCTTGTTCTCGATCAGAATAATACTTCGTACTATATAAATTTCGGATATGATGTCATCAAAGCCACAAGGTTGCGCGTGACTCCCCTTCTTTCGGTCAGATGGCTGAGATCCAAAGCTTCTTAACTATGCAAATGAAAAGCAGATACCCTTATCGCAGTATCTTGATGAGAGGGACCTCGACCTGAGGTTTAATCAGACAATAGCCGTTGCAGGCATAAACCTTGAGTGCCTGATGTACAACGAAGCATACGTCAACGGCGAATACTGGTCGATTGGACTGTTCGGAGGGTATGCAATGAAGCTGAACCAGCAGCCATGGATCTATTCAAAAGGAAACCGGCTGACAGCCGACGGTGAGATTGGATTGGATCATTTCACATTTGGAATGAACCTTTCGTTTTACATTCCGGTCCGGCAGTGAAACCATTACAGGCATGACCTCCTGTGACCGGGGTGAATTTCCGCCGTTCACCCGAAATGTTACTTCATTTTACGATTTGCACATGTAATGCTCAGTCATTTTCCGCCGTTCACCCGTTATATTCCGTCATCTGCCGCCATCAGCCCTTTCATATTTTGTGTTTATTAATATATTTGCTTCACTGTTGCATTTTTTACGGCAGCTAAGGGAACCAAAGGCTAACTCAAGATATCAATCAGTATGGCAAGTACCGGAACAGCGCTGATCATTGGCGCCGGGATAGGGGGAATCACAACATCAATTTTCCTGGCAAAAAATGGTTACAGGGTGGATGTCTACGAAATGAACAGCGCCCCCGGAGGTCGATGCGGACAGATTGTGCGTGACGGTCACCGCTTCGACCTTGGCGCAACAATGATGCTGATGCCCGATGTCTACCGGGATGTCTTCAACTCACTCGGTCTGACACTGGAGAAGGAGCTAAGCGTCAAACCGCTTGACGATATCTATTCCCTTTACTTTGACGACGGCAGCAGGCTGGATTTCACCACTGACAGGAAAAGAATGGAGGAACAGCTCGAGAAGATTGAAAAGGGCAGCTTCGCCAGGGCTGAGAAATATGTCAGTGCAGGCTTTGTACTTTACAAGACAGCCTTTGAAAAGCTGATCGGACGCAACTTCACCAGGTTCTTCGATTTCTTTACCCTCAGCAACGCCCTGCTGCTCATAAAGTTAAAGACATACATCAGACACAGCAGTTATACTGCCCGCTTCTTCAGGTCAGCGCATCTGCAGATGGCCTATACTTTTCAGAATATCTACGTGGGTCAGAGTCCCTTCTCATCTCCGGCTCTCTTTTCGATGATACCTTCTGCCGAGCTGACTGAAGGGTCATTATTTCCAACAGGTGGTATGTACAGTTTAACAGCCAGGCTGATGGAGGTGGCTGAAGAGCATGGGGTCAAATTCCATTTCAGCAAACCGGTATCACGTATTACAGTTGAGGGCAAAAAAGCCACTGGAGTGGTCTTCAGTGACGGCGGGGAGGCAAAGGCGGATGTCGTTGTTGCCAATGCTGATCTGCCTTATGTGTACCGAAAGCTTCTGCCTCCGGGCCGTAAGTCCCGCCGCCTCGACCGTTTGAAATACTCATGCTCGGCACTTGTTATTCACTGGGGGCTCGACAAGCAGTACCCGCAGATCGGACACCACAGCACCTTCCTTCCTGACGATTTTCGCGCCGGGCTTGATAAAATATTCAGGGATAAGTCGATGGGAGACGATCCCTGCTTTTATATACATGCCCCTGTGCGCAGTGACCCGTCTGCGGCACCTGCCGGATGTGATACATTCTCAGTGGCAGTGGGCGTCGGCCATCTTGATAAAAAACATCCGCAGGACTGGGACCACCTTACCGATATTGCCCGTAAAACCGTCTTCAGGAAACTGAAGAAGATAGGCATAACTGACATTGAAGATCATATCAAGTTCGAGATCACCGTGCCTCCGTCAGAATGGGAAGAATTCCTGAATATAACCAGGGGCTCTGTCTTTGGAAGTCTCGGACATAATATCTTTCAGATGGGTTACTTCAGACCCCATAACAGGGACAGCCGCTACAGGAACCTTTATTTCACCGGAGGAAGCACGCACCCTGGAAACGGTATTCCTATGGTGCTCCTCTCCGCCAGGCTGGTATCGGAGAGAATTATCAGTGAACAAAAAAGAGAAGGAGATAAATATAAATGAAGACAAGGGAAGAGTTTATTGCACTTTTTGAGTCAATCGATTTTGAAAAAATCATTGATCATCCGAATATACTTATTGCTGCAAACTTCTGGGATGAAGAACGCTACCAGGCTGCCCGGACATGTTACAGGTTCATGCGTACCCTGGATGACCTGATAGACAATCACAAGGCTGAGCACAACGGTATCGCCGAGGAGGAAAAAGACCGCTTAAAGGGCAGCTTGAACCAGTGGATGGATATGCTTCGTGAAGGTAAGAACCCGGAACCTTTCAGCAACGGCCTGACAGAAACTATAAATCGCTTCAGGATACCTCTCTGGGCCCTTGAAGCCTTTGCCGAGTCAATGCTCTACGATATCAATCACGACGGGTTTGCCACAATAGGTGATTTTGTACAGTATGCCGGAGGAGCCTCAGTGGCGCCTGCTTCCGTCTTTGTTCACCTGGCAGGACTGCAGAGTAATGACGGTGTCTATTCCGACCCGCCGTTTAACGTACGCCGGACGGCATCACCCTGCGCCATGTTCAGCTACTTCGTGCATATAATCCGCGATTTCCGTAAAGACCAGCTGAATAACCTCAGTTACTTTTCCGACGATATTGTTTACAGACATGACCTCACCCGGGCCGATCTGAAAAATATCGCACTCGGAGCACCTGTCAGTGACGGCTTCCGTGAGATGATGAGAGAATTTTACAGGATTACCGACGGGTACCGTATCAGCACCCTCAGGGTGATAAATGAAGTGTGCCCGCTTCTTGAGCCACGTTACAGACTCAGCCTGGAGATCATCTTCGACCTTTACATGATGGTCTTTGAACGCATTGATCCTGACAAGGGATCATTCTCAACGGAAGAGCTGAATCCAACACCTGCCGAGACACGGAAAGAGTCAGGGGTCATAGAAAGGTTAAAGTAGAAAGGATAAAGGTTAAAGTGAAATGGTAAAGGTTAAAGTAGTTGCAGCTCTGAGAGCGCAATATGAGCAGTATTAATGCTTAAGAAGATACCCCACACATACGTCATTGTCTTCAGCATCGTGGTTTTATGCGCAATGCTGACGTGGTTTGTACCCGGGGGAACATTTGACAGAGAAACAGTCAGTGTAAACGGTATTGACAGGAGTGTGGTAATTCCCGGTTCGTTTCACCAGACTGAGAAACATCCTCAGACATGGCAGGTCTTCTCGGCCCTGTTTGACGGCTTCGTAGACAAGGCAGACATAATTGTATTTCATCCTGATCATCGGCGGAGCCTTCTGGATAATGAACGAGAGCAAGGCGATCGACGTTGCCATTGCCTCGGTACTGCGCTTCACAAGGAGAATAGGCAACAGGGGAATTATCAGGAAAATAGGAGTTGACAACCTGATATTCATCCTGATAATGATCATCTTCAGTTTCTTCGGTGCCGTATTCGGGATGAGTGAGGAGACCATCGCCTTCATCATCATTTTCGTTCCTCTGGCCATCTCAATGGGCTATGACTCGATCGTCGGAGTGTCACTCTGCTTTGTGGCTGCCGCACTCGGGTTTGCAGGCGCTTTCCTCAACCCCTTTACAATTGGTATTGCGCAGGGTCTGTCAGACCTGCCCCTGTTTTCAGGTCTGCAGTACAGGCTGGTTATGTGGCTGATAATAAGCGCTGTGGGATTTGCATACATCCTGTTCTATGCCCGCAGGATAAAGAAGGATCCGCATAAGTCACTGGTAAGGGAAGAAGACGATTACTGGCGTAAACTCCATGCCACCGGGAACTCAGGAATTGAGTACAGAACACCGGCATCAGCATGGGTGGTATATGTTCTGCTGACTGTAGCGATGCTGATATTCTCATTTACCCACCCTGATACAACCGTAACCTTCGGTGAAGGGAAGATAAATGTGCCGGCCATACCGGTACTGACTGGCCTGTTCGTCATTTCCGGATGGCTGTCGCTCAGGAAATCAGTGCACTTTTTTGTGATCAGCATCCTGATGTTTACAATACTTTTCCTGATAACCGGAGTGATGGGCTATGGCTGGTACATTATGGAAATCGCCACGCTTTTTTTTGTCATGGGCCTGGCGACAGGGATTGCGATGAGCTACAATGCAAATAAAATAACCAAACTATTTCTTGACGGGGTCAGGGATATAATGTCTGCTGCGCTGATAGTGGGTCTTGCCGGAGGTATCATCATAATACTTGAGAATGGAAATATCATTGACACCATTCTCAACAGCCTTTCGGAATCGATTTCGGGGATGGGCAAAATGGCCTCGGTAAGCATGATGTACGTCGTGCAGACCCTCATTAACCTTGTGATGCCCTCGGGCTCAGCCAAAGCGGCACTGACAATGCCGGTCATGTCGCAGTTTTCAGACCTGATAGGTGTCTCTCGCCAGGCTACTGTGGTAGCCTTTCAGCTGGGCGACGGATTCACCAACATGATAACTCCGACATCAGGCGTGTTGCTCGGAGTGCTTACCATGGCGAAAATACCTTATGACAAATGGTTCAGGTGGGTGCTGCCGCTGATGGTGATACTGTTTCTGCTGGGATTCCTGCTGCTGCTTCCGACAGTATATATGCAACTGAAGGGGTTCTGAGGGAATTAAGAGTTAAAAATTAAGAATTAAGAATTGATATAATAATATCCTGCGTGGTGCCTGAAACGCATCCCGGGGATATTAAAAAGTCGTACCTTTCTCTTCGATTATCAGAAAAATGCAGTTATGGAAAACCTTATTTCAGAAGCAAAACAACCTGACGAGATCAGACAGCCATCATCCCTGATAACCATCAGAGACCTGGCTGTTATTCTGGTTATCTGCCTGCTGGCAGGCGCCCTGGTTCTTATTCCGAGATACGCAGGATTTGATCCTTTTGACAGCCTTTATTACGCAAAGAATGCCGGCATGATAGCTTTCGCTGCACTCATTGCCTATATTCTTACAGTGCGAAAAATAACTGACAAAAAATGGTTATTCCTGCTGATCGCCATATTTGTCGTTTCTGCAGTATTCATTAACCTTTTGCCGGCTGACAGCAAGGACCAGACAGTCGTTCTTGCCTGCATTCACCTTCCGCTTCTTCTCTGGTGTGTTTACGGGATGGCATATACCGGTTTCGATTTCCGTGACAACGGCAAGAGGGTATCCTTCATCAGGCATAACGGTGACATGGCCATTCTCGGAGCTCTTATACTGCTGTCGGGAATGTTGCTTGCCGGTCTCTCAATAGGTCTCTTTTCCTCAATTGAGATCAGAATCGAAAAATTCGTTATGGAATATATTGCAATATGCGGGGTAGTTGCAGCACCGGCTATTACAGAATTTATACTCCATTATTACCCCAGGCTGACTGAGAAGATCGCCCCGATACTGGCTACGATCTTCACTCCCCTGGTGCTTATAACACTTGTGATTTACCTTATTGCCGTCGCATTCTCCGGCAAAGACCCGTATACTGACCGCGACTTCCTGATCCTGTTCAACCTGATGCTGCTGGTGGTGATGGCGCTCATTGTCTTTTCACTGTCCGAAACCTCCGCAGGAAGAAGGAGAAAGGTCAGCGAGGTGGTCCTGCTGGCTCTTTCAGTGGTCACACTTGTGGTGGATATTGTCGCGCTATCAGCGATATTCTACCGTCTGAGCGAGTACGGCATTACTCCCAACCGTGTCGCCGTGCTTGGATCAAACCTGCTGATTCTCGGCAACCTGATACTTATCACGATAGACCTGTTCAGGGTCACCTTCCGCAACGCCTCTTTTGAAAGGGTAAATCTGACCACGGCGAAATACCTGCCGGTCTATATGGCATGGACGATTGTGGTTGTCTTCGTATTCCCGCTCGTATTCTGATGGAAAATCGTCGCCCGGGCCGGGTGACGCTGCAGGGCTTACTTCCTGATAACTTTTGTAAGCACGCCCATCATCCCACGGATAAAGGTAGCTGAAGTAAGTACCTTTACAACCGGATTTATTGTTGATCTGCGGCGCGAGGCGGGTGCGCGGCCATAGCGCCCTGCATCCTTCTCCCTGGCCTTTCTCTCTTCGTCATCCCTCCTTTCGCGCTCAGAATCTGATATGCGGCGTTCAAGCAGCTCATATGCGCTCTCCGGATCGACGACACGGGAGTATCTGCGTACCAGGTCCGACGAATTGTTTATGGATGATATCTCCTGATCCGTCAGGATATCCATCCTGCTCATCGGGGCACGCATCATGACAGCTGCCAGGGGTGTGGGTATACCCTTCTCATTAAGAACTGTCACAAGAGCTTCACCTGTACCCAGTGAGGTAATAACCTCCTCGGTATTATAGAATGTGGAAATCGGAAAGTTCTCAGCAGTAAGTTTAATATCTTTCCTGTCGTTTGCAGTGAACGCCCTGAGTGCATGCTGCACCTTAAGTCCAAGCTGCGCCAGCACTGAAGACGGGACATCCATCGGGTTCTGGGTGATGAAATAGACACCCACTCCCTTTGAACGGATGAGTTTGACAATGGTCTCAATCTGCTCCAGCAGGGTTTTGCTTGCCTGGCTGAAGATGAGATGAGCTTCATCAATGAATATCACCAGTTCTGGTTTTGCATACGTCACCCCTCTCAGGCATCCTGTTATATGCCTCTGCCAGTATTGACAGCATAAAGGTTGAGAACAGCTTCGGCTTGTCCTGAATGTCATTGAGCCGGATAATGTTAATATATCCGTTGCCCTTGCTGTCGCGGCGCATCAGGTCATTGATGTTAAAGGACTCTTCGCCGAAGAAGCGCTCTGCGCCCTGCTGCTCGAGCTCAATGATCTTGCGGAGGATAACCCCCGTTGATGCCGGCGACATGGCACCGTATTCACGCTCAAGCTCTGCCTGTCCTTCTCCCTGCAGATACTGTATTACCTTCTTTATGTCCTTCAGGTCGATCAGCCCCAGCTTGTTGTCGTCGCAATACTTGAAGATAATGGAGATGATGCCTGCCTGGGTATCATTAAGGTCAAGAATGCGGGAAAAGAGTACAGGACCGAACTCAGATACGGTTGCACGAAGACGGACGCCGTTCTGTTCAGAGATTGTAAGAAGCTCCACCGGGAATCCCATCGTGGAATAAGGCAGGTTGATCTTAGAGTGCCTGTCAGTGATGAACGGTTTCTCCTCCCCCGGCATGGCAATGCCGCTGAGATCGCCCTTGACATCCATTACAAGAGATGGTATTCCCTTGAGCGACAGCTGCTCGGCGAAGATCTGCAGGCTCTTGGTCTTTCCCGTACCGGTGGCTCCGGCTATCAGGCCATGCCTGTTTATGGTCTTCAGAGGCACCTTGATATGTGCGTCGGGAATTGCCTCTCCGTCGAGCATTGCACCTCCCAGAATGATGAAGTCACCCTTGCAGGCATAGCCTTCATTGATCTGACTTAAAAATTCATCTTTTTTACTCATGACCTGAATATTTATGATGTAAAAGCCGCTGGACACCTGGCTCCAACGGCTTAATTTACAAAGGAAATAAGGTACTTATTTTGTACCCAGCAACTCCTTTACTTTTTCCTCCAATGCTGCACCGCGGAGGTTATGAGCTATGATCACACCATTCTCATCAAGCAGGAAATTCGCCGGTATGCTTCTCACAGCATACATTTTTGCCGGTGCACAATCCCAGTACTTGAGATCAGAGACCTGTGTCCAGGTCAGTTTGTCATTCTCAATGGCTTTCTTCCATTCATCAGCACTCCTGTCGAGCGATACGCCAAACACGTCAAAGCCCTTTTTATTATAGGCCTGCCATACCTTGACAACATTGGGATTCTCCTGGCGGCACGGTCCGCACCATCCTGCCCAGAAATCAATAAGTAAAAGCTTTGTCGCGCCGCCTATCTTTGAGTAAAGCGCGACCGGATTCCCGGTGACATCATTCAGCGTAAAATCCGGAGCCTTCTGTCCTATGGCAACTGATTTCATCTGTACAAGTCTTTCCTTCAGATCGGTCACTATCTGGACCTTATTGAGAGTGGTATCAAGCTTGTTCAGTATGGTCTCCAGTTCATCACTCTCAAGAGAATACGATATTTCATTAAGGAGTACCGGAGCGATATATGAAGCCGGATTATTGGTGATGAACTCTTTTTGCATCTCCATCTGCCTGGCATCAATTGAATCAATCTCTTTCTCAATTGAGGCGGCCAGCTCTTCATTACCGTCCATCCTGGCAACACGATAGCGGTCGTAAACCTTCCTCAGTTCAACGTTCATCTCTTCAGTCGAAGCTCTGAATGCCTCAAACTCACCCTGTGTCTTTGACCCGGTGACTGATGCCTGGTAAATCGAATCGGCATGGCCGGTGATGGTTATCTCTGTGTTCTCAATAAAGAAATTCAGACCACCCCTCTTGTCCTTAAGAGACAGGGTGACCATCTGCGGATATTCAACAAAACCCTCCATTCTAAATGTGCCATTTTCAAGTACGGCTGAATCCAGGGTCGAATAACCTCCGGGGATACGTTTTTGAAGAAGGACCTGCCCCTCTGGAGCGCCGTCAATGGTACCGGTAACAACAAATTTTGGCTCCTTCGCACAGGAAACAGCAAGAACCAATACAGCAAACAGGATAAAAAGCTTTTTCATTTCGGAATATTTTTTCAGTATTTAGTATGATTTTTCAGAATGGTCAAAGATAGAAATAATTGGAGATTACCCCTTGGTTTTGAAATATTTCTCGAGCAGGATCAGAGCAGGTTTGTATGAAGTTATTTCTCCCTCGAGCAGTTGTTTTTCGAGCTCCGGCAGCATGGCCTTCACCTCCGGGTGGCTGTAAAATGAGTACTTCAGGGTGTCAATCACTGTCTCGTGCATCCGGGTGACAGCCTGCTCCCGCCTTCTCTCCCAGAACCAGCCGTTGCTTTTGGTCATGCTGACATAGTCCCTCACTGTTTCCCACACCTCTGCTATGCCTGTCTTTTCAAGTGAGGAGCATGTGAGCACCCTGGGGCTCCATTTTGAAGGCGACAGGGGGAAAAGGTGGAGGGCATTCTTATACTCAATCCTCGCCATCTCTGCCTTCGCGACGTTGCTGCCGTCTGCCTTGTTGATCACTATTGTGTCAGCCATCTCCATTATCCCGCGCTTGATACCCTGCAGTTCATCGCCTGCGCCGGCAAGCATCAGCACCAGGAAAAAATCTACCATGGAATGTGCTGCCGTCTCCGATTGCCCTACCCCTACCGTTTCAACTATAATCGTATCAAAGCCTGCTGCTTCGCATAATATTATCGACTCACGGGTCTTGCGCGCCACACCTCCCAGTGTGCCGGCTGACGGCGATGGACGTATAAAGGCGTCCGGGTCCGTACTGAGCTGCTCCATCCGGGTCTTGTCCCCCATGATGCTGCCGCGGCTCTGCTGACTGCTCGGGTCTATGGCAAGAACGGCAAGACGTCTGCCATGGCGCCGTGTCAGCATGGTGCCAAAGGTTTCAATGAAAGTGCTCTTACCCGCGCCGGGAACACCCGTTATACCAATCCTCACCGAACGTGAGCTGGCAGGAAGGCATTTTTCAACAACTGCCTGTGCAATATCATAATGCTCAGGTAAAGAGCTCTCTACCAGCGTAATAGCCTGACTGAGAATAGTGCGGTCACCACGCAGGATACCCTCTACATAATCATCGGCTGTGAGCCGTTTGCGTCTGCTCTTCCTGAGACGGTTCAGCATATCGGGATTGATGCTCGGCGGTTGTACAACACCTTTCTGAACCGTGAGCGCCCCGGCTGGACCCTTATTCCTGTTCATTACACTGATATTGGCGGAAGACGCTTACTTCGAAGCCTCTCCCTCAACAAGAACATTGCCCTTGATCATCAGCATCACCTCTGAGTTCTTGGGATCATTGGTGTAAACAAAGATGTTTTTGTAGATGTCTCCTTTGTATCCACCTGAATTGAATTTCGCTTTTATCGATCCTTTACCTCCGGGTTTGATAACATTTTCCGTAGGCATAAGGGCTGTGCATCCGCATCCTGCCTTGACATGCCTGATGATGAGGTCGCTCTTGCCCTGGTTGGTGAAGACGTACTCCACATCAGCAGACGAATTTTGTTTTATAGTTCCGAAGTTAACGGTGTTGGAATCAAGCTTGAAAACAGGTGCATTGGCAAGCTCCTGGCTTGTCAGGTCGCTGAAATCCTCAACCAGGTTTGCTGAGACATACAGATAGATATTTGGCAGCGGCTGGCCGTTAACCTTAAGACGCACAAGATCATTCACGTTACCCCAGGCGCTGCTGTTAAGCTTGGCGTCATAGGTACCCTCGATAATGCCTTTTTCGCCGGGCTTAAGGGTTGCAGGATTGGTCTTAAGCGTCAGATGAGCCGGCAGACCCTCAAACTCAACCGTTGCCGGTTCTTTAGATGTGTTGATAATCGGCATCACCCTGATTTTCTTCTCAGTCTTCTTTGTGGTGGTAAAGGCCAGGTGGTTTGACTCAAACCTTACCGGTCCTACTTCGAATGTGTAAAGCTCCTCAGTGGTCTTCTCCTTGGGGCTGACTGTACCTTCAATAATGAGAGCCGTTACATTGGGTTTGGTATTTGAATATACTGAGATGCTCTTTGCAAAATGAGAGTTGTATCCGCGTGGATCGAATACAGCAGTGACAAATCCTTTGCCTCCGGGAGGCACGGGTGACTTGGTATAATCTGCGGCAGTGCATCCGCACGAAGGCTGCACCCTGGTGATCACCAGAGCTGAATCGCCCGTGTTGGTGAAATTAAAGACGGCTTCCTGCTTGCCTGCTGCTTCGTTTATATTCCCGTAATCATGACGAACAGTGCTGAAATTAAGCTTTGGCTGTGCGTTAAGTCCTGAGACCAGGATCATCATTACTAATACTAATAAATTTCTTTTCATTTTAAGCTGTTTTTGTTTCCCTTTTCTTTGAGGATAATGTTAATCCTTCCGTTCACATAACAAATATCAGACCAGATAGGTTGCATCATAATTAACGTCAAAAATAATAAAAAACGATACGTCGCTGCTTTTTTATTGCTTAAACCATTAGTTTTGTCTGACGGATAGTCTCTTTTGGAACATTTTTTGCGACAAGCGATGAGAGTATCCCGACTTCCACTTATGAGAAGAAAAAAACTCTTCATACTGGCGTTTGCCATTCTTTGCCTTCTGCAGGTTACTCCGGCGTCCGGACAGTTTTATAACGGGATGCAAATGACCTTCGGAAAGAACAGGGTGCAGTATAAAGACTTCTACTGGACATACTTCAGGTTTGAGGATATTGACTGCTACTACAATGAATTCGGCCGGGAAGTTGCTGAATACGCCTGCAAAGTAGCCGATCAGAAACTGAATGAGATCCAGGATTATTTTGATTACACTCTTGACAAAAGACCTATCCTTATAATCTATAACAAGAAGAACGATTTCAGACAGAGCAACATAGGACTTATCTCTGCGGAAGATGACTATAATGTCGGAGGGTACAGCAGGGTGATCAAGAACAAAGTGATGCTCTGGTTCAACGGGGATCATGAAGAATTTGACAAGCTGATTGCATCTGCCATCGCAGAAATAGTGGTCTATGAAATGCTGTACAATGCCGAATCGCGTGACAAGGTGACCAGCAGCTCAGAGATACAGGTACCCGCATGGTACATCAAGGGACTGGTGAACTATGTTGCCTTCAACTGGGACAGTGAAACTGACAACAAGGTCAGGGACGGTTTTGAAAGCGGCAGGTATAAAAACATCGCAAACCTTGAATACGAAGAAGCAGTATATGCCGGCCAGTCATTCTGGAAATATATCGGCGAGACCTACGGCGATGCCATTATTCCGAATATTATCTATCTCTCAACTATCTATAAAAACATTGAGGACGGGTTTCTTTACGGTCTCGGAAAGAGCATAAAAGACACTTACAAGGACTGGAGAAATTATTATAATGAATACTATAAGATAAAACCGGGTGAAGATTACAGGAAACCCGCGGAGATCAAACATTCAAAACCTTTTGAACGGTATACCTCCGTTAAGGTAAGTCCTGACGGCCGGATGGTAGCCTGGGTATCCAATGACTGGGGAAAGCGCAGGATATGGCTGTATGATACAAGTACGGGCAAAAACAAGAAAATATTTACGTTTGAACCGAAGTATGAGCAGACGGTAGATTATACTTATCCCGTATTGACCTGGCACCCGGGCGGACAGATACTGACCTTCGTCAACGAAGAGAAGGGAGGCATGCAGCTTTATTTCTACCGTACCGATCAGAAAAAATTCGAGCAGCGTACAATGCCGTTCTTTGAAAAAGTCATGTCTCTCTCCTACTCCCCGGATGGGTCAAGACTGCTCCTGTCAGGGATAATTAACGGCATGACCGATATTTATGTTCATACAATTATTTCGGGCACAAGCGAGCGGATAACATTTGATGTGGCCGATGATATTGATCCCTCTTTTATTGAGGGACGTGACGAGACAATTATATTCTCATCAAACCGCCTGACGGACTCCCTTACCAACAAGGGCGACCCGCAGGAACCCACCGGTCTCACCTATAACCTGTTCACATATGACCTTAAGGCAGGAAACGGCAAACTGACGCGCCTTGGTGAAGGAACCCTCAATGATTATACCGATCCTATGAGAGCATCAGTTAAATCGACAGGTTTCCTGGGGAACGGCAACGGCATAATTAATTATTATAATGCCGGAATAGACAGCGCCATTGCCTATATAGATACTGCAATGCATTACAGGTATTTTATTGAATCACAACAGGTTACTGATTTTCCACGTAACCTGGAAGCATTTGACAGGAACGGGGGCAGGGATGCCGCAGTAATCTATGATAAAGGACGTTACAGGTTCCTTAGCGACCTGACGGAGGCATCACCGGTCGTAGACAGTAGTGAAATAAAATCAACCCAATGGCGCGCGGAAGAGATTGCCGCACTCCGGGCCGCAGACAGTATCAACAGGCTGAGAGACGAACTGCTTGCCGAGCGTGCAAGGATGAACGACACTCTTCAGAAACCTCTCTATGAATATTATGCCACCGATGAGCCTATCGACTTCCGGAATTATGTCTTTGAGAAGGAGAAGGAAAACTACTACGAGCTTCAATGGCGCAAGGATTACATGGATATTGACCTTGATACTTCAAGGATGGTAATGCCTGAAGCAAGGGTCTACCGTACCGCATTCTACAATAACTACACTGCCACCCAGATAGACTTCAACTTCCTGAACAACACATACCAGGCCTATAACGGAGGAGCACCCTATTTCAATCCCGGACTGAACCTTCTTTTCAAGATAGGCACCCTTGACCTGTTCGAGGATTACCGCATTACCGGCGGTTTCAGGTTCGCAGGTAACTTTGACAGTAATGAGTACCTGGTCAGCCTCGAGGCGCTTAAAGGCAAATTTGACAAGCAGCTTATATTCCACCGGCAGTCATTTGACAGTTATAATGACACCAGCTATTACAAGATAAAGAGCTACACGCACATATCTCTCGTTCAGGAAGCCGCTCAACACGGTTCTTGCCCTGAAAGGAACCCTTACCTACAGATTTGACAACTATGTCATTCAGTCGACTGACCAGGCAAGCCTTGCTGCTCCTCCATTTGGCCGTCACTGGGCAGGGCTTAAAGGGGAGGTCATATATGACAACACCCGTAAACGATCAGTAAATATCTATTACGGGACCAGGTTCAAGCTCTTCGGTGAGTATTACCGCGAGGTCAGCGCAAAGAACAGCGACATGTATGTGTTAGGAGCAGATTTCAGGCATTATCTGAAGATACATCGCGACCTGATATGGGCAAACAGATTTGCTGCAAGCACCTCATTCGGACCGTCAAGGCTGATCTATTACCTCGGCGGCGTCGATAACTGGATGGGTTATTTCTTCAATGAGACTATGTTTGATCCAGACTGTTCCGGTTGATCCGAACGTCAATTACGGCTTCCAGGCGCTGGCAACAAACATGCGCGGATTCTCACAGAACATACGTAACGGCAGCAACTTCGCCCTGATAAACAGTGAGTTGCGATGGCCTGTTGTAAGATATTTTGC
Organism: uncultured Bacteroidales bacterium; assembly: GCA_963730615.1. Classification (GTDB taxonomy): domain Bacteria; phylum Bacteroidota; class Bacteroidia; order Bacteroidales; family VadinHA17; genus SR-FBR-E99. The sequence continues at coordinate 67,154 of CAVSSR010000013.1, read as the reverse complement.
CGGCCATCCGCTGAAATCCAACTTCCTTAACAGCCTCCAGCTCGTCGGTTTCGGTGATATCGGCATGGCATGGTCAGGATGGAATCCCTGGGGCAACGAGAACTACTGGGACGATAAAGTATACAGGAACGGGCCGGTAACGGTAACCCTTGATTCAATGCGCGAACCGCTCGTAGCAGGCTTCGGCGGCGGAGCCAGGGCTCAGCTCTTCGGCTATTTCATCAGAGGCGACTTTGCATGGGGAATAGATAACGGATATATCCTTCCGATGCATCTTTTATCTCTCGTTCAGCCTTGATTTCTGATTGCACCTGATCGCCATCATGTTACTGAGAGAACATATACTTCGCGAGGCTGAAATCCTTCTGCCGGAAATAGTGGAGATAAGGAGGCATATTCACCAGCATCCGGAACTTTCATATGCTGAGTATGAGACTGCTGCCTTTATCAGCAGCAAGCTTGACGCCATGGGTATTGAGCACCGTACAGGTATTGCCGGCACCGGTATCGTGGGTTTCATCAGGGGCGAGGGCTGCCGGAAGAGGCCTTACAATCGGACTGCGGGCAGACATGGATGCCCTGCCCATCACCGAAGCCGGAGGATCAGAATACCGGAGCCGGAATGAAGGTGTGATGCATGCCTGCGGCCATGATGCGCATATTGCCATGCTCCTCGGCGCTGCAGCAATAATCAGAAACCTGCGGAAAGAATTTGCCGGGACAGTTCTTCTTGTCTTTCAGCCCGGAGAGGAGAAGGCCCCCGGGGGAGCAAGAATGATGATCGAGACAGGCATTTTCGGGAACTATAACCCTGATATGTTCATAGCACAGCATGTCCTGCCTGACCTGCCCTCGGGAACGGTGGGCTTTCATGCCGGCCCCTATCTGGCGTCATGTGACGAGATCTATATCACGGTCGCCGGCAAAGGAGGCCATGCCGCCCAACCCTCACAGTACACTGATCAGATTTATATTGCTTCAGAACTTGTTATCAGGCTTAAGGATACTGTTGCGGAAAAAAGCAAGGGAGCAGGCTGCTACCATCCTTGGCATTGGAAAGATAACCGGCATGGGCGCCACAAACGTGATACCGGAGAAAGTAGAGATAGCCTGTACCTTCAGGACCTTTGATGAACGGTGGCGACAAGAGGCAAAGGAGATTATACGGAACACGGCATCGGAGATAGCCGGCAAGAGAGGTGTGAGAATTGACGTCAATATCGTCGAAGGTTATCCTGTCCTGGTAAATAATGAGGCGCTCACTGAAAGAGCCGGGGAACTGAGCCGGCAACTTCTCGGAGAAGAAAGGGTAAAAGAGGTTCCTGACAGGATGAGCTCCGAAGACTTCTCTTTCTTTGCTGAGAAATATCCCTCGTTTCTCTTCAGGCTTGGGATTACACCGGATGGAGAAAAGATGCGGCCGGCACACACTCCCTTCTTCGACCTCGATGAGAGCTCCATGGCAACAGGAACTGCGACGATGGCATGGTTGGCACTGAATTTGATAAAGACCTGACAAGGGTGAATATTATTTATTATTTGTTTAGGAACTTAATAAAATAAAAGATAATTTTGCGCCCGTAATCTTTAAATAACATAAATAATGGCTTACAAAATTTCAGATGATTGCACAGCTTGCGGAACCTGCATAGATGAATGTCCGGTTGAGGCTATATCAGAAGGCGATATCTATAAGATAGACGCCGATATATGCACCGATTGTGGTGCCTGCGCCGACGTTTGCCCTGTTGAGGCAATTCATCCCGCATAAACTGCATTCCCTTTTAAGGAAGACCGGAAGCTGCCTGAAGAGACAGCTTCTTTTTTTCTAACCGGGTTTGTACTTTGCCCCTGTAAGTATTGCCTGGCAATCACTCATCTCCATCAGCTCCTGCAGCGTGACGTCAGGATTATTGTGCATAAACCGTTCAATGATCCTGAAACCGGTCCATACAACAGCCCTTCCGGGTGAATCTTCCGTAAAATAACTTGTGAACGGCGCTTCACCGGTGAACTTGCGTATCATGAAGCTCTCAGTTGAAAAGAGCAGGTCATTGCTGACAAGGTACTCCCATATAACCCCTTCACCCTCCTTGCAGAAACTCAGCTGCCTGTCAGTAAACCCGAACAGCACCGTGTCAGCTACCGAGGGAATCATCCTCTTTGTGAAATAGACAAGCTTGGCTTCGTGCAACATGGTGTTAAGCAGTGTCCTGGTGCCGTAGTCAAAATCACGAAAGTCCCACTCCGTTGATGCCCAGGCATACATACAGTCAGAGACAGTGTAGGCGGGTGTCATCTTGCGCGACTGGTAATCGTAAATGCCAAGCGACGGGTAATATTTTGAATCTGACCCCAGGTAACGGTCGAGACTGATCATAAGCAGCGAATCGTCAATGATGATGCTGTTATTGAAAGCCGATATACAGGTAATTACTTCAGGAATCGGTTTCCCGGGGAAATAATACTTGTAGTGCCTGAATGCGTTCTCCAGTCCCTGCTCCAGCGGCTTCTGATCGGGCCAGACCTTCTTTACCTCATCCCATAAAGCGAGATTCTGCAGGTCAGTGGCAAAAAGAATAAATGCTGTCTTCCATTGTTCATCTGCGGGATCTCCAAGGCCGATGACCGAACTGTATGTCCTGAGGGCATCGCCATATTCAAGCTTTAATGTATCAGCCTTGTCAGCCAGTGCGTGCGGCGGTGTCTCAAATATCTCACGGCCAAGATCTTTCACTGTCAGGTCACACTCAATTCCTGAGAGATTTACCTTGTAAGGATTTCGGTCACATGCCGTAACACTAAATAAGAATAATTACAGATGCTGACAATGCGAAGAGAACTGATCTGGAAGTCATATATCGGTAATATCAGGTATTATTCGCAAAATAAGGACATTTATTTATAAATTTACCCTGCAAACTATTAGATTATGGAAAGAGTAATAAACCTGTTACGGGTGAAAGCATTGATAATAGTGGTGTTTGTCACCTTTGCTGCACCAGGAGTGGCACAGGAAATTAAATTCGTTGCACATGCTGACCCTCTCATCACATGGATGAGTTCCAACGGATCTGATTACAGCAGCATGGGAGCAAAGCCAGGCTTGGACCTTGGAATCAATGTTCTCTATTACTTCACTGAAAACTATGCTGCTTCATCAGGGATAAGCTTTCTTTCGGCAGGAGGAAGACAGATGGCTATTGATCCTCACACAATTGTGTTCAACAACTTTCAGGCAGACGTGGCTCCCGGCGATGAGATGATATACAACCTGCGCTATCTGAATATCCCTCTGGCAGCTCACCTCCAGACAAACCAAACCGGTCCAATGACATATTTCACTGACCTGGGATTCGATATCAGGATTTTGCTGAAGTCAACCCTCGACCTGCCCGTCAGCAGCGAAGGCCCTATCGATGGTGAAAATGCAAGGACTGAGGTCTATGGAATGAATGCCGGATGGCATATCCATCTCGGGCCTGGAATATGAACTGAGTACAGAAACATCTCTCGTTTTCGGGCTTGGGCTTCAATCGCGACTTCTTTGATGTGACAAAGGACCTCGCCGATGCCGGCTCAGCCTGAAGACAGGTCAAGATTAAACATGTTCAGATTCAGGCTCGGCGTAAAGTTCTGACCCTTTCACCATGAAAGTTGCACTTGCCCAGCTCGATTACATACCCGGTGATATTGCGCATAACAGCACCAAAATCATTTCAGCCATCAGCTATGCACTGTCGCTTGATGCAGATCTGATAGTCTTTTCCGAGCTTGCAGTCACCGGTTATCCGCCGCTTGACCTGCTGCAGAGAAGCGATCTCATCAATGTCTCAATGGATGCAGTAAAAGAAATAGCATCACATTGTAAGGGCATTGCAGCTGTTCTGGGCGGACCTTCACCCAATACCGGCGTCTTTGGCAAAAGCCTTTTTAACTCGGCATTCTTCATGCATGACGGTAAGGTCATGGCTGTAATAAACAAAACCCTCCTGCCCACCTATGATGTCTTTGACGAAAACAGGTATTTCGAACCGGGGTCAACCTTCCAGACAGTTGAGTATAAGGGTGAGAGGATAGCCATAACTATCTGTGAGGATATATGGGACGAACAGCCATTCGGTGACAAGGGCGTATGCCGACTCTATGGCGTGACACCTCTCGATGAACTGATGAAGGAAAAACCCTCACTGATAGTTAATATTGCTGCCAATCCCTTCTCTCACAACAGGATAAAAATCAGGGAAGAAATTTTTATCAAGAATGCCATTGAGTACAGAACACCGCTCATATCAGTCAATCAGACAGGCGGTTATACAGATCTGATATTTGACGGTTCCTCAATGGTTATCGATGCTGACGGTACCGTACTCGAGAAACTTGCTTTCTGCAGGGAAGAAATCAAGGTCATAGATATCCCCGCTGCCAGAACAAACAAAAACATATATTCACGCCCGGCACCGTTCCCTGCTGACATGACCGGGTTTATCCACAAGGCACTGTTGACAGGCATAACGGACTTCTTTGTAAAGAGCGGGCAGAAAAAAGCTGTAGTCGGCCTTTCGGGAGGAATTGATTCTGCCGTGGTGCTTGCACTTGCTGCAGAAGCCCTCGGTACAGACAACACCCTTGCAGTGCTTATGCCCATCCGTTTACTCCTCTGAACACTCCGTGAAAGATGCCCTTGAGATGGCTGAGAAACTGAAGGTGCCGCATCACATTGTAAGCATTGAGGAGATCCGGCAGGTGGTTGAGAAAACCATGAAACCATTTTTCGGTGACAGACCCCCTGATGTGACCGAGGAGAACATCCAGGCCCGCCTCCGGGCAGTGATACTTATGGCATTCTCCAACAAGTTCGGTTACATGGTGCTGAACACCTCCAATAAAAGCGAAGCTGCGACCGGATACGGCACTCTTTACGGTGACATGATCGGAGGACTTTCTGTATTGGGTGATGTATATAAATCAGAGGTATACAGACTGGCAAGGGAGATCAACTCTGAAAGGGAAATAATCCCCGAGCAGGATCATTTCCAAGCCACCCTCCGCTGAGCTCAGACCTGATCAGCTTGACACTGATTCCCTGCCGGCCTATGACCTGCTTGATCCTGTGCTTTTCAGGTATATTGAGCTTGAGAGATCGCCTCAGCAGATAATTGATGAAGGTTTTGATGCAGTCCTGGTAGAAAAAGTCGCGAAACTTGTGCGCAGCAGTGAGTTCAAAAGACGGCAGTCCCCGCCTGTGCTCCGGGTCTCTTCAAGGGCTTTCGGAAGCGGCAGAAGAATTCCGATCATTTCAAAATATCATTGATAATCGATTGTTTTGATAATCGATTATTTCCCCTCCTTGACAAGGGGGCCGACCGTAAAGAAATTCCGCCATGGTAGGCAATTTTAGGGAGGAGCCAGTCTGCAGGGGAGCATCCCGGAATGTCGGGACGGGGTGGTTATTTATACTTTCAGACTTTTCTCACTCATTCACATATACCCTTTTTACTCTTGAGGGTATTGATGTAAGTATCTCGTAAGGAATTGTATTGCAAAGCCCTGCAATCTCTTCAATTGTAATGTTACTGCCAAATACCTCAGCCTCATCGCCTGTCTTTACATTTAATCCGGTGACATCAGTCATGCACATATCCATGCAGACACTGCCTGTTGATTGGCACTTTTCTGCCTTTAATGAAGAGGCTGCCTCTCCCGTTACCCATTTCACGGCGTAGTCCGTCGGCATAGCCCACAGGAATAACTGCAATCTCACGGTCATGATCCGCTGCCCCTTTGCAGCCGTAACTCACCGGCTCTCCTGCCGGTACCGTTCTTACCTGTGACACTGCGGTGACAAACCGTCCGGTATGCCGTAACGCAACCCCGTGATAGTCACCTATCCCGTACAGTCCGATACCCATGCGAACCATGTCAAACTGGTACTGTGGGAAACGGCTTATGCCGGCGGAGTTGAGAAGATGGGTCTTAAAGCTCGTATCCGAGGGCGCTCTTCAGCTTTTCAGCCGCCATTATAAGCAGCGAAGCCTGCCGGTGGGTGAACTCATCATGATCACGGATCATCTGCCGCAGCGAGATGGGAGAAAAGCGAGACGATCCTGATATGCTGCTCGTCCGGCAACATCTGTGCCAGCAGGTCTGTCTCACTTGATACTGAAGCCCAGCCTGTGCATCCCCGTGTCAATTTTCAGATGAACGGGATAATGGAGCAAGCCGTGCCTCTTTGCATTCTTTATGAAGCCTGCATACGATTCCATGCTGTAGATCTCCGGTTCGAGGTTATGACGGATGATCAGCTCCATCACACTCTCATCAGGATTCATCACCATGACAGGGGTTGTTATGCCGGCCTCCCTGAGCGCTACTCCTTCGTCAGCATAAGCCACCGCAAAATAACTGACATGATTATATTCAAGAAGTGACGCTATCTCCGCTGAACCTGAGCCGTAAGCAAATGCTTTGACCATCGCCATGATACCGGTTCCGGGTCTGAGCAGATGCCTGAACTCGTTCAGGTTATGGACCACTGCATTCATGTTGATCTCAAGACGTGTCTGATGGAGCTGCTGTACCAGCAGGCTGCTTATCCGCTCAAAGCCGTAAGCGCGTGCTCCCTTGATGAGTATGGTCTCATCATGCCAGGCAAAGCTCCGGAATGTCTCTGCGAACTCAGAGGTTGAGCCATAAAAAACCGATCCGCCCGGAAACCTCTCCTTCTGACGTGTAAGGGCTTCACCTATCCCTATGAACCTGTCAATACCTGCACTCCTGACTGCTTCCGCAACACCCTCGTAGAGACGTTCCTCACTGTCCCCCTATCTGCCGGAAATCTGAAAGAATAAGTGTCGTCTTTCCCCTGGCATGGGAACGCAGAAAATCCAGGGCCATGCTGAGCGAGCCGGGATCCGAATTGTAATAATCTTCAATAAGCGTACAGCTGTTGATCCCTTTTTTGACCTCCATCCGCATCGCCACTGCCGGAATATCTGCCAATGCTCCCTTTATTCTGTTTTCAGGGACACCTTCAGCGAGACAACAGGCGATCACTGACACGGCATTCTCGGCAGATGCCCGGTCTGCAAACGGTATTGACAGCTTCAAAAACGGAATCTTCCGTGGTGCATCGCAGAACCTGTCCGTCGCCAGTTCATTCCTGTTATGTCAACCCTTAATGATGCATCAGCTCCGGAAACTGACCATGTATAGGCAGGTATACCTGAATACCTGAAAGCCACCTCCCGCTTAATCAACTCATCATCAGAACTGTATATGAGCATCTTTGCTCCTTCCGCCAGCCTGAGTTTCTCGGTGGCGATGGCTTCCCTGCCCGCAAAATTTTCACCGTGAGCATCCCCGATATTGGTTATGACCACCGTATCAGGCCTTATGATGCGGGCCAGCCTTTCCATCTCACCGGGTCTGGATATACCTGCTTCTATGACCGCCACATCGAACCTGTTGTCAATATTCATCAGTGAGAGCGCCACTCCCACCTGGGAGTTATAGCTTCTGGGACTGCGTATGACGCTTTTTACCGTGCCCAGTGTCTCTGCCAGCCACTCCTTTACAACTGTTTTGCCGGCGCTGCCTGTCACCGCAATGACCTTTCCTCTGAAAGCATCTCTTCGCCAGCCTGCAAGACTGTGCAGCGCCTCCAGCGTGTCTTTCACCTTCACGAATACGGCGCCGGTCATGAGATCAACATCAGGAGGCAGCGTGTCAACAAGGAACAGTCTGACACCCCTGCTGAAAAGCGGTCTGATAAACACGTGTCCGTCATGATTCGGGCCCCGCAGGGCAATGAACATAACGTCATGACCGGCGCCGGATGACCGGCTGTCAGTCATTATGCCTGTAACAGAGAGCGAAGGATCACCTGTCAGTTCACCTCCGGTTATTTGAGTCAGCTCTGATGCGCTGATCTTCACCTGTTCGTTGATTTAATATAGCACGATCTGCATATCGGCTCGTAGATATCCTTCTCCCCGAGCATCACAATTTTATCATCCTTGACCTTGCGGTAGGAATAGTTTGCGAGGTTACCGCATCTGACACAGATTGCATGTACTTTACTTATGTATTCCGCAACAGCCATCAGGGCCGGCATAGGTCCGAAGGGATTGCCGGCAAAATCCATGTCAAGGCCTGCCACTATTACCCTTGTGCCAGCATCAGCCAGCCTGGTACACACTTCCACCAGGCTGCCGTCAAAAAACTGTGCCTCATCTATGCCAACAACTTCTACACCGGAAGCAAGAAGGAGTATCGACGAAGCGTTTTCGACCGGGGTGGAGATGATTGATTTTTCGTCATGGGAGACAACCCTGTCCTCTGAGTATCTTACATCAATCGATGGCTTGAAAATCTCAACCTTCAGTCCTGCAAACATTGCCCGTCGCAGCCTCCTGATAAGCTCTTCAGTCTTGCCTGAAAACATTGACCCCGCGATCACCTCTATTGACCCGCGCTTACCTGCATTATCTACCGAATTTTCGAGAAACTCCATACTTCAGATCAGGATTTCACCGTTCAATAATGTAAAACGATTATATCAGGCTGATACGATTATTATTTACTTTTGCAAAATAAAGAAAAGCGATCATTATAAAAAATAAAGGGTGATGGATTTCATTAAAGCGGTGAGTATTATCAGGAAGGATCTGGATGAGGTGAGTGCATTGCTCGACCAGCTGTCAGTGACGCCCGGTGCACAGATTGCAGAGATAGAGCTGGCACGCTCAAGAGTGCACAGCGCTACGGAAATGCTGAAGCTGCTTCCGCAACTGAGTGAAGTGCCGGTACACGGCACCGGTAAATCAGGAAGAGTCAGCTCCTGTCAGTGCAGCCGGTGGTTGAGGTGAAGGCAGAAGCAAAACCGGAAGTGAAGATTGATATGCAGGCTGAAGTGAGCCGGTTGATGTGGTGAGGCAGAAGTGAAGCCGGAAGTGAAGACTAGGAAGTGAAAGCATGAAGACGAAGGCCGGAAGTCAAAGCCGGAAGTGAGGGCTGAAGTGGCAGCAGAGAAAGGCAAACCTATCCTGGCAGACAAGTTCAGTGCCGGTGAAACAATCGGTGAAAAAGTCATCATCTGTGAAACAGGATGAAGTTATTACTTCTGCCATGCACAGCAAACCCATAAGCGATATCGGCGCTGCAATAGGTATCAATGATAAATTCTATTTTATACGCGAACTTTTCAGCGGTGACACAAGGGCATATCAGGACACCATCAAGCGACTTAACTCTTCTGCATCCCTGGGGGAAGCCATGAAGATACTTGACGAAAACACCGTTATGGGCTCTGACCCGGCAGCACAGTCATCCTTCGTTGATGTTGTCCGCAGAAAATTCAACATTAATGTCTAAACTCTACCTGGTACCCACTCCTATCGGCAACCTTGGTGATATCACCATGCGTGCTGTAGAGGTGCTGAAGTCTGCAGATCTTATTCTTGCCGAAGATACCAGGACAACACACGTGCTGCTTAATCATTACAGCATTAAAGCGCCGCTCAGGTCGCATCATAAATTTAACGAGCATCGCAGTCTGGAGGCTGTCTGTGACAACATAGAAAACGGCACTGTCACTGCGCTGGTGTCCGATGCCGGTACTCCCGGTGTCTCCGACCCGGGATTCCTTCTTGTCAGACGGTGTATTGAACGGGGCATAGCGGTAGAAGCCCTGCCCGGAGCAACTGCCTTTGTGCCGGCGCTGGTAAGTTCAGGACTGCCATCTGACCGTTTCTGCTTCGAGGGATTCCTCCCTCTGAAAAAGGGAAGGCAAAAGAGACTGACTGCACTGGCAGAGGAAGAGCGTACAATGATATTCTACGAATCACCGTTCAGGGTGCTGAAGACCCTCGAACAGCTGGCCGCAGCCTTCGGTGATGAACGCAGGGCTTCAGTATCAAGGGAGCTGACAAAAAAATTCGAGGAGACAATTCACGGGACACTTGGTACTCTCGCCAGTCATTTTAAAGAAACTGCCCCCAGAGGTGAATTCGTTATAGTTGTGGCCGGTACCTCCCTGAAAGATCATACTGAATAACATTTCTGTGATGAACAGAAAATCGCTGATCATTCTTCTGGCAATCCTGTTTCCATGGATGGCATGCAATGCTCAGGTACTGCACGGCAGGATAACCGATGAAGCCGGCATGCCTATGCCGGGCGCTTCAGTTTATGTCACCGGCCTCAGACAGGGCACCACCTCAAACCAGGACGGACTTTACGAAATCACCCTTCCCGCCGGCACCTTCACCGTCACCTGGCAGTTTCTCGGTTATACTCCTGTCATAAGAAATATCAGTGTTGGAGAATCAGATATCATCGCTGATATCACCCTCACCGAGCAACTCTTTGAGATACCTGCAGTGAGGGTCTCATCATCAGGAAAGGACCCGGCATACTTCATAATGCGTAAGGCAATAGGAATGGCTCCGTTCCATCTTAACCAGGTTAAAATGTATAAGGCCGAGGTATACATAAAAGGGGGAGGCAAAATTGATAAGATCCCTAAGATGCTGCAGAGACAGATGAAGGTGGAGGCAAATGAAACACCGATAAAGGAGGGACAGTACTACTTCATGGAGTCTGTCAATGTTATCACTTTCAATGCACCGGATAAGTACATCCACCAGGTAATCTCATCGCGATCCAATATCCCTGCAAGCGAAAACGAGACATCACCGATGGATTATCTGGAAGCCAGCTTCTATCAGCCTGTCATTGCAGAAATAACCATTTCTCCACTCTCCCCTGATGCATTTTCACACTACAGCTTCGAATTCCTGGGTTCGACATCACAGGGTGATTTCGTAATTGACAAGATCAGAGTTACCCCGAAAAGAAAAAGTCAGCAGCTGTTTGAGGGCGTAATTTATATAGTTGAGGATCTGTGGGCTATTCACAGCCTTGACCTTGCAAACGAAAATATGGCCGGAAGGGTCAACGTCAGGCAGGTTTATATGCCGGTTGAAGAAGGCATCTGGTTACCCGTCAGCCTTGAATTCAGGTTTGATCTTTCAGTTGTCGGAGTGAAGGCAGGAGCATCATATAACAGTGCCGTGAAATATCTTGAGGTGGAGCCTGACAGATCACTTTCTCCCCCTTCAGGATACAGCACGGTACCAACAAATGCTCCTGCAGCGGAGATAAAGACTCCGACACAGAAAGAGATTGAAAAAATATTATCCAAAGATGAGCTCACAGCCCGTGACATGTCGAAGCTTGTTAAACTGAATGAAAAAAATGCTGCCAGAGACGACGATAAAAGCCTCGAAATAAAGGAAAAAACAACTTATATAATCGACAAAGATACCCTCAGTAATGATTCTGTGTACTGGGAGAAGGTCCGCCCCATCCCGCTTACAGCAGAGGAGGTAACAAGCCTGCCCCTGGAAGGACCGGATTCAGGGACCCTGGCTGCCCGCGATACATCAAAACTCGCAATAAACATCGGGGACGGATCTGAAGACCAGGACAAGAAACCGGGCATGGAAGCCCTGAAGGCCGTGATAAGCGGAAAAAGATGGCAGGCATCTGAAAAGACTGTGATTGAGTTTGACGGACTGGTGAGCCTGAAAGCCGCTTCGTTCAATACTGTTGACGGATTGGTTCTTGGTACCGGAATGACAATGACAACAAAGACCGGCGAGAAAGGCAGGCTGACATTATCCCCGTCCGTGAAATATGCCTTCGGCCGGGAGCGTCTGATGTGGGCGGTGAATGCCGGCATAATGTACAATCCCATGACATCAGGCACTTTTTATATACGTACGGGCAGTTTCTCAAAAGAGTTCTCTCCCTCAGGGATTAACCCTGTGATAAATACATTCTCCTCTCTCCTTTTCAGAGAGAACTGGATGAAACTTTATAACTCCACATTCATTATTGCCGGGCACAATGGAGAGCTGGCAAATGGCCTTAACATGAATCTGTCGGTTATGTGGGAACACAGGCAGACACTTGAAAATAATTCCGATTTCTCTCTCTTCAAACCCGAAAAAGAATATACCGTCAACCTGCCCGAGAATCCGTTTGTCACCGGTGATGTGCCCGGCTATGGGACAATAGCTCCGACAGATCATTTTCACGCCTCATTTATAGCAGAACTGAAGTACACCCCCCGTCAGCATTACCGCATTTCAAACGGTTCAAAGATCATCGCCGGATCAGACTATCCTACCTTCACACTGACATGGAAACATGGTTATAACTACAATGATACAATGTCAGACCAGTATGATATGCTGAAGGCTGACATTTCAAGCAGAGACAGGTTCGGGGCCCTCAGTGAATTCAACTGGCGACTGACCGGAGGTGGTTTTATTAACAGGGAGAACCTTCAGTTACAGGACATGTATTTCTTTAACACCCAGGAATCCCCTGTGCTGCTTAACAGCTTCGGTGACGCATTCTACCTGAAGCCATACTACTCAATCTCATCACCCTCATTCTTTTCGGAGGCTCATATTCGTTATACCACTCCCTGGCTGATCCTTAAGCGTCTGCCGGGATTAAGCAGGACGCTCATGAGAGAAAATATCGGTATCGCATCTCTCTGGACCCCGGACTATGGTTTTTACTCTGAGATCGGATATTCTTTGAGCGAGATCTTCCTTATGGCTGAGCTGGGCATATATGCAGGCTTCCATGACCTGACATACAACAGTGTCGGAATCACCCTCAGGCTCAGGTTCAATTAACAGATCAGAATGACGGTTTGCGTCCGTTGTCGTCCGGCGAATAATCGCTGTAATCGGCCGACAGATCATCGTTCATCTTTGATTTCATGGTATAGACGCCCCCTGTCGGTGATGCCGGAAATGATACTTCAGAACCAAAGTCATCAGGCTCGACAAAGGTGGCACGGTCTTCCTTGAAATAAAGGAGAATCTCATCGGTAGGGCCGTTACGGTTCTTGGCAAGTATTATATCGGCATGACCCTTTGGTCGACCCACCGTCTTCAAACTGGAGGACACCCATTTTTTCAGGTCTGTGGATAAACACCACCATATCGGCGTCCTGTTCAATGGCACCTGACTCACGCAGGTCAGACAGCATGGGCTTCTTGTTTCCGCCACGGGTCTCGACCGACCTGTTCAGCTGTGATAGCGCCAGAACGGGTACTGCCAGCTCCTTGGCAATGCTCTTGAGCGACCGTGAGATCGAACTGACCTCCTGCTCGCGGCTGCCTGCATCAGGCGGTCCGGTCATCAGCTGCAGGTAATCGACAATGACCAGGTCAAGTTTATTCTGCGCCTTGAGCCTCCGGCATTTTGCCCTGAGCTCAAATATTGAAATGGCAGGCGTGTCATCAATATATATCGACGCTTCAGTAAGTGATTTGATGCGCGTTTCCAGAAGTGACCACTCTTCAGGAGTGAGCTTGCCGTTCCTGATCTTTTCACCGGGTATCTCTGTCTCTGTCACTATAAGCCTGTTAACAAGCTGTATGGCTGCCATCTCGAGTGAGAAAATGGCCACCTTCTTCCCGTGGTCAATCGCCATGTTGCGCGCCATCGTCAATGCAAAAGCAGTCTTACCCATCGAGGGGCGCGCCGCGATGATCACCAGCTCAGACTTCTGCCATCCTGAAGTCAGCCTGTCGAGCTTGGTGAACCCCGAAGGAACACCCACCAGCGCATCCTCTTTTTTACCCAGCTCCTCTATCTCAGACAGAGCCTGTTTTATAACCTCATGTATCGGGGCAACCTCATGCTTTATATTACCCTCTGCAATCCTGAAGAGCTCATCCTCACTCCTGTCAAGGAGCTCCGTCACATCGAGAGTGTCTTCATAAACCAGGTTCTGGATCAGGGTTGCCGCCCGTATCAGCTCACGCTGTATATATTTCTGAAGGACGATACGCGCATGATAATCTATGTTGGCTGCGGAGACAACCTTTGAGGTCAGCTCGGTGAGGTAGACAGGCCCGCCGACCTCATCAAGGTCATTCACCCGCTTGAGCTCCTGGGTGACAGTAAGAAGATCGATAGGCTGATCACGCTTGTTCAGTTCATCAATGGCAGCAAAGATCTTCTGATGTGCGGTCGAATAGAACACCTCCGGCCTCAGGATATCAACCACCATCCTTGCAGCTTCATTCTCCAGCATCGCGGCACCAAGCACCGCCTCCTCCATCTCAGGTGTCTGTGGCGGTATCCTCCCTCCCTCCGGAATGACCATAACTGAAGACTTCTTGTCCTGCCTGGACCTGGATGTAACTTGTGCCATTATGTTAAGGTATTATTTTACAATGATTTATGAAAAATGAATATCCGTTCCGACCGTGATCAAATTTAACAATAACAAACCATCAGGGCTCAGCTGCCTGCTTTTTGTTTCAAACAGGAGGTGTTAAAAAAATGTTGAAAACGGATATAATACCGAAAGATGATGAAATATGAAAAGGTTCATTTATTTTTGAGACCTGAAGAGTTGATAGCGTTATGGTTGTTTTTCCCAAGGCGAAAATAAATATTGGCTTAAGGATCGTTGAAAAGAGGCCTGACGGCTATCATAATATCGAGACCTTCTTCTATCCTGTTGAGTTCGCTGATGCTCTTGAGTTTGTCGTCCGGAGAGACAACCGCAGAGGTGATTTGCTGAGGGTTACCGGAGTGATGGATGACCCTGATCCGGACCAAAACCTGGTGATGAAGGCAGTGAAACTGATGCGTAGCTCCTTTGACTTCCCGTCCATACGCATACACCTGCACAAAGCCATCCCTGTGGGCGCCGGCCTGGGCGGAGGATCATCGGATGCCGCAGGTATGCTGAAGGCTCTGAACAAGTATTTCGGGTTTGGTCTTAATTCAGAGGAGCTGAGATCATTTGCCCAGAAACTTGGCAGCGACGCACCGTTCTTCATTGACGCCACGCCTTCTTTCGCCGAGGGCGTAGGCAATATCCTTTCAGAATTTCCTCTTGACCTAAGCCATTACCACATAATGCTGTTTAACCCCGGTCTGAATATAAGCACTGTTGAAGCGTATGCCGGATGCGTGCCTAACCGTGCAGGCTTGTCGCTCAGGCAGCTGCTTAAACTGCCGGTGGCGGAATGGCGCGGCAAGGTGATGAATGATTTCGAGCTGAATATCTTCCGTAACTATCCCCGGCTGGGCGAACTGAAAACGGCGCTGTATGATGCAGGGGCAGTATATGCATCAATGTCGGGCAGCGGATCTGTCATTTACGGCATTTTCAGGGAGGTACCTGACCTGCCTCACCATCTTGTAAAATCGATGCTGATATCAGCAGAACTCTGATTTCTGCTGTCAGTATTCCTCAGTCGATCTCAACGAGGACCATCCCTTTCGACACCCTGTCTCCAGGTTTCACATTGACTGCAGCCACTTTCCCGGTGACGTGACTCTTCAGCCTGTTCTTCATCTTCATGGCATCAAGGATCACGATATCATCCCCCGCATTCACAAGGTCACCCTGCCTGACCAGCACCTCTATCACCGTACCGGGGATAAAGCTGTATATCCTGCCTGGACGCGGCGGAGTATATGCCTTTCTCCCGGCATAACGGCGGCTGAGCCTGGTGGTATACAGGGTATGGTCTATGTTAAGCTTCACAGCTTCTTTCTTTTCCATATTCGTTCTTTAAAAAGGGATAATCAGAATGGCGGAATACCGTGTTTTTTCTTTGGCATCTGCTCATCCTTGTCTTCTGACACCTCAAGGGCATGGAGCAGGAGCTTACGTGTCTCAGACGGTTCAATGACCGAGTCAACATAACCCCGTGATGCAGCAACATATGGATTTGCAAACTTTTCCTTGTACTCCTCCACCTTCTGTCGCCGGACTTCATCCGGATTGGCTGCAGTGCTGATCTCCTTGCGGAAGATAATGTTGGCAGCCCCCTCAGGTCCCATTACTGCTATCTCTGCCGTGGGCCATGCAAAAACAAAATCTGCACGGAGATGACGTGAACCCATTGCAATATATCCCCCGCCGTAAGCCTTGCGCAAAATAACCGTGAGTTTGGGCACAGTAGCTTCGCTGTAGGCATAGAGGATCTTTGCCCCGTGGCGAATCACCCCGGCATGTTCCTGATCAACGCCGGGAAGGTAACCCGGAAGATCAACAAAAGTTATTACCGGTATGTTGAATGCATCGCAGTAACGGATGAAACGTGCCGCCTTGTCCGATGAATCGACATCGAGCACTCCGGCCATCTCAAGAGGCTGATTGGCAACAAAACCCACTGTTTTGCCCCCCAGGCGTCCAAACCCGATGACCATATTGCGGGCATACATTTCCTGAATCTCAAAGAAATCCGACCCGTCGGCCACGGCCCTGATCACATCCTTGACATCATACGGCAGCGTCGGATCACCCGGGACAATCTTCTCAATATCATATTTGCTGGTCGGGAGGAACAGTATCAATCACTTTTGCCTTCACCTCATTATTACGGGGAATAAACGACACCAGCTTCTTGATCTGACTGAAGCATTCATCTTCCGTCATGGCAAAGAAATGTGCATTGCCCGAGACCTCGCAGTGTACCCTTGCCCCGCCCAGCTCTTCCATCGAGATCTCCTCGCCAAGCACAGTCTTGATAACCTCAGGGCCGGTGATGAACATTTTGGAAATATTCTCGACAACAAACACAAAATCAGTCAGTGCCGGGGAATATACTGCCCCGCCTGCACAAGGACCGAGTATAACGGATATCTGAGGTATCACGCCGCTCGAAATGGTGTTGCGGAAGAATATCTCTCCGTAACCGGCAAGCGAGTTGACACCCTCCTGTATGCGGGCTCCCCCTGAGTCATTGATCCCTATCAGTGGTATCCGCATCTTCAGTGCGTGATCCATGATCTTTGTGATCTTGCGTGAGTGCATCAGTCCCAGCGAGCCTCCTGCCACAGTGAAATCCTGGGCGAAGATAGCAACCGGGCTGCCGTGAACGGTTCCGGTGCCGATAACCACACCGTCACTCGGCAGATGCTTTTTATCCATACCGAAGTCGCGTGCATCATGCTCGACAAACATGTCATATTCACTGAAGGAGCCGGGGTCGAGTATTGCAAGTATGCGTTCGCGGGCAGTGTTCTTGCCCATGGCCTTCTGCTTCTCGATGGCTTCCTCGCCACCGCCGAGAAGCATCTTCTCACGTCTCTCTTTCAGTTCGCGTATCTTTTTATCAAGAGCCATAATCCTGTTTTTCGTTTTACTGTATCTTATTCTTTCGCGCGAAGTAAAGCAAATAAATTAAATTCCCCTGCACCGGGAATAAATCGTCATGTCATTATTTAGGTGCAAACCGGTATACAACAAGAGCAATGCCGGTATAGATAATATTCGGGATCCACATGGCAAGGGCGGGGTCAAGATCGCCCTTGAGTGAGAACTGGGAGGCAAACTGCATAAAGAGAATGTAAGAGAAGGTCAGCCCCAGACCTATTCCTATCTGCATACCTATCCCTCCTTTTATCTTGCGTGACGAGAGAGAAACACCTATAAGTGTCAGCACGAAAAAGGCAAACGGTGATGCATTCCTTCTGTGCTTCTCATTGAGATAGAGTTTGATCTCATCGGAGCCCTGCGACTTTAATACATCGATATAGTCAATCAGTTCACCGCGTGTCATGGTGCCGACAAACTGCGGGTGACCGGGCAAAATCATCAGGCCCGACGTTCAGAACAGTGTCTATCCTTCTGCCCGTGCGTAAGCCTCTCTCCAAGACTGTCGGTCTCCCTTATATGATACCACCATGCCCCCCATTTGTTGGTTGTGGTGTCCCACCTGATCATGTTGGCTGTCATTTTTGATTCCAGCTTACCGTGATCGTCAAACTTTTCCATGCTGAAGTTGCGTCCGCTCTGTGTGATGGAGTTGTATGATTCCATGTAAATGTAAACATTCGGGTAAACCTGCCTGTGAACAGACGAAACGTTCACCTTCCTGAAGTCGGAACCACGGTAGTACTTCTCCTCGAAATCCAGCTTGACAATGTTTGAATGAGGAAGAACATAGTTCATGAGAAGAAATGAGCTTAGAGCAATGAAGGCTGCCCCCGCAAAATACGGAACCAGGAGCCTCCGGAAACTCATCCCGCTGTTAAGCATGGCTATGATCTCAGTGTGCACTGCCATCTTCGATGTAAAGAAGATCACCGAGATGAAGACAAACATAGGAGCGAAGAGAGTGGCAAAATAGGGGATGAAATTGAGGTAATAGTCGAAGACAATTGCTTTCAGCGGAGCCTGTTTCTCGATGAAGTCATCTATCTTCTCGGAAAAGTCGAAGATGACCGCTATCCCTAATATCAGCACCAGGGAGAAGAAGAACGTCCCGAGGAACTGCCTGATAATATATTTGTCAAGTATTCCCGGTCGAAGCTTCTTCAGGCTCTTTCTGATATTCTTTTCAGTATCTCTTCCTTCCATGTTCCAAAAGTGCCATCAAGTATCTTTTCCCTTGCCTCTGTGACGAGGCTGAGATAAAACGAGAGGTTATGTATTGTGGCAATCTGTGCTCCGAGCATCTCACCTGATATTACCAGGTGGCGCAGATAAGCCTTTGAATAAGTACGGCTGACTTCAGAAGCTGACCCGGCATCAACCGGTGAAAAGTCAGTCAGCCCATCTCTGGTTTCTGATGTTGACTATTCCCTCGCGCGTGAACAGCATCCCGTTACGGCCGTTGCGCGAAGGCATCACACAGTCAAACATATCAATTCCGCGTGCGATGCACTCGAGAAGATTGGCCGGCGTGCCCACTCCCATAAGGTAACGAGGCTTATCGGCCGGCAAGTATTTCATTCACAACCTCAATGGTCTCATACATCACCTCCGCAGGTTCACCCACGGAGAGCCCGCCTATGGCATTGCCCGGCATCTCTTTTGATGCAATTTTCTCCGCAGAGATACGCCTGAGATCAGCGAAGACAGACCCCTGCACAATGGGAAACAGCATCTGGTCATGACCGTACAGGGGCTCAGTGCTCCTGAACCGGTCAACACACCTGTCAAGCCAGCGGTGCGTCAGCTCCATCGATTTCAGTGCATATTTGTGATCACACGGAAAAGGAGCGCACTCATCAAAAGCCATCATTATGTCCGAGCCGATTGATCGTCTGGATATCAATCACATTTTCAGGAGTGAAGGTATGTTTTGAACCGTCTATGTGAGATCTGAAAATGGCTCCCTCTTCGGTCAGCTTCCGGTTGGCGGCGAGAGAAAAGACCTGGTATCCGCCGCTGTCTGTAAGCACCGCTCTGTCCCATGACATGAAACGGTGAAGACCTCCTGCCCTGCTGATAATATCTGTTCCGGGACGAAGATAGAGGTGATAAGTGTTGCCAAGGATGATGTGAGAATTGATCTCATTCTTCAGATCGCGGTGAAGAACCCCTTTAACCGTTCCCCCTGTTCCCACAGGCATGAAGACAGGTGTGGGTATGTCACCGTGATCGGTGTGCAGTACACCTGCCCTTGCTGATGTGGATTGATCTGTCCGCTCAATTCTGAACATCCTCTTCTGAATAATGGTCACAAAAGTAAGCTTTCTGCACCTCATTATGAACAGCCTGATGGCAAATTGAGGAAACGGTTCTTTTTTTGTTGAAAAGATTCTGACAATCGTTTTCTGATTATTTATAATATTACGGCGCAAAAATGAGCTGCCGGAATGCTTTTTTCAACTGATCCCCTACATATTGTTCTGCTTGCACTGTTCCTGATAATGGCAATTATCCAGGCATGGTACTGGCTTCAGTATTACCGCAGGTCAGCCTGTGCCAGGCAGAATGCCGTTGCAGGCACCGGGAAACTCCCTCCTCTTTCAGTTGTCATCTGCGCCCGTAACGAGGCGGAGAACCTGAGCAAATTCCTTCCGGCGGTGCTGGACCAGGATTATCCGTCGTTTGAGGTGGTGGTGGTGAACGACTGCTCTGAGGATAACAGCTTTGATATCCTCGGCGGGATGATGAAGCGTTATCCCTTTCTGAAGGTCTCAACAATTCAGAAAGACCCGGGATTCGCGCACACAAAGAAGCTTGCCATGCTGATAGGCATCAAGGCAGCAAAAAATGACCTTCTTGTTTTCACCGACGCTGACTGTCAGCCGGTATCGAAAATGTGGCTGCGCGAGGTGGCTTCGGCCGCTGCCGGCAAAGCTGACCTGATCATCGGATACGGAGGCTATTTTCCTGAAAAGAGCATCCTCAACAACTACATACGTTACGAGACCATGTTCACTGCCATGCAATACTTTGGAATGGCGATGGCAGGTGTACCCTATATGGGTGTCGGACGTAACCTTGCATACAGGCGAACCTTCTTTTTCGACCGAGGAGGATTTGGCCCGCATAATCATATCATGTCAGGTGACGACGACCTTTTCGTCAACCGCAATGCCACTGCCGACAACTGCAGCCTCATGCTCTCCCATGATTCTTTTACGCGGTCAGTCGCCCAGCAGACCATCGGAGCATGGGCAAAGCAGAAACGCAGGCATTTCTCCGCAGCCGAATATTACAGGAAGGATGACAAGGCAAGACTGGCTCTTGAGCCTTTATCAAGAGTAGCTTACTATGGCCTCACTGACCACCCTTCTCATCATGCTTGTATCATGGCCTGCAGTGCTGTTCATTGCATTGGGAAGGCTGATCATGCGCACAGTGATACTCAGGAAGGCAACCCTTACCTTCAATGAGGAACGGTTGTGGTTTTTCTCACTCTTTTTTGATATCTTCGCGCCGTTTGTCAGCGCATTCCTTTACCTGACCTCAAGAAGAAAAGGTAAGGGGAGAGAAACATGGAAGTAGAAACAGGACTATCTGATAAAGCAAGGCATGACCTGAAGGTCATTGACCGCGCATTGCATGGAGACAGCAAGGCATACGCCGAGCTGCTGACCAGGTATCGTGATTCTGTATACTATGTCTTGCTGAGAATGGTGAATAACCCGTCGGATGCTGAGGATCTTACTATTGAAGCATTCGGCAAAGCGTTTCATAACCTGTCAAAATACGTTCCCTCACATGCATTCAGTACCTGGCTCTTCCGTATTGCTACCAACAACTGCATCGACTTCATGAGGAAAAAGAGCCAGAGCCCCAGGCCCTTTGACCATGATGAAGGAGAAGAGGATGAGATGGAGGCTACCGTTGCTTCCGACATGAGAGCGCCTGATGAGGTGATGATGGACAGGGAAACGGCTGCCAATCTGAACAGGATAGTTAAAAGCCTCAAGCCACGCTACCGTCGCCTTATTGAACTGCGCTATTTTGAGGACTACTCATATGAAGATATTGCCACCGAATTAAGCCTTCCCGATCGGTACTGTCAAGGCACGGCTCTTCAGAGCAAAGGTCCTTATTTTCAATATGGTACAGGATAAAAAGAGCGAAATTTGACCACTGTCGCTGAAAAATACTTCCCGTCGCTGACTGAAAAACAACGCCGGCAATTCTCGATGCTGCCCTTGCTGTACGAGGAATGGAACGAGAGGGTAAATGTGATATCCCGGAAAGATATCCTGAACTTTGAGGTAAATCACCTTCTTCATTCACTTGCCATCGCACGTTTGATCACTTTCTGTACCCGGCACTGCAGTAATTGACGTCGGCACCGGAGGCGGACTGCCGGGCATACCCCTGGCAATCATGTTCCCTGAAGTCAAATTCACTCTCATTGATTCCATAGCAAAGAAAATAAACGTTGTAAAAGAGATCGTAACTGCTACCGGTATCACGAATGTCACTGCAATTGCTGCAAGATCAGAGGATTATTCCGGACGATTTGAGTTTGTAATCAGTCGTGCTGTCACTGAAACGGGCCGTTTTGTTAACCTGACAAGGCATTTGATATCCCCCCGGTCGGTGAATACTCTGAAGAACGGTTATATTTTTTTGAAAGGCGGCGATCTGGATGCCGAGCTGGAGCCCTTCGCTCCTGCTGCCGTTGTTGAACCTATCAGCCAATGGTTTGACGAGCCCTGGTTTGAGACAAAAAAAATCGTTTACCTGCCCTGGTAACATTAAAAAAATAACCCTGCTGATTTTTTATTTCAAAAAATGTCTACCTTTGCAGTCTTAAAAACAGGAAAGTACGACACGAAATTATAACTACAGATGAAAAGGACATTTCAGCCATCAAGAAAGAGGAGGACCAACACCCACGGTTTCAGGGAGAGAATGTCAACCCCTAACGGCAGGCGCGTACTTGCCGCCCGCAGAGCCAAAGGCAGGAAGAAACTGACCGTTTCTGACGAGCCAGGACACAAGGACTGATCGGCTGACAGATAAAAAAGAAACCGTCTTAATGAACAATTAGGGCGGTTTCTTCTTTTATAATCTGATCAGGCGGGTTAAATTTGTCAATACTCCGGAAGATGAAAGAAATTATCCTGAAAAACACGGACCCCGACCTCAGAACAATTGCTGAGGCAGTCCTTGACGGCAAAAGATTAACTCCCGCGGAAGCACTGACACTGTATGACAGGGCTGATCTCTCACTCATGGCCGTGCTCGCTACTGAGGCAAAGAAGGCAAAAAGCGGTGATGCGGTCTTCTTCAACCGTAACTTCCATATAGAACCAACTAACATCTGCGTATTTAACTGTCGCTTCTGCTCCTATCATAAGCCTGAAGGCGATCCGGAAAGCTGGGAGCTGACAGAAAGCGAGATACTTGATATCGTAAGACGCTTTGAAGGTGTTCCTGTTACAGAAGTACACATCACAGGCGGTGTGCACCCCTCACGCGATATTCATTATTATGGAAATATCCTTGCATCAATCAGGAAGCTGAGACCCGACATAAGCATCAAGGCCTTCTCGGCTGTTGAGCTTGATTATATGATCAGGAAAGCCGGCATGACATACATCGAAGGGCTTAGCCTCCTCAGGGACTGCGGCCTTGATTCCATTCCGGGAGGAGGTGCTGAGATCTTCGATGCTTCACTGCGATTAAAGATATGCCGTGACAAAGCTGATGCTGAGACCTACCTCGCCATCCATGAGGCGGCCCACAGCCTGGGCATAACCTCAAATGCCACAATGCTCTACGGTCATGCCGAGAGCCCTGCGCAGCGTATTGATCACCTGAGAAGACTGCGTGAGCTGCAGGACCGTACCGGCGGGTTCAATGCTTTCATCCCGCTTAAATTCCGCAGGGAGAATAACCGTATGTACGGACCTTGGCGAAGTGCCTGTGACAGAGGATATGCGCAATTATGCCCTCTCAAGGATCTTCCTTGATAACTTTCCCCATATAAAAGCTTACTGGCCGGCCATAGGCAAGAATGCGGCAGTCATGAGCCTCGCCTTTGGCGCCGATGACCTCGACGGCACCATAGACGACACCACCAGGATTTATTCCATGGCAGGCGCCGAAGACAGCAACCCCGGCCTTTCAACGACAGAACTTGTTGCCATGATCCGGTCAGCAGGCTTCAGACCGGTAGAGAGAGACACTCTTTACCGTACCGTTAAGGAGTGGTGATAGCCGATACTCTCGCAATATAATTTTATCTTTGCCGCAGCGTTTACTACTTAATACTTCATCATACGATGAGCACAAGGGATTTTCTCAAAAGCCGTCTCTTCTGGAAGCAGATTGGATTGGCTCTTGCTGTTGGCGTGGCCATATTAATAATACTCATTATCTGGCTGAACATTTACACCCGTCACGGCCAGTCGCGGCCCACACCCGGAGGTGAGAGGCCTCTCAATCGATGAGGCAAAGGCGGTTGCTACAAAGAACAGGATGAGATTCCAGATAATTGATTCTGTCTATACCGCCTTCGTACCCCGGGGCTGCGTGGCGGAACAGATGCCGCTGCCGGGTCACCGTGTGAAGAGAAGACGCATGATCAAGGTGACAATAAATGCATTCAGTCCTGAGATGGTTGCCGTACCTGATCTCGTCGGCCTGCCGCGCCGTCAGGCACTGTCGCTGCTTGAAACGGCAGGTCTCCAGCCTGGGCAGCTTAACTATGTGCCTGACCTGACAGTCGATTTCGTGCTTAAACAAACCCTTCACGGCCGCGAAGTCTCGCCGGGAGATTCGGTCCAGAAAGGTATGGTCATTGACCTTGTTCTCGGCAGAGGACTGAGCAGCCAGCATACTCCGGTGCCACGCCTTCTGGGTACTACTCTTGAGCAGGCCCGGAATGAGATACTGGGCTCTTCACTGAACCTCGGTGCTTATGTGTTTGATGCTACCGTGATCACGGGCACAGACTCACTTAATGCATTCGTCTATAAACAAAATCCTGATTATCACCCGGATGCAACGGCACAGCTTGGTTCGGCTGTATATATTTGGCTCACTGTTGATACTCTCAAAATGACTGTCGATACCACCGCTGTTGAAATAAATGATACGACTGCGGCCGGCGGCGCTGCAGAAATAGAATTATAACCCTCCTGATGAGGAAGAGATGGCTGATATACATACTGCTGATAATGCTGCCCGCCACCCGGGCAGGCTCCCAGGAGATCGTCACCGGATTGCTTTTCAACAGGCAGCTTGCAGACGTTAAGAATCAGCCTCAGCTGAAAAGTGCCACGGGTACTGACACCCTGCTCCTCCCCTTCACAGACGACTTCGCCCTTGACAGTCTTTATCCCTCTCCGGAGAAATGGGCTGACAAACAGGTCTTTATAAATAATACTTACTCGGTAAAACAGCCCTCGATGGGGATGGCAACCTTTGATTGCCTCGATGAGTACGGCATGCTATATGACAATCTTTCCACGGGTGTCTTTGCCGCCGACAGCCTGACATCATCGCCGCTCAACCTGGTCCTTCAGCCTGCGGACAGTATCTGGCTTAGCTTCCTCTATGAGGCAGGAGGTGTGGCTGACATGCCAGAAGCGTGATGACAGCCTCACGCTCAGCTTCTGGGCTCCGGAAGAAGAACGGTGGTACAGCATCTGGAGGGCTGAAGGCGGACCGACAGACGGCTTCCGCAATGTAATGATACCAATTAAGGACAACAGGTTCCTGAAGAAGGGGTTCCGCTTTAGGTTCACCGGCTATGCGTCTCTCTCCGGAATTATTACTGATCCTTCACGAGCCGGCAACGCAGACCAGTGGAACATAGACAATGTGATGCTTGACAAGGGCCGCTCAGTCAATGACACCGTACTTCATGATGTGGCTCTTACCCTGCCCCAGAGATCTCTTATCAAAGAGTATGAGGCCATGCCCTGGCGCCACTTCAGACAGGCTTACCTCTCGGTAATGAGTCCCACGGTTGCAATAAACTATCGCAACAACGACACAATTGTCAGGAATGTCACACGGCATGTCACG
Organism: uncultured Bacteroidales bacterium; assembly: GCA_963730615.1. Taxonomy (GTDB): domain Bacteria; phylum Bacteroidota; class Bacteroidia; order Bacteroidales; family VadinHA17; genus SR-FBR-E99. The sequence continues at coordinate 41,854 of CAVSSR010000013.1, read as the reverse complement.
ATTAAGGATATTCTTCAGAATGTCGTCGTACGCGACTTCGATGCAGGGGCTGTCAATGCCGGGCCGCTGACGGAAACGAAGTATGATGCACCTCTTATCTACACATATAACTCCTCCTCCACAGACTCGGCCCTGTTCCTTGTGACAGTCTCCCTTATTACAGACGACTTTGATCCCAAGACCAATGACACCATAAGATACTACCAGCGCTTCACGGATTATTTTGCCGTTGACGACGGCACTGCGGAGGCTGGTTACGGCATAAACGGGCAGGGCTCACGCAACGCAATGGTGGCACTGAAATTCAGGTCCTTTATTCCCGATTCAGTGAAAGCCCTGAAGATCTGCTTCAACGATGCCTATGACAACGCCAACCAGCGCGGATTTGATATCATGGTATGGGCTGATGACAACGGTAAACCCGGCGTGCTTCTCGGCACGACAGATGGTCCTGTTGCAGAACCGGGTGCCGACCTGAACGGGTTTGTCACATATCTCTTCGACAAGCCGGTATTCGTCAACGGTGACTTCTGGGTGGGATGGAAACAGTTGTCCGATATATTTCTTAACACAGGACTGGATTTGAACACCCTTCCTTCCGGCAGACACTATTACTCGCTCAGCGGAACCTGGGAGCAGAGCCAGGTGCCGGGCACTGTAATGCTGAGACCGGTAATGAGGGGCACAGGATCAGCAACATCAGTCAGACGAAGGCACCCTCCTGAATGACCTTTTCATGATCTATCCCAATCCGTCACGCGGACAGGTCACCCTGCGTGCATCGGACCGGGCGCCTGAGGACTTTGTCATTGACGTCGTCTCACTCACCGGTGCCAGAGTGATGTCACTGGCCCGCACTGACCACCCCGACTTCAGCTCCCTTCCATCCGGCACTTACATGATCAGTCATAAAAACACAGGAAGGCAAGCCTCTCTCCCTGATACGCTTTATAAAAATTAACTGATCAATCCCATGACTGAAGAGGAACTGGCAGACAACCAGGAACAGGAGCTCTTTGAGCACTTCCGCGTGGTGGTCGATCCCAAACAGTCGATGCTGCGCATAGACAAGTATATTACTGCCCGCCTCGAGGGTGTCTCGAGGACACGGGTACAGGCTGCAGCCCTGGCAGGCAATATCATGGTGAATGACAATCCCGTCAAACCCAGTTACCGGGTCAAGCCTTCTGATGTCATTCAGATCCTTCTTCCCAACGAGCCCCGTGAGATCGAGCTGATACCGCAGGATATCCCCATCAGTATTGTCTATGAAGATGACGATGTTATTGTTGTCGATAAAAAGGCAGGCATGGTTGTTCATCCTGCCTACGGAAATTATTCAGGCACGCTGATGAATGCCCTGATGTTCCATTTCAAGGACCTGCCGCTCTTTCAGACAGGTGAACTCAGACCCGGCCTGGCACACCGCATCGACAAAAACACCTCCGGACTGCTGGTGGTTGCGAAGAATGAATATGCCCTTAACAGGCTGGGGAAGCAGTTTTTCGACAGGACCACAGGACGAAAATATATTGCGCTCGTATGGGGCACTCCTGACCCTGAGGAAGGCACCATCACAGGTCATGTAGGCCGCAATATCAGGGACCGCAAGATAATGCAGGTCTTCCCTGACGGCAGCCAGGGTAAGCATGCCGTGACACATTATAAAATTATTGAACCTCTCGGATATGTAACGCTCGTCGAATGTCGTCTTGAGACGGGACGGACACATCAGATAAGGGTGCATATGGCTTATTCCGGTCATCCTCTCTTCAATGATGAGGAGTACGGCGGGCACCGTATTCTCAAAGGTACGACCTTTACAAAATACCAGCAGTTCGTTCGTAACTGTTTCGATCTTCTGCCGCGCCAGGCGCTGCATGCGCAGACGCTCTCGTTTGATCACCCCGTGACAGGCAAACGTCTCTCTTTCGAATCACCCCTGCCTGATGATATGGCACAGGCGATTGAGAAATGGCGGAATTATATTGTCGGCAGAGACTAACTGTCTGGGCATGAAGGCAATAGACAGTAATCCAAGACTTTAGACCTTGAACTTTCAGACTCAGCATTTCTACCAGCTTCCTCCTGCCCCGCCGCCGCCAAAGCCACCGCCGCCAAAGCCGCCAAAGCCCCCTCCGCTGCCGCCACCGCCGCTGAAGCCACCCCAGCTTCCGCCGTGCGATTTACCACCGCCCATCATGCTCATAAGCAGCCATAACGGCAGGTTACTGGTACCGGATTTCTTAATGTGCTTGTTGTTCGAGTTACCCGACGAGGCCATTATAATGATGATAATCAAGACTATGAGAAATGATAATAGGAACATGACCCTATGACCTGCTTCCTGACCCCTGTTTGGATTTCATAGTTGTACTCACCGGAAGCCAGCGACATCAGAATATCAGTACCTGCATCAAGTCCCCCGTAGTAATCATTCTTCTGAAAACGCGGCAGTATCTCCCTGTCAATGATATCAGCGCATGCAATGTCAGGGAATGGCCCCTTCGAGACCGTAACCCGTTGCGATGAAGATCTGGCCGAGCGATTCATCAGTCTTTGTCTTTACAAGTACGAGAAGGCCGTTGTTAAAATCAGACTGTCCTACACCCCAGTCCTTTGCCACCTTATAGGCAAACTCTGACTTGTCATATCCCTGCAGGTCATTCACAATCACCACAGCGATCTGGTTGGAGGTGGAGTCATTGAAAGCAACAAGCTTATTCTCAAGCGACTGTAATTCAGATGAACTTAATACACCGGCAAAATCATTCACCAGTCTGGGAGGGTCAGGCCGGGGCAGAAGTGTCTGCGCACCCAAGAGAAAGTGGCAAAAAGAGCAGCGCAGTCAGCAATATTAAAGAACAGAGATTCTTCATTTTCACTCCCCGGTTTCGTTAGTATCAAATGAGATCGTGTCAGTGATCTCGTTAACATCATCCCTGGTATGTGGAAAGTGTTCCTTAAGCTGCTGGCCAGCCATGATGATACCCTCGGTGAGCCCTTCGGTGAACAGATTCTCACTGAAGCGATGTTTCATGTGATCACGTATTTCATCCCAGAAACCCAGAGGCACCACACTGTTTATACCGGTATCGCCTATGATCGCGAACTTTCGTTCCTTTACGGCAAGGTAAATGAGCACACCGTTGCGCTCGGCTGTCTTATGCATCCCCACTTTTCGGAAAAGCCATGCCGCCTCATCAAGCACATCGGCCTTGCATGAGGTCTCAACATGAACACGGATCTCACCCGAGGTGGCATGCTCGGCTTCGCCAATAGCCCGCACAATAGCTTCCTGCTGTTCGCGGGTGAAAAAGGTTGAGGCTTTCATTGTGATGTGATCAGAACTGCACCTTGGGGGCCACCTCGGTACCCTCCGCAGCTTCAAAATACGGCCGTTCAGTGAACTTGGTCAGGGAAGCGATAAAGTTATTTGGAAACTGTTTGATAAATGTATTGTAACCTCTCGCAGCATCATTGAAGTTATTCCTTGCCACGGCAATGCGGTTCTCAGTGCCCTCAAGCTCAACCTGCAGGTCACGGAAATTCTGTGTGGCCTTCAGCTCGGGATACTGTTCAACAACAACCATCAGACGGGCCAGTGCTGAGCTGACTTCACCCTGTGCAGCCTGGAACTCCTGAAGCTGGGCAGGGGTAATATTCGACGGGTCAACAGTCACCTGTGTTGCCTTTGCCCTTGCTTCAATAACCCTTGTGAGGGTCTCCTGCTCAAATGCAGCAGCACCCTTGACGGTGTTTACGAAGTTCGGAATAAGGTCAGCCCTTCTCTGGTACTGTGTCTCAACATTACTCCACTCTGTACCTACCTTCTCGTTCATGGGTACGATCTTGTTATAGATGCCGACACCCCATGATATGATCAGCAGAGCAAAAACTGCAATAACTATTACGGTAATAATGCCTTTTTTCATTTTAAGATTAATTTGGTTATGGTCAAAATTACAAAAAAAATCAATGATAATGATCTGTTGCAGAGACGTTGATTGCAATCCTTCAACATCTGTATAAAGACGAATTGTTTTTGATTTCGCGGCTCATCAGGCCATGAAATTGTATTATTTTTGAATCACATTAAATAAAAGATGAAGAACAATTGCCATTGTTGCCGGGGGAAATTCATCAGAATATCCCGTTTCAGTCAAAAGTGCACAGGGCGTGGAAGAGGCGCTGAAAGGTAAATATGAGCTGTACATTATTACAATAAGGGGAATGGAATGGTACTGGGAAGATCCCAGGGGTCGCCTCTTCAGCATTGATAAAAACGATTTCACACTGTCAATTGACGGTGAAAAGGTGCGGTTTGATGCTGCCTTCATTGCGATACACGGCAACCCGGGTGAGAACGGCCTCCTGCAGGGTTATTTTGATATGACAGGCATACCCTATACCAGCTGTGATGCCTTTGTCTCAGCTTTGACATTCAACAAACAAGCCTGCAAACTGTATCTCAATGAGTATGGTATACCCGATGACCGGCGGTCTGCTGATCAGAAAAGGACAGCAGTATGATGCCGGCAAGATCGTCAGGCAGACAGGCCTGCCGTGTTTTGTCAAACCAAACGCCAGCGGATCAAGCTTTGGAGTGACCAAGGTGAAAGAGGTTGGTGAATTTGCGGCGGCCCTCGAAAAGGCCTTTGCTGAAGGTCACGAGGTACTGGTTGAATTGTTCATGAAGGGAACGGAGGTGGCCTGCGGTGTGGTCAAGACCAGGCAGAGAAAGATGGTCATGCCTGTCACGGAGATCGTTCCGAAGAAAGAGTTCTTTGACTACGAAGCAAAATATACGGAAGGAATGTCGGAGGAGATTACACCGGCCAGAATGCCGGAGGAAGTGACCTCACGCATTCAGGAGCTCTCATCTGAAATTTATGATATCCTTGGCTGCAGGGGCATTGTCAGGGTCGATTTTATCGTTACCGCCGAAGGCCCGCAGTTCCTTGAGATAAACACAATCCCCGGCATGACCCCGGAAAGCATCATCCCCCGCCAGGCCGCAGTGTTTGGAATATCGCAAACAGATTTGTATTCGATGGTTATCGAAGATCTGTTTTAACTAACCGATTCCTACCATGCCTGCATCACAGCGCATCCGACATACTGCGACTAACTGTCTCTATCCTTGCCTGAATTTAACGTATCGAACCTGTACGAATCTATCGGTGCACATGAACATACAAGGTTCCGGTCACCGTAACCATTGTCAACCCTGCCCACCGTCGGCCAGAATTTGTTCTCCACAACCCACGGCAGAGGATAGGCAGCCTTCTCGCGCCCGTAGCCGTGACTCCAGTTGTCAGAAATCACAGCTTTTGCTGTATGAGGTGCGTTTTTGAGGACATTGTCTTCCTTATCAGCCCTTCCCTCTTTTATTTCCTGAATCTCCTTCCATATCCCTTTCATTGCATCAATGAACCTGTCAAGCTCTGCCTTTGGCTCCGACTCGGTGGGCTCGATCATCAGGGTTCCGTGAACGGGGAATGAGAGTGTGGGTGCGTGGAAACCGTAGTCCATCAGTCGTTTTGCAATATCAGACTCGTCTATGCCTGCCTCCTTGAAAGAGCGGCAGTCAAGTATCATCTCGTGTGCGCACCGCCCTTTTGTGCCAGTATAAAGCACCTTGTAAAAACCTCTGAGTCCTGCTTCAATATAATTGGCATTCAGTATTGCGAACCTGGTGGCTTTTGTAAGTCCCTCAGCTCCCAGCAACATCACATAGGCATGACTTATCGTCAGTACGTGGGCGCTGCCGAAAGGAGCTGCCGCCACAGCGGTGATGCCATGACTCCCTCCTGTCTTCACCACAGGGTGTGAAGGAAGGAACTCAGCCAGTTTGCTGTTGCACAGGATGGGTCCCATCCCGGGACCACCGCCGCCGTGAGGTATGGCAAAGGTCTTGTGGAGGTTGAGGTGGCAGACATCAGCACCTATCCTTCCGGGACTGGTCAGGCCTACCTGGGCGTTCATGTTGGCGCCGTCCATATAGACCAGGCCGCCGTTCTCATGAACGATCTTTACCATCTCAACGATAGCCTCCTCAAAGACTCCGTGCGTGGATGGGTAGGTGATCATGGCTGCACTGAGATGCTCTTTATTCTCTTCAGCTTTTTTCTTCAGGTCTTCCACACTGATGTTTCCTTTCTCATCGCACTCAACGACAACAACCTTCATACCGGCCATGGCGGCGCTGGCAGGATTGGTACCGTGCGCTGACGAGGGTATAAGGGCAACATCACGGTGTCCTTCGTTACGACTGATGTGATACTGACGTATGACCATCAGTCCGGTATATTCACCTGCAGCGCCGGAGTTGGGCTGGAACGACACGGCGTCAAAGCCGGTTATCTCCTTCAGCGCTTCACCAAGATCATCCATGAGCCTGCGATAGCCCAGCGCCTGGTCAGCAGGCACAAACGGATGAATATTGCCAAACTCGGGCCAGCTCATTGCGAACATCGAGACTGCCGGATTAAGTTTCATGGTGCATGAACCGAGTGGTATCATGCCGTTGGCAAGAGAGAAATCCTTGCGCTCCAGCATCTTTATGTACCTCATCATGTCGGTCTCGCTGTGGTAGCTGTTAAAGGTACGCTCCTGCATGAAAGGTGTGGTGCGGTGAAATTTATCATCAATGCAGAAACAATCGCACAATGATGTCACCGTAACAGCTTTCTTGCCTGCTGCCTCGGCAAAGATTTCCACGATGGCATTGATCTCTTCAAGAGTAGTTACCTCATCGGTGCTGATGAGTACGCAATTGGCGCAGGGGTACCAGAAATTAAATCCTTTGCCAAGCGCTATCTTTTCTATCATGTCAGAAGTGACGCCGGTAACAGCCTGTACCCTGATTGTGTCAAAAAACTGTTCATGCCTGATGGTGTATCCGAGATCCTTCAACGCCTTCGCAGAGAGTGCATGCCGTTGAAAAGATGTGCATTGCTATCTGCCGGATGCCTTCCGGACCGTGGTACTGTGCGTACATGCCTGACATGGTTGCCAGCAAGGCCTGGGCAGTGCATATATTTGACGTTGCTCTCTCGCGTTTTATATGCTGTTCGCGTGTCTGCAGGGCCATGCGCAGAGCCTGGTTACCATGGACATCGACTAGAGACACCGATGATGCGTCCCGGCATGCTGCGTTTCAGCTCATCCCTTGTGGCGAAGAAGCCGGCATGAGGACCGCCGTAGCTCATCGGCAGGCCGAAACGCTGATTGGATCCGTAGACAATATCTGCTCCCCACTCTCCGGGAGGTGTCAGCAGTGCGAGGCTCATCAGGTCTGCACCAACACCAACCAGTGCTCCTGATGCATGTGTCTTTTCAACAAGATCCCGGTAATCGCGTATCTCACCTGATGCGGCGGGGTACTGGACCAGCACGCCAAAGACCGTGCTGTCAGCCTCAAAAAGAGTGTAATCAATGAACTGTATTTCTATTCCCAGCGGCGCTGCACGTGTGATCAGCACATCACGTGTCTGCCTGAAGATCGAATTGTCTGCAATGAATTTGTTTGCACCCGCCTTTACCTTTTCCCTTGAACGGGCATTGAACATCATTATCATGGCTTCGCCGGCTGCCGTAGCCTCATCAAGGAGTGATGCATTGGCTATCTCCATACCCGTAAGACCCGTGATCATGGTCTGGAAGTTGAGCAGTGCCTCAAGCCTGCCCTGGGAGATCTCCGCCTGGTAAGGCGTGTATGAAGTGTACCATGCAGGATTCTCAAGCACATTGCGGATTATCACGGGCGGAACGGCCACACCGTAATAACCCTGCCCGATAAACGAGCGGTACTGTTTGTTGAGCTTACCCAAGTCCCTGAGATAGGCTGTATATTCATATTCGCTCATTGCCGGCGGCAGATTGAGCGGTTTCTCTGCCATTATTGATGACGGGACGGTTTCACTGATCAACTGATCGACGGAATCAACTCCTATGGTTTTGCACATCTCAGCAACTTCGCTGTCCCGCGGACCGATATGACGGTTAACAAACTGATCAGATATCATATTTTAGTTAGTTTAATTATCATGTAAAAAGGTTGGGGCGAAATTAGCACAAACCTGCACACAAAAAAAAGCATATTCATCATGATTTATGAGAAAAAAGGATTGCTCCTTATTTCTTCTCCGATTGTTGTCTCCGGACCGTGACCCGGGTAAACGACTGTTTCGGGAGGCAGCGTGAAAAGCCTGTTCCGGATGTTATCCAGAAGTTGCTGGTGGTTGCCTCCCGGCAGATCGGAACGTCCGATGCTTCCTGCAAAGAGAGCATCGCCGGTGAAGATAACCCCGTTTTCTTTCGAATAAAACGCAACGCCTCCGGGTGAATGACCCGGCACTGCAATTACCTCAAGATCCAGTCCTGCTGATGTCAGGATTTCTCCGTCAGACAGGTATCCTGCAGGCTCAGGAGGAGGCTCCATGGTGAGGCCGAACATCAGTGCATGCTTTGGCGAGGTGAGGTGATTGTATTTCTCTCCCTGGTGAAACCATGACCTTAAACCGTACTTCTCAAGCATAACAGCGTTGCCGAATAAATGGTCAAGATGGCAGTGGGTGTTAAGCAGCAGAACGGGCTCAAGTTTCAGTGAAGAGAGCAGGTCAACCAGTCTCTTCTCTTCCGTCTTCCCGTAACAGCCGCAATCGATGACCACGCAGGAAGTGTCATCACCGGTAACAATATAGGTATTGACATCTATTGGCGAGAATACCTCTTTGTATATTTTCATCTTATTACTCTTTTTCGCCGCCGTTGGCGATGCCTTTCAGCATCGGCACAAAAACGAAATAGCCGTGGGTGGTAATTTCATAATCATCCTCTCCGCGTCTTGTGTAGAGCGTCATCACCTGGGTATCACGATCGCCGCGCGGCACGACGAGTCGCCCCCCTATGCGGAGCTGTTTCAGTAGCTTGTCAGGCACCTCTGCTGTCGCTGCCGTGATGATGATGCCGTCATAAGGGCCATACTGCGGCTGTCCCTCATAACCGTCACCAAGGAAAAACTGTATCCGGTAACCCATTGAGCTGAGCAGTGTCTGTGCCTTGCGAAACAGCTCCCTCTGACGCTCGATTGTATAGACCTTTACTCCCATCTCGGCCAGAACGGCAGCCTGGTAGCCTGATCCGGTGCCAACCTCCAGCACGTGGTCACGTTTTCCCACATTAAGCAACATTGTCTGAATGGCTACCGTATAAGGCTGTGAAATCGTCTGCCCTGCTGCAATGGGAAACGCCTTATCCTGGTACGCATGTTTCATGAAAGCGTCATCCATGAAGATATGACGCGGCACCCTGCCAATGGCCCCGAGAACATTTTCGTCAGTGATACCTTTGCTCCGCAGCTCTTCAATAAGCCTCTTCCTCTTCCCTTTGGCTTCAAACGACTCCTCAATCATCACTGCATGATTTTGATCTAAAAATAACAGATATCTTTGCATTACCCTCGCGATTACCGATGAAAAAATTTGCCCGCCGGATTACTGCGTCATATATTGTGGCCGATTTCATTGGTTCGGCTGTTGCATGGGGCCTTTTTTATCTCTTCCGCAAGTACTTTATTGAGACACAGTTATACGGTGAATATTTCAGGATGGAGCTGGGTAACAAATTCTACCTGGGGATTCTTCTTATACCGCTATTTTTCCTTGCGGTCTATACCCTGGCCGGATTTTATTACGATCCCCTGCGGAGATCGAGACTGCTTGAATTCGGCAAATCATTCGCAGTAACCCTGGCAGCCGTGGTTGCACTGTTTTTTGCCCTGATACTCGATGATGCTGTCGGTCACTACTCAACCTATTATAAATCATTTACCGTTCTCTTTTTCCTGGAATTCATACTCACCTGGTTGCCGCGGTTCGCGATAACATCGATGGTATCGGGCAGGATTCACAGGAGGGAGGCAGGGTTCCGGACGCTGATCATCGGCAGTAACGGCAAAGCTTCCAGGCTCATCAACGAGATAAAAAATGAAAAGATGCCGGCAGGCAATCTTATCTCGGGATACATCAGCCTCGACGGTTCTGAAGGCAGTCCGCTCGCCGGTGAAGTGCCATGGCTGGGAACAGGGGATGATGTCATTAAAGTCATCGGGGAACAGGAGATCGAAGAGATAATCCTTGCTCTTGAGGAAGATGAGTATGGCGATGTGGAAGGACTGGTCAATAACTTATGCTACCGCGATGTACTGGTCAAGGCAGTGCCTTCGATGAGGCAGGTTATTTCCGGACATGTGGAAGCCGGCCCTATCTATGCAACACCGCTGCTCAGGGTCTCATACAGGGAGATGCCTCACTGGCAGTATATGATAAAGGTTGTGCTGGATTATTTCCTGTCTGCCATGGCGCTGATTGTACTATCACCCCTGATGGGCGTGCTTGCACTGCTGATAAGAGATTTCAGGCAAAGGGCCGGTGATCTTCAGCCAGAAGCGGGTAGGGCGGCATGGTAAACCGTTCATGATCTATAAGTTCAGATCTATGGATGATGATGCCGAGTCTGACGGACCGCAACTCGCTGTCAGAGGAGATAAACGCATCACACCTGTTGGCAGGTTCATGAGAAAACACCGGCTTGACGAGATACCCAATTTCATAAATATCCTGAAGGGAGAAATGTCACTTGTCGGGCCCAGACCTGAACGCAGGCATTATATTGAACAGATACTTCAGAAAGCACCTCATTATAACAGGGTATTGTCAGTCAAACCCGGCATCACCTGCTGGGGACAGGTGAAGCTTGGGTACGCATCGGATGTTGATAAGATGCTGGAGAGGCTGGATTATGACCTTCTCTACCTTGAGAATATCTCCCTGTATCTTGACCTGAAAATTATTTTCTATACCCTCGGGACAATAATGAAGGGCAAAGGGATTTAGATCAGTAGATAAATTGTTACAGTCCATGAACCTGGCTGATTGATAAGGTACCTCAGTTCACAACTGAGGGTGGAAGTATGCATGGCATTTGGGGCTTGAAATCTTAATTTTGCCTTCAAACGGGAATGTAACCTGTTCAAATCCGATAAAATTCCAGATTGAACACGTTTCATTACCCGTGCTTCCCTGCAACAGCAGGTTTGTAATGTCGTCTCTCCGCTTTGAACCTCCGGCGCGTGAAAACTTATAATCTACATAAGGGACGTCACCCATCCTGACGCAGGAAACCCTCGGTATACTGTTGAGATACTGGATCAACATAGGGTGCCACCTCTTGTTTCCCGACATATTTATCTTCCTTCCATATTCCGGTCAGTACAGTGTCTTTGCCCTCAGATTTAAATGTATAGCTTCCCTCCCCGTCTCTCATGCCCTTCTTCCAGGAGCCTTCATACTTTTCCCCGGTCTCCCAGATATAGATTCCGGTACCCTCAGGAAGGCCCTTTTTGAATTCACCATTATACTGGTCCAGCTCCAAGTGCCTCTCCCTTTCCATCGGCAAGTCCCTGTTTGCATGATCCGGTATAGGAGTCAGCTATTCTTGGATTCAGCACCTTGCACGTGCTCTGAGCAAACATAACATTTGACAGCAAAGACAATATCGCTATAGCTGTTAAAAACCCTGATGTTTTCATTTCTGAGGTTTTAAAATTATTATATCCTGAAACAGATTGATCATTTGAATTATACTTTCAGAACAATAATCGCGCCATATAAAGTTAGATAAATAAAAAGAGACGCAGTCACCCGCGTCTCTTTTATGTTGCAAAACAAGAATACTAGTTTACCCCTGTTCTTTTGTCCCACCACAGTTGTGTCGCCCCAGAACCGGTCAACGATACCATCGTCGGCAGCTGAGACAACAGTCTCGTTAAGGCTGTACTCACTCTGAGGATATGGCCAGCGGAACGGAGGCCTGTTATGAGCTGTCAGAAGTGTTGCAGGTGTAGCCCCAGGAGCAATGCCCATCAGAGGAATATCAGTACGGCGCGTTTCTGCCCATGCCTCAAGACCCTGTTTGAACAGTGACACCCATTTCTGGTAATATATCTTCTGGAGGTTCGTATAACCCCATGAACCTGTAAGGCCCCATCCTACGTTGGTGTTGGCAAGGTAGGTTGTAATAGCTCCGGATGTAACACCGTGTTCTTCACATGAAGCCGTAATGCCAGCCACATAAGCTGTCTGGGCTTTTGCTGCATCATTAAGAAGGTCAGCACGAAGATAAGCTTCAGCTTTGATAAACTCAACCTCTGCATAACGCATCCAGTATGTTGAAGCTGCCGGATTCTTACGATAACGGTAACCTATCCTGCTTACACTGTTCAAAGCGGTAGCACTCTCCTGTGTCAGGCTCATGCCTGCGGGAACACCCCTGTAAAGGCCGTCAGATGCAGCCGGATAAGCAAATTCGCCAATCCTCGGGTCACTGGTGGCATTAAGTGCATCAATGAAAGTCTTGCACATGCCATGATCATCACGTGGTTCTCTGGTCATCATAGTAAGGCTCATAGTACGGACTCGTGCCCACCCACTCGAGGCTTACCTGGTCGCTGTTGGATGCAAGTATCGGGATAAGTAGCAGGATTCCCCAGAATCTTCTGTAACTCAGTCTTGGCTCCTGCAGGATTGACATTTGACATGCGGATGGCAACTCTCAGATGAAGGGAGTTGGCAAACTTCTGCCATAGTGCAACACTGTTGGCATTGATGATATCATTCTTGATGGTACCGCCTTCTGCCAGTTTTGTGTTGGCTGTCTCAAGCAAAGCAAGAATGCCTGTATAAACATCTTCCTGGTCGTCATAAGCAGGCTGAAGTATTCCTTCCTCGCCTTTTGCACCCTCAGTAAAGGGTACAGCGCCCCATGTGTCAGTCATTATTTGCCACAGCATTGCCTTGAGAGTAAGGGCCACACCCTCCATTGCAGGATTCTCAGCTGCCTGGGACTTTGCGACGATCTTGTCCAGGTCAACCTGGTATCCTATAAGATCGCCCCAGTCATCGATTGTGGTTTCACGCTCCTGGTACCTGTTTTCATCAATATACTGGATCTTTGCAATGTGCCCAGCATATGAACTGGTATTGTTTCCGGTCCACCACATATCACCGAGTCTGTCAGACATAGCACGCTCGAGGTTAATAAGGATATTCTCCGCAGGAACGTCTGATGCGCCGTTTGGATCAATATTCATTTCCTCCCATCCTTTGGTACAACCGCCAAGTATCAGGAGAGAGATGAAGAGTATTCCGATTAATTTTATCTTTTTCATTTCTAATTCTTTTTAGGGTTCTTAATTAAAAGTCAACTCTCAACTTGAAACCCGTTGTGCGAACTGCAGGAAAGGTGTACTGTTCTATACCAACTGCAGCAGTTCCCGTACCATAAGCGGCTTCGGGATCAATCCTGATATCATTGCTCTTATCACGATAAAGAACTGCAAGGTTTCTTCCATAAAGACCAATATTAAGCACTTTTATGAAACCCTTCAATCTTATGTCATATCCGATGCTGACCTCGCGGAGTTTAATATATGTTCCGTCGACGACACCCGGTTCTGTCTTGCCCCACCAGTCACCATAGGCGAGTTCCGGATCAACAACAACAGTATTGGGCTCACCGGTATTAATATCGATTCCCGGTAAAATAATACCGTCTTCACGAACGTTATCCAATACTGTAAGCTCAGTCAAGCCTGCCATTGCACCCATCCATTTAGTTACAGAGAAGATGTCTCCGCCCCATTTTGTATCTATCAGGATGTTGGCAGAGAATTTCTTGTACCTGAAAAGGTTGTTCAAACTTCCGAGCCAGTCAGCCTGTGTATTTCCGCAGACGGAGGGTGTTCCGTCGGCCATATAGTAGCCATCCTCGGTTTGAAGATTGCCATTTTCATCTCTTGATATGCTATACCGTAGATCTGGCCGAAAGGTTCACCCGGACGAGCCTGAATGCTTTGACCCCATCCACTGGTGTTAAGCACATAGCTTGTTATACCTTCGGTAAGCTCATTAACCATGGTAGTGGTCGTTGTCCAGTTAAGAACAGCACTCCAGGAAAAATCCTTGGTTTTTACTATCTCACCTGTAAGGGCAATTTCAACACCGCTGGTTTCAATTTCACCCGCATTGATAGCCTTTGAAGCGAAACCGGTTGAAGTTGAAACGTCAACGGTCATGATCTGGTTCCTGGTTTTCATATCAAAGTATGAAACGTCAAGCCCCAGCCTGTTATTGAAGAATTTCAGTTCTGCACCGAATTCCATTGAGGCGGTTGTTTCAGGCAGAAGGTCTGCCGGGGCAATTCTTGACGGGTAGTCAAACATTGATGTGCCACTGTAGGCAGGAGTGACTGATCCATATGTGGCATAAAGCTGGTAAGGTGAAGTATCACTACCGACACTTGCATAGCTGGCGCGCAATTTACCGTAAGAAAATATATCACCACCAAGCCCGAATGTCTCTGTGAAAATCCAGCCCAGTGAAGCTGACCAGTAGGGATAGCTCCAGTTAGCAGGAGGAAGTGTTGAGCTCCAGTCATTGCGTGCAGTCAGGTCAAGGAACAACTGGTTTCTGAATCCAAGGTTCAGGGCAGCAAATACACTGTTCGATTCATATTCTGACTTGTACATGTCAAGGGAAGGTGTACCTTTTGCGTTGGCAATGTCAAACCAGTTGGGAACAGTGAGCTGGGGAGCTGAAATATATTCATAATTATAATCAACCCTGCGATAGTTGGCTCCGACGTTACCGCTTATCTGGAAATTTGTTCCGATATCTTTCTGGAAGTTCAGGAAAAGATCAGCATTTACCTCCTTGTTATCACGCCAGTTCTGGCTGAAGTTGCCTCCGTTGCCGGGATAGCTTTCCTGGGATCCTTCATATCTTATTGATTTACGGAACTCATTGTAATAGTCAACACCGTAACGTCCCATTATATTCAACCAGTCAGTAATCTGATATGTGGCAGAAACGTTTCCGAATACCCTCTCCCTTTTACGTGCGTTGGTATTCTTGTAAACCGTCCACTGAGGACTGTTATGATAGTTGCTGTTCCAGTTGTAATGGCATTCCATTGGGCCCCATTCCTCCCAGTGGTCCTTAAGAGCTCTGCATATTGACCTGGCGGCCAAACCATCCACCGAGTGACTGCATGACGTTGTTCTCATCATAACCCTGTCCCGGGAGGTTATCATTGGTAGTAAGGGCATAATTAATGTTCACTTCAGCTGAAAGTTTTGTAGCTGATCTTAGCTGTGGTTGACAGGTTCACCTGGGTTCTGTTCTGGTCTGTATTGGGAATAATACCCCTTTCAGTCTGGTTTGAAATGCCTACGCGTCCGGTAAGGACATCATTTCCACCCTCCATTGAGAGACTTGATGTTGATGTAATACCGGTTTTGAAAAAATGACTTTATGTTATCCGGATGAGAAAGGAATGGTGTAGGTGTATATGTCCCTGTTTCTGCATTATAGGGTGAGTCAAACTGCGGGAGTAAAAGACCTGCATCGAGTCTGGGGCCGAATGATTCATCATAATAGTCAAAAACTCCACCGCCTGAACCATCTACGTATGCGAAATGCATAAGTCTCGCAGTAATTCCTGGTAATCCATACCGAAAGCATCGATCTTCAGGATCAGTAGACCTGAGCGCCAGTTGAATTCACCGCCACCGCTGCCCTGACCATACATAGTTCTGATAAGTAGGCAGATAGGCAAGCTGATCCATTGCTGTACTGTTGGTGAAGCTTATCTTCACCTGGCCGGCCTTTCCTTTCTTGGTTGTTACAAGAACAACACCGTTACGTGCACGGCTTCCGTAAAGAGCCGCAGCATTAGCACCCTTAAGCAGTGAGATTGATTCAATATTTTCAGCATCGAGGTCAGCCGCATTGTTTCCGTAGTCACTGCCGACCATCTGGGTTGCGCCGGTGGATGAGTTGGAAATAGGTGTTCCGTCAACAACCCACAGAGGCTGGTTGTCACCGAATGACTTGATACCCCTGATTAATATCTGTGAGGATGATCCCACAGTCGATGATGCTCTTGTGATCTGAACACCCGGAGCAAGACCCTGGAGGGCGTTCACAATGTTCGTTTCCCTTGTGGCGGAAACAGCATCTCCCTTGACATCCGTCACAGAATAACCAAGAGCTTTCTTCTCCCTTGTGATACCCAGCGCTGTTACAACAACCTCATCGAGGCCGAGCATGTCAATCGCCATTGCAACATCAATGGTTGTCCGCCCGGCTATTTCTTCGGTCACGGTCTTCATACCGACAAAGGTGAAGGTGATGGTTGTAGCACCAGAAGGTGCAGTGATGGCATATTTTCCACCTCCATCAGTCAGGGTACCAAGTGTGGTACCTTTAACTGTCACTGAACACTCGGAATGGGAAGCCCGTCCTCCGCTGAAGTAACAGTACCTTTAATTGTCACCGTCTGAGCCATCAGGGCTGAGAAGCCCGTAAACACAAACAGTGCAAGCAACAGTTTTAGTCTGTTCATAGATCAGAGTTTTAGTTTAACAATAATGTTAGGTCAACATCTGCCCGGCAAAACAGGGTTCGCATCATCTGATTCGCCCCCCGCAAAACAAGACAGACGCTTAAATATAGGAATATTTTCTACTTAACATCTGATTTTGAGCACTTTTTTTGCATAAAAGGAAAATAATGACAAATAAAATAAAGTGAAAACCAATATTATACTGAAATCATAAATGTGAAACCGGGAAGCCGGGTTTCAGTTGAGACCTTAAAATTCCAGGGTTTGTAAAAGGTTTTTCTTAACTTTATTACCCAACTAAAATCCTACCTGATATGAAAGTTGCTGTAGTACTTGCCGGATGCGGAGTCTTTGACGGAGCCGAGATCCACGAAGCCGTGATGACATTGTATGCCATTGACAAGGATAGGAGGCACTTATCAGATCTTTGCACCAAATGTGAAGCAACATCATGTAATTAACCATATTACCGGCGAAGCCATGAATGAAGCACGCAACGTACTGACCGAAGCAGCCCGCATCGCCAGAGGTAAAATAAAAGCCCTGACAGAATACAGGGTGGCTGACTTTGATGCTCTTATATTCCCCGGAGGGTTTGGTGTGGCAAAAAACCTCTGCACTTACGCTGTTGACGGTACTGACTGCCATGTCGACAGGGTGGTGGAAGCGGCTATCCGTGACACACACAAAGCCGGCAAGCCAATAGGTGCACTGTGTATTTCACCGGTACTCATCACCAGGGTGCTGGGCGATGTGACAGTCACCATCGGTAATGACCCGTCAACAGCCAAAGACATTACCGCCATGGGAGGCAGACATGAGGTAAAACAGCCATGGTGAGGTATCCGTCGACAAAAAAAACCGGATTGTCACGGCACCTGCCTATATGCTGAATGCAACCATCACAGAAATAGCGCACGACGCAGAAGAAGTCATTAAAGCAATAAAGGAAATGGTTGAAGCAGAAGTGATTATAACCTTCCGGCTTCTATCTCTATTATTACCTGCTCAATGAGATAGTCCTCACCTGCAGGGTCATAGTTCGCCTTAAGGTCAGCTCCGAAAATGCGTGCAATGCTTTGCCAGAAGGTGGCGGAGAACTTGCCGCGGTACTGCCTTGATAAGATCAAAGGAAGTATTCTGAGTTTCCCGTTCAATCAGCTTGATGAGTATCTTACCCTGTGAGAAGGTAAGTTTCTTCATATCATCTTCGTATTCTTTGAAAATATCCTTTTCGTACTGCTGCAGGAAATTGTTCTGATCTCTCTTATTGGGCATTGTCTCGAGCAGCCTGTTTACACGGCCGACCTCATTCCTGACAAGGAGAGCGTAAGGATAAACCCGGCGGACATTATATACAAGACGGGCATGTCTGCGGTAATTGAATTTTACTCCGCGCGGCATCTTTCCGTAAACGGTGATCTCGTTAAGCTCCACAAGGGGGTATGTCTGACCGTCGTATGTGGCAGTCTTAAGAACATTGTAGATACTCTGTGTCGAATCAGGAGCAGGGACCTCCCCCGTCTGGCTATAACCACCGACACAGAAAAGTAAGACCATACATATGATAAGCAGCCTCTTCATTATTCTCTGCAAATTTAACCAATTGTCGTGCCAAAGGTTCAAAACACAACAAAACTGACCGGGATCATTTTCCCTTACTGCGGATAAACTAACTTTGCGGTCACATGATTTCCAGGCCTACAATAGAGGAGCTCGAGGACGGATCGGCATACGAAAAGGTACTGACCCTGCCATACAGTGATATTGCACCGTTTGTAATCGGCAGCCTTAAATCCTTCAATCTGCCCATGATGACGGTTTGGATAGTACTGGCTATGACCGCCTTTCTTACAGTCTGGTTC
Source organism: uncultured Bacteroidales bacterium (assembly GCA_963730615.1). Lineage (GTDB taxonomy): Bacteria > Bacteroidota > Bacteroidia > Bacteroidales > VadinHA17 > SR-FBR-E99. The sequence goes on along the minus strand of CAVSSR010000013.1, from coordinate 23,519 downwards.
TGGCCGGGTGTCAGGTACACTCCGGAGCATCCCCGCATAATAATTGGTCTCGCAACAGGACTGGTGGCAGTGCCCGTGCTGCTGATTCCCGTTCATGAAGGCCTTCATCTTATACCTTTCCGCCTGTCAGGTGCAAAAGACATAAGGTACGGCGCTGACCTCCGCCAGGGCATAATTTATGTCACCGCTCACCGTTTCGTGGCTGACCTCAGGCTCTTCTCCATTGTGGCCTTCACCCCTTTTGTGGTAATCACAGCCGGTATCGTTGCAGCCATGATCTTCTGCACTCCATGGTGGCAATGGGTCCTCTCACTTGCACTTTTCACCCACACCACCATGTGTGCAGGAGATACTGCATTGATAGGATTTATGAGAGGTTTCAGCCACCGTAATGTATATACATGGGACGACGCTGACAGGAAAGAAGCCTATTTTTATGTCGGGAAAATCAACGTAGATAATCATTTGTAGCAGCCTGCCGTCATCAGGCAATCTCAGTAATTTAAATTATTTCATTACTTTAACCCGCAAAATATAGCTTATGACCTACTTTACCCGCGTCCTGAAAAAATTCCCGAAGGTATTCTGGATATCCAATGTCATTGAGCTGTTCGAGCGCTGGGGGTGGTACGGTTTTTACAGCGGATTCTTTGCCCTTTATCTTACCTCGGCAAAAGAGGACGGCGCCCTGGGCTTTTCCAATGTGGAAAAGGGAACCATTATGGGCGCCGGATCAATGATCCTGTACTTTCTTCCGGTAATAACAGGAGCAATAGCTGACAGGGTGGGTTATAAGAAAGTGCTTATTCTCTCCTTTACAACCTATATCCTTTCTTTCTTCATGCTTAGCAGGTTCGAGACCTTCGGGGCAATCTTCGCGGCATTCATCCTTCTTGCAGTCGCCGGAGCCCTTTTCAAACCTATCATATCCGGTACTGTGGCGAGGGTGACCAATAAAGAAACTGCATCACTGGGTTTCGGAATTTTTTACATGATGGTGAATATCGGAGGTTTTTTAGGACCTTTTGTCGCCAGCATGATGTATAAAAACAGCTGGGATATGGTCATCTACGTTTCCATTGCAGCAATGACAATCAATTATCTCCTGGTCCTGTTTGTGTATAAAGAACCTGCCGTGGCGGAGACTGATAAGACTTTCCTGCAGAATATAGGCATTGCATTTAAAAATATCGGTGTCACGCTGACCGACTGGCGTTACCTTATATTCCTGTTCATAATCGGCATCTTCTGGACAGCCTATAACCAGCTTTATTACTCATTCCCTGTGTTTCTTGATGCCTGGGTCAACCTCGATAGATTTCCCTGTCCCTGGGTCTCGACCCGGGTAGGATCACAACTGTTACAATATCAAGCCTGGCATCGTTCTATATAATACTCTTTCAGCTGATAATATCATCAATAACCACCAGGTTCAGACCGCTGAACTCCATAATGACCGGTATCTTCATCCTTGCCTTCGGCCTTGCCATGATGTTCGCGAACCTGAATCCATGGCTGATAGTTCTGGGCATGCTGATCTTCAGCATCGGCGAGATGGCCTCCTCACCCAAAATACAGGAATACCTGGGCGGTATCGCACCGTCTGACAGGAAGGCTCTTTATATGGGCACTGCATTCCTCCCCATAGCCCTGGGACACCTGGGAGCCGGCCTGATATCAGGAAAACCGTTCGAGGTAATGGCTGACAAGCTTTTCCTGCTTAAGAGAGCAGTGGCAGAGAGAGGATTTGATATCCCGGACATATCCGGCACCTTCACCCAGACTGATTATTACGCCAGGGCACAGGAACTGTTCGGAATGGATTCGCAACAGCTCACCCGGTACCTGTGGGACACATACCACCCTTCAAAAATATGGGTATTGTTTGCGGCAATAGCAATAATGGCAAGCATCCTGCTTTTTGTGTACGACAGGTTCATACTCAGGGGAAGAGAAGTTGGCGGCAAATAGGATGGAGAATTAAGAATTAAGAATTAAGAGTTAAGAATTATGAGGACTGCATGACCGAAGACGGAGGAGCGACAGACAACACTGCAAACGATAACTTACTGACAGACAACTGATAGACAACATCTACAAAACATAACAATATGAAAACAAAAGCCTTATTAATCACATTACTCCTCCTTCCTGGGTTCCCTGACCCTGACCGCCCAGAGACGGGTGCTGAACATGCCGGATATTCCCGGATATGTAACACTTAAATGTGATTTTCATACCCACACGGTCTTTTCTGACGGTAACGTGTGGCCAACACAGAGAGTCGGAGAAGCATGGAGAGACGGACTTGATGCTCTCGCCATCACTGATCATATCGAGTACCAGCCACATAAAGACTTCATATCCAGCTGATCAGAATGCTGCATGGAAGATAGCCAAGGATGGTTGCCGCAGATTATAATCTCATCCTTGTCCATGGGGCTGAGATAACACGCAGCATGCCTCCCGGACATCTTAACGCACTCTTCATTCAGGATGCCGAACTCTCTCAACAAACCTGACTTCATGAAGGTCATTGAGGCTGCAGTAAAGCAGGGTGCATTCATCCAGTATAACCACCCGGGATGGAAGTCACAGCAACCTGACGGCATACCAAGACTTTATCCTGTTCACCTGGAACTTAATCGCTAAAGGATGGCTTCACGGAATTGAATATTTCAACGAATTTGAAACCTACAGGAATGATACTGTCATGGAGATGTGCCGTGAACATAAGCTGGCAGTAATGGGTAACAGTGATGTTCACGGTGTAATCAGTGAAACATATGCGGAACCTGAGCACACCCACAGGCCTGTTACCCTTGTATTTGCCAAAGAACGTACCATGGAATCCCTGCGCGAAGCGATGTTCGCAGGCCGCACTGCCGTCTGGTACGGCGACTCTCTTGCAGGTTTTGAGCAGTTCACCGGCCCGCTTTTCAGAGCTGCTGTCAAAGCAGGAGTTCCATATAAGGATGACGGTAAGAATATCTTTTTTGAAATATGGAATCACTCTGATCTGCCGATGCAGCTGACCGGTGGTCCGGAGGGAGCGCCGGCAAGTACTGACACTGCCTGCCAATAAGGTTGTAAGGGTAAAAGCTGACAGGCGGTTCCTTGAGCAGCCTCTTACATATGATGTCAGTAATATCACTACAGGAAGCGGAACAGTACTCAGGGTTGAAATAACTGTCCCGTCAAAATAATCCTGCCAGGTATTCTCTTACTCTGCCTTGTTTACAGGGATGATTCTGAATGAGTAATCATACCTGGTATCACGAAGACAATATTTTTCATGCGTGCGTGCACCCCATGAATTATCTCCGCCGACACCCATCTGGCCGTAATCGATATTGACACATACCAGATCACGCGGTCTTACGTCATCGATATGAGTGTTAACCTGCTTCGCATCCGGCCGGTAACCTGAGAGGTTGCCCGGCGATTCAAAATCGTCATGCAGGTAGTTCAATGCTGCAAAGCTGAAGACAGGTCTGCCTTCAAACCGAAGCCCGGTACCCGTGTTGTCAGTCACCGTCAGCCATCGGGTATCTGTCCTGTAACCGTTCTCCTGCGGTCTGACATAAGGTACGTACTGCTCAGCCACAGTGCTCTCATACATACCGACAAAAGCCGAGGTCTTACGGTCAGCATAATTCTCATGAGGACCCCTTCCGTACCATGCAAGATCAGTATACCTGTCAGGCATTGTCATCTGCATCCCCACACGGGGAATCTCTTCCAGCTTCAGGTCAGTTTTGGTGAGACTGAATGATACATCCACTGCCCCGTCACCATGAACCAGGTATGTCGTTACCAAGCGATGCAATTTTTCTGTTGTCCTGACCCGGAATATCAAAGGTAAAGCGTACCCCGGCGCTGTTCATGCCTGGCTGACTTATCTCTGCCGATTTCAGTACAGCATTCCGGCCTGCATCTTTCCAGTCGGCATTTCTCTTTTCCATACCGTTACCGTAATCGTTGTCAGTTGGGGGCCGCCAGAAATCAGGCTGCGGACCTGACCGGAGAAACTCATGGTTCCATGCCCTGAGTGATTTCATAACCCCAGCGGACATATCAAATACAACGGTAAAATCTTCTCCGGCTACAGTTAGAACCGTCCCTTCTGTCTGAATGTTTACCAGTGCGAAGTCATCTGCGCCGGCTGCAGCTGCATCAGCACGGAAAGGCAGAAGCATCTGTTCGGAAGCATACAGGTGATCCTGGGGTACGATGCCCCATTCATCGGCTCTTGAAACGTACAGGTTCAGATAGTATTCCACACCCGGTTCAGGAGTTATTGTACCGTAAGGTATCTCCTCCGTCGATGATTTTCCCGGCCCGAGGTCTATCTGCCCCAGGTGACCGGAGTTGTACAGTACGCCGTCAGCCAGTACCTCCCAGCTAATGTTGAACATCGACAGGTTTGTAAAATCATATTTATTTGTTATTGTTACCAGACCATTTGTCAGGTCAGCAGGGGTGAATTTCACGTACTGATATACTTTTTTGACCTCATCAAGAGCAGGGTGCGGTGTGCGGTCAGGGCCTACGAGTCCGTTGCAGCAGAAGTTACCGTCGCTGGGTGCCCCTGGTTCTCCATAATCACCGCCGTAGGCATAATACTCCTCTCCGTCCTCATCTGTCTCAAGCAAACCCTGGTCAACCCAATCCCAGATGAACCCGCCCTGGAGTATATCGTATTTTTCTATCACGTCCCAGTAATCCTGCAGGTTACCGGTACTGTTACCCATTGAGTGGGCATACTCACACATGATTAAAGGTCTGTCATATCCGGGTTTCCCGGCATTTTGTGCATACTGTTCCAGTTCCTCAATTGCGGGATACATCGGGCACCATATATCTGTGTGTCTCTCAGGGGTGTTGGATATCTTCTCCGCCCTCTCGTACTGTACCGGGCGGGTTTTGTCCCTTTCCTTTATCCAGTTAAAAGTTGCGACAAAATTCTGTCCGTCACCTGCCTCATTGCCGAGAGACCATAACACTACTGACGGGGTGGTTCTTATCGCGCTCCAGCATTCTGACTGTCCTGAACATGTGCTGATCAAGCCACTCAGGCTTGTCCGCCAGGGTCTTGTCCTTGTCATAACCTATTCCGTGAGATTCGATATTGGCCTCATCAATGAGATAGAGCCCATACTGGTCGCACAGTTCATAGAAACGTTCAGGCTGAGGATAGTGTGATGTACGGACTGCATTTATATTGTGCATTTTCATCAGCCTGATATCCTTCAGCATGGTTGTTTCGTCAATTGTGTGTCCGGTAACAGGATCATGCTCGTGCATGTTGGTGCCCTTCAGAAGCACTGCTTTGCCGTTTATCAGGAACTGCGTTCCCTTTACCTCAGTAGTCCGGAACCCTATCTGGCTGCTTACGCTCTCCAGCACCCTTCCCCTTCTGTCAGCAAGTGTCAGAACCAGAGTATAAAGCGAAGGTGATTCAGCCGACCAGGGATTTACATCCTGTAATTCCGTACTCAGATGCAGTAGCGCTGTTCCGTCAACGGCATCAGCATCCCTTATCTCGCCAAGAATCTTTGTGGTGCCATCATACAGTCCTGCTTCAAGGCGAAGGTTCGCCGGTCTTTTTCCGGTATTGGCCAGCTCAACATCGAGATCGAGATGCCCGTCAGTATAATCATTCACCAGTGTTGCCCTGGAAAAAAAATCACGGATGTAAGTGGCCGGCCTTGCATGCAACCACACTGAGCGCTGAATGCCGCTTAACCTGAAAAAGTCCTGCCCTTCCAGATAGCTCCCGTCACAGTACCTGTACACTTCAACGGCTATTGTATTCTTTCCCCTTTTCAGAAACGGAGTGATATTAAACTCCGTCGTCGTTTTACTGTCCTCGCTGTAACCAACCTGTTCACCGTTCACCCATACATAAAATGCAGAACTGACACCGTCGAAGGTCAGGAAAACTTCCTTATGCCTCCATCCGGAAGGCAGAATGAATGAACGCTTGTACGATCCTACCGGATTATCGGAATGGTCAATAAAAGGAGGATTCATCTTAAAAGGGTAACCAATGTTCACATAATATGGAATGCCATAACCCTCACGCTCCCAGGTTGAAGGCACCTCAATATCTGACCATGAACGGATATCATAGTCATCCTTGAAAAACCAGTATGGACGTTCTGCCGGAGTCTTGGCAAAGCTGAATTTCCATTTACCGTCAAGTGACATCACATTTTCTGATTCTCTCCATCCTGCATTGAGGGTAGCAGCGTTGTCAGGGAAGCTGACTATTGTGGCATGCGGTTTCTCGGTATTGATGGTGTTGACCGCCAGGTTCTCCCAGTCGGGAAGGTCTTTCTCCTGCCATCCGGCTTTGCTGTAGTCGTGGTAACTTTGACAGGCACCGGAAAACAGCATGGCTGCTACTATGCCAATGAGAGATCTCCTCATGGTTCAGTCCTTTAGGTACTCACCAAAATTAAGAATAAAAAAGCATATATCGCTCTGTTACAATACTCAGGAAAGATCCTGCGGAGAGTTGATATTTGTGAAGACCTTTAATGTTTTTTCATCTCCCGGAAGGTCATAATACCTGACCTTTAATGGTTTGAAGAAAGCTCTGACAGCTGTATCTTTTCCTGTCAGCAGGTAGTTTTCGAGGTAAGGATGAAGACTGCATCTGTAAATGGCATGGAGCGGTTCAATCGATTTGCCAATTCTCGGTATCAGAACATCAGCTGGGGCCTTCAGGAAGGCAGCCGCCTGGTCTCTGATTATTTCCTCAGACAGCCATGGCATGTCACCTCCGAAGACAAAGAGCCACGGTGCCGGCGAAGCTTTCATTGCTGCTTCGATGCCTGCCAGGGGACCCATACCCGGAAAGTTATCAGTAACTTTTACGGTGCCTTCCGGCGATGCATCATCCGGTGGCCATCCTGCCAGTATAATTTCACGGAACAAAGGCTTCAGGAGGCTTACTGTACGGGTAATAATCTGCACTCCCTCAATCTCGATCATGGATTTGTTGATACCACCGAAACGTGATCCCTTGCCTCCGCAAAGAACAGCAGCCGATATGTCAGGGAAAACTGTTTTCAGAATAATCCGCTTATATGGCCCTTATCATCAATGTCAATCTTCTCTGCAGATGGCACGGGCGGAAGCCCGGGCATACGCATTATTGAGCCGGCTATCGGAACGATGAAGCCTGCACCGGATGAAAGCTCGATTTTACGTATCCGGATGGTGAAATCGCGTGGCCGGTTCCGTCTTGTCTGGTCATCAGAGAGAGACTTCTGGGTCTTGGCAATACATACTGCCAGACTCCCCGAAGCCCAGCTCATTGATTTTTTTCAGTTGTTCCCTGGCTTCGAGAGTGTATTCAACATTGCGTGCTCCGTACATCAATGTAGCTATGGTCTCGATCTTTTTCTCGAGAGGCCATGACATGGAATACAGAGGTGTGAAACAATCAGTGCATGCCTCAGTTGCTTCCATCACTGCCTCGCGCCAGCTCCACGGCACCTTTGCCGCCGTCAGCCCATGCAGTGTTGACTGCAACGCGTACATTGTGCTCCTCACAGTATGTTTTCACAAGTGCAATCTCGGCATCAGTGTCTGTGTCGAAACGGTTTATTGCGACCACAGGCCTGAAGCCGTAATAATGCATGTTCTCGATATGTTTGTCAAGGTTCTCGAAACCCTTGCCCAGAGCATCGGTATTTTCCCTGGTAAGATCAGACAGCTTTACACCTCCGTGATATTTCAGCGCCCTTACGGTCGCTACTATTACCACAGCATTTGTCTTCAGCTTGCCTATCTGCGACTTGATATTGAAAAATTTCTCAGCGCCCAGCTCGCTGGCAAAACCGGCTTCGGTGACCACATAATCGCTGAGTGTAAGACCCATCCGGGTCGCCAGTATTGAGTTGGTACCCTGGGCTATGTTTGCAAACGGACCGCCGTGAATTATCGCCGGAGTGCCTTCAAGTGTCTGCACCAGGTTTGGTTTTATTGCATCTTTCAGCAGTGCGGCCATTGCTCCCTGGGCTTTGAGATCACGGGCGAAGACCGGTTTGCCGGCATAAGTGTAGCCGATAAAGATATTGCCCAGACGTGCCTTGAGATCACTGATACCAGTTGCCAGGCACAGGATTGCCATGACCTCAGAGGCAGCAGTAATATCAAATCCCGTCTCCCTCGGCACACCCTGTGCCGTGCCACCGAGGCCGATGACCACATCCCTCAGGGCACGGTCGTTCATGTCCATCACCCTCTTCCATGCAATCGTCCTCGGGTCAATCCCAAGGTTGCTCTCAGAAGCCTGTATGTTATTGTCAATCATTGCGGAGAGAAGATTATGAGCCTTCTCAACGGCTGAGAGATCACCGGTAAAGTGAAGGTTAATATCTTCCATCGGTATCACCTGCGAGTAACCGCCGCCGGCAGCGCCTCCCTTTATTCCGAAAACAGGCCCCAGCGAGGGCTCACGAAGCACAACCGTGGTTTTTTTACCGAGAAGGTTCAGCCCCTGGGCCAGGCCTATCGAAGTTGTTGTCTTACCCTCACCGCAGGGGTTGGAGTGATCGCAGTCACAAGGATAAGCTTTGCCTTCGCCGCTTTCTTTTCATCAATCAGAGAGAGAGGCAGCTTGGCCTTGTATTTACCGTAAAGCTCAAGGTCGTCCTCCCTGAGCCCAAGCTTGCCGGCCACATCGACTATAGGCCTTATTACGGCACTCTGTGCAATCTCAATGTCTGTTTTCATCAGGTTTTTCTTTGGAATAAAAATAAGACATATTTATTTCTTCACAATATCTCCCTGTAGTCAGGCTGTCGCTCCATCCGCATACGCCACGCCTGAGGGTATCCGTTGTTGATACGGTTCCCGAGATTGTTTACGAATCCCAGTGGTACACCACGGTAACGGATGAGTATCTCTTCCCCGGGGCATCCCCTCAATGCGGAACTGTTCAAGACGGATAAATGCTACAGCCTCATCATAATCTGCATCGTACACCGGCCACGCTCCCTCCTTCTGTTTTACCGACATTGCCAGGTCATGGGCCGGAATAAAACTGTCATTCTTGGTTTCACCGATCATGGTGCCCGACTTGATGACTGTCAGCCTGTCATCAATATAACTGAAAACATTCCGGTCAGTGGCCAGTGCAATGATCCTGTTTCCCGCCATGATCAGCCTGTCACTGTCAGCAGTCAAACATCTGCCCGGCCAGACCGGAGATTTTTGCTGACGGTTTCTGGCTGACTGTCCTGATCCTCAGGTGCCCGTCACTTTTGCCCTCAGTTTTCTGAAGAACAGCGATGAAAAATCCGTCACCGTCCACCCTGCCGGGGTGGAAACCGTATCCTTCCGTCCCGGCATAACGGACAGGCTCAATCCCGGTGCTGCCTCCAGTGTCAATTCCGACAGATTCAGCTGCCGTGCTGTCCCTGAACCATGAGATGTTCTCCTCATTCTCGGCAGGATTAAAGGTGCATGTCGAATAAATCAGTATACCTCCGGGTTTAAGTGCATGGCCATACCTCCATCACTATTCTGCGCTGCCGCTCGCTGCAAAGCCTGGCATTCTGCAGAGACCACTCATGCACGGCTGCCGGGTTTCGGAACATTCCTTCACCTGAGCATGGTGCATCTGCAACTATTACATCGAAGAAAGACGGAAGTGAGGCGAAAGCTGAAGGATCATTCTGTGTGACAACAGTATTGCCAAGTCCCCATTTGGTTATGTTCTCAGCCAAAACTGCCGCCCGTGACACGGATTACTTCATTGGCTACCAGGAATCCTCTGTCGGCTATCAGGGCTGACAGGTGAGTGCTCTTGCCTCCGGGCGCTCCGCAAAGGTCAAGCACGCGAAGATCTCCCATACCTGCAGTAACCTGCCTGAAAACCTCTCCGGTGAACATACTGGATGCTTCCTGGGGGTAATACACCCCTGCATGAAACAGCGGATCAGGCGTAAAAAGAGGTTTCACCGGAAGATAATAACCCTGTGGCTCCCACGGAACCTTCTTATACCCGCTGACGGGGTGTGCCCATTTATACGGATTAATTCTCACCGAGACCGGGGAAGGCTGACCCAGAGCTTCCGTCAGCCCCTTTGCATCAATATAATCCTGATGACTGATACGTTTAAGAAAATCCTCCGGGAGCACGCTTCTCTGTTTGCCGGCAAAGATAACCATTGAAGCCATACAGGAAAAATGTTTCCCTATCAGCTCCTTCCCGGAGTCTTTCAGCAGACCCAGTGACCATTGTCACCGCTGTGAGTATTACTACCCAGCCGGTCTTCTTCCAGTTTTTTTCGACAGCAGTCACATGCAGTAAACGACAAGATCTCTCTTTTGTTTAATCCGGAAGAATGATTTCCCTGCAGGTAAGCCTTATCCGGACCGTCAGCATCCGGTTTTTTCATATGAATATGATCTTTGATGGTCTGAAGCTAAAGTTAGGATTTATTACCTTTGGGAAGAACCTTTATTTATAAATCAGCAATTAAATTGTTTCCCGGATATGAGCAACAGAAGAGATTTTGTAAAGACAAGCGCTATAGCTGCCGCAGGATTAGCAGGTATGGGCTCAATGCCCGGAGCTTACGGCATGTTCAGCAGAAAAGTCAGCCCGTCAGATAAGATCAGGGTAGCCCTTATCGGAGGACGGAACATGGGATGGTCAGACCTCGAGACATTCCTTAAATTTCCTCAGGTACAGTGTGTTTCAATCTGTGACATCGACGACGAATGGCTTTACAAAAGAGCTTCTGACGTCGAAAAGATCGCAGGGAAAAAGCCTCAGCAGCTTGAAAAAGACTGGCGAAGGGTGATGGATAACCGGGAGGTTGACGCGGTGATAGTTGCCACACCTGATCACTGGCACTGCCTGCAGGCGATTGCAGCCATGGAGGCCGGCAAGGATGTCTATTGCGAGAAGCCGCTGGCAAATTCCATTGCTGAGTGTAACGCAATGGTAAACGCGGCAAGAAAACATAAACGGGTGGTGCAGACAGGACAATGGCAGCGCAGCGATCCGCACTGGCAGGATGCCGTCGCATTCATCCACTCAGGCAAGCTTGGCCGTATCAGGACCGTTAAGGTATGGGCTTACATGATCTGGAAAAAGACCCTTCCTGTTCAGCCTGACGGTCCCGTTCCACCGGGAGTTGACTATGAGATGTGGCTCGGACCGGCAAAACACCGTCCTTTTAACCCGAACCGCTTTCATTATAACTTCAGATACTTCTGGGATTATGCAGGCGGACTGATGTCTGACTGGGGAGTCCATCTCCTTGATTATGCCATGCTTGGAATGAAAGCTGACCTGCCAAAGGAAATCTACACCGCGGGAGGCAAGTTTGCTTACCCCACCGATGCCATGGAGACACCTGACACGCTGCTGGTGTCATATGTGTATGATGACTTCACCATCAGCTGGGATCATGCCTGCGGTGTTAAAGACGGACCTTACGGACGTGAACACGGATTGGCGTTTATTGGTGAGAACGGCACCCTGGTGCTCGACCGCAACGGGTGGGAAGTGATCCCGGAAGTCGATTCTGCCCCGCGCATGGAGGCCGTTCCCGTGCAAAGAAAATCAGAGACTGTCGAGGGTCAGGCCGTTGCCGGAGGAGGACTTGCCTGCTCATGTGGCGAACTTCCTCGACTGCATGAACACACGCAACCTTCCAAACGCCGATGTGGCTATCGGAGCAAAAGTGGCCACGATGACACACCTGGCAAATGTCTCCTGCAGGCTTGGGAAACCGCTTGCATGGGATAACACCGCCGGCAAATTCAGACAGGATGATGCCAATGCTCTCATCAAACCATATTACGACCCATCCTGGAAATTCCCCGAATACTAACTTAAACACCATTTCTTATGAAACCGAAATTCATTATCTCTTTGCTTGCTTTGATGATAACAGCTGCCGGATGCCAGAGAAGCGACTGGCAGACGCTCTTTAACGGAAAAAACTTCGACGGGTTTGTCCAGCTCGGCGGACAGGCTCAGTATCTCGTTGAAAACGGTGAGATGGTTGGGATATCCACGCCTGACACTCCCAACAGCTTTATGTGCACCGCTGAAGAGTACTCCGATTTTATTCTTGAATTCGAAGTGAAGGTTGATACTCTTCTCAACTCCGGTGTGCAGATCAGGAGCCACAGCAAAGACGCTGCGGGTAAAGTCCTGGTTTATGGTTACCAGGTTGAGATTGACCCTACCGACAGAGGCTGGAGCGGAGGCATATATGACGAGGCACGCAGAGGGTGGCTGTACCCGGTAACACCCAACAACCAGGCTGCCGTGAAATCATTTGACAGATACGGATGGAATAAATACCACGTGGAAGCTATCGGCACCAGGATCAGAACATGGGTCAACGGCATTCCCGTTGCTGACCTGATCGATGACACGGACAGCTCAGGCTTCATTGGCTTCCAGGTTCATGCCGTGGCCGAAAAACTGGCCGGCACACGGGTAAGCTGGAAGAATATCAGGATTGCCACTGAGAACCTTGAAAAATATATGATCACTGATTCTCCGCGAGATCTACCAGGCGAATTTCATCCCCAACACACTAACGGAAAGAGAGGTGAGTGACGGATGGAAGCTGCTGTTTGACGGCACCATCCAGTGCTGGCTGGCGGGGCGCTCATAAGGAAACCTTTCCCGAATCGGGCTGGGTGATCGAAAACGGTTACCTGAAAGTTCTTGCCTTCGGGCGGGGCCGAATCAAAAGGCGGCGGAGACATAGTGACAGTTGATGAGTATGGCAATTTCGACCTGTCCTTTGAATTCATGATCACCGAAGGAGCCAACAGCGGCGTCAAATACTTCGTTACGGAAGACTATGCCTCAACAGGTTCGGCAATAGGCCTCGAATATCAGATCCTTGATGACCTGCGGCATCCTGATGCAAAAATGGGGCGTGACGGCAACAGAACAGTGCCTCGCTCTATGATCTGATCCCTGCTGCCAACAAGCGGTTCAACGGCAGTAGGTCAATGGAACGCCGGGCATATAGTGTCGCTCAACGGACATGTAGAACACTGGCTGAACGGGTTCAAAGTGCTTGAATATGAGAGGGGCAGTGAAGAATACCGCAAGCTGGTCAGCGAAAGCAAATATAACATCTACCCAGGCTTCGGCGAAGCAGATAAAGGACATATCCTCCTGCAGGATCATGGAAACGAGGTCTGTTTCAGGTCGATAAAAGTCAAAACATTGTAGAAGGGAATAACATAAACAAACTCCCTCGTCCCGGCCAAAGGGTCGGGACGGGGTGGTTTATTATAATTCTGATACCATTATTTCCTTGCCGGTTAATCTGATCCGGTCTCTAACCACCTGAGTAAACTGCGGATCGGAATATCCTGAAGAGCCAGGTTGCTTTCCCCCTGCAAAAACTGTAAACCAGCCCGGTTCAATGACCCGGATATCGCTCTTATTGATCATCGAGAACTGTTCGGCTTTCAGAATAAATTCCACGGTCCTGCTCTCACCGGCATTAAGATGTACACGTTTGAATCCTTCAAGCTGTCTCAGTGGCCTTGGTGTGGATGCTTTTTCGTCGGTTATGTAAAGCTGCACCACTTCATCACCTGCCATTTTTCCGGTATTGGTCACCCTGACGGTCACTCTTGCATCATTGCCGGCAACAATCTTCTCCGGAAGAGTAAGATCTGAATAACTGAATGTCGTATAACTCAGACCGTAGCCAAACGGGTACAGTGGCGTGCCTGAGAAATACCTGTAAGTCCGGTTTTCCATATCATAATCCTCAAACGGAGGCAACTGATCCACAGAGGAGTAGTATGTGACCGGAAGCCGTCCGGCAGGATTATAATCACCGAAGATCACATCTGCTACAGCGCTTCCGCCCTCCACGCCGGGATAACCGGCAAGCAGCACTGCTGCCGCTTTCTCCTGTGCCTGCAGTGATGCAACGGGACCGCCGTTCATGAGAACCACTATTACCGGCTTGCCAGTGCTGATCATGGCAGTCAGCAGCTCTTCCTGAACTGCAGGCAGGTTAAGGCTGGTGCGGTCGCCACCCTCAAAACCCTCGATCTTTATCCCCATCTCCTCTCCCTCAAGACGCTGCGAGAGGCCGAGAACAAGGATGACAGCATCAGCCATGGATGCTTTTGCCACAGCATCTTCAACAAGATTTTCACGCGGCATAGCCCAGAGGAGTTTCACATCTGCATCACCGCTGTAATTCCGGTAAAACAGCTCTATCCGGTACTTTTCGCCTGCCTTCAGTTCAACCGGTACCTCCTTGTGAAACCCGTGATGCTCACCACGGAAAGACAACAGCGTATCACCATTGACTTTCAGTACGTAAGCAGATGAGGCCCATGTTCCAAGGTGATAAGTTCCGCTGACAGGAGGTATCAGGTCTGTAACCCAGTGAATGCCGAAGTCGTTGGCAGGCATGAGAGAATGCGGTGAATCATTGTCCCAGTAGAAATTGATTTCATCATCAACTCGCGTGAAGAGCGGCTCGCCTTTCATTTCACGATTGTCAAAGTACTCTCCCAATGCTCCCTGCCTGCCCGTCAGGGGTCTGCAGATAGCATGAGGGCACCGGGATAAGGTTATGTATGCCCGGAGCCAGGTCACATCCCTCTGCCCATATCACCTCAGTGCATGCTGAAGCCTTCGCTTTGATGCCATCAAGAATTGTGACAGGATCTTTCGGGATACCGTTATAATTACCAATCAGCGCTTCCCAGTTATCGGCATTCGGGCCTATTACCGCAATAGTCTTTATATCACCCTTCAGGGGCAGTATGTTATTCTCATTCTTAAGAAGAACAATTGATTCCCGGGCAGCCTGCCTGGCAAGCGACCTGTTGTAGTCAGAGCAGTTGGCGGTATACGGTATCTGAGCATATTCTACAATTGAATCAGGGTCGAACATGCCAAGCTTAAACCGTGCAGTCATAAGTCTTTTCACAGCCCTGTCTATTTCAGCCTCTGTGATCAGTCCGCGCTTTAAAGATTCCATCAGGTAGTTATAATCGACACCGCATTCAAGGTCAGTGCCTGCCCTGACGGCCTGCGCTGCCGCCTCGGCAGGGTCTTTTGCATAGCCCTGGAAAGTATAAAAATCAGACACAGCCCAGCAGTCGGAGACGATATATCCTTCAAATCCCCATTCGTTCCTGAGGATGCCGTACAGTTCATCATTGGCACATGCAGGATGGCCGCGGAACTGGTTATAGGCGCCCATTACCGAATAAACGCCGCCCTCTTTCACCAGGGTGCGGAAGGCAGGAAGGTACGTCTCGCGCAGGTCACGCTCGCTCACCTGTGCATTGAACTTATGTCTGAGAGGCTCCGGGCCTGAATGTACTGCATAGTGCTTTGCCGTGGCCACCGTCTTGAGGTACTTCGGGTCTGAGCCCTGCATCCCCTTTACAAATTGCAGTCCCATGCGTCCGGTCAGGTAAGGGTCCTCGCCATAGGTCTCATGCCCCCTGCCCCATCGCGGATCGCGGAAGATATTGATATTGGGCGACCAGAATGTCAGGCCGTGATAAATGCCATGATCACCGCGTCTGATAAACTCATGGTACTTTGCCCTTGCCTCATCGGAGATGGCATTGGCCACATCAAGCATCAGCTCCTCATCCCAGCTGTTGGCAATGGTGATCGACTGCGGGAAGACAGTGGCATAACCGGCGCGGGCCACACCATGCAATGCCTCACTCCACCAGTTATACTCAGGCACACCCAGACGCGGGATGGCCGGAGCGGTGTATAAGAAGCTGCGCAGCCTTTTCCTCAACGGTCATGCGGCTGACAAGATCATTGACACGTTCCTCAACGGAAAGGTCAGTATTCAGATAGGCCGGTGCCTGCGCTGAAAGGCTCAGCGTCATTGTGGCAATTGCGATAAGAACAACTGAGAGTTTTTTCATCGGATATTGAATATAAATTTACCGGAACTAAAGTTAGAGTTAATTATTATCTGGAGGAGAGCATGAAACCTGTATGCGTCCAGGTTCGCCAATCACCCCGGATGTTACCATGTAAGCCCTGAATTTATAGGTTTGGAATCATAAGGTTTCGAAATGTGATCAGTGGAAAGTATTTCAAACCTGCCCTGCTGACGGATATCCATCGATGAGCTTCCCACCATCACTGTAAACCAGCCCGGCTCTACAGTCCAGTTCATATTTCTGTCAAGCATCTGAAGCTCTTCAGGAGTCAAAGTGAAATCGGACTGTTTTTGTTTCTCCCGGGACAAGGCTGATACGCTCAAATCCGCGCAACTCTTTTTCAAACCTGATAACGGAACTTACTTCATCCCGGATATAGAGCTGCACAACTTCATCACCTGCCATACCTCCCGTATTCTTCACATCAACGGTGACTTCAACATTACCTCCGGCCAATCTGCTTTTCGGGTGATATTTTAAGATTCGAATATTCGAAAGTTGTGAAGCTCATTCCAAATCCAAATGGGTAAAGGACTCCGTTCACCGTTGTCTCTGCATCTTCCTGGGCAGCGGGCTTGAAAGGAAAACACATCGGTATCTGGCCAACCGACTTGGGGAAGGTGACTGGAAGTTTTCCTCCGGGATTATAGTCCCCGAAGACTATATCAGCAATTGCCTCGCTGCCATATTTACCCGGGAACCATGCCTCGATAATCGATTGGCAATTTCTGTCTGCCCAGTTTATGGTTATCGCTCTCCCGTTCATTAAGACCAGAATAACAGGCTTGCCGGTTTCAGAGATTTTTTCAAGAAGCAACTGCTGGAACCCTGCAAGATTAAGATCTGTCCGGGAATTTGATTCTCCGACTATATTATTGTCTTCCCCGAGTACCAGAATGACAACGTCTGATCTGCGTGCCTTTTCCACTGCGTCATTGATGTCTGCCATCTCCTCCCGGGAAGGTTCTGCAGAGATGATCTCACTTTCGGGCCAATTGGCATCAACAATATCACATCCTTTTGAATGCATGACATTTACCGCCGATCCCAGCTTGTCTCTGAAAGCTTCAAGAACAGATTTATACTCAATTTTCTTTGGCCCGTATCTTGAAAGTGAAAGATCTTTAACATCGGCATTCGGACCGGCTATCAGGATATTATTTATCTCATCTCTTTTCAGCGGAAGAAAATGATCCTTGTTCTTCAGCAGGACAATCGATTCGTAAGATGCCTGTCTTGATATCTTTTCATTTTCCGGATCAGCAAACAACCTGTCAGCTTCATCCGGATTTTCCATATAAGGTTTGTCAAAAAGACCAAGCCAGAATTTCACCCAGAGTACATCTTTCACCCTGCTGTCGATAAGCTCCATTGACACAGAACCTTCACCGATAAGTTCACGTAAAGGTATCAGGTATGATTCAGGAGTCCTGAAGGTTGTTCTTACGTTTAAGCCGGCTTCAAGAGCCTGTTTTACTGCATCTTTATAATCGGGGGCAATCCGGTGCTTGTACCACAGGTATTCAAGGGCTTCACTGTCCGACACCACATAGCCTTTAAATCCGAACTGTTGCCTGAGAAGTGTGGTCAGGAACCAGTAAGAACCGGAAATGGGAATCCCGTCATAATCATTATAAGAACTCATTGTACCATGTGCGTTTCCTTTGGTAAAGGCCACCCTGAAAGGCTCAATCAGGAGGGTCATCATTTCATGAGGTGCTATCTGCGGGTCGGTTCTTGTTGCTCCATCCCTTCCTCCTATCGGGATAGAATATGCCGCAAAGTGTTTAGTCGTAGAAATTACCTTATGGTCTTTCTGTATCCCGAGGATTTGCTGCAGTCCCATTTGTGAAACATGATAGGGATCCTCGCCGTAACACTCTACAGCCCGCCCCCAGCGCGGATCACGCGCCACATCCAGAATAGGCGAATAAATATTGGTGAACCCCACTGCTTTGCTTTGTCTTGATGTGATCTCACCTATTTTTGCCACAAGTGATTTGTTCCAGGTTGATCCTACTCCAACCTGAGCCGGGAAGAGGGTGGCACCGGTGAAACAGGCTCCGTAAATGCCTTCGTTGGTAAAGTCAACGGGAATGCCCAGTCTTGTCTCCTCAATAAACCATTTCTGAATTGTATTAATTGCCTTGGCATGATCACTCGGAGGCCATGATAGAAGTTCTGACCTGTAACCGTTAAGTTGTTCGTCAATATTAGCAATGCCATCCTTCCATATCCTGTTTTTCCATTCAGGTGTTGGCAGTGAGTCTGTCAGCACCTTTTTATAGCCATAGAGAGTGGCAAGCTGACAGGTTTTTTCTTCTACGGTCATCTGTTTTATCAGATCTTCAATTCGACTGTCAATATCTAATGCCGGATTCTCATAATCATCCATCCTGCCGTTCTTATTGAAGTCAATCCATCCTTTCTTATATATCTCACTTTTGCCATATGGCGTGTACTTTGCCTGTTTCTGGGATATCCCGGACGGAACAAAAATCAACCATAAAATTGAACCCAGAATAATTGCTTTAGCTGATAATCTCATGATAAATTTCGATTAAACATTCTCTACAATGGCATTTTAAACATTCAGGCTATCTGGCGGGTAAGTTAAGCAAAAAATGGCCAAATCCTCCTCCAGGATCATGGCAATGAGGTATGCTTCCGCAGCTAAAAATCCGTGAGTTATAAGCAATAGAGACGTCCGGATTGGGCGTCTCCACATGTCATTATTAAATTAAATTGTTAATTATTTAACCGAAAACCTGAACGTCGTGCTCGACAGGAACGGCTCCTCCGGCATCAGGATGACTGACGGAAAGGCTGCCTGATTGGGACTATCAGGAAAATGCTGCGTCTCGAGGCAGAAGCCAGAACGGTAATTGTAAACCTTGCCTCCGTGGCCGGTCTGTGTGCCGTCAAGGAAAGTTGCCGGTGTAAAGCTGTACCCCGGGCTGATCTGTGAGAACCTCCAGCACCCTGCCGGTAGAGCGATCGTAAACCATTGCATCCACTTCCTCTGCGTTGTCAAGCACAAAGTTGTGGTCATAACCGCCGCCGAGTTTAAGCTGATCATAGTCCGCCCCTATCCTCTCACCAATAAGATGCGGTATGCGGAAATCAAAAGGAGTACCCTCGACAGGCCTGATCTCCCCGGTGGGGATAAGAGTTGAATCAACGGGCGTAAAGGATGAAGCCTTGATGACAGCTTCATGGTCAAGTATATCGCCTACACCGGCACCGTGCAGATTGAAATAGGCATGGTTGGTTATGTTTACTACCGTCTTCTTATCAGTGGCGACCTTGTAATCCATTATTATCTCATCATTATCAGTCCATGTATAGACCACCTCTGCAACGACATTGCCCGGGTAACCCTCTTCCATGTCAGGCTTATTGTAGGTGAACCGTATAGCAGGGAAATCAGTGTTCTTCAGCACCTGTGCATCCCACACACGGCTGTGCCATCCGGTCGGGCCTCCGTGAAGAGCATTGGGAGCATTGTTGATGGCAAGAGTATAATCGACACCATCGAGTGAGAATTTACCCTTTGCTATACGATTGGCATACTGGCCAACTACCTTGCCAAAATAAGGATCACCGTTGACATATCCGTCGAAATTGTCATAACCGAGAGTCACATTCTCCTTCTTGCCGTTGCGGTCAGGGACAATGATCTCAACAATGACTGCTCCGTAATTTGAGAGCTTAAGCACATCACCCTTCTTATTGGTAAGGGTGTAAAGTGAGACATCCTTCCCGTCGAAGGAACCGAAGCTTTGAGTAGTTACCATTTCTTTAGTTTTATTGTTTCCGCATGAGATCATGCCGAGCATTACCAGCGCCAATGTAGCACTGAAAAAAAGTATATGTCTTTGCATTTTTATTTTTTTTAAAATTAGCAGTTTTAAAGACACAGTTTGAAATTAAATTAAATGAGCTGTATTCCCTCGCCAGGGTTATTTCACTTCAAGAACAATTATTGATTTGGGAGGTACATTCAGACTGACAATATTCTTCTTTATCTTCAGATCGCTGAAGACAGCAGGTTTAACTTCTTCAGGCTTTTCAAACGTATTATGAGCATTAAGTTCCGGGGCAGTAAGAATCCTTCCGGTGACATCAGAATAGTCTCCGCCGCGGAGGTCTATCAGCAATTTAACCTCCTTCGCAGGGTCAATGTTGACCACTGAAATATGTACAACACCGTTTTTATCTTTTGACGCGGAGGCGCTCAGGGCAGGAAGCTCCCTCCCGTCCATGACATAATTTTCACAGTTAAGATGCAATGGAAGCATGGTGGCATCGTGATGTACCTTATACATCTCAAAGACGTGGTAAGTAGGTGTCAGCAGCAATCTTTTCCCCATCAGTTAATATGAGTGACTGGAGAACATTTACAGTCTGTGCGATGTTGGCCATTTTGATCCTGTCACAGCGGTCATTGAAATAGTTCAGTGATAAACCAGCCACCATAGCATCGCGCATTGTACTCTGCTGGAACAGGAAGCCGGGATTTGTACCCGGTTCCACATCCCACCAGGTACCCCATTCATCAACAACAAGAGCGACCTGTTTTTCGGGATCATACTTGTCCATGACATTGATATGCCTGTCAAGGGCAGTTTCAACACTCAGGCAGCGTTCAAGCGTTTCAAAGTATTCCTTTTCTCCGAATTTGGTGGCTGAGCCTTTATTATTCCAGTCGGTAGTATAATAATGGAGTGAAATGCCCCACATCATATTATGAGGCACATCACGCATCAGGGTCTCAGTCCAGTTGTAATCTGTCACCGCCGGCTCCTCCTGCAATTTTCATCAGCCGGTTATCTCCGTAATTGCGTGTATAAGTGGCATATCGCCTGTACTGATCGGCATAGAATTCTGCAGTCATATTGCCACCGCAACCCCAGTTCTCATTACCTACGCCCCAGTATTTTACATTCCATGGTTTATCGCGGCCGTTCTTACGACGCAGGTCAGCCATCGGGCTCACACCGTCAAAATTGATATACTCTACCCATTTTGACATTTCCTCCACTGAGCCGCTGCCTACGTTACCGCATATATACGGTTCGGCACCGAGCTGTTCGCAGAGGTCAAGAAACTCATGCGTGCCGAAGCTGTTGTCCTCCGTCACCCCGCCCCAGTGGGTATTGACCATTTTCGGCCTGTTTTCGCGTGGTCCGATGCCATCCATCCAGTGGTATTCATCAGCAAAGCATCCGCCCGGCCAGCGCAGGTTGGGTATCTGAGTCTTCTTCAGAGCCTCAACAACATCATTCCTGATACCTCTTGTGTTCGGGATAGCTGCATTCTCTCCCACCCAGTAGCCTCCGTAAATACAGTGTCCCAGGTGTTCCGAGAAATGTCCGTAAATATGACGACTTATCGTCTCTGTTCCCAGGTCAGTGCTGACGATAATGTTAGCCTGACCAGCCTCTTTCTTTGACTGTGCAAAGGCTGAAGAAACCAACAGCAGAAAGTAATAAAACACCTGCAGTAAAGATTCCATAATTTCTCATGTCCTTCTATTTATTTGTTTATTTTTTATGTAATTGTCAAACCGAATTTTCATGTTGATGACTATAGGTGGAATGGCAGCCAGACCCTCATCTCCCCTGCCCCGCGGTTATTCCATAAATGATAAGGAATCAGAGTTATTTCTTCATAATCACCCATTGAAACAGTCCCGTCAGGGTTTCTGGCCGCCTGGCGGGCTTTGGTTTTGATGATCTCTGTCCCGTTCAGCAGGTCCGGAATGAACTCTGCCTTCAATTCAGGCTGCTCATCAATAACAAGGTTAAGAACATGCCCTTCCGGATTATCAGGCCATTCGGCACAGAATATCAGAGGACCGCGCTGGATTGCGTACTTGTCATTATCATCCTTTACCCTGCTGTCTGCAGTCACTGTCCTTACCGGCATGGGTAACAACAGTTCAA
This sequence comes from uncultured Bacteroidales bacterium, assembly GCA_963730615.1. GTDB lineage: Bacteria > Bacteroidota > Bacteroidia > Bacteroidales > VadinHA17 > SR-FBR-E99. The sequence goes on along the minus strand of CAVSSR010000013.1, from coordinate 1,614 downwards.
TCTTATCACCCTTCTTCCATTTGCGTGAAACAGAGGCATAGCCATCTGTGACAGTGGCATTGTAATCTTCGCCGTTCACGCGTATCACATACTTTTCTTCATCACTTCCGGTAAATGTGTACAAGTCGCCCGGAATAGCTTCATTGCGCGCCCAGCCGGGAATACGAAGCCGCAGGTTGAACTTGCCTTCCTTTTCCGGATTTACAGTTATCATCACATCTCCGTCCCACGGGATAGTTTGTCTCCTGTGTCACATCTCACATGATTCTTGCCGAATGTGATATCCGCATCATTTGATGCAAAAAGATTTACATACAGATCTTTGTCCGTTACCGAATATATATATCCTGGTATGGCCGGAATAAATCTTGCCACATTTGACGGGCAGCAGGCACACCCGAACCAGGGTGATCTTTCGTACTGACCGTTTGACTCAAGCGGATTGGGATAGAAGAACCTGTCGCCTGCAAGGTTGACACCTGACAGCGCTCCGTTATAAAGTGTCTTTTCAAGCACATCAAAATACTTGCCGTCCCCATGCATCGAAAACATCCGGTGGTTGAAAAAGATATCCCCTATCGATGCGCATGTTTCGCAGTACGCTGACATATTCGGCAGATTATACGGTTCTGCAAATCCCTCATTGCCCCCGCTGGCACCGATACCCCCGGTGATGTACATCTTCCTGTAAACCAGATCTTCCCAGATCTTCGTGATAGCATTGAGGTAGGCTTCGTCTTTAAGAATGGCAGCGACATCAGCCATGCCGGAATACATGTACGTCGCTCTCACCGAGTGACCTACTGCCTCTGTCTGATCCACAACCTTTTTATGTGACTGCGAGTATTCTTCTCCGTCAGGGCGTGTTCCGCGGGCATCAAGGAAGAATTTTGCCAGGTCAAGATATCTTCTTTCTCCTGTCACCCTGTAAAGCTTTACCAGTCCGATCTCAATGACCTGATGACCGGGGTAGGTGACAAATGCATCCCATCCCATATCATGATCGACAAGATCTGCTGATTTGATCGAAATGTCAAGCAGGGTTCTCTTACCGGTAGCCTGGTAGTATGCCACGCCTGCTTCATACATGTGACCAAGGTTATAGAGTTCATGGCTGAGAATGTTATCCTTTTCCCATCTTTTCTCGCCGGCCCACTCATGCAGTTTGCCATATCCTTTTTCAGCAATGGTGCGGTTGGTGTACAGATAACCGTCAGCCTCCTGTGCCAGTCCTATCTTATATATAAGGGTGTCAACATAAGCCTCCAGCTCAGGGTCAGGAAATGTCTGCAATGAGTAGCTTGCTCCTTCGATGATCTTTGTAACGTCAGAATCATCAAAGGGATAAATTGTCTGAAATGCGCCGGTATCGAGGCCGCCGGCAATCTCAAAATTCTTTACCCTGCCGGTCGATTCACAGTAACCAAATGCAATGGGGATTGTCACCTCGTGGTTCTTCTTTATCCGCGGAGCCCAGAAATTATCCGTCATCTTCACGGAGGTGAACGGAACAGGTCTTACAGGGTAGTTCTCATCATGCTTTCCGTCCGAGCACGATGAGGCAATGATCACCAGGACACCGCCGAATAAAGAATTGCTTTGCTTACTCTTTTC
>CAVSSR010000012.1:0-35600 GCA_963730615.1 uncultured Bacteroidales bacterium | reverse complement strand
AAAGTGTCTTTTCAAGCACATCAAAATATTTTCCGTCCCCATGCATCGAAAACATGCGGTGGTTGAAAAAGATATCGCCTATCGATGCGCATGTTTCGCAGTACGCTGACATATTCGGCAGATTATACGGTTCTGCAAATCCCTCATTGCCGCCGCTGGCACCGATACCCCCGGTGATGTACATCTTCCTGTAAACCAGATCTTCCCAGATCTTCGTGATAGCATTGAGGTAGGCTTCGTCTTTAAGTATGGCAGCAACATCAGCCATTCCGGAATACATATATGTCGCTCTCACCGAATGGCCCACTGCCTCTGTCTGATCAACAACCTTCTTATGTGACTGCGAGTATTCTTCTCCGTCCGGGCGTGTTCCGCGGGCATCAAGGAAGAATTTTGCCAGGTCAAGATATCTTCTTTCTCCTGTCACCCTGTAAAGCTTTACCAGTCCGATCTCAATGACCTGGTGACCGGGGTAGGTGACAAATGCATCCCATCCCATATCATGATCGACAAGGTCCGCTGATTTGATACAAATGTCAAGAAGGGTTCTCTTACCGGTAGCCTGGTAGTATGCCACGCCTGCCTCGTACATGTGACCCAGATTGTACAGTTCATGGCTGAGAATGTTATCCTTTTCCCATCTTTTCTCACCGGCCCACTCGTGCAGCTTGCCGTATCCTTTTTCAGCAATTGTGCGGTTGGTGTACAGATAACCGTCATCCTCCTGTGCCAGTCCTATCTTATATATAAGGGTGTCAACATAAGCCTCCAGCTCAGGGTCAGGAAATGTCTGCAGTGAGTAACTGGCTCCCTCGATGATCTTTGTAACGTCAGAATCATCAAACGGATAGATTGTCTGAAAAGCACCGGTATCGAGTCCGCCGGCAATCTCGAAGTTCTTTACCCTGCCGGTTGATTCACAGTATCCAAAGGCAATGGGGATTGTCACCTCATGGTTTTTCTTTATCCGCGGAGCCCAGAAATTATCCGTCATCTTCACTGAGGTGAACGGAACAGGTCTTACAGGGTAGTTCTCATCATGCTTTCCCGTCCGAGCACGATGAGGCAATGATCAGCAGGACTACCGCCGGATAAAGAATTGCTTTGCTTTCTCTGTTCATGATAATTATTATTTGTTTTTCATCCAGACGATCATTTCACCTTTGCCCCTGTTGGCCCAGGAGTAATATGGCACTGCCCTGACCTGTTTCACTGAGCCATCAGCCATTTCGGCGTCAAATGTCAGTGTCACAGCCGTACCGGGGTTACTCATCATCATAAACTACATTCACCTTTGTTTCAGGGTCGACCTTTACCTCCCTCACTTTTCCGTTGTCTGCCTCTTCCAGGCAGTAGACCAGCGGGCCTATTCCAACGGAAATCCGGCCGCTGTCAGCCTTTACCTCCTGCCTGGCTGCAATGAATCTTGGTTCCATGGGAAGGGTGACATCAACCACATCCCCTTTATTCCATTTTCTGTCAATAACTGCAAAACCGTTTTGGATCTCCGCAGAAGCCTTTTTCCCGTTCACCTTGAATTTCCATTTTTCCTTTCGCGGGAGTAATATACCTGTAGAGATCTCCTGCAATGGGCTCATTGCCAGTCCAGCCGGGGACGCGTATTCTCAGAATGAAAGAGCTTCCCTGGTTATCGGGGTCAACATTGATGGTTACAGTCACCTTTCCACGGAAAATCAGTAGTTTGTCTGATAAAGACCTCCCCTCCGGAAGTATTTAGTCTGGCTTCCGATCCGATGAAGAGGTTAACATTCACACCGTCACCTGATTCTGACCATATATACTGTTTCATGGCAGGCATGAAGCGGGCCACATTGACAGGGCAGCAGGAACAGTCGAACCACCCGGCACGTTCAAAGCTGCCGTCTGATTCAAGGGGATTGGGATAAAAGAAATGGCAACCGTCACTGCCGATACCCGAGATAAGCCCGTTATAGAGAGTGCGCTCAAGCACATCAAGGTATTTGGCTTCCCCCGTAGCCCTGTAAAGCCGATGGTTCCAGAAGACATTTGCCACAGATGCACATGTCTCAGTGTAAGCCGTCATATTGGGAAGCTCAAACTTCTGACCGAAGGCTTCGCCGTGTTCTTTTGACCCGATGCCACCGGTGATATATATCTTTCCTGCAGTGACATCGTTCCATATCTTCTGTGATGCCTCAAGATACCTGTTATAACCTGTCTCTTCCGAGACATCAGCCATGGCAGTGTACATATAGGCGCCCCTGACAGCATGACCCACCGCCTCCGTCTGTTCAAGCACCGGTTTATGCATCTGGAAGTATACGGAATCATTATATACCTCGAACCTTGATCCGTCCGGGTGGCGGATATAATCACCGCCGACGGCCGCGCACATCGAGAAAGAACTGTGCCAGGTCAAGCCATTTCTTTGTCGCCGGTGCATTTGTACAGTTTCACCAGCCCTATTTCTATTTCCTGATGCCCGGGCGCGATCTCCCTTTTACCCCATCCGAACTCTTTATTTATAAGCTCTGCATTCTTCAGGGCAATTTCAAGGAATGCTTTTGAGCCTGTAGCCTCAAAATGTGCAACAGCTGCCTCATACATGTGCCCCACATTATAAAGCTCATGGCTGACACGCTCATCGATCCACCGCTCCCTGCCTGCCCCGGGAGCCATGTTGACAGGATCAATGGTTCGGGTTGTATAAAGATACCCGTCATCCTCCTGAGCCGCTGCAATAAGTGTCACGAGGCTGTCGACATAATGACGCAGGGCCGGGTCAGGTGTCTCCATAAGCGAATAGCAGGCACCTTCAATGACTTTGAAGACATCAGAATCATTATATCTCTCGCCGGTGTGTTTTCCTTTCTTCAGGCCGCCGGCGATGGCAAAGTTGTCTATGCGGCCCGTCTCCTCACACTGTCTGAATACATAAGGTATGGTTACCTCCCTGTTGAGGTCGATCTTTGGCTTCCAGAAATTATCCGTGATACGCACATCGCCGGGTGCAGGAGTTTCAAGCCATTTGGCCATATTTTTCTCCGGTGGCATTATTCCCGCATGAAGACATCAAAACCGGAAATATCAGCAGCAATATGTATCTGATTTTCACCCTCTCACCTCTTTTTTGATATCCTTCAGCCTTTTCATGACATCATTGGTGCCGCGGCCAAAGTAATCGTGCAGCATCCTGTACTCTGCATACAGTTTTTTGTAAGTGCCGGCATTTGAAGGCACAGGTTTGTAAGTCTGATCCTTAACCTTGGCCATCACCGCTGCAGCTTCCTGGATGGTGTCAAAGCCACCGGCCATTCTGCCGGCTGCCACTGCGCCGAACATTGCCGAGCCAAGTGCAGGTGCCTGCGGACTGCCTGAAATCTTTATCTCCCTGTTAATCACATCTGCATAGATCTGCATCACAAACGGGTTTTTCTCTGCAATACCACCGGCGGCATAGAACTCATTTACCGGTACGCCATTCTCCTCGAATGTATCAATGATCATCCTTGTACCATAGGCTGTAGCCTCGATGAGTGCACGGTAAATCTCCTCAGGTTTTGTTGTCAGGGTCATACCAAGCATCATGCCTGTCAGGTCAACATCGACAAGCACCGACCTGTTGCCGTTCCACCAGTCCAGTGCCACCAGTCCGCTCTCCCCGGGTTTCAGTGCTGATGCCTTTTCTGTAAGCAGTGCATGCATGTCAATGCCCCTGCGGTCAGCCTCTGCCTTGTAATCTGCGGGTGTGCAGTTTTCGACAAACCACTGAAAATGGTCACCTACACAGCTCTGTCCTGCTTCATATCCGAAGAAACCCTCGATTATTCCGTCTTCAACGACACCGCACATGCCGGGTACTTCTTTCTCAATGTCGCCAAGCAGCATATGGCATGTTGACGTGCCGATGATAGCCAGCATTTTGCCGGATGATGTTATCCCCACTGCCGGTATTGAGACATGTGCATCGACATTGGCCACTGCCACGGCGGTGCCTTCTTTAAGGCCTGTCAGCTTTGCTGCTGCTGCGGTAATGCTTCCGGCTTTTGTGCCGACGGGAAGCAGGTGTCCGTGAGAGTTTCTCCTCGACCAGCTTTTCCATTTTAGGATTCAGCGCCTTGAAAAAATCATTCGAAGGATAACCGTCATGTTTATGCCAGATAGCCTTGTAACCTGCAGTGCAGGTATTACGTGTCTCAATGCCTGTCAGCTGCCAGATCACCCAGTCAGCTGCCTCGAGGAAGCGTGCTGCAGCGTCATATATCCCGGGATCCTCATCGGCTGTCTGCCAGATCTTGGGTATAAGCCATTCTGACGATATTTTGCCCCCGTAGCGTTTCAGGAACTTCTCTCCGCGCTTCTCTGCAATGGCATTAAGCTTATTTGCTTCATCCTGTGCTGCATGATGTTTCCACAGCTTGATCCAGGCATTGGGTCTTTTCCTGAATTCATCAAGGAAGCACAGAGGGGTGCCGTCAGCCGTGACAGGCAGCATGGTGCATGCCGTAAAGTCAATGCCCACCCCGACTATCTGATCAGGGCTCACTGAAGCCATTTTCATCACCTGCGGGATGGTAATCCGGAATACATCCAGGTAATCCTGCGGATGCTGAAGCGCCCAGTCAACTCCGAGCGGAGTGCCGTCAGGCAGTCTCTCGTCCATCACGCCGTGAGCGTACTCATGGACAGCGACAGCCACTTCCTCACCGTTAACAACATCAACAAGAACGGCTCTTCCCGAGAGGGTGCCGAAATCTACTCCAATGGAAAACTTATGCATGGTTTTATTGTTTTTTTACTTTTTCTGACCATAATATGCACTGCTGCCGTGTTTCCGGAGATAATGCCTGTCAAGCAGATGCTTGTCAATCTCATTCGGAGGGGCAATATTTACGGAGAGTGATGCGATGCGTGCTATCTCCTCAAGTATGACAGCATTGTGAACAGCCATTGCAGGCGTCACACCCCAGGTAAAGGGACCGTGCGAATTCACCAGAACCGCTGGCATGGTCAGAGGATCTCTGCCGGCAATGACCTCGGCAATGACCAGTCCAGTATTGTACTCATAGTCATTCTCAGTCTCCTTCGCCGTCAGCCTCCGTGTCACAGGCACAGGTCCGTAGAAATAATCAGCATGTGTCGTTCCGAGGCACGGGATTGCTGTTCCGGCCTGAGCCCAGGCTGTGGCATGAGTGGAATGTGTATGCACCACTCCTCCTATACCCGGAAAGGCTTTGTAAAGTGCCAGGTGGGTCGGAGTATCTGTGGACGGGTTTAAAGTGCCCTCGACAACATTGCCGTTGAGATCGGTAACAACCATGTCATTGGCAGTCATCTCATTGTATGAAACACCTGATGGTTTGATGACCATCAGCTCTGATGCCCTGTCGATGCCGCTGACATTGCCGAAAGTCATGATGACAAGACCGTGTCTGACCAGATCCAGGTTAGCTTTGAAGACATCTTCCTTAAGCTTTTCAAGCATGATTATTTTGTTTTAAAGGTTATGCCTGCCGTCAGGTACCCCGGGGTCAGCTCACGGCAAGGTTGAAGAAGAAACCGTTATTTGTGAACTCTTTGTACTTTTCTTCATTGAACCTGTAATACCAGGCTCCCTTTTTAGATGTCTCCCTCTCTTTGTCATCCTGTTTCTCCAGAAGGTTCATTGAGAGGATCTTCTTCCTGAAGTTGCGCTTGTCTATTGACTTCTGATAAATGGCCTCATACAGGTTCTGAAGCTGCACAAGGGTAAATTTCTCAGGAAGAAGTTCAAAGCCGACAGGGTGAATCTTTACTTTTTCAACCAGTTCCTTCAGAGCCCTGTCAACCATTTTCCGGTGATCGAAGATCAGGTCAGGAAGGTTGGATATTGATCTCCAGTGAGCCCCGTACTTCACCTTTATCTTATCATCAATCTCATGCAGGCCTATCAGAGAAAAATATGCAGTGGAGATCACCCTGTCACCCGGATCACGGCTGGCATCACCGTATGTATAAAGTTGTTCCATATATAAATCCGAAAGACCGGTCAGGGTTCTGAGTACACGGTTTGCAGCATTGTCAAGGCCCTCACCCTCCTCTACAAATCCTCCGGAAAGCGACCATTGACCCTTTGCGGGCTCAAAGCTCCTCTTTATCAGGAGGAGCTTGAGCTCTTTTTCTATTATATCATAACCGAAGATAATGCAGTCAACAGCCTGAAAGTGTTTATGATGCTTTGAATAGATCTCTAGCATAAACCCTTATTCAAATGATAATAAAGATCATTCCATCTGAGTTCTTTCCTGAACTCATCTATCTTGCACTTATCATCGATCAGCACGAACTCTGTCCCTGTCATGGCAGCAAAGTCAGCCAGATGTTCAGCCGTAAGAGCCTGGCTGAAGCCTGTATGGTGAGCGCCGCCGGCATAAATCCATGCTGTTGCGGCAGTCTTAAGGTCAGGATCAGGTTTCCACAGGACGCTTGCCACCGGCAGTTTAGGCATTGGCGGACATTCGATAACCTTCATTGTATTGACTATAAGTCTGAACCTGTCACCCATTTCAACCATCGAGGCAACAACAGCCTTGCCGGTACTGGTCCTGAAGATCAGACGCGCAGGGTCAGCTTTACCGCCTATTCCGAGCGGATGCACTTCCAGTGTCGGTTTGCCGGCAGCGATGGAAGGGCATACTTCGAGCATATGAGCGCCGAGAGCTGCCATATTCTTCGGATCAAGATGATAGGTATAATCTTCCATGAAAGATGTGCCGCCTTTGAGCCCTTCTGCCATCACCTTCATCGAGCGCAGCAACGCTGCGGTCTTCCAGTCGCCCTCGGCGCCGAAGCCGTAACCGTCAGCCATGAGCCTCTGGACGGCAAGACCGGGTAACTGCACCAGCCCGTGAAGGTCTTCGAAGGTAGTGGTGAAGGCTTTGAACCCTCCTTTTTCAAGGAAAGTGCGCATGCCGATCTCAATGCGTGCCGCCTCTTTTATTGCAGGAGAGGCCAGAACCTTTGATGAAGCCTTGTATTCGTCGCCATATTCTTTGACAAGTGCAGCAACCTGTTTATCCGGAACTTTATTGACAGCAGCCACCAGATCGCCAACGCCATAACCGTGCACCTGGTAATCAAGGTTAATCTGTGCTGACACCTTGTTGCCTTCGGTAACTGCCACATCACGCATATTGTCACCGAAGCGGGCCACCTTCATCGACCGGGCATCAAGAGCCGCCATTGCAGCCCGCGCCCATACGCCGATGGAATTAACCACATCCTTGTCCTGCCAGTGACCTACAACAACCTTGCGCTCAATACGGAGACGCGAGCAGATGTATCCGAACTCACGGTCGCCGTGAGCTGCCTGGTTCAGGTTCATGAAATCCATGTCAATCTCCGACCATGGGTATGTCACGGTTGTACTGGGTATGAAAGTGCAGAAGAGGTTTATTTAACTTCTTAAGCCCTGATATCCACATCTTTGCAGGTGAGAAGGTATGCATCCATGCAATAAGGCCTGCGCATTTGGGTGAACTGTTCGCCTCAATGCAGATTGCCGTAATGGCATCGGCAGTTGTGAGAACAGGCCTGAATACAATCTTCACGGGAATGGCATCTGCCTTGTCAAGGGCAGCGGCAATTGCCTTGGAATCAGCATTAACCTGCTTAAGTGTCTCTTCTCCGTAAAGGTGCTGGCTGCCTGTGATAAACCATAATTCAACAGTATCTTTTTTCATTTTATGAGTATTATTTCATAAATATTCCGTGCGCTAATTCCAGAAGTAAGCGTAGAAGACTAAAATTACAACAATAACAATAGCTGAGAGAACAACATCCCAGACGTTCCAGCTTGCACGGGTGATGGCTTTCTGTTCAGCAGTCGCCGATCCCATGTAAAGTCCCACAATTTTAGTTTCATCCATTCTCTTCGTGAAGGCACTTACAATTATCATAACGAGTATAACGATTGCAAAGTTGATGATCTCATAATGCAGCCAGTTGGGCTCGATAAATACGCTGTAAAGCATTCCGTCAGGACTTACATGGCCTTTGAATATTGTAAATCCGAGACGCAGCATTCCAATGATAAATCCTGTCAGAAGGCCAGTGAGACCGGCTGCAGGTGTGGTTTTCCTGGAGACGACACCGAGCAGGAATGCGGCAGCTATTCCCGGAGCAAGAAGCGACTGTACATCCTGCAGATAAGCGTAAAGAACCTTGCCGATACCTTTCATTACAGGTATCCATAGAATACCGAGGATCACAACTACTACTGTGGCAATTCGTCCTACCCTTACAAGCTCACTCTCCGGAGCCTTTGGCTTATACTTCTGGTAGAAATCAATAGTAAAGAGAGTGGCGGAAGAATTGAACAGCGAAGCCAGGGAGCTCATCAGTGCGGCAAGGATACCGCCCACAACAAGACCTTTAAAACCCATTGGCAGCAGTTCCTTCACAAGGGTGGAGAATGCAGAGTCAGAGCTTGTCAGATGTATAATACCCTGCTGATTAAGTGCGTAAGCTATCATACCGGGGATGAGGAAAATAAATACCGGGAGTCAGTTTCAGATATGCCCCGAAAATAGTTCCGCGGCGGGCCTGGGTCTGATCACGGCCTGAAAGAACACGCTGGACAATGTACTGGTCAGTACACCAGTACCAGAAACCGATTATCGCAGACCCAAGAAGCACTCCGGTCCATGGGTATAGTCGGCATCTTTTGGTGACCTGATGAGCTGGGTCATGGTATCGCCGTACTCATTTACAGGCACAGACCTGCAGATATGCATCAGTTCATCCCATCCTCCTACCTTGATAAGGCCGGCTATCAGCACGGCAATCGATCCGGCCAGAAGAACGGGTGTCTGAAAGACAGAGGTCCAGAGCACGGCTTTCATACCGCCCAGCACTGTATAGATACCTGTCAATACGACAAGGCCGATAGCACTTATCCAGAAAAAGTCAATGCCCCATATTGATTCAATGCCAAAGACATCCTTGAAGACAACACCGCCCGCATAAACAGTGACAGCTACTTTTGTGAGCACATAACTTACAAGTGAAATAATTGAGAGTACAGACCTTGATTCCTTGTTGTATCTCTTCTCAAGGAACTCAGGCATTGTGAATACCCCGCTCCTTGCATAAAATGGCACAAAGAGCCATCCGAGCAGAAGGATGAGCCATCCGTGCATCTCCCAGTGGGCCATAGCCATTCCTGATGAAGCGCCGGCACCGGCCAGACCCACAAGGTGCTCTGATCCGATGTTGGAGGCAAAGATAGAGGCTCCGATAGCGACCCATGTGGCGTCACGTCCGGCCAGAAAGTAGTCAGCTGATGTCTTGTCTTTTGATTTCATCGAAAAGACAATAAATGCTACCAGTGCGAGGCAGAACCCCCCCAGTACGATCCAGTCTAGTAATTGCATGTTTATTAGGTTGTTAGGTTAATTATAAGAATATTTATGGTCTTTTTTAATGCAATTTATAATTCTTATCAACCCGTGACACTCATGAGTGTCATCTTTTCCCTTCACTCCCTACTGCTTCGCGGACCTGTCTCCTCCGCCATACAGAAACTCCTCAGCATGCTCTCCTGCTTCGCAAGACAACGTCGTTCGCCAGCTTTCTCAGACTTCTTGCCCCAGTCTTGCTTCTCCCGCGTCGCGAGACTGCCTCTCCGCCACCTACTGATCGCCTCATGCTCCTTGCTCTCCCGCTGCGCGGGATTTGGCTTCGCCGAGCTCCGCTTCGCTTCGGTTCCTCACTGCGTTCGTCAACTTGCTGCTCATGCTTCATTGCAAGTTAAATATTATTTTAAATGTAATTATTACACTTTTAAAAATATTTTTAAAAAAACAGAAATCCTTCATCTCTTCTTCATATTTGATTGAATACTTTTGTAGTGAAGTTTTTCAATAATCTGTATTTCAAATGATTTACGGAAAATTGAAAATATTTCATGACAGGACAAACAAAACGGTGCATGAAAAAAATTAAATATATTCTGCTGATTTTTACTTTTCTGGTGAGCACAGCAGGAGTCCTGAACGGTCAGCAGGTCAGAGTAAATGCTGACACTTCAGCAATCAGGGCGCAACAGGATGATGAGCAAGTGCAGAAACAGGAGAAGGCTCAAACCCAGACACAGGAGCAGACGCAGGTCCAGTCCAAAACTCAGTCTAAGTCCCAGTCTCAGAAAGGAAATGCTTCCGGCGTTAAGCAGGTAAACAGTGCACGGCCAGACTGGAGTAAAGCCAGGGGAGCGCGCCCAGCCTCTGTTGAGAGGCCTTCAGGCTCCCGCATACCAAAGGGTGTTGGTAAGCCACACGGGGCGAAAGGCCCGGGAGGAAAGTAAACAAGGAAATCGGACATTATGAAAGGAAGAGGGTCGGTGATGGGCACATTTGTCTGCTGCATCATGTTACAGACATTGTTTACCGACGCCTCCGCACAGGTAACAGCTGATACCTCTATTGTCAAAGATACTCCGGTCACCGTTGAAAAAGGCAAGACTCATGCCTTATATGCCGGGGCAGGATTTGGCAGCAATATGGTTTATCTCGGAACCACAATATCCAATGACAAGCCCTTCGGTTATGCCTCCGTTTCCTATGGCTTCAAAGATCAGCTTTATTTGTCTGCCACAGGCTACACGCTGAGCGGCTTCACCCCTTTCCTGGCCTATTACAGTCTTGATCTGAGTTTCAGCCATACTTTCAACTCGTGGTTTGATATTGGCCTGAGCCTCTCCAGGTACAATATTGCTGAATCCCTTGAGGACACTCTCTTCAGCAGCTTCACCTATGCAAATGCAACGCTGGGTTTCGACTGGAGGATCCTATATACACAAATATCGACCGGCGGTCTCTTTGCTGATGATAGCTGGTTTTATCTTCAGGCACGAAATTCAAGATATTTTGAGACACCTTCATTCGCCGGGGGCAAAGCCTTCTTTTCCTTTGACCCTTATGTAAATCTCATCTTCGGAACCATCTACACAATCGAGACCACAGAAGACACAACTTCGTCATCTCCCGGTCACAGTGGATGGCACAAACCACCTAAGGACTCCTCCACAAGCTATTCTGAAAGGTTCGGTCTGATGGAAATGGACTTCGGAATTCCGATTGCTTTCAGCTATGACTTCTTTACCCTTGAGTTGGAACCAGGGTATGTCCTGCCTTTATATCCGGATGCCGGAACAACCGGTACACAAGGTTTTGTCTTTTTGGCAAGCGTCTTCTTCAGGATTTTTTAACTTTGGGCTATGAACCTTCTTATAGTCGAAGACGAGAGAAGCCTTGCGAAGGAGATTGCGTCATATCTGGGCAAGGAAAATTTCCTGTGCGATCTGGCTTTCACCGGAAAGGAAGCATCGGAAAAAATTGAAGTCAACCTTTACGATTTTGTACTGCTTGATCTTGGTCTTCCTGATTACAACGGTCTGGATCTTATCAAAGAGGCCAGGAAGAACGGTATTGATGTTTCCTTTATTATTATTACCGCCCGTGGCGCCGTTGAAGACAAGGTCAGAGGACTTGACCTCGGAGCCGATGACTACCTCTCAAAACCGTTTGCCCTTGCTGAGCTGCATTCACGCATCATGGCGGTGGCCAGAAGAAAATTTCATATCACCTCGCCGGATATCACCCTCGGTGAATTTGTCCTGGCGATACAGGCAAGGAAGATCTTCCACCATGGCAGGGAAGTTGAGATCACGAAAAAAGAGTTTGACCTGCTTCATTACCTGGTAATGAACCACGACAAAGTTCTGGCGCGTCATCAGCTCTATGAGCATCTCTGGGGAAACACGCTTGACGATCAGTACGACAGTAACTTCATTGATGTTCATATTAAGAACCTGCGCAAAAAACTGAACATCTGTGCACCTACTCCGTGGCTCGAGACAGTCAGAGGCGTAGGATACAGAATAAGCGTTGACCAGTAACAAGATCAGCGGAGCATGATGAGATTACAGACAAAACTTGCCCTCTTCAACCTGCTCTCGAAACTGGTATTTTCCGCTCTTTTCATCGGGTTCCTGCCCCTGATCACCGAGCGCATCAACATCCGTCAGACAGATAATGAACTTATTGGCAAGAGAGAGGAAGTAATCGCACTTATTTCCAAAGTGGGTATTGAACCCTTTATCACTGATGATACATTAGCCGGTTTCGGCAGTTATAACATTCTTAAGGAAGAATTCATCAGTCTCGAGAAGATCGATCTTTCCAGGGACTGGAATTTCATTGAAGTCACTCAGCGGCTTATCGACAACGAAACCATTGACTACCGCGTGCTTAACTACTCTTTGAAAATTGACGGCCAGACCTATCTCCTGGAGATCGGAAAGAGTCTTTCAAGCATGATATATGCCGCAAAGAATATTCGAACGGTCATATTGGTCTTCCTTGCTCTCTTCATCCTTGTCACGCTTCTGTCTGATCTTTTTTATACTGCCAGGGTACTTCGTCCGCTGAAGATCATCACACGAAGGCTGGAGGCAACTTCCTCCCCTTCCCTCCCTGATTCAAAACAGCTCAAAACAACCACAAGGGACTTTATCCAGCTTGATCAGACGCTCAGGGAAATGATGAAAAAGATCGAGGATCTCTTCCGTACTGAGAGAGAGATCACAGTGAACATTTCGCATGAACTGATGACACCTGTTTCTGTCCTCCGCAGCAAACTTGAGAATATGCTGCTTCAGAAAGGCCTTGATCATGATGTTGAAGCGGGCATTGAAGAATCGCTCAGGATGCTGCACCGGTTAAAGACATTGATAAACTCATTGCTTACAATAGCCCGTATCGAGAGCCGGCAGTACATGAAGGAAGACAGCATTAAGATCAGGGAGCTTGTAAGTGAGGTTATTGAGGAACTGTCACCTGTTGCCGAAGATGCCGGCGTAAAAATCACACTTGAACTGCAATGATGATTTTATATTCAGGAACGCCAACAGGTCACTGATCTTCTCAATGTTTTACAATGTTGTCAATAACGCCGTGAAGCATACACCCCGCAAGGGAAAAATTGAAATCGGAGGGAAATGGCGGGATGCCATATTTGAAGTCTCCGTTATCGACACTGGTAAAGGCATGACGCAGAAACAGCTTGACAATCTCTTTTCACGTTTCAGAACAAAGCTGGACCCCGCTGGTGACAGTACCGGAATAGGACTGGCAATCACAAAGTCTATTGCTGATTTTCATGATATCGCTATCAGGGTCTTGTCCGAACCCGGAAAAGGAACTGAATTTTTCTTCTTCTTTCCCTGAAATTCCTTACTGCGCGTTCCTGACCCTCTTACGGTCATTTTCATCGAGCAGGATCTTTCTCAGGCGCATCGATTTAGGTGTGATCTCAATATATTCGTCTGAAGCGATATACTCCATTGCCTCTTCAAGCGAGAAGCGCACCGGAGGTTCAAGGAGTGCCTTGTCGTCTGAGCCCGAAGCCCTCATATTGGTAAGCTTCTTTGTTTTTGTCACATTGACCGTTATGTCATCATAACGGGTGTTCTCGCCGATGACCTGTCCCATATAAACCTCTTCGCCGGGGAAGATGAAGAATCTGCCGCGGTCCTGCAGTTTGTCAATAGCATATGCTGCAGATGTACCGGTCTCCATGGCTATCAGTGATCCGTTGCGTTTCACTGCCATCTCCCCTTTCCAGGGTTCGTAACCCTCAAAGCGGTGTGCCATGACGGCCTCACCCTCGGTCACTGTGAGTATCTGGTTTCTCAGTCCGATGATCCCGCGCACGGGGATCTTAAAATCGAGATTGGCCCGGTCATCCTTTATATCTATTTTAACGATCTCACCCTTGCGCTGGGTCACCTGCTCAATCACCTTGCCGGCGAAATTGTCAGGTACCTGTACGGTAAGTGCTTCAATGGGCTCATGGTTAATGCCGTTAATATTCCTCAACAGGACTTTTGGCTGGCCAACCTGCATTTCAAAGCCCTCGCGGCGCATTGTTTCAATCAGTATCGAAAGGTGAAGTATGCCTCTGTCCATAGACCATGAAAGCTTCTGAGGTACTTGTTTCCTCAACTTTCAGGGCCAGGTTTTTTTCCGTTTCCCTGAAAAGCCTGTCTCTCAGCTGGCGCGAAGTGACCAGTGTCCCTTCACGTCCGAAAAAAGGTGAATTGTTGGACACAAAGAGCATGCTCATTGTAGGTTCATCGACCTGAATATGCGAAAGCCCTTCAGGGTTTTCTGCATCAGATATTGTATCGCCTATTTCGAAATCCTCGATACCGAACAATGCACATATCTCGCCTGACCTTATCGGCTTCTTTGTCTTCTCCTTACCCAGTCCCTCAAAGAGATAAGCTTCCTTTACAGTGTTTTTGATCAACACTGCCGTCACGCTTCATGAGTGAGACCTGGCTGCCTGGTAAGAGTATCTCCGCGGCTGATTTTGCCCACCGCAATACGTCCCTGGTAAGAAGAATAATCAAGCGATGATATTCTCATCTGCAGGGTCCCTTCCACCATTTTTGCAGGTGGAATATGCTCCAGAATGGTGTCGAGCAGATAACTCACATCAGTTGTGGGAACTGACCAGTCAGGACCCATCCAGCCCTGCTTTGAAGAACCGTAAACAGTAGGGAAGTCAAGCTGGTCTTCCGTTGCCTTGAGGCTGTGCATCAGGTCAAAGACTTTTTCCTGTGTCTCTTCAGGCCTGCAGTTTGGCTTGTCTACCTTGTTGACGACAAC
This sequence comes from uncultured Bacteroidales bacterium, assembly GCA_963730615.1. Lineage (GTDB taxonomy): Bacteria > Bacteroidota > Bacteroidia > Bacteroidales > VadinHA17 > SR-FBR-E99. Next base: position 20,907 of record CAVSSR010000012.1, on the reverse strand, counting down.
AATTGGCTTCAGCCCCAGCTCCAGGGCTTTCTGGAGGACAAAACGGGTTTGCGGCATAGGTCCTTCAAAGGCATCAACAATAAGCAATACTCCCTCGGCCATATTAAGAACCCGTTCAACTTCTCCTCCGAAGTCAGCGTGGCCGGGGGTATCTATAATGTTGATCTTGACATTTTTATACCGTACAGAAACGTTTTTTGAGAGAATTGTTATGCCTCGTTCCCTTTCCAGGTCGTTGCTGTCGAGGATAAGGTCACCCATGACCTGGTTTTCACGGAAAAGCTTGACCTGGTACAAGATACGATCAACCAGGGTGGTCTTGCCGTGGTCAACGTGAGCAATAACGGCTATATTTCTTATTTCTTCCATTTGCAAATGCTATCGGGCTGCAAAAGTAGAAAAAGAAATCTTACCGGCAACCGGTTGCCTATCTTTATATTACAACCGTAATGATTGAGTGCGGAAGGCTGGTCACATCAGCTGCTTTTGTGCCAATACACAATTTGAGATCTGTTTTCAGATCTGACTTATTGAAAATGACAACAACAATCTCACCGTCAGGATTGATAAAGCCGGTAGTCTTTATATGATCCCTGGAGGAAGAAACTCCTATTCTTCGTGCGCCCCGGTGAATGAATTTTGAAAAATGACCGATGTAATAATAGGCATTGGTATATATGATTTCGCCGGTCCGGGTATCGGCGTGTACCGGTGCAAAACAGAAGTTCCCGACATGGTTTGGCCCGCCTTTTTCATCGAGGAGTATGTTCCAGTCGAACCAGGCAACAGTTCCGCAATTGAAATCGTTTACCATTGAGTTGGCGTAAAATTCGCCCAGATCCCAGCTGTCAATCCTTGTTGAATCAAATCTTTCAGCACATCCCTCAGTAAAAAGAATTTTTTTATCGGGATAGGTATCGTTCACCAGCCTGACATTGTTGAATTGCATTTCGCCTCCGGTCCACGGTTCGTACCAGTGGAAGCCGAATCCCCACACATATTTAGCGGCCTCCGGGTTGTTCATGATCATGCTTGCCCGCTGGTGTATCAGGTCACGGTTATGGTCCCACGCAATTATTTTTGTATTGCTGTAAGGACTCTTTTCAATGGTCGGACCAAGGTATTTGCCTATAAACTCAGCCTCATCACCGGCGGAAAAGACACATGACTCCCATGTCTGGACAGCCAGCGGCTCGTTTTGCGCTGAGATAGCCCAGATAGGAATACCGGTTTTGGTGTATGCATCAATAAACTTTACATAGTGGTTTGCCCACGCCTGTTTGCACTCATCCAGAAGTTTACCGCCATGCAAAACGTCTCCGTTTGTCTTCATCCATGCCGGAGGGCTCCAAGGTGATGCGAACATCAGCACTTCTTCACCGGCTGCCGCTCTTGCTTCTTTTACCATCGGGACTTTATATTGCAGGTCGTGGTCGATTGTAAACGAAGCCAGTGAAGTGTCACCTTCGTCAACATATGAATAAGAAGAGGATGAAAAATCGCAGCTGGCGATATTCACTCTGACAAGATTGTAACCTATGCCTTTCCCCTTGCCAAAATATGCTTCTAAAACTTCTTTCCTTTTACCTTCAGGCATTTTATAAAATGTTTCAGCCGCGGCGTCGGTTATAGCACCGCCAATGCCCTCAATAGTCTGGAAAGTAACCTTTTCATTGACAAAGACAATTGGTTGCCTTTCTGAAGTATGTTCGTATTCCTCGAATTTCAGTTTATCCGAGAGTGTCATTCTTAGTTCGCTGTCCCTGGAGGTGACATAAACTTCATTGTCTTCAGTGTTAATCTGAGCCTCCGCCTTCAAATCGGTATTTACGGTTTTGTTGCCGCAGCCAGACAGCCCAGATGCAAGGATGATAATTGTAAAATATGCAAGTAATTTATTCATAATATTTTCTGTTTTACTGATTTTTCATGTTGATTGGCTGCCCTGTAGCCTCTAACACGTTCCACCAGAGTTCATCCTCGATATCTATTTTCTTGCGTTTTGCCACAACTGCCGGAATGGGCATAAGCGTAAACTGGTTGTTCCAGTATCCGATTACAAAATCGGTCTTCCCGGCCAGGGCTGCATGGACCGCATTTTGAGCAAGCAGGTTGCAGAACTTGCTGTCATTTGCATTTGCCGGTGCACTCCGGATGATATAGCTCGGATCAATATACTTGATTGAAAATGGAAATCCCAGGGCGCTGTACTCGGACTTGATCTTCTCTTTCAGGAAGATACCTATGTCCTTATGCTTTATGTTCCCTGAGGCATCCCTTTCCTCAATATTTGATTCGAACAGATCCTGTCCGGCTCCTTCGGCCACTACCACAACGGCATGATGTCTTGCTTCAAGACGTTTTTTGAGAACATTGAGAAACCCGTTGTCACCGTAAAGATCAAAAGAAATTTCAGGGATAAGCACAAACTGGACCTCCTGTATTGCCAGGGCGGCATGTGCTGCAATGAAACCCGAATCGCGACCCATAAGTTTGATCAGGGCTATTCCGTTATATGCTCCCTGGGCTTCGTTATGTGCATTCCTTATAATATCATTGGCAATTGAAAATGCAGTTTCAAAACCAAACGATTTCTGTATGAGGTCTATATCGTTATCTATCGTTTTGGGAATTCCGGCAACTGCAATCTTAAGCTTTCTGTTCTGAATTTCTTCATGTATTGCATGGGCGCCCCTGAGAGTGCCGTCACCGCCAATGCAAAAAAGTACATTGATATTTAAAATCTCAATGGTGTCAACCATTTTCCCGACATCCTGATTTCCACGTGATGTGCCAAGGTAAGTGCCTCCGGAGAGATGGATTTCACTGACCATTGGTGCCGTCAGTTCAATGACCTCATGGCTGTATTCGGAGATCAGGCCCTCATATCCGTATCTGATCCCGAGGATCCTTTTTATTCCGTACCTGTAGTAAAGCTGATTGACAAGGCTGCGGATAACGTTATTTACCCCGGGGCATAATCCTCCGCAGGTGACAATGCCCACTTTGGTCTTGGCAGGCTCAAAGAATATTGTTTCTTTCGGGCCGGCTTTCTCAAAAGACACGGGCAGCTCCCCGGTAGTCCTGCAGTGTTCATAATAATCGGAAGAAACATCATACAGCAACCTGTCATCATCATCGACAAACTTATGTACCGGGCTGTCGGGGCTTTGCTTAAGGGGCGAAATCACATTTCCCCTACCAAGGCTTTTGACAAGGAAATCTTCATATTTCATATTCTGTCAGGTGTCACTGGTTAAAACTAAAAATGATACCGCACATGTTTTCGGAGTATTCAAATTTAGTTTTTTTTAAATGATTGGCAAATGAATGAAGCCTGTCCTTTCGCTGTTTCAGCCGGATAAATAATTCAGGATCTTATGTTGGCGGATGAAGGCGTTTCCTGAACCATGAGCGTACCGAGCTCATTTTTTCAGCCTGGGCTGCCGGTGCATGACGGCGGCATGTGGCTATTTCATCGCTGCCCACGGGTGCACCCCAGCGTATTTCGATCCCGTCATTCGGATTGTATGCCATCTCAAAAGCATCTCTTCTGCCAAGCAGTTCGCTTACAGTCAGTTGTTGCTCCGATCCGTCTGTCCGGGTGTAGCTGACCGACAGCTCAGATGCTTTTTTCTCCAGGACGAGCTGAAGCTTTTCCCTTATCCGGTCTGGAGGGGTTGTGGCCGGAAAATTAAAATCCTCCGGTGACCTGGCTACCTGATCTGGAAAACCGAGAACCGCATCCATGGCAATCAACAGCCTCAGGTCGCGGTTAGGCGTTGAATAGGCCTCCCACAGTCCGCCGGCCAGGAAAATCCCGGCAGCGCCTGACGGCATTGGAATAACAGTGCCGGGATGGAGTTTGAAATAAGCCTCACTGATGGCTACCGACGTGACACGCACCATCAGCTGTTCGTGAAGCGACTGTATCAATCCGTTCAGAGCAGTCTCAGGGTCAAGTGGTTCCGGGTTGATAAGCCGTTCCATGATCTGATAGAAAGCATCGGTTTCCATCTTTCTCTGCTGCAGGGAAAAGGGTGTGAAACCAGATGATTCTGTAAGTGCATCCAAGGGCACCAGTCTGTGTTACTCCCTGTTCAAGCGAAATGGGCCGGAATGCCTTGAAACCCGGTTCTCCTACCACTCCGGAGGTATTAAAAAGAAAATTTCCTTTCCAGAATCTCTTGATACCAATGGTACCGTCCGGTTGGGCATCCACTGACAGAAGCAAGCCCGGGTGATTATTGGTTTGCGGTACCCATCCAATGATAATCAGGGTATGTCCGTAAGGATCAGCGAAAACAGTTCCCGGCAGCAAAGAGCTGCGTTCAAGCGCGACGGGGTAATAATCAGAATTTGCGTTGTCAAGGGCGGTCCTGGCTGTCCCCGAATGAACGCCGTCCATAACCCTTCGGAGGAAAGTATTGAATGCAGCCACAGGATTTGTTTTCGCAGCCGGGGTTGCATTGGTGATCCACTGGCCTGTACCGGGATTATGCGCGAGACTGCCCCTGTCACACACATGATAGCCAAACGGAAGACCGAGTTTCCATGCAAAATATGCCCTTAAAAAAAACGGATTGTCGGCACAGTCAGGCTGCATGATCACCCTTGTTTCTGCGTCAGGGTCATCTTCGCCAAGGGACAAATAATTATAGAGAAAGTTATTCTCAGGATTTTGAGTTACCTCATGCAATGCAGCCCAGGAAGCGTTCTCACTACAGCCATGAAACAGGGCGTTGATCCAGGCAGAATAGGTTGCTTCGGTCCCAGTGTCCCACCCCTGAACCGTCTTCCATACCACACCTGTCTGAGTTGTCTTAACAGCAGGGGAAACAGTGAATTCGAGATTGCTGAGGGTCATTTCGCCGTATGCCACGGTGACATTGTATATACCCTCAGAACCACCGGCATAATCATCAATCCTCCAGTAAGGAAATTCCTCTCCTGTTTTTCTTTTAAGGGATTTCAGTTCACCTGTCGGACCGGTTACTCTGATCTGTGCTTTCAGAATATTTTTTCCGCCAATGGCAACAATGCGGAACGTCTCTCCCGGTGCCGGAATTTTTGGTGATACAAGGAGAGCACTGACCGCAGGGTATTCCTCTGAAGTTTCCGTAGAATTGTGCCGAAACCTGTTCCGCGGAAGAATCCACGACTTTCTTCCGGGCTGCCTGATCTGTGTTGCAGGCAATGAAACCGGATATTAAAATAATATTCAGGCTCAGTATCAGCGAACGGACATTGTTCCCGGTCATGGTTGTTATGAATGCAATTTTGATCTAAAGATACCCGAAATCAGCAAACATAAAACACAAAGGTAACAGGAAAGGCATACTCCTTTCCTGGCTCTTCAAATCCACCATGGGTCAGATCCATGGCAATTGTGCCAAATGGTCAGATTTTCAAATCGAGTGAGAGGGAAAATCTCGAGATAAAAGGCATATCAGTGCCGGCCGGCTTCCATCCCTGGTAGTTGGGTGAGATATGGATACCCGGAGCAATGGCAATGTCAATACCGATCAGGTAAAGCCGTCCATCCTTGGCCTGGTTCCAGGGATCTTCCTCAGTTTCGACTGTTTCTGAATACAGATAGTCAAATCTTCCAAAAATCTTTATCTTATCCTTAACCGGTATGGTCCCATTAAATGACAAGACCTGATAATCATGTCCGGCCATCATATTGTTGTTTTTCTGGTAATTGTACACAGCAGAAATTACGTACCCCTTGTTCTCATAAGCTGTGATAATCTCCACGGTTTGCTGCCTGTCACTGTTCCTGCCCATGTCATCATAATAACAGCGCAATGAGAAATTTTTCACGGGAATTATTGTTATTCCGGCAGCTTTCTTCAAGGTAGAGTCAGCCTCATTCACTTTGAAACCTTCTCCGTTCATCAACGTCACATCTGCTGACAACCATGGAGCAATCTTGTACCCAACGCTCAATCCCAGGTCCGCAGCCGGAGCGAAACCGTATCCTTCATGGGCGGTCTTGAATACATAGCGGTAACCCCATTTTTTATCGCCAAAGTCATATTCAGGGAGCGCTATCATTCCCCCGGAAATCGTCCATTTATCCGTCTGATATTTGAGATAGGCAAATTTCAGCATTCCTGTAAACTGAAGCTTTCCGACTGTTGGATTAGCTGCATCATAAACAATCCGTCCCGACAGGTTTTTAGTGAAATTGTAGTTATAACCCAAATAGGCACGTGTAACATCAAACTTGGTGTGGTTTTCCCCATCCGTAAAAGCGCTGTTGAGGCTGGAAAAAATTCTTACTTCAGGTTTGCCTCCCGGTTTAAACGCTTCTGCCTCCTGTGCTGACAAAAGTGCCGAAAATGATAATCCTGCAAGTAACAATGCAAGACAAGGATTTACCCTGGCGATAAAAGCCGGGCTCATAAAGTGAAGTAGCTTCCTGACGAGTCCGTTTGTTCCCTCGCATTTCTTCTGAAAACTTGTCTGGTCCATAATACAATTCCTGTGGTTAAAATCAGATTGAAACTAAGAATGTGAAATTAGAAAAAGAATTAACTCTGAAGCGGTGGTTTGGAATGTGAGTAACTGAGCCAATAGACTTAATAAAATTCTGAAACCAGTGTCAAGTTATTTAATATCAGATTACTGCCGACATGATTTCGGATTACGTTAGTGAAATTAGTACTGATTAAGAATACGAATTTATACCTACAAAAAAAATCATAACTGTGTTCATATTTGCAGGAACTTTTTACTCTAACCTATCATCAGGTCAAAACCTGATTATTAAAACCCGGAAAAATGACAGATAAAAAAGTGGAAGTAACTGACAGGAAATTTAAGATCGGCCAGGATTGGGCATCGGTTGTAATTGGTTTTGGCCTGATCATTTTTGTGGTCATAGCCGGTTATAAAATCAGCACTCCTTCGTTCGGAGGAAAAGCTGGATGGAGCGGTCTGGAGGGAATTGCCGGTATGTTTAATTCATCTGCGCTTGGGATATCCCTGATCTCGACACTTTTGATCTTTGGCCTCTTTTCTGCATTGGGTCTGTTCCTGAGCGGAGATTCGTTAAAAAAATATTTTATTGGTTTCCTTGCAGTTGTGCCTGCTGGCCTTTTTGGCCCTGTTCCTGTCATCATTCACTGGTTTCAAGGAATTAGGCCTCGAAACTGTACTTTTTTCCCTGCTGCTGGGCCTGCTGATAGGTAACCTGTTCAGACTGCCGGCCTGGTTACGTGCCGGTGTGCAGACAGAACTTTTTGTCAAGATAGGACTTGTGCTGCTGGGAGCAACAATACTGTTTAAAGATATCATGACAGCAGGCTCATTCGGACTGATACAGGCGGTAATCGTTGTTGCGGGGGTGTGGTATTTCGCGTTCTGGATTTCCCGCAAGATGAAAGTCGACGATGAATTTGCCACCATGCTGGCCAGTGCCGTCTCCATATGCGGTGTTTCTGCTGCCATCGCCACAGCCGGTGCTATCAACGGCGACAAAAAGAAACTCTCATTTATCATTTCCCTGGTGCTTATCATCGCCATTCCCATGATGATATTTATGCCTATCCTGGCAAAATGGATGGGATTGTCAGAGATAGTTACAGGTGCCTGGCTGGGAGGTACGATAGATACGACCGGAGCTGTTGTTGCAGCAGGCACCATCGCCGGGGAGACAGGACTGAAATATGCCACCATCGTTAAATTCTCCCAGAATGTGCTGCTTGGGCTGGCTGCATTTGCCATTTCCATCTTCTGGGCTTACAGGCATAAGGGTAACGGTCCCGCCAAACATGTCCCGATAAGCATTATCTGGGAACGCTTTCCGAAGTTTGTACTCGGATTTATCCTGGCATCACTGGCATTTTCCTTCCTTCTTAAGCCCTGAAACCGCACAGTCATCGGGTAAGATAATCAAGGCGTTCAGCAGCTTCTGGTTTAACCTGGCGTTTGTCAGCATTGGCCTTGAGACCCGTTTTTCCGACCTGAAAGTTATGGACAGCAAAAGGCCGTTCTACAGTTTTCTGATAGCCCAGGGATTCAATATCATATTTACCCTCGGGGTATCTTACCTGCTGTTCCAGATCATGGGGCCGAAATAAAGGTCACGAGGTGACATTCAGCGGGCACAGGCTGGCACTGCCAGCACATGACCTTTGAAAACTGCAAAATGAACGGATGATGCTGATATATCAGGATTAAAATAATTAAATTGCAGTCTCATGAAAACAACGGTCTCCATAATTGCCCTGGCCCTGATGCTGACTGTATGCTCATTTGGACAGTCGGGGCAAAAGAAAGAGACAGTCATTATACGGACTGAATTTGGAGATATTTATGCCCGTCTCGATTTAAAAAGGGCACCGGTGACCTCTTCTAATTTTCTGCGGTATATTGATGCCGGGCTGTTTGACAGTACTTGTTTTTACAGGGTTGTCAGGGCTGACAATCAACCCAGGGATTCCATTCTGATTGAAGTCATTCAGGGTGGGCGATATGAAGATGAAGAGAGCGTGTTTCCCGCCATTACTCATGAAACAACAGCAATGACTGGTATCCGTCACAGGAACGGAACTATTTCAATGGCCCGGTACGTGCCCGGAACTGCCACTTCAGAGTTCTTTATCTGCGTCGGAGATCAGCCTGAACTTGACTTCGGAGGAAGAAGAAATCCTGACCGGCAGGGCTTTGCGGCATTTGGAAAAATAACAAGGGGATGGATGTTGTAAAACGAATCCATTCAATAATTGCCCCTGACCAGTATCTTGAGGAACCGGTACTTATCCTTGAAATAAGCAAGGGCTGGAAATACATCTGACAATCTGGACCAGCCAGTGCCAGACCAGCAGAGATAACATGCATTTTCAGGGAGATAACTGATGTTCGGCGTATCTGATAATTAGTAATTTTGTAAACCATCGTTAATAATTAATAAGCATTATGAAAAAAATTCTGCTGTCGGTTTGTTTTATCAGTCTGGCTTTGTTTGCTTCGGCACAGAAAGTGGATAAAGATTCTATCGCTCTGGTAAAATTTGAAAGGCAATTGCTGATATTGAAGCAAAGGATTTTGTAATTATTGTGGATTCCTATGCAAAGGAAGACGGTAGTTTTGAAACCAATACCGATAACTCACAATTCATCTCCTATGAAAAAGAGTTTATGTTCCTTCAGGGAATGATTCTTGCAGATAATGTCCACACGAACAAACTGACAGTATCTGACTACAGTCTGGAAACTGATAAAAAGGGCAATGTCAGAATTTCCATGCAGGTATCAGGCTTTTACATAAGGGCAAAGGTCGAGATATCACTGAAGAAGAAAGCAGGCAATTACGCCGATGTCATTATAACACCTACAAAAGGAAGCAACAAACGGTTTTCAGGATATGTAGTTCCCACTGCCAGGTCGGAGTATTTTAAACGATCAAGCGTCATCTGATCCTGGAAAATTCTTTTTATCTCATCAGAAGCTTTAACGCCTTCTCCTTAAAGCTTGTGTACGGCGGATACCGTACAAAAATATCGACGAGGTTCGACTTTTTCAGTACAGCTCTCATGTTGGAGAATGTTTCGAACGACTGCCTTCCGTGATACCTGCCCATCCCGCTGGGGCCAACACCTCCGAAAGGCAGGGCTGGAGATGCGACCTGCATCACAGTATCATTGACTGCTGCCGAGCCGCTCTGTGTCCCCGCCAGAAACTCCCGTGCAAGCTTCCTGCTGTTCGTAAAAATATAAGCTGCAAGTGACTTCGGGTGTCTGCTGATGACTGAATATACCTCGTTAAAATCAGTGAATGTGATCACGGGCAGAACCGGGCCGAATATTTCTTCCTGCATAACAGGATCATCAGGTTTGACGCCGGTAATGATAGTTGGCGCCACATAACACTTCCCGGTATCAGTTTTGCCGCCCAGAATAATCTGACCGTTTTTCATGAATGATTCCATCCTTGCGGTCTTATCCGCATTGATCATGTGACAATAGTCCTTACTGTCAGCCGGATCTTCACCGTAAAATGATTTTATCTCTCTTACAAGGAGTTCAAGGAACCGGTCTTTTACCTTTGCGTCGATAAGCAGGTAGTCGGGAGCTATGCAGGTCTGGCCGGCATTAATGAACTTTCCCGAAGCTATCCTTCTTGCCGCATAATCAAGCCTGGCATCGGCAGCCACAACACATGGATTTTTACCTCCAAGTTCAAGTGTGACAGGTGTGAGATTCTCAGCCGCTTTTGTCATTACCTTCTTCCCTACCGCCGGACTTCCGGTGAAGAAGATATAATCAAACTTATAGGTCAGCAAATAATCGCTCAGGTGGTGTTCTCCCCTGACCAGGACAATCAGTTCCTTCGGGAAATGACTGAGTATCTTTGAAATGACCTCTCCGGTGTGTTCGGCTTTCTGTGACACTTTCAGAACAACACAGTTGCCGGCCGCCAGTGCGCTTATGGCCGGTACCATGGACAACTGAAACGGGTAATTCCAGGGAGAAAGGATAAGCACCTGCCCGTATGGCTGGGGCATGATATAGCTTCCTGCAGCGAAATTGACAAGTGAAGTCCTGACTCTTTGCCTGCCCGACCACTTTTTAAGGTTACTTATCATCAAATTAAGCTCGGCCACCGTGAATCTCGATTCCGTTCCCAGTACCTCAAATCCGGGCTTATGAAAATCCTTTCGGAGAGCATCGATAAGCTCCTCCTCATGGCTCAGGATAAGCGATCTGAGTTTTTTGAGATTTTGCAGCCTGTAAGCTATATCAAGTGTTTTGCCGGTAGCAAAGAACTTTCTCTGGTCCTCCAGGATCGGTCCGATCTCTTCCTTTACCATAATATTAAAAGATGTAGTGATTTTTGGGTTGCAAATATAGACACTAAGGAGATCAATCGGAAATGCCGGATTTTTAACGGATCAGTTCCTTCTGAGCCCATTAAGGCTTTCCTGTCGCTGTACTTTCGTAGAATTTCAATATTTCTTCAATCTGGTACTTGTCAGCCCTGCCTATCCTGATCCTGTTATCAGCCGCAAATTGTTTGATTTCTTTCGATTTGCTACCGAACAGGTGCATAAACTTCTTCTGCGATGTTATTTTTATAAATCCGCCATCGATCATGACATATCCGATCGGTTTATAATCGTATTCATCCACCCCATTACGCAAATAATGTGTTGATCCATGTCTTATTATATATTTACACCTTCCGTCATACACCACTTCATAGAAGCCGTCATCCAGATTAAAAGACGGATACAGCTCATCTGAAATGTACCTGAATGATAATGTGTCGCCATCAAAATATAGGTCAAACCGGCTTATGTTATCATGGTTGAGTGCTACCTGGCTTGCATTCCAGTTGTCGTAAACCATATAGATTACCTCGTCGAGATAAGTATCATACTGTAAAACCAGGTTGGAGTAAGTTCTTCCTTTGTAAACCAGTGAGGCTGTCCGTTCTCTGCCGATAAAATAAAACAGGTTTATGATCAGAGCGAAAATAATACCCTCTGTATTCCCTGCCACTGATGAAATCGCTTCCACAACCGGATTCGACCACATAAAGAGAGTCAAGATCCTTCAACCGGTCTTTATCTATTCTGACAAATAATTCGCCATTGTCAGTATTAATGGGCAATTGAATCGTCTGGGAAAATCCCGCGATTGAAACAAGCAACAGGAGTTCTGTAATGATCGTCTTTACCATAAAGTATAAAATTGCAATATACAACCGGAAAGAACAAAGTTAGAACTAAAATCAGCCTTCCCCGATTTATTTGCCGGATAAATTATACCCTTCAGCATGTGCCATCCATTGTTAATAATGCTAATTTTGCCTGTAAGGAAATAAACCAAAAACAAGGAAAAGGTATTTTTAGCGGGGCATGAAAAAGAGATCTGTTATATTTCCGGTCATTTTGATCCTGTCTCTGACCCTGATCAAATGTATCGATCCATTTTTTCCGAAGCTTGAAAATTTTCAATCACTGCTTGTTGTTGATGCATTGCTGACAGATGAAGATGTGCCTGCGTATGTAAGAATTACACGTACGACAGAAACACTTGATGAAGATATGCCAATGGTTACCGGTGCCATTGTTTCGATAACAGATGATCTCGGAAACAGTACATCACTGATTGAAGTTTCTGAGGGAAACTACAAGTCTGATGTCCTTGCGCTGAGGGGTGCCGCCGGCAGGGAATATACTCTCAGAATACGTACGGCAGACGGAAAAGAGTATGAATCCAGTGCCTGCCTCCTTAATGAAGTCCGTGATATTGACACTGTCTATTTTGGCCAGGCGAATCAGACCACTGATGACGGGGAAGTCCAGCAAGGCATAAGGGTTTATATCGATTCAAAAGACCCTACGGAACACAAATACTTCAGGTGGGCTTATGAGGAGTGGTGGAAATTCAATATACCGTATCCGGTGACCCATAAATATGTTGACCGAGGATAACATTTATCCGATCCCGATAGAAAACGTTACATGCTATAAAAACAGGAAGTCAGATGAGGTATTAATTCAGTTCAGTGATCCGGAAGTAGACTGCTGAATTCATTAAAAAGCCTGTATGTTTCATTGCCTCCGAAAAGTCAGACAGATTACTCATACAATACTGCATTGAGGTCAGTCAGTATGCCATATCAGAAAAAGAGTACGAGTTCTGGAGGCTTACGAAGGAGATAAATGAAAGCGGAGGTGATATTTTCGACAAGCAGCCTTTCCCGATCATAAGCAACATTCACTGTGTAAGCAATCCCGATGAAAGTGTATTGGGTTATTTTCAGGTATGTGGCGTCAAAAAGAAAATGATCTATATTAAAGGAAGTGAGATCACAGCAATGGGACTTCAACCCTACCATTATACCTGTGACATGAAAGTGATTGGCCCACAGGATTATCTTGGCGGCGCTATGACCTTTGACAGGATATATCATAACTTCACCACAATAAGTTACAATTTTATCGCTCCGCAGTATATAAATTCCAATTTCCTTGACAGGCTTATGTTCCTGGATAAATACTGTTCAGACTGCACCAGGAGCGGCAGCCCTGATAAACCGGATTTCTGGGTTGACCTGGAGTGATATCGGAATTGGACATGAATACTTCAAACAACAGAATGGAATTATTATCCCTCCCCGGTCAACAAATATTAATTGTCCTGTTATTGCTTTTCTGTACCGCCTCCTCATTTTCACAGTCTGCGGATGAAATTTCAGCCATTGCCGGTAAGGGCAAGTACTCAGAGGAACTGTATGTCCGGACCGACAGGGATATTTACATTGTGGGGGAATCGGTGATACCTGAAGGTTTTCTGTTTCAGTAACCTGACCCATAATACATCAGGAATAAGCAAAGTGGGTTATGTAAGCCTGCTCGACAGGTCCGGTAATCCTGTTCTCCAGACAAAGATCCGTATCGATGGCCTCTCAGGATCAGGGTATATTACACTGCCTGACTCCCTGAGCACGGGCAATTATTCCATAGCTTCATGTACTCACTGGATGAGAAACTTCTCTCCGGAGCTCTATTCTTACAAGATCATCAGCGTAATTAATCCTTTCAGAAATATTGACCGCATCAGGATGCGCGGACATGAAACTGAGGCAGATACTGTAATCTTCTATCCGGAAAGCGGCAATATAATTGCCGGCTCTGAAACTGCCATCGGGTTCAGGTGTCTCGGTGCTGATATGAATCCTGTTGAAATGAAAGGAATTATTACAGACTCCGGCAGCAATATTATATGCCATGTACAGTCAGATGAAAACGGGTTCGGACTGTTCAGGCTGACACCACCTTTGAATAAAAGATTATTTTTCAGGCCGGATGACACGACTCAGACTTCAGGGAAATTTGAACTGCCTTCTGCAAATGATTCAGAGATAGCTCTCTCAGTCGTTGAAGATGAAGTGCAGAGCAGCTTCAGGGTCAGGATAACAAAAAGTCAGAATTTCGATGCAGGAAACAGAAAATTCCAGCTGGTATACGCCCCTGTCTCACTGAAGCCTTTCGTTCTGGATGCAGAACCCTTGTCCGGCGGCGAGAAAACATTCATCCGGAAATCCCTGCCTGCCGGACTGGCATCAATCATCCTTATTGATGAGACAGGCACAAGATATTCTGAGAGATGGGTTTACAATGAACAAAAGCAGGCGATTAATCTTATCATCAAACCTGATAAAGAAAATTATTCTGCCAGGGAGAAGGTTAAGATTGACATTACCGCCGTTGATGCCATGGGTAAGCCTGTCGAAAGTGATCTCCTGGTATCAGCGGTCAATCTGATTACTATGCCTGACCGGGAGGACATACATGCAGAAGACCTGCAAATCACAGGATTGCCTGAAGTAAACAATAAGGCCGGGATATGCAGCGTAAATGACCGTCTTGTATTTATGCAAAATACAGACAGGCCGGATTACGGGGAATGCCGGGCGACAAACACACGTTTTTCTCCCCGAGCCGGATGGTCATATTATAAGCGGTGTCATAAGAAATTCGGTCAGCGGAGAGCCTCTCAGGAAGGAAAACATTGTGCTCTCTTTCGTTGGCAGGACAGCATTATGCAGCTTTGCTAAAACAAGTGAAGAAGGCAGGTTTGTATTCGTAACCCTTGAAGACGGCGTTCGCGAGATTGTCATCCAGCCTTTGTCTCCTGACCTTGATGATTATTATGTCGAACTTGACAATCCTTTCCCGGAGGCTTTCAGTAAAACCTATCCGCCTGCCTTCAGTCTTGATACCGGAATGCTGGAATTGATAAACAAAGCTGTCATCAGCATGCAGGTCAAGTTGATTTATGATCCTCTCATGCCGGAGAAACCGGTGCTGCAGCAGAAAAGCCGCCCCAAAGGATTTCTACGGCCTTCCGGACCACACAACCAAAATGTCAACTTTCATTCAGCTGACCTCAGTCATGGAAGCTATAAAAGAGATTGTTCCGGGAGCTGTTACCACGAGCAGGAAGGGAAAGACTGTCATCAACACTATTTATAAACAAAATTATCAGATCGAAGTCAGGGATCCTCTTGTAATAGTTGATGGCGTTCCGGTTCTTAATCATGAAAAGGTTCTGAACATCAAAGGTGATAAGATAGAAAAGATAGATTGCTGAGCAAGGAATATTATATTTCGGACATTGCACTGGGTGGCATAATTGATATTACCACGTATAATGCAGATCTTTCAGTTATCGAATTTGATAAACCTGTGTTCAGACAGGAATTTGAAGCGCTACAGCCGGTTTATCGTTTCACATCGCCCGACTACTCCGACGCCTCAAGGAAGGTGAGCCGGATACCGGATTACCGGAACACACTCTATTGGAACCCTGATGTAAGAACTGACGTGAATGGCAAAGCTGAAGTGGAATTTTATACCTCCGATGAGGCTGGTGATTACATGATACTCGTCGAAGGATTTACCTCTGACGGCCACAGGGGAAGCGCTACACTCCTCTTTTCAGTAAAATAGCCTCAGGCTTCAAAATCAGGCAGGTATTCCTTCAAATTGTATCTATTGCATAATCCCCGGAACTCTTCCAGGAGTTCATCGCTGAAGGGCACACCCTTATCTTTTCTTTCAAGCCAGGTGAAATATTCCTTTTCACCGGCTGTATAAATGCGCTCCTGACCTGGCATTTTCCGGGAAGCCCTGAGCTCACGCAGAATTTTTCCTGTGGTCTCCTTAAAATCTTCAGGATCAGTAAACGCACTGATATCAATCACAATAAAGAAATGACCGATACGATACGGCACCTTCTTCCCATCCAGGGAGCCGGTAAGCATCTTCATGAAAGCGCCCTGCTGCAACGCTGCCGACAGTATCTCCACCACGGCAGCATATCCGTAACCCTTATATCCGCCTGTCTCCTCACCCACACCGCCAAGTGGCATCAGTGCTGCATTTCCGGCAATAATGTCGTCAAGTACTTCGGACGCATTGGTTTTGCTTTCACCATTGACATCCATGACCCATCCTTTAGGCAGCTCTTTCCCTGTACGGGCATATAATTCTATCTTTCCCCTCTGGGTAATTGAGGTAGCACAGTCAAGCAAAAATGGAAAAGGCTCATCGCTTGGTATCCCGAAGGTGAGTGGATTGGTACCCAGCATATTTTCCACACCGAATGTCGGAGCTACTGATGGCCGGGCGTTGGTGCCGGTGATTCCCATCATATTCTCCCGGACAGCCATCAACGGGTAATATCCGGCAAAACCATAATGGCTTGAATTACGCACGGCTACCATCCCCATGCCGTATTTTTTCGCTTTTTCAATGGCCAGTTTCATGGCGTTGAATGAAATAACCTGGCCCATTCCGTTTTGCCCGTCAATAACAGCGGTAGTCGGACCCTCCTTTATGATTTTATAGTTGGTTACCGGCTCCAGTATGCCGTCATGAATACGGTCAAGATATATGCTCTTAAGGCGATTTACTCCATGGGAGTCAAATCCAAGCTTGTCAGCCTGAAGCAATACGTCACCAACTATCCTGGAATCAGCTTCAGGTATGCCGGCCTTAACCATAATATCCACCAGGAACTTTTCCAGGACTGCAAACGGAATAAACTTATCTTCCATCGGGCTTCAGATTTTGTAATTCGAAAAGTAAACCAAATTTCTGTAAAATCAGAGTTTATTTTCAGGCTGATCACGTGCCTGCAGTTCGTCCGTCAAGATAAGTCTTTTAGCCAAAATGCAGTAAAACAGGTTACAATGGAATGGATGACATATAAAATAAAATTGACTTTGACCCGGATGGGTCGTAACTTTGAAAATAGTAGTTGTTAAACTTATACCAGGTTGAAATGAAAACCATAGTAGAGCTCCTTGAAAACAGTGCACAGAAGTTTGGGGACAACCCCTATCTTCTGGAGAAGAAAACTGACCGCTACGAATCGATCACCTACAAAGAGACCAGAGAACAAGCCTACATGGTAGCAGCCGGACTGATGGCGCTTGGGATAAAGAAGGGAGACCGAATTGCATTATTGTCAGAATCCCGTACAGACTGGGTATTAAGCGAACTGGGAATATTGCACGCAGGGGCCATAAATGTACCTCTGTCAATTTTGCTGAAAGAGGGCGCTGATCTGAAATTCAGGCTCGATCACTCAGAATCAAAATGGGTTATAGTATCAGGTAACCAGATTGATAAAATAAATTCAGTTAAGCAGGATCTTAAAAATCTTGAAAAAATCATTCTTCTTGACCCCAGGGAAAGTTATTCGCCGGATGAGATTTATATGGGAACAGTCAGAAAAATGGGAGAGGAATACCTGAAAAACCACTATGACAAGTTCATGGACGTCATAAAATCGATAGGGCCCGATGATTATGTAAATATCAGTTATACTTCAGGAACCACCGCTGATCCAAAGGCAATAATCCTGTCTCACAGGAATTATACCGCCAATATTGAACAGACACTTACACTGATGGATGTGCCGGAGTGGTGGACAACACTGCTTATTCTGCCATGGGACCACTCATTCGCCCATACGGTGGGAATATATATCATGATGGCAACCGGAGCAAGCCTGGCAGCAGTGCAATCCGGCAAATCCTATCTTGACAGTCTTAAACATATTCCGGAAAATATCAGGGAAATTAAACCTGTCTTCCTCCTGAGTGCACCTGCCCTGGCAAAAAACTTCCGTAAAGGGATTGAAAAGGGGATCAAGGACAAAGGTAAATTAATTGAAAAGCTGTTCCGGCACGCATTAAAGATTGCATATGCCTATAATGGCATCGGGTGGGATAAGGGCAAAGGGTTCAGATTTTTCTCAAACCGCTGTATAAACTTTACGATGTCATACTTTTCAGAAAAATCAGGGAGAGTTTTGGCGGAAGACTGAAGTTTTTCTTTGGCGGTGCAGCGTTGCTTGATGTTGAACTTCAGAAATTCTTTTCTGCAATCGGAATACCCATGCTGCAGGGTTATGGCCTGTCAGAGGCTTCACCTGTGATTTCCGGAAATGTGGAAAAAAGATATAAACTTGGATCATCAGGTTTCCTGGTTAAGAATTTCGAGCTTAAAATCTGTGATGAGGACGGAACTGCGCTGACTGTCGGCAAAAAAGGCGAAATAGTAATCCGCGGTAGAAAATGTAATGAAGGGATACTGGAAAAACGAAAGAGCCACAAAAGAAACACTCCGCGACGGGTGGCTCTATACGGGAGATATGGGATACATGGATGAAGACAATTTCCTTTATGTCCTTGGAAGGTTCAAGAGCCTTCTGATTTCAGATGACGGAGAAAAATACAGTCCTGAAGGAATAGAGGAAACCATAACTGACAGGTCTCCTTTTATAGACCAGATGATGCTGTATAATAATCAGAACAAATATACAGTTGCGTTGCTTGTCCCTAACGGAGATGCGCTTGGGAGGTGGGCAAAGAATAAGAATATCGATCTGGCTGACTCAAAAGGTCTTGAGGCTGCATTGAATGAACTGGACTCGGTGATCAGCCAATACAGGACCGGAGGTTCGTTTGAGGACCTCTTTCCTTCGAGATGGCTGCCTGCTGCAGTTTCTGTACTCAATGAACCATTTAATTCGGATAACAAACAATTAAACAGCCTCGGGAAAATGGTCAGGGCAAAAATCATTGAAAAACACAAGGATAAGATAGATTATATGTATACCGCTGAAGGGAAAAATATTATAAATTCGGAAAATCTTGCTGCAATAAAGAAAGTACTGGGAATAAATTAGTCAGAGCAAAAAAGATAAGGATTGGATAATTAATACGAAAACGGTATGCTTGAAGAAATCAGCAATATTAAAAAAGATATCGAGGAATATATTGAAGTTAAGTTTGACCTCCTTCGGTTGCAGACCGCGGAGAACATTTCCCGTATATTGAGCAATTCAGTAACAACTGTCATTCTTATTTGTCTTCTGACTATTATTCTACTGTTTCTTTCATTTGCTGCGGGCTATTTCCTTGCCTCTCTTTTTAATTCAAATGGTTTGGGATTCTTATGCGTGTCAGGCTTCTACGGACTGATACTGGCAACCTTCCTGGTTTTCAGGAAACAAATTATCCAGAGGCCAATTATTAAAGCTGTCGTTAAACTATTTTTTCCAAAGTCCGGTGACAATGAAAAAGACTTCATAGAAAGTATTCTGAAATATCATCATTTGACGATTTTCACTCTGAAAAAGAGAAACTTAAAGCCAGAGGTGAGCTGGCTGAAGCTAAGTTAAGACTTACTCAGTCAGAAGTCAAAAGGATGTTCTCGGTGGCAAGCCAGTTCTTTTCGCTTGCCAGGGAGGTTGTTTTGCCGAAGATCTCAGACCTTATAAAAGTTCTGATAAAAAAAGTCAGGAAGGAGCCGTCCTCTGAACCTGACAATAACCCGGAGGGTGAAGCAGATATAAATGAAAAGGAGCAGATGTCTGAATGAGA
Organism: uncultured Bacteroidales bacterium; assembly: GCA_963730615.1. GTDB lineage: Bacteria > Bacteroidota > Bacteroidia > Bacteroidales > VadinHA17 > SR-FBR-E99. Next base: position 1,486 of record CAVSSR010000012.1, on the reverse strand, counting down.
TTATGAGCCAAGCATCTGCATTATGAGCCCTCTTTTGTTATTTATTATTATACTCTGCTATTTCTCCCTTCTGATGGTGATTTCCCATTTTGCCTCACGGCATATCCGTGATACCACCTTTTTTGACGGAGACAGAGCTTCCCCATGGTTCCTGGTTGCCTTTGGGATGATCGGCTCAGGAATATCAGCAGTATCACTGGTATCAATTCCCGGGAATGTCGGGAATAACAACCTTTATTATTTTCAGTTTATCCTTGGCACAATAGTCGGCTACCTCTTCATAGCATTTGTCCTGACCCCCATCTATTACAGACTGAAACTTGTCTCAATCTATACTTATCTTAATATCAGGTTTGGCAATGTTTCCTACAAGACCGGCTCCCTCTTTTTTCTTGTATCACAATCTTTGGGTGCTGCACTGAGGCTTCTCTTATCGATTAAAATCTTACAGTATGCATTTTTTGACGCGCTGCATACTCCGTACTTTATAACCATAATTATTGTTTTAATTCTCATCTGGCTGTACACAAACAAATCCGGTATTAAGACAATTGTCTGGACCGATGCTCTCCAGTCACTTTTTCTGATTACGGTTGTTGTCATTTCAATTCTTGTTATCCGGAATTCATTAGACCTTTCCTTTTCGGAAATGACTAAAGCAATTGCACACCATCCGAACGCAAAAATTTTCGACTGGGACATGCATTCCGGCTCCAACTTCTTCAAACAATTTGTTTCCGGATTGCTGATTACTGTTGCTCTGGTGGGTCTCGATCAAAGTATGATGCAGAAAACACTTACAGTAAAAAACGCGAAGGATGCCCGGAAAAACGTACTGACATTCAGCTTTTTTATTGCATTTGCACAGACAATGTTTCTGGCACTTGGGATATTGATTTATTTATATGCTGAACGCAATGGAATTAATCTCATAAAACAGAACGGACATTTTATTAATACCGATGAACTTTATCCGCTTCTGACACTGAATTATTTCGGGAAAATCGGAGCCGTTGCATTTCTGATTGGCATAGTTGCTTCCACGTTTGCAAGCATTGATTCCTGTATTGCTGCTTTAACAACTGCATTCAGTTATGATTTTATGGATATCGCGAATAAACCATCCGATGTTAAAAAGAAAATCAAAACAAGGGTGCTGATCGGGGTAAATATCGTGATGTTTCTGATAGTAATGGCTTTCTGGAACAGTAAGGGAGCCATAATCAATACGATTTTTAAAACTGCAGGATATACTTACGGGCCTATCCTGGGTTTATATCTGACCGGCCTGTTTTCGAAAATCAAATTCAGGGAAAAGTGGGTTCCTGTCGCATGTGTCTCAGCTGCACTTCTGACCTGGCTGCTGAATGGATATTTTATACGGGTATTCAATTTTGATTTCGGGTTTATGAATATTTTTGTAAATGCATTACTGACTGTTTTGTTCCTGTTTATCATAAAAAAGAAGGAGTAATCTTGCAGAAAG
>CAVSSR010000011.1:0-99718 GCA_963730615.1 uncultured Bacteroidales bacterium | reverse complement strand
AGACTACCTCCCCCACTGTGATGGAACGGTTGCCGGATCAAGACCTGCTGTGCCCGCTTTTCTATCACCTGCCTGTGAAATGACAATTGCATAATTCCACCATTTGGAAGTAGCACTGAAGATATCTTCGCTCCTGTAATACCTGTCCTTCCCTTTCAATGTACCGTCGCCGTACATTAAACTGTTGCAATACGGATCATAGACCTCAAAATATACTTTGCCGTTCACCTTCCTGTACCCTTTTACAACAATAAAATGGCCCCATCCGACAGTGGCTGCGGCATAGAACTTGTCAACCCTGAATTTTTTATGAGCCTCATTTCTGATGTAAAACATATCAAGACAGAGGATTAGAATATACCCTTCAGAAAGCTGGTTCATTATTACCTGTTCTGTACCCGCTTCTTCTGAAGACAGGCTTATAACCGAGTGTGGTATGCTGTTATCGGCAAGATACATGCTGATATCATTGGTGTACCACCATCCTCCTTCAGATCTGTATGCTGCCCTTGCATCAGCCGTACTTTTGCTGAATGCAGGTAATGACCACCTGGCAGACATTGTTGTCGATGCAGGACCGCAATTGTATGCTGAATGCTGGCCTGTACCAAACTGGTCGATATACCACTCATAGTTTCTGTTTCTGGCCTCATACTGCTGCTGAAACCCTCCAAGCCCATATGAGAGGGTAAATGCATTATTTGCTGCAGAGATCTTCCACCTGCTTGTATTTTCTTCATTTTCAGCAACTATGTCATAATAAAAGGGCAGATCGTAATCATTTGCCGTCTTACCGCTTATCTGATCCGCATCATCCACGAATGCCATAGCCCCGTCAGACAGGGTAAACTCTGCTACCAGCGCCCTTCCGTTTAGTGTGGTTTCAGGAAAGGTGAGGTTTACTTCTTTGCTTAACCCGTCAATTGTAACATCAGCCTGCTGATTGACTATCCTGTATTCTAAAATATCTGATTCATCATTCTTACTGCAGGCATTGATAAGCAGTGATGCCGATGCCAGTAATATCAGTAATCTGTTGCCGGGTCTCATATATTGTTGGCTTAACTTTCGGCGCCAGGATCATTATTTGTGAAAAATCAGGGCGTACACCGGAAGCCTTGCACTAAAGTTAGGTAAAATCAGTAGGATTAAGGCCTGCGAGGCATGACATACTAAAAAAAGGGGCGTCTATGCCAGACGCCCCAATTTTTATTTCACAATGACCGGTTCACCAAGTCCCGCCTTTTTTAAGTTCCTTGAGCTGCGTTGCCGCATCACCCACAACCACATAATTCATCTTCATCGGGTCGATGTACTTCTGTACAGTCTCATCAACCTGTTCCTTGGTCAATCCTCTCAGGTAACTCTCCTCCTGCTTGATATAATCCATTGGTAATCCGTAGGTTGTCATCGTACTCAGCATGCCCAGCTTATCCTCAATGGTCTCAAAACGCAGAGCATTCGCCTTAAGGAGTGATCCCTTCGTGAAATCGACGGTCTCCTGCGGTACGCCGCGCCTGTACTCCAGCATAATATTCTTGAACAGCTCGACTGATTCGAGGGTGGCATCCGTACGTACAGAGGCATAGGCTTTGAATGTTCCGTAGTTCTTCATCCCGTCAAAATCGGAATATGCACCGTAAGTAAATCCTTTCTCCTCCCTGAGAATCATGAATAAACGTGCACTGGCAGTACCTCCAAGCATGTAGTTTGCTACCTGAGCCTTGTAGAAATCAGGATTGTCACGCGTCAGTGCCAGTGTACCGATATTGATAACAGACTGCTTGGCGCCCGGGACATCTACAAAGTATACCGTTGATTTTTCAGGCAGAGGCGGGAAAGCAAGTGCAGGTATGGTAACGTCTTTTGCCATCCACAGCTTGTTGAGGCCGGAAAGAGCTTTTTCAACCCTTGCCTTGTCAACATCTCCAACTATTTGGAAGTTGGCGACTGATGGGGAGAGATTCTTTTCATAGAACCCTTTAAGGTCATCAAGCGTGATGGCTTCAACACTCTCTACAGTTCCGCTGACATCAGTGGATAGTACATTATCAGTGCCGAGAGTAAGCCTGTTAAACGTAATATTTGCCAGGTAATTGGGCTCAGCCAGGTTACGTTTCAGATTATTGATCGTGCGTGTCTTGTTTATCGAAAACTGCTCTTCATCCCAGCGGGGTTCGAGAAGCATTTCCTCAACAAGGGCAATTGTCTTCTCAAAATTACGTGCAAGGGCATTGACAGAAACAGTTATGTTCTCTGCTCCTGCCCTGATATTTATAGATGCTCCGAGAAGCTGTATTTCCTCTTCAAGTTCTTCCGGGGTCTTGTTTTTTGTGCCTTCATTCAGCATCTGTGCAGTAAACCTGGCTACGCCTGGTTTGCTGATATCATCAAGCAGGTGACCGCCATTGATTACAATTGAGTAAGTCACCAGCGGTAGCTCATGCTGCTCAATACCGTAGATCTTCATTCCGTTGCCTGCTTCTGCCTGCCATATTGCAGGTGTGGTTAACGACGGATCAGGTCCCGGTACAGGTGCAACCGAACGGTCAATTTTACTCGGGGTTTTCTCAATTACCTCTTCAGCGTCAGCTTCAACCTTCATCTGGGTTGCTTTGGTCACATCCTCTTCTACTATCCCGGCATTCACTGAACCTCCTGCTATTAATCCAGCCTCACCCTTGGGCACGAAGCTGGTGGCAACATAATTCTTACCCTTGATGTAACGGTTATAAACATCCCAGACATCATCCATTGTGACACCCTGCATCATCTTAAGCTCCTCAGTCATGAAGTCAGGTGAACCTGCATATTCACTGTACACCGCAAGCATGAATGATTTGTACATGACACTGCTCATCATCCTGTAGAAATTTGTCTCCAGTCCTGCCTTGATCCTTTCAAGATCCTTCTCGGTGAATTTGTCTGTTTCAAATCTTGTAAACGATTCAAATATTGCCTTCTCAACATCATCAAGACTTGTTGAAGGATTTGCGGTTACATCAATCTGAAACTGCCCGGTAAGCTCCTGTGACTGATTATATGATCTTACGTTTGAGGTAAGTTTTTTCTCTTTCACAAGCACCTTGTAAAGCGGTGATTTTTTCCCCTGACCAAGCAGCTGGGCAAGTACATCGAGAGAATATGAGTCTTTTGTGAACTGCTGAGGAGCAGGAAACACCATAGTATACTGAGGTGCACGGGCAAAGTTGTCTTCATGATAGAGTTTCTTTGTCTCATCAAGAGTGATATTCATCGGTTCCGGATCCTTGAGTTCCTCACCTGCAGGTATCTCCCCGAAATATTTCTCTATCAGAGCCTTAACCTCCTCAGCATCATAATCCCCCGATACCACCAGTGTTGCATTGTTGGGAACATAGAATTTTTCGTGAAATGCCTTGACGTCATCAATTGTTGCATTTGCCAGATCCTCCATCTCCCCGATGACATCCCAGCTGTAAGGGTGACCCTTTGGATAAAGGTTTTTCAGGATGACATAATCTGTGAACCCGTAAGGTCTGTTATCAACTCCCTGTCGCTTTTCATTCTGCACCACATTCTGCTGCACAGCAAAAGACTTGGGAGTGACAGTATTAATCAGGTAACCCATACGGTCTGATTCGAGCCACATGGCCATCTCCAGTGCATTCTTCGGAACAACCTCAAAATAAATTGTCTGATCAAAGCTTGTGCCTCCGTTAAGTGTTCCGCCTGCTCCTTCAATATATTTGAAGTACTGATCCTCTCCGACGTTCTCTGAACGCTGGAACATCATGTGTTCAAACAGATGGGCAAAACCCGTTTTCCCCGGAACCTCCCTGCTTGATCCTACATGATAGAGAATCACCAGCGATGTGATGGGGTCAGATTTGTCTTCATTAAGAATAACTGTAAGCCCATTATCAAGTTTGTACGTCTCGTACGGCACTGATAATGAAGTCGTTTTGTCAGCACTGCAACCTGAGACCAGGATGAGTGCCATAAGCATCATTAAACCAAAAACTTTTTTCATATTCTTCAAAGTGGATTAGTTTCAGTAATTCGGGAGCTAATTTAAAATAAATTATCAACAGCCTGCCCCGCCTTAACATTTCTTCACAATCGGTAATACTGCCGTTTAATCCGGTTCCGTTCGTTTCGCTCTAATTTATTAATTTTGGGAAGCTAATGAACAACATGATGGCCAGATTAAATCTGATTCCTGCTGTTTTCACAGTGATAACGTTGACATCATGTGGTCACCAGGCAACAGATAATACGCCACCCAACACTGCAGGGAAATTGTCAGTAAAGGACAGTCTCCTGAGCCTTGAGTATGACGGTAACAAAATAATGATACTTGCAGTGAATGCACCGTCTTCAGAATTTACCGTAAATGAACTCAGTGACACCTGCAATGAAAAAGTGTCTCATCTCTTTACAATTACATCGAAAAACGGCAAACAGCTTAATATCAATGGTCTGATCACAGCAGGCAAAGAGAGCTTTGCATGCGAGGCTGACAGGAGGATTGAAGGCGCTCAGATCGTCCGCCACACTTACGGTCCGGATTTGTCAAAGTTAAACAGGGCAGTCTATGACAGAGAGAAAGACTGGTTGCTCTCTGTCGATCAGTCATATACGTCTGCCAGCATAAGCATCGTTCCGGGAATATCTGACAGTGTCTCGAACAGGTTTCCCTTTGTAACGCAATGCAACCAGGTCACATTCAGATTCAGACCGCATTACTACCAGAAACACCGCGGTCTCTCATATTTTGAACCGTGGAAATACAAAGTCTGGAACAAATCAGTAGCAGGATGGTGTTCATGGTTTGCATTTAAGACCGGCATAACTCAGGAAAATATCCGGTACTCCGCGGAAGTAATCGCAGAGACCATGAAACCGTACGGACTTGAATACTTCCAGATTGATGACGGATACCAGCAGGAAGGCGGTCAGCCTGAGACATGGATACATCCCAATGAAAAATTTCCTGATGGTTTGGAGAACCTGGCAGCTTACATTAAATCCATGGGGCTGAAACCTGGCATCTGGACCAACGTGTCCAATCATGATTCTGCTTTCGTGGCATCTCATAAGCAGTGGTTTGTAACCGATCCTGACGGCTCCCCGGCTTCCGGCAGATGGATTGACTATATACTTGATGGCTCAAACAAGGATGCACTGGATTCCATGATCACTCCCGTTTATAGCCACTTCAAGAAAACCGGCTGGCAATATTTCAAGCTCGATGCCCTCCGGCATCTTCTCTACGAGGGTTATAACAGCAACAGTGAATATTTCGGCAAAAAAGGTGCTGACAGGGAAGAAGCTTTTCGGAATGTTGTTGAACAGGTCCGGGAAGATATAGGCAAAGATAATTTCCTGCTTGCCTGCTGGGGTGTGATGCCTGCAGTGGTAGGCCTTGCTGACGGGTGCCGTATCGGAAACGATGGCTTCGGTTATGCCGCTCTTGCACAGTATAACTCTTTTAATAATGTCATTTGGCGTAATGACCCTGATCATATTGAGCTAACTCCTGCAGAAGCCTATCGCTCATGCATGACGACTTCGCTGACAGGCTCGCTCTTCATGGTAACCGATAAACCTGAAGTGTATAATACATCCCTTATCAAACCTGCCCGTAAATCACTTCCCGTGCTGTTCACCATGCCCGGGCAGGTCTTTGACCTCGATCCTTCACGGTCAATGATGCTTGACAGAACGATGACAGAGATGAGCGGGTCAGGCGAGCGTGAGGCAGACGGCAGCCGAACGACTCCGTTTGACCTTTTTATGCTGGATCTGAACATGCCATGGGAGCGATGGGTCATGCTTGGCAGGACCGGGACCCGGGAAAAAATGGTAACTATCGATGACCTGGGTCTTGAACAGGGAAAAGAATATCTCGTTTATGAATTCTGGTCAGAGAATTATATCGGAATTATCAGTGATAAACTCATCTTTGATGAAATTGACCCTGCCTTCAACTGCCAGCTGTTCTGCATAAGAGCAAAAACAGGCTATCCGCAGGTACTGGCAACCAACAGGCACATAAGCTGCGGGGCTACTGATCTTATTGGCATCAGCTGGCAGGAAAATGCTCTGAGCGGAAGAAGTCATACGGTTGCAGGCGACGAGTATACAATTGTCATCTATGAACCTGAAGGATATAAATCATCAGGTTTCCATGCCGATAGATCAGCAGTAATAAGAAACACCATCAATAAGAATATACACAGGATTACCTTATTAAATCAAACCGGAGAAGATATCTCCTGGACCATAACCTATTAACCTTTTTACTTGCTTCTCCTGGTCCCTCTGATGGCATTTTGTGGAAGAAGGACTGAACAAAATGCGAATTTGATTGTCTTTTAAATTAAGAAACGTTAAACAAAATAAATTATGTTCGACCAGTTTGATCCGGCAGATGATAAAATGCTGCAGGTAATAGATAACAACGGCAAGGTTATCGCAAAGGAGTGGATGCCGCAGCTCACCGACGAGGAGATGGTGAAGCTGTATAAGGATATGCTGTTTGTCCGCACACTCGACTTCATGATCGTCTCATACCAGCGTCAGGGACGAGTATACACTTATCCGCCCAACTACGGTCAGGAAGCAATCAGTGTTGCAGCCGGCGCAGTGATGAGGCATGATGACTGGCTCGTTCCTGCATTCCGGGAACTGGGAGCCTACCTCGCCAAGGGTATGTCTATGAAAGAGATATTCATGTTCAATATGGGCTTTGAAGAAGGGCTCAGGTTAAAGGAGCACACATCATATGCTCCCCATGTCGGTGCCAATTGCTTCTCAGCTGCTCCACGCGGCAGGTATAGCCTATGCTGCCAAATACCTGAAGAAGGACGAAGTGGCCTTCGCATTTGTAGGTGACGGAGGCACCTCAGAGGGTGACTTCCACGAGGCTCTGAACTTTGCCGGTGTCTGGAAAGTCCCGGTGATCTTCGTTGTTCAGAACAATCAGTATGCAATCTCGGTACCCGTCAAAATGCAGACTGCAAGCCTTAACATGGCCATCAAGTCAAAGGCGTATGGCATTAAAGGAATTAAGGTGGACGGCAATGACATTTTCGCCATGATGGCAGCCTTCAGGTTCGCCCATGAATATGCCCGGAAAGAGAAGTCAGGCTGTGCTCATCGAAGCAGTCACATACCGCAAGGGAGCACATACAACCTCGGATGACCCCACAAAATACCGTACAACAGATGAGGAAAAGGAATGGGACCTTAAGGATCCGCTGCGGCGCATGAAACTCTTCCTTGAAAAGAAGAAGCTGTGGACTGATGCCGAAGAGGAGAGAATAACCGAAGAATATAAAAAAGAGATAGACCGCCAGTTTGTGGAGACTGAAGAGACTGTTCAGTATCCGCTGGAAGATGTCTTCAAATACATGTATGCCGAAATGCCGCAGGATCTCCGCGAACCAGCAGATAGAACATGAGAAATTCTTACAATGGAAAAACGCACGCAAATGAAAGCAATGAATATTGTCAGTGCCATTAATGACGCACTTGACATAAAACTGTCTGAAGACAAAAATGTAGTTGTCTACGGCGAAGACGTCGGCTTTGAGGGAGGTGTCTTCAGGGTCACCGAAGGCCTGCAGAAGAAATACGGTGTCGAACGTGTTTTCGATTCACCCCTGGCTGAGTCAGGAATTGTTGGCACCGCAGTTGGCATGGCTGTTGCAGGGCTTCGTCCGGTGGTCGAGATGCAGTTCTGCGGTTTCATATACCCCGCCTTCAACCAGATAATTTCACATGTATCACGCATGCACAACCGTTCACGCGGCAAGCATAAAGTGCCAATGGTAATACGTCTGCCCTACGGCGGCGGAATCAACGCACTGGAGCACCACTCGGAAAGCATGGAGTCGATGTTCGCACATATACCCGGACTGAAGGTCGTTGTGCCTTCAACACCGCATGACGCAAAGGGTCTTCTCATCTCAGCCATCGAGAGCGATGACCCGATACTCTTCCTGGAGCCTAAACGCATTTACCGGGCTATAAAGCAGGAAGTAAGTGAAGAAAAATTCTCAGTGCCTATCGGTAAAGCCAAGGTTCTTGCCCAGGGCACCGACGTGACAGTGGTTGCCTACGGCGCCATGATCCGCGAAGTGCAGAAGGCTATGGTGATGGCCAAGGAAGCAGGATACTCGGTAGAGCTGATTGACCTGAGAACAATTTACCCGCTTGACAAAGAAACTGTTACAGCTTCGATTAAGAAGACCGGGAGAGTCATCTTTGTCGGCGAGGAGCCCCGCAGCTTCGGCGTGGGTTCGGAGATAATGGCACTGGCCAACGATGAGGCATTTCCTGCATCTCGAGGCACCGCCGAAACGCGTTGCGGCATTCGATGTGATTGTCCCCTACCCTCGCGGTGAACATCACTTTATGATCTCTCCCGAGAAGATCTTCTATGAGATTGAACGAACAATAAAATTCTGAGCTGATGAGATATATATTCAAATTTCCCGATATAGGTGAAGGACTCACCGAAGGTATCATCATCGAGTGGTATGTCGACAAGGGAACTGCAGTTAAGGTTGGCCAGCCGCTGCTGAAGATGGAGACTGACAAGGTTGTCACAGACATTCCCTCACCGCGCGAGGGTGTCATAGCTGCACGCTACGGGAAAGTGGGCGAGACCGTCCATGTTGGTGAGACCCTGGTTGAGATAGAGATTGCCGGTGCAGCCGGTGAAGCCGTTGCACCCGTAGCACCGGATGTAGCCGGTGTAGCCGTTGCAGCCGTTGCTACCGTTGCAGAAGCAACAGGACAGGAGACTGAAGCGGTGGAAGAAAAAGGCGCCGGAGTGGTAGGCACACTGGAGGTTGCTTCGAATAATGCATATCTCCCGGCAAGTGAGGAAGGAACAGAAGTAAGGCCTGCCGCGATAAAAGGCGGAGCGCGTAAAGTGCTTGCCACACCCGTTGCAAGAGCCATGGCACGCGATATGAACATCGACATCAATCTTGTCACAGGTACAGGTCCGGCAGGACGGGTAATGAAGAGCGACATTCAGGGCTTCCACGGCGCGGCGGCAACTGTAAAAGCTGTTCCTTCTGCCCAGACTGCCCCGATTGCAGCCGGAGAACTTGTCGAGGTGGTGCCGATGACCCAGATGCGGAAATCAATCGCCAAAAACATGCTCCGGTCAAAACAGAGCACTGCACACATGACCCTGTTTGATGAACCGGAGGTGTCAGCCCTCGTCGCCGCCAGAGCGAAATATAAAGATGAGTACAAAAAGGAAGAGATCAGCCTTACATACCTCCCCTTTGTCATCAAAGCAGTGGTTGCTGCGCTGAAACGTCACCGTGAACTGAACGCGGAGATGGATTTCGAAAAAGGAAATATCATTTACAAGAATTACTACAATATCGGGATCGCAGTAAGCACTCCTGAAGGACTGGTGGTTCCCGTGATACGTGACGCCGACCGGCTGAGTATCAAAGAGCTGAGCAAGGCGGTGGCTGAGATCGCTGTGAAATCGCGTGACCGCAAGCTGACTCTGGACGATATGAAAGACGGTACATTCACGATTACAAACTACGGAGCCCTGGGCGGATGGTTCGGTGTACCGGTTATAAACTACCCGCAGGTAGGCATCCTGGGTATAGGGCGTATAAACCAGAAACCGGTGGTGGTGAACGGTGAGATAAAGGTGGGGAATGTCATGCCGCTGTCGCTTTCAGTAGACCACAGGATGGTTGACGGAGCCGAAGCAACGGAGTTCCTGAATGATGTGGCAGCAGGCGTGAGCTGATCCGCTGACACTGATAATGAGGTAACAAAATAATAATGAAAGAAATGGATTACGATCTTATCATCATTGGCGCAGGACCGGCAGGATATGTGGCTGGCATCAGGGCAGGACAGGCAGGACTGAAGACAGCCGTAATAGAGAAGAAACATGTCGGTGGCATGTGTCTTAACTGGGGATGCATACCATCAAAAGCAATGCTCGAAAGCGCCAAATACTTCTCAAGATTATCAATGGCTTCCGACTTCGGAGTTGAGGGCATAGATCCCAAAGCACTTTCATTCAGCTGGGAAAAAGGTGTCAAACGGTCAGAACGCATTGTGCGCAGACTGGTAAAGGGAGTTGAATATCTTCTGAAGAAGAATAACGTGGAGATCATCACCGGTACCGCCTCTGTCGAGGGTGCCGGTACGGTCGTAGTGGATAACCGCAGTCTGACGGCAAAAAACATATATAATTGCCACAGGATCATACCCCGGGGCTCTGCCGTTCAAGGTCAACGATAAAAAGATTCTCAACCTCGAAAGTTTCTTCTCCATGAAGGAGATACCTAGGCAAACTTCTTGTAGTTGGTTCCGGACCGGTGTCGGCAGAAGTTTCACAACTGCTTTCGCTGATCGGAAAAGACGTGACCCTGGTTAAAACGACAGACAAGGTCTTCCCGCAGCTTGACGATTACCTGAACACTTATATAATGCGCAGGTTCGAATCGATGAAGATAAAGGTCATTGAAGGCAGCGCAGGATTTGAAACACTGAATATTGATGATTATGAGGGCATTGTGAACTGTATGCCACGCAAAGGCATCAGGCCCGTAGGGTCGCTTAAACCAGATGTTGCTGACGGCTTCTACGTCACAGATGAACATTTCATGACAAATATTGAAGGTGTCTATGCCGTGGGTGATGTGAACGGCAGGAGCATCTATGCACATGCCGCTTCAGCTCAGGCGCTGGCTGCAGTGAACCATATACTGGGTATAACCGAAACAATGGATACAAGCCGGGTACCGCTGACCATATATACCGATCCGGAGATCGCCCAGATTAGGAAAGACAGAGCAGCAGCTCAATGCTGAAGGCACAGAGTATAAAGTAAATCGAGTTTCCGTTGTCGGCTAACGGAAAAGCTCTTACCGAAGGTAATCCCGAGGGTATCATGAGAATAATCTCCGAACCGAAATACGGTGAAGTGCTGGGTGTGCAGATCATTTCGCACAATGCCACGGACATGATAAGCGAAGCGGCGGCATACATGGCCGTTGAAAGTACTGTATGGGATGTGGCCCGGACCATGCATGCGCACCCTACCATCTCAGAGGTGTTCCTGGAAGCAGGATCGGATGCCGTAGGTACTCCCGTGAACAAAGCCTGAGTGATCTGGATGTCCGTAATTATCAGGCCATATAACCTGGACGATGCCGCATTATTCAGCGGTACTGGCAACGGCATGCTGGTATGGCAGCCTGAAGACACCGTGATCGTCCTCGGACAGAGCAATACACCTGAGAGGTCATTGATAACTGAAAACGTAGAAGCTGACAACATCCCGGTTACAAAACGCCCTACAGGTGGCGAAGCAGTTGTGCTGACCCGGCAGATGGCTGTGATAACAGTTGCACGTGAGTTCCGGGAAACGATAACCTCTAAGGATTTTTTTAAAGTGATCAACGGGATGATGCTTGATGTGCTGTCTGACCTCGGTGTGAAAAACTACGGTATGAAGGGAATATCTGATATCACCATCGGCGACAGGAAAATTCTCGGTTCATCCATGCACCGGAAGGAGAACAGGTTTGTATACCACGGGGTCATGAATATAAGTGAAGATCCGGGTATTTTTGAAAGGTACCTGAAACATCCGGGCCGGGAGCCTGATTACAGACTGAACCGAAGGCACGGTGAATTTGTAACGTCGCTAAGAAATGAAGGTTATAATATTGATTTTAAGGATATTGAGACAAAAATAAATTCATATAAGGCATTTATTGTTCCTCTGAACAATTATTCGACGGCCTACGACCGTCAATGATATCATTTTGGCATAATTTTCTACAATAATCGATGGTCTCCGGCCATCATTAATATTATTCAGTATTTTTGAATTTGATAATTTCACATATCATTTGACACGTCATTTAGAATAACATATCAATCATGAGCACCTCCGAATTTTACAGGATATCATCCATCCGGCGAACTTGAGAAGCTCGATTCCTTCAGGCGAAGCCGTGAAAGCTCTCAGAGACAGCGGTTACGTATGGTTCAACTACGGTAAAGCATCGCGTGATGATCTTGCGGAGCTCGTCGAACCTCTGAAGATCCATCCTCTTTCCCTGGAGGATTGCACCGACGAGAACCAGGTACCCAAGATGGATGAATTCCCCGGATACACTTTCATAGTATTTAACGCTCTTCACTATGACCGTGAGGAACTTTTGTCTGATGAGGTTGACCTCTTTATCGGCGAAAATTTCGTAGTTACCGTAAGTGGTTATTCAGAGGCTACACAGTTTCCCCTTAAGGACATTCACTCAGCCATCGGAAGAAATATCTCAGCCGTCAAACGCGGGCCGGCATGGCTGATGCATATCATCCTTGATTACATCGTCGACCAGATGGCGGACGTAGTTGAAAAGGCCGAAGCAGACCTGGACCAGGCCGAGGAGGAGATACTGGCTTCACCTGCCGTTTTCGATCCCTCCAGGCTTATTTACCTGCGCCGTAACCTCCTTGCCCTCCGCAAGATTCTGTTCCATGAGCGTGAGATACTGACCAAGATAAGCCGGAACGACTGTGAATGGGTGCCTGAAAAAGCCACAGTACATTACCGTGATATCTTTGACCATCTTTCAAACTTCCTCGAGATGACTGAGAGCAACCGCGATAATGTGACCAGCCTCATGGAGCTTTATGCCTCCATGCTCAACAACCAGATGGCACGTGATTCGAACCAGACCAACTCAACTGTCCGGCGGCTGACCCTGATTACTACCATCTTCATGCCGCTTACACTTGTGGCAGGCATATTCGGAATGAGCGAGTGGACGGTAATGACCGGTGGCGAGGAAAATATGAGGCGCTCTTTCCTGATTTTTGCAGGCGATGATGGTAATTATCGGCGCAGTAAACTTCTTTTTTATCAACTGGCTTGAACGCAAAGACTGGAAGAAACCGCTCTGATAAGAAGTAATTGTCATTAATAAGAACAAAGTCACTGTGATATTGCATGAATAGAAAAAGAGCGAGGTGGCTGCTGTCGCTTTCACTCTCACTCTTTTGATGTGGTACCACCAGTAATAAAATATCTCAAAAATAAATTTGTTTATTCAAAACACAATGTCTACTTTTGTAGAGCATCGTAACTAATCGTAGAGCAATATGCATTTAACAACCGCTGAAGAACAGATCATGAAACTACTTTGGAAGCTTGACAAAGCATTTATCCGTGATCTTCTCAAAGAATTTCCTGATCCCAGACCTGCACCAACAACAGTTATCACATTATTAAAACGAATGATTGACAAAGGATTTGTCAGTTATAAACAATACGGAAATTCGAGAGAATACTACCCATTAATTAAAAAAGGAGAATATTTTTCAGATCATATTAACGGATTAATAAAGGACTTCTTTAATAATTCAACTGCTCAGTTCGCATCCTTTTTTGCAACCGAGACAGAAATGAGCAAGGAGGAATTAAAAGAATTAAGAGAACTTGTTGATAAGAAAATTGCATCTAAAAATTCCAGGAAATGATAGCTTATGTTATTAAATCAAGTTTAAGCCTGCTTATAATGTTCGGGCTTTACTGGTTGCTTCTCAGAAAAGAGAAAACATTCATTTTCAACAGGTATTTTCTCATTTTCTCCATCATTATATCACTGGTCAATCCATTAATTTCAATCCCGATAAACATCCGTAATGACGGAGTCCGGGGAAAAATTGTGGCTGCCCTGAATAGTAGCGTACCTTCTCTTGATCAAAAACAAGTTAATACCTCTACCGTTGAATATCAGTTATATCCAAAGGCTGTACCTGTAAAAGAAGGAATTTCATCCGGTTTTAACATCATTCAAATTTTGCTAATCCTTTATGCATCAGGTGTAGTACTGTTACTGTTTCGATTTATTAGGAATATCTTATTCATCTCCCGGCTGACAAGGTTGTCTGAACTGAACAATTATGCCGGACACAGATTAGCCCTGATTGATCAACCCATTAATCCTTATTGTTTTTTCAATACTATTTTCGTCAACAAGCAAGACTATCTGAATAATATAATTTCAAAAGAATTACTGGCGCATGAGCTTAAACACATAAAACAATCACATTCAATTGATGTAATATTCATTGAAATTGTCCAGATTATTTACTGGTTTAACCCTGTTCTCATTTTGTATAACAGGGCAATAAGAATCAACCATGAATTTCTTGCTGATAACAATGTAATCAGAGATACTTCAGATCTTAAAAGTTATGTAGATAAGCTTCTAAATTTTGTGAGCCGCAAAAGCAACATACCACTTGCAAGCGGTTTTATTCCATCATTAACAAAAAAGCGATTGATTATGTTAACAAAATCCGAATCCAAAAAAATGAACCAGGGTACAAGAATCTTCACAACAATAAGCCTGGCAGTAGTCTTCTTCTTAATCTTTGGCTGTATCCCTTTAAATTCACAGCCAATTGCTCCGATGACTGATAATATTTTAAATGTTCTTCAGGCATCTCCAATTATTCAGAAAGAAGTTAAAGGAATTGTGTTAAATGAGGATGGGAAACCCATAGAGGGAGTAATTGTTACCAACACAGGAATTCTTGGTGAGGTATTCGGAGACCAAACAGGTTCTGACGGACGATTTGTATTGAGCAAGATCAAGGAAGATGCGTCCCTGATATTCATGTGTTCCAGGCTATAAGACACTTACGATGAAGCCTGATTTTACCTCTGAAATGACTGTAAGAATGGAGAGGGATCCGGAATATAAAGCCCCTGTATCCAAATCCGGATCTGATGTTCCGCAAAGCACAAAGACAAGAGCCACTTGTTGTAGTGGATGGAGTGATTTCTGCCAAAAACTTCAATGATACAAGAAAAGAGCTTGGTTATGATATGGGCATTTCTAAATCGATAATGGGCAAAGAAGCAACAGACAAATACGGAGAAAAGGGAGCCAATGGCGTTTTCGAAATAATCACCAGAAAAAAAGCACTCGAGATGGGATTAAAACCTCCTTTCCCCCGGTTGGCACCTGAAGATTACCCTACATTTCAGAACCTGCAATTTTCAAGTTTCGTTGAGTGGGTTGCCAGCCAGGCTAAATATCCTGCTGAGGCCAGGGCAAAAAACATTGAAGGATGGGTGTCAGTAAATTTTACTGTTGAATTGGATGGTTCTTTAAGTAATGTTGTATCCTCCGGTTTAGTTGATCCAATCCTGAGTAATGAGATTATCAGGGTTATGCAATCTTCACCAAAATGGGATGCACCCAGGAATCCTGCAGTGGATGAACCCTTTTCATCTATGATCACTTTAAAATTTAAATTGCCTGACCAAATCATTGGAGAGGCCCCTTTCGTTGCAGTGGAACAGATGCCTGTCTATCCCGGAGGTGATGCAGAGTTGTTTAAGTTTATTAATAACCATATTGTATATCCTGAAGCGGCCAAAGCAGAAAAGATTGAAGGAAGAGTTATTTTAAGGTTTATTATTAATCCTGAAGGCAATGTTGAAGGGATATCAATTGTCAGAGGTGTTCACCCGCTTCTTGATAATGAAGCAGTAAGAGTGTTAGAATTGTTGCCTCCTTTCAAACCCGGAATGCAAGGTGGCAAGGCTGTCAATGTCTGGTACAGCTTACCTGTTACTTTTAAACTTGCTACCCAGGAGCCAAAAAAATAAATCATAACAACAAATAAGTAAACTGATGTATAAGCTGCCATCGATCCTTTGAGGACCATTATTGCTGAGGACTATATAATGAAACCGTTATGAAAAGTCCTATTCTTGCTTTGCTGCCTCCTCTGTAACGAAAATCTAAAAACCAATAAAGAGAGTTCTTCTATTCCTAAAAAGGACCCAGGGATATTCTTGCCGCCAATTTATGGGCAAGTTTAATTTCCAGTAATAAAACATAAACATTAATAGTAATGAAGTCAGTTCATATCCTTCTTATAATCATAACTTATTTGCTAAATTCAGGTTGTAACAATCCAAGCAAACATAGATTTGTTCTGAAGGGAGAAATTATTGGTCAGGATACAGGAACATTCATCTTAAGGACAGTCCATAACCAAACCGCTGTCTATGACACCACTGAGCTCAATAAAGGAGAATTCATATTTGAAGGCACAATATCTGAACCCATGATAGCCAGTTTGAATACAGGAGATAAATTGAACCAAATTGAATTATTTCTTGAACCCGGCATCATGAAGATAACACTTCAAAAGAATGATTTAAAAGTATTCCAGATGGTTGGCTCAAAAACGCAAAAGGAAGCATCCCAATTTAAAAAACTGACATTGCCATTTGAAGAATCCAGATCAATACTTAATCTAGAAAGACGCAAAGTATTTGACAGCATACAAAACTCAAGGAATGAGAAACATGTAAGCCAATGGAACAAAGATTATGACAGTTTAACATATTTAATGGATAGTATTAAAGTACTCATAGAATTCTATCAGCCTGGACTATATTCTGAAACATCCAAAATCGTATGTGTCTCCTTATTATTTGTTTTATTTATCTGGTGATGAATCATGTCCCTATGATTTATCGAAATCGGTATTTGAAAAACTTGATCCTTCTATTCAAAACAGCAAATACGGGAAAATGATCAGAGAGGATTTAAGGAAAATGGGTAATACCCAAGTCGGAGTGGTAGCTCCGGATTTTAAAGCAATTGATCTCATGGACAGAACCATAACCCTTAGCCAATTTAAAGGACAAAAGGTTATACTTTTAGAGTTTTGGGCAAGTTGGTGTATCCCCTGCCGCGAGAGTTTGCCGGATTTGAAATTATTGTATGATAAGTTCAATTCAGAGGGACTGGAGATTATTTGTGTATCGATAGATTATGACAAGAATTCATGGGAAAAAGCAGTTGCAGAGGAACAGATTGGAACCTTGTTCAATATCTGGGTAGCTCAGAATTTTTCCGGTGGGCCAACTCAAATAACAGAAAATGATATTTATTCAAATTATAATTATAATACTATCCCACAGACAATTTTGATCGATAAGAAAGGCACTATTGCAGCAATATGGATAGGTGCATCCGAAGAAAACAAAGACTCACTTGATAAGCAACTTTCTAAGTTGCTGAATTGAAATAACGCCACCTAACGGGTCGGGATATACACTTAACTCCCCACGCTGCGTGTGGCTCGTTGCGTCATCCCTTAAAACACAAAATCCCGCAGATCATTGATCATGCGGGATTTGCGGTTTTAAAATGTGGTACCACCAGGAATCGAACCGGGGACACACGGATTTTCAGTCCGTTGCTCTACCAACTGAGCTATGGTACCAAATCGGTTTGCAAATATATTGCCTTTTTCTTTCGTGTGCAAGAGGGCTCTTTCACTTTTTTAAAGAGACCATTTAGCTGCTTAAGATATTATCTTTGTCATATCTTCAATCAGGCATGGAACTAACTTTTCACACCCTTCCCAACGGGATCCGGCTGGTACACAGCCAGACATCAAGCGAGGTTGCACACTGCGGCATAATTATTAACACGGGCTCACGTGACGAGCTGCCTGATGAGCACGGCATAGCTCATCTTATTGAACATATGCTCTTTAAGGGCACCACACACCGCAAAGCTTACCATATACTCAGCCGCCTGGAGGACGTCGGCGGCGAGCTTAATGCTTACACGACAAAAGAGGAAACAGCCATACATGCTTCCTTCCTGAAGGAACATTACCCGCGGACTGTTGAACTGATTGCCGACCTTCTTTTCTCATCCACCTTCCCTCCTTCCGAATTGGAAAAAGAGAAAGAAGTAGTCATGGAGGAGATAAACTCATATCTCGACAACCCTGCTGAATACATCTTCGACGAATTCGAGGAGCTGGTATTTCCCGGCCAGCCCATTGGCCGGAACATTCTTGGCAAACCCGCGACTATCAGGTCAATAACGGGTAATACCATCCGTAAATTCATCAAGCGCAACTATTCGACGGGACAGATGGTTTTCTGCTCCGTCGGGGCTATCAGCCCAAAAAATATAATCCACCTTTTTGAAAAGCACTTTGGAAGCGTTGAAGCGAATAACGGTGTGCACAGAATTAAAACCGATTACCTGTACGCCCCTGTTACGACAGAACGGCAGATGGACACCTACCAGAACCACTGCATCATAGGTAACATCGCCTATGACCTTCACAATGACAAGCGAATGGGGCTTTTCATACTGAATAATATCCTGGGCGGACAGGGTCTTAATTCACGACTGAACCTTTCGCTTCGTGAAAAAAGAGGTTATGCATATAATGTCGAGTCAATGTATAACCCTTATACAGATACAGGACTTATAACCATATATTTCGGTACTGACAAGCGAAATCTTGAGAAGAGTATAGCACTCACGTACAATGAGCTGGACAGGCTGAAGCATCAGCCCCTCGGTATCCTGCAGCTGTCAAGGGCAAAAAACCAGATCAAGGGTTATCTTGCCAGAGCCTACGAGAATCACGAGAGCCTCATGCTGAGCCTGGGAAAGAGCCTGCAGATTTTTGACCGCATCGACACGATGAATGAGACCTTCCGGAAGATTGACGCTGTCACAACCACTGAACTGGCTGACATCGCGAACATTGTCTTTGACCGTAAATCACTCTCAACATTAATATACAGACAGAATGGAGAAAGAACTTGACAAATACATCAGGGAGCACAGTACACCTGAGGATAAGGTGCTTGAGGAACTCTATCGTCAGACTCACCTTTATGTCGTTAACCCGAATATGGCCTCAGGTCATATTCAGGGCAAGTTCCTTGAGATGCTGTCATATATGATTCATCCGTCACGGATCCTTGAGATCGGAACATACACCGGTTACTCGGCAATATGCCTGGCCCGGGGACTGAAGAGCGGGGGACAGCTTCATACAATAGAGATCAATGATGAACTCAATGAGATGAGCACCCACTATTTTGCCCTTGCCGGCCTGGCTGACAGGGTGACGCTGCATACAGGCAGGGCCCAGGATGTCATACCAGAGATGAAATATATATTTGATCTTGTATTTATAGACGGTGACAAACGCGAGTACTGTGAATATTATGACCTTGTCTTTGAAAAAGTACGCAAGGGAGGATTTATCATTGCCGATAACGTACTCTGGGGTGGTAAGGTTGAAGGCGGGGAAGCCCTGAAAGACCCTCAGACAAAAGGCGTGGTGATGTTTAACGAGATGGTCCGTTCAGACCCTCGCGTTGAAAAGATAGTGCTCCCGCTGAGAGACGGACTGATGATAATCCGTAAGAAGTAATGGTGGTACGATTTTTGAGTATTTACATGGTAGAAATAATTAAATCATGAAGAAAGTAATAGGTTCCGTGCTCGTATTGTTTATGGGCATTATTGTGTCTGCGCAGGATCTGCAGAAGGCCACAACCACAAGATCAGTCAGGCTTTTTGGCGACAAGGATGACCTCACTACGGTGATTCAGCTTATCCCCGAAGGCAGCACGGTTGAGGTTATAAAGACAGATTCACTCTACAGCCAGGTGCGTTTCGGGGAGGTTACAGGTTATGTCAAGTCAGACGGTCTCGGCCCAAATCAGCCTGTCGTTGCCGTTGCCCCGGTTGCTCAGCCGCAAGTCGCTGAACAGCAACAGAATGAAGTACAGCCGGAAGAGAGGTATGCAGCCCTGGTGGCAAAATACGGTAATGACATAGGAAAACGCCTGTATCAGAATAAGGTATGGAAGGGTGTCACTTCTGAAATGGCTGTTGACAGCTGGGGCAGACCCAAACAGATAAACCGCATGTATGTCGACCAGAGTGTCGACGAGGAGTGGATCTATTCAAAGAAATATCTCTATTTCAGGGACGGTATCCTCATCGAATGGGGAGCAGTTAAACAATAATTGACTGAGCCCGGGTAAAGTAAAATAAGAAACGCCCGTTGCAGGCGGGAATATATAAAATAAGAAACGCCCGTGATGGGCGTTTCTTATTTTCTGAGCGGGAAACGAGACTCGAACTCGCGACCCCGACCTTGGCAAGGTCGTGCTCTACCAACTGAGCTATTCCCGCAATTGTGAGTGCAAAAATAATACTTTTTTTTACAATAATATGCAAATTGACCTACGAATAATCTATTTTAATAATTTCCGGATATTGTACAGTTTATTCAACGCCTCCATGGGCGTGAGATTGTCAAGGTCAAGGCCAAGCAGCTCATCACGTATCTGCTTCAGCACAGGGTCGTCAAGCTGATAGATGCTCAGCTGATATCCTTCCCGGTTGACAGCAATCTCCTCTACCGGCTTGCCCAGTGTATGTCCGCCGCGACCGACCTCCAGCATCTTCAGTATCTCGTCAGCCCTGCCGACGACACTCTTCGGCATACCCGCCATGCGGGCCACATGAATGCCAAAGCTGTGCTCACTCCCACCCCTTTTCAGCTTCCGCAGGAATATGACCCTGTTGTCAAGCTCCCTGATTGAGACATTGTAGTTCTTTACCCTCGCAAAGGTGTTCTCCATCTCATTCAGCTCATGATAATGGGTGGCAAAGAGCGTCTTTGCCCGGTGACGGTTCTCATGGAGATACTCAACCATCGCCCAGGCAATGGAGATGCCGTCATAGGTGCTTGTGCCCCTGCCTATCTCATCGAGCAGTACCAGGCTGCGGTCTGAGAGGTTATTAAGTATGCTGGCAGCCTCATTCATCTCAACCATGAAGGTCGATTCGCCCAGGGAAAGGTTATCCGATGCTCCAACCCTGGTAAAGATCTTGTCAATGATGCCGATACGGGCTTCCCTTGCCGGTACAAAACAGCCGGACTGTGCCATTATCACAATCAAGGCCGTCTGTCTCAGCAATGCTGACTTGCCTGACATGTTAGGCCCGGTCAGAATTATAACCTGCTGGTCGTCATTGTCCAGCCATACGTCATTGGGCACATACGGTTCATCCGGGGGAAGCTGCCTCTCGATCACAGGATGACGGCCATCCTTTATATCCAGCACATGACTGTCGTCCAGTACCGGTCTCCTGTAGCCGTTCTCTTCAGAGATGGCAGCAAATGAGCGCAGGCAGTCGAGCCTGCCCACAGCTGCAGCATCAGCCTGAATAAGTGCGATATACGGGGTCAACGAAGTGACGAGCTCATTGAAGAGCGCCGTCTCAAGCGAGAGTATCTTTTCACCGGCACCGAGTATCTTGCTCTCATACTCCTTCAGCTCTTCAGTGATATACCTCTCTGCGCTGACAAGCGTCTGCTTGCGTATCCAGTCAGCGGGGACCTTATCCTTATGGGTGTTCCGGACTTCGATATAATACCCGAATACGTTGTTGTAGCTTATCTTGAGGGAGCTTATGCCTGTCCTGACGCTCTCTCTCTGCTGCAGGTCATTCAGGTAATCTTTTCCGCCGTAAAATATATTTCTGAGCTCATCAAGCTCCTGTGATATACCTTCGGCTATGACATGCCCCTTATTGACTGCTGCCGGAGGGTCAGGCATCAGAGTGCGGCCTATTTTCTCCACCAGTTCCGGACATGGATCAAATCCTGAGGCGATAGACACAAGAGGCTGACACCCGGTTCCTGAACATAGTCTTTTCAATTCTCCGATGGCGGTAAGAGCCCTGCGCACCTGTGCCACCTCGCGCGGTGTCACCCTTCCTACCGCAGCCTTGCTGAGCAGCCGTTCAAGGTCGCCCACCTCCCTGATAAGCCCCTCCATCTCTTCGGTGATGCCACTGTTTGTCATGAGAAAATCGACGATGTCAAGCCTGGCGTTCAGCACCTCAATATCCTTCAGGGGCAATGATATCCACCTCTTCATCATACGACCGCCCATTGGCGAAAGAGTGCGGTCAACGATATCAATGAGAGTTTTGGCTCCCTCGTAAGGTGAATGAAACAGCTCAAGGTTACGAACGGTGAACCTGTCAAGCCACACATACTTCTCCTCCTCGATACGGGCGATATGGTTGATGTGGCCAAGATTCTCATGATGCGTCATGTCGAGATAGTAAAGGATGGCACCTGCAGCCACTATTCCGTTGGGGATGCCCTGCACGCCAAAACCCTTCAGGGAACTGGTGCCGAACTGTTTCAGGAGCCTGTCATTTGCCGCCTCGGCAGAGAAAATCCAGTCGTCAAGCTTATATGTATAAAACCTGCTGCCAAACCTTTCACGGAACAGGTCTGACTTGCGTTTTTCAAAGAGGACTTCCCTCGGCTGAAAATTGTTCATTATCTGCTCTACATGAGCGGTATCGCCTTCCGCTATGTAGAACTCACCGGTAGAGACATCGAGCAATGCCAGCCCGACAGCCTGTTTATCAATATGCACTGCAGCAAGGAAGTTGTTCTCCTTATTATTCAGCACATTGTCGGTGAACGATACACCGGGAGTGATCAGCTCCGTTATCCCCCTTTTGACAATCTTCTTTGCCAGTTTGGGGTCTTCGAGCTGCTCGCAGATAGCCACCCTCTGCCCTGCCCTGACAAGTTTGGGAAGATAGGTATCAAGGGCATGGAAAGGAAATCCGGCCAGCTCCACAAATCTCGCCGATCCGTTAGCCCGGCGTGTGAGAACGATACCAAGGATCTCCGAAGCGCGTATGGCATCTTCACCGAAAGTCTCATAGAAATCACCAACCCTGAAGAGCAGTATAGCATCAGGATGCTTCGCCTTGACAGCCATATACTGCTTCATCAGCGGGGTTTCTGCATATTTCGGTATCTGAGACATCAGCAGTGCGGGATATTATCCACTTTATGCAAAACAAAATTAAGAATCTCCTTCTACTTAAGTATAACTTTTATCATAAATACTCCGGAAGAGTTTATTTACTTTTGTGAGGCAGTCACTCAATACAAAGCGCCTGCGAAAACCCAACAGACAGTTAAAGTAAAAATATAAAACATGAAAAAAGTACTTATTCTCGGTGCCGGCCTGGTCTCAAAGCCAATGGTTGATTATCTTTTTGAAGAAGGTTTTGAAGTAATCATTGCCACCCGCACCAAAGACAAGGCAGACAAGCTGATAAAAAATCATCCGAACGGCAGGTCTGTTGCCTGGATGACCGAGGATATGGAATCACTGTCAGCCATGATAAAGGATGCTGATCTCACTGTCAGCCTGCTGCCCTACAGGTATCATGTTGATGTGGCAAAACTCTGCCTGCAGCACAGGAAGCCTCTGGTGACAACATCATATGTATCACCGGCAATGCAGGCTTTACATGACGAAGCCGTCAAGGCAGGTGTTATATTCCTTAACGAGGCAGGTCTTGATCCGGGTATTGACCACATGTCGGCCATGAGGATAATTGATAACGTCCACAAAAACGGCGGCAGGATTGAGGAATTCTATTCCCTCTGCGGAGCCCTTCCCGCCCCGGAAGCTATTAACAACCCGATGGGATACAAATTCTCATGGAGCCCCAAGGGCGTTGTCCTTGCCAGTCGTAACGGCGCCACCTACCTTAAGCATGATAAAATAGTGACCATTGCGCCCATCGACCTGTTCAAAGACAGGTTCACAAATTATTTCCCCGGCGTGGGCGATATGGAGGTTTACCCTAACCGTGATTCAGTCAGTTACGTCGACGTTTACGGACTTAAGGGCATCAGTACGATGTATCGTGGCACATACAGATTCAAAGGATGGTGTGAGACACTTGACCTGATAAAGGCAATCGGCCTGATTGACGATGGCGACCATGATTATACCGGTAAAACCTATAAACAATTCGTTGCAGAGAGGGCAGGTTTACCAGGAAAAGATCTCCGCAGCGAGCTGAAAAATAAACCAGGCCTTAACCCGACAGAGACAGCGCTTGATTCTCTTGAATGGCTGGGACTGTTCAGCGACAAAGTGATGGGATACGGTGTGACCTCCCCGTATGAGATCACCTCTGACCTTATGATTAAGATGATGTGGCTCGGTGATACTGAGCGTGATATGGTGATAATGCAGCATCTTTTCCTTGCCTCTTATCCTGACGGTCACCGCGAAGTCATCAGTTCACGGATGCTCGATTTCGGAAGCCCGGCAACAGATACGTCCATCGCCCGGACAGTAGCCCTGCCTGCAGCCATGGCTGTTAAGATGATACTGACAGGCAGGATAAAGCTGACCGGGGTTTACCGGCCCGTTCTTCCGGAACTATATAATCCTATACTGGATGAGCTGGCGCTGAATGGAATAAAGATGGAAGAAGAGTACGGCCAGACAATTGACAAGATGATCAGGTAATATTCAGAATTTCAAATAAAAATCTTTTGTGAGGGAGACATACTCGTCAGAGTAGTTATGTCTCCCTCCTTTTTCTATCACAATTGTTGATTCTTCAACATTACCCTGGCTGTAGCCCAGAAGTCATCAACACCCTTGACGGAGGGGTTTCCGGTGCAGGCCGGACATTGAGTTTCCTCTGACAGTATAATCCCAGTGAGCCGGCCATCTCAATAACCTGACCTGCTTCATTTACAGGAAGAACCAGATGCAGTGTACCTGACGGTACCATAAGACGTATTGCTGCCTCAAGAAGTTCCCGGAAGCTCAGGGTGAGCGAATGTCTTGCCATAGCCTTACCCGGGTCAGGATTCGGGAGGGAGTCGACAAAAAACGGCGGATTGGTTATGACAGCGTCAAAAAGAAGGCCTGCCTCCGGAAAGTAGTCCTGCACCCTGGTATTTATCAGAGTTATTCTTTCATGCCACGGGCTGTCGCTTATGTTCAGACCGGCCTGCATAAAGGCACCCGGGTCAGGTTCAATCGCAACAATCTGTGCCTCAGAACGCTGTGCAGCCATCAGAGCGAGTATCCCGGTGCCGGTACCGATATCAAGTATATTCCTTGCACCTGTAAACTGAGCCCAGGCGCCCAGCAAAACGCTGTCAGTCGTGATTTTAAACGGAGCATGCTCCTGGTGAACGGTAAACTGCTTGAATTTAAAGTAACTGTTGGACATCTTTTACATCAATCTATGCCTTATTCAGCGGTTTAGCATTTCTCCGCACCGTTGCTGTAGTATTTGCTCCGATAGTGCACCGTTTAATGCATAAGATGCATCTGGAGAATGACACTGCTTCCGGATAAGGATTATTACTTGGATAAAGAATTATTCAGAAGGTAATCTGAAACCGGCACAGGATCATGTGTTTGGGCCCACCGGGTGGTCATATCAAACTGTTCCTTCATGTTACTGAAGCTAAACATAAGGAAGTCAGCCTTAAAGTCAGGGATCCATACATATGTGCGCAGCGCCAGTTCGGGTGCTTCAATTGTAAGAGCTTCAAGTCTTTTTAAAATACCTTTTTTAAGTATGTTGTCAAGTGATATGCCAAGTTTATCGAATACACCCCTGTCATTTATTCCCAAAATCCTCAACTCTTCACTTACCTCAGGAATGCTGTCACTTTTCCTGCTTATTATATAGACTCTATCAACACCTGCTCCCCTGAATTTTTCAAAATCGAGAAGGACTTTGTAAGGGACATGATCATCCCCCACACCCCCGTCGATATACTCCACATCCGGGATAGTTTTTACATTTTTTATTCTGACCGGAGGAAAAGCGACGGGAAATGACGTGGAAGCCATTAATATATCCACAAGGTTTAATGCTGTATCTGTTTCATTA
Organism: uncultured Bacteroidales bacterium; assembly: GCA_963730615.1. Lineage (GTDB taxonomy): Bacteria > Bacteroidota > Bacteroidia > Bacteroidales > VadinHA17 > SR-FBR-E99. Next base: position 74,093 of record CAVSSR010000011.1, on the reverse strand, counting down.
TTAATCTTTCTGCTGCACATTCTGTACACAGGTCTTTTTAAGATTAAGATCACTCAGATGCGTGATGGAGATACCTGTCATAAATGGCAGGTCGCCAATTTGATGATAACCCAGCTTGTTTTCAACTATGTCTGTAATAAATCTTCTTTCAGGTTCAGTGTTAACAGGCAGTTTCTTTCCTTCCTGAATAAATATATCGCTGTTTTCAATGCCGAATAAAACAGACTTATATTCTGCCCATGTCATTTTTCCACTGAGGATGCCATTAAGCATAACAGAATTCAGAGCGCCGGAACTTACTCCTGAAATAAAAACCACATCATTAAGAAGACCACGGTTGTAAAGTTCTTCAAGCAAAGCCGCTTCCTGCGGGATACGGGCTGCTGCGCCTGTTATCAGAATTGCCGTACCGCTTCTTTCCGGAGTGGTTATAGCATCACGATTGATTTCTTTTCTCCCCGAAAGAAATATGATTGCCGGTACTGCTGCCAGGATCAGCAATCCTGAAAATTTACTAAAGTGTTTCATCGTTTTTCCGACAGCCGTTAAAATTATTTTGTATACTTTAATCTTACATGGTCCGAGGAATATGTCAATACTTCACTTTTAATTTTACCCAGTCGTTAATAATTAAACTGCAGAAGGCAAAATACAATAAACTACTACCAGTTACAATGATTGGCAAAGCGGTAAATCCTGGCAACCCAACCGATAAAATAATGCAGGTCAGGACTACATCACCTATTATTACCCATAGTAAATTTTTACCTATTGCCTGACTGTAAAATCTGGCAGGAGTGCGTACAACAAATATATTGAAAATACTTGCAAAAAACAGGATAGCGAATCCAAATGAATGCAACTGATTAATGTCTGTAAGATGAAAATATTTCTTGCCAAGAATTAACCATACCAGAGCCTCTGCGGTCAGAAACAAACCCAAAAAGAAACCCCGTTTTACCAGTGGTTTTATTTTCCAGCTTTCTGGTTTTTTTGACCAGCCTACAATGTCGGTAGATAATGTCAATGTTACGAAATCAATAATAAATAAAAGCAGCACCATATCAAAAGCACTTACAACAAACTTCCCGGTTAAAAGATAAGCGACACATACAAACACCACTGTAAATAATGTTTTTGAAATTTTACTGACTACCCAATTGGTAATTCGATGATGTATTGTGCGACCAACAGTTATCAGGTTAATAATGCTTTCCAATCCTTCGTGAAGTAAAATTACACTGGCAGCTTGTTTGGCTGCATCAGTAGATGATTTAACGGCAATACCCACCTCGGCCTGTTTTAAAGCCGGAGCATCGTTAACACCGTCTCCTGTCATGCCGGTAATCTCCTGATGTTGCTGTAAAGTTTTTACGATGATAAATTTATCTTCCGGCAACACTTCTGCAAATCCATCGTGGGCAATAATGATGGAATAGCTGTCGTTGACCGCTGCATGTTCACGTAATGAACCGGCAGTTACAATATCATCTCCCACACCTACCTGTGCAGCTATCTCCTTAGCAATCGGCAACGCATCGCCTGTAAGCATTTTTACTGTTACTCCCAATTCCTTTATTTCTGTAATCATTTTTGCAGAATCAGGTAATGGAGGGTCAACCAGTGCCACAATGCCTGCCAGTGTCATCACATTATCTTTCTGAATAGCAACTGCCATTGTTTTGAATCCTTTTGCTGCCCAGGCATCAACCGTTATATCAAGGTTTGATTTTTGAAGGTTGCATAAACCTTTAATAGTATTATAAGCACCCTTCATTACTTTAAACTGTTTGCTATCTTTTTCGACTATCGCCTCAGTTCTTTTGAAGCAGCTGAAAAAGGAGTGAAGGAAATTTGCCGGTAACCTGAAATATCTGTTTTATTATCTGTCGTCCTTTGCAGAAAGGCCATATCAATCGGATCGTTATTAGCGACTACAGAAGCCAGTACACCATATCGTAAAATATCGTCAGTGGTAAAATTCTCAGCAGCTTCAATATCCTGTATGGATAATCTGTTTTGTGTAATGGTTCCTGTTTTGTCAATGCACAGGGTAGTGAGTGTTGCTGCATCTTCAGTAGCGCTTAAACGACTCACCAGGATTCCTTTGGCAGCTAACTGCTGTGAACCTTTTGCCATACTTACCGTAAACATGGCAGGCATAGCCACAGGAACAGCCGTTACCAATAAAATGAGCACTAAAGGAAGCATGGATAAAAAAGTTTCACCCCTCAATAAAGAAACTGCAATAGTGATACCAACAAATACCAGCACAATTGAAAATAATATCTTCACTACATTGGCTACAACTTCTTCCATGTGGAGGCGTGGTTTTGCCATTTGAACCAACTGGATTGTCTTACCAAAAAAAGTATTAACGCCTGTTGATGTTACCACCGCATTGCATTCACCATTTTTAATTACAGATCCGGAGAATAACATATCACCTTCTTTTTTACTGATGAGCATAGACTCCCCGGTAAGGGCAGATTGATCTGCACCTGCAACTCCATCTATTATTTTGGCATCAGCTGTAATGAAATCGCCAGTCCTGATACGAATAATATCACCGGGAACCAATTGGTCTCCGCTTACCTGCTGCCATTTAGAGTTTCGTAAGACACGTACAAGCACCTGCAAACTTTGTTTCAAAGCCTGCACTGTTTTTGCTGCTTTACTTTCCTGTACAAAGCCTATAATGGCATTGAACAACATCAACCCTCCAATTAAATAAACATCCACATACTTATGAAGTAAAAATGATATTACAATTGTAAGCTCCAGCATAATGGCTGTAAGTCCCCAAAAGTGTTTCAGAAATAAAAGAACCAGTAACTGCTTTTTCTCCTTAACTTCATTAAGACCATAAGTGGTTTGCCGTTGTTTTACTTCTTCATCAGAAAGACCTGTTTCAACCTGTACTTTTAATTCAGATAATACCTCCGCTATGGTTTTTGTTTCGTATGGGTTGGTTTGATCAGCCATGGTCTATTCTGTTAAAAGAAGAAGGTTCCGTTATTTGAAACCTTCAAAAGCGCCTAAGCCGAACAGGGCAAAGTCATATTTGACAGGATCCTCTCTATCCATTTCACGCAGGCGACCGTCCAGTTCTGCAAGTGCTTTCGAATCATTCTGTCTCCGTGTAAGCAGTCCGAGCTTTCTGGCCACATTGCCGGAATGTACATCGAGGGGGCATGACAGCACTGAAGGAGGAATCGATTTCCACAGGCCGAAGTCGACGCCCCTGCCGTCGTTCCTTACCATCCACCTCAGGAACATATTGATTTTTTTTGCCGCTGACCCTTTAAAAGGATCAGAGATATGCTTCGCCGTTCTGCGGTTGTGAGGCAACCTGAAGAACAGTTCCCTGAACTCATGAATAGCCAGCTGAAGGGAAGAATCTGTCTGGTAACGGGTGAAGATTCCTTCCATCCCGCCGTGTTCCACATAAAGATATTTCAATGCCTCAATGAAGTAGATAAAATCCTCAGCATTAAAGGTCCTGTGTATGGCACCTTCAATTCCCCTCAGGTCATTCATCAGTGTGATTAAGGATAAAATCATACGGGGAATTCCCCATGATGCTCATCATGCGGTCTGCGCTCTTCAGGATTGAGACACGGTTACCCCATGCTATTGTAGCCGCGAGAAAACCTGATATCTCAATATCTTCCTTTTCAGAAAAACGGTGCGGAATACTAACAGGGTCAGACCCGATAAATTCAGGTCTGTTATACAATTCAACCCTTGCATCGAGAAAATCTCTCAGCTCCTTATGGTCTCGCGGTATGCGCGTCTCTTTAAGTTTATCCCGTATGGCGGGGAGTACTTTTATCACAGTTCCTTCCACACAAGAGCACTGGCGCCGACAATAGGGGCGTCACCTGCCTTGAGTTGTGAAGGAAGGATCTTAACCTTGTTCTTGAAGATCGGCAGCAGGTGGGTCTCCATGCTTTCCCTTGCAGGCTTGAAGATGTATTCACCGGCTGCTGTCGGGCCTCCGAAAAGGAAGATGGCTTCAGGACTGAGGTGATGCACCGTATCAGCAAGGCCCTGGCCAAGATATTTGCCTGTGATCTCAAAGACTTCAAGTGCCAGTTTATCTCCTTTTACGGCAGCATCATAGATATCTTTTGATTCAAGATCAATAAAGGATTTGCCGGCAAGGAGGCTGTCAGTCGCATTATATTTCACCATCAGCTCAAAGGCAGTGCGTTTCATGCCCGGGGCTGAGCAGTATGCCTCAAGATGTCCAAGTCCGCCGCATCCGCATACACGTCCGTCGGGTATCAGGGTAGTATGACCGCACTCACCTGCAAACCCGTCATGGCCATATACAAGGTCACCGTTCACCACCAGTCCGCTGCCTACTCCCGTACCAAGGGTGTACATGACGAAGTTCTTCATCTCCTTTGCACCACCGTAGATCATCTCTCCCAGAGCTGCGGCGTTGGCATCATTGGTAAGGGCAATATGCTGATATTCAGGAAACTGCTTCTTTCAGAAGATCAACAAGATGCACAACACCCTTAAACGACAGGTTAGGGGCATACTCAATGGTGCCGCTGTAATAATTTCCGTTTGGTGCTCCGATACCAATGCCCAGGATCTCAACCTGCGGATTAACCATTGTGACTGATTTGATCAGGTCACTTATTGCCTCGGCCATATCTTTCACATAACGGTTTATGTCCCCGTGAGACGGAGTATCTATTCCGCCCTTTACAAGTACATTACCCTCAGCATCGACGACGCCTATAACCGTATTGGTACCACCAATATCGATTCCTATTGTAAGTTGTTTCATTTATATATTGTTCTATGATATTTATGCCGTACGTATTTTACTGCCCTTGACACCAAAGAAGAAGATATACAGGTAGCATATTGCAGGGACTATGAAGGCCCATGAGTAGCCAAGAGCGGGGCTGTCTGCTATTCTTCCCATTATTACCGGCACCACTGCGCCACCGACAATCAGGGTGTTGATGATGCCTGATGCCGTACTCATCTCACCTGCATCGAGATCTCTGACTGCCAGGCTGAAGATATTGGGGAACATTACAGAGTTGAATAATCCGATAGATACCAGTGTCCACAGTGCTATATTTCCCGGGGCGAAAGTAGTTGTCACCGCAAGAGCTGCAGCAATAAGTGCGAAGACAGCAAGTGTCCTGTTCGCATTGCCTCTTCCAAGCTGTATAGCAAGCAGGTTGATGAATGATGTTCCGAGGAATATCAGTCCGATAGTCCAGTTCCAGTCTGTGACGAAGGCGCCGGAAACGACTGCCAGAACCAGTACAACGGCAAAGTAGAGATATTTGCGCGAAGCGTCTTTTATATCGCTCATCATGATTGAGCCGAAGAAACGGCCTACCATAGCGCCACCCCAGTAGATGGCTGCATAGGTTGAAGCGTTCTCTTTGGTCATACCCAGCTTATCATTCAGGAAGTTCACAAGCAATCCGGCGTTGCCCACTTCGGCGCCCACATAACAGAAGATGGCAAGTGCTCCAAGCAGAACATGGGGATACTTCCATACACTTTTTCTGGACTGTTCGACTGAACCGGTGATTTTCGGCAGCTTAATGAGGAGGATGGCAAAAGCAACCAGCAGCACTATCACACCCATAAGAACAAACGGCATCTGCACTGTCTGGGCTGACTCCTGCGGTGTCATAATGTCACTCACTCCCTTGAAAATAAATACAGAGATAATATATGGAGCTATCATCGTGGCAATGGAGTTAAGGGCCTGGGTAAGGTTCAGCCTTCCGGAAGCAGTGTCTGAACTGCCCAGAGCTACGACATACGGGTTAGCCGAGGTCTGCAGGAAAACCACACCGGCTGCCAGAACGAAGGTAGCAGCGAGGAAAAGAGGAAATGAAGGTACTTTTGCAGCCGGGTAGAACATGAATGCACCTACAGCCATAAGCAAAAGGCCTGTAATGACAGCAGTTTTATAACCGATTTTCCTGATCACATAGCCTGAAGGTATTGACAGTACAAGATATGTAAGGAAGAATGCCCCGGTGAGCAGCTGTGCCGAAGCCTCGCTAAGAGTAAATATATCTTTTACCTTGCTGCTGAGAGTGATGATGAAGGTAGTGGCAAATCCGAAGATGAAGAAGATTGAGGATATCACCGACATACCAAGTACCAGGCTGTTGCTTTTCTTTTCCATGATTTTACCGAAGATTAATGATAATTACCAGTCGAAAATTTTATTAAAGGACTAAAATTATTTCTTTTTTTTTCAACGGCAAGAGAAATGGGGAAAACTATTCAGGTCAGGGCTCATTTGTGATCATTCCGTCTTTTATCCTGATAGTTCTGTCAGACATCGAAGCCAGCTGCGGGTCATGAGTGACAATGATGAATGTAAGGCCGAAGGTGTCGCGAAGCCTGAAGAAGAGATTATGAAGCTCTTTTTTGTTCTCGGTATCAAGGTTGCCTGACGGTTCGTCAGCCAGTATCAGTGAGGGGCTGTTGACGATAGCCCTGGCTACTGCCACCCGCTGTTGTTCGCCGCCGCTGAGCTGTGACGGTTTGTGGTCGAGCCTGTCTCCCATACCCAGGAAGGAGAGCAGTGATGTGGCCTTCTCTCCGGCTTCACTGCGCGATTTCCCTGCAATGAGTGCCGGGATGCACACATTCTCAAGAGCTGTGAACTCAGGCAGGAGCTGGTGAAACTGGAACACGAAGCCAATGTGCCGGTTTCTGAAGGCAGCGAGGGCGCGCTGCGAGAGCGCACTTACGTCTTCGCCGTTAAAGAGTACTTTCCCGGCATCAGCCTTGTCAAGAGTGCCGAGTATCTGTAACAGGGTGGTCTTACCGGCACCGCTGGCACCCACAATGGCAACCACCTCCTTCTCCTTCACCTCAAGGTCGATACCCTTAAGCACCTTCAGGTCTCCGTATGACTTGAGTATACCGGTTGCCCTGATCATTTCACATCATTATTAAGATCGCGTGCGGTACTGTTGATCTCATCAGAGAGCGGTGATGCAGCATCCTTGAAATCCTTCTGTAAATTTTCGGTCACATCGTTTATGTCTTTCGTGACTGAGTTGGTAACTTCATTAATGTCTTTCCTGATATCCTCAGTGCTGCTTTCAAACTCCTTCTTGATCTCGTCTGTGGCTTTCCTGACCTCACGCATGCCCTTCCCCATGGTCCGCATTATATCAGGGAGCTTGTCAGCGCCAAAAAGAATGAGAACAACTATAATTATGATAAATATTTCCTGTCCGCTTATACCCATTGGTTCTATAAGATTGCCGGGTAAAGTTACTAAAGAATAGCAAACAATGAATCCGGCATGTTAATAAAAGAATGAGGCTGCCTCAATGGGGCAGCCTCAGATCATGTGCCGTTATCCGGCTATCTTTTTCTTTTCTGTTTCAACAGGCTGGACATTGTCATCATCACCTTTTTTACGTGTTGTCTCATACAGCACAGGCGTGGAAATGAACAGGGATGAGTAAGTTCCGAAGACTATACCGAACAGGAGGGCGAAGATAAAGCCTCTGATCACCTCCCCTCCGAAGATAAAGACGATAATCAGCACAAAGATTGTCGCCATACCGGTGTTCAGCGTTCTGGCCAGGGTGCTGTTAAGGGCCAGATTATAGACCTCTTTCGTCGGACGCTTCCTGTAGAGAGGCAGGTATTCCCTGATCCTGTCATAGATTACCACAGTGTCATTGATCGAGTAGCCGACGACAGTCAGAATTGCTGCTATGAATGCCTGGTCGATATCCATTGAGAATGGCATTACGCCCTGCAGGATTGTATAGAGACCAAGCACAATGATAACGTCGTGTGCCACAGTTATTAATGAACCCACCCCATACTGCCACTTACGGAATCTTATAAAAATATATAAGAACATGCCTATCAGGGCAAGAATAATTGCCCACACAGCCTTGCCGGCCTGGTCGCGGGCTATTGTCGGCCCGACGGTTTCGGAGCTTACGATATAGTTATTGATAAACGTTTTCTCATCGACACCCGGGACAAGATCTTTAAGTCCGCTGTAAATAAGACTGTTCACCTCATCCGTGGCAGCGGGATCCTCCACCTTGAATTTTGTACTGATCTTAACCTGGTTATCTGAACCAAAGGTCACAACCATCGGATCACCGCCAAGTTCATCGGAAAGCAGGTTAGCAATCTCTTCTGTATTTACAGGCTTCTCGAATTTGACAATATATGTCCGGCCACCCGTGAAATCGATACCCTTGCTCAGTCCTTTGGTTGAGAGTACAACAACACCGAGTAATGTGAGTGTGATTGAAAAGATATAACCGTATTTCCTAAGGCCGATGAAATCAATATGCAAGCCTTGCATGAAGTTTTGGGTATAGGGTGCCGAGAACTTCAGGTTCAGATTTTTCTTCAGCAGCCATTCATAGATCAGTCTTGATACAAGCACTGCCGAGAAGAGTGATGTGATGATACCTATAACCAGTGTGGAAGCAAATCCCTTGATAGGGCCTGTTCCCGTAAAGTAGAGTATAACACCTGTTAGCAAAGTGGTCAGGTTACTGTCAATGATAGCTGAGGAAGCTCCCTTATAACCGTCAGCGATCGCCTGTTTCACTCCCTTACCTGCCCGTAACTCTTCCTTGATCCTTTCAAAGATCAGCACGTTGGCATCAACTGACATACCTATGGTAAGCACTATACCTGCTATACCGGGAAGTGTCAGCACCGCGTTCAGCGAGACCAGCACACCCATCATGAAAAAGAGGTTCACCATCAGGGCTACGTCTGAAACCAGACCTGCAGAGCGGCCATAGTAGAAGATCATATAAAGAAGAACGACAATGAAGGCGATAATGAATGACTTCATACCGCTGTTTATCGCTGCCTTACCAAGTGAAGGGCCTACCACAGTGTCAGAGATGATGTGCGCCGGAGCAGGCATTTTACCTGACTTCAGGATGTTTGCAAGGTCTTCGGCCTCTTCGAGGGTAAAGTCACCTGTAATCTCTGTGTTACCTCCGGATATCTCATTCTGAACGCGCGGATATGATCTTACATAGTCGTCAAGGACAACCGCAATGCAACGGCCTATGTTATCACGGGTCATGCGCTGCCATGTCTTTGCACCTTCGCCGTTCATTGAAAAGTCGACTTTTATATCTGAGCCGGTCACTCCCGTGGAGGGGCGTGCTGAGGTAACTACATCTCCAGTAAGAGGTGCTCGTCCGTCACGCGTGGTGATCTTGACAGAGTGCAGTTCATATAATGTTTTGGTATCGTCATATTTGTACGGGTTCTGGCTCCAGTAAAACTTAAGCTCCCTGGGAAACAGTGCCTTCACCTGGTTCATCTTTAGGTAGGCGTTCACCTTCGCGGTGTCCTTGCCTGCTGTGAAACCGATAAGGCAGCCTGGTACCGGCTGACCGTCCTGTGACACGTTTGGCCTGAGAAGTCCAAAGAGCGGGTTCTGACGGGTGAACTCTTCCAGATTGGATGACTCTGACACTGCAGTTGTATCACTGCTTACGATGTCAATAAGAGATTTGTCTGCCGTAGTATCTGCCACAGCAACAGTATCTGTTGCAACAGTGGTCTCTGCCGGCTGGATAGTCTTGAGATATTCATTGGCCTGGGCAAGGTACCCTATTACCTCAGAGTTCTCGTATGTCTCCCAGAATTCAAGGTTGGCTGTTCCCTGCAGCAGGTCACGTACCCTCTGCGGGTCTTTCACACCAGGCAGTTCAACAAGGATGCGGCCGCGGGGCTGCAGCTGAGATATATTAGGCTGTACAACGCCGAAACGGTCAATCCTGTTTCTCAGAACATTGAATGCATTGTCAATTGCAGAGTTGGCCTCTTCTTCAAGTACTTTCTGAACATCCTGGTTGGTGGAATTGAAGTTTATACGGTCCTTCAGTTCAACTGTCCCGAATACTGCCGCGAGCCTGGCGTTGGGATCTATTTCCTCGAATGAACGGACAAAAAGAGGTATAAAGTCTTCATTGCCCAAAAGTTTCTTCTGTTTTGCCAGGGCAAGGGCGTCATTGAATGTTTTATCTGCGCTGTAGTTTGACAGTGCCCTGACGATATCCTCAACCGAGATCTCCAGTATTACGTTCATTCCACCCTTAAGGTCAAGACCCAGGTTAAGCTCCTTCTGCTGCACCTCTTTGAAGGTATTACCAAGAAAGCCCCACTGATCCTTAGGCAATGAGGCCACTGAATCCATATAGTTAAGCTCCTTGTTAAGATCACCTGCAGCGTATACCCTGGCCTCCTTTTTGACTTTAAATGAAGTCGCCGTAAAAGAAAGCTGGTAAACGCAAACAAGGGTCAGGGCAATAGCCAGAGCTGTGATTAATCCTTTGTTCTGCATCTGTATACTATTTTAAATTGTTTTCCGGTGTTTTACTCGCTGAAATATACGAGGCGCAAATATATAACTTTATTTTCTGAAAGCATATTAAAAAACAAAACTGCCGGCTGTGGCCGGCAGTCGTGCAATGTTGCAGCCATTCTATTCAACAAGGCTCTCGTAGTCCGTTTCAAGGGCTTTCCGGTTGACAAAATCGTATAGTGTAAGTGCCCGGAGGTTGTAGAAATAGTTCCAGTAATTATTCAATGCCTGGATGTAGCTCCGCTTGTTCTGATCTTTCTTTGTGTCGGCGTTATTCAACTCAAGCACATCTATCCTTCCTATCAGGAATCTCTGTTTTGTTACCTCATACATCTTTGCAGCCACAGTGTCTGACTTGGCAGCTATCTTCACCTGATCATCCTGGAGGTTGAACTGCTGAACATCAAGAAGCAGGTTTTGCTCAAAATCGACGCGAGACTGCTCCACCTGTACCTGTGTCAGTTCCTGGCTCGATTTTGCCATTTTATATCTTCCGCGTCCAAGGCCCCAGTCGAGTATCGGCATCGTCAAACCGAGCCTTACTGACTGTTGCTTGTCAGGGTTGGTATAGGCGAGGGCGAGATCAGGATCCTGGTCACGCAGACCGTAGGAGGCAGTGAGATTTGCATTCAAACCCTTCTCCGATTTGGCCTGAGCCACTGAGCTCTGAGCTTCCACAAGCTGCCTTTCGAGAGCAATCAGATCGGGATTATTCACTTCTGCAAGCTGAAGAACCTCGGACACCTCTACCTCAAGGTCAGGTATCTCAACCGGAATAATCAGCTCCATGCGGACATTCTGGTTGAAACCAAGAAAAGAACGAAGTCTGATTTCCCGGTCCCGCAGGTTTATCTCCAATTCATTGATTGCAGTACCTGCATTCAGGTATGAAAGCTCCATCTGAAGAAGTTCATCTTCTGCAATTGTACCCAGGTTATATCGTCCTTTGGCTATCTGGTACAGAGTATCGGCATTTTGCATGTTGGTCTGGGCTATCTCCCTGTTTATCTGGGCAAGAGCCAGACCAAAGAAGTTCTGAACAGCCTGTATCCTGACATTCTCCAAATCGCGCAGGTAAGTTTTTCTTGCTTCCTCGTATTTCATCGGCTCAATCTTTTTCTGCCATCTTAGCTCATTATATCTGAAGATGGGCTGAGTGAGCATAATATTTAACGGAGAAGTGATAAACTTGGAGGCATCGTTCTCAAGATCAATCTCGTGTGTCATATCAGAATTCAACGAAATGGTACCTCCCGTCGGTCCGATATTTTGTGTAAGTGAAAGCGATGCCTGGTTTTGAATAACGTTGACTGACGCATACTCATATTGCTGCGTGGACGAGTTCCATACCCTGTTATATGCTGAGCTGTAATTTGGAAGCGTACCGCTGAGCATCAGAGAGGGACGATATTCCGCGACAAATGTTCTGTACTGCCAGTAGCTTGCGCGAAAACGATGTTTGGCAATAAAAGCATTTGGGGACTGTTCCGCGGCAAGATTGATAACATCCTCAAATGTAAGGCGTTTTACCTCCTGCGAAAAACCCGGAATGGTAAATGAAACCGCAAAAATTATTATAAAGAAAGTTTTTAGTTTTTTCATGTTATGCGATTATTCATAGCGAAGTGATTCGATCGGATCTCTTTCAGATGCCCTCTTGGCCGGTGAATACCCGAATATAACACCTACTGCTGCTGATACACCGAAGGCGATAACCACCGAGAACAACGAAACGATTGTTGTGATCCCGGCTATTTTTTGTATGGCCACCGCCAGGATGATACCAAGGAAAATGCCGATAAAACCGCCTGTTACACTTATCAGAACAGCCTCCGACAGAAACTGCACGACAATATCCTTTTTCTTTGCACCGATAGCCATTCTTGTTCCAATCTCCTTTATTCTTTCCATTACCGAGGCGAACATTATATTCATTATACCTATACCCCCGACTATCAGTGAGATGCTGGCTATTGCACCAAGAACAATATTGAAGATATCTTTTGTTCTCTGCTGCTGTTTGAGCAGTAGCTCCGGAACCGTAATTTCAAAGTCCTTCACGTTGGAATGTCTTCTCAGCATCATCCTGCTGAGCAGTTCTGTAGTCGGAGTAAGTTGTTCTGTCTCACTGACCTGTACCACTATCTTATCAAGCTGGTTATAGTTGGTTTCACTCGCTGATGCATCAGAACTGCTGACAACAATCCTTGCATTGTGTCCTCCGCCTCCAAAGATCTGCATCGATGTAGCCTGGGTGGCAAGTTTGGTATTTACAAGCGCCCTGTTCTGATAGCGGAGCAACATTGTCTTAATGGGAATATAGACATTGTCATTATAAACATTCACTCCTTTATCTTCGAACCCGGTAAGAGAGACATTTGTCTTTTCAAGCACACCGATCACTTTCAGCCATACATTGTCAAATTTCAGATACTGGCCTATCGGGTCTACCTGGCTGAAAAACTTGGCCCTGATATTTGCCCCGATGATGCAAACCTGTATTCCATATTCTTCCTGGTAATCATTGAAGAACATTCCCTGCGACAGAGGCAGGTTATACAGTTCGAAGTAGTCATTTGCAACACCGACCAGTTTGGCGGTATATCTCATACCGCTGAGAACGATTATCGAGTTGAATGAAATTTCCGGGCTGATCCTCTGCACTGCCGGGATAGTGCTTCGGATAGCATCGACGTCAAGGAGGGTCAGTCCTCTGGAAAACTTGTTCAGTTGTCTCTCGCTTTCATCACTTCCGGATTCTTTCTCCTGCACAATCGGGCTGATAAGAATATTATTCACCCCGACCATTTTGATCTGGTCAAGTATCTCCTGCTGGGCTCCCTTTCCTATTGCAAGCATGCTTATGACCGCGGCAACGCCGAATATGATCCCGAGCGCTGTAAGTATCGACTTGAGCTTATTGGAAAGGATAGACTCAACGGCGATGCGCATATCATGCTGGTATCTTTTAAACATTTTCTTCCTCCGCTGATTACCTGTTTGAACCTGTCTGAACCTACTGTTTACGGATAACGACCTGCTGTCTTACAGCAGTATCAGTCCTCGCAGCGCCGGGTCTGGCCTGCCGCGTGCCGGCTGCTCCCGGTCCTCCGGTACCTCTCATCTCTCTCATCTTTTCCCGCTGTTCGGGAGTGAGGTTCTGCATGTACTCCCGCATTTGTTCCGGGGTCATATCAGGTCTCATGCCGTCACCCGGGCTCACGTTTTGTATCCGCTTTTCCTCTTCTGCCTTAAGCTTCCTGCGCTCCCTGACAATTGCTGTCAGCTCTTCTCCGCGCAGCTTGAATTTGTCTCCGCCTTCGGGAACAGTCAGATAAAGCTTGTCTCCCTTCGACAAACCCTGTTCGACAATCACGTCATTCTCATTTGATTCTCCAAGCACTACCACCTGCCGGGAACCATCCTTCTTATAAACAAACGGAATACTGTCAGCTGAAGTAAAGACAGTCTCCAGCGGAATATAAACTACATCCCGGAATGTCTGAGTGATGATCTGGTTTCCTGTTGTCATTGAAGGTCTCAGGACGGGATCTGAACCGTCGACGTTTGTTATTACCTCAAACACCTTGGCATCGGTATTGGGGAGCTGTTCTCCGATGTTGGCAACGCTGAATACTACGCCCGTATAGGATTTCTCGGGAAAAGCATCGACAGTAAGTCTCACAGGCTGACCTGCCTTGACCTTGCTGACATCTATCTCATTGACATAAGTCTTTGAGATCATTGACGAAAGGTCAGGAAGGGTAGCCACTACCGGATCCCACGGACTGATTTCTGATCCGACCTTGCGTTTTGCACCGTTCCACTCCCGCTTGTAAATAACCATACCGTCAGAAGGTGCCTTGATAATGAATTTTTGAATGATGTCCTGCATCTCCGATACCTTGCGTCTCTGTTTTGCAAGCTGCAGCTGCGTGTCCTTGATATCTGCCCTGGCCTGCTGTACTTTCAGGTCATAGTTGCTGACCGCCTGTTCATATGATCTCTGAGCTTTTTCAAGAGAGATCTTCGCCTGCCGTATGGTTGTGGGTGGCTCATATACTGACTGTTCAAGGGTGATCTGAGCCTCCTCGAGATTAAACTTGAGATTTAGCATGTCGTCCCTGAGATTTCCAAGCGATATTGTGGTGTCGATCTGCTTCTTCAGAAGTTCGGTCTCAAGCGTCTCCTGCCTGTCAAGCTCATCCTTAAGAGTATTGTCTACACTCGAACGGTCAAGCGTGGCAACGTAATCATCCTTCTTAACCTCAGTTCCCTCAGGCACAAGATCCTGGATCTTTATCCCTCCGAACCTCATGTTACGGCTCATAAGACCATCCGGTCCCTTGATATCAGTCGATACCTCAGCCTGCAACTCACCGGTGGTTGTCACCACTACCTCAAAATCGCCCTGCTGAACTTCAGTAAACAGCACACCGGTGTCTTTCTTTGCTCCAATTTTGCTGATCACGATCATGGCAATAATCGCAACTGCGACAATGATTGCAGTTATAATAATAGTCCTTTTCATCTGCGGAACTTTTTCTGATATTTTAATTAAGTCGTGAAATTATCACAAAAATATGCTAAGTAAATTGTTTTAAGGAAACATTAACTTTCGTTAACTTAACAGAGTAAGCCGGGACGAATACCCTTCAGTTTTTCAGGGCACTCCTTCCGGCAGGGTTAATTTTACAGGCTCCTGACAATCCTGATTACATCATCTGCCAGTTTTTCAGCCAGTTCTTTTTGTCTGTCCTCCGCATAGACACGGATGATAGGTTCGGTATTTGATTTGCGTATCTGGACCCAGCCGGCAGGAAGATCGAGCTTAATACCGTCACGGGTGTCACAGACTGCGTCGGGATAATTTTTCATGAGAACAGCTGAAAGTTTAGCCATATCGGTATTGCCCGCCGTTTCGACCCTTTTCTTAGCTATGTAGTAATCAGGATACTGTCGTCTGAGCCCGCCGCAGGTCACTTTTGACTTTGCCAGGTGTGTCAGAAATAGCGCAATGCCGGCAAGAGCGTCGCGGCCGTAATGCAAGGCAGGGTATATGACGCCACCATTACCTTCACCGCCAATGACGGCAGCTGTGCTCTTCATCTCCGCGACAACATTTACCTCGCCCACAGGGGCAGAGCTGTAATTGCATCCATGACCTTCAGTTATGTCCCTGAGCGCTCTTGTGGATGACATGTTTGAAACCGTTGAACCCTTTTTGTGGCTAAGCACATAGTCAGCAACAGAGACCAGAGTGTACTCTTCGCCGAACATTGTACCATCCTCACAAATTATCGCCAGCCTGTCTACATCGGGGTCAACCACGAAGCCAAGGTCCGCGCCTTTTTCTTTCACAACACGTGATATGTCTCCCAGATGTTCCGGCAAAGGCTCGGGGTTATGCGGGAAGAGGCCCGTGGGTTCACAGTACAGCTCAATGACTTTCCTGACACCCAATGCCTTCAGGAGCGCGGGGATAACTATTCCGCCAACCGAATTGACAGCATCAACAGCCACTGTAAAGCCAGCATTCCTTATCGCCTCAGCATCAACCAGGGGCATCCCTGTCACAGACTGAATATGCTTTTCCGTCCAGCCTGTTTCGCCGGTAATGGTGCCCAGCAAGTCATAAGATACATAATCAAAATCTTCAGCTTCAGCAAGGGCCAGGACAGCCCTGCCATCACTGTCGTTCAGGAACTCGCCAGCCTCATTGAGCAGTTTCAGGGCGTTCCACTGGGCAGGGTTGTGGCTGGCTGTCAGAATGATTCCGCCGCCTGCCCCCTTTCCGGTAACAGCCATCTCAACGGTCGGTGTTGTGGCAAGACCGATATCTGTCACATCTATGCCCACACTGCGCAAAGACCCGTTTACCAGCGAAGCCACGAGTTCACCTGAGACACGGGCATCCCTGCCGGTGACAACGGTGAGCGGACCCATGCCACGTCTCCTGAGCCAGGTGCCGTATGCCGATGCAAATTTTATAATATCAACGGGAGTCAGTGCCTCGCCGGGTTTGCCGCCGATGGTACCCCTTATGCCTGAGATAGATTTTATCAGTGCCATATTCCAGTAAATTTTCTAAAGTGCAAAGGTGCAAAAAAGATCGGGGAGAAAACCGGTAAATAGTTGTAAATTTGCGCACTGAAAAACAATTACAATGGAAAGAAAACCTCAGGGGCCACAAAGAAAAAGGACTGGGAAACCTGCAGCTAAACCGGAAAAGGAAGAGCTGATCAGGCTGAACAAATATATTGCAAACAGCGGCGTGTGTGCCCGCCGTGAAGCCGATGAACTTATCAGGAACGGTCACATATCAGTCAACGGAAGCAAGATTACTGACATGGGTGTTAAAGTCAAACCGACTGACACTGTGATGTATAATGGCAAAACACTTGCTCCGGGAAAGAAAGTTTATATCCTCCTTAACAAACCCAAGGGTTATGTGACGACAGTGAAGGATCCTCATGCTGAGTTTACTGTACTTGACCTTGTCAAGGATGCCACGACCGAGCGGATCTATCCCGTCGGCCGGCTTGACAAAAACACCACCGGGGTGCTGATGCTTACCAATGACGGTGACCTGGCCGGCAAACTGACCCACCCCAGCTTCGGTGCAAAAAAAGTATATCATATCTTCACTGACAAAATACTGACAAAGAACGATATGGAAGCAATGGTAACGGGCGTGGAGCTTGAGGAGGGTATCGTCAGTGCAGATGCAATATCTTTTCCTGAACCTGATGATCATACCCAGGCAGGTCTTGAGATCCATTCAGGTCAGAACAGGGTTGTCAGACGCATGTTCGAAAAGCTTGGCTACAGGGTCAGGAAACTTGATCGCGTAAGCTTTGCAGGCCTAACTAAGAAGAACCTTCAGCGGGGTCATTGGAGACATCTCACCGACCAGGAGTTAAGTATGCTTAAAAGAGGCATTTACAAATAGGGTATTAATCTGATGGGACACAAATCGGGATTTGTAAATATTCTTGGTAACCCCAATGTAGGAAAGTCGACATTGATGAATCTGCTTGTTGGTGAGCGACTCTCGGTCATTACTCCGAAGGCACAGACGACGCGCCACAGGATAATGGGCGTGCTGTCGGGCGATGACTACCAGATAGTCTATTCTGACACTCCCGGTATTCTTAACCCGAAGTACAAGCTGCAGGCGGTAATGATGAAATCCGTTGAGTCTGCTCTCGATGATGCTGACCTGATCCTTTATGTTACCGATGTGGTGGAGACAGTTGCCAAAAATGCTGAGCAGCTGACACGTATCCTCACAAGTGAGGTTCCAAAGATCATTGTCATCAACAAGATAGACCTCACCACTCAGCCTGAGCTGGAGAATATTGTTGAGAAATGGGCTGAGATGGCACCCGGTGTGCCGATATTACCTCTTTCGGCCCTGAATAAGTTCAACACTGACCTGCTTCTGCGCGAAATAATTGCCGGTCTTCCGGAAGGACCGCCCTATTTCCCTAAAGATCAGCTTACTGACCGCTATGAGCGGTTTTTCGTCTCGGAGATCATCCGGGGAAAAATCTTTGAGACTTATCAGAAGGAGATCCCGTATTCTGTTGAAGTTGAGATTGAAAGCTTCAAAGAGGAAGAAACACTGACAAGGATTGCAGCAGTAATATACACTGCGCGCGACAGTCAGAAAGGGATTTTAATCGGACACAAGGGTTCGATGCTAAAACGTGTCGGTACAGGCGCACGGAAGGAGATTGAAGAGTTCCTCGGTAAAAAGGTATTCCTGGAACTGTATGTGAAAGTGGCACGTGAATGGAGGGATAATCCGCGCATGCTGAAGAAATTTGGATACCTTTAGTCTTTTTTATTGATCATGAGCAGAATAGCAGCAATAGTAGGCAGGCCTAACGTAGGCAAATCAACTCTCTTCAACCGCATGACAGAGAGCCGTGATGCCATCGTTAACGAAGTGAGCGGAGTGACGCGCGACAGGCACTATGGTAAAGTCCTGTGGAACGGCGTCGAATTTTCCGTTGTTGACACCGGAGGCTTTGTCGAAGGCTCTGAAGATGTATTTGAAAGTGAGATTAACCGTCATGTGCAGCTGGCCATCAGTGAGGCAGATGTAATCATCTTCATGGTCAACGTTGAGGATGGCATACATGAACTTGACAGATCTGTTGCCGGCTTGCTCCGCAAGATTCAAAAAAAGGTCATTACGGTAGTGAACAAGGTCGACAACAATAGCCGGTTGCTCGATGCTGCAGAGTTCTACGGTCTCGGACTGGGAGATTATTTCCCCATCAGCTCCATCAACGGAAGCGGAACGGGCGACTTGCTTGACGAGATTGTGCGGCACATGCCCGACAAGGCCGAAGAGCCTACGCCGGAAATACCAAGGGTGGCCGTTGTAGGCCGTCCCAACGTAGGCAAATCATCACTCGCAAATGCCCTCCTGGGAGAAGACAGAAATATTGTCACTCCAGTGGCCGGCACCACACGTGATTCAATAGATACAATCTATAATAAATTCGACACAAAGTTTGTGCTCATTGACACTGCCGGTCTGCGCAAAAAATCCAAATCGACGAAGACATTGAATTCTATTCCATCCTGAGGTCGATAAGATCCATAGAAGATTCCGACCTCTGCCTCCTTCTTATCGATGCCACACGCGGCATGGAGTCCCAGGATCTTTACATTCTCAGTGTCATCCAGAAAAACAACAAAGGGGTTATTTTCCTGGTTAATAAATGGGATCTTGTGGAAAAAGACACCCAGAGCACCAAAAACTTTGAGGATGAGCTCAGGTCGCGGACTGCACCTTTCACTGACTACCCGGTGTTGTTCATCTCTGCCAAAACCAGGCAGAGGATACATAATGTCCTTGAGCTGATCATGAAGGTTTATGAAAACCGGAGAAGGAAGATATCCACCTCGCAGCTTAATGAGGTAATGCTTCCGTTAATTGAATCAACACCTCCGCCGGCACTCAAGGGTAAGCATATCAAGATAAAGTATATCACCCAGCTACCTTCAGCGTACCCCACATTTGCCTTTTTCTGTAACTATCCGCAGTATATCAAGGACCCTTACAGGCGGTTCATTGAGAACAGGATGAGAGAGAATTTCGAGCTGTCTGGTGCGCCTGTGAAGATCTATTTCAGAAAAAAATAAATAAATTTGGTGTGATTTTTGCTGTTCAGAACAGGCAGACCTTTATGAAAATATATATATCGATATTGATTTTTACGCTGCTGATTTTCCTGGGTTCCTGCGGTCCCATTGAGAAGCTTCCGCCTGAGCCTGCGATAGAGTTCAGAACCTTTGCCCTGTCTGATACGACTGATATTTTAGGTAACCCTGCAAAAGCAGGCAAGCTGACATTTTATTTTGAGGATGGTGACGGCGATCTTGGTCTGGCAGCACCTGACAGCATACCATTATCATCAGGGAGCAATCTGTTCCTCCAGCTCTACCGCAAGACAGGAGGTGTCTTTGAGCTGGCTCCACCCACTGATCCGCTTTACCCGTCTGAATACCGCATTCCTTACCTGAATGCACCGGGTCAGAATAAAGTACTCAAGGGAACGATAGACGTGACTATAATCTATTTCCTTTATAATGATACTGACACGCTGTATTACGATTTCTGGATCAAAGACCGCGGAGGCAATGAAAGTAACACAGCCACTACTTGCGTTGTAGTCCTGGGAGATACAGGTACCTGCGGTGACGGGTGATCAGACCCTTAAGCCCATCATAAGAACATCATCCACCTGTTCGTTATCGCCTTTCCATTCATGGAAATAATCCCTTATCCGCTTTTCCTGTTCAGTCATTGAAAGGGATTTTATTTCATCTATGACTGTTCTAAGCCGGCTGATTTTCATCTTCTTGCTGCCATCACCGCCAAACTGGTCAGGGTATCCGTCAGTAAAGAGATAAACCATGTCGCCTTCCCTGAGATGGTACTCCTGGTCATCAAAAAACTTCTCGGATACTGACTCTCCGCCCACGGCAGAGCGGTTACCCCTTACATATTGCTGTTCTCCGTCGATAACAAGTATAACAGGTCTCATGGCTGAGGCGAAACACCAGGTGTCTGGTTTTTATATTAAACTCACAGACAATGATGTCCATCCCGTCGTTTGAAGCTTCCAGCTCCTGGTTCTGGTTCAGGGTTGAGAAAATCTGCCGGTCAAGCTCATGCAAAACCTGTGACGGCCTGGTGATCTTCTTCACAGTGATAATATCCTGGAGAAGAGCTGTTCCTATCATCGACATGAATGCCCCGGGAACACCGTGACCGGTTGAAGTCAGAGCAAACTACCACAAACCTGTCCTTGTCTATCCAGTCGAACCAGAAGAAGTCACCGCTGACAATATCCCTGGGAAGGAAGAAAACGAAAGCATCCCTGAAAACTGTTCCCAGCCTTGCTGTATCAGGCAGAACGCTGCTCTGGATACGCCTGGCATACTTTATACTTTCGGTGATATCAAGGTTTTTCTGGGCCAGCTCCTCCTTCTGTGCATAGACCTCCGAGGTTCGTTTCCTCAGTTCTTCCTCAAGAAACTCACGTTGTATCCTGTGAGCACGCTCACGAAGATAGATTATAAGGTAAACGACAGCAGCAGCCAGTGCAATGACTGACAGAATGAACCACCAGCTCCGGGTAAAATGCTTCTGTATTACCAGGTCGAATGATGCTGTGGTAACATTTTCTGCATCATCGCGGGTCAGGGCTTCCACAAGGAACTTATAATGACCCTCGGTGAGTCTGTATGTTACTGACCTCTCAGCAGTTATTTCTCCCCATTCCTCATCGGAGTTTTCCAGTTTGGTCCGGTAAACAACATTTAACGGATCTCGCAGTGAAATTCCCGCATAGTTGATCTTTACAGTATATGATGATTTGTATGGAAGGTTGTAAGACTCGCGGTACGGATATTCAGTATTGCCGATAATCACTGATAATATTCCTGCCTGGGGAGGTGTGGATATCTTCTGTTCCATCGCTGGGCTGTAAGTCCAGATACCTTCAGTGGTGCCCACATAGACAGAGCCGTCATGTGTCTCGGTCATCGCAAGAGCCATGCAGTCGCCGTGGAAGCCGAACTCACTGCTGAATGATCTTGCTGACCCGGTGACAGGGTTGATGATTGAAAAGCCTTTCTCATGACCGGTCCATATGCGCCCGTCAGAGGCAATGAGCGTGCTGTAGCAGTAATTTGAAAGCATACCGTCAGCCGTTGTGAAATTGAGAAGAGTATCGCCTGTAAAATAAAACAATCCGTTTCCGTTGGTGCCTGCGGCAATTTTCCCGTCCGGGGAGCCGGAGAGGCTCAGTATCCTGTTGCGCATCACACCCTCCATGATCAGGCCTTCAGTCCTGACACCGCCGGTGATATGGATATAGCATAACCTGTCCGTTTCGGTAGCGACCAGTACCTCTCCCGACCTGTTGACAACCAGTTGTGAAACATTATTATGCGGAAGCATCTCCCAGGTGGTGTATGCCGCCTTCTGTTTTCCCGTCTCCCTGTCGAGGAGGATAACACCGTTCAGTGTCGCAATCCAGATATTGTCACCGTCCTTGGCGACAGAGTTGATCCGGTTCTGTCCGGGGTTCATTGAGTGGTAGAACTGCAATAAATCTCCCCTGGCGTTCATCAGCCAGAGCCCGTCACTGATCGTTCCAATCCAGATATTTCCGTTTTCATCACAGTTCCAGGAGACAATGCCTGACCCTCCGGTCTTCCTGTTCAGCTCACGCCAGTTTGAAAAGCTGCCGGTGACCGGATCGAAGTCATAGAGGCCGTTCCTGTTACCGACCACAACTTTCCCCGCTGATTCACCGATGAAGTTAATCTCTTTGTTTACTGCCGGTGCATAGAAGGAGAAGGCATTGGTCGTCACCGCTGCGAGGCCGCGGTTGAAAAGGCCAATCCAGAGGTTCTCTTCACGGTCCCTGAAAATTGTTTTAATATCATTTTCAGGCAGGCCTGAGTTCATATTATAAACCGCAGTCGGGCTCAGCGAAGAAAAATCTTCATTGAATTCGGCCCTGATCACTCCTGCCTCGCGGGTGGCAACAAGCATTGTCCGCCCGGGTCCGGCTATCAGTTCAGGAATGCGAAGGCCCTCAAACACAGGGTTATCAATTGCCGATGCAGTCATGATGCCATTCTCACGCTTTATCAGGAAAAGACCTGCGCCGTCAGTGCCTGCAACCCAGTGATTGTCATCTATTTTTCTGACTGTCTGAACCCATGTGTATTCGAGTTCGGGGAAGGAGTAGCTGATGATTGCCTTGTCACCCGTTATCAGGCAAAGATGCAGGTTATCCTGAGTAGCAACAATGATTGAATCCGGTCCTGAGAAAGATATGTCAAATACCACTGTTCCTTCCGGCATCAGCATTTTACCAATACTTTCACCGGTTCCTGCATCGGAGACATAAATACCAGTGGTCTGGGTGACTATCCACACCCTTCCGTCAGGGCCTTCGGTGATGCGGTTTATTTTGTCAGCCTGAATTTCACTTTTTCTTACCGGAATGCCTCCGTTCTTCCACGTAAACACCGAACCGTCTGTAAGGCCGATCCACATGGTTCCTTTTTTGTCACAAAAGAGGGCGTTGGGGTATGCTTCCGAGAGGGTGTCAGCCAATAACATGGGATGGAATTCAAATCCATCGTATCTGAACAGGCCGGATTCAAGTCCTACCCACAGAAATCCGCCGTGATCCTGATCGATCACGCTGAGATAATCGCCCGGTAAGCCGGTGTTCTGATCGTAAGTCCTGTAACTGTATGTCTGTGCTTGTGCCTGATCGGCGATCAGCACCTGCAACAGGCTGAGACAGAGTGCTGTAATTAAGATACCTATGCTCCTGACCATGCTTATTTTTTAGGTCTGACCGTAATCCTTGGCTTATATACCGGCACGCCGCCAATAGGTGCACTGAAAAACTGCAGGTTCTCTCCGTACTGGTTTTCGACGGTCATCACCACATTGTTGTTTCTCACCAGGTCACCACGCTTCTTATAAAACCGGAAGTCAAGGGACTTGCCGATCTCTGCATCAAGGATGGGCATACGGTCATCAACCCACAGGTCATCACCTGAAAGCGGCAGCGACTGTCCTTTACGTTCAACGGATACAACAACGAATTCACCGTCATCGTCCCAGTCGAAATTTCTTTGCCTGATATAGATACATCCGCTGTCGATATAGGGGTAAATATGAGATACAAATGAAGTGTCATTATTATTCCACATCCTGAAGGTGTATTCATAGGTAAAAGCGTTGGCTCCCTGGATAGGCACGTTGGTATCCGACCTCCTGGAGAGGGCATATCTGTAGAGATTGCCGTCATCACCGGAGACGCCGTCACATATTATTTTGAAAACATTGCTTGAGAACTTGGGGTAATATTCGCCGTCTGCCGGATTGAACGGGCCGAAGGTAAACCATCTTTCATCAAGCTTGTTATCCATCCCGAAAGTCCTGGTGGCAAGCATAGTGCCGCTCTTGTAGTTGCCTGAAGGGTCAATCCCCTTGGCCTGAGGGTCGGTATAGCATCCTTTCCCTCCAAAAACAGAATAAACCATCCGGGTATTCCAGAAGTTGTTCAGCTCGTCTGTCTTGCCCCCGATATCAGCGTCATAAATCCTGATGTAGAAAGGATCCTTGTAATCTTTCGGTATTGTAAAGAAAAATGTCTGTGAGAAGTCATCATCACCCCATGAGGTTTCCCCTCCCTGCTTTCCGAAAGTTATCAGGAATGGAATATTCTCATCCGGACCCGGGACTTCCTGGCTGTTGACACCTGCAGACACAGCCAGCAGCAGGGAAAGGATAACAATGTGTATATACCGGTTTCTTTTCATTTCCGTCGCAAAATAATTAATTTCCGTTAGGGGTAACCTCGATGTCCTTGCAGACACATACCTCACGCACAACACCTCCCGCACCCGGTTTAGAGCTAACTATCAATTGTATGTTATATTTCCCGGGCAGTGAGTAAATTTTTGATACTTCCAGCCCTGAAGAAACGGTTTCATCTCCAAAATTCCAGTAATACCTGGCAATATCCATACCCGGCAGATTTGATTCTCCGGCATTAAGGATAAGCTTCTCTCCGGCCATTATCGTATCAGGGGAAGCAATAACCGGCTGCTCGATGTCCGTTATTGCCAGTTCATACGAAGCCTGGCGTTTTTCAATGCCACCGGTGATGAGGTTGACAATATCGAGACTGACGTCATATACTCCCGGTCCGCCGTAGCAGTGCTCAGCCGTTACACCGTCGGCTTTTGTCCCGTCCCCGAAATTCCACTCCCACCTGAATCTGACATCTATAGTATCATTTTTCAGTGCATTCTCCTCAATAAATTCGTAGCAATAGTTGTTCTTCCTGATTGTATCGCAGACAGACCAGCGAATGATCGTGCTGGCGAACCTGAAGATATCATCATTGTGCTTGCGGCGGTTTGAAGCAAAATAACCTTCAAGGCCGCCCTGGACAGCATAAAAGGCGAAGTCGTCAGCCTCCGAGTTGATCGGGTCGTCAAGCACCACAGGCTTGGTCCATGAACCGAAAGCCAGGGTTGTATACCAAATGTCAAGTCCACCGGGACCTCCCGGACGGTCAGAGGCAAAGTAAAGCCTTCCGGAGCTGTGAAGGAAGGGGTTTATCTCCGCATCGGCTGAATTGACCTTATCACCGAGATTAACCGGGCTGGTCCATTTCCCCTCTACGTTCTCACACATGTAAATGTCATACTTGCCAAAGGTGCCCGGCATATCAGAGCAGAAAAACAGGTACATGCCGTCTGCCGAAATATACGGATAAGAAAGGTTAATGGCAGGGTCATTGTATTCAAATGGCTGAATGTTCGTCCATTGCGATCCATTGCGTGTCGCAGTGAATATGCCGAGTTTGTTTGTCTCATTCTTTTTCACCTTTCTTCCCACTATGTAATTCCTGGTGAAATAGAGTGTTTTGCCATCGGAGGAAACCGATGCGGGTCCTATATTGATATCCTTACCGAGGTTGGATGCGAAAAGTTCCGGATTGCCAGGTTCACCGTTCGCGTCAAAAGGTGCAAAATAAAGCTCGTAAAGCCTGACACCCTCAAGATTCTTTTTTGTAAGGAAAGGATTGGTCTTTCTGTTCGAGCAGAAGAGTATTCCGTCACTGAGTATTACAGGAGCCATCTCATCAGAGCCTGAAGATACTGCCGGTACCGGAGAAACCTCAAAAGCACCTTTTGCCTGACCGTACAGCAATGAGGGACAGACTAAAAGAGCTGCGAATATTACTGCCGTATATGTTGAATGCCTCTTCATTTATCAGAAATACCTTGGCGAAGTTGCACTAACCGAAAATTCAAATTCATACCTCAGTGATACCTCATGGGTTCCCGAGGTGTAGTTGTTGAGATGGCCCAGCTGATAGTCGTAAGAATATCCAAGCTTCAGCTGTGGCGTCAACTGCAGGTCAAGAAGGGCGACAACAGCCTTTTCGGCAATCCTGTAAGATCCTCCGATCCATACCAGATCAGCAATTATCAGGTTTGCATTAAGGTCAAGCTCCAGCGGCTCCGACATTGAATACCTGAGCAACATCGAAGGTTTGACCTTAAAGAGGTCGCTGAACCGCAGAAGAGCCCCGGCGGAAAAATAGGTTTTGAACATTGTGTAATCCGGAGAGACTTTGAACTGATCCATCTCGTCAGTAACGTAAGTCAGTATTGACGGTACCGAAAGTCCGGCAAAATACTTGTCAGTATAATAATAAAACCCGACACCGAAATTCGGAAGTGTATAATTAGTGCTTCCGGTCAGCAGCGGGTCAGCCGGATTTCCGTCAGGGAACTCAAGATTATTGTAATTTGTATTGGACAGATCAACCCCTCCCTTTACACCCATCGAGAGCTTGCCGCTGCCAAGGCGCACGCTGTAGGCATAGAAACCGTATATGCCCACGTCTTTTGTCACTCCGTAGGTATTGTATTCAGCAACCAGCCCGAGAGCTACCTTCTCTTTCTTGTTGATGGGACTGTGCAGCGACAGGTTCTGGAACTGCGGTGCACCGGCGATCCGTGCCCACTGCTTGCGGTATGAAAGATTGGCGCTGAGAGCTCCGCGTGTACCGGCATATGCCGGATTGATCACGAGACCGTTGGTGAGATACTGGCTGGTGATGGGAGTCTGCTGTGCCGTAGCCACTGTCTGGAGCAGGACAGCAAGAGCAAATATTATGTATACCCTTAGCTTCATCCTATCTCTTTAGTATTAAGAAACCGCTGATATGAGCCACATAGTCAGGAACTGTCAGGTCAACAGCGCCGTTGATTGTCAGCAGGTAATAGTAGGTACCTTCAGGGACCTCGCTCCCGTGAAGGTCGAGTCCGGTCCATGCATTTACAGGGTCATCGCTCCGGTAATCATCTTCCTGATAGACTACTGCACCGCCTGTATTAATTATTACAAGCTCGTTGCGGGTAAATTCCAGCCCTTCGATATTGAAATAATCATTTATTCCGTCGTTATTGGGCGTCACTCCCTGCGGAATGGTCAGATCAGGCACGGAAAGGATAACCTCATCAGGCGCTGCGATGCATGTATTGTTCGTGACACTGAATTCAAAAACATTCTCTCCGAAGCCCAGCTGCCGCACAGCAGTATTTCCAACTGTGGCATCTTCAAATTCAGGATCTCCGTCCCCTGAAATATATGTCCAGACTGACGTACCGGTTCCTTCAAAGCTTCCTTCGAGGTTGGCTGCAAGCTGGTAAGGCAGCAGCTCCCTGTCAGGTCCGGCAGTGATGTTCTGTGGCATGATGTCAACATTGACAGTGACAGCCGGCGATACTGATGAACAACAGTTGTTCTCACCTGAATAGACATTGCGTCGGAACTGTGTGGTGCCATCGAGCAAAGGCGGCTGGTAATTTGCAGTGGTATTTGTTCCTGCAGCGTTTACCCAGTCGGGAGACGAGGCGTCCTTTTTCTCCCAGAGGTACCTGTACCTGCCGTCGCCTCCGCCGGGGGAGTTACCCGTAAGCGAAGCATGGTGTGCTCGTATTGCATATTGTCTGGTCGGCGGTAACCGTATTGCCTGTTATCAGTGGTAAGACAGTGATCCTGAACGTCGAGTTCTCCGCACATACACCTGAAGCGACAGTCCTTCTGAACCATGTTGTTGCTGTAAGCGCCCCGGGCTGATATGTCTGGGTTGTTACAGGCAGGTTCGTGAAATTCACATTGTCAGTCGATGATGCCCATGTGTATGTATATGTTCCGAGCCCCCCGGCCGGAGCTCCGGTCAGGATGGACGGAGTACTTCCGGTGCTTATAGTATCATGCTCCATTGCGCCGATACCAATCTGGAAACCGGTGATGGCAGGATCAACCGTTATCTTTAAATCATTGCTCGTGCTGGTGCAGACAGATGAGTTGACGATCCGCCTGTACCAGGTGCTGGCAGTCAGGGCGGAACCGGGCAGATCCTCGGTGGTGACTCCTGTCATGTCGTTAAAGGCGGTGCCGTTAAGGCTGTTTCTCCAGATGTAGGTGTACGATCCGGCACCGGCACCGTTGGCGGGCAAAGAACCGTCCAGTGTTGCAGGCGCCGAGCCTTCACAGACTGTCTGGGCAGCTGCGATTGTATTGTTCGTAATTGAAGGATGACAAATCAGCAGAACCGATGGGCTGGCTGACTGGCAGGTATTGTTCAGCCCGCTGTAAACGACCCTTCTGTACCAGGTAGTTGCCGGAGCATCGTTCTGCGGATCATAACCGATACTGCTGTTGGGAACGGCGGCAGGTGACCATGACGAATTATCAGCACTGCTTTCCCAATGATAACTGTATACGGGCGATGCTCCTCCTCCGGGTGTGTCACCGGTGAGATTGACGAAGGAAGAGCCCTGGCATATCGTCTGGTCAGCCTGTATATTATTGCCTGTAATGGATGGAAGTATTGTTATAAACACCCGTGTGCTGACGTCAGTACATGCCCCGGAGTTCACAATTCTGTGGTAGTAGGTGGAGGCCGTGAGGGCCTGAGGGTCATATTTCGGGTTGGTATTCGTCCCGGAAGCGTCAGCCCATGTGGCATTATCAGGGCTCTGCTCCCACGTATAAAAATACAGTCCTGTACCACCCCCGGGGCCCGTGTTCAGAGGGTAAAGCTCCTCGGGGTTCTGATTAAAGCACAGGGTTGTGTCTGACCCGACCGTATTGCCTGTTATAAGGGGATGTACAATTATCTGCACTGCTTTGCTGATGTCCGTAATTCCGGCACCGTCATTAACCACTCTGCGGAACCAGAGGGAAACGGTCTCGGCTGTAGCCGGGGTATAGTCCATACCGGTGCCCGGGGTGTTTGACCAGGTGGAGTTATCATAGCTTTTCTGCCACTGATAGGTATATGTTCCGCTTCCGCCTGTGGGCTTGGTGCCTGTCATTCTCGGCGGAACCATGCCTTCGCAGATTGAGTCAATCTGGTTCAGTGTGCGTGATGAATAGACGGCATTGAAGAGAAAACCGTTCAGCGGAAGCTTAAGGTTAGTCAGCATAGCACCCGGGTGAACCGTCCTTGTCAGGGTCACCGGTGCTGTGTGTTCCGCTCAGTCCACCTGCAACTGTTGCAGTCCCGGGGAATGCTCCGCTGGTCCATATCAATCCGCCGCCACCACCGCCGCCGGCACCGTTCTGGTTGACTGTATTACCTCCCTTGCCGCCGTTGGCAGAAAGGACAGGATTGGTATTATAATATCTTGTGCTGATGAGTACTGATCCGCCGCCGCCACCGCCGCCTGCGCCACTGTTGGCCACCGTGTTTGCATTAGGCTCGCCTCCCTGGGCCGTGATCAGCCTTCCGTTTCCGACAATGCTGTCAGCAAGTATGATCACAATTCCGCCGCCGTCACCTCCTGCCGAGGTTGTCGGGGTCGTAAGATACACCGATGCGCCGCCGCCGCCGCCCATGAAGACACCTCCGTTCAGCGCTGTCGGGCCTACTGAATAGCCTCCCCTCCCTCCTGTAAGTAACCCTGCGCATGACGGAACTTCCACATCACCTTCCCTGCCGGCACCGTAATTTGAGCCGCCGCCGCCACCGGAGAAGTGTCCGTTTCCTCCGCCACCTCCTGTCAGGTTCACGCCCTTGCCGCGGGCAAAACCGGGATAAAGAGGTTCGTCAAGTGCAGTTCTGAAGCCTAAACCGTCTCCCTTATAACCTGATGCGCCGGTCCAGATACTGTAAGATTCATATGTAATAGAATCATCGGATGTCTGACAATAGCCTGCACCCTGTGCCACCTTACCTCCGATAAATCCCTTGCTGCTCGACATTAATATTTGCATTCAGGGTAAGCACTCCTTTTACCAGGAAAGCAAGCACGCCTCCCCTTACTGATGCCGAATCCCAGTCCTGACATGTCAGTTCTGCATTCACAACTGCATTGCTGTATGACCTTACTTTAATGATCTGAACTTTCCCCAGCAGCGTCATAAGTATTCAGTAAATTTCTCGAGAAAGATATCCGTTTTGTGCCCCCGTTTATCCCCGAGATAATGAGGACTTCATAACGACCGGGCGTACCTACCGTGTTCTGGTAATTGCCTTGAAGTGTCTGTGATGCATTGATCCTGACGCCGCTCATCTGCATGATCATGACCGTATCACCAACAGCAAAATCAGCAACATCATCAACGATTACATAATCTGTACTGACCGAGGTGACCCTGGCGTATCTGTTTATATTTCCGGTGACAAGGGGTGTCTGAGCTGAAAGCGTGGCGCCCCGGCCCGCAACCATAAAAAAGAGCAATACCAAATAAAATCTGATTATTTTAGGCACATTCCGGGGCATCTGTGGTGTATATTGCTTGCTAATATATGTATTTATATCTGTTATTAAACGCGGTTTTTTAGCTGTTAGTATTTGTGTTACGCTCTACCGTATAGAGCAGAGGCAGCTCAACAATGAAAGATGTACCGTTATCCGGCTCTGATTCAAACCAGATTGTTCCGCCTGCCGTCTCAGTATAACGTTTGGCAATTGAGAGACCAAGTCCCATACCTGACGATTTGGTAGTAAAATTGGGAGTAAACATTCTGGATTTCAGCTCTTCAGGGATACCTGTTCCGTTATCAGTGAACCTGACCTGTACCTTGTCGAGGGTCGCAGTAAGTTTAACATTGATGACTCCTTTTCTTCCCGAAGGAATAGCCTGTAATGCATTCTTCAGGATATTTGAGAAGATGCCGTTCAGATGCTCCCTGTCAGCCATGACCACGGCTTTGCTGATATTTCCGCTATCGAGGGTAACGGAGACGTTTTCAGCATTTCCAAACATTTCAAGCGTGGTTTTTAACTGGGAAAACACATTAACCTCTGCAGGTTCCGGGTCTGGCAACCTGGCAAAGTATGAAAAGGCAGTAGCAATATTGGAAAGGTTGTCAATATACTCAATCTGATTATTTGTAAAAGATTTGATCTTACCCTCAAAGTCGGGAACCTTGTCATTCCACCATTTGAAAAGCTGCTGCACGTTCAGCTTCATGGGAGTAAGAGGGTTCTTTATCTCATGGGCTATCTGTCTTGCCATTTCCCGCCAGGCCATTTCCCGTTCGCTGCGTGCAAGCTTTTTTGCACTTTCCTCCAGTTCGTCAATCATCCTGTTGTACTGTTTGACAAGCTCGCCCACTTCATCACGGCTGCCGTAATCGATAGGTTCGTTTTTCTTACCGTACTTCACGGAGGCCATTGCCTGCTGCAGCAGGTTTAACGGGGATGTGATCCTTTCGCTCAGGAAGACGGCGAGCCACATCATCAGCATCAGTAGCAGCAGAGTGAAATTAATAAGAGTGACCACCAGATTCGAAATTTCCCCGGTCAGGAGGTTCTCCATCGTAAAATACGGAAGATTGATGTAGGCAAGCAGTGTGTTGTCCTCGTTGTAAAATGACATATATGAAGAAAGGTAATTCAATCCGCCTATGTGCTCCTCGGCAATATATTCGTTCCTTTCTTTATCCAGAAGAATACCATAGGCTTCAGGATTGATCATGTTTCCCTCCAGGTTCTGAGAAAAGACTTCAGGTCTTGAAGTGGCCAGAAGAGAGCCTGATGCTGAGTATAGGTTAATGTCCGTCATAAAGACATTCGAAAACTTTACAAGCAGATAGTTAAGTGAAGGATAATCAGGTGAGCTCCAGCCTTCAAGGCTTTGCTCCGATGAAAACTTATGATCAAGTTCAATGGATATGGACAGGGTCTTTTCCTCCAGTATCCGGTTATGATTATTCCTGAACTGATTGGTAGTCAGAACCAGAGCTCCTATAATAATTATAATGAAGACGACGGAAAGCACTGCCCCGAATGCAAGTTGCAGCCGGCGTTTGAACGTGTCAAACTTTAACAGATCTCCCGGATGGGGTATGAAAACAAGCAGCAGAAGAAAGGCAAACAACAGAATTACGACAAACAGGTAAGCAAAGGTGATAATCCTGTCAAGGGTTTTTACAGACTTTGAAGTAATGACCAGGGTCATGTTACCAAGGCTGTAATAGAGATGCTTGTAGCCGTTAACATTCACGAACCGGTAGTCGGCATCAGACTTCTCAGGAATGATCAGATTATCATATGGGTAATCGCCTGATCTTAAAACCAGAGTGCTGTCATAATATTTTGCAAAGGAGATGTTGCGCAGCCGCGGGGAACGCTGATGGGGTGCATTGAGCAATAATTCCGGATAACCTTCAAGATATGATTCAATGTGACTTACAAGCTCAATGAAGAGACCGTTTGTCAGAGAGTCTGAGTTTTTATAAATCAGCCTCGAAAAATAGTAAGCCCTCCCTCCCTGGTTGTGCATGAACCAGAATCCGGTGCCTGTGATGGTATCACCCTCATTCTTCAGCCTTTCATTGAAAAAGTTAAAGCAATTGTCAGCCGAAGACCCGGTGGAGGGTATTATCAAAGGGGAATCATCCCGGCACATAACTATGTTCAGGTCGTAATTCCCCCAGTACCCATTGAAGTACTTATCCTCCAGGTATCTATAAACATTGTTGATGTCAGCATCTGAAAACTGCTCTTTGTTCATCATCAGGACAAGGGTGGTATCATTTTTCAGCTCCGGCCACAGATCCATGAGCATATCCTCAGCAACCATATCGTTGTCGTTGGCAAGTGAAATTGCCATAACCTTAAGATTCTGCTCCTCCTTCAGAACAGAATATTTTATTATCAGAGCCGTCGAGAAGATGCCTGTAAGCCCTGCAAATGCCACAATAAGAGTCAGCAGGGAATATGATTTTCGCTGCCACAGCAATGTTATGCAGGCAAGAAGAACAACGCAGAGTATGCCCCAGAAGCTGCAATCTGTCACTGTCAGGCAGGCAGCCGGAAGAACCAGTGATGCTGCGGCTGTAACTGCCAGGTTTATCCTGACTGACATCTCAGCCATCATCCTGTAAGCCCTCAGAAAAAAGAACAGCGGAATTGACAATATCAGCAATATTGAAAGAAAACCGGCGAGGCTCATAAAGCTGAGGTCAATAATCTTATATGCTTCAAAGTTTATCGCAGAATTCAGTACAAGGTTTCTGAACAATGCTTCACCGGCCAGGAAGAAAAGGAAACCCAGGATGATCAAGGCTCCAGGACCGGCTAACCCGCGTAAACCCTTGCTTTTTAATGGTGAATTGAAAGTACCTTTCCTTAAAAAGATACTCAGGCCCGAGACCAGGATAAGCCCCAACAAAGTCATATGGCCTACAGATGGCAGAAACCTGCCGGCCGACCATAAGAAAGGTGAAAAAAGCTCCGTTGATCTTACAGATGGCGGCAACCCGGTAAACAATATGACGATATAAACCAGCAGCATTGCTGCAAGGCCGGTCGGAAGAAGGGATAACTTCTTCATCCGTCGGCCCGGCCACTCATCTGACAGCACAATGAGCCGTATGAGTAGTAACAGGAAGATCAGCCAGAAAAAAACAGGAATAATAAGAAAAGGTGTGTTAGGCTTTTTATCAGGGAATACAAGACCAAAGTGAAACTCCTTCTCGATGCCGTTTACCAGGAAAGATGACTTTGTCTTATCGAAAGTTATCTGTGTTCCGGACGGCAGCATGAATTGCACGGGAAAGTCCGATCTGAGATATTTATTCTCAATCGGATACTGCCTGTAAACCTTTATCAGTGCCAGCATATTACAGTTCTGATATTCCCTGCGGACGGGAATAAACCAGCCATTACTGAAAAATACCGGTTTATGATTATCGAGGCCTGCCTCATAAACAAGAGGAAAGGCAATACTGTTATCGGACCAGTATGCTATCCTGTTCTCTTTATAGACGAGCAGTGCAATGCCATCCTTAAGAGCGTCGGATCCGGTGCTGTTGTGAAAAAAGAGTGACGGATCATTGCTTGCCTTAAGCTTTGATTCCATACCCATGAGAAGGCGTTCAGCCTTTTGCTCTTTTTCAATCAGCTTTTTGTCGAGACGTGCGGTACGGTACCTCCATTCGAGGTTGCTGAAATAGAGATAGTCCGATGATACTGCCAGAGCAGCTGCAATAAGAGCGGCAATGAAGACTATCCTAATGTCTTTTAGTCGGCCTTGCATAATATCATTCATGATGATAAGGGTCACCGGCAATCACCGACAGCACCCTGTAAAGCTGTTCTGCGAACAATAATCGTACCACCTGGTGCGAAAAGGTGAGATCTGACAGTGAAATGATATGGTCTGCCCTGTCACTGACACTCTGATGGAAGCCCCACGGGCCGCCGACAACAAATACAATCCTTTTCTTCGGTAACATCATTGCACCGCGCATGTAGGCCGCCAGTGCCGTTGTAGAGTATCTCTTTCCATGCTCGTCGAGGAGCACCACATGATCATCGCTCTTAAACGCTGAAAGCATTTTCTCCGCCTCTTTCTCCTTTACCGCGGCAGCCGATCTGTTCCCCGGATTCTTTACATCCGGCAGAGTCACCAACTCAAAGCGGGCGTATTTGGAGATTCTCTTCTCATATTCGGCGACACCCTCCCTTATCCAGGCCTGATCTGTCTTTCCGGTCACCAGGAGTACCAGCTTCATTTATGCTGTTCTTTAAGTTGAGTCTGACAAATATAGCAATTAAGGCCTTAAAAACCGGCGTGTAAAAGGGGTATATATAAAAGTGGTTCAATTTTTGATAATATTAATTAAATTTGCTAGTCCTTATTTGTAGCGCAAAAAGGAATTGAAATGAAGAAGAAGTTATTCACCACTGCAGGTTTGTTGTTTATTCTGACACTCTTTCTTGCAGCCCAGGAGCAACCCAGTGTACCTGCAGGCATTTCCATTGCCTTCCGGTCAGGCAATGCTGCCGGTCTCTCCGAATACCTCAACAGCACCGTTGAGCTGGTGATTCCGGACAAGGAGGACTTTTACAGCAAGAGTGTTGCAGAGAGCATTCTCAAGGATTTCTTCACCCGTTACCGTACACGTGAGTTTGTTATCAGACACCAGGGTGCAAAAGGTGATGCCCAGTATGCTATTGCCATCCTTGAGACCGATAAGGGTCGTTTCCGCGTTTATTTTCTTCTGAAGAAAGTTGATGGCAACCCATTGATTCATCAGATACGGATCGAACCTGACAATGAATGATAATGAGCTCCGGGCATTAATACGCCATGCACTTGACGAAGACACCGGAGAGGGTGACCACAGTTCACTGGCCTGTATACCCGCCTCTGCCAAAGGCCGGGCCAGACTCCTTATCAAAGAGAGCGGAATCATTGCCGGCATAAGGGTTGCGCGGGAGGTTTTCCGTATGACCGATCCTTCATTGAAAATCGAAACCTTCTTCAGCGATGGTCAACACATCAGCTTTGGTGATATTGCACTTACAGCCGAAGGAAACATGCATTCACTGCTGCGCTCGGAACGCCTTGTGCTGAACCTTATGCAACGCATGAGCGGCATAGCTACAGCCACAGCTCTTTATGTGGAAAAGGTACGGGGCACAAAAGCAAGGATAACCGATACCCGGAAAACAACGCCGGGATTGCGGTTTCTTGAAAAGGAAGCTGTACGTCTCGGCGGAGGCACCAACCATCGCATGGGACTCTATGACATGATCATGCTGAAGGATAATCACACTGACTTTGCCGGAGGTATAACAACAGCGATAACACGGACAAAAGAGTACCTTAAGAAGAATAACCTTTCTCTCAGGATTGAGGTGGAGTCACGTAATCTTAAGGAGGTGAATGAGATACTTGCTGCTTCAGGTGTTGACCGTATTATGCTTGACAATTTTACGATACCCATGACAGTTGAGGCTGTCAGGCTTATCGGTAATGCTGCCGAGACAAAATCTTCCGGTGGCATCAACCTGGAAAATGTCAGGGACTATGCCCTGTGCGGTGTTGATTTTATTTCCATCGGAGCTCTTACACATCATATTAACAGTCTAGACATGAGCCTGAAGGCTTACTGATAACCTGCATGAGTACCAGGGAGACCATCAGCATTAAATCAAAAAAGATCACAAAAGCTGTTTTGCCGGGCTTTGACGGGGCTCCGCTGGACATGGTGGTAAAACTGGCTGTAAAAGGCCTGTTCGGACGCGGCGTGCTGGTTACAAGGGCATCGTCAATTGCATTTAACATGCTGATGGCATTGCTGCCTGCAGCTATTTTCCTCTTTACTCTCATTCCCTTTATTCCTCTTCCCAATTTTCAGACCGAACTGTTAAAAATGTTTGAAAATATCCTGCCCGAAAATGCATTCAGCTACTTCGAGGAATCCATCGTGGATGTCATCACCAACCGAAGCGGAGGACTGCTGGTTCTGATGTTCTTTGCCACGATTATTTTTTCCACCAACGGCATACATGCGCTGATGCATGCTTTTAACGTCACGGCCCACGGCTTCCAGAGCCGCACCTGGATACAACAGAGAAAGATTGCAGTCTTTCTCCTGTTGTCCATCCTTATGATGTTTACCATCGCAGGGACACTCATCATTCTCAACCGGTCAGTGATCGATAACCTTGTGGAAGTGGGTGTGCTTCGGCTCAATCTCGTCTTCTACATCCTGATGATCTTCAAATGGATCGTGATTATTGTAATTCTTTTTCTGGCTATCTCAGCATTATACTACCTGGTACCGGCAAAGAAGAAGGACTTCAGGTTCATATCGCCGGGGTCTATACTTGCAACTGCCCTGTTCATCATTACTTCGCTCGGTTTCTCTGCCTACGCCAATAACTTCGGTCAGTGGAATAAACTGTACGGCAGCATCGGAACCCTTATTGTTTTAATGATATGGCTTTACCTGAACTCCCTGGCGCTGCTCGTAGGCTTTGAGCTTAACGTGAGCATAAAGGCAGCCACAGCCGGGCTGAAGGAAAATATCTGATTTTGAAGTATTCTAACCGCAGTGCAGATGCTGCTTCACAAGCTTCGCAATAGCCTCGTTGTTGCCATAGAGCTCCTCGCTCAGCTTCTGATCATTGTACACCTTCAGCTTCTTTGCAACACTGTCTATCATTCCGGCCGGGAAGATTCCGTCTTTTTCAAAGTGATGCCTGAGGCTGAGCAGTGCCTCTGCCGAATCCCAGCATGAAGCTGGCAGTGATTCAAGCTTCTTCTGTGCCGTCTTTTCCTTCTCTTTGAAGATATTGTAATTGACATATAGCCTGTCGGCCATCTCAAGGGCTCCCGGCATCTCAAGTCCGTGCTGTATCGCAACAGCGAGGCCGGCCATTAGCAAATAAATATTTGCAGATCCGTCAGGTGAACGTAGCTCTACAGTCTGTCTTGATATCTTTTCTTCGCCGCCAGCCTGCTCGGCAGGATTGGCATCATGTAT
This sequence comes from uncultured Bacteroidales bacterium, assembly GCA_963730615.1. Lineage (GTDB taxonomy): Bacteria > Bacteroidota > Bacteroidia > Bacteroidales > VadinHA17 > SR-FBR-E99. The sequence continues at coordinate 36,821 of CAVSSR010000011.1, read as the reverse complement.
CATCTGCGAAGCACCCAGCCAGCCCAGCGGCACCCTCACCAGCACTGACCGGTTACGGTCGCCCCAGCAGATATTCGTGGGAGCCTCCTGATGGGGCACCAGCCTCAGGTACGAGGTGGGTATGGTATTGCCGAAAGCTGTCAGTCCCTTGCTCAGATCAAGAATACCTGCAATCATTTTTTTCGCTGTATCGCTCAAATGACCATCCTCGATCATCAGGTTAAGGCCATCTTTTTCAAGCAGCATATGGATATGCATCCCCGACCCTGCTTTACCAACAGTTATCTTGGGGGCAAAGCTGACCTCCACACCGTATTCATAACCAAGCATGCGGAGTATCCACTTGGCTATCAGTAACTGTTCAACAGCCTCATCGAGTGGTACATGAAGAAACTCTATCTCATGCTGCTCATAGTCATTACCGTCCTTCGAAAAACTTCCGACCTCCGAGTGTCCGTATTTAATATGGCAACCGGCCCTGGCACACAGTTCAAGAGCCTCAACGCGGAGATCCTCGAACTTGGAGAATGGTTTCGACTGGTGATAACCCCTCTGGTCAAAGAGAGGATAGAGCTCATCGGTTTCAGACCTTACATAATACTCCAGCTCTCCAAGCGCCCTTATTGTATATCCGGTGGATTCCTTAAACCGCTTAATGGCTTTACGAAGAATATACTCCGGAGAGCTCTCGAGGGGCTTTCCCTCCGAATTATAGAATGAGCATAGAATTTCAAGGGTGGGCGACTGTGCAAAAGGATTGACAAAGGCAGTACGGTACCTGGGCATAATATAAAGGTCGCTTGACCCGGCCTCGACAAAAGAAAAGAGGCTCGAACCGTCGACACGCTCACCGGCAGTGAGGATGGCAGCCAGATGATCACGGCTGTAGGGAACGAAATTCAGGGACTTCAGCTTGCCGTCATCAGCCGCATATCTGAAGTTTACCATCTTTATACCCTTCGCCTCAATAAACCTGATGATATCGTCAGAAGTGAACTGGTCAGCAGGCTTTCTGAGGAACTGTACCAGCTCGTTGCGGCTCATAAGTATGTCATTATTCATTATTTGCTTTTTTTGACAGCGGACAAATGTAAATATTTAAACATGTAAAAACCAACACCTTTATCATTATTGAGTTTCCGGACTGATGCCCACTGGCCCATATAACCGTTTTTTTCATATTTTTGGTGCCTATGCAGAACCTGATGAAATGGTTGATCATTGTTGCCGCTATGGTAATTCTTTCTTCCTGTAACAGGAAGGAAGGACTGGAATGGTTCTCGGCAGAGAAAGCCGGTGATTACTTCAAGTCAGTCGAGGAGATTTGCAACAAAGACAACGGTAGTCTCTGGGGAGAGAATCTATACGGCCCTGTCATGTTCGTCGACAACCTCAGCCGGGAAATTTATGCAAATGTTCCCGATTCCAACGGTATTCTGAAGGCCAGGGAAGGCATCTTCACGGGGGTGCTCCCTAAAGAGAGGCTTATTACAAATAATGTGATCGAATTCGGCGGCGTGCGGTACGCAATGGTTCCGTTGCCGGATACGGAAGACCGGTACAGGATAACAGCCCGCAGCGTTCACAGCCTCTTTCACTGCTACCAGGAACGGCATGATCTTAAGCCGTCAACATTCAATACGAGGCACCTGAATGACAAAAATAACAGGTTCTAGCTGAAGCTTGAATGGAAAGCCCTTACAAGCGCCATCAAAGCAACCGGCGAGTTGCGCAAGCAAGCTATACGCGATGCTCTTATCTTCCGCGGTGCACGTCGCGAACTCTTCCCTGAAGCCATCACCGACGAGAATAAATTCGAAAATTATGAGGGCCTGACAACGTTCACCTACATAAAGCTTTGCACTGAGGACAATGATGAACTGCGTGGAAGAATACTGGAATATCTTGACAGGATTTACGGTAACTCCTCCTATGCCTCAGGTTACGGGTTCGTTCATGGTGCCCTGTATGCCACCCTTCTGAACGACATGGGATTCGATTTTAAGCAGATAAAACAGTCGGATTTTGATCTGGGCAAGGCTGCCTGTGAGGCCTACGGTGTGATCCTTCCGGAGGTATGCCGGGATATTGCCGGCTCACTTGCCATGAACTATGATGTTCAGGCTATCAGAACGGAGGAGAGTGAACGCGAGACCATGATTAATGAACGTACCGGTAAAATTGTTACTACTTTCTTCGATAAGCCGGTGGTGACCGTTACAATGGAGAGCCCTAATTTCAGCTATGAGCCTGAGGACATAAATTTCCTGGATTCACTCGGTACTTTGTATGAGCGGCTGCGGGTTTCGGACAACTGGGGAAAACTGACTGTTGATGAAGGCGGCGCATTGCTGGCAAACGATCTGCGTACCTTGCGCATAAGTGCCAGGGTTATGAAGATTGACCGTAATCATATTTCCGGCGCCGGATGGCACCTTATACTTAATGACGGATGGCAGGCAGTAACGGGTGAAGACGGCAGCTATGCCGTCAGTAAACAGTAACCCTGAGAGTTTATTTCTTTCCGAGTAAGGCTATACTTTCCTTAAGTGTGGCAATTTTAGCCCTTGCATCAGCCTCTTTCTTTCTCTCGAGGTCAATCACTTTTCCGGGTGCGTTTGCGACAAACTTCTCATTTGACAACTTAGTTACAACTGAGGCTAGAAATCCTTCAGTGTAAGCAAGTTCCTCCTGCATCTTCCTGATCTCTTCGTCATGATCAATTCCTTCCCCGAAGGGTATGAAAAACTCCGAGGTGTGTATCCTGAATGATACCGCCCCCTCAACTTTGCCGGTGACGATGCGTATCTCGCTGAGATTGCACATCCGTTTGATGACCTCATCAAATTCTTCGCCTGTTGAGCCGGCTGTTGCACAGAGAACAAGGGGATCGCGGTTCGGGATATTGTTTTCCTTTCTGATAGTACGAACGGCGCTAACGATTTCACGGGCAATGTCGAAACGGCTCAGCATGGCGGCATCAAACTTCCCGGCCTCGGGCATTCTTTCAATCATTATGCTGCTGCCGTCGGTTCTCTCACCGAGCCTCTGCCATATCTCTTCCGTAATGAATGGCATGAAGGGATGAATGACCTTCATCAGGGTTTCGAAGATACGCAGTGAATCCTTGTGGGTCTTGCCGTCCATCGGCTTTGTGTAGGCCGGTTTGATGATTTCAAGATACCATCCTGAAAAGTCATCCCAGAACAGCTTATAGGTCTGCATCAGTGCGTCTGAAATGCGGTAACGCGAAAAACTGTCATCTATCTCAGCCAGGGTCCTGTTGATTATCGCGTCCATCCATCTTACTGCCGCTTCTGAGGCAGGAGGCTGAGCGATACTGTCATCAGTTTCCATAGTTAATACCAGGCGGAAAGCATTCCATATCTTGTTCGCGAAGTTGCGCCCCTGCTCAGGCAGGCTGTCGTCATAAAGAAGATCATTGCCGGCCGGGGAGCATAGAAGCATGCCTACCCTCACCCCGTCAGCTCCGTACTTCTCCATCAGGGTGATGGGATCAGGGGAGTTACCAAGCGATTTTGACATCTTCCTCTTCTGCTTGTCACGCACAAGCCCGGTAAGATATACGTCCCGGAACGGTTCCCTGCCCCGGTATTCATAACCTGCGATGATCATCCTTGCAACCCAGAAAAAGAGAATTTCCGGAGCAGTGATGAGGACATTTGACGGGTAATAATATTTAATGTCTTCGTTATCAGGTTCATTGATACCGTTGAAGCATGTCAGAGGCCAGAGCCATGATGAGAACCATGTATCGAGTACATCTTCATCCTGCCTCAGATCAGATATTGAAAGATCTTCCCTGCCACTGATCAGGCGTGCTTTGATGAGTGCCTCCTCAGCAGTCTCGGCGACGACAAACTCGTTATTATTATAATAGTATGCAGGTATGCGGTGACCCCACCACAGCTGCCTGCTGATGCACCAGTCGTGAACATTCTCCATCCAGTGCCTGTAAGTGTTCTTAAACTTGTCAGGGAAGAGCCTGATGGTGTCATTCATTATCGCGTCAAGAGCAGGCTTGGATATCTCCTTCATGCTCAGGAACCACTGCAGCGACAGTTTTGGCTCGATCACAGCATGAGTGCGCTCTGACCTTCCCATCTTATTGATATAATCCTCAACCTTTACCAGGGCGCCTGTCCTTATCAGCTCCTGCTCCGCCAGCTTCCTTGCTTCGAAACGGTCGATGCCGATGAAGAGGCCGGCTCTTTCACTTATGGTTCCGTCGTCATTGAAGATGTCGATAGTCTCAAGATTATGCTTCAGCCCTATTTCGTAGTCATTGATATCATGTGCCGGAGTGATCTTCAGGGAGCCGGTTCCGAACTCCGGATCGACATATGCATCAAAGATAAACGGCACCTCACGGCCGGTCATCGGAACGATGACACGCTTGCCCACCATGTGCTTGTAACGTTCGTCAGACGGGTTGGCACAGACGGCAGTATCGCCGAGAATCGTCTCCGGCCTTGTGGTGGCCACCATCACATAGTTTTCCTCTCCAACTATCTTGTACCTGACATAATACAGTTTTGACTTTTCCTCGGTATAAATCACCTCCTCGTCAGACACTGCGGTGCGAGCCTGCGGGTCCCAGTTGACCATACGTACTCCCCTGTATATCAGTCCCTTGTCGTACAGGTCTATAAACACCTTAATCACTGAGCGGTACCTCTCGTCGTCCATTGTGAAGATGGTGCGTTCCCAGTCGCATGATGCTCCCAGCCGCTTCAGCTGTTCCAATATGATGCCACCGTGCTTGTTTGTCCATTCCCACGCATGATCAAGGAAAGCCTCCCGTGAGAGGTCGGTCTTCTCAATACCTTCGCTCCTGAGCTTGGCAACAACTTTTGCTTCGGTGGCTATGCTGGCATGATCAGTGCCGGGCACCCAGCAGGCATTGAAGCCAAGCATGCGGGCACGCCTGATAAGCACATCCTGTGTGGTGTTGTTGAGCATATGGCCCATGTGCAGCACGCCAGTGACATTGGGCGGCGGGATGACGATAGTGTAAGGCTCCCTGCCGTCAGGCACGCTGTGGAAAAAGCCCTTCTCCATCCAGTAACTGTACCACCTGTTCTCAGCTGCCCCGGGTTCATATTTTGAAGGTATATCTGCCATGGATTTGCGATTTTCGATTTCGATTCGATTTACGATTATTGATTTGTCGATTTGCGATTTGCGATTTGCGATTTACGGTTATTGATCTGTGATTCTGATTTGCGATTTGCGATTTAATTTCCACTTATACTGATCAGTGAGGTCACAAAATTAGCATTTTGTTGCCATTTCGGAAAAACAGCCTGTTCTTATGCCTTAAATCATATCAGGATAGGGTGAATTTGAATACATTTGCGCTTCGTTAATACAAGGATTTTTAAACAAATATACAGCCATGCCAAAGATCTCTGAGAAAGCCGGAAAAATGCCTGCATCGCCCATACGCAAGCTCGTTCCTTATGCCGAGGAAGCCAAGCGCAAGGGCAGAAAAGTGTACCACCTGAATATCGGACAGCCTGATATCCACACACCCGAAATTGCTTTAAATGCACTCAGGAACATGGATCTGAAAGTCATTGAATACACCCATTCAGCCGGAAATGAATCTTACCGCCGCAAACTGGCAGAGAACTACGGCAAATATGGCGTAAACATCACCCACGAACAGATCATTGTCACCACAGGAGGTTCGGAAGCAGTGCTCTTCGCCTTCATGGCGTGTCTTAATCCGGGTGAAGAGGTGATAACCTTCGAACCGTTCTACGCCAACTACAATGGTTTTGCCACTGCAGCAGGAGTTACAATTGTCCCTGTCAGAACTTATATTGAAAATGACTTCGCCCTTCCTTCAATCAGTGAGATCGAAAAGAAGATCACCTCCAAAACCAGAGCTATCCTGGTTTGCAATCCCAATAACCCGACAGGTTCACTTTATTCGCGTAATGAGCTGATGCAGCTGCGCGATATCGTAAAGAAACATGATCTCTTCCTCCTGTCTGATGAGGTTTACAGGGAGTTTTGCTACGGCGAGGAACACTTCTCGGCCATGGAACTCGAAGGTGTTGATGAGAACGTTATCCTTCTCGACTCGGTCTCCAAGCGTTACAGTATGTGCGGAGTGCGCATCGGGGCGCTGATAACACGCAACAAGGATGTCCTCACTGCTGCACTCAGGTTCGCGCAGGCAAGGCTTTGCCCGCCTGAACTTGGGCAGATTGCTGCCGAAGCCGCCATCGGGACACCGAAGGAATATTTCGACGAGGTGTATAATGAATATCTGGCGCGAAGGGATTTCATGGTCAAAGCGCTGAACAGCATGCCCGGTGTTTATTGCCCCCTGCCCAAGGGAGCATTTTACACCGTTGTCAGACTACCAATTGACGACTCCGACAAGTTCGCCCAGTGGTTGTTGCAGGATTTCAGCTATAAAAATCAGACTGTCATGGTAGCGCCTGCAACCGGGTTTTATTTCACTCCGGGTGCCGGCAAGAATGAGGTAAGAGTAGCCTACGTCCTTAAGATCGACGACCTGCGCCTTGCGATGGAGACGCTTGCAGAGGCGCTGAAGGTCTATCCGGGCCGTGTTGGATAAAGTATTAAGAACTATAAATTCTTAATTTTGTTCCGATGTCAACCGGAACATTCATAGCCCGCCGCCTTATAAGGGAACGCAGTCAGGATACTGCCTTCTCGCGCCCGATCAATGTTATTGCAATCATAGGCATCGCACTCGGACTGGCGGTGATGATCCTCGCCGTCGCCATCCTGACAGGGTTCAAACAACAGATACGCGACAAGATCGCCGGCTTCGGAGCACATATACAGGTTGTCAACTGGGACGCCAACCTGTCATACGAGACAGTACCCATCAGCTCTGACCAGCCTTTCATTGAGAAGATCATCAATCACCCGGGCATAAAATCAATCCAGGTATATGCCACCAAGGCAGGTATAATAAAGACGGAAGATAACATCCAGGGAGTGGTACTTAAAGGTATAGACAGCGACTATGACTGGAGCTTCTTCTCTTCTAACCTGGTGGAAGGAGAAGTGGTAAGGATCAGTGATACTGCCAGAACCGACAATGTCCTGATCTCAAAAAAAATAGCCGATATGCTCGGGCTTAAGCTCGGAGATTCTTTCTCGATGTTTTTTGTTCAGGAGCCTCCGCGCATGCGAAAGTTCACTATTACAGGCATTTATGAAACCAGCCTCGAGGAGTTTGACAAGACTTACCTTTTCTGCGATATCGATCATATAAGGAAACTGAACGGATGGAAGGATGACCAGGTCAGCGGTTTTGAGATCTTCATAAACGATTTTGATGAACTTGACTATATGACTGAGGTCGTGAACGATGCAATAGGCTACCGCATAGCAGAAGGAGAAGAACAGGTAAAAGTTACCAACATCCGGGGGAGGTATCCGCAGATATTTGACTGGCTGGGATTCCAGGACACCAATGTCATTATCATCCTGGTGCTGATGATCCTTGTCGCCGGTTTCAACATGATCTCCGGTCTTCTGATACTCATTCTCGAAAAGACGAACATGATAGGCATCCTGAAAGCAATGGGTGCAAACAACAAGCTGATACGCAGTATTTTTCTTTACCAGGCGGCATGGCTGACGGCAAAGGGACTTTTATGGGGAAACATCATTGGACTGGGTCTGGCCTTGCTGCAACAGAAGACGGAAATCTTCGCACTCAACCCTGCTTCATATTACCTTAAGAGCGTCCCGATAAACCTCGATCCCCTTCATATCATCCTGCTCAACGCCGGAACGATGGCTGTAATCATTCTCATGCTTCTCATTCCTTCACAGCTTATTGCAAGGATAACTCCAGTGAAAGCAATACGATACGATTGATTATCTGTATATTACCTGCTTAATAATATTAAGTTACCCTCATTTCATGGACTTTGAATGCAAATGATATTTTTGGGTTGTGTTGTTGATTTTTTAAATCATCAAACAACAAAATGAACATATTTTTAAGCCCCCGATAAGAAAGTCCAATCATAGAAAAAGTTGCGCAAACTTTCTTCATTTCTGCATCTCCGAATCTCACAGCTTCTGCTTAACTTGCAGAAAGAACGCTGACTGAGATGACCGGTTTTGATCCAAAAAATAATTATGAACGCACCAGGGAGGAGATAGGTTATGTCACCCGGGAGGATGCCACGCTTAATGATTATAAGCGGATCGGTTTTAAGTCAGGTCTTGAGGTACATCAGCAGCTTAAAACCCGCAGTAAACTCTTCTGCCGCTGTCCGGCAGGCATCTACCATGGGGACGAGGAGTACGATGCCGAGGTTATCCGTCATATGAGGCCAACCCTCAGTGAAATGGGTGTCTATGACGGTACGGCACTGATGGAGTTCAGAACCCGCAAGGAGATAACTTACCGTATCAATAACAGGACGGCATGCACATATGAAGTCGATGATACGCCACCCTTCCCAATTGATCATGAGGCTCTTGAGATAGCCATCAACATTGCCCTCGCTGCCAGAATGAACATCGTTGGAGAGGTGCACATAACACGCAAACAGTACCTCGACGGCAGCATTCCGACAGGCTTTCAGCGTTCGGCAATTATTAGCGTCGAGGGTGAACTGCAGCTGAAAAACAAAAAGGTGCGCCTGATACAGTTAAGTCTCGAGGAGGACTCCTGCCGGGAAATTTCGGACATAGGGCATAAGAGAATATACAAGACCGACCGTCTGGGCATGCCCCTGATAGAAACGGTGACTTACCCCGATTGCCTGACACCGGATGAACTGGCCGAGGCTGCAGAATATATCCGCTTTCTCAATCGCAGCACCGGCAAAGTGCGTACGGGCATAGGGGCCGCCCGCGAGGACGTGAATGTCAGCTGTGAAGGCGGAAACCGGGCGGAGATAAAGGGCGTGGCTCATATCAGATGGATACCTGAACTGTCTCATAATGAGGCTTTCAGGCAGTACGCCCTTCTGAATATCCGGAGCAGGCTTGAAGAAGATCATTCCTGATCCGGGTGTATGGAAGCTGAAAAGCAGGGAGATAACAGAATCTGAAAGCCATCTTCATTTTGCTCCGGTGCGGGCAGCCCTTGACAGGGGAGAGAAAGTCATTGCAGTTAACCTTCCGGGTTGCCGCGGAATACTGTCTCATTTCACCCAGCCCGGACTGATCTTTGCCGATGAGATAAGCGACAGGCTGAAGGTGATAGCCTGCATCGAAAAGCCCAACATGATACACTCCGAAGAGATCGGGGAAAGAAACTTCAACAGCCTCTTCCCGGAAGTGGCAATATGGCTTTCCGCCGCCGAGGCAGATGCGCAGATCATACTGTGGGGACCGGCGGATGACATCCCGACCGCCCTCGAGACTGTCGATGAGCGTATACGGCTTGCCCTTGAAGGAGTTCCACTCGAGACACGCAAGTCCTTCGCTGACGGAACCACAATGTTTGAACGGGTGCTGCCCGGACGGGACCGGATGTATCCTGATACTGATTCACAGCCGTTGCCGGTCACATCCGAAATGCTGGAAAGACTGGCAAAAAACCAGCCAAAGGAGATCGCACTGCGCTTCCGGCAGATGAAAGAATGGGGTTTACCAGAAGATACATGGCATTATCTCTTAAGCAAGAACCTGGTAGCTCTTATCGAAAGGGCTGGTGACGAACTGGGCTTTAACCACCGCGAGGCAGGTATAATATTGGGGCACCGTTTCCGCAGCCTCGAGGGGCGGGGAAGAGTGGCAAAGGGATTCAGTTACGAAAGGCTGTACGATCTGTTTGAGTTTATAAGCAGGAAGAAAATGCTTCTGCCCGTGGCAAGGCTGATGCTTCCGGAAGTCGTTGCCACAACTCAGCCTGATTTTGAAAAAATACTTGCCGCCACAGGCTGCAAACCCGAATCAATGGAGCAGATCAAAGCCCGGGTTAAGGAACTGGACATGAAATTTGCTGAAATATGTTATGACGGCAGAAGCGTGTCATCCATCGACTGGATAATGGGGCAGGTACACATGAATGCCATCGGGACACTGCGGCTGGCGGATGTAAGAAGAGAGATAACAGATATTGTGGAGGATTCAGAACGGACAAGATGACGGAAGATTTATTTCAGGGATACAAGGGCGAGGCCCTGAGGGTGCTCAAGACATATAATGTACGGGTCTGGGGACAGGCGGATATCGAGACTACCCGCGGGCTATTCCGCGGTACCGTGCTGCCGAGGTCTGAGAACAATGATGATCTTCATATTGTAATCAAGATAGAGAGTGGTTATAACATAGGAATTGACATTACCACCATCACCAGGATGGCTGAGACGGGCTACAATAAAGCCAATTACAAGATCCCCGAGAAAGCGTTCCCTTACTCTGATGACAAACCCAATGTGAAGCTACTGGGTACCGGCGGCACCATCGCATCACGCCTCGACTATCGCACAGGGGCCGTGATTCCTGCTTTTTCACCCGGCGAGCTGTACGGTGCCGTGCCTGAACTGGCAGACGTTTGCAACATACACACTGAGAAACTCTTTGGCGTCTTCAGCGAGAATATGGGTCCTGAACAGTACATGATACTCGCTAAAGCTATCGGCAAGGAGATTGAAGAAGGTATCGACGGTATTGTAATAGGTCATGGCACTGACACCCTTCATCATACCGCTGCCGCCCTGTCATTCATGGTGCAGAACCCACCTGTGCCGATCATCCTGGTGGGGTCGCAGCGCTCATCCGACAGGCCGTCGTCAGATGCTGCCCTGAACCTGATACATGCCACCACGGCAGCAGGTCACGGTGACATCGCCGAGGTAATGGTGTGCATGTTCGGTCCCACAAGTGATGAATATGGGTTCCTTCACCGCGGAACCAGGGTTCGCAAGATGCACAGCTCGTACAGGTCCACCTTCAGAACCATCGGTGATATACCGGTGGCAACAGTCAGACGAGGAGAGGTGAAGCCTATGAAGCCGGATTACAATCCGAGGCGCAAGGACCGCAACGTGACTATAATGCCCTACTTCAATGAGAATGTGACGATGATCTATTTTTATCCTCACATGAAGGTCGAAATGTTTCATTCGCTCATAGACATGGGGTACAAGGGCATAATAATCGTTGGCACAGGACTGGGTCATGTCAACAGGGAGCTGTACCCTGCGCTGGAACGTGCGCAGAAGGAAAACGTGGCTGTCTACATGACACTTCAGACGATCTGGGGATACGTACACATGTTCGTGTATGAGACCGGACGCGATATGATGGCAAAAGGTGTTATTCCGCTGGGAAACATGCTGCCGGAAGTGGCGTGGGCAAAGCTGGGCTGGGCGCTTGGTCAGACAGATGACCTTGAGGAGGTTAAGAAGATCATGCTAACGCCGGTCAACGGTGAGATCACCGAACGGGAGCCGTACAACGGTTATCTGGTTTACCAGGGAGGTGTACCCGAGGTGGAGGAATTCATTCGCCGGGTACACAAATAAAAAATACCCCCTCCCTCCTGCTTTGCAGGAGTACTCCCCCTTATCAAGGGGGAGAAACTTAACATTTTAATTTAACTATTTCCCCTCCCTCCAGACTTGGCCGGTAGCTCTGCTGCAGGCTGGCGCCTCCCTAAAATTGCCCACTGGGCAATTTTTCTACGGTCGGCCCTCCCTTATCAAGGGGGAGAAACTTAACATTTTAATTTAACTATTTCCCCTCCTTGACAAGGAGGGGTGTCCCGATGAAATCGGGACGGGGTGGTAATAAAACCTACTTTATGTTTTTGTAATGTTCGTAGCGATCGAGTATCTCATCGACATACTCATTCACATATACACCATCCTTGAGCCTGCCGTACCTTACCACAGGATCACCGTAGTAGACAGGGTCAGACTTGCGCTCAAGATAAATCGAAACATTATTGTCCCATTTACCGGGGTCAAGGCCGTTCTTTTCGGTGAGTCTTATTGCGTCCAGAATATGACCATGCCCTGCGTTATATGAGGCCAGGATAAACTTAACCCTCTCATCCGGGTTGGGTACCTTATCGTTGAATATTGTGTTCAGCAGTCTCAGGTATTTTACACCGGCGTAGACATTGTTTTCAACAGACCTGGTGACATCAAGACCGAAATGCCTGCCTGTCTCAGGCATAACCTGCATAAGACCGTAGGCACCGCGCGGTGAGGTAACTGAAGGATTGAACCTGGATTCCTGGTAGATAAGGGCCGCCACAAGGCGCCAGTCCCATCCTATCGAATCACTGTAATGCCTTATTATTTCATCAAAGGGAGACACTTTGCCGGTCTGAGTGGCCTCATATTCCGATCCGGCTATGTAAACAGGACGGGTGCCGGTGAAATATTTTCTCTCCAGCAGAGCATAATCCCGCGTGGTTTTAAATCCTTTTATCCAGCTGTTCAGCTCTTCAAGGAGAGCGTTACTGCCATCCTTGCGCACACTCCAGGCTATGTCCAGCGGAGGGCTGACGGAAGTACCGAAATCGAGTTCGCTATGCAGCGATCCGATGATGTTTACCATGTAGTCATCGCATATGGTGAACTCTATCTCACCGCGTGAAACCTGATGCGCAAGCTCCTCAGCGTCATATGGCACCTCAATGATGCCAATGTCAATGCCTGATTCACGCTCAAGGTTATACAATCTCTGGGCATATGAAGAACCTTTCTGGACATAAACAGTCTTTCCTGCGAGATCAACCGGGTTCCTTACCAGCTTTTGCCCGATGTTTTCTGCCGACATCTTATACCAGCCATTGGGTTTTCGTTGCACCAGCACCTCTCCCGATTGCATGATAGGATCAGTGAAACGCATCATCTCCTTGCGGTCAGGGCTCACCGACAGCCCTACGGCTACCAGGTCAGCTTCACCATCCTGGAGAAGTTCCAGTGCTTCATCAATATCATTTCGTGCAATTATCTCAAGCTCAAGATCAAGGTGATCGGCAAAACGCTTAAGTAATTCGAAATGAAAGCCCATCGGCTCTCCTTTGTAGATGAAGTAGCTCGTTTGGTTAATGTTCGTCACCGCTTTGATCTTGCCGTCGGCGAGGATTGCATCAAGATCACGGGGTGGCACTGGAACAGTATCAACCCTTCTGCTCTCCTTTTCATAGGAGATCACTGACAGAATAACAATAAATAAGAACGAAATTAATTTCCTCAATATCTAAAATATTGGTCCGACAATTAAACAATCCAATATAGGAAATGTTTTCGGTGCAAAGATAACAAAAATTCTCAATCATAGAAAGTCCAGGCGAAACCAACCCGTAACATTCTGATATTCATAGGATAATCGGGTATTAAAAAATAATCATATCCTAACAGGCCGGCGGCAACATGGTCAAACATTACGAAGATTCTGGTCCGTTTTACCTTAAGATCCACGAAAACGTTGATAAACGGATAGTTACCAATTTCAGTGTCAGACTGGCTAAAATATCTGCCTGTGGCAGGCATATAATTCATTGCATAATAGGCGGTATGTATCATGGCTTCAGCTCCGAGCTGAAAATAAAGCTCCCCTTTTGTCGATTCGAACTTGAACAGATGATCAAAAAAGAATGCGCTCCGGGCTGTCACAAGGGGAAGGCTCAATACGTCACTGTTGGAGCTTGTCTGCAGAAGCACTGTGTTATCCCAGTGAAATTTCCAGAAAACAAGATCTTTCCTGAGCGAAAGTGCGGCAACCGACAGTCCTCCCTCATGCTGGGCAGGCGTGGCATCATTGCCCATGTAAATGAAATTGTCAATGATTGCATAATTGAACTTCAGGCTGAGGCTGCGCCCTGGCCAGAGCAGCGATGAACCGGCTGTCGTTCTGAACTCTCTTCCATGGTCCAGTGACCATGAGAAGTTGTTCGAGCCCCATCTGTCGTACCACAGGGAAGGTGTATAACTTGCAACGGCAAGGGTAGCGTCCCATGTTATCATTCCTCTGCGGGAAGTGGCAAAATCCTTGAAAATGCGGCCGTCCACGATGAAGTCACCGGCACGGTAGCCCTGAAACCACAGGTCACCTGTTGCCGACCACCCGAATTTTTCACCAATGTTGTTGAAAACTTTTCCGGTAAGTACAAATGAGCTCTTGTGCCTGCTTATTTCATTCGGCACGCCGAGCGTGTCTTTTGGGATCAGCTGGCCATAGTTGCGTAGTTCATTGCGTATCCCTGCTCCTGCCCCGATCCTGAAGCGGCCTGTGCTGCCGGCAGCAAAATCTACCCTCAGAGTGTTCGACAACAGGTTCTGATAAAGAGAATCCTTCGTTGCAGAATTGCTTATCAATATGGTGTCATAGAAGCCGGAAGCCGGGTATTTGTCATAAAACCCGCGTTTGTTCCATTCGTAGCTTCCTATGTGAGAAAAAGTAATCGGTCCGGCATGAAGCATCTCGCCGGTAACGGTGTCACGCTTTCCGCCGGGTGAATATCTCTGAGCCAGCAGCACATACCTGTTCTTAAGATGGTTCTGAGACTCGTTCGCTTCGTTAAGCATCACGGGGACATCCTCCGGTGGATACTGACTGAGGAATTCCGGTCCGGCTATCCCGCCGTTCTCGTATGTCTCGTGGTCATTAACTCCTGTGCTGAAGTAGGCAGTGTACTGGTCGCCGTTATAGGATGTGTGAAGGAGGAAGTTCTTGTCAACCGCCTTCTGGTAATCGTACTGTCCGATGGCATACACGATATCATATATCAGCCCGAAGTTCAGCCTCCTGGTTATATTCTGGGAATGTCTTATTCTGAATGTCTGTTCCGACTTCTGACGGGCTCCCGCGTTTGTCCATGCCAACTCGGTGAACGGCACATGGGTATTAATAAAGAGTGTGTTAGCCGGGGTGTACATAAAAGGATAATAATACGAATACAGGTACCTGTCAGGCTTCCAGTCGCGGTCAAAGAAATTTATCTGGTAGAGCGGGAGGCCGTAGTTCCCGGGATATGCATTGAAGTCGGAGATTTTGTCTGTGACGCGTCGGCGGTGAAAGAGTGTAAATGCCGTGTCAAGGGGGATGTTTATCTCAGTGGTATAATCAGACGAGAGGGTCCATTGCCTCGTTGTCTTTGCAATGATGGTATCAGGCTTACGCGGCGGCAATGGTATCCGTGCCGTGTCCTGCAATGTAATGTGTGCAGTATCCGGTACTGCCGCGGTATCAGCCATCCTGGCCGGTAAGGTCCTTGGTTTGATGACCCCTGCCGGGATGGTATCAATCTCCTGGGCGGAGAGGATCACCGGGAGGACCAGCAGGGCCATATATGCTAAGAGGCGGCGCATCAGCGGCAAATTTACTTAAAAAGTGACAACAAAAAGGACCGGCCTGAGAAAGAGGGCCGGTCCTTTGAACAACAACCATATAATAACAAAAAACAAACTCAATCCACGTTATCGTTTAAATAAGCATTATTCTCCCTGATGACCGGCTGGTTATCCTCATCGAGGCTCAGGGTGAATTTTGACACCTTGCTGCCTGCAGCCTTGTTGGCATTATGCAGGGCGATCTTCTTGCGCACATATGCCGGCACCTCCTCAAAGTCCTCGATGTTGTCGTTCATCGACTGTGTTGAGAGGCCCTCATTCTTAATGACGTTCTGCATATGCTTGAGCTTGCGCAGCGTCCCCTCGTTCTTGTCGGCCGGCGGCGGGGCGGGGCGGGCAGGAGCGGGAGAAATGCTTATGTCGCCGTCGGGGTCAAAATCAATGACACCCTGGTTTATCACCGTAGAGTGTGAGGGGGTGTCGTGGTGACCGGGGCGGGCAGGCCGCACGATATACTGTGAGTCTCCCTCACCGGCGCTCTCGGGAAGAGAGGGCTGCTGTGCAGCATTGAGGCTGACAACCTCCCTGCGCCTCTCGGGCTTATAGGCGTCGAGGTCAGCGCTGGCCTCAAAGCCAGTGGCAACGACTGTGACGCTGATGGCATCACCCAGCTCCTCCTCGGTCGACAGACCCCTGATAATAAGAGCATCCTCGGAGATTGCTTCATAGACATAATCGGTGAGCTCTCCGAGTTCATCCATGGTTATCTCATTCGGACCAATTCCAGATTTAATATTGAGCAGTATACTCTGGGCCCCGGTGATATCATTGGAGCTGAGCAGCGGCGAGGTCAGGGCAGCTTCAATGGATTTTGTTGCACGGTCGTCACCTGCGGCCGTACCGATACCCATGAGGGCAACACCTGAATTCCTCATTACAGTGTCAACATCGGCAAAGTCAACATTGATGTAACCTGTGCATGTGATGATCTCGGCTATGCCTTTCACTGCATTGGCGAGTACATCATCGGCACGGGCGAAAGCGGCAGATACGCCTTCATCGCCGTAAATCTCCCTGAGCCGTTCATTGTTGATAACAATGAGCGAGTCGACTTTGTCTTTCAGATCATTGATACCTCTGATAGCCAGCTTGATACGCTGGTTTAGCTCCGACCTGAACGGTATAGTCACCACTGCCACGGTCAGATAACCTGCATCCCTGCATGCCTTGGCGATGACCGGTGTTGCTCCGGTGCCTGTGCCGCCTCCCATGCCTGCAGTTATAAAGACCATCTTGGTGTTTCCTGACAACGCATTCATGACATCCTCGATGTTCTCGATGGCGGCATCACGACCTCTCTCCGGCTGACTGCCGGCGCCAAGACCTTCGGTTGTGGTCTCTCCTATCTGCACCCTGACAGGTACCGGGCTCTGCGAGAGAGCCTGCTGGTCAGTGTTGCAGACCACGAAGTTGACATCCTTGATGCCCTTGCGGAACATATGGTTGACGGCGTTGCTGCCGCCGCCTCCTATTCCCAGCACCTTTATTATTGACGACCGCTCAACGGGCAGGTCAAAATTCATCAGATCCTCTGACATGACTTCAGTTGTTAATTATTTGACGTGTTATCATCCATCTTTTCATCTGTGGCATCCATAATATCACCCCAGATTTTTCTCAGGCTGCTGACTATTGTATTTTGCGGTCTCCTTTGCTTTTCTTCAGGGATTTCATCGATCATTACCTCCTCCTGTTCCACTTTCACCTCTTTCTCCTGATGGAAAACAGGTTTCTGGGGATGAACAGGTTCCTGTTTCTTTTCGCCGAAGCGAACCACAAGTCTTGTTCTCCTCAATATATTCAAGTCCTTTCATGATCAGACCTACACTTGTGGCATACATGGGCTGATTGATCTCATCCTTGCCCTTGCCGCTGAGATGGACATTGGGATGGCCTATCCGCACATCCATAGCCGTCTTGTACTTGACGAGCTGCGGCAGGTTCTTGAGCATCGCTCCACCGCCTGTGATAACTACTCCGGCAGTGAGCTTTTCGGCAAAGCCTGAGTTCTGTATCTCGAAGTTGACCGCATCAAGGATCTCCTCCATGCGACTCTGTATTATATAGGCAAGGTTCTTGAACGATATCTCCTTGGGGTCACGTCCTGCTATGCCCGGTATTGAGACGACCTTGTTTTCAGGTGCAATATCGCCTATTGCGAAACCGAACTTGACCTTGAGGTCTTCAGCCTGTTTCTGCAGTATCGAGCATCCCTCCCTTATATCCGCGGTGACCATATTGCCTCCGAACGGTATCACGGCCGTATGCCTGATCACGTTGTCATAATAGATGGCAACGTCAGTGGTGCCTCCTCCGATGTCGACAAGCACAACCCCTGCCTCTTTCTCCTCGTCTGTAAGCACTGCCTCGGACGAAGCCAGCGGTTCGAGCACCAGGCTCATAAGATTCATGTTGGCCTTGTTGATGCACCTCTCAGTGTTGCGTGCTGATGATATCTGCCCGATCACGATGTGAAAATTCGCTTCAAGCCGTTTGCCGCATATTCCCACCGGATTGCTGATACCCGATTCATTGTCGACGATGTACGTCTGCGGGATAACATGTATTATCTCCTCCCCCACTTCAATGGGAAGTTTAAACATGTCAGCCGTCAGCCTGCGGATATCGCTTATATCGATCTCCGTCTCATGGGAATCGCGTGTGATATAGCCACGGGCCATCTTGCTTTTTATATGCCTTCCGGCAATACCTACAAAGACATCTGTGAGAACGATGCCGGTTCTCGCCTCAAGGTCATCGACCGTGGTTCTGATAGCCTTTACCGTCTCTTCGATGTTCAGCACCACACCACGCTTTACGCCTGTTGATGGTGTGTTGCTCAGACCGAGGATTTCTATTCCTCCGTTTCCGTCACAACGCCCGACAATGGCAACGATCTTTGTCGTTCCGATGTCAATGGCTGCTACTAACTGATCTTTACTGCTCATAGTTTTCTTATATGGTTGTTCAACAATTATCTTCTCTGGCAGACAACCTGCCCTTTATATTCAATATTCACCACCTTGTACCTGTCCCACCCCGTTACCGGCATAGCCTCGCGGTAGAAGACAAGGAGGTTGTTCAGCTTCTCTTCGTAGTTCTCGGTCCTGCCGAGATGTATTGTGTGATTGCCGACACGCGGCACCATGACCACCCTGCCGTCACGAGACATGCTGAGATAGTCAATCATGGAGTTCCAGAAGCTGTCGCCCCTGATATAATTCACAAGTTCAAAGGCACGCGCCAGGTTCTCCGTTTTTTCCGAATCATAGATGTTTGTGCCTGTCATCTCCCCGGGATTGAAAAGCATGTCTATCTCGAGAATATGAAGATGAGGGGTGTAAAGATTATGCCGGCGCATTATGACACCCTCGCGGTCAATAAAAAAGTCGCCCCCGTAAGATGCCACCACACGCATTACCGGTTCACGCTGGTCAGCATAGAGATGGAGTTTCCTGTCAGCAGAGAAGTATACCTCGGCAACCCTCAGCTCCTTGTATGTCTTTATTTTGTTTTCAATCGTGTTAAGTGGTATCTCATTCATCTGTGCACCCGTGATACGTATGCCTGTCGCCCTGATCAGCGCCATCAGGTCATCCGGGGTGACAAACTGGTGCTGAGCTGAGTCTGCCAGTGTGATTGCCACACCTGTGCACACATCATCTTCACTCCCGATGCGGCTGAACAGCGGAGTGAGGAGCACAAATACGCCCATGACGACAGTCAGTATCTTCATCAGCAGGCTCATGGGTACCGTCTCTTAAGCATCGTTGTTATCGGTTCAATAAAACGGTCAATATCGCCGGCACCAATGGTCAGCAGCACGCCTTCACCGCAATTTTCAAGGATTGGCAGCAGCTCCTCCCTGGTTACCACCCTCACGTTCTTATTCTTCATCTTTGCTGCGATCATCTCTGAGGTGACTCCAGGCAAAGGATTTTCCCTGGCAGGATAGATCGGAAGCAGCAATATTTCATCAAGCCTGTCAAGTGCCGCAGCAAAGCCATCGGCAAAATCACGCGTACGGCTGAAGAGATGAGGCTGGAAGATGCCTGTGATATGTCTGTCCGGGTAAAAGTCGCGAACGGCACTGACAAGGGCATTTATCTCCTGCGGATGATGAGCATAGTCATCTATATAGACCACACCTTTATTATTGAACCTCGTATCAAACCTGCGGCGTACACCTTCATAAGTGAGCAGTGCGTTGCGTATTTCATCAGGCTCAGCGCCTGCACACCACGCTGCTGCTGCTGCTGCAGTGGCATTGAGGATATTTACCATCCCGGGCAGTTGCAAGGCGAATATTCCGAACAGGCTCACCGGGTGTCATCAGGTCAAACCTGTAGAAACCGTCTCCTTTTTCGATGTCTGCAGCTCTGAAGGAAGCATTCTTACCCATGCCGTAGCTGTACACATCCACAGCACCCGGGAGGCTCAGGGCAGGCAGAATATTTTCATGCAGTATCAGTTTGCCGCTTTTCTGAACACAGCCGCAGAAATCGCTGTAAGCATCAATCATAGCCTCTGCAGTCCCGTAAATATCAAGATGATCAGGATCGATAGCGGTGATAACGGCAATAACCGGTGACAGATAAAGGAAGGAACGGTCGAACTCATCAGCTTCCATCACAGTGTACCTGCTTTGACTGAGAAGAAAGTTTGTATTATAATTCTTTGAGATGCCGCCGAGAAAGGCAGAACATTCCAAATGGGACACAGTCAGTATGTGGGCAATCATTGTGCTGACGGTCGTTTTACCGTGTGTGCCGGCTACGGCGATGGCATCAGTCTCATGTGAGATCTGTCCGAGAACCTCTGCCCTTTTATAAATAATGTATCCGTTATTTTTGAAGTAATTAAGAATGGGGCTGTCCTTAGGTATGGCAGGGGTATAAACCACCATCACCCTGTCGCGCTCGGCGGGATCGGCAAACAGTGTGGGCAATGCATCTATATTATCATCGTAGACAATATCACAGCCTTCTTCCTCCAGTGTTCCGGTAAGAGGACTTTCTGTACGGTCATAACCGCACACACAATATCCCGCTGCCAGGAAATAGCGGGCCAGGGCGCTCATCCCTATGCCACCTATGCCGAGGAAATATATGCCTTCTATGTTTGTCAGTTCTTTCATCTGTTGATCAGTTTAAGTACCTCCCTGGCTATGACTTCATCAGCATCTCTGATTGCGAGTCTTCTGATGTTCGCGGAGAGTTTTTCCCTCCGGGCGTTGTCTTTAAGGAGCGTCAGTGCTGTGGTTATAAGCTCTGCCGGTGCTGCGGCGTCGGTCACGAGCACCGCTGCCTCCTTCGTCACCAGGGCCATGGCATTATGGGTCTGGTGATCCTCGGCTACATTGGGTGACGGCACAAGAATTACGGGTTTGCCCACCAGTGCCAGCTCGGAGATTGTTCCGGCGCCGGCACGCGATATGATGATATCGGCGGCGGCGTACGCAAGGTCCATGCGGCTGATGAAGCCCGTGACACGTATATTATCTGTGGCAGCCGCATCGGTCAGCTCACGCATACGGTCGTAATAATGACTGCCGGTCTGCCATATCATCTGCGCCCCTGCCTCCTCAACCGCGCCTATCCCGCCGCCGACAGCTGCTGTTGATCGTGCCGGCGCCGAGTGACCCGCCCAGAACGAGTATCACCGGCATGGAATTATTCAGCTTGAAATGCTCCAGCGCCTCTGCCTTGAGTGTATCCTGGTTGTCAAACGCCAGCCTGACAGGATTGCCTGTCAGTATAATTTTATCTTTCGGGAAATATTTCTCCATCCCCTCATATGCAACACAGATCTTCCCGGCCTTTTGTGCCAGCAGCTTGTTTGTGATCCCTGCATAACTGTTCTGCTCCTGTATCAGAGTAGGGATATTCATCCTCTGTGCCTGCTTAAGGACTGGTCCTGATGCGTATCCTCCCACTCCAACAACGACATCTGGCTTGAACCGGCGAATGATCTTCCTCGCCTTAAGCATGCTGTGGAAGAGTTTTCCGGCAACGGTTATGTTTTTCAGGCTGAGGCCCCTAACGAATCCTGCTACCGGCAGTCCAGTGATCTCGTAACCGGCTTCCGGCACCTTCTGCATTTCCATGCGTCCTGTTGCTCCAACAAAGAGTATCTCCGCTTCGGGCTTCAGCCGTTTGAGAGCATTGGCGATGGCGATGGCCGGGAAGAGATGGCCTCCTGTGCCTCCTCCGCTGATGATGATCCTGATATTTGCCCTCCCGTCGCTCATGCTACCTTAATGGTGTCAGTCCGTTCAATATCCGAAAGCTTTTCGCTTCTCCCGCGTGCATTCATCACTCTCGAGACGCTCAGTATAGCTCCCAGTGAGAAGCTTATCACAAGCACTGATGTACGGCCCCAGCTTATCATCGGCAGGGTCTGTCCCGTCACCGGGAAGAGCCCCACGGCCACAAGCATATTCAGAAAAGCCTGGAAAACGATCATGATCGTCAGGCCCAGCACCATCAGCGCAGGAAAAGCGAAATCGCACTTTCGCGCTATCTGTATACCCCTGAACATCAGCGCCAGGTAACTGAGGATAACTATGATGGCGCCAAGGAGTCCGTACTCCTCGACAATGATGGCAAAAATGAAGTCCGAATTCGACTGCGGGAGCATGTTTCGCTGAGTGCTTCCTCCCGGCAGCTTGCCGAAGAGCTTGCCCGTGGAGATGGCTATCTTGGCCTGATTCGACTGATAATCAGCATCCGGGGAGCTCTCTCCGCTGAAATATGTCTCAATACGGTTCTTCCAAACCTCCACCCTGTTGTCACCCTTCTTGAAAACCAGCAATAATGTCGCGAAGAGCACAATTGCTGCCAGCCCCATGCCTGCATAACCCAGCAGGAATTTCACGGGAACACGGCCGATGAAAAGCACTATCATGCTTATCAGGAAAATCATCAGCGCGGTAGACAGATTCTCTGACATTATCAGTAAACATACCAGTGCCACCGGTGCGACCAGCCTTATGGTCACTGTCCTGAAGTTCTTCAGCTCATGCTGGTAAACCGTCAGTCCGCGCGCCAGGTAGATCACCAGCGCCACTTTTGCCAGGTCCGATGTCTGCAGTCTGAGACCAATGATAGGTATCTCGAGCCAGCGTGTTGCCTCATTGATGCTTACACCGGCAAAAAGAGTAATAATCAGCAGTATAATTGCCACACCCAGCCCTATGGTGGCATACTGCATATATCTTATATAAGGTATCCAGTGTGTTACCACAATGATGAGCAGACCCACCATCAGCATAATAAACTGGGTCCTCAGAAAATAGAATGTGTTACCGTGGTGCGACGAGTAGGCTACTCCCACTGAGGAGCTGTAGACGGAGAGAAGCGACACGAGCATGAAGAGGGCTATCAGCCCCCACAGGTACCTGTCACCTTTAAAAAACCGTCTTACCCTGATGTCTGCCATTCTCTATAAGTTTCTGACAGCCAGCTTGAACTGACGTCCGCGGTCTTCATAGTTGTTAAACAGATCAAAGCTTGCGCACGCCGGTGAGAGCAGCACCGTATCACCCTTGTGCGCCAGGTAATAGGCTGACCGCACCGCCTCCTCCATTGAGGTTGTCTCAACGATAGTAGGCACTAACCCGCCGAAAAAGTCGATGATCTTCTGATTATCCTTGCCCAGGCAGACAATCGCCTTCACCTTCTCCTTCACCACCGTATTCAGCTCGGAATAATCGTTTCCCTTATCTATTCCTCCTGCAATCCATACTACCCCCGCCTGCATGCACTCAAGCGCATACCATGTTGAATTGACGTTTGTCGCCTTTGAATCATTGATGAAGTTTATACCTGCCACCATGATGACAGACTCAAGCCGGTGCTCAACACCCTGGAAGTCGGTCAGGCTCTCGCGTATTGTCTCCTTGCGGATATTCAGAACCTTGCCGGTGATGGCTGCAGCCATCGAATTGTAAACATTGTGGCGTCCTTTTAACGCCAGGTCATGAATGGTCATAAGGCTGGTTTTTTGGGTTATATCAAGAATGAGGTTGTCGTTTTCAAGGCAGGCTGCCATCCCTTCGCATGTATTAAGCGAGAATGGCAGTGAACGTGATATGAGGTTAAGCTTCTCCATTTCCTTAATTGTCACCGGGTCGTCAGCACACCAGATGAAACAGTCGCCGGGGGTCTGGTTGCGGATCACACGCATCTTGGAGTCGACATAATTCTGCATCTCGTGATCGTACCTGTCGAGGTGGTCAGGCGTGATATTCATGAGGATGGCGATGTCAGCCCTGAAGTCGTACATGCCGTCAAGCTGGAAGCTGCTCAGCTCAATGACATAATAATCATATCCTCCCTCTGCCACCGCCAGTGCGAAGCTGTTGCCCACGTTGCCTGTCATTGCGACATTGAGTCCTGCCTTCTTCATCATGTGGCTGATGAGGTTGGTTGTTGTGGTTTTTCCGTTGCTTCCTGTCACACATATTTTGACGGCGTCAGTATACCGTCCGGCAAATTCAATCTCCGAGATGACGGGGATGTTCTTTTCACGCACTGCGACCACAACAGGATTATCTTCCCACAGGCCCGGGCTCTTTATCACCTCGCCGGCATTCAATATCAGCTCCATGCTGTGCTTTCCTTCTTCAAATGCGATGTTATGCGAGACCAGCATCTCACGGTACTTTTCCTTAATTGTGCCGCTGTCGGTGACAAACACGTCAAAACCCTGCTTCTGTGCCAGTATTGCCGACCCTGCCCCGCTCTCTCCTGCTCCCAGTATTACAATCCTCTTATTCATCTCTTATCTTGTCTTGAGTGTCACTACGCTTATAACCGCGAGGATAATCGCGATAATCCAGAACCGCGTGACTATCTTCGGTTCAGGATATCCCTTCTTCTGATAATGGTGGTGAAGCGGAGCCATGAGGAAGATGCGCCTTCCCTCCCCGTACTTGCGCTTCGTTCTTTTAAACCAGCCCACCTGCAACATCACCGAAAGGCTCTCTACCAGGAATATTCCGCACAGAATGGGTATCAGAAGCTCTTTGCGGATCACGATGGCAAATACTGCAATGATGCCTCCCAGCGTGAGACTGCCGGTGTCGCCCATGAATACCTGTGCCGGATAGGAGTTGTACCAGAGAAATCCGACAGTGGCGCCGGCAAATGCGGCAGCAAAGATCATCAGCTCGCCGGTGGCAGGTATATACATGATATTCAGGTAATCAGCGAAGTTGATGTTACCTGAGACGTAGGCCAGGATGCCAAGCGTGACGCCGGCCACGGCGGAGGTGCCTGTAGCCAGTCCGTCGAGCCCATCCGTGAGGTTCACACCGTTTGACACGCCCACCACAATGAAGATCACCACGGCTATGAAGACTATCCACCCAAGCATCTGCTTTGTCTTTCCCTTTGCAAAAGGCACCAGCCATGAATAGTCGAACTCATTATCCTTAACAAAGGGGATGGTAGTCTTTGTTGATTTTATGTTTACAGCCGTTGTCTGAGGAAGAATATCTTGCTGATGCGTGCTGTACTGATCCACCGAGGCAACCGCAGCTTTAGCCGGAGCAGTTACATTCACCCGTACCACGACATCATTGCTGAGCAGGAGGGTCAGCGCTACTATGAGCCCGAGCGAGACCTGTCCTATTATCTTGAAACGGCCTGCAAGTCCTTCCTTATGCTTTCTGAAAATCTTTATGTAGTCATCCAGGAATCCGATCAGGCCGATCCAGACAGTTGTTATAAGCATCAGGATGATATATACGTTGTCAAGCTTGGCAAAGAGCAGTACAGGTATCAGAATTGAAGCGATAATGATAATCCCGCCCATCGATGGCGTACCCTGCTTCCTGTACTGGCCCTCCAGATCAAGATTGCGTATTGTTTCGCCTATCTGCCTGCGCTGGAGATAATTAATAATGCTCTTGCCGATAAGCATGGAAATAATAAGGGATGCTATGGCGGCAGCAGCTGCTCTGGAGGAAATATAATTGAACACCCCTGCTCCAGGGACACCAAGTGTGTCAAGATATCTGAAGAGATAATACAACATATCAACTCATTTTAAATGCCTTACGTAATTCTTCCCTGTCGTCAAAATGATGTCTGACGCCCATCACCTCCTGGTATGTCTCATGACCCTTCCCGGCAACGATGATTATATCGCCGGGGGTGGCAAACATCACCGCAGCCTTTATAGCGTCGGCACGACCTGTGATACGGATGGTTTTTGCCCTGCCATCCTGATCAAGTCCTGCCTCCATTTCATCAATTATCTTTTCCGGATCCTCGCTTCTTGGATTGTCAGAAGTAAGAATCACCCTGTCAGCGCGTTCAGCGGCCATTTTTGCCATTACCGGCCTCTTGGTGCGGTCACGGTCACCGCCGGCGCCAAGAACGACTATCAGCCTGCCTTTCCCCTGCCTGAGCCTGTTTACCGCTTCGATTACGTTCTGAACGGCATCAGGGGTATGCGCATAGTCAACTATGCCTGTGATACCGTCAGTTGAGCGAATGACCTCCATGCGTCCGTCCACAGGATAAAGTGAGCTGAGTATCCTGAGCGTTTCGCCGCTTTCAGCGCCCAGGAGTATGGTTGTGCCGTAAACTGCCAGCAGGTTGGATGCGTTATAATCGCCAATGAAGTGCGTCCATACCGCCATGCCGTTTATCTTCAGAAGCATGCCCTCAAACCCCTGTTCTGTTATGCTGCAGCGGAAATCGGCCATGCCGTGCATGGAGAATGTGCGTTTGGCCGCTTTGCAGTTCTGTATCATCACCCTGCCGTTTCTGTCGTCAGTGTTAACCAGCGCGAAAGCCTGGGGTGAGAGTCCGTCAAAGAACTTTTTCTTTGCTGCGAGATAATTATCGAAGGTCAGGTGGTAATCAAGATGATCATGCGTCAGGTTGGTGAAAACACCTCCTGCAAAGGTCAGTCCTGCTATACGTCTCTGTTCGATGGCATGGGAGCTGACCTCCATGAAGACATACTCGCACCCCTCATCCACCATCTCAGCCAGAAGGGCATTCAGTTTCACAGGATCAGGGGTGGTGTGCGTGGCATCCTCGCGCCTGGTATGAACATAATTGCATACTGTTGAGAGCAGTCCGCATTTGTAACCCTGCGCCTCAAACATATTATACAACAGGGTGGCGATGGTAGTCTTGCCATTTGTGCCGGTGACGCCTGTCAGTTTCACCTTCCCGGAAGGATGATCATAAAAAGCCGATGCAGCCAGGCCAGGTGCGGCTGTTGAATCCTCTACGACAACCACTGTAACTCCCTGCGGGATAGGCTCAGGCGGGGTCTCGCAGATTATTGCTGCAGCTCCGTCACTGACAGCCTTGCCGATAAAGGCGTGACCATCGCTCTTTGTTCCTCTGACTGCGATGAAGAGGCTGCCGGGCTTTACCGCACGGGAGTCAGCGGTGACGCCGCTGATGGTTTTGTCCTCATCGCCGTAAAGAGTGTTGATCTTTATATCTGTCAGTATATCCCTGAGCTTCTTCATAGTCATAGTTTCAGTTCAACGGCCACTGTTGCACCCCTGGAAATCTTTACTCCCGGCTGGGGGGACTGCCTTACGACTTTCCCGCGACCACTGTAGTGTACTCTTAGTCCGCTATTCTCGAGCAGGTAAATGGCGTCACGCAATCCCATCCCGACCACATTGGGCATCAGCCCTTCGTTGAGCGCCAGGTCAACGACCCGGAGGGTGTCGCCACTCTCCCGCGTTCTTACCCACTCGCTGTCGACGTTCCTCTTGGCTTTGATATTCAGGGTGCGGAGCGTTTTGTTAATGTCTGCGTAATAGCCGTTGCCGGCATCCGGAGCTTTCAGAGGCTTATCATCCTTTGGAGCAAGCGCCACCAGGTTACGGTAGAAGCTTGTTGCATAAACCTTATCGGAGATCTCCTTGAATACAGGACCGGCCACAACGTTGCCATAGTAGACAAAGTTTGAAGGGGCATTGACGACCACAATGCATGAATAGAGTGGATCATCAGCGGGGAAATACCCCACAAATGAGGCCTGATAAGAAATACGCGCTCCTGAGCGGTAGCCGTACTTCTCATTGGCTATCTGGGCGGTACCGGTCTTGCCGGCTATCTTGTAATTACTGTTCCTGAGGTTTTTGGCGGTGCCGTTCTCCACCACCCCTTCCAGGAGCGACTGTGCCTTACGTATTGTTGAACGCGAACATATTGCATTGGTAATGACCTCACTGTCATAAGTTTTGACCGGCCAGTTGCCGTCACGTACCTCGGTGACAAACCTGGGCTTTACCATCTTCCCGTCGTTAGCCACAGCGTTATAAAACGTAAGGATCTGCAACGGGGTCATCTGCACCTCATAGCCGTAAGCCATCATCGGAAGCGATATCCCCGACCAGAGTTTTTCCCCGGGGTAACGGATAACCGGTTTCCCTTCACCCTTGATCTGCAGGCCAAGCTGCTTGTTGATCTGCATGGAGTAGAGACGGTCAACGTACCGGCGCGGATTGTCTTTGTAGTTCTCGTAAATGATCTTTGCTGTCCCCACGTTGGAAGAGTGCTCAAAAACCTGGCGTGCGGTGATCTTGCCCAGCCCTTCCTCTTCATGATCGCGGATTATTTTGTCATAATATTTGACCGTACCGTCACCTGTGTTGATCGTGTCATCGAGATCTACAACACCATCTTCGAGAGCCGTGATCATCGACATCAGCTTAAAGGTCGAACCCGGCTCGGTGCTTTCACCTACAGCGTAATTGTATGTCTCGTGATATGCGCCGTCAGAACCTTTTTCGAGGTTGGCGATGGCTTTAATGTCGCCGGTGTGTACTTCCATCACCACCACGCACCCGTGATGAGCATTGTTCTTCGAGAGCTGACGGTAAAGTGCATGCTCGGCGACATCCTGAAGGTCAAGATTAATGGTAGTCACAACGTCATAGCCCGGACGTGCATGGACGGTCTCAAGATTTTCTACGTCAATCCATGCTCCTCCCGTAAGGCGTTGCTGCACCTTGAACCCATCCTTGCCTGACAGGTAGTTGTTGAATGATCCTTCGAGCCCCACGATATTTGATGTGCTGTCTTCGGTCACATAGCCGATGGTTCGTCTTGCCAGGAGACCGTTGGGCATGATGCGACTGTTTTCAGGCTGGTAGAGCAATCCTCCCCTGAACTTTCCGTGCCGGAAGACCGGAAGTTTTTTAAGATAGCTCAGGGTCTCATAGCTGACATGCCTCTTGATGAGAAAGTACCTGTCGCCGCGCTTGCGTGCACGGGTCAGTTGATTTTTCCAGCCGTCGGGAGAATTCACCCCGACGTACTTGGAAAGTCCCCTGCAGAGACCGTTGATGCCGTTGGCCCAGGTGGTGTCAGCCATACCTGAGCTGTGCGTATCCATGTAAACGGTGTAATACGGGATTGAGCTTGCCAGGATGCGCCCGTCATCGGCGAGGATGTCGCCCCTGCCGGCCTTGTCGACCTCCCTGCGGAAAACGACCTTGTCAGCCATGGCAGCCCACTTCTCCGACTGCACGAACTGAAGCACGATTATGCGGATGAACACAGCAAGGGCCATTATCGCCACGATACCGTAAATGATGCCGGTACGGGCGAATATCTGATCCTTTGGTTTCATCGGGTTATTCATTCACTACTATCCTGTATGGCGGTTCACGAAGCTCCTCAAGCCCCAGTCCGCGTTCCTTTATCAAATCAATGATCTCACTCTGACGGCTTACGCCTCCCAGCTCGGCCGAGACAGAGAGCGACTCAGCACGCAGATCCCTTACTTCCTGTTCCAGGACAACTATTTCACGATTGGTGCGCTCAGCCTGGAACTTGTTGGTTATTAATATGATGCCAAGAAATACGACCAGAGCTGCGTATTTCATGTTATTGAGTATGAGCCTCTCAGTGATGAAGGTCCCGCTGATGAGGCCTTTCATCCAGCCCTTGCCGGTTTTCTTTTGTGCGCTCTTCGGAGCACTTTGCTGTGTACCCTTCTGGCTTATGTCCCGGACGCTTTCATGGGCTGCTGTTATTTGTGCTCTTCTGAGTGTTGCCCTTGGGGCTGTCCTGAATGGTGTGATATGTGCTCTTCTGAGCTGGGTCCTGAGCACTGTCTCGAGTGCTGTTATATTTACTCTGCTGGGCAATATCCTGCATGATGCCCCGGGCGTTATTATATCTGATCTTCTCTTCTTCCATCGCCGTCAGATCTTTTCTGCCACCCTTAACCTCGCACTGCGGGCCCTGCTGTTAACCGCTATCTCATTGTCATCCGGAACAATCACCTTGTGATTGACTGCCTTGAACGGAACGATCTGGTTGCCGTAGAAATCCTTCTCAATTCTGCCCTCGAAATTGCCAGTGCGGATGAAGTTCTTTACAAGCCTGTCCTCAAGTGAATGATATGTTATCATTACCAGGCGTCCGCCGGGTTTCAGCAGCTGAAGAGCCTGCTCAAGCATTTCCGTCAGTGCCTCCATCTCGTGGTTCACCTCAATGCGCAACGACTGGAAGAGCCTGGCGTAAAACTTATTTTCCTGGCTTGCCGGCACCAGTCCGGAGAGCGCCCTTGTGAGATCGCTGACTGTGACAACAGGGGCCTGGGCCCTTGCTTTAACTATGGCGGCAGCAAGTTTCCTCGAGTTCGTCAGCTCGCCGTACCGGTAAAAAACATTTGCCAGCTGCTCCTCTTCGTAGGTCTGAAGTATGTCTGATGCTTTCAGGGGAGCTTTTGGGTTCATGCGCATATCAAGCCCGGTGTCAGTGCGGAACGAGAACCCTCTCTCATGGGAGTCAAACTGATGGAATGATACACCCAGGTCGGCAATCAGGCCGTCTATCGCATCGTAACCGAGATAACGCAGGTTGTTCTTCAGGAACCTGAAGTTCTGATTGAGGAAAGTCAGCCTCTCATCATTGATGATATTTGCTGCAGCGTCAAGATCCTGGTCAAAAGCAATAAGTTTTCCTGTGGTAAGCTGTTCAAGAATGGCCCTGGAATGGCCTCCTCCTCCAAAAGTAACATCGACATAGATCCCGTCGGGCCTGAGGTTAAGCCCCGCTATGCTCTCAGTGAGCAGAGCTGGGAGATGATATATCGCCATTATGCTGTTCCGGTATCAGGATTTCCAAGCAGCTTTTCTGCCAGATTGGCAAAGTCATCTGAAGGCATGTCTATGTGGGCATATACCTCTTCAGCCCACATCTCAATTCGTCCGTCCTGCCCGGCAAGAACAACATCCTTCCCTATGCCTGCAAGGTCAAGCAGACGGCGGGGAATGAGCAGCCTGTTGCTGCTGTCGAGTGACACCTCGGCCGTACCCTTGAAAAAATTGCGGAGAAAGATATTGTGCTCCCTGTTGTATGGGTTTATTCTGCTTCGAATTTTATCCAGCTGCCTGTTCCAGTCATCGATTGAATAGAGGACGAGGCACTTATCGAAGATATCCCTTCTGACCACAAAGCGATCCTCAGCTGCTG
Organism: uncultured Bacteroidales bacterium; assembly: GCA_963730615.1. Classification (GTDB taxonomy): domain Bacteria; phylum Bacteroidota; class Bacteroidia; order Bacteroidales; family VadinHA17; genus SR-FBR-E99. Next base: position 5,995 of record CAVSSR010000011.1, on the reverse strand, counting down.
GTGGCATCTGTTTCTTGAACGCGGCAGGGAGGATGACCCTTCCCTTGGGATCAAGTCTGCAGGTATAGTCGCCGATGAAAGTGGACATCAGGGTTGTTGTTTCAGAAGGCTAAAGTAGAAATTTATTTCCCACTTTACTCCACTTTCCTCCATTTTTCTTCACTTTTGTTGAAAACTTCTTATTTTATAATTACAACGCATTGTTTATCTGATATATACAGCAATTATTTTCGTACCTGATTGCCAATATTTATTCAGGTATTTCCTATGAGGGCACTGATTGTCGTTTAGATTATGAGGTGAACCGTAAAAAACCCAGGGCGAACCTCATACTGGTAACCACCCCGCCCGCCTGAGTTTTTTTGTATTTTTACATCGCGAGAACCAGAACAATGGAAACCGAAAAAGCCCCCCTGCTGATTGATGTTGAGAAGGTGCTTTCCGCCAAGAATCCGAAGCTTGCCAGGTGGCTGCCGGGATTTGTGGTAAGTTACCTGAAACGTATTGTCCATCAGGATGGTATAAATGATATCATCAAGAATCACGGTCACCTTCGCGGCTCTGCTTTTAATGATGGTGCACTCAGCTATATGGGAATAAAGTACCGCGCTCACGGCCTTGAAAACCTTCCATCGGGCGGACGGAATATCTTCGTCTCAAACCACCCTCTCGGGGGCCTCGACGGGATGGTTTTCATGAGCGAGCTCTCCAAACACTACAGCGCAATAAAATTCCCTGTCAATGACATCCTTCTGTACATCGACAACTACTCAGATATTTTCCTTCCTGTAAATAAAGTCGGCAGCTTCGGACGTGAAGCTGCAAAGCTCCTGGAAGAAGCCTATAACTCTGACTGTCAGTTACTGAATTTCCCGGCAGGGATTTGTTCCCGTAAGGTTAACGGGCGTGATAACCGATCTTCAGTGGCAGAAGAGCTTCATCGTCAAGGCCGTACAGTATCAACGCGATATTGTACCATGTTTTTTCTCAGGCCGTAACAGTTACTTCTTTTATAATCTGTCACAAATACGGCAACGGCTTGGTATTAAGATGAATATAGAGATGCTATACCTTGCTGATGAGATGTTCAGACAGAAGGGCAAGGATATCGATCTTTATTTCAGTAAAGCAATTCCGTGGCAGACCTTTGACAAGTCGAAAAGCCCACAGCAATGGGCCGATATGGTAAGAGAGAAAACTTATGATTTACAGAAAAGGTATTCGACCCGGTTATAATATTTTCTTAAATTTGAAACAGTTAATAATTCTAATTGGAAAACCAGACCATTCATGACAATATGGAGCCGCTGGGTGAAGCGGTTCCCGCGGGAGAGCTGATGGCAGAGCTTTCAAGGATTGGCATGTTAAGAAAGACGAATAACGCCAACAACGAAGTATATCTTTTTGACCATCACAGTTCATCCCTGCTGATGCATGAGCTGGGCCGCATCCGTGAGCTCACTTTCAGGCATGCCGGCGGTGGGACGGGCAAGGCGCTCGACCTCGATGAATATGATCTTGATCCCGATCATCCTCAGAAACAGCTTATTATCTGGGACCCGGACAATCGCGAGATAATAGGCGGTTACAGGTTCATATTCCCCGGACGAAAGGAGAAGGGCTTTTCAGTGGACCGGTATGCCTCATCAGGATATTTCACATTCTCACCTAAATTCATTAGAAAATTTCTGCCGCACACCATGGAACTCGGGCGTTCCTTTGTCAGGCCTGATTATCAGAGCGGAGCCATGGGACGAAAAAGCCTTTACGCCCTTGACAACCTGTGGGACGGACTTGGCGCCATCATCATCGACAACCGGCAGATAAAATTCCTCTTCGGGAAGGTGACTATGTACACGCATTACAACGTGCAGGCACGGAACATGATACTTTATTTCATGCTTAAATACTTTCCTGATCCTGAGAAACTGGCTGTTCCTGATGATCCTATCATCCTGGATATCCATGAGGGAGAAATGAAACAGCTCTTTACCGGCAGGAATTTTAAGGAGGACTTAAAGATTTTATCCCAGGAGGTCCGCAAGCTTGGAGAAAACATTCCGCCACTGATCAACGCCTACATGAACCTCTCCCCATCAATGAGGTGCTTCGGGACATTTATCAACCATCACTTTGGCAATGTGGAGGAGACCGGCATATTGATCACGGTACGTGATATTTACATTGATAAAATCAACCGTCACCTGGCCTCTTACCGCGCGAATTTCAACATCTCTCAGTGATTTCCTGATTTGAAAGTCTGATATCTGAGGGTCTAAAGTCTGAGGGTCAAGATTATTTGCTCTTCTTAGCTTTAAGTACTTTAGGCACTCCAGTCACTTTAGGCACTCCATGAACTCTGGATCACTTTAGCTCACTCTAGTTCACTTTAGCTCACTTTAGCTCACTCCTTAGTCACCACTCTTAGTAGGCTCTGGCGGTTATGCTTCTTCCTTAAGCCTCATTGGCTCTGTAAATCAACCCCTCTTAATAGGCCCTGGCGGAGATCCCTTCCATATAATTTACAAAAGCCCTGTTGACCACCCTGTTTCCTCCGGGTGTTGGATAGTTGCCAGTAAAGTACCAATCACCAGTGTGCCCGGGACATGCCTGATGCAATCCTTCTACAGTCTGGTAAACGATTTCCACCTTTGCTTCGATCCCCGGAGCTCTCAGCATAACAGCTATCTGCCCTGAAATCTCATCGTCAGTGAACTGTGAATAAATTCCCTTCACAACGTTTCTCATCTCATTGTCAGGCTTTTGAAGCTCCTTCTGTGCGCTGGCATAAACCTCCCTGATGATGTCCTCACGCTCTCTCTTTTTGAGGAGTTCTATTGCTGCCTTGAAAGCGATAAAATCACCCATCCTTGCCATGTCTATTCCGTAGCAGTCCGGGTAGCGTATCTGGGGCGAGGAGGAGACGATAACTATTTTTGCCGGCTCAAGGCGGTCGAGGATACGTATGATGCTCTCTCTCAGGGTAGTACCGCGTACTATTAAATCATCGATCACCACGAGGTTGTCGATACCTCTTCTTATGACTCCGTAGGTAACATCATAGACATGGGTTACAAGATCGTCGCGGCTTTTATCTTCAGTGATGAATGTCCTCAGTTTTATATCCTTGACTGCAATCTTTTCAATCCTGGGCCTGACCTGAATGATCTTATCAAACTCGCTGGCTGTCAGTGTTTTTCGATTCTTAAGTATTGCTTCCTTCTTCCTGTTGTTGAGCCAGTCATCGATACCTTTGATCAGTCCGTAGAAGGCGCTCTCGGCCGTATTGGGAATGTAAGAAAAGACCGTCTTTTCTATGTCATGATCCACAGCAGCCAGGACAGATTCAGCCAGTGTCTCGCCGAGTTTTTTGCGCTCCCGGTAGATGTGTTTGTCAGTGCCGCGCGAGAAGTAAATTCTTTCAAAAGAGCATTTTGCAGGTGTCGCCGGAGGCAATACTTCCTGTAAGGACCATTCCCCGGAGGCTTTAATAATCAGAGCCTTACCCGGATCGAGTTCCATGACATCATCTGTCCTGATGTTGAATACCGTTTGTATCACCGGTCTCTCCGAGGCTGCAACCACCACTTCATCATCGGCATACCAGAATGCAGGCCTTATCCCCGCCGGATCACGCAGGACAAATGCGTCGCCGTGCCCGAGCATCCCCGCCATGACATACCCACCATCCCAGCGGTGGGCAGCATTTTGCAGAATACCGGCCAGATCAAGTTCCTTCTCAATGATCGGCGAAATATCACGTTTGGTGTAACCTTTTTCCTTGTATTGCCTGTAGAGCCTTTCGACCTCATCATCAAGGAAATGACCGACGTTCTCCAGGATGGTTATCGTGTCTGAGAAATCGACCGGATTCTGTCCTATTTCGATGAGGTGGTTGAAGATCACCTCCATGTTGGTCAGGTTGAAGTTTCCCGCCATTACCAGGTTGCGCGAGCGCCAGTTATTCTCACGTGTGACGGGATGAACACTGTCGATGTTATTGTTCCCGTATGTACCGTACCTGAGGTGACCAAGCCAGACATCGCACGGATTCTGTTTAATATCGGGATAAATACGGTTGAAAATCTCCTTTATCGCATTAGGTGAGGTGGAGCGCTGACGGTGGATGTATCTCGTGCCTGGCTTCGCTCCAATATGGATGCCAGCCAATCCTGCGCCATCCTGGCCCCTGTTGTGTTGCTTCTCCATCATGAGATACATCTTCTGCAGGCTGTAATCCCATGATCCGTATTTTTCAATATAATAACCTGCGGGTTTCAGCAGTCTCATCAGTGCTATCCCGCATTCGTGTTTTATGCTGTCGCTCATCTTATTTTACCGGGCTTTTAAATGCAATGACATCCCTTATGAGGTAAGCCTCAGGATATCTTTTCTGAATGTCGAAGAAGACTATCGCAGCCTCCTCCCTTGTGCGGTAGTCGCCTACCTTCACCTTGAACCAGTTTGGTCTGTCGAATGTAAGGTATGTCCTGATGTCAGGGTAATCATCCATGAAACGTGCTCTCACCCTGTTGGCATCATCGCTTGCAGTGCGGTGGCCTCCGCGGTAGATCTGTATGCGCCATCCGTCGACACCCTCTTTTCTGGCATTGTACAGGATATGCCTGCTTACCAGCGTATCCAGAGCGGGATCCTGAACTATGGTGAGCCTCTCCGCCTCATAGCTGGGCCGGCCGTCGTTCATGATCTCCTGGACGCTCAAGCCTCCTCCCTGAGCCGCCAGTGAAAGGGGCAGTACCAGGAAAGAAATTATGGCCAGAAACGTTGTTTTCATGACGCAAAGATAATACAGATTTTACTATGATGGTTAGTACAATTATTATACCACTGATTGGGTGGCACTTAATATACTAATGTTTGTGCGGCTCTTATTAGACCAATGTTTATGTGGGTCTTTTTTTCAGGCTGATCCACTTTAATCTGTGCGGGGCAGTTTTGCACTTTTTTCTCTTAAGCAGGATTTGATCTATCTGCAGTCTCTGAGCCAACGTAAGTATTTATAAATAAATATTTCACATCTCTAATATTAAATAGCTTCTGCCACTTAATATTTCGGGTGCTTCCATGAGCATTTATATGTCAAATATTTCCAACAGGTTATTAATCAAGCGCACAGCCTGCTTACAATTCGAGGGCTTCTGCAATCTCGTCGGTTATCTCGAGGTTGTGATAGACTGCCTGAACATCATCGTCATCCTCAAGTGCTTCAACGAACTTCATCACCTTACGGGCTGCTTCGACATCAAGTACCTTTGTCTCTTTCGGAACTCTTTGAAGTTTTGCTTCATCAGGCTCAATTTTCATCGATTCAAGTTTGCGGTTCAGGCTTCCGAAGTCGTCTTTGGCACATGTGACAGTTATCCACTCATCATCAGCCTCAAAATTCTCTGCTCCGGCGTCAATAAGTTCAAGTTCAATATTTTCAATGTCCTTATCATCAATATCTTCCCTGCTGATAGTGAAGACACCCTTGCGGTCAAACATGAACGTAAGGGATCCGTTTGGTCCGAGAGCACCGTTATATTTTCCGTATAAAAAGCGGATATTGGCCAGGGTACGGTTGGTGTTGTTTGTCAGTCCCTCGACAAAAACCGCGATGCCATGGGATGCATAGCCCTCGTATGTTATCTCATGATAGGATTCGGCGTCAGCACCGCCGGCTTTCTTTATTGCCCTGTCGATGTTCTCCTTGGGCATGTTTGCACCCTTGGCGTTCTGTATGGCCAGTCGCAGACGGGCATTTCCCGTAGGATCAGTGCCACCCTCACGTACTGAAATCATTATCTCCTTGATGATCTTCGTAAAGATCTTTCCTCTCTTTGCATCAGCCGCACCTTTCTTGCGTTTGATAGTTGACCATTTGCTGTGACCTGACATATGGATTAAGTTTTACCGGATACAAAAATATACAATTCCGGCAAACTACTTATCAAATGTGATTCTTTCCCCTCCTGAACCAGAAGGGGTGCCCCGA
>CAVSSR010000010.1:0-87715 GCA_963730615.1 uncultured Bacteroidales bacterium | reverse complement strand
ATCGTCTTATCCGAATATAAAATCATTCATCCAGGGAGGTCTTTTCAAGATCTCCGCAGGATGGCTCATCGAGCAGGCAGGCTGGAAGGGCTACAGGCTTGGCGATGCCGGGTGTTATGACAAGCAGGCTCTGATACTGGTCAATTATGGCAGAGCTACAGGTGAAGAAATTCTCGCGCTTGCGGAAAAGATAGTAACATCCGTCTTTGACAAATTCGGGATCTCACTGGAGAGGGAGGTCAACCTCATCTGATAAACTATTGCAATGGGGGAAATTCTGATCACTTATGCCACCAGAACCGGATTAATTCAATCCAAGGAACACAGTTTTAATTCCGATTTCCTCAGGCTTTTGATTTAAGGCTTCCAGCACTTTTCCATCATTCTGATAGACATCGTTCCGGAACTGAACGTGGTTCTTCCCGTCAATCCATGCAGTAAGGTAAATAACTTCCACATCAACCGGTGTTTTCAGATATACCGTTTGTTCCTTAGTCTGTTGCATAGCGTTGCGAATATTGTCAGGCGACCATTCCGGTGCATCAGATAACAGTGACACAGCCAGATCAAACGGGTCTTCCACTCTGATGCAGCCGGAACTTTCAGCTCTTGCGTCACGTGCAAAAAAGCTTTTTGACGGGGTGTCGTGTATATAAACATCGTAATCATTCGGAAACATGAACTTGACCCTGCCCAACGCATTTCCCGGTCCCGGATCCTGCCGGACTGTATATGGGAAATTGCTTTCTGAAATTTTTGACCAGTCGACTTCACTGTAAGCTAATTCTGATCCGTCATTCCTGATTAGCTTCATGTTCTTTTTAATGAGGTACGCCGGACCCTTCATCAGTTCGGGAATCACATCCTCCTGCAATATTGTATTGGGAACAGTCCAGGTGGGACTAAATACCAGGTAGGTCATTCTTCCATTGAAAACAGGTGTCTTGCGTGCTTCCTTGCCTACTACTGCCTTCATTGAAACCAGTGTATCTGCTCCGGCAATCAGGTCGAGCCTGTAATTGGCAATATTTACGACAATATGTTTTTCAATCGCCGGAGACGGGAGCCACCTGAACCTTTCCATATTCACCTTCAATTGATCAATAAGCCGGGAGGGGGGGTAATTCAGGCATTCAAGGGTTCCTTTCCCGATCACCCCATCAGTGTTTAAACCCCAGTCATTCTGAAACATCTTCACCTGGTTTTCCAGTTCTTTATCATATATTATTGAAATACTGTCAGATAATACATATCTCAGCTTATTTAGTCTTTCCCTGATCTTCGGAATAACCTGGCTCGAATCTCCAGGCTTAATAACTCTTTCTGAAAGAATTGCCGGCCACGGTTGCTCACTCAGATCATGGAAAAACTCAAGCTCCTTTTTCATCAACCAATAGGATCTGTGTGCAGGTGCCAGCATATTAAGTCTTTGGACTACTTCATTTTCGGTCAGTGCCTCTTCAAGCAGCAAATCCAGACGTAAATCCGGATCCTTGCGCTGTAATTCCCAATTGGCACCCGCCTTTTCAGGATCCACTTTGCCGTAATAAAGATGTGATCCCAGCAACATGAAAGCATCGGTGAGCAATACATCCAGTAACATAAGATCAGTCTCATCCACTGGTATGGAGGTGTATATCTTATCAAGGTAATCCTCGATCATTTGCAGGTGATAGTCCTCGGGCTGGAGTCCCTGCCGGTCAACATTACTGATATAATCAAGCAGATCAAAGGCATTGTTTCCCGGGGCAATCTGATTGACCCACGCAGGATCATAAAATCTGTTCACATAAAACGACTGAAGCATCTGGCCGCACAGGAGATTCTCATTGTTAATCTCATAGCTTATGCTTGCCGCCCTGTCACCAACAAATTTCTTCAGGGATGTTGAAATTGCGCCAAAACCGGTTAAGAAAATGGCAAACAACAATATTCCGGTAACAGCAATTCTTTTCATCTATTGTCATTTGATGCACATGTAATTCATGATAACAGAAAATATCTACTTAAGTTCACCGGACATTTTATATACTTTTATATAATAAAATTTCAGATCAATAAGATATGGAGAACCCGGACAAACAATGGAAGACCATTTATAAAATCGGTGCGGTAACAACAATAATTGTACTGTGTGGAATCATCCTTGACATGGTTGTCGGCACTATTACAGGGGGCAATATTTCAGAACTTCCCCAAACCGCAATTGAAAGGTTTAGCCAATTTAAAGAAAACGGATTATTAGGATTATGGAAAAATAAGGTTGTTGCGTTGACCGGTGAATTTGGGATATTAATTGCGGGATTCATGATCTATATTATTGCAACCGCCCCCCGAAAAGCCTGAAAAACGGTAAATAAAATTCGCTCCGCTTCTTTAATTGAAAAAAATCACTTTTAAAGTAAAATCAAACTCTTTAAATTATTTCATCATACAAATTGGTGTCAATTTGATGAACCTTATTGTGTTACACCTGTTTAAATTAAAAGTTAGTTCTATGCCTTGGAGTTTATTCAAATATTAGTGGCTATCATGCTTATTATCATAGCGATTGCTTTAGGTGCAGGAATAATATAGAACCCTTTGCGATTATGAAAAAACTTAAAATTATTAATTTTTAAGACAACTGACGATTACAGGTCAGTCTTGCCACGACTGATTGTTGGATTGGTTTTTCTTTCTGAAGGAATCCAGAAGTTCCTTTTTCCGGAACTGATAGGAGCAGGGAGATTTGAAAAAATCGGATTTGCAAATCCTGAGTTTCTGGCATCGTTTGTGGCTTCATTTGAGATTATATGCGGTACACTCATGCTAATTGGATTTTCAGTCAGAATTGCTGCAGTACCTCTATTCATAATCATGATGACAGCAATAACCACAACAAAGATTCCCATTTTGGCGGAGAAAGGATTCTGGTCAATGGCTCATGAGGCAAGAACAGATTTTGCAATGACCGTCCTGCTGATTTATTTGCTTATTTTTGGTAGTGGAAAGTGGTCAATAGATTCAAAAATCAGTAAATCTTTAATATCCTGAACTATGAAAACTTATGCCAATGATTCGCTTAGTACGATTAAAGGTTCTAAAAACAGCAGGCGGGAGTTCATTAACAGAAGTCTTATCCTGGGCACATTGGCCGGTGTTGGCAGTATAGGTTTTATAACCGGATGTAAAAACGAAACAGATGAAGGGGTCTCTCCTGCGGAAGACCTGATGCGTGAACACGGTGTATTGAACCGGATATTGCTTATTTATGATAATTGCAGGTCGCATCTTGTCAATAATGAACAATTCGATATGGATGTACTTAACAATTCTGCACAAATTATAAGAACCTTTATTGAAGATTACCACGAAAAACTTGAAGAAGACTTTCTATTTCCCCGCTTCGAGAAAGCCAACCAATTAACTGACTTAGTGCAGGTTTTACGTAATCAGCACAAGGCTGGGCGTATCTTAACTGACCAGTTAATCCAATTTGGGAAAATGAAATCGCCTACAAATACGGATGAAAATCAAAAATTAATAAAACTGCTTAGCGATTTCAATGGGATGTACCGTCCGCATGAAGCACGGGAAGATACTGTTCTGTTTCCTGCAATGCGAAAAATTATCTCTGATAACGAATATTTTGCTCTGGGCGAAGATTTCGAAGACAGAGAGCATGAATTATTCGGCAAGGACGGGTTCGAAACAATGGTCGAAAAAGTTGCCAATATTGAGAAACAATTAGGTATTTACGATTTATCTATGTTTACCCCGATAGTTTAAGTGGTGTGATGTTTTTTGTTCCTTCAGATCCCCTTCAGAAAGAGGGCTTTCTTCGGGTCTTTTCAAAAACAAAAACCCCCTCGCAGGGGTGGTTGTTTTGTGCCTGATTGTGGAGCTGCCGGGAATGTCTCTCCCGGCAAGCCGGGATCGCCCTTCCCTGGGCTCCGGTCCTGCAAATAGAAAACAACCACCATGCTGCGCATGGTTTTTTTATTTTTCCCAATCCCCTTCTGAAAGCAAGCTTTCATCGGGGCTTGCTAAAAACAAAAACCCCCTTTCGGGGGTGGTTGTTTTCTGCTTGATCGTGGAGCTGCCGGGAATCGAACCCGGGTCCAGGCAAGGCGACCATATGCTTTCTACATGCTTATCCTGCCTTGATTGTCGGGGGTGGCCAGGTGGCAGACAGCCGAACCACTCCTTATCTCCTTTATTTTCACCGTCAGGCCGGAGAGACCATCAGGCTATCCCTGAATTGCGTGCGCTTCCTTATCGGGTTGGTACTGGGCATCACCGCCCGGGAAACGTCTCGTCCCAACACCTTGTGCCGGGATTAAGCATAACCTACTTGGTTCGGTTACGCAGCAAGAGCGTAGTTATTCTCGCCAGTTATTGTTGTGAGACACAAGTTATAGAGATGCGTCACCCTACTCTGCATGCTTACATACCACCGCGGCTTGCTGTCAAAACCAGGTCAGCCCCATGTAATATGTACTACGGTGCTAAGTTAAGTATAATAGCGCAGTAGTGATAAAAATCATCGCAAAAATCAGGCCGAATTCTTATCTTCACAGCAGTACTCAAACAAGCTGATATGGAAAAGAAAGTGAAGGTCGGTATCGTCCGCGAGACAAAGACCCCGCCTGACAGGAGGGTACCCCTTACCCCGGCACAGATAGTCGAACTGAGAGATAAATACCCGTTCGTGGAGTTCTGGGTGCAGCCTTCCGACATAAGGTGCTATACCGACGATGAGTATAAATACCTCAAGATACCTATTCATGAAGACCTGAGCCATTGCGATATCCTCATGGGTGTCAAGGAGGTCGACAAGAGAGTGTTCGTACCCGGAAAGACCTATCTCTTCTTTGCACACGTGGCCAAGAAACAATCGCATAACCGTGAAATGCTCCGCGAGATACTCAAACAGAAGGTCAGGCTCGTTGACTATGAATACCTCACAACCGACAAGGGACAGAGGGTAGTGGCCTTCGGGCGGTGGGCCGGCATCGTAGGAGCATACAACGCCCTGAGAGCGAGGGGAATAAAAACCAACAGGTTCAAACTCAAGCCTGCATTCCAGTGCCGTGACCTCGATGAGATGTGGGCAGGGCTGCGTCTTATACAGCTCAAGCCGGGACTGAAGATCCTGGTAACCGGTGAGGGAAGGGTAGCCTCCGGGGCGATGGAGACACTGTCAGTATTGCAATAACCTCCTGAAGGTATCACCGGAGGACTTCCTGACGAAGGAATATGATGTACCGGTTGTATGCCAGATAGGACCGCAGCATTATGTAAAGCATCTTGACGGCCGGCCGTTCGACTTTAATAACTTTGTCTATCATCCTGAGGATTATTTTTCTGATTTCGAAAAATACACGAAGGTGACCGATGTACTCATCGCATCACACTTCTGGGATCCGAAATCGCCCGTTTTCTTCACCCGCGAAGATGTTGAGAAGCCTGACTTCCGCATTTCCGTGATTGCAGATATAAGTTGTGACATTGACGGGCCTATTCCTACCACCCTGAGAGCTACCACCATAGCTGAGCCGTTCTACAGTTATAACAAGACGAAGCATCGTGAAGAGGAGGCTTTCAGCCATCCGGAGAATATTGCGGTGATGTCAATTGACAACCTCCCCGGTGAGCTGCCGCGTGATGCCTCCAGCGACTTCGGCAGACAGCTTATTGAACATGTCCTGCCAGATCTGTTCCATGGTAACCAGTCGTCAATGATACAACGGGCCACGATCACTGCCGGCGGCAGGCTGGAGCCGCAGTATCATTATCTGAGTGAATGGGTAAACCCTGAGAAGACAACGTTATGATGCGGATTGTCATCTGCGGTCCCGCCCACCCTTACAGGGGAGGCATTGCAGCATATAATGAAAGGCTGGCACAGCAATTTCTCCGTGAAGGTGATGCTGCTGCCATATATACTTTCAAGGTGCAGTATCCCTCTTTTCTCTTTCCGGGCAAGACGCAGTATGACGACGGATACGCTCCGGCAGGGGTGACAATTACCCGTGCCATCAACTCCATGAACCCGATTAACTGGTTTAACACCGGCCTGCGGCTGAGGCGCACAAGACCTGACATGATGATACTGCGTTACTGGCTGCCCTTCCTGGCGCCGGCGCTGGGCTTCATAGCACGCATTGTCAGAAGCAACGGTCATACAAGGGTCATTACGATATTCGATAATATCGTTCCTCACGAAAAGAGAATGGGAGATAAGGCACTTACGCGGTTTTTCATCAACAGCATTCATGGGGCGCTGGTGATGTCCCGTGCAGTCGAGAATGACCTCAGACAGTTCAATAAAAAAATTCCATGCGTGGTCTCACCGCATCCGCTCTTCGACACCTACAGCGCTCCTGTGCCGCGTGCCGAGGCCATCGTGCGGCTGAGGCTGTGCCCTGCCGACAAATTCATCCTCTTCTTTGGTTTTATCAGGGAATATAAAGGACTTGACCTTCTCCTGAATGCGATGGCTGAACCTGCTGTGCAAAGCCTGGGGGTCAAGCTTATAGTTGCCGGCGAGTTTTACGAGGATGAGAAACCTTACTTTGACATTATCCGGACACTTGATATCGGACAGAGAGTTTTGCTTCACACTCACTTTATCAGTAATGAGGATGTCAGATATTATTTCTCAGCTGCCTCGCTGGTGGTTCAACCGTACCGTTCTGCTACCCAGAGCGGTGTGACGCAGGTAGCTTATTACTTCAACAAACCCATGGTTGTCACCGATGTCGGAGGACTGGCTGAGATCGTCCCTGACGGGAAATGCGGTTATGTGGTGTCGCCGGAGCCGGCAGCCATTGCAAATGCGATTGCAGATTTCTTCAGTGGTGATGAGGAGAGGTTCAGTCCCGGGATAGAGGAGCAGAAGAAGCTTTATTCGTGGGACAAGCTCACTGAAGCGCTGCGCGGATTGATGAGGATGACGCAGCGGCAAGAGGCAGGGAGCATGGAGCATGGAGAAGTAAGAATTAAGAATTGAGAATCAGAATTAAGAATTTATTAGCCCTCAGATTTTGCAATTTTATGGACATTAAGGATTTTTCAACCCTTCAACTTTTCAACCTTTCAACTGACCTTAAGACTATTTGTTCAGACATTCAGTTTCTCCCTGTATGAGATACTGGTTCCGGTCGGGTGACCGCCGGTTGACAAGCTCTGCAAGAAACCCCGTAAGAAAAAGAAAAGACCCTATTATCATTACTGACAGGGCAATATAGAAATACGGACTGTCAGTCACCAGCGGCGCCCTGAGTCCCTCGTGAATAAAGACAAGCTTGCGTATCCCCAGATATGCTGCCATGACAAATCCTGTCAGGAACATCAGCGAGCCCAGTGTCCCGAACAGATGCATGGGACTCTTGCCGAAGCGCGTGATGAAGCTGATGGTCAGCATGTCAAGATAACCTTTCACAAACCTGTCGAGGCCGTATTTGGTGACGCCATATTTGCGCGGGCTGTGCTGCACAATCTTTTCGCCTATCTTTCTGAATCCCGCTTCCTTGGCCAGCAGGGGTATGTACCTGTGCATCTCTCCGTAGACCTCAATGCTCCTTACCACTTCGCCGTCATAGGCCTTGAGGCCGCAGTTGAAATCGTGAAGCCTGATGCCTGAGAATTTCCTTGCAGTGAAGTTGTAAAGCCTGGAGGTGCTTCTTTTTATAAAAGGATCATACCTCTTTTTCTTCCACCCGGAGACAATGTGATACCCATCCTCCCTGATCATCTTAACCAGGCCGGGTATCTCATCAGGGCTATCCTGCAGATCAGCATCCATGGTGATAACAACGTCGCCGGAAGATGCTTCGAAGCCTGTCTGGAGCGCTGCGGACTTGCCGTAGTTACGGCGAAATCTGATTGCTCTGACCTTGCCGTTCCTGGCAGAGAGTAGTTTCAGCACCTCCCATGTATTGTCGGTGCTGCCGTCATCGATGACAATTAACTCGTAGTCAATTGACGATGAGGCACAAACTTTTGCAATCCATTCCGCCAGCTCGGGGAGGGATTCAGCTTCGTTAAAAGCAGGGACTACAACTGAGAGGTCCATTACTGTTTTGGCTCTTCCACCTCTTCATCGAGGAGCGGATTGCCCTTCTTCATGATAAACAGTGAGACAATCAAAGACATCAACAGGCCAAAAAAGACACCGTAAAAGACTGACGAGATCGCCTGTATCCATGGTTTCATCATCTTGGCCTGCATGGCAGTGGCTGTATCAAGTGCTTCTTCGGGAACACCTTTTGCAATCATCTTTTCCTGGGCGAAAGCCAGTGATTTCTCAACGAGCCCCGGGTCAATAAACGCATACAGTACATAAATATATATTGCAGTGATAACAGCAGCGTAAAGGTTGATTACAACACCTGCACCAACAGATTTGCCGTATGTAATGTAGCCGTTATTATAATGATCGCGGTAGGCACGAAGCAGAAAATAAAGCACTGCAAGACTGATTACCAGGCTCGGCAGCATGATCCATGTCTTGAAGGTGAGATCAAACATATAAGTTAGAACTGAGAAGCCGACAGAGACGAGTCCCAGTATTATACCGTAGTTCAGAGTCTCTTTCCAGATTGATCTTTTGTCTTCCATTTTATGGGAGTTTTTGGTTTTGAAAACAAATATAGTGTATTTACGCAAATGTGCGCAGCATCGGAAGTAACAACTATTATTTGGCCCGCGACGGAAAAATATGTATTTTTGTGCGGGGTAAGTCTCATACGACCAGCTCCCTTTGAACTCCCCCAGGGTCGGAAGGCAGCAAGGGTAGAAGGTTGTAGCGGTGCGATGTGAGTAGCTTACCCTCTTTTTTTTGTCCCCTCTGAATATTACTTCCTATATTTGCCGTCGTTTACGCGCAAAAATGATAATTAAACTCTATCCCGAAAATCCAAATCCCGATTACATCCGCAAGGTAACCTGGGTGCTTGAGGAGGGGGGCATTGTCATTTATCCTACTGATACTATCTATGCCATGGGCTGCGACATCAAGTCCAACAAAGCCATTGAGAAGATTGCACGGTTCAAGGGGTTGAACCCCGGGAACCCTGACATGTCTATGATCTTTTCCTCAATGAGTCAGCTTTCGGAATATACAGTCATTCACGATAATAACCTGTTCAGGCTGCTGAAGCGTAACCTTCCGGGACCATTTACTTTTATTGTGCATGCGAACAACCAGATACCTGCCCTGTTCAAGCACAGGAAGAAAACACTGGGTATCCGTATCCCTGACAATAACATAACACTGGATATCGTGCGCGACCTGGGAAGGCCTCTCATGACTACCTCAATACATGATAATGATGAGATCATGGAATATATAACTGATCCTGAGCTCATTCATGAAAAATACTATGATTTTGCCGATCTTGTCGTTGACGGCGGGATGGGGGGCGACGAGCCTTCAACTGTCGTTGACTGTACCGGCCCCGAACCAATCGTTCTCAGGCAGGGGAAGGGAATTCTGGAGTTGTAAATTTATTTCAGAATTCTGAGTTTCAGACTTTTCAACTTTTCAACCCTTCAACATTTCAATCCTCAACTGACCTTCAGACCTCATTTCCTGTCGCCTGAAAAGAACTTGTTCAGCTTGTCAAACGCCGAGGGCAGGGCAAACACAACAACCTTGTCGCGGTACTGGATATGAGTGTCCCCGGTGGCAATGAAAGGCTTGTCATCACGTATGCCTCCGCCGACGATGGCATCCTTGGGAAAGTCTATCAGTCTCAGCGGCCCTTCAGTTATACGCGCACCCTCGGGCACAAAAAATTCTATCACCTCAGCATCGGTACCGGTCATCATCTTGACCTGTGTGACATTGGGGTTCATCGTATGACGGAAGATACGGCTGGCCGTTGCGATCTTCTTGTTGATGATGGTATCTATGCCTGAGTTTTCAGCCAGGTTGATATATTCCATGTTCTCTACCTCGGCGATGGTCTTCATCACACCTATCTTCTTTGCCAGCAGGCACGAAAGAATATTGGTTTCTGAGTTTCCGGTGACTGCCACAAAAGCATCCATATGTGTGAGACCTTCCTCGGCCAGGAGGTCACCATTCCTTCCGTCGCCGTTAATGATAAGTGTTTCCTCAAGAGTCTCGGCAAGCATCTGGCATTTATCGTGATCATTGTCTATCAGCTTCACCTGGCAGTCGTGCTGGAGGTTCAGCGCCACGTGCCTTCCTATCCGGCTCCCGCCCAGGATCATAATGCTGCGTGCTTCAACATTCCGTTTCCCTGAAAATTTCATCATATCGTTGA
Organism: uncultured Bacteroidales bacterium; assembly: GCA_963730615.1. GTDB lineage: Bacteria > Bacteroidota > Bacteroidia > Bacteroidales > VadinHA17 > SR-FBR-E99. The sequence goes on along the minus strand of CAVSSR010000010.1, from coordinate 77,435 downwards.
GGCCGTCGCGTGTGGAGACGACATATGCCAGATCACCCTCTTTAAACTCCTCCTTGCCGCGCGGGATGATGGTACGATCATGTCTCTTGATGGCTACCGCCCGGTACTGTATTGACCCAAGCGTCGTTGCAACCTCCTCGAGGCTACGGTTGAGGACAGGGGCTCCCTTTTCCAGTTTCTGAACATAAAGGGCGAGTTTCCCTCCTGCAAAATCCATGAACTCCGTTGTGCCCGTGGTCTTCAGCAGGCTGATCACTTCCTTGGCAGCGATGAGCTCGGGATAGATAAGGTGGTCTATACCCATATCTTTGAAGAATTCCCTGTTGTCACGCTCAAGGTATTCCATGTTGTCTATACGGGCTATCACCTTCCTGGCGCCAAGCTTCTTCGCCAGGATGGAAGCAGTGATATTGGTGTCTTCATAGTGGGCAACGGCAATGAACAGGTCGGTGTTCTTTTTCAGCGCTTCCCTGAGCAGATCAAGCGAGGTGGCGGATCCTTCATAGGTAAGTACATCGATTGAAGCGTCGATGGGCTTCAGCCTTTCCCCTTCGGTATCGATGAGTATTATCTCATGCTCACTCTGCGAGAGCATCTTTGCGAGGTGTGTTCCCACTTCACCCGCACCTGCGATTACTATTCTCATTTGCGCATTGGTAAAATCACGGCAAAGTTATACAAAAGAACATTCACCGGGATTGGATGGTCTTAATCTTTAATCCCCGCGTTGCTGCATGTTTCTTTACTTCGGCAGGAACAAGTCCGTCAGGAGGTGAAACCAGAAGCACCCGGCCTTCCTGAAATGCACGGAGCTCTTTACCCCTTATATTGTAGACAATTAACCTCTCCTGTCTGCTCTCTTTCAGGTTTTTCAGGGTACCGCATAAAAGGAACAGCGAGGCAACTATCAGGAATGGTCTCAGCGAAATCTTCCATATTCTCAGCAGGGAAGCGAAAAGAAGTGCAATAGCGACTGTAAGCAGTAATGCTCCGGCGGCCGTCAGTCCTATGTTCTCTATCACACCGTTATCAAAGGAGCTGATAAAACCAGTGAAGTGAAGTGTAAAACCGGAGAGTTTACCCAGCAGCATGGCGAAAAAGGATGCCACGGGGGTCACTGCAGAGAACAGGATGAGGATAAATGCAAGGGCCAGGACGGCAAAAGAGAGCGGGATCACGACAATATTTGTCGCAAGGAAGAAGCAGCGGGAAAATGTTGAATAACCTTACGGCAAGGGCCAGCGTGCCTGCCTGGGCCACCAAAGAGACCGCCGTCATCTGCCAGAAATAATCGGCGACCTTGTTTCTCAACCTGATCGTCCTGTAGAGAGGGTAATAAAACATGATGATAAAAGCCACGGCGAGATAAGAGAGCTGAAACCCTGCTTCAAAGATCACGGCAGGCCTGGCAGCAGTAAGGATAAAAGCGGAGGCTAGCAGGTTATTCATGCCCGGGGCAGGACGGTGCATGAGTGTGCCTGCCTCGAGAAAGGTAAACATTATTGTGGCCCGCAGCACCGACGGTGACATGCCGGTAATAAAGGCAAAACCCCACAGTGCCGTAATGATGATGACAGCCTTCGTGAACCTGAATTTTCCGCGCAGGAAAAAGAGCATGAACGAGAGTCCCAGGCTGATCATGCCCACGTGCAGGCCTGAGACAGCCATTATATGCATTGCCCCAGACCGCGAGAATGTTGTAAGCTGCTCTTTGTCAATAAGGTCCTTGTCGCCAATAGTAAATGCAGTCACCAGCCCCAGTTCTTCACCCTGCAGTCCTGCCTTCTCAAAAGTCAGGATCATACTGTGAGCCACAACAAGCGATCTTTCCCTCAGGGTGAGACGGCCAGCCGGTTGATATTCAATGATATCTCCTGCCCTGAAAAAGCTCATGTACCTGACACCCTGCCCCTCGAGGTAACGGCGGTAGTTGAACTCACACGGATTACCGTTATTCACTGCAGGCTTGGGGGTTATGCGTACAGTCAGCATGTCGCCGGGCTGCCACCGGGAAGGAAGGGTATCAGACAAGAAGTATAGCAGGAGGGAGCCACGGGGAGAATACTTCTGACTGTCAGCGGTTACATTGACGATCTTTGCCCTGAATGAGGAGCTTGAATTCTTTTTATCAGGATACCCGGATAACCTTACCGTGAACAGCTGCCGGCTCTCATCGAGTGTGCTGAGGCGTTCTTTTCCGGTAATATGCATGAGATAACCGGTTGCGAGGAAGAACATTACAATGGCGGCGCCGAAAATAGTGTCAGGGTGATAGTTTTTCCGGATTAATCTCAGGGTAATAACTAATGCAGCAGTACCTGCCATGGCCCAGGCAGCGGTCACAGCGGACGGCGCAGCCTCTGCCAGGATCACACCTGCACAGAACGGTGCAAAGATTCTCAGGAACGGTATTTCCCTGAAATGCACGGGTCACAGCGTTAGACTCACTAAAGATATGAAAACTACTGAAGGAAGTCAATAGAATTTGTTACCTGCCGGGAGGCAGGACTGTCCGGTAATCAGCATCGAACTTACCCTTGCTGATGTCATTCAGCTTTCCTTTGATGAGTCTGCGACGCAGGGGACTGAGTCTGTCAGAAAACAGAATTCCGTCAAGATGATCATATTCATGAAGTACCACCCGGGCTTTGTATCCCTGGTAAACCTCATCGTGAAAGTTCCAGTCCGTATCGTAATACTGTATGCGTATCTCAGACTCGCGGAGGACCTCCTCGTGTATCCCGGGGAGGCTGAGGCATCCCTCACTCATCGGCACTTTTTCACCCTTGCGCTCGACCACCTGCGGGTTGATGAATGCTACGTGGAAGTCTTTCATCTCAGGGTGCTCCTTTGCAAGCGGCTCGCCGTCGATGACAAATAACCTCAGCGACTTACCTACCTGGGGAGCGGCAAGGCCCAGCCCGTCAGAGTTGTACATTGTCTCGAACATGTCGGCAATGAAAGTGTTCAGACCGGGATAGTCCCTGTCTATTTCTTCTGCAACCCTTCGCAGGACCGGATGTCCGTATACATAAATGGGATAAGTCATTATAATCTTTTATCTTTTTTTCTCAATTCTTCCCTGCCCAGCCACGACTGCAGGATGATGGAAGCGCTGATACGGTCAACCATCGCCTTGTCTCTTCTGCCGCTCTTTTTCACGCCGCCGTCTATCATCGTTCTCATCGCCATCTGGGATGTGAACCGCTCATCGGCACGATGCAGGGCCATTCCCGGGAACAGTTTCCTGAAACGTGCAATGAACGGATCAATATACTTGACGCTTTCACTGGGCAAATTGTTCACGGTGACAGGGTAGCCTATCACTACTTCGGTCACATTTTCACGGGGGATATAATCTTTCAGGAATGCCTCCAGCTGGCCGGTTGGTACCGTGGTCAGGGGAGATGCAATGATCCTTTGCGGATCTGTAACTGCCAGTCCGCAACGTTTTCTGCCATAGTCTATCGCAAGTACTCTGCTCAATGTTTTCCGCCCGTTTGTCCGGAGAGCGGGCGCAAATTTACCTATTTCGTCAGATAAAAAAAAGAGAGCCGGTCAGTCCGGCTCCCTATTTTATTTTCCAGAAAGTTTTACTCTTCCTTGGCTTCCACTGTTGTGGCCTCGGTGGCAAACTGCATTTCCGAAAGCCGCTTGTAGTTATTGTATCTCCACCTGGCGTTTTCCTCAGCCTTTTTAAAGAGCACATCGGCTTCGCCGGGGAAGTCTTTTATCAATGAGGTATAACGCACTTCTGACTTCAGGAAGTCCTGGAACTTGCTCCAGTCCGGCTCCTTGGAATCAAGCTGGAAGGGGTTCTTGCCCTCTGCCTCAAGACGCGGGATCATACCTGAAGATGTGCCAGTAGCCTGCTGTCACTGCATCTTCAGCCTGTGCCTGTGTCTTGCCCATGCCGTTGCGGAGGCCGTGGTTGATACAGGGTGAGTAGGCGATGATGAGTGATGGTCCGGGGTACTCCTCGGCTTCACGTATAGTCTTGAAATACTGGCTCTGGCTTGAACCCATGGAGACCTGTGCCACATAGACATAACCGTATGTCATGGCCATCTGACCGAGGTCTTTCTTGCGTATCTTCTTGCCTGATGCTGCAAATTTGGCTACAGCGCCTGCAGGTGTCGATTTTGATGCCTGGCCGCCGGTGTTGGAATAAACCTCGGTATCAAGCACGAGAACATTGATATTATCACCCGAAGCAAGAACATGATCAAGTCCGCCGTAACCGATGTCATAAGCCCATCCGTCACCGCCGAAGACCCAGTATGATTTCTTGACCAGGTACTGTTTGATGTCAAGGATCTCCTTGCATACCGGAGCCTTGATCTTTCTCACATGCGGCAATCACCTTTTCAGAGACAGCCCTGCTTGTCTTTGCATTGTCCTTTTCTGCAAGCCATTCATTAAATGCTGCGACAGTCTCAGGCGCGAGGCCATTGCTGAGGCTGGCCTTCATGAGACGCTCAATGCGTTCCCTGATTTTGGTTGAGCCCAGTGCCAGTCCGAATCCGTACTCGGCATTGTCTTCGAAGAGCGAGTTTGCCCATGCGGGACCGTTGCCGTTCTTATTAACGGTATATGGCATTGACGGAGCTGATCCGCCGTAGATGGAAGAGCATCCGGTGGCATTTGAAATGATCATACGGTCACCGAAGAGCTGCGTGATAGCCTTGATATAAGGTGTCTCACCGCATCCTGCGCATGCACCTGAAAATTCGAACAGAGGCTGTGCGAACTGTGAGTTCTTGACGTTGGTATATTTATCAACAACAGTTTCCTTATAGCCGACTTTCTCATGCATGTAGGTCCAGATGTCTGCCTGGCCCATCTGTGTCTCAAGACGGCTTCATTATGAGAGCCTTTTCCTTTGAGGGACAGGTATCGGCGCAGTTACCGCAACCGGTACAGTCGTAAACGCTGACCTGGATCCTGAACTTGTGGCTCTTGGTATTTCCGATACCCTGTTTGGCTGTGGTTCCTGCCGGGGCAGCTGCCAGTTCCTCATCAGTAAGAAGGAACGGACGGATGACAGCATGAGGACATACAAAGGAGCACTGGTTGCACTGGATACACTTGTCAATCTGCCATTCCGGAACGTTAACGGCGATACCGCGCTTTTCATAAGCTGCTGTACCTGCCGGGAATGTACCGTCTTCGCGGCCAGAAATGCGCTTACCGGGAGGTCATCTCCGCGAAGACCGTTCATCGGTTCAACAACTTCACGGATGAATTCAGGCTTCTGTGTGTCAATCTTTTCAGCAGCTACCTTTATTGAAGCCCATTCAGCAGGTATCTCAACTTTAGTAACATCACCTCCACGGTCGATGGCGTCATTATTCATCTTTACAACGTTCTCGCCCTTCTTGCCGTATGCCTTGATAACAGCATGCTTCATCTCGTCAACGGCAAGTTTGTAGGGTATTACTTCGGCCACCTTGAAGAATGCACTCTGCATAATGGTGTTTGTGCGTGAGCCCAAGACCATCTCCTCAGCAATCTTTGTGGCATTGATGATATAAAATTCGATTTTATTCTCTGCCATGTACTTTTTCATGTGGTCAGGCAGTTTTGTCTTTGTCTCTTCCACATCCCAGATGGAGTTCAGGAGGAAAATACCACCCTTCTTCAGACCTCTGAGCATGTCATACTTGTCAAGGTAAGCGGGTACGTGGCATGCCACAAAATCGGGCGTGTTGACAAGGTACGGCGAGCGGATGGGTTTGTCACCGAAACGCAGATGTGATGTTGTCACACCTCCTGATTTTTTTGAATCATAAGCGAAATATGCCTGGCAGTATTTGTCGGTTGTCTCGCCGATGATCTTGATCGAGTTCTTGTTTGCACCGACAGTACCATCGGAACCGAGGCCGTAAAACTTGGCTGAATAGGTTCCTTTATCGCTTACGTTAACCTCGGGAAGAAGCGGCAGTGACCTGAATGTGACGTCATCGACGATGCCGACTGTAAACTGGTTCATGGGTTTATCCTTCTTCATGTTCTCGAAGACAGATATCATCTGTGCGGGGGTAGTATCTTTTGAACTGAGACCGTAGCGTCCGCCAATAATCACAGGGCGTTTTTCGAGATCATAGAATACGTCCTTAACATCAAGATAAAGAGGTTCGCCATTTGCACCCGGTTCTTTCGTGCGGTCAAGAACAGTGATTTTCTTAACGGTTTTCGGAAGTACCTTCAACAGGTATTTTGCCGAGAAGGGCCTGTAGAGATGAACTGATATAAGACCCAGTTTCTCACCCTTGGTGGCGGCAAGATAGTCGATGGTTTCCTGGATCGTCTCCGTCACTGAGCCCATTGCAATGATAATGTTTTCAGCATCAGGCGCACCGTAATAGGTGAATGGTTTGTAATCGCGGCCCGTGAGCACGGAAATTTTTTCCATATACTCGTTGACAGTGTCATCGAGGTGATCGTAGAAAGGATTGGAAGCCTCTTTAGCCTGGAAGAAAATATCAGGGTTTTGTGCTGTTCCTCTTGTTACAGGATGTTCAGGATTGAGAGCCCTGTCGCGGAACGCCTTTACAGCATCCCAGTCCACAAGCTTCTTCAGGTCTTCAATGTTCAGCTCTTCTATCTTCTGGACCTCATGTGAGGAGCGGAAGCCGTCAAAGAAATGAAGGAAAGGAACTCTTGATCTGATTGCAGCGAGGTGGGCCACACCTGCAAGGTCCATGATTTCCTGCACGCTTCCGCTTGCAAGCAATGCAAATCCGGTCTGACGTGTGGCATATATGTCGCTGTGGTCTCCGAAGATTGAAAGAGCATGTGCTGCAAGAGTACGGGCACTGACATGGAACACACCCGGGAGAAGCTCACCGGCTATCTTGTACATGTTGGGGATCATCAGAAGGAGTCCCTGCGATGCCGTGTACGTTGTTGTCAGGGCACCTGATTGCAGGGCGCCATGCACTGCACCGGCAGCACCTGCCTCACTCTGCATCTCAACCACCTTTACTTCTTCACCGAACATATTCTTGAGTCCGTGTGCTGCCCACTCATCGACATACTCTGCCATGGTGGATGAAGGAGTAATGGGATAAATACAGGCTACCTCGCTGAACATATAAGCTATATGAGAAGCTGCCTGGTTACCGTCACATGTAATGAATTTCTTTGTTGCCATGTCTTATTCTGAAATTTTAATTGTCAATTAATCCGGAAAAAATAAACTGCAAATTTACCAAACTTTTCTGAGATTTTACTCACTGTTCATAGAAACCAGAAACTCCTCATTTGACCTTGTCTGTGTTATCCTGTCGCGGAGGAATTCCATTGCCTCGACCGAGTTCATGTCAGTGAGATAGTTACGCAGTACCCATACCTTGCTAAGGAATGTTTTATCGAGAAGAAGGTCTTCACGCCTGGTGCTTGATGCGGGGATATCGATGGATGGGAAAATCCTTCTGTTGGAGAGTTTCCTGTCAAGCTGCAATTCCATGTTGCCGGTACCCTTGAATTCTTCGAAGATGACATCATCCATCTTTGAACCGGTATCAGTAAGAGCTGTTGCGATAATTGTAAGCGAACCGCCGTTCTCTATGTTACGGGCTGCACCGAAGAATCTCTTTGGCTTATGCAGGGCGTTGGAGTCAACACCGCCGGAAAGCACTTTGCCTGATGCCGGTGCGATTGTGTTAAAGGCTCTTGCAAGCCTGGTGATTGAGTCCAGCAGTATTACCACATCATGCCCGCACTCGACAAGCCTCTTGGCCTTCTCCTGTACGATAGTGGCTATGCGCACATGCCTCTCAGCAGGTTCGTCAAAAGTAGAGGCGATGACCTCTGCATTGACATTGCGTGCCATTTCAGTTACTTCTTCGGGACGTTCATCGATGAGAAGTATCATCAGATAGACTTCCGGATGGTATTTTGCTATTGCGTTGGCTATATCCTGAAGCAGGATCGTCTTACCTGTTTTGGGCTGTGCAACTATCAGGCCGCGCTGGCCTTTTCCTATAGGGCAGAACATATCAACGATACGCACTGAGAGATTACCTTCTCCCGGTTTGCATAACGTGAATTTCTCATTCGGGAAAAGAGGAGTGAGGTAGTCAAACGGAACACGGTCACGGATAAAATCCGGTGTACGGCCGTTTATCTCCTCTACCTTTATCAGCGGAAAATACTTTTCTCCTTCACGCGGCGGACGGATGGTACCTCTTATGGTATCGCCAGTCTTAAGCCCGAAGAGTTTGATCTGCGACTGTGAAACATATATGTCATCAGGCGAGCTCAGATAATTGTAATCGGGTGAACGGAGGAATCCGTAACCGTCAGGCATGATCTCAAGCACTCCCGTGTTTGCAACTATCCCCTCGAAGTCGTAGACTCTTTCCTTTTTTTCTTCCCTGACAGGTTCTGTAACTTCGGCCTGGATATTTGGTAACTTCCTGTGCCGGAGGAGGAATAATTACTCCATTGTCTGTTGTTGATTCCGTTTCTGCCATAACATGATTATCATTCTCAGTTTCGCTGTATCTCAGGAGGTCACCGTTATTACCATTGACAGACTCTGCGGGAAACAGTAATTTATCCTGCTGCAGCGCATCCTTATCTGCCGGCCTGCCTTCTCCGCCTGTGACGGTTTCTGAAGCCGGATACTGACGAACCGGTGAGGCCTGGTTAGGCTGCGACTGATTATATTGGTGCGGCTGCTGTTGACGATCGTTATCCTGTCTTGGCTGCCCCTGTTGTTGACGGACGTTATCCTGTCTTGGCTGCCCCTGCTGCTGGCGGTCATTTTCCTGTCTTGGCTGTCCCTGCTGCTGTCGGTCATTTTCCTGTCTTGGCTGGCCTTCCCCTTCCCTGTAGGTCCTGGGACGCTTATTGCGGTTTTGTTGCCATGATTGCTGCCTGGGAGGTCTCTGCTGCTGGCCTTGCTGCTGACCCTGCTGCTGACCTTGCTGCTGACCTTGCTGCTGACCCTGCTGCGGACCCTGTTGCTGACCTTGCTGCTGACCCTGCTGCAGGATTTGTGGCTGAGCCAGTGGCTGCTGAGGCTGCTGTCCCTGTTGCGCCTGCTGCTGCTGACTGCTGCACCTGTTGCTGCTGAGGCTGCTGCACCTGTTGCTGCTGTCCCTGTTGCATCGGCTGCTGAGGCCTCCTTTGCTGTTGCTGCTGAGGATTTTGCGTCTTATGTTGAGGATTTGGCATCTTCTGCTGAGGCTTCGGCCCTCTTGGCTGCTGCTGTTTCTGCCTCTCGGGCCGACCCTCTTTATCCTGAGGTTCTTTAAAAGTCTGGCGCCTGTCAGGCTGTTGACTTTCAGGTTTGCCTGTCTTGCGGGCTTCAGCTGCGTCTATAGCCTGCTGGTCAAGGATCTTATAGATAAGATCCTGCTTTTTGAGGAGTTCTATCCTCTTAATTTTGAGCTGTTTCGCTATTTCCCTCAATTCGGGAACAAGCATTTCGCTCAGTTCAAGAATATCATGCATATTTTAAGAATGTGTAGAAAATAAGTAAGATTGATTTCTGGTGAAGTGGGGAATGATTATTATCCCCGCTGATTGAGTAACCGATTTAGTTCGGAAATCCGGTACAATTTTAAGCATAAAATCATTAATACACAAAAAACCCGGCTTAATTTGACTGCACAGAGCTAAAAAACTTATATGACCGGCGCATAATGATATATTTTCATCCAAAAAACTAAAAAACCTGCACAGCTATTGTTTATATGAGAAATTTTCTTTATGATTGTAAGCTTTTTTTCAAAAATGTGAAGTGAGTGCAAAGTAATTTTTAGTCGATGCGTCAGTTAAAAATAACAAAGCAAGTCACCAACCGTGATACTCCTTCACTCGACAAGTATCTGCAGGAAATAGGTAAGGTTGAGCTTATCTCCCCTGATGAGGAGGTAAGCCTGGCACGGAGAATACGTGCCGGTGATCATGACGCACTGGCGAGACTGGTAAAAGCAAACCTGCGGTTTGTTGTTTCAGTTGCCAAACAGTATCAGAACCAGGGTATGACCCTCCCTGATCTTATTAATGAAGGTAACCTTGGGCTCATCAAGGCTGCGCAGCGTTTTGACGAGACCCGCGGCTTCAAGTTCATTTCCTATGCCGTATGGTGGATCAGACAGGCCATTCTGCAGTCGCTGGCTGAACAGGCGAGGATTGTCAGGTTGCCGGTAAACAAGATAGGATCAATCAACCGGATCAACAGGGCCTATTCAAAACTTGAACAGGAATATGAGCGTGAGCCCTCCGCGCAGGAGATTGCCAACCTGCTTGAGATAGCACCTGAGGATGTAAAGGAGGCCATGAGAACCAACGGACGTACACTCAGCATGGATGCCCCGATAAGCTCGGAGGAGGACAATAACATGTACGACGTGATGCTCAATGAGGAGACACCCAGTCCTGACCGCAACCTCATCAATGAATCACTTTCATACGAGATAGAAAAGGCCCTCAGTACCCTTTCACCGAGGGAAGCCAGGGTACTTAAACTTTATTTCGGAATTGGAATGAAGCACCCATTTACCCTCGAGGAGATAGGAGAAGAGCTTAGCCTCACCCGCGAACGTGTCAGGCAGATCAAGGAGAAAGCCATTAAAAGGATACAGTTCACAACGCGGTGCCGTATACTCAAGTCTTACCTGGGGTAAAAATTTAACTTATTTACTATATGAGCCATCTTGTAGCCCCGTCACTTCTCGCCGCTGATTTTGCAAACCTGGCAGGCGAGGTGGAGATGCTGAATGACAGTGTGGCCGACTGGATACATCTTGATATAATGGACGGAGTATTCGTGCCAAATATATCATTCGGTTTTCCTGTTGTGGAGGCTGTCCGTGACCTCACTTCCAAACCGCTCGATGTTCATCTTATGATCATTGACCCGGACAGGTACCTTGAACGCTTCAGGGATGCCGGGGCCTCAAACCTGACAGTACACTACGAAGCTTGTCATAACCTTCATCGCACCGTGTCTGAGATACGAAGGCTGGAAATGAGGGCAGGCGTAACACTGAATCCCCACTCGCCGGTGATACTGCTGAAAGATATCCTGCCTTATATTGATATGGTGCTCCTTATGACTGTAAACCCTGGATACGGAGGACAGACATTTATTCCGGGCAGCATAAACAAGATAGGTGAACTGAGAAGCATGATTGATGAAGGCGGATATGATGTCCTGATTGAGGTTGACGGCGGCGTGGACCTTCAGAATGCACCGGTGCTTGTTCATGCAGGCGTCGATGTGCTGGTTGCCGGCAACACAGTATTCAATGCATCTGATCCGGCAGAGGTGATACGGAGGCTCAGAGAGCCTGTTAAGTGATTCCTTCAGTTTCCCGGCTGACTTTCGATCCAGGTCATGATCATCTCACTGTTCCCGGCATCAAACCATTTTATTTCCTTGTCCCTGTTCCACCATGTAAGTTGTCTGCGTGCATAGCGCCGGGTGTTCCTCTTTATGAGTGCAATTGCTTCTTCTCTTGTGATCTCACCATCGAGATACATGAATATTTCACGGTAACCGACAGTATTTAGCGCATTCAGCCCCCTGTACTTCTTCAGTGACGTAACCTCATTCTCAAGCCCTGCATCAATCATCCTGTCCACCCGCTCGTCAATCCTGGCGTACAACTCTGGGCGCCCGAGTGTCAGTCCGGCTTTCAATATCCTGAAGTCGCGCTCTTTTCGTACCGAGGTAAGAAATGATGAATATGGCTTGCCGGTGCTCTCGCTGATTTCAAGGGCACGCATTACTCTTCGGGGGTTATGCAGATCGACCCTGGCATAATGATCCGGGTCAAGCAGCTTCAGGGCGAGACGCAGTCCCCCGATGCCTTCCCTGCGATACATGTCAATATACTTCTGCCGCACAGCCGGATCAGTGTCAGGTATGTCATCCATGCCCCTGCAGACGGCATCCATGTAGAGCATTGAGCCTCCGGTCATGATCGCAAAAGGACTATTGCTGAAGAGAGAGGGAAGCAATGCCAGCACATCTTGTTCAAAAAGGCTGATGCTATAATAGTCACTTACTGAAAGGAAGCCGATAAAGTGGTGCTTCACCATCGCCAGCTGTTCTTCATCCGGCGCGGCGGTACCTATCCGCATCTCACGGTAGAACTGCCTGGAGTCACACGAAATGATCTCACATCGGAGACGGAGGGCAAGGTCAATGGCAACAGCGGTCTTTCCCACGCCTGTCGGGCCGGGAAGGACAATCAATGTATTTTTCATGTGATTAAGAATTGGGGGAGGCTATTCCTCCTCCTCTGCGGTCTCGGTACTGTCAAATTCGGAGAGCCCCTCCTCATCTTCAGTATCAAAGAAAATCTCATCGTCAATAACCTCCTCGTCAATTTCGTCGTCTTCATCGTCGGTAACGACCAGGTTATTATACTTCTTGCGCGCGACGCCCCCGAATGATACCTGTTTGGGAGGAAGCCCCTTGGAGTTGTTGCAGATGGGATATTCCATGTTGTCATCCTCCTTCGACTCACCTACATATTCAACAAAGAGTGCACGGTCATTGAAAAAGTCAAAGACATAAAGCAGTTTCTGATTCTTACGGAAGATAACCTCTTCAAGCACCGCATTTTCCATAGTTGATGAACCGGCACCCATGTCAAAAAGGGTGAACTCCTCTTCCTTCTCCCAGGTCTCAGTGGCCATGTAGAAAGAAGCTATCTGGGACTTGTCGAACTCAAGTTCTTCCTGGATGGTATTGTGAAAATCAAGCAGAGTATGGCTGTCGAGAAACTCAAACTCTCTCACAAATGTTTCATCTTCATCAGTTAATACCACGAACCTGTAAACCATGCGACTGTCTTTTACAACCTGTGCAATTTAATATTTTTTAATATACGTTCACCGGGTAGGATTTATTTTTAGCAAGAAGGAAATAATGTCAATTTTATCTGCATAATCCCATAATTCGGGCTGTTGCGAATTACCAAAAGGAATGTGCCCGTGGCCTGTCACGCACTGCAACCGGTTTTTTAGTCTTTCAGCCTCTTGTTCCGGCATCTCAGGAGCATCATAAAACTCGTAGTTGACCACCGCCATCGGAGGCGTCAGTGATGTGTCGTGTCTGAGCATAACAAAGCCGGCATCGGTGAAGGGCTCCCGGTTGACTATCATGACCGCCTTGTTATGGTCATAATTGACAGCATACTTGTAGTGTCCCCGCAGTGTCTCATATCGTTTCCAGAAGTCCGGCAGCCGTGTGACTTCGTATCCTGCCGGGAGATACAGCTTTGAAATATTGCGGCATCCCAGCCCGAAGTACGAGAAAATGTCATCTCCGAGAAGTGTAAGTTCATCGGCAGTTTCTGTGCCGTCAAGAATGGCGATGCTGTTACGGTTTTGGCGGATAACTGAAGGTATATTCCTGAAATAGTATTCGAAATACCTGGATGTATTATTGCTGCCTGTCGCTATAACTACGTCAAAGCCGGAAAGTTTACCGGTTACGAGCTGAATATAATCTTTAAAGGCAGGCTCCAGCGAGATGAGTGTCTCAACCACTGCCCTCATCAGGTGTTCATCTTTTGTGCTCAGCTTTGCCTGCAGAAGGTTGCCGGTTATCAGCACGCAGAGAAGATCATGGAATCCCACGAGGGGTATGTTCCCGGCCATCACCACACCCACCGTAGCAGGCTTATGTCCGTCGTTCAGTTCAGGGTACGCTGACAGCCACCGGTACAGCTTCTCTGCTGTAAGGATGTTGCCGATGGATGAGATGGCACGCCTGACGTTGTCAGGAGTGAACCATGGGTTTGAGAGGTGCAGGGTATCAATAAGACCACCGAAGCCTCCGTCATGGCCACCGGCCACACCATCAGCGCTGTTGCGCATCACGGTGCCCAGACCCGAGAGGGCATCAATCCTCTTTTCTATAGAAAAAAAGCCCGTTTTCACACGGGCAAATTTACAAAAATGAATAACAGGGTTTATGTCAGTTCAGCTTGAATGCTATCGGGAGTGTAAAATATGTCTTCACAACCTTGCCACCCTGCATACCAGGACTCCATTGAGGACATTTTGCGACCACGTCCAGCGCAGCCTTGTCAAGCAGGGGGTCGACACCACTGACCACCTCCGGGTTGGATACATTGCCATGCTCATCGATGACGAATCTTACTATAACTCTCCCCTGTGTACCATTCTTTTTTGCCTCATCGGGATACTTTACATTGGCGCCCACCCACTGCATCAGTGCAGTATAGGTTGTATCGTTCTGGAAAACAGGCATTACTTCCACAACAGTAAAAATATCTTCGGGAGTTTCCGTTGCCGGTTTGCCGGATGCAGCCTCTTTCTTTACGCCGCTGTCTTTACATGCGAACGCGAATATCAGCACAATAGCCAGCGGCAGTGCAATGATCATCTTGAGGGAAGCAATGCTTCCCGTTCTTTTCTTTGTCATCATAATTATGCGTTTTTTAAGGAGTGAACTTGTCGAGAAGGTATTTGAAAGTACCGGAGTACGAGTTCTGAAAACCGATTTAACCAGTAACTCCTGGTAGGTGAGGGAATCTTCGCCTTCTGTAATACATTCATTGTCAGCTTCATATTCATGCAAAGCCTGCAGGGACCGTTTCATAAGGTATGCCGCGGGATTGAACCATTGCATCGTTGTAATGAATCCTGCCAGCAGGAGATCAGTATGATGACCAAGCCGGATATGCTTCATCTCGTGGTTAATCATACGGGCTGCCTCTTCATCCTTTATTGAACCGCTGATGAAGATATGGGCATAAGCTGAGAAGCAGTCGCAGCCGTCAGAGTCAAAGACGATGACCCTGCCATTGCGTTTTCCTGCATGGATTACTTTCAACAGCAGGACCAGGCCTGTGATTAAAAATGTACCGGCCAGGATGACACCTGCAAGGTAGATCCATGGAAGGGCCGCCAGTAAGTTGCCGGCGATCTGAGCAGATCCCGAGGCTGATACGGTAATCTCAGGCAGCAGGAACGACGCCAGTCCACCCGGAGGCAGAATGGTGCCGGTACCGTCAATGTGAATGTTAAGCAGTGGCACAACCGCTGAAAAGATCATTGATGCAAGGAGGTAATACCTGTTTCTCGTGTGATGCGTATCCCTTTTCAGGGCTATCTCATAGAAAACCCAAAGAATGGTAAGGCAGATACTGCTCTCGACTGCGTATATGAAGATACCGGTCATCTCTTCCTTTTTTTCTCCCCATCCTCCTTTTTCATCA
Organism: uncultured Bacteroidales bacterium; assembly: GCA_963730615.1. Classification (GTDB taxonomy): domain Bacteria; phylum Bacteroidota; class Bacteroidia; order Bacteroidales; family VadinHA17; genus SR-FBR-E99. The sequence goes on along the minus strand of CAVSSR010000010.1, from coordinate 62,217 downwards.
TCTCCATGATATCCTCCATATCCTTTACGGTTATGGAATCCTCACGAGCAAAAAAACTCACCATCTTCTGGTACGAGTTCGAGAAATAATTCCTCACAAAGCTGCTCATTTGCGTTTTACGGTAATCGTCCTTTGATATGACCGGAAAGTACTGGAATGTCCTCCCATATACCTTGTAATTTACAAAACCTTTTTCCTGAAGGATTCTTATTATAGTGCTTACGGTCGAGTATGCAGGCCTGGGTTCGTCAAATTTTTCCAGGATCTCCTTGATAAAGCCCCTTTTTAGCCTCCATAGTATCTGCATTACCTCTTCCTCGGCCCTTGTCAGTTCCTTTATCTCCATGATTCTATCTTTTAACAAGTACAAATATACAACTAAAAAAGTAAATATACAACTAAATTATTAAATATTATCAACAGGGGTATCATTTTGGCTATGCAGTAAACGATAATAAAAAAAGCAGTATCTTGGTTCTTTATTATATCCGGAGGAAGACGATTGAACTGGTTTACATTATTTACGGAAAATGTCCGGGTGGCATTCAAGGCTATCAAGTCGAACAGGGTGAGAGCAGTTCTGACAATGTCAATCATCGCTTTCGGAATTATGGCCCTGGTAGGAATCCTGACTGCCATCGATGGCCTAAAAAGCACTCTTACCCAGCAGTTTACAATGATGGGCGCCAACTCGTTCCAGATTACCTCCCGTTCAATGCATGTGCAGATGGGAAAGAAGTCGTTCCGGACCAAGAACCATTCGCATATCACCTACCGCGAGGCCACGGAGTTCAAGGAGAAGTTCAAGGAACCTGCATGGGTGTCGGTGGCTTTCAACGCATCAGGGATGCTGGAGGTAAGGTACAGGGATAAAAAAACCAATCCGGATATTTCCATGATGGGCTCTGATGAAAATTATCTTACCATCTCGGGATATGAACTTGAATCCGGACGTAACTTCTCACTGGATGATCTGCAGAGCAGCCGTCATGTAGTGATCATCGGGCAGGACCTTGTGAAATTCCTTTTTTCCGGTGTTGACCCTCTTGGCAAGGAGATAAGCCTGCCGGGTCTTAAGCTGAGCGTCATAGGCGTGCTTAAGGGTAAGGGCAGTAGTTTCGGCGGGGAAGACAGGGTAACAATAATACCTATTACCACAGCCAGACAGTACTATTCGCGTCCCAACATCACTTATACAATCAATGTAATGCCGTTCAAGTCGACAAGTCTTGATATGCTCACAAGCGAAGCTGAGGGTATCTTCCGGATAGTCCGTAACCTGGACCCCAGAGATGAATCGGATTTCAATATACAAAAGAGTGACACCATCATCGAGATCCTGATGGAGAATATCAAATATGTCACCATGGCAGCAACGATTATCGGGTTGATAACCCTTTTCGGTGCCGCAGTCGGACTGATGAACATCATGCTGGTATCTGTCACGGAGCGTACCAGGGAGATTGGTGTACGCAAGGCGCTGGGAGCAAGAAAATCAGTCATCAGACAGCAGTTTCTCTATGAATCGGTTATAATAGGTCAGCTGGGCGGTTTAATGGGTATCGTTGCAGGAATAATAATTGGCAACCTGGTCTCACTTGGGATGGGATCAGAATTCACCGTGCCCTGGGTATGGGTGATAGGAGGTGCAGTGGCATGTTTTATTGTGGGTATTGCTTCAGGTTATTTCCCTGCAGTGAAGGCTTCAGCAGTCGATCCCATTGAGGCACTGCGTTATGAATAAAAGAGGCAATATTATACTTTGATCTGAATAACATTATTTAACATGAGTGTGGAAATAATTCAGACAGGGTCGAAGAACATCCCTCGGATCACTTATGATACAGAGGAGGATGTCCTGAACGTAACAGGCCGTTCAATAGCTGAAAGACCTGAGGTTGTATATAAACCGCTTGAAGAATGGATAAAGATGCACCTTAGCAGATTTAACAAGCTAAGGATGGTCATTTTCCTGGAATATATCAACAGCGGGTCATCGAAGGCCCTGCGGGATGTGTTGAGAATGGTAAGCAGTTACCAGTCGCCGCATTACAAGATCAGGATCACGTGGCTCTATGAGGAGGATGATGAGGCCATGCGGGAGCTTGGAGAACACTATCGCGATGCCGCCGGTGTTTCAATGGATGTGCAGATGGTACTGTAACCGGAGCTGATCCGGGCATATTTACACAGAAGAGGCTGGTCTCAGACCAGCCTCTTCGTTATAAATCCAAGCGTTTCCGCCTTTTTAAAGCATTTTCCCCATCATTTCGATAAGGTCAACGCATCTTGCTGAGTAACCCCACTCATTGTCATACCATGCGAGTACCTTGATCATGGTACCGTTAACCATGGTGCTCTGTGCATCGAATACTGATGATGCAGGATTATGGATCACGTCAACGGATACGATCTCGTCCTCGGTATATTCAAGGATGCCTTTCATCGGGCCATCAGCGGCTTTCTTCATGGCGGCGTTGATCTCTTCCTTTGTGGCTGCCTTTTTCAGCACTGCCACCAGGTCAACAAGTGATCCTGTCGGGGTCGGGACCCTTACTGAGATGCCGTCAAGTTTGCCCTTAAGCTCCGGAATAACCTTTCCTACAGCTTTTGCTGCACCTGTGGTGGTCGGTATCTGTGAAAGTGCGGCTGACCTGGCCCTGCGAAGATCTTTATGCGGGAGGTCCAGTATCCTCTGGTCGTTTGTATATGAGTGTATGGTTGTCATGAACCCGATCTCAATGCCAAAGTTGTCATTCAGGACCTTTGCCACGGGAGCAAGGCAGTTGGTAGTACATGAAGCATTGGAAATGCACTGGTGTTCCGGCTTGAGCATGTTGTCATTAACACCCACCACTATCATTGCATCAATGGCATCTTTTGCAGGAACAGTGAGGATCACTTTCTTTGCTCCGTTTTTCAGGTGGTCACCGTACCCGCCCTTGGGGCTCTCCTTTGAAGTGAAAATGCCTGTTGACTCAATTACGATGTCCGGTTTTTCCACCCATGGAATTGCTCCGGGGTTCTTTTCTGCATGTACCCTGATCTTATCGCCGTTAACGATGATGTTCTGATCATCGAATGTAACGCCAGGGAACTTACCCTGTGTCGAGTCATATTTTAAAAGGTGTGCAAGTGTCTTTGTGTCGGTAAGGTCATTGATCCCTACGATCTCAATATCAGGCCTTTCAAATGCAAGTTTGAATACATTGCGGCCTATCCTTCCGAAACCGTTGATAGCTACTTTAATCTTTGCCATTGTTAATGCTTTATAGAGTTAGTGAAATGTACGGCAAAAATAAAAAATAAAAAGGAGAGGCCAAAGAAAGGTGCAGATTATTCTTTCTGTTTCCGCCTGAAGATCATGTCACCGATCTTTTCCGGGTTCAGCGGGTCAAGGATCATCCCGAAGCGGTAGCCGACAAAGAGAGCCGGGAATACCTGCCGGTTATCTTCAGTGGCCATAATAGGTATTGTCTTATTAAAAGCATGGACAGAAACGCCGACCTCTATTGTGTGGGTTAGACGGTCGTTCTTGCTGTACTCGAAGCTGAAACCGCCACGGGCATAGAGTCCGGGATAGAGTTTTATCTCATCGAATCCCTTGAAGAAAGAGGATCTGCCCATTATATCAAGAGGCTGGTGAATTGTCAGGTCAAACTTCTGCTCTTCAATTGTATAATAATCCTGTCCTACAAGGACAATGACATCATAGTATATGGGTTTGGCAAAAAGCAATGTTGCTCCACCGCCGGCGAACCAGCTTACGGATACACCTCCCAGGTCATGCTTCCCGAAGATCTCCTGCTGCCATCCTGCTCCGAAGCCGATAGTCCATGTGGAATTGAGTTTCCCGAAGACAAAGGTGCCGGGGCTCTGGAAATAGTAGTTTGAGAGCTTTATCTCTTTCGGGTGTTTAAACCCTTCGACACTTCCTTCAAAAAAATACCTGTTGGAGGGTTTTGTCTGACGCAGCTCACGGTATATGACTGACCATCCGTCAGTGTTGAAAAGGGCACCAATGGAGCGTTCATTACGCCAAAACATCCTGTCCTGTGGGTCCAGCTCACCCTGTGCAAGGAGCGGCCCGCAAAACATTAAAAATAATATGACGTGCCACAATCTCATATTCAGGATGCTGGAGAATTGAAGACCGGCAGCTGGAGGATAATGATCCTCAGCCTATCTGTTCCGTGCTGTCAGTACTGTTGCTGCTGTAAGCCGGACAAGTTTCACGGTTGCATGAACTGAGCGCAAGTGCTGCCAGAAAAGCCAGAATAGCTATTAAACCAAGTTTTTTCATTTTGACTGCCAATTGATTCGACACAAAAATAACTTTATTTTTAAAACAAAATTTGTGCCGTTTTATTATTTTGACTATCAGTTATTTTTAAACCTTGAACGGAGATTATTGTTATATGTAAAATATATAGTGTAATGAAATTTCATTTAATTATCTCAGGAACTTTAATGATAGCACTGTTGTCAATGGAAAATAAAGCAGCATCGCAGGAAAGACCTGCATACAATGATCTGACGGCGGAAGAGTCGAAGATTATAATTAATAAATCGACTGAATATCCCTTCACGGGATTGTATGAAAGCTTTAAGGGAAAGGGGACCTATCTCTGCAAGCAGTGCGGTAACGCGCTCTATTATTCGGATACGAAGTTTGACGCCAGCTGCGGATGGCCGAGCTTTGACGATGAGATCGACGGTGCGGTAAAACGTATCCGGGATGCTGACGGCAAAAGGACGGAGATCGTATGTGCATCGTGTGGCGGTCACCTGGGCCATGTATTTACCGGTGAAGGGTTTACTCCGAAAGATACGCGTCATTGCGTAAATTCGGTCTCGCTTGACTTTGTCCCCGCGCATCTCGATGCCGGCAATTACGGCACTGCACTGTTTGCCGGCGGCTGCTTCTGGGGAGTCGAATACTTCCTGCAGAAGGAACCCGGTGTTGTGTCTGTAGTATCAGGATATACAGGAGGCAAGGTAAAGAATCCTTCATACAGGGAGGTTTGTACAGGTACCACGGGTCATGCAGAGACGGTGAAAATCACTTACGACCTGAAAAAGACTTCATATGAGAAGCTTCTCAGGCTCTTCCTTGAGATTCATGACCCCACCCAGACGGGCCGCCAGGGACCTGACATAGGTGACCAGTACCGCTCAGAAATATTCTACAAGAATGAGGAACAGAAAAAGGTGGCACAGAAGCTTCTCGGTATTCTCAGTGCCAAGGGGTTAAAGGTGGCAACGAAGGTCACCAAAGCCACGGAGTTCTATCCTGCCGAGGAGTATCACCAGGATTATTATTTCCGGAACGGCAAGACACCGTACTGCCACGCATATACGCAACGGTTCTGAAATACGGCTTAATGCCACGGATAAACACAACGATCTCAAATTACACAGTAAAGGCGGGTCTCAGACCCGCCTTTACTGTGTGTTAAGCACAAATTGTTACAATTTTGGCACGCGTCCTGACGTCCACGGCGCCTTGATCTCGTCAAGCTTAACGTTGAGCGCTTCAACAGACTTACCGGCCCTCTGTATCCTCTCAAGCAGAACAGGGAATTCCTTCTTCAGGATCTGGAACTGCTCATCGGCAATACCCGAAATATCCCCGGAGTTTCCGTAGAGTGATCTCGACATCGCCGAGAGACGGGCTGAGAGAGAGACAGGCGAAGGTGGCGTCTCTTCAGTGCTTGCACCGACAGAGATCCCTCTCACGAGATATATTATCTCATCTATTTCATCATTCAGGGCAACAGCCTCCTTCATCATTGAGGCAGGTGCCTCAGGTGTCTGATGGATCACCTGCATTATGCTGTTTATCTTCCCGTCAAGCTCCGTCACATATGAAATTGCTCCGAAAGCCGTCTTTGAGAATGCCGATACTTCCCTGATCCATTTCTCCCTTCCGGCAGGATCAGTGACAGGCATGGTCACTATATCAAGGGGTTTACAGACAAATGGTTCGGGCCCTGCCAGCTCTTTTACCTCCCCCTTGGCATACATGGCCATGGAGACAAAATATTTGCCCGGCATGACTGAAATTCCGCCGCCGCCCCACCGGCCACGGCCGGCACCCTCGGAGACCGGGGTGAATTTATCGGTGGAGACAGGCTGGTAACCTGCATAGGTAAAGTTCCAGGTTATCCTGTTGACTCCCTTGGATGCAGACTTGTAAAGCTTGCGGATGATGTTACCGTCCTCATCCGTAATAGTGAAGATCAGGTAAGGCTTGAACTCCCTCTCTTCAAGGCTCAGTTCCCTGGGTGTAGGCTGCGGGATGTATTCTCCTTTCTCAAAAAGCTTCTTCTCCGCATCTTTCCTGAGGTCCTTATCCGTCTTCGGCACAGTATCGACATAATAGGTTATTGTAGCCCCCAGTGGCGGGTTTTTGGCGACATAATACATCGAACCCTGGTTGTCAAATTCATCATTCTCGACGAACATCTTAGCCTCCTTCACCGGGAAGATATAACCCGGTTTCTCAAGCATATCCTTGCTGTAGTTGCGCAGCGGCGTGAAGTCGTCAAGCACATAAAATCCCCTTCCGAAGGTTGCCAGTACCAGGTCATTCTCGCGTTCCTGAATGGCTATGTCGCGGACAGCTATCGTTGGCAGTCCTTTATTGAACTCTGTCCAGCTTGCGCCGCCGTCAAACGAGACAAAAAAGCTGAATTCGGTGCCGAGGAAGAGCAGGCTTGGATTGACCGGATCCTGTTCTATTGTATGAACGGGACCTGCTTTCGGAAGGTTGGCGCTTATAGAGACCCAGTTCCTGCCTTTATCAGTGCTCTTCAGAACATACGGTTTGAAATCGTCACGCTTATGGTTGTTGAAAGTTGCATATACCACGTCAGCATTGAATTTATCCGGGAGGATGTCACTCACATATGTGTATTCAGGTATGCCGGGGAAGGTTTTTATCATTCTCCAGTTCGCACCCCCGTCATCAGAAACAGATATTACTCCGTCGTCGCTGCCGGTGTAAAGGAGATCTTTCTTTACCCTTGATTCCGTGAGTGAGACGATGGTGCCCCACAGCGATGTCGACTTGTCCTTTGCCACTGCATCGACGGGCCAGTATTTATCCATTACCTTGAAGTTATTCCTGTTCTCGTTCCTTGTCAGATCTGGTGATATCTTGGTCCAGTGACTACCCTGGTCATCGCTGCGGAACAGGAAGTTGGCAGCCATGTAAATACGCTTGTTGTCTGACGGACTTATCAGAATGGGTGTGTCCCAGTTCCAGCGGTAGGTCAGCTCGCCCTCGCCGGGGAACGGCTTGATGCTTACGCTCTGGCCGCTCCTGCGGTCAAAGCGTGCGGCATTCCCGTATTGAGATTCGGTGTATACAATATTGGGATCTTTGGGGTCAATGGCAACCCAGAAACCGTCGCCGCCCTGTGTGACGAACCAGTCGTCGTTTATCACACCGTTGCTGTTGCTTGCCGAGGGTCCGCCCATGGAGTTGTTATCCTGCGTTCCGCCGTAGATATAATAGAACGGGTATGAGTTGTCAACGGCAACCCTGTAAAACTGTGTTACAGGGAGGTTTGACTTGAAGATGAAGTTTTTGCCTTCGTCATATGATTCATAGATGCCGCCGTCACCTCCGATATAGAAGTGTTTTGTGTTTTCAGGGTCAATCCACAGGGCATGATCATCAACATGGCGTCCCTCGTTGCCTATTGCTCTCCATGTTTTGCCGCCGTCATTTGTCACCTGTGAGACTGTCTCGGTGCTGTATACGGTATTCACATCCTTCGGGTCGCAATATATTTTATTATAGTACTGGCCGCTCTCAGTGTGAGGGCTCATTTTCTCCCATGATGCTCCCCTGTTGCCTGATCTGAAGAACCCTCCGGTCTCGCCCTGCGCTTCCATGATCAGGTACAGGACATCATTGTCCACAGGTGATATTGCAATGCCCATACCTCCGATGTCTCCGCCTGGAAGGCCGTTCATTATCTTGTCGAATGACATACCGCCGTTGGTAGATTTGTACACTGCCGACTCGGGTCCGCCGCTGATCTTCTGTCCCACATGCCGGCGGCGCTGTTCTGAGGTGGCATAGATCACATCAGGATTGCGCGGGTCAAGCACCACATTGTTGATCCCGGTGTTCTCACTGATGTTCAGTATCTTTTCCCATGACTTGCCGCCATTTATAGTTTTGTACAGGCCGCGTTCGCCTCCAGGGCCCCATACGGAGCCTTCGGCAGCGACATACACAACATCGCTGTTGCGCGGGTCGACGGCTATCTGGCCTATCTGTCTTGATTCTTTCAGCCCCATATTCTTCCAGCTGTCGCCGGCGTCGTCTGAACGGTAAACGCCGTCACCCCAGCCCAGGGCGCGCTGATGGTTATTCTCACCGGTGCCTGCCCAGATGACATTATGATTGTTCGGATCAATCGTAAGACATCCTATGGAATATGCACCGTACTTGTCGAATACCGGCTGCCATGTGGTGCCGTTGTTCGTGGTCTTCCAGATGTTACCTGACGCCACTGCGGCATAGATCTCTGAATGGTTGCACGGATTAACAGCCAGGTCAGCAATTCTTCCCGAGGCCCATGCCGGACCTATTGACCTGAAGGTAATGCCGCTGAACAGCGACGGTGAGACAGATGGCTTGACCTGCTTTTCAGATTCTTTGGCATCTTTCTTTTCTTCTTTGTTTACTTCTTTCTTCTGTGCCCACAGGCTGACTGAACCTGCCAGCAAAAGAGCAAGTGCAAGGGTGATGGTTCTTTTCATGTTATGGCGCTTAGATTTAATTAACGGAAAGCTAAGTTAAGAAAAGGATGTTTGTCAGCTGATTTTTTAACGTTATTTAATTATTTTGCTGCACATTGAAACGATCAGGGATGAACAGTACATACTTTACCCGCAGAACCATAAGGAAGTACGAAGAGAGGGATATCGAAAACGGACTTCTTGAAAAAATACTGACGGCAGGCACCAGGGCTTCAACCACTGGCAACATGCAGGTTTACAGCATTATAGTAACCCGCGATAACGCGATGAAAGAGCGTCTGGCCCCGGCCCATTTCAACCAGCCGATGGTGACTGCCGCCCCGGTGGTGCTCACCTTCTGTGCGGACTTCAACAGGTTTAACATTTGGTGCCGGCAGCGCGGGACTGAGCCCGGATATGGCAATTTCCTCTCGTTCATGACCGCTGCCGTTGATGCCCTGCTGGTAGCCCAGACCGTGTGCAATGCAGCCGAGGAGGAGGGATTGGGGATATGTTATCTTGGTACGGCAACATATAATGCCGACATGATCATCGACGTGCTTGAGCTGCCCGCAGGAGTCGTGCCTGTCGCAACAGTGACTATGGGCTGGCCTGCGGAGACACCGGATCAGGTTGACCGGCTGCCGCTGGAGGCTGTCGTGCACAGGGAGAGGTACAGGGATTATACGCCTGATATGATAGATGATATCTACAGGGCGAAGGAAGCGCGGCAGGACAACATGGGGTTTGTAGCAGAGAACAGCAAAGAGACCCTCGCCCAGGTCTTTACCGAAGTCCGCTATAAAAAAGCTGACAATGAGTACTTCTCAGGGAAGTACCTGGAGGTGCTCAGGAGGCAGGGATTCCTGGCATAGGGCCGGGAGAAAGGAATTAAGAATTAAGAATTAAGAGTTATGCAATTTATTGAGCCTTAGGACTTTAGTATTTTGACTTTCAAACTCTTAGACTTTAACTTTTCAATCTTTGACTTATTTCCTTACACTGTGGTTTACACCTGCCTGTGCCGTTGGTGTAATGACGAGGTCATTGATGCAGACATGTGCCGGCAGCGAAGCACAGTAAAAAATCACCTCAGCCACATCTTCCCCCTTAAGGGGCTGGATACCCTTATAAACAGCACCGGCTTTGTCCTTGTCACCCCTGAATCTTACAAGGGAGAACTCGGTCTCCACCATCCCGGGCGCAATATTGGTCACCTTGATGCCATGCTTCAGCAGGTCTATCCTCATACATTTCGATAGTGCGTCCACAGCATGCTTTGATGCGCAATAGACACCTCCGTTCTCATAGACCTCCTTGCCGGCAATAGAGGAAATATTGATTATATGACCTGACTGCCTGCTCACCATCCCGGGCACTATTGTACGGGTCACGTAAAGAAGCCCCTTGACATTGGTATCTATCATCCGGTCCCAGTCATCCCTGTCTCCCTCGTCAATATGGCCCAGTCCTGCAGCCAGTCCCGCATTGTTGACAAGGATGTCAACCTTCTGCCATTCCTCGGGAAGGTTACCGAGGTGTTTTTCTACCTGCCTGTTGTCGCGCACGTCAAAGCAGAGCGGCAGGACGTCAGTCCCGTATTCCTGTACAAGATGTTCGGTGAGATCATTGAGCCGGTCTTTCCTTCGGCCTGTTATTATCAGCCGGTACGTTGCCTCGGCAAACTTTATCGCAGTGGCTTCCCCTATACCTGACGTTGCACCTGTAATAAGAACTGTCTTTCTCATTTTGTGTGATTTTACAGAGAGGTAAATTTAATGAATAATGTGGGTATCTTTGGCGGTCAAAATGAAAATGATGCATGACATAAATCACAAGGGAAGAGCGCCGAAGGAAAGTGTCGAAACAATGTTCAATTCGATCTCCGGAAGCTACGACAGGCTCAACCTTATCCTTTCCTTCGGCACAGACAGGCGATGGAGAAGGCGTGCCATTGACCTCATAGGAAGTCATATACGACCGGTACATATCCTTGATGTTGCCACCGGAACGGGCGACCTCGCCGTGGCTGCACTGAGGCTTGACCCGGAGAAGATAACCGGCATTGACATCAGTGAAAAGATGCTGGCACTGGGGCGTGAAAAAATCGCACAGCTCGGCCATTCCGGGAAGATAGAACTGCTAAAGGGTGATTCTGAACATATTATGTATCCTGACGGGACCTTTGACGCTGTGATGTCAGCCTTTGGGGTTCGCAATTTCGAGGATACATCGGCCGGATTGAAAGAGATGTACAGGGTGCTCCGGCCCGGCGGTATGATTATGGTCCTTGAATTTTCCAGGCCGGCGAGGTTTCCAATGAAGCAGTTTTACGGGTTTTATTTCACAAGGATACTTCCCTGGATAGGCAGGAAAGTTTCAGGTGACCCCGGCGCCTACAATTACCTTCCCGATTCAGTGATGTCCTTTCCCGATAACGAAGACTTTCTTGAGCTGCTGCAAAAGGCAGGGTTCATCAATACCTCACAGAAAAAAATGACAGGCGGCATCGCGAGTATCTACTACGGTTTCAGGCATTGAATATTCCTGAATACAATAATTCCCGGTTTTTTCGTTATATCTATTAGACCTTTATCCTGGTGTATAAGAGAATCCTCATATTGCTGATCATGCTGATCCCGGTTGTGGCTACGGCACAGAAAGCAAAGCCCAAGAATGATTCTAATTACGATGAGCGGCTGCTGCACTTCGGCTTCAGCATGGGCCTCAACACTATGGATTTCAATGTAAAGATGAATCCCAGTGACACCAACAACTGGACCGCGGAGGTGGTTTCACTGAAACCGGGCTTAAACATTCAGATAGTGACGGATTACCGTCCTACCACCTATCTTGATTTCAGGTTCCTCCCTGGTGTCTCTTTCGGACAGCGTAACCTGAACTTCTATGATGAGGACGGGGTTCTTGTCAATGATAAACAACAGCTCGAATCCTCCTTTCTTGAGTTTCCGTTACTGATCAAGGCCAAGGGTATGAGACTGAATAATTCAAGACCCTACCTAATAGGAGGAGTTAACTTCAGATATGACCTTGCCGCCAAGAAGGAGTATGATGAAGAAAGTGATGTCTATATCAGGCTCCGGAAAGCTGACTTGTACTATGAGGTAGGGGCAGGCATCGATTTTTATCTCCCGTATTTCAAGCTCACCATTGAGGCGAAGATGTCAAACGGACTGCGTGACGTACTGGTGCATGATGAACCACATCCATATCACCCTGAATATGTCAACTCCATTGAATCCCTGAAGTCTCAGATGTGGGTTCTTTCCTTCCACTTCGAATAAACCATGGCTGAAGAACTCAGTCTTGTACTGCCACCCGAGACAGCTTTTGATGAGGCTGCACTGCGTACTTATCTGATCAGGAAGACCGGCAAAAAAGACTTTGGCATTCGCATTGTCAGACGCTCAGTCGATGCCCGCAGGCCACCGATAAAGGTCAACGTGACAGTACAGCTTATTGACCCCGGTATAACCGTGGAGGAGATTGCTCCCTTAAAACTCAAAGATGTCAGCAGGGCCCGTGAGGTGCTTATCGCCGGATGCGGTCCCGCGGGTCTTTTCGCTGCTCTGCAGTTGATAGAGGCAGGACTGAGGCCTGTGATTATTGAGCGGGGGAAGGAGGTGAGCGTGCGTAAGCGCGATGTGGCGGCCATCAGCACAAAACATATAGTCGAACCTGATTCAAACTACTGCTTTGGCGAAGGAGGTGCTGGCACCTTCTCTGACGGCAAGCTCTATACAAGATCAAAAAAGAGGGGTGACAACAGGAGGGTACTTGAACTGCTTGTCCTTCACGGGGCTGACCCTGCAATTCTTTATGAAGCCCATCCGCATCTAGGCACCGACAGGCTCCCGGGAATAATCACAGCGGTACGAAAAAGCATCATTGAGGCCGGCGGGATAGTCCTGTTCGGCAACCGCATCACAGGCATAACCATTGAAGGTGGCAATTTCCGGGGAGTGACAGTCAACGGTAACGAAGCCATAAAGGCTGGTGACCTTATCCTTGCCACCGGTCATTCGGCACGCGATATCTATTACCTGCTCTCAGAAAACAATGTGAGCCTGGAATACAAACCCTTTGCCGCCGGGGTGAGGGTCGAGCATCCGCAGGAGCTCATTGACAATATCCAGTATCACGGTAAGGCAAGAGGAAAATACCTTCCTGCAGCAGCATATTACCTTGTCACCCAGGTATCCGGACGCGGTGTCTATTCATTCTGCATGTGCCCCGGCGGTTTCATGGTTCCTTCGGCCACAGCTCCCGGGGAGGTTGTTGTGAACGGCATGTCACCCTCGCACCGAAACTCCGCGTGGGCCAACAGCGGCATTGTTACTGAGCTGAGGGAGGAGGATGTCAGGCAATACGGCGAAGGTCCGCTGGCAGGATTGGCTTACCAGTCTCTTCTTGAAAAGAACGCATGGAAGGAGGGAGGAATGACGCAGTGTGCACCTGCACAGAGACTGGTTGATTTTGTTGAGGGAAGACCGTCATCATCGCTGCCGAAGGGATCATACTTCCCGGGACTGACGCCGTCATCACTGCATGAATGGCTGCCTGAAGAAATATCGTTGCGTCTGCGGGAAGGATTCAGGGAATTCGGTAGGAAAATGAGGGGTTTTCTCACGAACGAAGCGCTTGTGGCCGCAGTGGAATCACGTACTTCGTCACCTGTCCGGATAACACGTGATCCCGAAAAACTGAATGCGGTAAATATTACAGGACTGTATCCTGCCGGCGAAGGTTCAGGCTATGCAGGAGGAATAGTATCATCGGCTGTTGACGGGATGGTAGTGGCCGGGAAGATAGCGGAGAAGTACTTGTAATTGAGGTAATTAAGAATTAAGAATTAAGAATTAAGAATTGCAGGATCAACCAATTCATAAATCTTTAAATCGCCACCTCGCCACTCTGCAACTCTCCGCAAATCGCAAATCGCAATTCGCGAAATCCCTAAAATCGCAAATCGCAAATCGCAATTCGCGAAATCCCTAAAATCGCAAATCGCAAACCGCTCGAAATCCTCAGGCCTTTTTTCTTCTTGCAAACTCTGAACAGATTATCGCTGCTGCCATGCTGACATTAAGCGATTCTATACCCGCCAGCGGTTTTTCGGGACCGGGGATTGTGATACGTTCCGTAACATAACCAAGCAACCTGTCAGAGATACCTTTTGATTCATTCCCCAGGAGTATTAAACCTTCCCTGCCCAGAGGACTTTCATAAATTGACCTTCCGTCCATAGTAGCGCCGAAGACATTAATCATGTGAGCCTGCGCCTTACCCAGGATGGGCTCGAGCGGCTGATAATAAACCACCGTGTGAATGAACGCACCCATAGATGCCTGTATCACTTTGGGATTATAAAAGTCGACACAGTCAGGTGAGCATATTATGTTCCTTATGCCGAACCAGGCAGCGATACGGACTATTGTTCCAAGATTACCCGGATCCTGGACATATTCCAGTACCAGGGTGAGCGTTCCGTTGAGTATCTCATCCGAGAAGGCCTTTTTTTTCATTGATGCCACAGCCAGAACATTGTGAGGCGTTTTCAGTGAACTGATGCTTCTCAGATCGTCATAACCAACCGTGACAACCTCGTCTGCACCTGCGATCACCTTTTCCGGCTCACCTTCGATCCATTCCGGCTTGCCGGCAAGAAGTGACACCCTGTTGCCTGCCATGATGTACTCCCTCACCAGCTTGTCGCCCTCAATGACAAACAGTGAATCCTCCTCCCTTACCTTCCTTTTTTGCAGCGAGAGTATCATTTTTGCCTGGTTCCTTGTAATCAGCCTGTGCATTCCTCAGTGATTGAAATTAGAGTATATAATGATATATTTGCTATCATTATTCTATCCGGAAAATTGACCCATCAGAGAACAAATATAAAAATTACTGTTCCGAAACTGTGTATGCTGCTGATCATAATTTTAACAGCAGCCTCCTGCAACCCGACAAAATATGTTCCTTCCGGAGATGTACTCCTTAATAAGAATAACCTGATTATCAAAGGGACCGGTGAACCGTTGCCGCCTACAGTGACTAAAGCTGCAATGAAACCTTATATAAAGCAGCAACCCAATAAAAAAATCTTCGGTACCCGGTTTCACCTTGGTCTGTATAATCTTTCGGATATCGAAAAGGAAAAATGGCCTCACGGATGGCTCAGGAAAATAGGTGAGGAGCCCGTGGTCTTTGACCCTGTATCAGCCACCAGGTCAGCAGAGCAGATAAAAAGGTACCTCTGGTCAAAAGGGTTCTTCAACGCATCGGTAAGTGATACGGTCAGGACCGAAAAAAATGAGGCCATTGTCAATTTCAATGTGGTTCCCGGGAGGCCTTATACAATAGCTGATATCAGGTATGAGATACAGGATTCCATGCTTTACGGCCTTGTGATCCTTGACACGATAAACTGTACGATTGAGCGTGGGATGATCTATGATGTTGACCTCCTGCAGAAGGAACGTCAGCGGCTGGAAAGGTTTATCAGGGATGTCGGGTTCTATGCATTCTCAACGGAGGACATTTATTTCAGGGTAGACAGCTCCCTGATGAATCGACAGGTAAATGTAGATTATGTTGTATCACGGAAGTCATCGCTCGACAGCCAGGGCCGGCTTGTGTACACCAATCATAATATGTACCGTATCAGGGATGTTTACGTGTTCCCTGAGTTTGATCCGAAAATGATACTCACTGACGGAGAGGCCTACACAAGCACATTTGACACATCATATTATAAAGGTATCTATTATGTCGCACCGCCGGGCAGGACCCTCATCAAACCTGAGGTCATCAACCAGTCGTTATATGTCTCCCCCGGAGCCCTTTTCAGCCTGACCAAGTCCGAGCAGACACAGGCGCGTCTTTCGGACATGAAGAACCACAGGCTCGTGAATGTTAATTACATGGATGCGGGGAGAGGACCTGATGCAAAGCGCAATGAGAACCTGCTCGACTGTATCGTGCAGCTCACTCCGATGCAGCGGCAGTCGTTCACCGTGGAGCTTGAAGGCACAAGCACGGGCGGTAACCTTGGAGGAGCGCTTAACTTTTTATACCAGAACAAAAGCCTTTTCCGTGGAGCTGAGCTTTTCAACATGAAATTGAAAGGGGCTTATGAGAGGGTAAACATCGAAGAGTTTAAAAATACTTATGAGGCAGGCATTGAAACCAGCCTCAGGCTTCCAAAGTTGCTGGTGCCGTTTCATGTCAAAGAGAGTATCATCCGCAACCGTGACCCGAAGACAATTTTGCAGGCAGGCTATAACCGGCAGAGTGTTCCTGTGTACACCCGCACAATAGCAAACGTCACCGCAGGCTATGCATGGAAAGGAAACAACTGGACAAAGCACAGCTTCAACCCGTTGTCATTTGATGTTGTAAAACTTCCGTTCGTTGATCCTGAATTCCAGTCGATGGTTGATACTACATCATATCTGGCATATTCATTTCGTCCTGTAATGGTTCTTGGAGGCATGTATGACTTCATTTTCAACAACCAGATGATCCAGAATTCAAAGGACTACTGGATAATACGGTGCGGATTTGATATCGCCGGCAACCTGCTTAACCTGTCATATAAACTTGCCGATGCTGAAAAGGCGACGGATGGAACTTATCATTTTCTGGGTCAGCCGTTTGCACAGTTCGTCAAGGGGGAGATAGACGCCAGTTACCATTATAAATTAAATGAAGCCAGCAACATTGTATACAGGTTTTTCGCCGGTGTGGGATGGCCTTACGGCAATACATGGAAGGCAATGCCCTTTGAAGAGCAATATTTCGGAGGAGGCGCAAACGATATAAGGGCATGGGTAGTCAGAACACTCGGCCCGGGCTCCTATGTACTTACCGAAGATGCGTTTATTAATCAGACAGCAGACATAAAGCTTATCGGCAACGTCGAGTACAGGTTCAAGCTGTTCTGGATACTTGAAGGAGCCACCTTCCTTGATATTGGTAACATCTGGACTTTCAGGGACGATGAGGGCAGGCCGGGAGGCCAGTTCAAATTCAACTCGTTCGTTAATGATTTAGCCGTGGGGACAGGACTGGGTCTGCGGTTTGATATCAAATTTGTGCTGCTCAGAGCTGACTTCGGATTTAAGCTGCGTGACCCCCAGGCGCTCGCAGGAACAAAATGGAGACCCCTCACAGGAGAATATAATATCAATGATGATGTTACACTGGTCATTGGCATCGGATATCCGTTCTAGGGGCTGATGACAAGTTTATAAGTTGAAGGTTGATAAGTTGATAAGTTGATAGGTTGAAAAAAATAGTCAAACGCAATACCGGCTTTCGACTTTAAGTCCGCAGTGACCTAATCAGACCTTCAGACCTCAGTACCCTCAGACCTACTACTGCCTATTGCCTCTTGCCTTACATTTAATTTTTGCTTATATTGCATTGTCTCGTGCTGTAATAATGTGAAACATTTCAGGAAGATTGTTACTGAATTGATTGGATTCGACCGGAGAGAGAGGCGCGGCACCTACGTGCTGGCCGTGCTGCTCGTCGTTTTGCTGCTCGTCAGAGTATTCACCCTCAGACCGGACACGGAACACTTAAATTATGAGCTTATTGCATCAGGCGAGCCTGATGATCTGCCTGCCGCAGAGGCTGAAAGCAGTTCAGCGGCACTGTTCACCTTTGACCCCAACACTGCTTACACTCAGCGATCTGCTGAGTCTGGGTCTGTCAGAACGACAGGCTAAAACACTGATAAACTATCGCTCCAGCGGCGCGCGGTTCCGCAAACCGCAGGACCTGAAGAAGGTTTACGGAATCGATTCTGTGACATCAGCACGGCTGATGCCATGGATTAAGATTGCCGAAGGGCAGGATAATGAAAGACCGGTTCGCCGGAGCAGAATGTCCGAATCAGTCGCGGGGCCCCTGCGGACAGGGACTGCAGAGGCTTACGTTGCTGACGGGGCTGACGAGGTTGCCGGGGAGGTCATTTCCGGCTGGACTACAGTTGCGGCCGTGATGCCGATAGACCTTAACAGATGCACTGCTCCGGACCTGATAAGGTTACCGGGAATTGGTCCGGTACTGTCAGAAAGAATTATAAAGTACCGTGGTCTGCTGGGCGGATTTGTGGATACTGAACAGCTATACGAGGTTTATGGTCTTGACAGTCAGCTGGTCGTACTCATCAGCCCGATGCTGACGCTGACATACGATTCAGTCGCGCCCCTGATGCTTGACAGCTGTTCATTCAGCGAGCTTGCGAGGCATCCTTATATCGGATCATCGACCGCGCGACTGATCACAAAGTACCGTTCGCTCATGGACACCCCTGTCACACTCGGAGACCTGGTCGGGCAAAAGGTCATGAGTCATGAACAGGCATTGCGTCTGGCGCCCTATGTACGGCCTTCCCCGGACGCTGCAGGCGAGGAATACGAATTTATTTTGTCAAAAGTTTTGAAATGAATTTGATACATATTAATTTTGCGGCTCGTTTTAACATAAAGTTGAATTATGATAATTGTACCGGTAAAAGAAGGCGAGAACATTGACAGGGCTCTTAAAAAATTCAAGAGAAAATTTGAAAAAACGGGTGTTATCCGTGAGCTCAGAACGCGTCAGGCTTTTATCAAACCCTCCGTACGCCGCAGGGAAGCGATAAAGAAAGCCGTTTATGTTCAGCATCTGCAGCAGGAAGAGGAATAACAGCCCAACTGCTTTTTATTTCTGATAAAAACAATCTTAACAGGTTCCTTTTATGGACAAAAAGGAATCATTCCTGCAATACATCCGGACCGAGAAGCGCTATTCCCGGAATACCGTAACTTCGTACAAGAACGACTTAGACCAGTTTTTTAAGTGGTTGGAAGTGAATGCCGCTGATATCACCGCTGAGGATGTGACCCAGGGCGAGGTGAGAGCATGGATGGTATCACTCATTGAGAACGGTTGTGCCACCGGAACGGTTCACAGGAAAATGTCCGCCCTCCGTTCATTTTACAGATACATGAGGAAACATGGCCTGAGCAGCTCTGACCCCCTGTCAGGGCTGAAGCTTCCGAAGAAGTCCAGGCAGCTGCCGGTCTTTGTTGCCGAAGAGGCTCTCGACAAGCTTCTGGACGATTACAAATTCGGAGATAATTTTTCAGGTATACGTGACAGGACTATCATAGAATTTTTGTATCTTACAGGCATGAGGCGATCAGAGCTGATAAGCCTGCGTGATGAGGATGTGGATCTCTCTTCAGGTCAGGTCAGGGTGACGGGCAAGCGAAACAAGCAGAGAGTTATTCCTCTGGCCGCCAGCTTCTTGAAATCACTTGAAATTTATCTGCAGGCCCGCAGCAAAACAAGTCATGCCGGTGAATGGTTTTTTGTCACAGATAAGGGAAACAAACTGTATGACAAAGGTGTTTATAATATAGTGAGAAGGTATCTCTCCATGGTGACAACCGTTGAAAAGAAAAGCCCGCATGTTTTGCGTCACACCTTTGCCACGCACATGCTGAACCACGGCGCCGACCTCAATTCGATCAAGGAATTGCTGGGTCATGCCAGTCTGTCGGCCACCCAGGTTTACACTCACAATACATTTGAACAGTTAAAGAAAGTATACAAACAGGCTCATCCAAGAGCCTAAAAACCAATAACAGGAGGTACTGCCATGAATATTCAGATCCATTCGCTCAAGTTTGATGCAGACAAGAAACTGCTTGATTTTGTAACTCAGAAGGTGAACAAGTTATCTCTCGTGACCGATGATATTGTCAGTGCAGAGATAATCCTTAAGCTTGAAAAGGACGAAGAGAGGGAGAACAAGGTGACTGAGATCAGGATAGAATATCCCAAGGGGCCTCTTTTTGCGCGGAAACAGAGCAAGACATTTGAAGAAGCGACCGATCTGGTGATCGCCGCCCTTAAGAAGCAGATAGTCAAACAGAAGGGCAAGATGCGAGGGGAGTAGTTTCCTCCGGGCAAAAAAACTTCACATAATTTTTGAGATTTGAAATTTTAATTCCTACATTTGCAAACCGATTTTTGAGGGTATTTAACTCATGAATCGGCCGTTCTTTCAAATGCCGATGTAGCTCAGTTGGCCAGAGCAGCTGATTTGTAATCTGCAGGTCGGGGGTTCGATTCCCTTCATCGGCTCATTAATGATGAGTAAGTGTATGTCTAACCAGACATGCCTGCATGAAGGGGGAGATACCAAAGTGGCCAACTGGGGCAGACTGTAAATCTGCTGTCGAATGACTTCGTAGGTTCGAATCCTGCTCTCCCCACTAATTCATTGCAGGACAGCAAAGTGCTCTTTCCCCGGAAAGCGTACCGGGCACTGGTGACAGATATAAGCGGGAGTAGCTCAGTTGGTAGAGCAATAGCCCTCCAAGCTATGGGTCGCGAGTTCGAGTCTCGTTTCCCGCTCAAAAGCCGATGTAGCTCAGGGGTAGAGCACTTCCTTGGTAAGGAAGGGGTCATGAGTTCAATTCTCATCATCGGCTCGAAAGAATTTTAATTGTATTTGGATGTATTTGGATGTAAATAATTTAATAAGCTTCTAGTTATGGCAAAAGAAAAATTTGACAGGTCGAAGCCACACGTTAATATCGGTACAATCGGTCACGTCGACCACGGCAAGACCACTTTGACAGCTGCTATTACGATGGTTCTCGCTAAAAAAGGTCTCTCGGAAATCAGGGACTTTGATTCAATCGACAATGCTCCCGAGGAAAAGGAAAGGGGTATTACGATCAACACAGCTCACGTTGAGTATTCAACGGCGAACCGTCACTATGCTCACGTCGACTGTCCCGGACACGCTGACTATGTTAAGAACATGGTTACAGGTGCTGCCCAGATGGACGGTGCGATCATCGTTGTTGCTGCTACTGACGGCCCGATGCCTCAGACACGCGAGCATATCCTTCTCGCTCGTCAGGTAAACGTTCCGAAAATTGTGGTCTTCCTTAATAAAGTTGACCTTGTCGATGATGAGGAGCTTATTGACCTTGTTGAGATGGAAATACGTGACCTTCTGAACTTCTATAAGTATGACGGTGACGGATGCTCCCGTTATCCGCGGCTCAGCCCTCGGTGCCATGAACCACGAACCCAAATGGGAAGAAAAGGTCATGGAACTGATGGATGCAGTTGACTCATTCATTCCGATACCTTTGCGTGAGAATGAGAAACCGTTCCTTATGCCGGTAGAAGACATTTTCTCAATCACCGGACGTGGTACAGTTGCCACAGGCCGTATTGAGACAGGTGTTGTTCATACAGGTGATGAGCTCGAGATCGTAGGTCTTGGTGCAGAAAAACGCAAGTCAATATGTACCGGTGTTGAGATGTTCCGCAAGATCCTTGATCAGGGTGAAGCAGGTGACAACGTAGGTCTGCTGCTGCGCGGTGTTGACAAGAAAGAGATCAAGAGAGGTCATGTGCTTGCCAAACCGGGTTCAATCACACCCCACACCAAATTCAAGGCTGAGGTGTATGTGCTCAAGAAAGAAGAAGGTGGCCGTCACACTCCGTTCCACAACCATTATCGTCCCCAGTTCTATCTGAGAACTCTCGACATAACCGGTGAGATCACTCTCCCTGAAGGAACAGAAATGGTAATGCCAGGTGATAACGTAACCATCACCGTCGACCTTATCTATCCTGTGGCTATCAACAAGAACCTCCGTTTTGCTATCCGCGAAGGCGGACGTACAGTGGGAGCAGGTCAGGTTATTGATATACTTGTCTAAGACCTTATATATATAGTGGTATCCGTCGTCCGCCTTCTGGCGGACGGACGGGTGTCATTGAAAATGTACACGGGTGTAGCTCAGTTGGTAGAGCACTGGTCTCCAAAACCAGGTGTCGGGAGTTCGAGTCTCTCCTCCCGTGCTAAATCGAAGTCTTGAAATGAAAGTACTTAATTATTTTAAAGAATCATACAACGAACTGATGCATAAGGTGACCTGGCCATCGTGGAGTGAGCTTCAGGGCAGCGCCACCCTTGTTCTGGTCACATCGGTGATCCTCGCCATAGTGATATGGATGATGGATTTCGCCTTTGAAAAGGTCATGAGCACAGTATACGGTTGGTTGTATTAATAAGATGACGATCACAAATGAGTGAGAACGTTAAAAAGTGGTATGTGCTCAGGGCTATTGGCGGCAAGGAGAAGAAGGTGAAGGAATATCTCGAGAACGAGATCGTGCGCCTGAAGCTGCAGGATTACATAACACAGGTACTCATCCCTACGGAGAAGGTTTACCAGATACGTTCAGGCAAGAAGATAAGCAAGGAGCGAAACTTCTTTCCCGGATATGTCATAGTGGAAGCCGCACTCGTGGGTGAGGTGCCTCATGTGTTACGCAACGTACCCAACGTGCTCGGTTTTCTCGGGACACAGTCGGGTGAGCCGACACCGATACGCAAGGCAGAAATAAACCGTATCCTGGGCAAGGTCGATGAACTTGCCGCAAGCGATGAGGAGCTTAATGTGCCCTTCGTCGTCGGGGAAACGGTGAAAGTGATAGATGGCCCCTTCAACAGCTTCTCAGGAGTTATTGAAGAGGTTAACGAAGAGAAGCGTAAGCTGAAAGTGATGGTCAAGATCTTCGGACGAAAGACCCCGCTCGAACTCAGCTTCATGCAGGTAGAGAAAGAAAGTTAGGAAATCAGGAAATTGACAGCCGTGAATTATAATGCTTCCTTAAACGGCCGTCATGCTCTCGCTATAAACAATGCAAATTTTTAATTATGGCAAAAGAAGTTGCTGGATTAATCAAATTACAGATTAAAGGCGGAGCAGCCAATCCATCTCCACCGGTAGGACCCGCACTGGGTTCCAAAGGTGTGAATATCATGGAGTTTTGTAAACAGTTCAATGCCCGTACCCAGGACATGGCAGGGAAGGTCATCCCGGTGATTATCACCGTGTACAATGACAAGTCTTTTGAATTTATCACAAAGACACCTCCTGTTGCCGTCCAGATTATCGAGGCCTCCAAGACAAAGAAAGGCTCTCCGGAGCCCAACCGTAACAAGGTGGCATCAATAACATGGGATCAGGTAAAGACTATTGCTGAGGCAAAGATGCAGGATTTAAACTGCTTCACCCTCGATTCCGCGATGAAGATGGTGGCTGGCACGGCCAGGAGTATGGGCATCACCGTGACCGGTGAATTCCCGGGTAAATAAACTAATAAGTGTATAAAAATGGCTAAGCTTACCAAGAATCAGAAGTTTGCCCTCGAGAAAATCGAGCATGGCAAGCTCTATACTTTGTCAGAAGCGGCAGCATTGGTAAAAGATATCACGACATCAAAGTTTGATGCTTCGGTTGATCTTGATGTAAGGCTGGGAATTGACCCCCGCAAATCGAATCAGATGGTTCGCGGTGTCGTTTCCCTTCCTCACGGTACAGGTAAGGAGGTCAGGGTTCTGGCTCTCGTAACACCTGACAAGGTGGCTGAAGCAACAGAAGCAGGCGCAGATTATGTGGGGCTGGAAGAGTGGGTTGAGAAGATCAAAGGCGGCTGGACGGATGTTGATGTGATTATTACCATGCCCTCAGTGATGGGTAAGATAGGTCAGTTAGGACGCGTGCTTGGTCCCCGTGGACTCATGCCGAACCCAAAAAGCGGCACCGTAACCATGGAGATCAGCAAGGCTGTAAAAGAGGTCAAGCAGGGAAAAATCGACTTTAAAGTTGACAAAGCCGGTATAGTACATGCTTCCATCGGAAAAGTATCCTTTGAACCTCATAAGATCGTAGAGAACGCCAAAGAGTTTCTCGGAATGATCAACAAACTCAAACCCACCTCGGCTAAAGGAACATACATCAGAAGTATATTCCTGTCAAGCACTATGAGCGCGGGACTGAAGGTTGATCCCAAGAGCCTTGACGTGTAACTGAAAGCTAAACCTCAGAGAGATTATGAGAAAAGACGAAAAATCCGAAATAATTAACAGTCTGGCTGATATTCTGAAAGAATACAGTCACTTTTACCTGACTGACACTGCACAGCTCAATGCTGCTGACACCAGTGATCTCAGAAGGAAGTGTTTTGAGAACCAGATAAGACTGGTTGTCGTGAAGAACACCCTCCTGAAGAGAGCGCTGGAGCAGACAGGCCTTGAATGCGGAGAACTGTTCCCCGTGCTTAAAGGCTCGACTGCTGTTATGTTCTCGAATAACGGAAATACTCCCGCAAAAATGATCAGGGAGTTCCGTAAATCGCATCCCAAACCGCTGATAAAAGGAGCGTATGTTGCAGAATCTGTATATGTCGGTGAAAACCTTCTTGAGACCCTCGTGGCTCTCAAGTCAAAAGAGGAGCTCATCGGCGATATCCTGACTCTGCTCCAGTCGCCCGCGAAGAATGTTATCTCCGCACTGCAGTCAGGTGGTACAAAAATTCATGGTGTTCTTGAAACACTGTCAAAGAAGTAATCATTAATAGTAATCAAATTAAAATTCATAATAGAAATGGCAGATCTTAAGAAATTTGCAGAAGAGTTGGTGAACTTAACCGTTAAAGAGGTTAATGAGCTTGCGAAAATACTGAAAGATGAGTATGGCATTGAACCTGCAGCCGCAGCAGTGGCTGTTGCAGCACCGTCAGGCAGCGGAGACGCTCCTGTTGTTGCTGAGAAAAGTTCTTTCGATGTTATCCTTAAAAATGCAGGCGGCCAGAAGCTTCAGATCGTCAAGCTGGTGAAAGATATCACAGGCCTCGGTCTTAAAGAAGCCAAAGCTGTTGTTGACGCCGCTCCGTCACCTGTTAAAGAAGGTGTCTCAAAAGAAGAGGCTGAGAACATTAAGAAGCAATTGGAAGATTCAGGAGCTGAAGTTGAACTTAAATAAGCTATACCTGACAACCGGGTTTACAGGTTTAGTTCCGCCATCCGGCGGAGCTAAGCCTTTTTGGCATTTTTAATAAGTTCACTTAATCCTACCATCAATGTCCTCGAAAAATAACGAACGCGTAAGTTTCGCATCCAAGAAAGATCAGCTCGAATATCCTGATTTTCTTGAGATTCAATTAAAATCTTTTGCCGAGTTTTTCCAGCTTGGCACCACACCTGAGAACAGGAGGAAAGAAAACCTTTACCAGGTTTTCATGGAGAACTTCCCCATCACCGACACCAGGAACAATTTTGTGCTGGAGTTTCTGGATTATTCAATTGACCCTCCGAGATATACAATCGATGAGTGTATTGAGAGAGGCCTGACCTTCAGCGTTCCGCTGAAAGCCAAACTAAAACTTTACTGCACCGATCCCGAGCATGAGGATTTTGACACTGTGATCCAGGATGTATACCTGGGCGTCATTCCTTACATGACCGAGCGCGGTACATTCGTCATCAACGGCGCTGAGAGGGTTGTCGTCTCACAGCTCCACAGGTCACCCGGCGTGTTCTTCGGACAGAGCATCCACGCCAACGGCACCAAGCTTTATTCAGCACGCATCATCCCGTTCAAGGGATCATGGATAGAGTTTGCCACTGACATCAACAATGTGATGTACGCCTATATTGACAGGAAGAAGAAACTGCCTGTCACAACCCTTCTGAGGGCTATCGGCTTCGAGGGCGATAAGGATATCCTTGAGATCTTCAACCTTGCCGAAGAGCATAAGGTCTCAAAGGTGAACATCAAGAAACTCGTCGGCCGCAAGCTCGCCGCGAGGGTTCTCCGTACATGGGTCGAGGATTTCGTCGACGAGGATACGGGTGAGGTTGTCTCCATCGAACGTAACGAGGTAGTGCTCGACAGGGAGACAGTCATTGAAAATGAACATATTGACCTGATAGTTGACTCAGGGGCAAAATCGATCCTGCTTCACCGCGAGGATGTGAGCCTGTCTGACTTTGCTATCATATACAATACTTTGCAGAAAGACCCCTGCAACTCAGAGAAAGAGGCTGTGATATACATCTACCGTCAGCTGCGCAATGCAGAGCCGCCGGATGAGGCTACGGCACGTGATGTCATTGACAAGCTCTTCTTCTCGGATAAACGTTATGATCTTGGCGAGGTGGGACGCTTCCGGATAAACCGCAAGCTGAAGCTTAACATCGACATGAACACCAAGATCCTGACAAGGGAGGATATTATTGCCATCATACGGTACCTGATTGAGCTCATCAACTCAAAGACTGATGTTGATGATATTGACCACCTGAGCAACAGGAGGGTACGTACCGTCGGTGAACAGCTGTCAGCACAGTTCAGTGTAGGTCTTGCCCGTATGGCACGTACGATACGTGAGCGCATGAACGTCAGGGATAATGAGGTCTTCACACCTGTTGACCTCATCAATTCAAAGACCCTGTCGTCAGTCATAAACTCATTCTTCGGCACCAACCAGCTGTCACAGTTCATGGATCAGACCAACCCGCTGGCAGAGATGACCCACAAGCGTCGTCTCTCAGCCCTCGGTCCCGGCGGTCTTTCGCGTGAACGCGCAGGATTTGAGGTTCGTGACGTACATTACACCCATTATGGCCGTCTCTGTCCCATCGAGACACCTGAAGGACCGAATATCGGTCTTATATCTTCGCTTTGCGTATATGCCAAGATCAATAACCTCGGCTTCATCGAGACACCCTACCGTGATGTTGTCAACGGGAAGGTTGATCTCAAGAACGATGCCGTAAAGTGGCTTACCGCTGAAGACGAAGAGTACCTGACTGTGGCGCAGGCCAATGCCCCGCTGAATGCAGACGGTACCTTCACGAACCCCAGGGCCAAGTCAAGGCTCGGGGCAGACTATCCCTACGAGGAGGTTGCCAAGGTGCAGATGATGGATGTGGCTCCAAACCAGATTGCATCAATAGCTGCATCACTGATACCTTTCCTCGAGCATGATGATGCCAACCGTGCACTCATGGGATCAAACATGATGAGACAGGCAGTGCCGCTGGTAAGGCCTGAAGCACCTATTGTCGGCACCGGTCTGGAAGCACAGGTCATAAAAGACTCAAGGATACTGATAGTCTCTGAAGGCGACGGCGTGATCGAATACGTTGATTCAAACGAGATAGTCGTAAGATACTCGCAGGACTGATGAGGAAAAATTCGTCAGCTTTGATGATGACGTCAGGCGTTACAATCTGCCCAAGTACCACAAGACAAACCAGAATACGACAATCAACCTCGTTCCGATCGTTAAGAAAGGGGAGAAGGTTGTAAAAGGACAGGTGCTTACCGAAGGGTATGGCACCAAGAACGGTGAGCTGGCACTTGGCCGTAACCTTAAGGTGGCTTTCATGCCATGGAAGGGATACAACTTTGAGGATGCCATCGTGCTGAGTGAAAAGGTAGTGCAGGAAGACATCTTCACTTCAGTGCATATAGATGAGTACCTTCTTGAAGTTCGCGACACCAAACGCGGTATGGAAGAGCTTGACCTCCGATATCCCGAACGTAAGTGAAGAGGCAACGAAGAACCTTGATGAGAACGGCCTCATAAGAATAGGCGCACAGATCAGACCCGGTGACATTCTTATCGGAAAGATCACGCCAAAAGGCGAATCTGATCCTTCACCTGAGGAAAAGCTCCTCAGAGCCATCTTCGGAGACAAGGCCGGTGATGTCAAGGATGCCTCACTCAAGGCCGGACCGTCTCTTGAAGGTGTGGTCATAGACAAGAAGCTCTTCACCAGGGCTATAAAGGACCGCAAGGCCAAGACAGCCGAGAAGCCCCTGCTTGACAAGATCGATGCTGACTTCAACAGAACGGCGGATGATCTGAAAGCACGCCTGGTTGACAAGCTCTTTATACTTGTGAACGGTAAGACCTCACAGGGAGTGAAGGATTATCTGAACGTGGATGTTATCCCCAAGGGAGCCAAATTCACGCTTAAGCAGCTGCAGGAGATTGATTATCTGAATGTCAACCCCAACAAGTGGACGACAGACAAGAAAAAGAATGACAGCATCAAACAGCTTCTCCATAACTATATTATCAAGCACAAGGAGATAGACGGTGTATACAAGAGGAAGAGGTACAACATCACCATCGGTGATGAGCTGCCTGCAGGCATAGTAAGGCTTGCCAAGGTATATATTGCCAAGAAGCGCAAGGTGAGGGTCGGAGACAAGATGGCCGGACGTCACGGTAACAAGGGTATTGTTGCCAAGATTGTACGTGCCGAGGACATGCCGTTCCTTGCTGACGGAACACCGGTGGACATCGTTCTTAACCCGCTGGGTGTGCCTTCGAGGATGAACCTCGGACAGATCTATGAGACAGTCCTGGGATGGGCAGGCAAGGAGCTTGGAATGCAGTTCTCAACCCCGATATTCGACGGAGCGAACCAGGAAGAGATTCATGACCTGACCGAAAAAGCCGGCATACCGCGCAACGGTACCACCTACCTCTATGACGGAGGCACGGGTGACAGGTTCGACCAGCCAGCCACCGTGGGAATGATCTACATGCTCAAACTCGGCCACATGGTTGATGACAAGATGCACGCCCGTTCAATAGGGCCGTATTCGCTCATCACCCAGCAGCCTCTCGGAGGCAAGGCACAGTTTGGCGGCCAGAGGTTTGGTGAGATGGAGGTTTGGGCGCTTGAAGCATTTGGCGCTGCACATATACTCCAGGAGATACTTACTATCAAGTCTGACGATGTGATAGGAAGGGCAAAAGCTTACGAGGCTATCGTCAAGGGTGAACCGATGCCACTTCCGGGCATACCAGAATCTCTTAACGTGCTTCTGCACGAGCTGAGGGGCCTGGGCCTGAGCATCAACCTTGAATAGACAAGCCGGGTAATTAACCAGATATAAAAAAATAAAATATATGTCATTCAGAAGGGATAACAAACAGAAGACCAGCTACACGAAGATTTCCATAGGGCTGGCATCGCCCGAAGAAATTCTTGACAAATCAAGCGGAGAAGTCCTGAAGCCTGAGACAATAAACTACCGTACATATAAGCCTGAACGCGACGGCCTCTTCTGCGAGAGGATCTTCGGCCCGGTCAAAGACTATGAATGTCATTGCGGGAAGTACAAAAGGATAAGGTACAAGGGAATTGTCTGCGACCGTTGCGGTGTTGAAGTGACGGAGAAGAAGGTAAGACGCGAGCGCATGGGACACATCGCACTGGTGGTGCCGGTAGCTCACATATGGTACTTCAGATCACTTCCGAACAAGATCGGATATCTTCTTGGACTGCCGACGAAAAAGCTTGACAGCATCATTTACTATGAAAAGTACGTTGTCATCAATCCCGGTGTAAAAGCTGTTGACGGTGTCAAATATCTCGATTTCCTTTCAGAAGAGGAGTATATGGAGATTATTGAGACCCTTCCCAAGGAGAACCAGTATCTTGATGATGATCATCCTGACAAGTTCGTGGCAGAGATGGGGGCTGAGGCTCTCTACAAGCTGCTGGGCAAGCTTGATCTTGATGAACTCTCATATTCCCTTCGTCACCGCGCAAACACCGAGACCTCACAGCAGCGCAAGAGCGAGGCTCTCAAGAGGCTCCAGGTGGTTGAGGCATTCAGGGAGTCAAAGAACATCAACAGGCCTGAGTGGATGATAGTGAAGATTGTTCCGGTGATCCCACCGGAGCTGAGACCGCTTGTTCCGCTTGACGGCGGACGGTTTGCCACCAGTGACCTTAATGACCTGTACCGCAGGGTGATCATACGCAATAACCGTCTGAAAAGACTGATAGAGATCAAGGCTCCGGAGGTGATCCTTCGTAATGAGAAAAGGATGCTGCAGGAAGCTGTCGACTCACTGTTTGACAACTCGCGCAAGGCAAACGCAGTCAAGACTGACGCCAACAGGCCACTTAAATCGCTGTCCGACAGCCTCAAGGGCAAGCAGGGACGTTTCCGTCAGAACCTTCTCGGTAAGAGGGTTGACTATTCAGCACGTTCGGTTATTGTCGTCGGACCTGAGCTTCACCTTCATGAGTGCGGCATACCCAAAGACATGGCTGCAGAGCTCTACAAGCCGTTCATTATACGCAAGCTCATTGAGCGCGGTATAGTCAAGACTGTCAAGAGCGCGAAGAAGATTGTTGACCGCAAGGATCCGGTTGTGTGGGATATACTTGAGAATGTACTCAAGGGTCATCCCGTGTTGCTCAACCGTGCTCCCACACTTCACAGGTTAGGTATCCAGGCTTTCCAGCCCAAGCTCATTGAGGGCAAGGCCATCCAGCTGCACCCGCTTGTATGTACGGCTTTCAACGCCGACTTCGACGGTGACCAGATGGCTGTGCATCTTCCTCTTGGGAACG
The DNA here is from genome assembly GCA_963730615.1 of uncultured Bacteroidales bacterium. Classification (GTDB taxonomy): domain Bacteria; phylum Bacteroidota; class Bacteroidia; order Bacteroidales; family VadinHA17; genus SR-FBR-E99. The sequence goes on along the minus strand of CAVSSR010000010.1, from coordinate 32,171 downwards.
CCGCCATTATTGAGGCACAGATGCTGATGCTTGCATCACATAACATCCTCAACCCTGCAAACGGTGCACCTATTACAGTGCCTTCACAGGACATGGTCCTCGGGCTATACTACATCACCAAGGCACGCAAAAGCACTGAGCAGATAAAGGTAAAGGGTGAAGGAAGTTCATTCTATTCACCTGATGAGGTGCGTATAGCATACAACGAAGGTAAGATTGACCTTCACGCCATCATTAAGGTAAAAGTCAACGACATGGTTGACGGTCAGAAGGTCAACCATCTGATCGAAACCACCGTCGGCCGGGTGCTCTTCAATGAGTTTGTGCCCGAAGAGGTGGGTTATCTCAACGAGCTGCTGACAAAGAAATCGCTCAGGGATATTATCGGTACCGTGCTCAAGAAAGCCGGGACCGCCAAGACGGCTGATTTCCTTGATTCAATAAAGGATCTTGGATTCCGTATGGCATTTGTCGGAGGCCTGTCATTCAACCTTGATGACGTAATCATCCCCAAGGAAAAGGAGATGTTTGTGGCAGAGGGATATGAGCAGGTTGAAGAGGTGATCTCCAACTACAGCATGGGGTTCATCACCAACAATGAGAGGTACAACCAGATCATTGATATATGGACACATGTCAATGCACGACTGACACAGAGCCTCATGAAGCAGCTTTCAACTGACAAGCAGGGCTTCAACTCAGTGTACATGATGCTTGACTCCGGCGCAAGGGGCTCGAAGGAGCAGATCCGTCAGCTCTCAGGCATGAGGGGCCTTATGGCCAAACCGCAGAAATCCGGATCAGCGACCTCGGAGATCATTGAGAACCCGATCCTCTCCAACTTCAAGGAGGGCCTTTCAGTTCTCGAATACTTCATCTCGACACACGGTGCTCGCAAGGGTCTTGCTGACACCGCACTCAAGACAGCTGACGCAGGTTACCTGACCCGCCGTCTTGTTGACGTATCGCAGGATGTGATCATCACCGAGGAGGACTGCGGCACACTTCGCGGTCTTGTGGCTACAGCCATCAAGAACAACGAGGAAGTGGTTGAATCACTCTATGACAGAATTCTTGGCCGTACAACGGTTCATGATATTTACAATCCTCTCACCGGCGAGCTTATTGTCTCTGCCGGAGAGGAAATCACCGAGGAACTTGCCAACCGCATAGACAAGTCACCCATTGAGCAGGTCGAGATACGATCGGTGCTCACATGTGAGTCAAAGAAGGGTGTCTGCGCCAAATGTTACGGGCGTAACCTCGCAACAGGAAGAATGGTACAGAAGGGCGAGGCCTGCGGTGTAATTGCAGCACAGAGCATCGGCGAGCCGGGCACACAGCTTACACTTCGTACTTTCCACGTCGGTGGTACAGCATCAAATATTACGACAGAATCAAGCCTTGTCGCCAGATACGGAGGTATCGCAGCCATTGAGGAAGTCAGAACCGTTTCAAGGAAAGATCCTGAAAAAGGCAAGGTGGATGTGGTTATCGGCCGTCTCGGCGAACTGAGGATCATGGACAAGAAGACCGGCATCGCACTTACTACCCACTCGATACCCTACGGCAGCAGGCTTTATATCAAGGCTAACCAGGAAATCGAAAAGGGACAGCTAATATGCGAATGGGATCCGTTCAACGCGGTAATTATTTCCGAGGTTGCAGGTAAGGTGGCATTTGACTACTTTATTGAGGGTGTTACTTTCCGTGAAGAGTCTGACGAACAGACCGGTTTCAAGGAAAAGGTTATCATTGAGAGCAGGGACAAGACCAAGAACCCTGCCATCAAGATCATGTCTCCTGAAGGAGTGGAATTAAAATCCTACAACCTTCCGGTGGGCGCTCACCTTGTCACTGACCTTAACAAGCATGTGGTAGCCGGTGACACCATCGTAAAGATACCAAGATCGGTAGGCAAGTCAGGTGACATCACAGGCGGTCTGCCGCGTGTCACCGAGCTCTTTGAAGCCCGTAACCCGTCCAACCCGGCCATTGTAACCGAGATTGACGGCGAGGTCACCTACGGCAAGATCAAGAGGGGCAACAGGGAGATAACCATCACCTCCAAATCGGGAGAGATGAAGAAATATCTCGTGCCGCTGTCGAAACAGATACTGGTTCAGGAGAATGACTATGTCAGGGCAGGTATAGCCCTCTCTGACGGTGCCGTTACCCCGTCCGATATCCTTGCCATCAAGGGCCCGACAAAGGTACAGGAGTACATCGTGAACGAGATACAGGAAGTATACCGGTTGCAGGGTGTGAAGATCAATGACAAACACTTTGAGACTATCGTCAGACAGATGATGCGCAAGGTTGAGATCATTGACCCGGGTGACACGAAATTCCTTGAACGTCAGGTTGTTGATAAGCTTGAGTTCATGGATGAGAACGACTGGGTTTATGGGAAGAAGATCGTCCTTGATTCCGGAGACAGCCAGACGCTGAGACCGGGGCAGGTCATCACTGCCCGCAAGCTCAGGGATGAGAACTCGGTGCTCAAGCGCCGTGACCTCAAGGTGATAGAAGCCAGGGATGCTATTCCGGCTACCTCACAGCAGGTGCTGCAGGGTATCACCCGTGCCGCTCTTCAGACCAACAGTTTCTTCTCAGCCGCTTCATTCCAGGAGACCACCAAGGTTCTGAACGAGGCAGCTATCCTGGGCAAGATCGACTTCCTTGAAGGACTTAAGGAAAATGTTATTGTCGGCCATCTTATTCCGGCCGGAACAGGACTCAGGGAGTACAACAATGTTATTGTAGGTTCACTGGATGATTATGATACCCTTGTTCATGCCGGACAGAACCCTGCTGAGGTGGAACAGGAACAGGACTAAACCACAATATCATGGCAGACAATAAGAATCAGAACCAGAATCAGTTTAACATCGAGCTCAGCGAGGATGTTGCACAGGGTGTCTATTCGAACCTTGCGGTAATCACACATTCACCTGCCGAGTTTGTAATTGATTTTATCCGGATAATGCCCGGCGTACCAAAATCAAAGGTTAAATCGAGGATCATACTTACGCCTGAACATGCTAAAAGGCTGGTGGCTGCCCTGAATGACAATATCTCGAAGTATGAGGCTGTACACGGTACCATACGTGAGGTAAAGGGATCGGGACCGGTCATGCCCGTGAATTTTGGAGGTCCAACGGCACAAGCATAACATGTGACTGTTAAAAGAGAGGGCTGTGACAATGTGTTACAGCCTTTCTTTTTGGCAGGGAATGAAAATAATCGTTATTTTGCAGATAGTTAACAGCGTGAATTATGAACATAAAAAGAATTCTGGCAAACGGTGCATTGGCTCTTATGCTTATTGCAGGAGTGATTTCATCGGCAGGCTGCAAAAAACAGCCTAAGTGCGGGTGCGACGGAGACGCTCTTGACACTCTGAAACTGGCTCATGTCCATATCTCTTATAATGCTGAATCCAAATCAGCCCAGTTCGTACCGCTCTGGAGCAATTACGATATATACTATTTCTGCAACCCTTCGGAGTTTATGGACGAACTGATAACATTCGAGCAGGGAGCTGAGATACTCGTGTCGGGTGCATATTTCTATGAGTGCAATTATCTGATGAACGCCGGTAACGGTGGCTCATACAGTATGTACAGGATCTACCAGATCCAGGTTACGGATGTTGCACCTTACGATTACGGTAAATGACCTCCTGAACAGCTCAAGTTTGTAATTCTCACCCTGAATGTCTGACCGCAACATATCCTTTATAGGTGCAGGAAATGTGGCGGAGGCGCTATGCCGTGGGTTCAAGGCCGCCGGCCACCGGATAATATCCGTGGCCTCAAGAGGCGGCGAAAGTGCACATGCCCTTGCGGCAGCCACAGGAGCAGAGTGGAGGAGAGATCTTTCAGTACCCGACAATTGCGATATACTCATTCTTGCTGTCACCGACACTTCAGTGGCTGAGGTAGCCCGGGAGGTCATTCTTCCGGACAGGACGGTTATAGTGCACACTGCCGGAAGCGTTTCTCTTGATGCGTTGGGGCGCAGCCGGCGGGCTGGTGTGTTCTATCCGCTGCAGACATTCACAAAGGGCTTCATGCCTGAGCTTAAGAAGGTGCCTTTTTTTATCGAGGCCACTGATGAGCCTTCTTTGGATTTACTCAGAGAACTGGCGACGGATATAGGGGCCGGAGCCTGGGACTGTGACACTGAAAAGCGCCGGCATCTTCATGTGGCAGCTGTGTTCGCAAACAATTTCTCCAACTTCATGATGACGACCGGTGAGGCAATAGCAACCGAAGCCGGATTTGATCCGTCACTGCTGAGGCCGCTGATGGAAGAGACTGTACGCAAGGCTCTGCGTACCGGCCCGGAGCATGCCCAGACCGGCCCGGCTGTCAGACATGACGTCAGTACGATGGAAAGTCACCTCGAATTGTTATCTTTCTCACCTGAATACCAGGAACTGTACCGGCTGATCAGCAGGATGATCACCGGCCATTATAAGAACAACGACTGATGACCAATTTCAAGGAAGAGCTGCAGAATGTAAAAGCATTCGTCTTCGATATTGACGGCGTACTCTCAACACAGACAATTGCACTGTCGGTGTGGGGTATCCCGCTGCGCACGGTAAACCTCAGGGATGGATATGCCATACAGCTCGCGGTCAAAAAAGGATATCATGTCGGAGTGATCTCAGGAGCCAACTCAAAAGAGTATATCAAGCGTCTTAAAACACTTGGTGTAAATGATATTTATCTCAATTCCCGGACCAAGAAGGAAAGCATGAAGGCGCTGGTCAGCAAGTGGGGTTTGGACATCAGGAATGTACTTTATATGGGTGATGATATCCCTGACTATGAGGTGATGAAAATGGTCGGTTTGCCTGCCTGTCCCAGCGATGCGGACAGCGAAATAAAGCAGGTTTCCGTCTATATCTCAGACAAGCGCGGCGGCGAGGGATGTGTTCGCGATGTCATTGAACAGGCATTGAGACTGCATAACAACTGGATGGATTATGAAGCTTTTTCCTGGTAATATGCTGCGGGGCCTTCTGACGCTTATCAGACTGCCTAACCTGCTCATTGTGGCTCTCACGATGCTGCTGATGAGGTATGCTGTCATCAGTCCCCTGCTGAACGCCATGCCTGTCACGATGATCGATTCTCCCCTGATCGTTACCCGGATGAGCTTCCAGCTGGGCTGGTTTGATTTCCTCATCCTTGTAATTTCGACAGTATTAATTACTGCAGCCGGTTATGTGATCAACGATTACTTTGACATCCGTGCCGATCTGATCAACAGGGGTTCAATAATAGTTGGCAACACAATGACCAGGCGCACGGCCATGCTGTATCACAATATCTTCAATATTCTTGGTGTGATCGGCGGTACTTATGTTTCTGCACGGATAGGGTATTTCTGGCTGGGTGTGGTATTTATCCTGGTTTCAGGCTTGCTTTATTTTTACTCCGCAACGTACAAAAGGCAATTTCTCATCGGCAATATCATCGTTGCATTCCTGACCGCCATGGTACCGATGATGGTTGTTATCTATGACGCACCTCCGGTCTTCATGCATTATGCCGGCTCGGTGATCGATTTCCCCGGTGTTGCCATTCTCTTTTACTGGGTGGGAGGGTTTGCCCTGTTTGCCTTTATGACAACTTTTATCCGCGAGATTATAAAGGACATGGAAGACTATAAGGGTGACCTGGCCCTGGGACGCAAGACACTGCCTGTCAGGGCTGGAATCATGGCATCCGGAATTGCCGTTCTCTTCCTTTCACTTGTGACAATATTTCTCCTCTACTTTATCTGGTTCAGGTACCTGAACGATAAGATCACATTAACCTATATTTCCCTCCTGTCACAGTCCCGATGATATGGGTGAATTACAAGGTTCTTACCGCCAGGGAACAGCATGCCCTTCATCTGGCCAGCGGACTGATGAAGCTGATAATGCTGGCAGGGATACTCTATTCACTGGTTGCAGGCGGAATCATTTCTTCAGGAAAGCTGTTCTAGGATGATCTCTGACGGGTTAAAGGAGTACGATCTTATTCTCGCCTCTGCATCACCGCGCCGCAGGCAGCTGCTCGAAGAGGCCGGCTTCAGGTTTCGTGCCGCCTCTGTTGATTTCAATGAAGTATGGCCTTCGCATCTCAGCGGCAGGGAGATCGCCGGGTTCCTGGCCGAGGGGAAGGCTGCGGCATGGAAAGAAGATATAAGGCCCGGCCAGATAATCATTACAGCTGATACTGTTGTCTGGTGCCATGATACGGTACTCGGCAAGCCTGTTGATACAGAGGAGGCAGCACAGTTTCTCAGGCTGCTCTCAGGCTGTGAGCATGAGGTCATAACAGGTATGTGCCTCAGGGACAGCAGCAAAAAACTCACTTTCTCGGTGACAACCCGTGTGACATTCAGGGAGCTGTCGGATGAAGAGATTGAGTATTATATTGAAAACTACCAACCCCTTGATAAGGCAGGTGCATACGGTATCCAGGAATGGATTGGACTCCGGGGCATAACACGCATTGAAGGATCATATTACAATGTCGTTGGCATGCCTGTCAGTGATCTTTATGCCCGGTTGCTTGACTTTACAGGAAACAAAAAACTAAAATGATGAAAAAACAGTCATTGTTGCTGGTTCTGATAATCTCACTTCTATCTGTTACTGCCAGGGCCGACGAGGGAATGTGGATACCGGTACTGATAGAGAAGTACAATATCAGGATCATGCAGGAAAACGGATTCAAGCTCACCGCTGAAGATATTTACAGTATCAACAAGGCATCGATGAAAGACGCCGTTGTACTCTTTGGCGGCGGCTGCACCGGAGAATTCATTTCGGATAAAGGCCTGATCCTTACCAACCATCATTGCGGTTTCGGCTCAATACAAAACCACTCAACACTTGAGCATGACTACCTTTCTGACGGTTTCTGGGCTTCAACCAATGAGGAAGAGCTGTCCAATCCCGGGCTGTCAGTTACAATCATGAAGTACATGGAGGATGTTACAGGAAAGGTGCTTGAAGGGGTCTCTGATGACCTGGATCCGGAAAAACGTGAGGCACTGATAAATGCAAATATAACTGCCATTAATGCCGAAGCGGTTAAGGGGACTCATTACAATTCCATGGTCGTTCCGTTCTTCCTGGGAAACCAGTATTTTCTGATTGTGAACGAAGTGTTCCGGGATGTAAGGCTTGTTGGTGCCCCGCCGTCGGCTATCGGGAAGTTCGGTGGCGACACTGACAACTGGGTATGGCCGCGGCATACAGGCGATTTTTCCCTGTTCAGGGTCTATGCCGACAGTGCGAATAAACCGGCCGCATATTCCGCTGATAATGTTCCCTACAGGCCGGTATATCATTTTCCGGTTTCACTGGCCGGAGTAAAGGAGGGCGATTTTACAATGGTCTTTGGCTATCCGGCCAGAACGCAGGAGTACGCTCCCTCAAACCAGATAAAAATGCTTAAGGATATTATCTATCCGAAACAGATTGAGATCCGCGGTACGAAGATTTCCATCATGGAACAGGAAATGGCCAAAGATCAGCTTGTAAGAATAAAGTATGCCGATAAATCATTCGGGCTGTCCAACGGGTGGAAGAAATGGCAGGGCGAGATACAGAGCCTCGATAAAATCAAGGGTGTGGAAACCAAAGAGACATTTGAAAAAGGATTCTCAAAGTGGGTCGCCGGTGATGCAGTCCTCACGGCCAGATACGGTAAGCTATTCGAACAGTACGACGAAATATATAAGACATACAGTACCCTCAGCCTGGTAAACAATTATACGGCGGAAGTCTTTTACAACAACGGCGTGGAGCCTGCCGAGCTTGCCAACAGCTTCAGGAATGCTGTAAATATGGCCGCAGTTAAAAATCCCGATATTGAAAAGGAACTGGCAAGACTGAAGAATGTCACTGCAGACTTTTTTAAAGACTATGATGATGCTGTTGCAAAGAGACTTTTTGTAGCGGTGATGGATCTCTACGCCAGAAACATCAGCCCTGAGTGGCAATCGCAGGCTTATAAGGAGCTGTATGCCTCATGCAAGGGTGACTTTAACTCTGTCACTGACAAGCTGTTTGCCAGATCGATTTTCACGGATGAAAAGAAGGTTCAGGAGCTACTTACCAAATTTGATGCAAATAAGGTCCGGAAGGATCCGTTTTATATTCTTGCAGCCTCTGCATCAGATCTGCTTGATAAGAAAGTCAGACCCGATCTTTCAGCACTAAACGCCCGTCTTGCAGTCCTGAACCGGACATATATGGCGGGACAGATGGAACAGGGCAGTGACAAGGTCTTTTATCCGGATGCCAATTTTACCCTCCGGCTCTCCTACGGCAGGATCATGGGATATGAATCCAGGGATGCCGTTTATTATAAGCATTTCACCACCCTTACAGGAGTGATGGAGAAGGATAACCCGGAAATCTACGACTATGACGTCCCGGACAAACTCAGGGAACTGTATCAGAAAAAGGATTTCGGCCGGTATGCCGTCAACGGCGATGTGCCTGTATGTTTCATTGCCAACAACCACACCACCGGGGGCAACTCCGGCAGTCCGGTCCTCAATGCAGAGGGTCAGCTGATAGGCATCAATTTTGACCGCGCATGGGAGGGGGTGGCCTCAGACATGATGTTCAACCCGCTTCAAAGCCGTAACATCAGCCTTGACATCAGGTATGTCCTCTTTATTATAGAGAAGTTCGCCGGTGCGGACTATCTTATACAGGAGATGACACTGGCTGAATAGCAGCCTGAGCATACTCCTTCACCTGGAATATAAACGCCTGCAGCCTGGTGTCAAGTGATACCGTATCCTGTCCGTCATATGGAATATTTAAGAACGGGATATTATTGTAGTCCTTGCGGAATGAATCACTCACCGACGCAACAAGTGTCCCGGGCATACATGTGAAAGGCAGTATCGCTGCTATTCCTGCAACTCCCCTGGAGGCCAGTGCGGCAGATGATCCCATTGCTATTGGAGGATCACCGTCATAGAACTCACTGACGTATTTGTTACTCAGCTCAAGCATTTCCTCGAGGGAGACATCCAGGCTGGTATCAGTGTATTTGTGAATACCGTGAAGGAGGTAATCAACAATAACTTCCTGCCCCACACCCTGGATCTTTGATTTTATCAGTCCTTTGGTGTCATTCTTCCATTTGCTGTCACGCGTGTAGCGATGGGTGGAATATGTTATCCATTCAGAGAACGGGCCAATCAGAACCTCCGCACCAAGTGCCTCAAGCCTGTTGGCAATATTTCCGTTACAGCCTGCATTGTCACGCATGTAAACCTCTCCCAGGATAGCAACAACAGGTCTCCTGCGACTTCTGTCTGCCCTGATAGCCATGAATTCGTTGGCTACCTCAACTAATACCTTACGAAGTCCCCTGGAGCCGTTTTCGATGGATCTTTCAATTTTTCTCAGGCCGGCTTCATAGACAGCATCCGTATCGCCCTTATTTATTTCATAAGGTCTTATTTCCCTGTAAAGTTTCCTTACATAGTCAAATGATACAAAGCCCTTCCATGCATTGATCCTGAACTTCTGGCTTTGATCACCGGCAAGATCAGCGTATGAAGTGTCGTTGGAAGGGGTAACGAGCTCTGCATCCTTAAAACCGAGTCTGTCAAACAGTATCCTCTGGAACTGGTTATACTGGCCGAAACGGCACGGGCCGTTATGGTCAGGCATGAAAAAACTCATCCTGGAGGGGTCAGCACCCGGCTCCATAAGCTTTTTAAGGAAGCTGCCAGTTGTGCAGATCATCGGGAAGCACTCTTTCGAGGAGGTGTACTTTCTTCCCAGGGCAATATCCACCTCAGTCTGTTTTGGCAGTACCTCTGAAGGAATGCCGACACTCCTGGCTGCTGCTGCCACAAAAGCTGCTCCGTCATGCATATATGGAAAATAGAGTGTTCTGTTGGCAGGCGGAGCGGAAGGGCTGGGTCGCGGCCTGTTGATGGTTACGGCTTTCTTTTCATTCAACTCGGAGCCCCTGAGGCTGTCAAGGAATGCTTCGATACGGGTTACCATGCCGGCATCGGCAGAGTGTTCGTCCACTTCAAGATGCAGGAAGGGCTTGCCTTTCAGCTCTTCGGTGACGTAATGCCATATAAATGAATCAGGACCGCACCTGAAATTACTGATATAGACTGCATATAAACCGTCTGTTTTAGCCACATGCTGTGCGGCAGCAATCATCTTCTGACCGTTTGGCCAGTACATGTTCCTGTAATTTCCGTAGATCTTGTATGATGACAGGTCAAGCATGTCAAGCGGGATGGGCATGACATCCTGCACAAGCAATTTTTCAGTCAGATCAAGGTTAAGGTGCGGATCGGCACTGTTATAAGGCCTTCCGAGGATAACTACAGGGCGGCAGTTTTCCGGGATATTCTTAAGCGCTTCCCTGCCGTATTCAACAAGACCCTTTTCAAATGAGACCTGGACGCTGTCAGCCTTATAGATGGCGTTCTTTATATCTTCTTTTTTTAATCCGAACTTCTCATTGAAAAAAGCTGAGAGTTCCTTCACCAGTGCGCGCTCGAAGTACCTGAAGTGGAGGGTGGGAGTGAGGAATTTTGATTCGTCGACCTTACCCTTGAGGGCAGCCCTGACCATGAACGGAAATGACTGTATCCATGGGCAGTTGGTATTGGAGGTTGTGTCTCCCTCGCGGTATTTTCCGTTCACAATGAACGGCATGAATACATAATCGACATTTTTCTCGAGGAGATCGATCACGTGACCGTGCATCAGCTCAACAGGGAGACATGTCTCTGAGGAGATGGTTTCAATTGAACGTGAAACCAGTGCCTTATCGGATTCCCTTGAAACGACCACGTTAAATCCAAGCTCCTGGAAGAAGGTCCTCCAGAACGGGAACTGCTGGTAGTAAATCATCAGAGCCCTGGGAATGCCGATGGTTGTTTTTCCGTTTGCCGGTGTCTCCGAAAAATCGCCCCTGAGCATTTCAAGTCTCTTACTGAAGAGATTTGGTATGTGTCCGGTATTCTTCTTGCGGCCGTCAGTCTCATATTTTTCACAGCGTCCGCCGTAGTACAGGGATTTCTTTTCACCGGTAATATTTATCCTGCTTATTTCGCAATTGTTGACGCAGCTCTTGCAGACGAACCTGGTCATCTCATACGTCACATTGCGTACGCCAAAGCCCTTGAATGTGGTTTTCTGATCTTCTTTCATCGATCTCTGGGCAAGAATGGCTGCGCCTATTGCACCGGTGACGTCAAAATGCGGCGGTATCGTGATCTTTTTTCCTGTCACCTGCTCGAATGCGGCCACCACAGCCTTATTGTTTGTAACACCTCCCTGGAAAAAGATCTTGTTGCCGACTTTCCGGTCAGCAACAACTTTCTGCATATAATTGTAAACGATTGAATAGGCCAGTCCACCGACGAGATTGTCGTTTTTGGCGCCTTTCTGCATGAAGGAGTTCAGGTCTGATTCCATGAACACCGTGCAACGGTCACCGAGCTTGACGGGACTCTCTGACTTAAGGGCCATGTTCCCGAACTGCTCAACAATCCTGATGTTGAGTTTTTCAGCCTGTTCCTCGAGGAATGATCCTGTGCCGGCGGCGCAGACTTTGTTCATCTCGAAGTCGACCACCACACCGTTTTCGATGCTTATATATTTTGAATCCTGTCCGCCGATCTCAAATATTGTATCAACAGTGGGATCATAGTCTATTGCGGCGGTTGCCTGCGCCGTTATTTCATTCTGGATTGTATCTGCACCAATGAAGTCCCCGGTCAGGTAACGGCCGGACCCGGTTGTGCCTGCACCGATGACCTCCACATGCTCGCCAATCTCGTCATAAATCTCCGTCATCCCTTTCTGTATGGCTTCCAGCGGCTTGCCGGCTGTCGGGAGGTAACGCCTGGCAACTACATTATGCTTTTTGTCAATCAGAACAACGTTGGTGCTCAGTGAGCCTACATCGATGCCAAGGTAAACCGGCAGTTTGTCGGTTCCGTTCTTGTGGAATTTTATTTCCTTGTTGTAAACTGCTTCAGATTCGATGAGCTGTGGCAGGCTGACAAATTTAGATGCGTGCTTTTTCAGGTAAGCCTGAAGCTCTTCAAGGCCTTTGAATTCTTTCATCTCCAGATTGCCGGTGTGGCTGTACATCACAGCCCCGATGGCGCCCATTGACGCATGATGAGCAGGAATAATAAGCTCATCTCCTTTAAGGTCAAGCACTTCCCTGAATGCTCTTATCATGCCTATATTTGCTGCCACGCCTCCTGAGAAGATGACAGGTTTCTTTATCTCCTTGCTGCGGGCAACAGTGCTCCGAAAGTTACGTGCAAGCGCAAAACACAGTCCTGCCACGATATCATGCAGCGGGGTGGCTAACTGCTGGTGATGTATCATGTCGCTCTTGGCGAACACGCTGCATCTGCCTGCAATGCGCGGCGGGTTGACCGATTTCATAGCCATCTCACCGAATTCCTTCTCGATAGGGACACCTATTCTTTTTGCCTGCTGATCAAGGAATGACCCGGTACCTGCGGCACATATGCTGTTCATCTCAAAGTCAACGAGCCTGGCGTGATCATCCTCAGGATTCTTCTCCAGAGTGATCAGTTTGGAATCTTCGCCCCCGATCTCAATGACTGTACGGGCATCAGGATAGAGCCTGCCTGCAGAGGTTGCCTGTGCAATGATCTCATTTACAAATACGCCACCGATTAGTCCTGCTGCAAGCTTACCGCCTGTACCTGTCAGGGCAATACCCTTTACAGTGGCCGAGGGGTATTTTTTCAGAATGGATGAGAACCTGTCATAGAGCATATTGAAAGGCTTACCATGAACGTAGTCATAGTAATCTTCAATGATGTTATAGTTATCATCCAGCAAAACCGTATTGAGAGAAACTGATCCGATGTCAAGTCCGATATAAAATGACTGACCTGAAACGTCAGGAGAAGCTTTTGTATTAGCCATGATAAAATATTTAGTAAAGAAAAGTCCGATCTACCTTAATCAGGCCGTGAAGTTAAGGATTTTCAGGAAAAAATGTACATCCGCTGTGTCCCTGTGATATATATCATGTCTTTCATCCGTCACAGCAGTCTGGCTTCCCCCTATCCCGACATACCATTTCGGGACTTAACGTTCGGCCCGGTTCGTTGCCCGGCTAATGCGTGAATGATGTAAATCATTTATTGAATTGTGTAAAGTTTTGAAGTCAGGGTGTAATAGTTTTGACCTCTGACTATAATGCCATATCATGCGGAAGAAAATAATTTTAAAAATATTTGTTGCAGCGTGTACTCTTTTGTTGCTGGTAGAAATTATAACCAGAATTTTTATTGAGCCCTGGATCGGGGGAAAAATACGGTCAGAATTGAATAAAGAAGCAAGAAATTACATCGTTGAAATAGATAAGGTTAATATTTTGATTATCAAGTCAGGGATAAAACTGACAGGAATGACAATATTTTCAAATCCGGAGAATGGAGTAGACCGCGATTTAATCGGTGAGATAGCGTCTGTAAAGTTGACAGGCATCAACCTCCCCAGAGCAATATTTAAACATGATATTTATATTAATAAAGTAAACTTTTCCAATAGCATTATTAACGGTAAATTTCCATTTTCGGGCAGAGCAACACAACCGGTAGTTTCACCCATAAGTCTTGGCATAGGCAGAATCCTGTTTGATAAACTGAACCTGGAATTGGAAGACGATTCAACGGGGCAGACTTATTCAGTAAAGGATGGGATGCTGAAAGTATACGATTTGCAGGTCGGGAAGATGGATACTTTACTCCCCGGTACCATTAAGCTGTTTGATTTCAAAGCCCGGGAACTCATGCTGGTTTCGTCTGACAAAATGTATTCTTATGTGGTAAAGGGGGTCAGCTATCCTGCCAATGTGAACACTTTGTTCATAGACAGCCTTTTTGTTCGCCCGAATTACACAAACTATGATTTCACATCGAGACATGCATTCCAAACGAACCGTATCGAAGTTGCCTTAACCGACATTTATGTTTACGATTTCGATTCCGAAGCTTATCTCAGATCAATGAGCCTCAGAAGTCCGTATATAGAGATCGGGCAAATGGACATGAAAGTTTTTCGTGATAAGAGAGAAGAGTTCCGGCATTTGAATAAACCCGCCTTTCAGGATATCCTTTACGACTTTCCCCACAACTTCCTGATTGATTCAATAATTCTTATGAAAGGGAATGTAACTTTTACAGTACATGCTGAAGAGGCAAACGAGCCAGGAATTGTAAGATTTAATGAAATCAATGCCAGCCTTTACAAATTAACAAATGACACCAGCTACAAAACAGAAAAAGGTTTTTTAGAAATCAAGGCTGATGCCCTGTTAATGGGCAAAGGAAAGATGGCCGTTCATTTAAAAGAGAGAATATTTGACAGTAATAATATATTTTCACTTGAAGGAACTCTATCAGGCCTGAACGTTACTGAGTTAAATCCAATCCTTGAGAAAAATGCCTTTATTTATGCCACTTCCGGCAAAATCGATGCATTGAGTTTCAGCTTCATTGCAAATAATGACAAGGCAACAGGCAAAATGATCATGCTTTATCATGGACTGGACATCGCTGTTAAGAACAAACAGACTGATGATACAACAGCATTCAGAGAAAGATTTGTCTCTTATATAGCTAACAGAAGAATACCAGATTCAAACCCTGTACAGGGGGGAGACGTCAGAGAGGGTACAATAGATTATATAAGAGACCCTGAAAGATCTGTTTTGCATTACTGCTTCAGATCTATTCTTTCAGGAATTACTTCAACCCTGGCTGACGGCAATAAGAAAATGGAAGACTCGATTGGCAGGTCTGAAGTAATTTTTAAAGACCTGCCCATTTGAAGTCTGAAGGTAATCAGACAATCACCATTTCCTTTTGGAGACTATCCACCCGAGCAGAAACCCCAGACCCAGGCTGATCAGAATCTGTCCCCAGTGTAAACTGACCGTACCCATTGAACCGTTGCCATGTCCCATCCCTTTCATCCAGGATGCACCGCCTAACAAACAGGAAGGCAATAATAATAACTGCAGCTGCAATTAAATAGTAGATTATTCTTCTGTCTCTTCTTGTGCTCATGATTTTCTCCTTATAAGTTTATTTTTTGCATTAATTGTTATTGCGGGAGGTGCCCTTCAACAAAGCAAAGGTAGGCAGCTAAGCCAGCGGAACCGTTACACTTTTCATCAACATAATTACATAATTCACAGGACTTTCTTCAATCCCATTCTGATCCGTGAATTATGTAATAAGTATATACAATTATGTAACATTCCGTCAATAAATAACCCGCACCTTTACAGTTGATTATAAGCTCCTTAATGAAAAAGGTGATATCGAAAACTAATAATAAACAAATGAAAAAAGCTATGAAATTTCTGATCGGATTAATTACAGCAATTATGATAACGGGTGTTGTCAGTGCACAGCACGGCAATGCACCTGCAGGACACGTAACCCTTGGAATTAAGGGCGGGCTGAATTTTTATAACATTCACAATGACAACAATACCAGTTATGACCAGAGAACAGGTTATAATTTTGGTTTGCTTGGCCATATCCACCGCAACAGTCAGTGGGCAATTCAGCCTGAACTTGTATATTCCGCCCAGGGTGCAAAAAATTATAATCTGGGTTATATTAATATACCTGTCCTGATTCAATATATGTTTGACAACGGATTCAGAATACAGGCCGGACCACAGGTAGGTTTCCTGGTCAGTTCAGACAATGAGAATGATTATAACCCCATTGACTTTGCATTAAGTGTTGGTGTCAGCTATGTGGTTCCTTCAACGGGGTTTGGTCTTGATCTGAGATATAATCACGGATTAAACGATATAAATAAAAGCAGTGAAGTAAAATCAACCAACAGGGGAATTCAGTTTGGCCTGTTTTACCTTTTTGGCCATAATACAAGGGTAGTACTCTGAAAGCCCTAGCTTTCGCTGAATTTTTTATATCATTAAACTTTCCTGCCAGAACGAGGATATCTTTTTCCCCGGGTGGTATATCAACACCATATGACAGATCGACTTTGTAGTTCCTCCTGAAGACAGAAGTTATAACTCTCTCTTTTGGAGGAATTTTTACAGCTTTTAAATCCTTACGCCGGACATTTCTGTTTGCGGCTCAGGACCTCATGGGAAGTGCGCGGCTGTATGGCTCAATCATCGAGTTATCGGATACGATTTTTATTAAAGTCAGAAACATAGCGGGAACATAGGTGTTATAATTCTGGTGTGCATGGAAGCTTCTATCCTGGATTTTTGGATCAGGGGCTGGCAAGCGGCCTTTGGTCTTTCAGAAAAAATCTTAAATTTGAAGAAGTAACTATCCCTGTATACCCGGCATATTGAAACTCTACATCAAAAATATGGTCAGCCTCCGTTGCATAATGCTGGTAAAATCGGAGCTGGAAAAGGCGGGTTTGCATTATGGATCAGTTGAATTGTGCGAAGCTGAAATAACGGAGGATATTTCACCGGAGCAGCGCGAAAACCTCGCAATTGCACTTAAAAAGACCGGGCTTGAACTGATGCAGGACAAAAAGAACATCCTGGTTGAAAGAATAAAAGCAGTCATCATTGACCTGGTGCATAATACCGATGAGCAGATCAAAATAAACCTTTCCGACCACCTGAGCCAAAAACTCAATCACAATTACACCTATCTGGGAAATCTTTTTTCAGAAGTAAAGGGGGTTACCATTGAGAAGTTTTACCTGGCGCACAAAATCGAAAAGGTAAAGGAACTGCTAATATATGATGAACTTAATCTCACCGAAATAGCCTGGAAACTGCACTACAGCAGTGTAGCCCACCTTTCAAACCAGTTCAGGAAAATGACAGGGCTTACTCCGTCCCAGTTTAAAAAACTGAAGAACAAAAAACCCCGGGCTCTGGAAGATGTGTGAATGATGTAACTTTTTCCTGAAATTTTGTAAAGTTTCTCAGAGTAAAGGATTTCAACTTTGTATTGTAATTTGGAATCACTTTAAACCGTTTTTGTCCATCATCATGAAAACAAGGGATGATTTATTTACTGAGGACTTGAAAGCCAGATCAAAGCTAAAATATGCCATTTTGATGGCCTACAGCCTTTCAATGTGCGTATGTTTAGTATTGGGTTCTATTATTTATTTGATTTATAAATTAGCCTAGTGTCAGGTTTAACCTGGGTAGTCTGGCTTTTTAACAATACAAGACTGATCAGAATTATAATTGACTTTGACCAGGGTTGGAGGATCATACTGACCAGAAAAGGCCGGAATTAAGTACTTGTTGTTTAGCAACATATCGCCTATAATCTGATATGACTTTATTTAATTGATAATCAATGAAAAAAGCAGACCGTAAACCAGTAAATAAAAATCTTCTCAAGTCTCCCACCGGAATTCAGGGATTTGATGAAATAACAGGCGGTGGATTACCAGCAGGCAGACCAACCCTCGTATGTGGTGGTGCAGGATGCGGAAAGACACTTTTTGGAATGGAGTTTCTTGTACGTGGTGCAACTCAGTTTAACGAACCGGGTGTATTTATGTCATTCGAAGAAACCAATGAAGAATTAATCAAAAATGTTGCTTCACTGGGTTTTGATCTGGAAGACCTTATTAAAAATAAAAAAATTGCACTTGACCATGTTCATATTGAGCGCAGTGAAATAGAAGAAACCGGTGAATACGATCTGGAAGGTTTATTCATACGCCTTGATTATGCAATTGATTCTATTGGAGCAAAGCGTGTTGTTTTGGACACTATTGAATCACTGTTTGCCGGATTGCCAAACCAACTGATCCTACGCGCTGAACTGCGGCGGTTATTTCGCTGGTTAAAAGAAAAAGGTGTTACTGCAATCATAACAGGTGAGCGTGGAGAAGAAACTCTTACCAGGCAGGGTTTGGAAGAATATGTTTCAGATTGTGTTATTATGCTCGACCATCGTGTAACCGAACAGACTTCCACACGTCGTTTACGGGTTGTAAAGTACCGTGGTTCAATGCACGGTACCAATGAGTATCCGTTTCTGATTGATGAAAATGGTTTTTCAGTATTACCTGTAACTTCCTTAGGATTAGAACATATTGTATCAAACAAAAGAATCTCAAGTGGTATAACTGCACTTGATAAAATGCTTGAAGGAAAAGGTTATTACCGCGGCAGCACTGTACTTGTTTCCGGTACTGCCGGAGTAGGAAAAACAAGTGTTGCAGCTCACTTTGCAGAAGCAGCATGTAAAAGAGGTGAACGTGTTCTTTATTTCTGTTTCGAAGAATCTCCAAACCAGCTTAATGCGTAATATGCTTTCCATCGGTATAAAATTAGAGCCCTGGGTGCAGAAAGGACTTTTACAATTCCAGGCAACCCGGCCAACATTTTATGGTCTGGAAATGCATCTGGCTGTAACTCACAAAGCTGTAAATGCTTTCAAACCTGATATTGTTATTCTGGATCCAATAAATACTTTCGTCATTGGTGATAAAGAGATCGAAGTAAAAACGATGTTAATGCGTATTGTCGATTTTCTTAAGTCGAATCAAATAACAGCATTGTTTACCAGCCTGACTTCAACCGAAAGCGCATTGGAGAGTTCTGATGTCGGAATATCATCACTGATAGATACCTGGTTATTACTTCGTGATATAGAATTAAACGGTGAACGAAACAGGGGAATGTATGTTCTTAAATCGCGCGGAATGGCTAACTCTAACCAGATTCGCGAATTCATTTTAACTGACCACGGTGTAGAATTACGTGAGGTTTATATTGGTGCCAGTGGAGTTTTAACCGGCTCAGCCCGTATTGCACAGGAAGCTCTTGAAAATGCCGAAGTGTTGACGCGTAAGCAGGATATTGAACGAAAAAAACGTGAACTAGAACGAAAACGCAAGGCATTAGAAGCTCAGATTGCTTCATTGCATGCCGATTTTGAGTCGGAAGAATCCGAAGCTGTTAAAATGATAGAAACAGAACAAGACATGATTAAACGACTGGAACAGGATAAAATAGAAATGGCAGTAAGCAGAAAAGCTGATCATTAAAAATAGTACAACCAGCAAATTGAAAAAATAATTAAAACGAGTATCCGATGAAACCAAAGAAAGAAAATTCAGATAAAAAAATTAAAAAAGAAAAACCGGTTAATAACGGCAAATGATAAGTGGGTGCTTCGTTTATATGTTGCAGGACAATCTCCAAAAGCCCTTACTGCATTTGCAAATCTGAAAAAAATATGTGAAGAACAATTAGAAGGGAAATACTCCATTGAAGTAATTGACCTTTTGATAAATCCACAGTTGGGTAACGAGGACCAGATTCTTGCCTTACCAACATTAGTAAGAAAATTGCCGGTACCTGTTCGTAAGATAATAGGTGATCTCTCAGATACAGAACGTGTTCTTGTCGGATTGGATTTATTGCCTGTCAGCTGATTTATAAATACAATATTTATCAGTCATAATTATGAAAGAGAAAAAAACAAAAGTAAAAGGATCAACAAAAGAGTTTGATCTGACAATGTCTGAATCGGGCAAGGACAAATATATTTTGCGTTTATACATAACCGGTACAACGAGTCGATCGGTCTTAGCCATTACGAACCTGAAAAAGATTTGCGAAGAATATCTTGAAGGGCGATACGAACTGGAAGTGATTGACCTGTATCAAATGCCAAGTTTGGCAAAAGATGAACAGATAATTGCAGCCCCGACATTGATTAAAAAACTGCCGCTTCCATTCCGTCGTATTATTGGCGATATGTCAAACAAAGAAAAAGTACTTATGGGATTAGACCTGAAAAAGGTAAAAGACCTGTAAGATTTTCAGGAATTTTAGCACATTTGATTTATTATAATAACGTCAATGACCAAAACAAAAGAACAACTCATTATTGAGAATGAAGAATTACATTCCCGCCTGGCTGAAACTGAAGAAACGCTTTCAGCAATTCGAAGCGGTGAAGTGGATGCGATTGTGGTTTCTGGTACGAAAGGAGAACAAGTCTATTCAATCAGTTCTGCTGAAACACCATATCGTACTTTCATAGAAGAAATGAACGAAGGAGCAGTTACTCTTTCCAGAGAAGGTATAATTATCTATTGTAATCAGAGATTTGCTGAACTTGTGCACGAACCAATTGAGCGTGTGATTGGTTCATACTTTAAGCGTTTCATCGTTCCGAATGATAAATCAAAATTTGATAAATTGCTTGCTCAACAGACTGATAATAAAAATAATGTTCTGATAGTATCCCTGATCAACTCATTATATCTGAAACTATCCATTCAGCTTTTACCTGCTTATCTGCAAGGTGATTATTGCATACTTGTAGCAACTGACATATCAGAAATGAAGAAGGAAGAAAAAAAGCTTCTTGAATTATCCCTCTTATTGGAAAAGAAATTAGATGTAATACAGCGTTTGCGCATGCAACTTATTGATAAAAAGATTGATCTTGAAGTAGAAATAAATAAATTAAAGAAAACCAATAAAAAACTGGTGAATGAAATCGCCAAACATAAGCTGGTCGAAACTGCATTAAAACAAAAACTAAAGCAAAAGAAGGCAACCGCTTGAATTACAATGAAAAGACTTTTGTTCATTCTCCTTGCGTTCCTCTTACTCAACAGTTGCGCTATTATCCGGTTCCCGGAATTTGGCAAGGTCCCCAAAAACCCCGGCAGCTACCCGAAGTTTACGGAAAAGGATTACCTGATCGGGAAGCTTGATGAAGATCGCGCCGGCTATGATGTAACTTTTTATGATCTCGACCTTAACCTTGATCCGGATAATAAAAAGCTTGGGGGTGTGGTAAATATCCATTTCAAAGCACAGGCAGAACTTAGCAAAATCCGCATTGACCTTTATGAAAACCTTGACATCAGCAGCCTGAAGATGTCGGGACAGGAGATCCCCTTTTCACGAAATGACAGAGCAGTGATTGCATCTCTTCCTGATCCATTGGTTATTGGCCGGGACTATATTATTACCGTCGAATACTATGGTAAACCCACAATGGCAAAAAATCCGCCATGGAGCGGCGGTGTGGTGTGGGAAAAAGACGAGAATGACAACCCATGGATCGGTGTGACATGCGAAACTGAAGGAGGCAGCATCTGGTTCCCGTGCAAGGACCATCTTTCCGATGAGCCCGACAGTGTCAGGCTACGCATGACAGTTCCGGCAGGATTGCAGGTTGTTTCAAACGGTAAGATGCAGAGCCATACGTCAAATGCAGGGAGTGAAACATTTACGTGGAGCACCAGTTACCCTGTCAATATCTACAATATTACCTTCTATGCAGGGAAATTTGAACATTTCAGTGACACAATGCTCACTCCGCAAGGCATCCTGAACCTTGATTATTATGTTCTGCCGCAAAACCTTGAAAAAGCAAAAAAGCAATTTATTCAGGTAAAGGATATAATTAACCTCTATGCCAGGTCTTTCGGACCCTACCCATGGATTAAAGAGGGATTCCGGCTTGTTGAGGCACCGTTTGAAGGAATGGAACATCAGACAGCCATAGCCTATGGAAGCGGTTATTCAAACAGGGCCTGGCTGGGAGGCGACTATATAATCATCCATGAAGCCGCCCATGAATGGTGGGGTAATGCCGTATCAGTCAGCGATTTTGGCGATATCTGGCTGCAGGAGGGGTTCGCCACATATTCCGAAATGCTCTTTGCAGAACATAAAATGGGATATGACAACTCACTGTTGTATGCAAGGTACTTCATTGCCGGATCGATAAAGAATAAATTTCCGGTTGTAGGTCCGGCGAATGTCAGCTACTGGAATAACAGGGACAATGATGTTTACAATAAAGGAGCCATGGTGCTGCATACAATACGTAACGTTCTGAATGACAGCACTCTTTTCTTTGATATTCTACAGACTTTCTACCGTGAGCATGCAGCATCATCGCACGTTACAACTGCCGATTTCATAGAGGTTGTTGAGCGGAAGACAGGTAAGGACTGGGATAAATTCTTTGAAGCATACCTTTATCGCCGTGAGGTTCCGGTTCTCTACTGGTATTTTGACCCTGCCGGTATAGATGAAGGTAACCCAACGGCTGACAGGAAGGTCGTACCGGTTATCGCGGCAAAATGGCTGAACGTTCCTGAGGGCTTCAGCATGCCTGTCGAATTTTATTGCAAGGAAGAGAATGTCTCAGTAAGAATAGAGGTGACAACAAAACCAACACTTTTTTACTTTGAGGATATGACAGGATGCAGTAAGCTGATCTGTAATAAGAGACTTTCTTACTTTGATGCTGTGACAGATATCAGCGTACTGGCTGAAGCCCGGTCTTCAGGAGCTGGAGATCAATAAAACCACTTATTCATTGTCTCATGCATTCCGTAGCTGACATTTCATGGAATGTGTGAATTATGTAATTAATATCCCAAAATCATGTAACGATTTTCCAGACCAGGTGGTGTAATTTTACCATTGTAATCTTTTAATTACTAAAAGCAAGATTGATATTATTAATAACTATTAAGTCATACTAAAAAAAATCAGGTATCATGAAAAAGTTTGCTCTTTGTTTAATGGCGACATTGTTGTCATTGACATTTATCCCACTTTCATTAAGCGCTGCACCCAAAACCGAGCCTTCCTCATTGGCTAACACCAATCCCGTAAGCCCTGCAGATGCTGCTAAAGCTAACGAATTACTGCTCAGGCTGAACGAAATTAAGACGTCGGACAAGTCTGATCTGACCGCGTCAGAAAAGAAAGAGCTGCGAAAAGAAGTTCGTTCAATAAGCAGTGAACTTAAGGCAGTAAGTGGCGGCATTTACATTTCAGCAGCCGTACTGCTTATTATTCTTATTCTGTTAATCGTTCTGTTGTAAAAATTAAAAAACAAAATCATGAGAGATTTACTTTATGTAGTTGCGGTAATACTGATCATTGCATGGGCAGTAGGCTTTATCGGGTTCCATGTCGGAGGTCTGATACACATCCTGCTTGTCATTGCAGTCATTGCAGTTTTAGTGAGAGTTATCCAGGGGAGAAGAATCCTCTAGATCCAGCATTTTATTAGTAATCATTAAGTCCGCCCCGGAAAATTCCTGTGTCATTTCATCTACCTGAAATACAAACTGATCAGTATATAAGGGGTTTAAAACAGGATAATCCGGGGCGGGCTTATTAAATTAAAGAAATCATGAGCTCAGGAAAAGTAGTATTGGCATTATTGGCCGGAGTCGCTGCCGGTGCAGTGTTAGGGATTCTGTTTGCCCCGGAAAAGGGCTCGGAAACACGAAAAAAGCTATCCGGAGAAGGAAATGACCTGAAGGAATCAATGAAAGAAAAATTCAACCAGTTTCTTGATGACATATCTGAAAAATATGAAAATGTAAAGGAAGAGGTTACTGATCTTACTGATAAGGGCAAGACGACAAAAGACGAGGCTGACAAAAAAGCAAAGACTGCTCCGGGTTGATAACCGTCAGGGGGATAAGATCATCACTAATGATATTATGACCAGGGGCATGGAAGACAATGTAAAAGTCATAGAGGAGCTGCTGGAGAAAGTTACTGAATACGGCAAGACGGAACTTCAGTTGGCTAAACTTAAAGTCCTTGATAAAACATCGGACGCTGTTTCTACAGTCGTGCCTCATCTTATCGTGATTGTCCTGGCCTTGATTTTTATGCTTTTTGTCAACCTGGGCATTGCCTTCTGGCTGGGAGGTATCCTTGGTAATATCTATTATGGTTTTTTTGCGGTAGCTGCTTTTTATGGGATCACAACTCTTGTTTTACGTCTCTTTATGCATAAATGGCTCAAAAGACAGGTCGGCAATTACATTATCAGGCATGTGCTTAAATAAAATCAGTATGCAAAACATAACTTCAACAGCCGGCCTTAAAGAAGCAATTCAATTACTGGAAGCAGAGAAGGCTGCCAACAGAAAGCTGTTGAAAGAGCAATTCGTTAACACCTATGAAAGTTTCAAACCAGCCAGTCTGCTCCGCAGTACATTACATGATATTTCTTCATCGCCAAATCTGATTGAAAACATCCTTGGAACGGCCCTTGGTTTAGGTGCCGGGTATCTTTCAAGGAGTATACTGCCAGGAGTGACCGCAATGAGGTTTGGAAAACTTCTCAGTCCTGTTTTACAGCTCGGCGTTACTAACTTTGTCTCTAAAGCAATCCGGCAATCTCAGGTCACTGGGAGAAGTTATGCTTCTCCGTATTTTCCGTAAGAAAAGAGTTGAAATCCGGAAGCCGTGACACTTCAATCCAGGTGCCATGACAAATGAAGGGCTGAAACTTCCGGCGTATGTAAAGGCAAGCATTTTATTAATCGGGATAGCTGTTCTGTTGACAATGCTGTACATTGCGAGGAGCATCCTTGTACCTGTGGTTTTTGCAACCATTTTAGCCATAGTACTTCATCCGGTTGTAAACTTCTTTGTAGAGAAAAAAGTCAACAGAGTTTTAGCAATCATCATAACACTGTTCCTGACCTTTCTGGTCATAGCAGCATTTGGTGCGCTTATCATTTCGCAGGCAAGCCGTTTAAGTGATTCATTGCCCATGCTGGCAGACAAATTCAGCGAGATGCTCAACCAGGCCATCGCCTGGGTTTCCGGCCACTTCGATATAAACTCTCACAAGTTAAATGACTGGATTATAAAAGTCCGGGGTGAACTTATTAATTCCAGCAGCGCTGTGATCGGAAACACCCTTGTCTCCCTCGGCAACCTGTTAGTGGTGATTTTTTTAATCCCGGTTTACGTCTTTATGCTCTTGTTTTACAATCCGATCCTGATCGAGTTTATTCATAGAATATTTAGTTCAGGAAACCAGAGCAAAGTGAGCGAGATAGTTACTCAGACAAAGACAGTTATTCAGCGATATCTTATCGGGCTGATTATTGAGGCTGGCATAATAGCTGCATTGAACACCGTTGCTCTTCTGGCTCTCGGGATTGAATATGCTCTGCTGCTCGGTATTATCGGCGCATTGCTGAATATCATTCCTTACATAGGAGGATTAGTTGCGGTAGCATTGCCGATGATCGTCGCCCTGATCACAAAAGAATCTGCATGGTACCCCGTTTATGTTATGGTGATCTACTATATCATCCAGCTTATTGACAACAATTTCATCGTTCCCAAAATAGTTGCTTCAAAAGTAAAACTCAATGCACTGTTCTCACTCCTGGTAGTTTTTGTTGGCAATGCCATATGGGGTATTCCCGGAATGTTTATCTCCATACCGCTGCTGGCCATTGTAAAACTTGTCTGTGACCACGTCGAACCTCTGAAGCCCTGGGGCTTCCTGTTAGGAGATACCATGCCATCTCCTCTTAAGATCAAATTACCTTTTAAAAAACACACTCCCGGGGGCGGTAAAACCAAAACCTGAAATGTGTGAATTATGTAATTATCTGTAGTAGTTGTGTAACACTGACAGCATCTGTTCCACCTACCTTTATCAAATAATTTGGTGTGATTTTACAAAATAAACCATAAAAACGAATCAAATGAAAAAACCTGGTATCATCATTTTAATCCTTGGTCTGATTTTGACCATTTTTACGACCGTTACTTACTTTACAAGAGAGAAAGTGGTTGACTTAGGGAACATAGAGATCAACGCAAACAAGCGTCACCACGTTAGCTGGTCGCCACTTATCGGCGTTGCCGTAATGGCGGTTGGGGGAGTCATGTTATTGGTTCCTTTTAAAAAGTAATTAATAGTATTCAGTTGATTTTAGCCTGGGCTGCAGAATTCTAAGCGGCCCGGGCTTTTTGTGCCTGGAAATAAGTCAGTTCGTCCTGTTCGGTCATGTCCAGTACCTTAAATCCGTAATCTTCAAGCAGAAAAGAAATACTGCTCTTTGACATGAAGGTATTGGTCCTTGAATCCATTATGCTGTATAACCTGTTGATAAACGGAACAGCTGAAACAATACCACTATTCTATAGGGTCAAAATCTTTCTTGAACATATGTTGAGGCGGAGTTGTTTCTTAATCTGTATCTGGGGATCTTCTTATTATCAACGAAACACCCGATTAAATAACTCTTCTGTGGCATAATCTGATAGCATGTATGCAGAAAATCCACAATCCGCTTAACCTGGTTGAGTTCCGTCAGGTTCACAAGGGCTTTAACTTTAATCATTTCTTCAGCGTCATAATAAAAATGGCGCAGGGAAGAAATAACAACTATATCAGGATCGCTTTCAAGGCCAAGCCGTCTGATATAATTATAAAAGTTCAGTCCCCCTTCGGCAAACAAAGCATCATTAGCCTTGCCGGTCTCTGATGAACCATCTCTTGACCGGATTGTGATGTTCAGGTTTGTACTAATACTTTGATTCGTTATTATAACGTTTTTTTCATCCACTGGTTAGGTATTTTATTTAAGTAGACTTCTGCTCTAATTCCCTTAACAAAGATGAGCCCTGTTCCCAAAAAAAGAGTTACATCTTTCAACGAAAGAATTACATAATTCACATATGGAAAAATGATTGCTACGGATCAGGTTTCACCATATATAAAAAAGGCCGTCACTTTGCAGTGACGGCCCCTTTTGATATATAAAGTCCTTGCTAAAAACGGTATCCTATTGAAAGGCCGTAACCTGTATTCTTGTACGAGGTCTCATCCCCGCTATCCCATGAATGTACAGGGTTTATCTTAAGCATGCCCAGCTGCGCATTCAGCTGCAGGAATACCCCCATCGGTATTTCATAGCCGAAGAAAATATTTGCCCCTGCATCAAACCGCCTGAAATATGCATTATCCAGGTCAAAAAAATCGCTCTCTGTAATCTCGTTTTTGAAGGCAATTTTTTGTTCATAAGCCAGAGTTCCGCTTTCAAACTTCTGGTTGCCGCCAATGCCAAAGGCAATATAAGGACCAAACCCGAGGAGTACATGTCCGTTTCCAACCTGTGGCCTGTACAGAAAGCTCAGGGGAATTTCGATATAGGAAATCTTTGTGGTTGTATTATAATTGTCATCCTGATGCTTTGACAGGCATGTTAAAGAAGTTATTCCTGGCGCCTTTTACAGAGAACAGAAGCCCGGGCTGAAAATAGAAGTCAGGTGCCACCGGGATATTAGCATTTACTCCGGCGTGAAACCCTACCAAAAGACCATTTTCGAGTTTATCGCCATTACTTTCTTTTCCGTTTATATTCTGGAAATTCACACCCCCCAGAAGACCGAAGCCAATCTGGGCCTGCAGAGCCAGTGTTGAAAAAAGAAGGATTGCAGATATAGTTAATAATTTCGTTTTCATTTTCTTGTAGTATTTATATTGTCAGTTTATTGTTTCACCTTAGTTATTATTATTTGCCTGCTTCTTTTGCAGCTTCAGCTTTCATCTTCTCATTTGCAGTGATCAAAAACTCAACCCTGCGGTTTCCGGTACGGCCTTCTGCTGTTTTATTTTCATATTTTGGGGCAGTTTCGCCAAATCCCTTAATTGTTAAACGACCGGCCGATATACCTTTTCCATCCAGATAAGCCGTTACTGCATTAGCCCGTCTTTCAGACAGGGCCTGGTTATACGATACACTGCCTTTACTGTCGGTATGACCCTGCACTTCAATATCCGTATCGGCATAAGAATTAAGGACTTTCACCAGTTTGTCAAGGCTGATCTTAGCATCATCCGAAAGATTCGACTCGATCAAATCCAAACAGAACGTTGCTGTTGAATTCCACAATTATTCCTTCACCCACGCGTTCAACCGTTGCATCAGGAACGGTATTCTTTATTTCCTCAGCCTGTTTGTCCATCTGATGGCCAATAACCGCACCCGTGGCACCACCGACTGTAGCTCCGATTATTGCACCCAGGGCAGTGTTGCCTGAGGCTCTGCCAATTACGGCGCCCATTGCACCGCCTGCGGCAGTTCCGACAACAGCCCCTTTCTGGGTTTTATTCCACGATGCGCAGCCGGATAAAATCAGAACCGTACTTACGATCATGATCAAACCAATTCTTAACTGTTTCATAATTTATGTATTTAATTGTTTAATGATCTGTTTTTCAGTTATTAATATTTTCCGAAAGGTAGGGTTCCGACAGATGATAAGTGTTACACAACTTCCGGAATGAGTTACATGATTCACACATTTGGAAGATGCCAACCCAGTCTGTCACATACTGCAGCCTTGGAATGCCACTGGGTAATGTGTGAATCATGTAATTTATTTCCAGTGTTATGTAACACTTTTTGGTACCACTGGATCAACCTTTGTCAGGTGGGAATATACACCTTTTAAAAAAGAGGTAGATAAAATCCGGCGTTTTACCATGAAAATACTAAGCCCTGTTATTAAAGTCAAAAAAATTGCAACGGATCAATCTGTAAGGCTCGTCGAAAAAACTATTGCAAAGACCGTTGAAGCAGGCAACTTTCTGACAAATATTGCCAATGCCTTCTTGTTCATAACAAGAGTAACAAAAGAAACATTTTCGCGCAACTTTGAATTTAAGGAGTTCCTGCGTCAATGTTTTCAGGTCGGAAATAAAACACTGCCGCTTATTTCAGTAACGGGGCTCATTATTGGCCTTGTACTTACTATTCAGATGAGGCCTGCTCTTTTGAGCTTCGGGGCTGTCAGCCTGCTTCCCGGAATGGTAACAATATCTCTCATCAGAGAAATGGGGCCGGTTATTACTGCCTTGATATGTGCCGGGAAAATCAGTTCAGGCATGGGAGCAGAGCTGGGTTCAATGAGAGTATCGGAACAGATTGATGCCATGGAAGTGTCATCTACCAATCCAATAAGATTTTTAGTTGTGACAAGGGTACTGGCAGCTACGCTGATGATACCCTTATTGGTAATATATGCCGATGCGCTGGGCATATTAGGATGCTGGGCCGGAGCAAATATAAGAGGAGATGTGACTTTTGTCCTGTTTTTCTCACAGGCATTCGGCCATATCGGATTTATTGATTTTATACCGGCACTTGTCAAAACCTTCTTTTTTGGTGCAGTGATCGGTTTTGTCGGATGCTATAAAGGATATACGGCAGGACGAGGGACTGAGAGTGTGGGTATTGCTGCAAACTCAGCCGTGGTGCTGTCCTCATTGCTGGTGATAATTCTTGATTTAATTGCGGTGCAAATCACCGATATGATATGAATGCTACACAAACAGCAACTGTTGTTCCTGCAAGAACAGAAAGCCCTGAACAGGTTATTGAAATCAATAACCTCAGGAAAGGATTTGGCACAGAGGATGTACTGGTAGATGTTTCCCTGAAACTTTTTAATGGTGAAAATCTTGTTGTGCTCGGGAAATCAGGTTCAGGAAAATCAGTCCTGATAAAATGTATCGTTCGTTTACTGGATCCCGATGACGGAACAATTAAGGTCCTTGGAGAGGATCTGAGTACCCTGAACCAGAAAGAGTTAGGAGAGTTGCGGAAGAAAATCGGTTTTCTTTTTCAGAGTGGCGCATTGTATGATTCCATGACCGTAAGACAAAATTTGGAATTTCCATTGCGAAGGATAAAAAAGAATCTTAATCAAAAAGAAATAAACGAAAAAGTGGAAGAAGTTCTTGAAAATGTTGGTTTATCTGATGCCCTGAATAAAATGCCATCACAATTATCAGGCGGAATGCGTAAGCGGATAAGCCTGGCACGAACCCTTGTCGTTGATCCAAGGATAATGCTGTATGATGAACCGACAACAGGACTTGACCCTGTTACATCAGATGAGATAAGCACCCTTATTAATGATGTTCAGAAAAAATATAAAACTTCTTCCATCATCATCACACATGATATTGAATGTGCCCGGACAACTGCAAACCGGATTATTATGTTGCTCAACGGCGAAGTATATAAGGAGGGAGGACTGGACGAGTTTGAAAAGTCAACTGACACATCAATAAAATCATTCTTTAAATGATAATAATATGGAAACGCACACAAAAAAATTCAAAGTAAGGCTGGGGCTTTTTATTATAGGAGGGTTGGTGATTTTCGTCATAGCCATTTTTATAATCGGAAAGCAGGAGAACTTATTCGATCCTGTATTTAAAATCACTACAACTTTCAATAATGTAAGCGGGCTGGAGCCTGGAAGTAATATCCGTTTTTCAGGCATCAATGTTGGTACTGTTGATGACATCAGGATCATAAATGATACAACAGTGCGCGTTGATATGTTAATAAAAAGAAGCGTTCAGCAGTTCATTAAAAGTGATTGTGAAGCAGGCATTGGTTCTGCAGGGATAATAGGTGACCGCATTTTAATCATTACCCAGGGAAGCGAGGGTAATCCCGTAGTAAAAGAAGGGGCGTACATCAGGTCAAAAGAACCTGTTGAATCAGATGCTATTATGGAAAGTATGCAGATAACTGCAGATAATGCCGCAATCATTTCATATCAGCTGGCAGACATTATGGTTAATATAAACAGTGGAAACGGAACACTCGGGAGATTAATCCAGGATTCAACAATTGCAGAGAATATTGACAAGACAATCATAAATCTCAAGAACAGCAGCAAAGGATTAAATGAAAACATGAATGCGGCCAAGGAGAATTTCCTTCTGAAAGGTTACTTCAACAGGAAAGCAAAAGCAGCTGAAAAAGCAGCTGAAAAATCAACTCAGGATTCTTTGGCAATAAAGGAAGGTGAACAAAAAGCAATTGAGGATAAGAAAAAATGATCTCCAGGATATAAAACATTAATAATGGTAAATGCAGGTATCTCTCAAAAATATTTTCTTGCTTTTTGTTTTGTCATTCTTAATAAGTGATCCTGCAAGTGCTCAGGAAACACCTGTCAGAACAGATTCCACCAGCCTTTATAAAAATATTGAAACCTATTCCAGACAAAGCAAATTTAAAACATTTGTCTACAGGCTGATCTTCAAACCGGTTACCCCGGAAACAAAGAACAAAGCAGTCAGGAAGAAAACATATAAAAACCTGATACAAAAGCCATACGGTACCTTTGAAGGGAAAATCATCAGGAATATTAACGTTGTGACTTTCGATCCTTTTGGTTACTCGGTAACTGACACGATTGTTGCAAACCAAAATTTTGTGCTTAAGGCGGGAAACGGAGTGCATATAAAAACACGTGGTTTAGCCATCCGGAACCTGCTGCTTTTCCATAAGAATCAACCTTTCAATTCGCTGCTGGTGAAGGAATCTGAGCGCCTGATCAGGGCACAAAAATATGTTCATGACGTCGCTTTTTCAATTATAGCAACCGGGGAAGATTCTGATTCAGTAGATGTCTTTATCCGTGAACTGGACAGATGGAGCATAACCCCGGCAGGTACTGCTTCAAACAGAAGAATGACCGCCAGCATAACCGACATTAACTTTTTGGGATCAGGTCATGAGTTTCAAAATACCTTTTCAAGGAATTTCATCACCGGTGTTAATTCATTTAATACTGATTATTTCATCCCGAATATCCGGAACACCTGGATAAACGCAAAGCTTCATTATGGCTTTGACGGGAATGGAAATTTCACAAGGGGTCTGGCCGTTGACCGTCCGTTTTTTTCTCCGCTGGCAAAGTGGGCAGCAGGCGTGATCGTTCTGTCTCAGTTTAAGAAAGATACACTGGATGCAATAAATCCGGCCTTTGTCCCATATAGTTTAAGATTCAATACGCAGGACCTCTGGGCAGGAAAAGCGATACGGATCTTTAAATACGGAAGGGATGATGAGCTTATTACCAATTTAATATTTACGGCGCGGTACCTTCGGGTCCGCTATTCTGAAAAACCACTCGAACAAAATGATCCGTTCCATATTTATTCTGATGAAGATTTTTATCTGGGTGGCATAGGGATTACATCCCGGAATTATGTACAGGATAAATATATTTTCAAATTTGGTATTATCGAAGATGTGCCGGTAGGGAAAGTCTATAACCTGACAGCCGGTTACCAGGTAAAAATAATCCAGGCGATCTCTATATGGGGATGCGCTTTTCCTTAGGCGACTATTACAAATGGGGTTACCTGAGCTCAAACCTTGAATACGGTACCTTTTTTAACGCATCACATGCTGAACAGGGGATATTTACCGCGGGTATAAATTATTCCACAGTATTATTTGAGATTGGAAAATGGAA
>CAVSSR010000009.1:0-220060 GCA_963730615.1 uncultured Bacteroidales bacterium | reverse complement strand
CTGACAGCAGTTTGCCCCGTATCGTCATAGACGAACTTATAATTGTTGATGTCTGAAGCCTCTTCAGCTGTCAGTTCGCGTACACCCCGTTCAAGGTCATAAGGTGTCTCGCTGATCTGGAGACTCCTCTAATAAACGGTTCCGGAATTTGTTCTTTTCTTGCCGGGGCCTGGTTACAGGATGGCATACTTGCAATTATCAATGCTGCTATACCAAGGAGCAATGCTGTGTTTCTCAATTTTATATTATTGGTTTGATTGGTTTGATTAATAGTTATGACTTCAGATAATCTGTTATCGTTTTAATGAAAATGAGCTGTAAATTAAAAGTTTTTCCGGCAAAGATAACAACTGTTCATATTGTTCCAAGTCATTTTGCCCGGCGTTAGCAGTTTTTGCGCGTCATCATAACAACCGTTTTAAGAGTTGTCTCGAAATATTACGGAAGTATTCTTTTTAATGCCATTTCCACATATTTTTGATTTCAAAATTGCGACATTAATGAATGCAATGTATCTGGTGATATGCGCTCTCGTTATCTTCGCACTGGCATATCGGTTCTATTTCGGTTTGTTGCTGACGAAGGTGCTGACCATTAATCCATCAAGAGTCACACCCACCGTTTGTATGACGATCAGAATTATTATCCCACCAATAAATGGATCTTTCGGGACATCACTTGCTGCCATTGCAGTGCGGGACCTCTTCTCGGCCGGTGCTGGCTGTCAGTTCGGGTATTTTCCCGGATTTATGTGGATGCTGGTCGGCGCTGTGATGGCAGGGGCTGTGCACGACCTCGTTCTTTTAACTGCTTCGGTCAGGCACGACGGAAAATCAATCCCCGAAATTGCCCGTTGCGAAATCAGTAAGTTAAGCGGCATAACCACTTCTGTGGCAGTGGTCATTATAATTCTTGTCGCCCTGGCCGGATTAGGACTTGTAGTTGCGAACTCCCTGTCAAGAGCTCATCGGGAACTTTCACTATTCGAGCTACCATCCCCATTGCACTTACAATAGGTGTCTACGATGACAAAATTCAGGAAAAGAAAAACCGCAGAAGCAACCATCTTTGGGGTGATCATGCTTGTTCTGGCGGTCATTTACGGGCGATATATTCCCGGGTCTGCTGTAGCATCGTGGTTCACTTTCGATCATCATTCGCTGACAATTATTCTTGCTCTTTACGGTTTTCTGGCTTCTGTTTTGCCGGTCTGGCTTCTACTTGCACCACGCGATTACCTCAGTGCAATTATGAAGATATCCGTAGTGGCAATGCTTGCCGTCGGGGTAATTGTTGTGGCGCCAGAGCTTAAAATGCCCGCTGTAACGGTGTTTGCCCATGGAGGAGGTCCGAATCATCCCGGGAACACTGTTCCCTTATCTGTTCATAACAATTGCCTGCGGTGCCATTTCGGGCTTTCACTCGCTGGTGAGTTCAGGAACAACTCCAAAGATGCTGATGAACGAAAAGACATAAAATTCATTGCAGTCGGATCAATGCTTATCGAAGGCTTAGTGAGCATTCTGGCGCTTATTGCTGCGGCCAGTCTTTTACCACTCGATTATTTCATGATAAACGTTTCCCCCGAAAAGCTTCAGCATATTTTACCGCAGCTTCAAGCCATGGGCTTTACTGATTCCAACATCCAGGTTCTGTCACAGGAGGTGGGTGAAAAGATCATTGGTCGTACCGGCGGTGCCGTTTCGCTGGCTGTGGGCATGGCACAGATATTTTCTTCCATCCCGGGAATGGATCAACTGATGTCCTACTGGTATCATTTTGCCATTATGTTTGAGGCTCTGTTCATCCTTACCACCATTGACGCCGGAACCCGTATTGCACGCTTCGTTTTACAGGAAGCAGCGGGCAAGGTATATAAACCATTCAGCCGGACGACCTGGCTTCCCGGAAACCTGTTGGCAAGCGGTCTGGTTGTGTTTGCCTGGGCATATTTCATATATTCAGGAACGGTTGCAACTATCTGGCCAATGTTCGGAAGCGCAAACCAGCTGCTGGCAACCATCGCGCTTGCAATTGGAACGAGTTATATAATAAACCGGGGTAAGATAAAATATGCATGGATTACTGTGATCCCGATGATTTTTGTCGGGGTAACAACACTCACGGCCGGCTGGCAGAATATCAGGAATATTTACCTGCCTCAGGCTATTGAAGCAGAAACCAGGGTCACCGGCATTATTAACATGACCCTTACCACCGTCATCGTCATCTGTGTATTTATTATTCTTTTAGATGCCATTCCGAAATGGGTAAAAGCATGGCAGGGCAAGTTACCGGTGGATAGGCTGGTAAGATGATTGGTGTAACCTACGGGTCTTCCATGGAATTCAGGCCTCAGGGTAAAATAGGTTAAAGTCAGAGCTGAAACACCTTACCAACACCATTCTTCTGCCTTATCCGGAGAATCTGTAAATGTTGTAAATCTTTCACATAATTGTGTAACGGTTAACATTATAACGTAGTCTACATTTGGATTGTAATTCTATTGCGTTACCCGTTCCGGGCAAAGACTGAATTACAAACCTCACCCCGGCTCTTTTTTTCAGTCCCCCAGAGCAGGTAACAAACTATTAAATACTTTAAAAGCAACTAAGCGTCACAATATGATGCTCCAAACTATCATAAAATCGATTACGAATGTAAATCCGCCAGCCATGGAAACAGCGACATTGATTACCAGGTCACAATCGCCGGGGTTTCCGGTAATGCGTATTTCACCATTGCTTCATCCTGAAATTAAAACCTTAATCAGGAATATTAAACATAGTCACGCGTGGGCGAAAGGGGATCAGAATGCAATGTTCCTTGTAAAACATTCCGGGAAGCAGGTTGTGCTTGCTGCCTTTCATGCAGGAACAGATATCTTTTCCTATCAGGCAAATGATTCAATCTCATTTCAGATAGTCGAGGGAAGCCTGAAATTTAATTCCCGGAAAGCCTCAGCGACGCTTGCCATGGGTCAGATGCTGACGCTTAACGGAAGGGTAAAATACAGACTGACCACCAGTGAAGAGACGGTGCTTCTGCTGTCAATAGAGAAGAATACCCTGAGGAGAGCCTGAATTTGGTGAAAGCTGGCAATTTCTTTAAAACACAATAATATCATGAACCGGAAAGAGAACATCTTAAAAAAGAAAACTGTGCAAAAAGCACTGAAGCATGCCTTGCTGGCAGATACGGATCCGGGATTGGTATCCGGGAGTCTTCCGGATGGTCAGGGAAGTGAAGTTTCACTGTTGATGCATGACATCTTTGGCGGCGAGATTTTAAAGACCCCCGGGAGCAAAGGCTGGCATTTTTACAACAGGATTCAAGGCGAGCGCATTTATTTTGCAGGATCGGAGTTAGGCACATGCCGCGATGGCAGAAGCTTTGCAGATATCCCTTCCTCTCCTGCAGAGACTACAGCTTATTTTGAACAGGAGGACTATTCAACTTTCTTCACAAGGTTCATCAGGGCATTTGAAGAAGCAATAGGCCTGAGTGCGTAAACCGAATTAAGTGTCAATCTCCGGTCATTCAATCACCTTGATTCCTTCTATAAGCACAGACCAGGTGAAGCAGTTCAGAGTACTTTCCGGGAGCCATTAAGAGGTGATTCCCCAGGGGCCGGGTTCGCAACAAATTCAGTGATTGTAACGGTAATTCAATTTCCACCTGGGTGCGGCAGGCGGTGGTGAGGGCCGGGTGTGCGGTCACCTTTCCTTCTGCTATGAAGGCCCTGTCGAGCGTGTCTGAAAACCTGAAGACGGTAACGGCAGTTGCAGCAATAGTCCCGGTTACTGCCAGTGAAAGATCTGTTTCAAAATGAGTGGCTAACTTTATGTCACTCACGAGATCAAATGCAACCGTACAATGTGACAGAAGAAGTCTGTTGCTGGTTGTGCTGGTGGTATTGGCCATCCATGGCACTAAACCCGTAGCTGCCTTCAGCAGCATCATACCGGCCATTGAAGCAAGGTCTCCTTCGCATGCCGCCACCATACCTTCGTTATTGAGCTGGGCCAGAGCAAGGCATGCGGTAACCTCCCGTTGCTGCACCAGGCTGAAACATTCAACCGCAATTGCATTCAGTTCATTTTTCTCAACCAGTCTGCGTAAAAGAGTAAGCACCCTGGCAGCTTCGATCAGTCCAGCCGGGTTATCGCGATTAAAGCGGGTCAGCAAAGCAGCATCCGGCTCATATGTACTGTAATCCTGAAGGGTATTCCACGGTATCACTTCGAGTGTGACGCCAAACAGTTTTAGGAATATTTCAGCCGGCACATCTGAAGCTACGAGCCATTCTGATACAGACCGCTACCCAGTCCCGCCTTCTGCCCCCTCAGGCTGTTCCACCACCCCCTACAGTCTGACGCCATTTGTCAATCAATCCTGATTCAGAAGCCTCCGCAGCATCTGACAAAAAGGCGATGCAGTGGTTGTTCACTGCCCAAGCCATCACCTCGGTGGCTGCAGCATAGGCATTGTTCCCCTTTATACTCAGTAACAGTACCGGATGGCCTGGTTGCATCATCGAAATGGCTTTTCTTTCCGAGCCGCCGCTCATGAAAATGATTATATCCGGCTGCTGATCAGTCATCCTGAAGGAATCATGAGGCAGCAGTTGCTGCATGAATATTTCAGCGTTGCTGCCCGTATCCGTACCGGCTCCCTTATGAGCCGCCCAGGCTACGTTGATCACAGACACGTCGATCTGCTTGCTTCACGGTTTATCTGCTGTCATAATGCTGCCTGTCATCCGGTCAGCCTCATCTGCTTATTTGTGATACAGAACTTCAAAGGGTATCTTCATCGGAATAGATCACAGGTGTTGTTTCCGGAACCAGATAAACAAGGTTAATAGCGGAGCCTCCCTCCTTCTGAAAGTATTCAAGCCTGACGGGATAAAATCCTTTCTGCAATGGCAGTACAAACGACTTTGTACCGGATGCGTCGTGAAGTCCGTCATTATTTAAAATAAGCTTGTCGCCGAGATAAAGTTTTGCACCGTCATCTGAATTAATTCCAAAAATGTAATACCCATCTTTCACAACTTCCAGATACCCTTCGAACAGGCATGCAAAATTGACATTGCGGGGGAGCTTCTGAAAGTTAAATGTGGTATCAAAAACGCCTGTTGCTACCGGCTTTAATTTACTGAAATCCGGTAAGCTGTCCCAGCTTCCTTCATAGTATGAATACTTTAATCCTCCGGGTGCAGCCTTTTTTATCTTCGGCAGTGACGGCACCACTTCTCCAAGCTCAAAATTTCCTTTTGCCGTTGCACCGTATTTGGCTCCCGGTATAAACGACTTTATGCTTAACTGTGCTGGTCCTGTTATCGTAAACATCTGCTCAGCTTTAGGTGATGTGTTGGTTGGCTCCGTACCATCCACCGTATACCTGAGGTCAGGATAAGAACCGGCTATGAAGATCATAGTTGGTTTGTCCTTCAGAAGAATACCGTTCATCGGATGAAACTG
Source organism: uncultured Bacteroidales bacterium (assembly GCA_963730615.1). Classification (GTDB taxonomy): domain Bacteria; phylum Bacteroidota; class Bacteroidia; order Bacteroidales; family VadinHA17; genus SR-FBR-E99. The sequence continues at coordinate 214,574 of CAVSSR010000009.1, read as the reverse complement.
GGCCGGGGTTCCGGGATAGCCTGCATATGAAAATTTCAGTCCGTCATATATTGCTTTCAGTCTCACGGAATTATGGCTTTCGTTTGGGAACAAGCCTATTTTCCAGTATATATTTTCGGGGGCCTTTAGTTTCAGGACCGAATCCATGCGACCGATTCCCATACCCTTATAGGTTGATTCTATCCCGGCAATCCATAAATGCCTTTCCGTTTTGATACCTCCAAGTTTTTCGGCTGCCAGCTTTACTGCAAAATCATTGTTCCACCAGAAGGAAGGATCGGTGGCAAAACAGCACTCGAATAATTCCGGTTCGGTAAGGAATGCATACATTGAAAACAATCCGCCGTATGAGTGTCCGTACAGAGAGTTTGTCCCGTTGGCCGGATAGGTTTTATTTATATATGGGATGAGCTCATTTTTAAGAAAGGAGAGAAACTTGTCCGCACCTCCTGATATAGCATTGTCATTCACATGAACCGGTAAAAAATCCCTGTCGCGCTGGTTTACCTTGTCAATGTAGGTGTTGGGAATGGCAACAAGGATCAGCTGCGGAATATAATTCTCATTCCTGTTGAACTTGTATATAAACGGGAATACTTCAGAGACCCATTCCCCGTCGGTCAGGTAGATAACCTCATATTTCTCCTCCGAACCGGGTTTCCATGTATCGGGAACAAAGACTCTTAACGTCCGCTGTTCCTGTAGAATGTCAGAGTAAATTGAGTCTTTCACTTCAGTCAGACCCTGTGCCGTGCTGACCGAAAAATGAGTGCTTAAAACAAATATTAAGGCAGGAAATAAGAAGTAAATAATTTTTTTCATGTGTTTCAGAATTGGTCCAACCAATTTACATTAAAAACCGACATGTTTTCAAATTTTCAAATATCAGGGACTGATATGGCGCCGAAAAGATAAACATAATATACCTCCGGATTGTTTCTATTTATGAAATGTAAGAGGGGGGAACCGTCATGAAAACACCGGAAAAAACAGTCATTATAGTCGAAGCGACAATACAGGCACCGGTCGAAACTGTCTGGAAGCTCTGGACAGATCCGAGCCACATAATTCACTGGAACCATGCATCGGACGACTGGCACACAACAAGGGCAGAAAACGACCTGAGGGCAGATGGCAGGTTTCTTTCCCGCATGGAGTCTAAGGACGGCAGTTTCGGCTTCGACTTTTCAGGTAAACACACCAGGGTGGAACAGCACAAACAAATAGAAACCACCCTCGACGACGGGAGAAACATGCAGGTATTGTTCTTCCCAAGGGGAGATGTTACAGCAATCACGGAAGCCTTTGAAGCTGAACAGGAAAACTCAATTGAACTGCAAAAGGAAGGGTGGCAGGCGATCCTGAATAATTTCAAAAAGTATGTCGAAGCACATGACAAATAACGAGAGGGCCTAAGAGAATTTCCGGGAAATGCGAGTTTTTTCTTGTTTGCTGCGAGGGCATTTAGTAAGCAATACTGTTTGAGGAGGATCTGCCATATGGCAGAGACGACGAGTTGTATTGCGTGGGCAGACAAGAAAAAAGGAGCCGGAAATTCTCTTAAGCCTTGATTTTCTTTGGTTACTTTATTGTATCAAGACAAGAAAGTAACACATAGAATAAATCTTAGTAAATTTACCAGGTGATTCAGATTTAATATCAGGTGAAAGTCAAATAATTATTTAAAAAATAAAACTATGCCACGAGTATTCAAAGCCCTTGAGGTAGAGAAGGAAGACAAAGAGGTAATGCGCGATTACCTTGACCGCCACATGCCACATGTCATATGTCCAGACTCCGTTAAACGGGGAGAAAAATTCATGGTCAAGGTACGACTCGGCGAGGAATATCTCCATCCCGATGACCCTGACCATTTCATAGGCCTTATGCAGCTCTGGAACCGTGAGACACTGCTTGCCGAGGCAAGATATACTGCCGGTGTCAACGGCCATAAACCCACTCACTTTGAGGTCGATTTTTTCATCGTCGCCCCGGAGGTGTCAATGAACCTCAGCGCCATGGCTGTCTGTACCAAACACGGACTGTGGCAGAGCGAGGACAAGGCCGTGAAAGTCACGGACTGATCAGAATAATTTCCTAACATAGAAAAAATGGGCAGTTACGTCAACAAACATCTCATCAGGGATGAGACTGTGGCCTACGAAACCAAACTACACTGGGTCATCTTCTTTTCACTGAAATCAATATTTACGCTTACTATTTATGCCTGGTTGAAAAGATGGCTGTCGGAATTCGTAATTACCAACCGGCGCATTGTCATCAAAGAAGGCTTCATTGCCAGGAGAACTTTTGAGATGAACCTCTCAAAGATTGAAACGGTGAACGTCGATCAGACAGTGATGGGTCGAATCTTCAATTACGGTTCAATTACAATCATCGGCACCGGCGGCACAAAGGAGACCTTCCACAACATCGCCAGACCCATGGCATTCAGGCAGGCGTTCCAGGAGCTGTGCTAGATATGTGGTTCAAGCCATCCGCCCGGACCCTGCTGATAGTCACTCCCTTTCTGCTGGTCACATCGTGTCACCCTGTTGACGAGGAAAAATATTTTGAGGAGGGTGTCTCGAAGCTTCTGGCAACATACCGTAATGCCACCGTAAAAGATGTAAGCTATGAGCTCTCATTCAGCATCCCTGAAGGAAAAGAAGCGCCGATAGCCGGTGAGGCCGTCATAGACTTCTCCCTGACATCGAAACGTGAACCGGTGGTCATCGATTTCCGGGTGCCTCAGGAATATATTCATTCATTGATAGTTAATGGCAAAACGACCGCTCCGGCGTTTGTCAACGGACATATCATCATCGATAAAAAAGGACTGACAAAAAGCTTTAACAGAATTGAACTTTCATTCCGTGCAGGAGACCTGTCCCTCAACCGCAATGATGATTTTCTCTATACCCTGTTTGTCCCTGACCGTGCCTCGACGGCATTTCCATGTTTCGACCAGCCTGATATAAAAGCCCGCTTCAGGCTCACTCTTGATATGCCGTCCGGGTACAGGGCTATGTCCAACAGTCCGGCCGTTGCCACAGACACAACTGACAATAATGTCACAGTGCATTTCGCTGAGACAAAACCGATAAGCACTTACCTTTTTGCATTCGCCGCCGGTAAATTTGACCTGGTGGAAAAGGAAATTGACGGTGTCAGGATGGAAATGCTGCACCGCGAGACACGTCCCGGTTATATTGAAAATAATGCCGATGAGATCTTTAAACTTCATTACAATTCGCTGAAGTGGCTTGAGGAATATACACAGATACCTTATCCATTTGATAAATTCGGATTTGTTCTCATCCCTTCGTTCCAGTACAGCGGCATGGAGCACCCCGGATCGATATATTACCGGGCATCTTCACTCCTTCTTGATGAATCGCCCACCCTGAACGAAAGACTGTCGCGTGCTTCACTCATTGCGCACGAAACATCTCATATCTGGTTCGGCGATCTTGTCACAATGAAATGGTTTGATGACGTCTGGCTCAAGGAGGTATTTGCCGGGTACATGTCAGACAAGATTGTCAGTCCTGACTTCCCGGACGTCAACCATGAGCTTCGTTTTCTGCTCTCGCGTTACCCTGCCGCTTATGCTGTTGACCGTACCCGCGGTACCAACCCGATAATACAGGACCTTGACAATATGAAAGATGCCGGCTCGCTGTATGGGGCCATCATCTACAATAAGGCGCCGATAGTAATGCAACATCTTGAAAAACTGACCGGAGAGGAAGATTTCCGGAAAGGACTGCAGATCTATCTGAAGAATTATTCGTGGGGTAATGCCAGCTGGGATGACCTCATCTCAATACTTGAAAAGGTCACCCGTAAACCGCTGGGGGAGTGGAGCAGGATGTGGGTCAGGGAAGCGGGCATGCCAGTTCTGACACCGGTTGTCACCAGGCAGCAGGACGGTTACAAAGTCACCTTCAGGGAAGATGATCCTGCAGGTACTATCAGGCACTGGCCACAGACACTGAATGCGATGGTCATTACCCGGACTGATACGGTGACCGGAGAAGTGATGCCTGAAGACAGTAAGTCGTTCATCATGACAGAAGATGAACCTTTGTGCATTATACCCGATATCTCAGGCAGGGCTTACGGTACTTTTATTTTTGACAGCATCACTGCGGATCACCTGACACTGCATATAAATGAGTTTGCCGATCCGCTGCTGAGGGGTGTTCTGTGGGTCAACATGTACGAGAACCTTGTCAACGGGAAAATCGCTCCTGCCACATTTTATAACACCATCTTCACTGGACTTGAATCGGAGAGTGATCTCCAGCTGCGCAACTATCTTGCCGGGAGATTTTCATCGGTCTTCTGGGATTTCCTTTCTGCAGCTGAACGCGATTCCGTTGCAGCAGATGCCGGGACGATGTTGTGGAAAAAGGTATTGCAGACCACTGACCCCGCTGTTCAGCGAACGTGGTTCAGCCTTTACCGCAATATAGCCGTAACGGAAGACGGAATGACGAATCTCCTGAAAACCTGGGAAAGCACCTTGTTGCCTGGCGGTCTTAAACTGAGTGAGGACGATCTTTGTACGCTTACACTGACCATGGCGGTTAAAGGTTATAGCAACGCGGAAGAGATCATCGCCGGTCAGCGTGGCAGAATTACCGAAAATGACCGGTTGCTCCGGTTTGATTTCGTGGTGCCATCCGTCTCACCAGACCAGGCAGTCCGGGATGCATTCTTCGGCAGTCTCAGCGACCCGGTGAACCGTGAGCATGAGCAGTGGGTAATCGAAGCGCTGGGATACCTTCACCACCCGATGGTGGCAAAGAGATCGGAAAAATACATTCTTCCGTCGCTGGAGATGCTTGAGGAGATAAAAAGCACCGGTGATATTTTCTTCCCGGGGAGCTGGATCACCACCACCCTGGCAGGTCATCATTCGACAGAGGCAAGAACAACCGTTGAGAAATTCCTTGATGACCACCCGGATTATCCTCCGGATCTGAAGCTGAAGATACTGCAGGCGGCTGATCACTTGTTCAGAGGGGCGAGTGTTAAGAAATGATCCGGTGGATCATTTTAACGACGCAGCCAGACTGAAGGGAGGGCATAATATAAACAGATAGTGAAATTTTGTATATTAGTAAGTCGAAAATCGACAATCGCAAATCGCAAATAACCATGGGTTGCTTCCGCGTACTTGTCTGCATCATCTGCCCTCCTCTTGCCGTCATTGACAAAGGATGCGGGTCGGTTCTTATCGTGTTCCTCCTCACTCTTTGCGGATGGGTGCCGGGTGTGATTGGTGCATTGATTATAAACAAAAAGTAGATTTCGTGGTTTATATCATGTCAGAGGCAGGTCTGAGACCTGCCTGTACAGCGTATAATATCAAAATAGGATAAAAGCAGGTCTGAGACCTGCCCCGACCAATGAATCATATCAAAACAGTATAAAAAATGCCGCACATTTTCGATCCCCAACATCTGCAACGCCTCGATAATCCAGAGCGCAGAAAGCTTGTTCCTCCGTATGAAACCCTTATCGAACTCGGACTGAAGCCGGGACAGGTATTGGTCGATATAGGCGCAGGCGCCGGGTATTTTTCCATTCCTGCAGCCTCCATCACAGGCCCTTCCGGCCAGGTCATTGCAACCGACATTTCCGAGGAGATGCTTGATCACCTGGCCGTTAAGGCCGAAGAAACCGGCACAGCCCTGGAGGTACTGCTAACGCCTCCTGACAGCCTGCCACTTCCGGACCACACTGCAGACATGACCTTCATGGCTTTTGTTTTCCATGAGCTTGATAAGCGTCAGAACTACCTGGCTGAACTCAAACGGATTACCAAACCTGACGGCACACTGGTTATCATCGATTGGGCAGATATCGATTCTCCTATGGGGCCTCCTGTTGAACACCGTATAAGCCTGAATGAAGCCATGAACAACATCGCTTCCGCAGGGTTCAAAATTGAAACAAACGGCATGCTCAATCCATGGCAATACTTTGTTACTGCCAGACCCTCCTGATTATTCCCCTATTTTTGTGTAATTTTGTGCGATTTGCAGCAATTGCATAGAACTTTAAGCATGCACGCTTGTTGAATGTTTATGCATGTTGAAGAACATATTTTATGGAAAACGATCAGGACAAACTACTGAGCGATGTAACATCGGGCGATTACAAATTCGGGTTTGTGACCGATATCGAGACAGATGTTATTCCCGTAGGTCTCAGTGAGGATGTGGTAAGGCTCATTTCGTCAAAAAAAGAGGAGCCGGAATGGCTTCTCGAGTTCCGCCTTAAGGCTTACCGGCACTGGCTGACGATGAAGATGCCGACATGGGCAAACCTGAAGATACCCGAAATAAAATACCAGGAGATCAGCTTTTATGCTGCCCCGAGGCAGAAAATAGCTCCTTCAAGTCTCAGTGACGTTGATCCTGAACTCATCAAGACTTTCAACAAGCTTGGCATCCCGCTTGAGGAACAGAAGCATCTGACAGGCGTTGCCGTCGATGCGGTGATGGACTCCATCTCAGTGAAGACCACCTTCCGCGAGACACTGGCAGAGATGGGAATCATCTTCTGCTCCTTCTCGGAAGCAGTGAAAGAACACCCGTCACTTGTCCAGAAATATCTCGCATCGGTGGTTCCATATACTGACAACTTCTTCGCAACGCTCAACTCGGCCGTTTTCTCTGACGGTTCATTCTGTTATATACCCAAAGGCGTCAGGTGTCCTATGGAGCTGTCGACCTACTTCCGCATCAATGCCTCCAACACCGGACAGTTCGAGCGTACATTGCTCATAGCTGATGAGGAGGCTTATGTGAGTTACCTCGAGGGCTGCACGGCTCCCATGCGCGATGAGAACCAGCTTCATGCCGCCGTGGTGGAGATAGTTGCCGAACGCGGCGCCGAAGTCAAATACAGTACGGTGCAGAACTGGTACCCTGGCGACAAGGATGGGAAAGGCGGCATTCTGAACTTCGTGACAAAAAGGGGTATGTGCAAGGGAGATGACTCCAAAATATCGTGGACACAGGTTGAGACAGGTTCAGCCATAACATGGAAATACCCTTCATGCATCCTGCGCGGTAACAACAGTATCGGAGAATTTTATTCGGTGGCTGTCACCAATAACCACCAGCAGGCTGACACCGGTACCAAGATGATCCATATCGGAAAAAACACCAGGAGCACCATCGTTTCCAAGGGCATCTCGGCAGGCTTCGGGCAGAACAGCTACAGGGGACTGGTCAAGGTGCTGGGCAAGGCGGAAGGCGCACGCAATTTTTCGCAGTGCGATTCGCTCCTGCTCGGACGACAAATGCGGAGCACACACCTTTCCTTATATCGAGGTTGACAATCCGACAGCGATTGTCGAACATGAAGCAACCACCTCACGCATAGGTGAAGATCAGATCTTCTACTGCAACCAGCGTGGCATATCCACCGAAGATGCTATCGGACTTATTGTCAACGGTTATGCCCGCGAGGTGCTGAACAAGCTGCCCATGGAATTTGCTGTGGAGGCCCAGAAGCTCCTGCAGATAAGCCTTGAAGGCAGCGTCGGTTAAAATGAATTTACATCACAGATAATATGAAAAACAGCTTTTTACTGGAGATAAAAGAACTCAGAGCCTCTATTGATACAAAGGAAATCCTCAAAGGTCTGAACCTTGAGGTCGGGTCCGGTGAAATACATGCCATCATGGGACCTAACGGCAGCGGCAAGAGCACGCTGGCCAACGTACTGACAGGACGTGAGATAGCAACTGTTACTCATGGCTCGGTCACTTATGACGGGCATAACCTTCTGGAGATGTCACCCGAGGAGAGAGCCCGCGATGGTATCTTCCTTTCGTTTCAGTATCCTATTGAAATCCCCGGCGTAAGCATGGTTAACTTCATGAAGACAGCCGTCAATGAACAACGTAAACACAATGGCCTTGAGCCCCTGTCAGCCTCTGATTTTCTGCGTCTTATGCGCGAAAAGAAAGAGCTGGTGGAGATAGACTCAGCCCTCACCAACAGGAGTGTCAATGAAGGATTTTCCGGTGGGGAGAAAAAGAAGAATGAGATCTTCCAGATGGCAATGCTTGAACCGCGACTGGCTCTCCTTGATGAGACGGACTCGGGACTCGATATCGATGCACTTCGCATCGTTGCCAACGGTGTGAACAAGATACGCAGGCCTGACACCTCGGTCATCGTGATAACACATTACCAGAGACTGCTTGACTATATTGTGCCTGATTTTGTTCATGTGATGTATGACGGGCGCATTGTCAAATCGGCCGGACCTGAACTTGCCCTCGAGCTTGAAGAGCGGGGATATGACTGGATAAGAAAAGAAGCTGACGTAAGCGAAGAGTCATGGACTACAGACCGGAAGTGATAAGTAAAATGTCAGCGTTGTATGCTGACAGCCTGGAGAGCTTCCTGAAAGATTCCCCGGAGCTGTTCAACAGATACCGCGAAGATGCCTTTGAGGAGTTCAAACGTCTTGGCATTCCTGACAGGAAGAACGAGGCATATAAATATACCAATCTCGAAACCTTTCTCGGTTACAATTACCAGGATTACTATTCTCCCGTGCCTGCCGACTTCACTGAAGCCGAGAAGTTCCACTGCGAAGTGGAGGATCTGGATGTATGGAACATGGTCCTGCTCAACGGTTTCTTCCCGAACAGCGAAAAGGGACTGGTGATGCTTCCCGGAGGTATATGGGTCGGCAGCATGAAGTCTGCCGTCAAACAGTTCCCATCACTGGTGGAAAAGCATTACAATAAATATGTCGATAACGCAAAAGACGGACTGGTGCCGCTGAACACTGCCCTGGCCTCCGACGGGCTGTTTATTTATGCACCGAAGCACACAGTCTATACGAAACCGATACAGATAGTCAACCTGCTTCACTCCGACAAGGATATTTTTGTCCAGGACCGTAACATGGTCGTGGTGGAGGATGGAGCACAGCTCTCACTGCTTGTCTGTGATCATGCAATCTCACCGCAGCATTTCCTCACGAACACCATCACGGAAGTCTATGTGGGATGCAATGCACGCTTTGATATCGTAAGGGTGCAGAACCAGCATAACAACTCCGGAAAGATAACCCATACCTTTATCCACCAGGAGCGTGACAGCTATGCATCATCAAACAATATCACCCTTCATGGCGGACTGGTACGCAATGCCACCTGGCACTACCTGGCAGGTGAGAACGGAGAGACACACTCTTACGGCCTCTTCCTGGCCGACAAGCACCAGCACGTTGGCAATTTTGTCAACGTGGACCATGTGGCCCCGAACTGTAACAGCACACAGCTCTTCAAGGGTGTGCTTGATGACAACTCGACAGGAGCATTCAACGGCCGTATCATGGTGCATAAGACTGCACAGGGAACCAATGCCTTTCAGCGCAGCAATAACATTATTCTCTCCGAAAACGCCAAAATGAACACCAAGCCGCAGCTTGAGATCTTTGCCGATGATGTGAAATGCAGTCACGGGGCAACGGTAGGCCAGCTTGACGAGAATGCCCTGTTCTACCTGCGTTCACGAGGCATAGATGCGCGTGAGGCAAGACTGATGCTTATGTTCGGCTTCGCCCATGAGGTGATACAGAATATCCCCCTGGAAGCTTTGCGTGACCGCATTGACAATCTTGTTCTGCAGCGACTTCGCGGTGAACTTTCGCGATGTGCCTCCTGCGCCATACAGTGTAACTGACCGGTAATATGAACCTCCCGCGAAGCATAGATGAGATACGTTCAGAGTTCCCGATTCTGTCGGTAAAAGCCAACGGTAAGCCACTGGTTTACCTCGATAACGGCGCCACCACCCAGAAGCCGGTTCAGGTCCTGAGGATGATGGATGAGCTGTACCGGACAGCCAACGCCAACGTACACCGCGGAGTGCATTACCTCTCTGATCTTGTCTCTGACCGCTACGAGGCCGCCCGTGAGACAGTAAGAGCATTCATCAGTGCATCAAAAAAAGAGGAGGTAATATTCACTGCCGGCACAACATCAGCAATTAATGCAGTAGCCTTTTCCTTCGGTGAAAGATTCGTTCATAAGGATGATGAGATAATCATCAGCGGCATGGAACACCATGCCAATATTGTCCCATGGCAGATGCTGTGTGAGAGGAAGAGTGCAAAGCTGAGGGTCATCCCCTTTTCGGATCAGGGGGTGCTCGATATGGATGCCTACCGCGGAATGTTTACTGACCGGACACGTATTGTTGCCGTCACATATGCCTCGAACGTACTTGGTACGGTAAACCCTGTTAAGGAGATTATCGCGGAAGCACACCGTCATGAGGTGCCTGTTCTGATCGACGGCGCCCAGATCATTCAGCACGGCATTGTCGATGTGGCCGACATGGATTGTGATTTTTTCGTTTTTTCAGGACACAAGATCTACGGACCCAACGGCATCGGGGTGCTTTACGGCAAGGAGAAATGGCTCAACGAGATACCTCCATACCAGGGCGGTGGCGACATGGTCGCCAATGTCACATTTGAAAAGACAACTTACAATGAGCTGCCCTTTAAGTTCGAAGCAGGAACGACTAATTTCACCGGGGCGATAGGTCTCGCGACAGCGCTCGATTATGTCTCGGCTCTCGGCCGTGAGGCGATAGCCGAAAGGGAGCAGGCTCTCCTGGCTGAAGCAACAAGCGGACTCTTATCCGTAGGCGGCGTTCGGATCTACGGCACCGCTCCGCAGAAAGTCTCAGTGGTATCTTTCCTCCCGGGAACAATACATCCGTATGATGCCGGCATGATTCTTGACAAGATGGGTATTGCGGTAAGAACCGGAACGCACTGCGCTCAGCCGGTGATGACCCGCTACGGCATCACAGGCACAATAAGGGCTTCTATAGCATTCTACAATACCGAGGAAGAGATAGAAAACCTGGTAAAAGGAGTGAAAAAAGTGACGGAAATGTTCGCCTGAAAGTATGAGTATGACAATTAATGAAATACAGGATCAGATCATTGAGGAATTTTCAGCCTTCGGCGACTGGATGGAGAGGTATGAGTTTCTCATCGATATGGGAAGGACACTTCCTCCCTTCGATGTAGCTCACAAGGTCCCTGACTTCCTTATAGAAGGCTGTCAGAGCAAGGTGTGGCTCTATCCTTCCCTCGACAATGGTGTTATAACATTTACAGCCGACAGTGATGCACTCATCACCCGTGGGATAGTGGCATTGCTTGTCAGGGTCTTCTCAGGGCGCACGCCCGATGAGATTATAAGCGCCGACATTTATTTCATTGACCGGATAGGGCTGAAACAAAACCTGTCGCCCACCCGTTCCAACGGCCTGCTTTCAATGATGAAACAGATGAGGCTCTATGCGCTGGCATACAAATCAAAACAGGAACAATCATGAACACCCAGGAGATACAGGAGACCGAAGCAAGGATAGTGGGAGTGCTGAAGAGCATTTTTGATCCCGAGATTCCGGTGAATATTTATGATCTCGGCCTGATCTACGAAGTCAGGGTCGATGAGGAGCAGAAGGCACATATTACAATGACACTTACCGCACCGAACTGTCCTATGGCCGAGGACCTCGTGGAGGAGGTCAAATATAAGGTGGCAGGTACAAAAGGAGTTACAGAGTGTGACCTGACCCTTACTTTCAATCCCCCATGGGACCGCAGCATGCTCACTGACGAAGCAAAACTTGAACTGGGATTTTTATAATATCTGAACTATGACCGATGCCCGTAAAATAGCTCTCACATGGAAGGTTCATGAAGCTCTTCGTGCTGAAGGCTTTGATATTATCGGTATCGCACCGGCCTCTTCGCATCATGAAGACAGTCAGCATATAAGTGAATGGATCGCCGCAGGGAGGAACGGCACCATGAAATTCCTGGAAAGAAACCTCGATAAACGCGGTGATATAACCTCACTGGTTGAGGGCGCAAAATCGGTGATTGTGGCAGGGCTCCGTTACTACAGCAATGATCCCTCTGCAGGCAGGGATAATTATTTCGTAAGCCGGTACTCGAGGGTAAAGGACTATCACGTGGTAGTCGAAGAAAAGCTTGAGCGCGTCATTAAGGTGATTAAGAAAGACGTGCCGGGCGCCGCCAGCCGGGCTTTCTGTGATGCCGGACCGGTGACTGAGAAGGCATGGGCCATCCGTGCAGGACTCGGATGGCGCGGACGTAACAGCCTGGTTATAAATAAAGAACTGGGTTCATTTATCTTTCTGGGTGAGATTGTCACTTCGGCAGAGTTTTTATATGAAAACGCCTCTTCACGTGACCGCTGCGGCGACTGTGACCTCTGCATCAAAGCATGTCCCACGGGCGCCATCTGCGATAACCGTACGATCGATGCACGCAGGTGTATATCCTACCTGACGATCGAGTATGAAGGGGATCTGCCGGAAGAATTCAGAGGCAAAACTGAAAATATTATTTTCGGCTGTGACCGCTGCCAGGAAGTATGTCCGTGGAACAAAAAGGCGGTGCATTACACAGACAGGGAACTCGTCCCTGAATACCCTGTCACCCAAATGACCAGAAAAGAGTGGCAGACAATGACACCGGATGATTTTAAAAGACTATTCAAGTCATCGCCGATAAAGCGCACCGGCTTTAAGATGATCAAAAGGAATATCGACTTTGCCAACTCCGGGGTCACCTGAAAAGAGGTGAGATCCTTTCCCTGTTGCCGTCGTTTGGCGCAGGAGTCAGTTTCAGTATCTTCGAGATAATATTATAAACATCCACGTTGTACAGCGTATCAACTGCAAAGCCTTTTTTGAAGGCAGGTCCTTCTGCATAGAATATTGATTGCATATCGCGGAATTTCCAATCGTATCCGTGATCGCCCTTGTTGTAACCTGAAGGCTTCAGGCGCACACCCGCTACCCATCCCGGGTCAGCAATGAGAACCACTGCCGGTATTCGCGGATGAGTCCCGTAATGCAGGTGACCAGGCAGGTCTTCCCTCCGGTAGGCTTTCATACCCTTCTGAATATTAAGATAGTACAGGACACTGTCAGTCATTCCTTCAACAGGCTCGACAGCCCAGACGGGAGATCCGCCATAAATTCGTTTTACCATTGTCTGGGGAAGAGTGTCAAAGACATAGTTATAGCGCGAAGCGTCAATCTCAGCCATGCCATGGTCAGAAAGAACTATCAGATTTATTTTTTTTGCCTGAGGCAGCCTGCTGATCCCCTCACGCAGCTGGCCCATTAGACTGTCGAGGCTTCTAACGATTGCGCCTGTCTCAGGTGACAGGGGGCCGTACACATGGCTGACAGCGTCAGGCTCTTCAAAATAGAGAGTCACCAGGTGAGGCCTCTTCCGCTCAGGCAGGGAAAGCCAGGCAAGCACTGTGTCAACGCGGTCGCTGAAAGGTACCTCCTCATCAAAAGGCTTCCAGAAATCAGGCTGCATGCCCATTATCGGCGCCTCGGAACCTACCCAGTAGAACGATGCTGTCTTCAGGCCGGCCTTGCGGGCAGTGATCCAGACAGGTTCACCTCCGTAAAAGGCGCCGTTTGAAACCATGGCCCTGTCTCCTATCCTGTAAACAAGATCAAGGTCAGGAGCATAAAAACTGTTGTTCACAAGTCCGTGATGATCAGGGTACAATCCGGTGGCTATTGAATAGTGGTTCGGGAATGTTTTTGTTGGAAAGGAAGGGATCAGTCTCACTGCCATCACCCCCTTATCTGCGATATCATCGAGCACAGGAGTGCCATATATCGAATCGTAATCCCATCTGAAGGCATCAAGCGATACCATGACCACATAGGGCGTTTCCCTTTCACTTCTGACGCTGCTGCATCCTGTAATTGACAGAACTGAAAGGAATGCGGTGATTAAATAACTGAAATATTTCATCAGGACTTGTTAAGGATTTTTACCTCTGAAAAGTATAACAATTTTTAATGGCAGATGTTCCTGCGCAATACAGAATTAACCTCTACTTTTAAATCATAAACCGGTAACATAAAATGAAAAAGATTATCCTCTCCCTCGCACTTATCTGCGCAGTCGTAGTCATGGAAGCACAGAAGAGCTATGCAATGCTGGTGATAGACATTCAAAACTTTTACTTTCCGGGTGGCCGGTCTGAGCTTGTGGAACCGGTTCAGGCAGCCGAAAAAGCTGCCATAGCGATAGCTCATGCCCGGACAGAAAATAACCCTGTCATTTTCATCCAGCATAAGTCGGCGGCAGGAATGGAAATAAATGACCTGGTCAAACCCGCACCGGGCGAAGCTATATTCGTCAAGGAAGAGGTCAACAGTTTTCTGGGCACGGGACTGGCTGAACATATTAAGAGCCTTGGTGTCGACACACTTGTCATCTGCGGGATGCAGACGCAGATGTGTGTTGAGGCTGCAGTGCGTGCCGCCAGTGATCTTGGCTATTATGTTTTCCTGCTTCATGATGCCTGTGCGTCACGAAACCTGAAATTCGGTGACCGGGAGGTGACCGCGGCTGACGTGCATGCCTCCACCCTGGCTGCAATGAAGAGTTACGCGATCAGTGATGTCAGTTGAAGAATGGACTAGGAAGTAGCAGGAGGCAGGAGCATGGGGCATGGAGAAGGCAACATTGATTTATGTATAAAGGTTTCCCCTCCTCAGTGAGGAGGGGTCCCGACTTGTCGGGACGGGGTGGTATGTAAGATATGAAAACAAAGCTTTTTGAAAGAATTGATCCAGTTATTCTGGCAATAGTCCTGCTGAATATAGCAGCGCGGTTGCTTGTATATGATAACCTTGAATACCACCGCGACGAACTGCTTTACTTTTCACTTGGTCATCATCCTGCTTTCGGTTATGCCAGTGTCCCTCCGCTTATAGGATGGATAAGCTGGCTGATGCAGAACATCTTTGGGAATAACCTTTTTGCCGTAAGACTCTTTCCTGCCCTGCTCGGTGGTGTAATGATTTTCATCGTTGCTTCCATGGCCAGAGAACTTGGAGGCACAAGATACAGCTCCATACTCGCTGCGACAGGCCTTTCAGTCAGCATCTTTTTCATGAGAACCTATTTTCTATTTATGCCTGTACATATTGAAGTATTCTTATGGACTCTCTGCATATGGCTGATACTTAAGTTCATAAATACGGGAAAGGACAGGTTTCTTATTTTTCTTGGAATTGCTGCCGGATTCGCCCTGCTTAACAAATACCTCTCGGGACTTTTATTTACAGGGCTGTTGGTTGTTATTCCCTTTACAAAATACCGGAATATCTTCAGAAACAGATCTTTCTGGATCGGCATAATTGCAGGAGGATTAATTTTTCTCCCGAACCTGCTCTGGCAGGCAGCAAAGGGCTTCCCTGTCTTTAACCATATGTCGGAGCTGTATGATACTCAACTTGTACATATGGATGCCGCCACCTTCCTCACTGAACAGATCATCAGTCCCTTTGCCGGGTCAATATTGGTAATCGGAGGTCTTATCTTCCTTCTCTTTTCCCCGAAGATGAAGAATCTCAAATTCCTTGGCTTCCTTTCAATCTTAATCGTTGCAGCCCTTTTATTCATGAAGGGGAAGGGTTATTATACACTCGGTATCTACCCCATGTTGATCGCCGCAGGTGGTGCGGCGTTTGATACATGGCTCAGGAGCCGGATAACACGGATTGTCCTGCCATTTTTCATGATTCTGATAACAATTCCCAATGTGCCATTCGGATTGCCTGTATGGGATAAAGAGGGCCTGAAAGTCTATTTTAAGGTACTTGACGAAAAATACGGGATTGACCTGGGAAGAAGATTTGAGGATGGCACCATTCACTCACTGCCGCAGGATTATGCTGATATGATCGGATGGGAAGAGCTCACTGCACTTGCCGACAGTGCATACAATATGATCGGAGAAAAGGAAGCTTCATTTATTTACTGTGAAAACTACGGACAGGCAGGAGCAATAACAGTAATCGGTAAAAAGTACGGATTGCCCGAGGCAGTAAGCTTCAATGAGAGCTTCAGATACTGGTTCCCGCATGAGTTTCCGGTTGAGATGAAGTCACTGGTCTATATAAACGGTGAGCCCGGAGAAGATGTGAAGGAGCTGTTTGCCAGGATCACTCTCATCGGAAGAATATCTGATCCTGACGCCCGGGAATACGGTACAGGGGTATTTCTTTGTGAAGAGCCTGTTACAAGCTTCAACGATTTCTGGAAAGAAAGAACAAAGGATATCCGGTAATCAATGATCGGAAATGATAAAACCCCTCCCCACGTTCACGCTCCGCGATCTCCAGCTTGCTACTGCCTCTCCCGCTCTCGGGATCCCACTCGTCGCCAGCATGCTATTTCCTATCCATTGCCATTAGCTTCAGCTCCGGAGGCATTTTCTCAATGGCATATCTCAGGGCTGTCCGCGGCATGACAGCTTTATTCTTCATGACAAAATCAAACACCTCCTTCTGATACGGTTTGCTGGCTTCCTTTAACATCCAGCCGTAACCCTTCTGCACCATATCATCCTTATCCAGTAAGAGTATCTCCGCAATCTCAAAAATATCCGGCAGGAATTTTCCATGGCGGGCAGGCACAATCAGCGACACTGCAGATGCACGTCGTACCCACCTGTTATCGGATAAAGCCCACTTCTTCAGGTCAGAGAGGTGGTCGGGATACATCTGAACACAGTCTCCGACAGTATGATTGCACAGAGTGTCACATGACGCCCAGTTATTCAGGTATCTGTGAACCCATTTTTCGAAGACGCGGAAATCCTCCGGCGTGTATTGCTTATTCAGTTTGTGTGACCATTCACAGGCAATGAACGATTCTTCAAGATAACCTGACTGCCATAGGGCATCACAATGTTTAAAAATCTCTGATTTGGGCTTGTTCTTAATTGCAGTAAAATTTTCCTTCGCAATCTGTCCCACAGTCTTTGACTTCACACCGTAGAGGGTGACCTCCTCTTTGAAAAACCTCATTCCTGACTTCCTTGTCTTTTCATCCGAAGCATCTATCAGCTCCTGCCTGACTTTTCTGAGTACCTCATCCATTTCCGCCTGTTTTAATGACCTCATTTAATAGTTTGTTGTAATCATCCGGACCAACCCCGTAAATCGCAGGATCCTTTATGCCGAATTTTCGGATAACCTCGTTGACAAGACTTTTTCTGACGACAAGAATAATCTGCCATTCATTTAATTTCAATAACTCGCTTATCCGTCCGGCCCAGCCTTCACCCCTGAGCTCCAGCGGACCCGCCTCGTCAATTACAATCACATGACTGTCTCTGTTATTGTCAGGGTCAAGAGCTTTAAGTCCTGCCTGATACCCTGCCTCCATCTGGGTGAACCTCTCCACCCCCCTGATTTCCGCATTTGTCAGCCGGAGAAACGGTAGCTCTGATACCGGAGCTGATATCGAGTACGTCATAGCCGGTGGTCATGTCCCCTTCCATAATCCGTGGGGCAAGGATGCCTCCCGCCCTTATCCCTTCCTCTTTCAATTCTGTCGTCAGCTTTTGCAGTAAGGTCGTTTTGCCTTCGCCTGCCTCACCGGTCAGTATGTAAACCTTCTGTTCCGTCTTCTGTTCAGCCCTGGCCTCGCTCAGCCGTCTCTCAACCTGCGCTATCATGCTGCTGAGTATCGATGCCGGGTCTTTAATGGCGGTCCTGAGGTCAGGCATTGCTGCAATCATTGAGGGAAGGCTTTCGGCAGACAGTTCAAGTGCCAGCGGCAGTTGTCTGAAATGTGTTTTGCTGAACAGTTCGCGGATCACAGGATTGTACAATTCTGTACCGAGGGCGGAGAAGCCGACGATGATGATCAATGCACGGAAATTCATCTGCACGCCTATCAGTACTCCATTGGCAATATTATTGCTGCCCGGCTGGAACGCAGTAAACGCCATAGCTGACAGCATTGTAATGACAACGAACGTGATCCAGAATCCGGGTTTGCCAAGCTGTCTCATGGCACGCTTGTAGCGCACAGCCAGTAATGTTGTCACAGGTATAACCGTTATGATCCAGTAAATCCATTTTGCCTGGCTAACAACCACCAGTGCACCGGCTACAAGCAGAATATCAATTGCAAGCCAGGCAACCGAATAATTAAACGGCTTTTCTGAACGTTTGCCGGAGAACGGCGCTGCGGGCTTTTCCTGCAACACTGCCCCGGCAGGACGGGAAACGATCCTGCGTCCGGTTCTGATTCCGACAATGGCTGCTGCTGCGCCGAACACTGCATAAAGCGTTACCAGCAGAATCAGCGGTGCCCAGAAAGCATCAAATCTGAGATTCAGCTCCCGTGCTACATAATCGGTCAGGCTCGAATACAGGTCGACCAGCTTGCCTCCGTAAAAAATGACCAGGTTGAGGATTTTCTGGAAAAGGTTCCATGACATGGCCAGCATCGATCCGATTATGAAGCCGATGAATGTTCTGCCGAACAGTCTCACAGAGGCTTCAAGCAGCAATGATTCTGCAATGATGGCGATCATCGGTCCGAAGATGATGGCGCTGGGCGACATGGCCTTCATCAGCGCGCAGATCAATCCGGCCCTCCAGTAGAGCCCGTGCTCGCGCCATTTATGACTGACAGAAATGAGTATCACAAGAGCGATGGCGGTCAGAACATTACCGCTGAAAGGAACCCGGAGATTATGCAAAAAGCTGCCGAGAACAATCTCGGCAGCAGCCCATATCGTTCCGATAATGGATGCCTTGATCCATTTATCGCTTATGGTGTTGCCACGTTCAGTCAGAACGGATCGCATTCCCTGTATGCCTCTATCACTCTTTTAACCCCTTCCGGACCCTCGATACTCCGGCCGTGCTCCATACAGATCACACCCTTATAATCACGCGAATAGAGATACCTGAATATGTTCTTAAAATTGACCTCTCCTGTTGTTGGCTCATTGCGGCCGGGATTATCTCCCACATGGAAAGCAGCTATCTGGTCCCAGCATGCCTCGATGTTCGGGATCAGGTTGCCCTCAGTGATCTGCTGGTGATACATATCCTCCACGATCTTAACGGAAGGACTGTTAACAGCATCACATACCTGATAAGCCTGCGGCATCTGTGTGAGCCAGAGACCCGGGTGATCACTGAGCGTGTTCAGCGGTTCAATGACGATGGTCATACCCCCTGGTCCGGCAATCTCCGCGCAGTATTTCAGGTTGTCAATCACATTTGACCGCTGGTAGTCGGGATGCAGCCTCTCATCATACCGTCCCGGCACCACGAGCGCCATTTTAAAACCTGTGCGCCGAACAATATCAACTCCCTCCTGCATCTTTGCCTTCAGAAAATCACGCACTTCCTGATGTATCAAGAACGAAGGAGGTCTTTGAAAAATCGGCATAGAGCACCCATGGTCCCATCATCATTCCCAGTCGCTGCAATTCAGCGGCGATGCGCTCCTGCTCAGCCGGAGGGCGGCCCGGAAGGCCGTTGTCAAAGACAGCCCGAAATCCCCTGTCGTGTATGAATTTAATATTGTCGATTGCATCATCGCTGCCGCACAGCTCGCGGAACATGCCGATTGACGGCGCATATCCAAGGGTGAATGGTTTATCCGGATCCGGCAACGGTGATACAATACTGCTTCCCCTTAGAAGAGCAGGAGCAGCAAAGAGCGCTGCACCCGTTGCAGCAGCGCCCGTCAGGAAACTGCGGCGTGATCGTCTATTTTCCATAATGACTGTTATTTAGTTATTCGCCGGGTACCGGGACTGTTTTTGGTACATCCACCGGGCCCATCGCATACACTTTCGGGCCAAGCTTCAGTTCCGAGTTCATCATCTCATCCCATGTGACCAGCTTGCCTGTATATGCCGAGACTCGGCCCATTATGCCCGCCATCGTTGAGTGGGCAACAAATTCTGCCTCGTTGAGAGGTTTGCCTGTGCGTATTGCGGTAACAAAATCTATATGCTCCTGGTCATAAGGACTGATCGCCAGATCTTCTGTCATCTTACCCGCTTCGTCAAGCTTGTAACCGTCATACTTCCACAGCTGCGTTCCCGCTTGATCCCATACCGTATTCTGGCAGTTACTGGTGCCTTTAGTCCCCTGAATCCATTCCGACACATTGCTTTCACAGCCGTTTATCTGGCGGCACATGCTGTGAACATGGATGCCTCCTTCATAGACAAAGTCTGTACTGAAGAAGTCGTACTGATCACCGGTCGGCCTGCGCTGGCGTGATCCGAATGACACTGCCGAGACCGGTCTCTTGCCGGTGAACCAGCTTATGACATCAATATTATGAACATGCTGCTCAACGATATGATCACCTGAAAGCCAGCTCCAGTTGACCCAGTCGCGGATCATATATTCCATCTCTGTCCATGACGGATTTGGCTCGCGGTACCAGAGCTGTCCCTGGTTCCAGTAGCAGTTGGCAGATACAATATCGCCGATCATTCCCTCCTGAACCTTGCCCCAGGTAGCCACGTAATCATGCTGGTGATGTCTCTGGGTGCCGGTAACAATTGAAAGCTCCATCCCCTTAGCCTTCTCCCCTGAAGCCAGTATCTGTCTTGCGCCGACAGGATCAACAGCGACAGGCTTTTCCATGAAGACATGTTTTCCGGCTGACACCGCAGCCTCGACATGTATAGGCCGGAACACAGGAGGAGTGGCGAGAATGATTATATCAACACCCGATTCAATGACCTTCTGGTATGCATCGAATCCCGTAAAGCAATTCTCATCAGCTATTTGCACGCCGTCTTCTGCCAGGCGCTCACGGCATGAGGTAATCCTGTCAGTAAACACATCACCCAGTGCTGATATGGTCAGGTTCGGACCGGCATGAATGAAATTAATAGCAGCGCCTGTACCCCTGCCGCCGCAGCCTATCAGTCCTGCCTTAAGCAGCGGTCCGTCAGGTGCTTTTTCCAGCATGACGGGGAGTACTACATTCTTGCGTTTGGGAGCACATGATGTGATCAGTGTGGGAACAATGATGCCTGCTGCACCTGCAGCGGCAGCGGTGCCCAGAAAACTTCTTCTTGAAATACCGGATTTTTTCATGGTTAGTTTATGTGTGGTGTAAAGTTATGATTTTATATTATCGGTTGTCTGTTGTTTGGTCTGAAGGTCTGATGTCTGAGGGTCAATGGGTTGAAGAGTTGAAGGGTTGAAGGGTTGAAGGGTTGAAAGGTGTAATATGCTGTCAGTCAAATTCTTAATTCTTAATTCTTAATTTTTAATTCATTATCCATAACCACCCTGAACCCCACATAAAAACAATCAGAATACCACCAGATGCTCTTCGGCATCTGGGGATCAGTCTTCAGCCAGGCTTCACTGCGCGTACGGTCACGGGCAGCGCTTCTGACACCTGCAGCGCCGTCACGGTATGACCCTCCCCTGATGACATGTTCCGTCGTTCCCTCATAAATGTCAGAGCAGAACTCAGCAACATTGCCACTCATATTTTTCAGTCCCCACGGATTGGCTTGCACGGCTTCCGGCTCCTGTGTCCTTGACTGGCTGTTGCCCCTGTAGATGACATAAGTGCTTATGACTGCAGTATCGGCTTTACTTCCAAATAAACCCTTTTTCTCGAACCTCGAGGGGTCACCTTCAAAGAAATATGGAGTCTCTGTACCTGCCCTGCATGCATACTCCCACTCGGCTTCTGTGGGAAGACGGTATTTTCGGCCAGTCACCTGGCTGAGCCACCGGCAATATGTTTCAGCTGCATGATAGCTCATCGATATAGCCGGTCTCTGTCCCATTCCCCAGTTCTGGTCAGGCTTGCCGTACGGCGGAGTGGCCCCGGTGACGGCATCAACATCCTCCTTCTTAAGACGCGATCCCTCAGTATCCGTCGACCTCCCTTCAGCTGCTGTCTGCCTGTAGAACTCCATGTACTCATCCCATGTCACTTCAACTTCGGCGATGAAAAATGAGTCTATGGTGACCTTGTGCTGTACCTCATCAGGGTTACGTAACGGTTCGCTCTCAGGACTTCCCATGGTAAAGGCACCTCCGGGCAGGGCGATCATGCGGAATGTCACACCCGACCCGGGCACCTGTTCTGTAAAATCAGCAAATGAGGTGACGGTGGCGGGAAGGGTATAAATTGTATCTGCCAGCTTTTGCGCCAGGCCGAAACCCTTATTGCTGCCGTGCACGTAATCCTTGATGTAGTGACCCGCATTCAGATGACAGCTGATACACTGCATATCTTCTCCTTTTTCTGCCATCTGCTTGTAATAGAGATGGGCATCCGACCCCTCACGCGTCAGGGCAGCCGGGAAAAGGTTCTCATGGCATTTTAAACATGTTGAATTATAAACGTGTTTCGAAGCCCTCTCGAGTGTCGAGGCGGCTTCCCAGTCGAACTCCGTTGAGTCTTTAGTCCAGTGGCTCCATAAATCGCGTGAACCCGTCTTCGCTTTTTCAATAAGATAACCCTCACCTTTTGGCGGAAGGTGGCATTCGGTACAAGAGACCCTGTAGCCTGACTTCGTGGCATAGTGAACCCCCTGCTTCCAGCTTGCTGTGGCCTGAGGGTGAACGTGACATGACGCACAGTAATCATTTGTTGATGTGGCTTTCACTGCCTTCCCCATACCAAGTAAAATAATTGCACCGGCAGCCAGACCGGCAATAAACCACAACCAAACCCTTTTCTTCACATATTAAAAATTTGTGTGGTCAAGATAATAAAAAAAGATTGATGAAACCTCTCTTCAGGTCGGATTGCGGCATGTAATATGCCTTTCAGTCTCCGGAAACAGTTTAATTATTACATTTGGAAAAACGGATCAGATGAAAAGAGCAACATTTGCTTTTATACTTTTTTTTATACTTGCATCCCTTTCCGCACATCCCTGGAAACCAAGGCATTATGTCATCATTGACACCGACGGAGGGGTTGATGACCGGAAAGCGATTTGCCTGCTGCTGGCCTCACCCGATGTAAGGATACTTGCAATCACAGTGTCTGACGGATTTCATAAATCACCCGAGGCATACAAAATTGTCAGGACCATGCTCGACAGCCTTTGGCATGAGGGACTTCCCATGGCATACGGCGCAGAAGCTATAAGTCTCATCGAAGAGTGCCTTAACAGAGAGACATCACCGGTGACGTTTATTGCCCTGGGGTCGCTGAAAACGGCAGCAGAAGCAATGGAGAGAATTCCGTCGTTCACAACCAGGGTAAAACGGATAATCTGGAGCAATGAGGGCCTCCCCGGTGAAGAGGGGTATAACTTCAAGGCAGCTCCCGAAGCTGTTGAAGAAGTGCTTAATGGGCCCACTGCCCGTGAGCGTTACAGGCAGAGGAGGTGAAGCATTTTATGATGATGCTCTTCTCGGTGAAATCAGTGAGATAAAAACACCGTATGCCCAAACAGTGTACGGTCTTATCAAAGCCAGGAATGCACACTCATTTGTCTTCACTGCCTATGATGATATGGTGCCGTTACTGCTGCACTTTCCTTCATTGTTCACCGCTTCACCGGCGGACGGTAAAAACAGTTACTGGTACCCGGCTGACATCACTGCATTGAGACGGGCAGCCGTTACGATCCTTAAAGGAGAGACAGTCAGGAAGATGCAGGTAATTAAAACTATCCCGCAGGACACATCCTTCTATATGTCTGACCTGCAAACGTCCGTGGAAGAGATACGCAATAAATACGGTGAAGACGAGTGGGTTTCAGGAGTTATTGCCAATGAGCTTCACAGGCACCTCGGTGTCTTTGCCATCATAGGTGTCAAGATGGGTATCCGTGCACGTGAGTATTTCTGCACCGGCGTTGATGAGATGAGCGTGACCTCCCATGCCGGCAGTGTCCCGCCCCTCAGCTGCATGAACGATGGCGTTCAGGTAAGTACCGGAGCCACACCCGGCCACGGACTGCTTGCTGTCAGCACTGAAACACCTTTCTTCCCCGCAGCTGATTTTACACACAAGGGCAAAACAATCCGCATCACCCTGAAAAAAGAACTTGCAGAGAAGGTCTCTTCCGAACTGAAAGAGATCAACTTCGTCAACGGTCTTGACTCTGACATTTACTGGGAGCTTGTCAGGCAGAATTCAATAAAATACTGGCTGCAGTTTGACAGACACGAAATATTTGATATTGAGGTGATTAATTGAGCCTCCACACCATTAGGCTTGATTTTAAGAACAAGGAATACCAATTTAAGATCTATGAAGATAAATCCAATTCTTTCCATTCTGGCATTGAGCGTTTTCTTCCACTCATGCAGTGACCGGCAGATTATTCAGCCTTCAATCATCCCGCAACCGGTAAAAATGGAATCAGGAAAAGGGAGCTTCACCCTGCGCCCTTCAGCTGAAATACAATACTCCGGGGGAGAATGGGCCAGAAACGAGGCCGAAATTCTCGCAGAAATGTTACGTCCGGCAACCGGTTATGTGCTTGAGACAAAGGAAGGCAATGACGGCGCCATCAATCTTGTCATCGACACGGCGATTGACATGAACCCGGAGGGATATCTTCTGACTGTGGAGAAAAGGAAAGTCAGACTTACCGGATGTACTCCTGCTGGTCTGTCGCGGGGGATGCAGACAATCAGGCAATTGCTTCCTGCGAAGGTAGAAAGCGACACTGTGGTCAGCGGTATGAAATGGACAATGCCCTGCGTGTCAGTGACAGATTACCCGAGGTTTGCATGGAGAGGCATGCACCTCGATGTCAGCCGGCACTTTTTTGATGTCGATTTTATAAAGAGATACATTGATATCCTCGCCATGCACAAGATGAATGTCTTTCACTGGCACCTTGTTGATGACCAGGGATGGCGGATTGAAATAAAAAAATATCCCCGCCTGACTGAGGTGGGCGCCTGGCGTGTTGACCGTGAGGAGATGCCATGGGACTCCCGCCTGCCGCAGCAACCAGGAGATAAAACCACATACGGTGGCTTTTATACTCAGGAGGAGATAAAGGAAGTCGTTGCCTATGCTGCTAAGCGTCATATAAATGTTGTGCCTGAGATAGAGATGCCTGCACATGTGGGATCGGCATTGGCCGCCTACCCGGAATATTCATGTACCGGAGGGCCATTCACAGTACCCCCCGGATCCGTATGGCCTATCACTGATATTTACTGTGCGGGGAAAGAGGAGACTTTTACATTTATTGAAGATATCCTGACAGAAGTGATGGAGCTCTTCCCGTCACCTTACATTCATATCGGCGGCGATGAAGCCGACAAGACTGAATGGAGAAAGTGTCCCGACTGCCAGGCACGGATAAGGCAGGAAGGACTGAAAGACGAAGCTGAGCTGCAGAGTTACTTCGTTAAGCGCATTGAGAGATTCTTAAGCTCAAAAGGCAGGCACCTGATAGGCTGGGATGAGATCCTCGAGGGTGGGATCGCCCCTGGCGCTGCAGTGATGTCATGGCGCGGGTTCGAGGGAGGCATTGAAGCAGCTAAGGCGGGGCATGATGTTGTGATGACACCTATTTCACATACCTATTTCAACCTTTACCAGGCTGACCCCGCGACTGAGCCCCTCGCCTACAGAGGCATTAATAAACCTGGAAAAAGTCTACCTGTTTGAGCCTGTACCGGAAGGGTTGACCGGGGATGAGGCGAAACATATCATCGGTGCACAGGCCTGTCTGTGGACCGAAATGGTGCATGATGGCAAAACGGCGGAGTACATGATCCTGCCCCGCCTGACTGCCTTGTCGGAAGTGCTGTGGTCAGTACCGGAGAGCAGAAACTGGGAGAATTTCAATACCAGGCTCCAGGGGTTGATGGAGCGGTTTGACTTGATGGGATTGAACTACTCAAAGAGTCGCAGGCCCGCTACTCAGCCCTCACCTGAACTCGCCGAACAACTTCGCTTTATTGAACTTCTTGACAACAATCCCATAAATCAGCGCGGTCCAGAATGAGAAGAGGGCATAGACCAGCGCAGGTTTTACCATCTCATTGCTCTGCAGTATTGTTCCGGCAACAAGAAGAGCCAGCGTTGTGTTCTGCAATGCTACCTCAATGCCCATGGTGAATGACGACCGCAAACCTGTCTTTCCAATCACTCCCATCCCCAGTCCTGCAATGAATCCAAGGAGATTGATCAACAGTGCATAGGGAAATATCTCTATGGCTTCCGCCAGCCTGATACCTGAGCCTCCTTTTGATTCGTCGGCAAAGGCGATGAGTGAGTACACTCCTGCAAATAAAATTATCATGGCTGTTTTTACCGGCTTCTGGATTTTGTCTGCCAGACGATCGTATCTGTACCTTAATAAAAACTCCCGTTGCCGCCGGCAGTAATGTCACAAAAAAGATCTGCAGGAATGTTTCCAGGAACGGAAGATTAAAAGGTGAGTGTCTGCCCAGATAAATCGTAAGTGCAAAATTGACAAGCAAGGGTATGGTGAACAGTGTAAGTATGCTGTTAATGGTTGTGAGTGTAACCGAAAGCGCTACATTACCCCTGTAAAGAACCGTGATAAATCCTGATGTTGTACCTCCCGGGCAGGCGGCGAGGATGATAAACCCGACCTTTAATGCCGGCGGCATGTCAGTAAAATAAATTACCGCGAATGCAATGACCGGGAGAAGGATCATCTGGGCAAAGAGACCCAGCCAGAAAGGCTTCGGTGAGTGCAGAATGTTTCTGAGATCCTTCAGGTTTATTGAAAGCCCCACGCCAAACATGATTGTGGCCAGCACAGCGCTCACAAGTAAATCGATATAGGTCAGATTCATAGGTGTAAAGTAACTTAAACAGCCGGATATTCATTCATAAGGTTAAAATAAGTTATATCAGCATCATAATCTTATGATAATTATCGGTATAACCGCTGACTGTAACATTTAAACAATACATTAGGCGCCTAATCAATAAATTATAACGTGAAATCATTGAAAATCGGGAACCTGGTGATTGCTATTCCGGTCATACAGGGTGGTATGGGTGTGGGTATTTCACTGTCGGGACTGGCTGCTGCTGTTGCCAATGAAGGCGGCGTAGGAGTCATTTCAAGTGCAGGTCTCGGCCTGCTGTACAAGGATCTTTCAGGGAATTTTCTGGAAGCAAGTATGGAGGGGCTAAAGGAGGAGATCAGAAGGGCGAGAGAAAAGACCAAAGGCATTATTGGTGTCAATGTGATGGTGGCCATGACAAATTTTGCCGACATGGTAAAGACAGCCATTGCGGAAAAAATCGACATTCTGATCGCCGGGGCGGGACTGCCTCTCGATATGCCCTCGTTCCTGAAAAAGGACAGCACTACAAAACTCGTCCCCATCGTCTCATCTGCCAGGGCTGCGAAAATAATTTGCGAGAAGTGGAAGTCAAACTACGACTACCTGCCCGATGCTGTTATTGTTGAAGGTCCAAAGGCCGGGGGTCACCTCGGCTTTAAGGAGGAACAAATAGCTGACAACAACTTCACACTCGAGATGCTCGTACCGGATATTGTGGCTGAGTTAAAGACATTTGAAGACAAGTACAATCAGAAGATCCCCCTCATTGCCGCAGGCGGCATTTATACCGGGCAAGACATCCATGATATCATGGAGCTGGGGGCGTCAGGTGTGCAGATGGGAACAAGGTTTGTCACAACCAATGAATGTGATGCATCCGCCGCCTTCAAGCAGACCTATATAGATGCAGAGGAAAAAGACATTGAGATTATTAAGAGCCCTGTAGGAATGCCTGGGCGTGCAATCCTAAGCAATTTTATAGAAAAGGTAAAGGCCGGGAAGAAACAACCTGCGAAATGTCCGTTCAAGTGCATTAAGACCTGTGACATTTCAAAAAGTCCTTACTGTATCATCATTGCTCTGATGAACGCTTTAAAGGGAAATTTCGAACATGGCTTTGCTTTTGCCGGTGCAAATGCATTCAGGTCAACAAAGATCTATTCTGTTAAAGAAGTCTTCCAGTCACTCCTGAAGGAATACAAGGGAAGTAAATAACAATTATCTCGGATCCACCACCTGCCCCATAAACACAATCGTACCTGTTGACGTTTCCCTTATGAAATAAAGGAAAGGACGGTCTACATTAATGACAGGTGTCGGAGGCGGCATTGAGGTGGTGCCAATAATTACCACAGTAGCGGCGGCGGCTTCAGTGCCCTCCTCATTTGTCTCAATGAAGGTCTGATGCAGAACATCGGTGATATATAGCTGAAGATCACTTATGTTACTAAAGTCTGCATTATCCGGATCAAAAGCGATGCCCATACCGAGGCTGGCAAGATCATCATTCAGGTTACGCTTGTACTCATACTTGAACCTGGGCAGGTAAATCTCAACCTCTCTTGTGCCAGCTGAGAGACTCTCCATCCACACTGCCCAGTTTTCAGGCGTGAGGGTCAGGGCAGCAGCTTCAGTCGATACACCCTCATCAGGCAGCATAACCACCATTGAATAGTTGCCCTGTCCGTAAGGCAGCTCAACGAGCGTTGCATTTTCAGTGCCGGCTATTGCAAAATTCTCTTTCTGATACATCATCGGGACATCAACAGGTGCACCCGGAGTTACGTAAAATGA
The DNA here is from genome assembly GCA_963730615.1 of uncultured Bacteroidales bacterium. Classification (GTDB taxonomy): domain Bacteria; phylum Bacteroidota; class Bacteroidia; order Bacteroidales; family VadinHA17; genus SR-FBR-E99. Next base: position 186,074 of record CAVSSR010000009.1, on the reverse strand, counting down.
TCTGTCATGTGTGTCATCCTTGTCAAATTGGTTGCTTCCATTTGCCTTTGAAATAGACTGCATTGACAAGAAGCATGGCAAGGTTATCTGGCAGTGATGTGACCATGTCCTGTATCTTGTCATGTGTCTTGTCCTCGATCCAGGCATTTACCTGGTCGACTGCTCCCGGGTCTGTAACATCTATCTTTTTTACCTCGGCCAGGTACCACTTAACAAGAGCATCCATGAAAGCCTGCTTCGGGGTGAACTTTTCTTCCACCCATGCTGAGTTGGCTATTTCCATTATGACCCTTTCGTCGACAGGGATCATTTCTTCAATCAGCTTCAGGTATGTATCATTGATCTCCTCAATTGTCTGGCCGTCATAGCGGAGACCGGAATTCATTGCGTCAAACGTCTCGCCTGCCGCTCCGTTGAGGGTCATTGAAAGCGCGCTGGTAATACTAAACGGTGAGATCATGAGATTCCCTGCTCCATCTTCCCCGGAAAGTATCGGTACAAAAAGATCAAAGGCAAATTTGTTGGCCGAGGCAACTACCTCCTTTTGCTTGAGAGACAGTTCTATCGGCACCGGGTCACCCGGGGTGTTGTCTTTTGTTTTCTCACATGATACCATTGATCCGGATATACCTGCAATCAATATGATTGTCAGGCTGAACATAGTATTTTTCATAATTCGGTCTATATGAATGACAGCAAAAATGCACAAAAATTGTACCGTTTATTACCCATTGGCACCGGATCAGTCTCTGCGAAGCATTTTTAAGTCATATTCCGTTTAATTTTTTTAAGTTAGCAGTTGTATTCAGGAGAAAAAATGACCGCTCTTGACAAAAGATGATCTCGACCGCTATCAGCGGCAGCTTATCATTCCTGCCGTGGGTGAGGCAGGACAGGAAAAGCTTAAGCAGGCTCGGGTGATGGTTACCGGTGCCGGCGGACTGGGGTCGCCGGTACTGATGTACCTGGCTGCAGCAGGGGTGGGTACAATAGGTATCGTTGATTCTGACACAGTAAACATAAGCAATCTGCAGAGGCAGGTACTTTACGTCACCGGAGACATAGGGAGGGTGAAGGCAGAGGCAGCCGCCGAAAGGATCTCCCTTCTTAATCCCCTTATCAGAGTAATATCATACCCGGTAAGACTTACTGTGGAAAACGCACCGGATATTCTGGCCGGCTATGACATAGCTGTAGATTGCAGCGACAACTTCGCAACACGTTACCTGCTCAGCGATGCCACTCGCCAGGCAGGTATCCCTATGGTCTACGGAGCTGTTTATCAGTTCATGGGACAGGCTTCGGTGTTCAATTATAAGGGCGGACCGTCATACCGGGACCTCTTCCCCGAAGAGATGCACCTGTCAGGCGACAACAAAACCGACCCGCCAGGAGTCATAGGGGTTCTGCCCGGCATCATAGGCTCCGTGCAGGCATGCGAAGTGATCAAGATCATCACAGGCGCAGGTGATATCCTATCCGGTCGCCTCCTCCAGATTGACACCTTAAGCTTAAGGGCTGAAATCATTTCACTATAACATTTCTGCCAGAGCAGGAAAGAGACATAAGGTCAGGAACTTTGAGTGTCTGATGCTACCAAATGAGAACCGTGGAAGCTCATCAGTCCTGACCGGCAGACGGTGACAATTGTCATCAGCGCTTTACCGGAACCTTTATCTCGGAGAAAAGATCCTCATCGCTTTCTGATGTTACCCGCAGAGTTACAGTGGCCTTTTTACTGCACCCATCCTGCCTGCTCAGATAGAGCGGTATTGTTATCTCGCTGCCGTCAGCAGAAGCTGCAAGCTCATTCTGTAGTTCAGCCTTCCACCCTGCTCCGTCAACCTCTGCTTTCAGCCGGTAGATATCATCACCTTTTATTGTAAACAGAATAGTTCCGTTATTCTCTTTCATTTTGTACCGGGGCGGCGCAGCTACTGCAAACATTCCGCCCGTGACATTAGAATCAAGCGATCTTACCCCTGCCGTATAAGAGAGGATCCCTTGCTCATTTTTATGCAAGTCAATTATGTAGAAATGGAGCCGGTTAGGATTATCAACATATTCGAACTCACTCCCGGAGTTGAGTCCGGCATGAAAGAGTGCGTCATTCAGCTGGCGGTAATCTGCGATGGTACGCATAACCTTTTCCCCGTTCGGTTTAACATAATCCACCATGTTTATATCCTCAGGGTGGGCATCGATGACCCAGTTGAAACAGTTGAACTGATTTGGACCTCCGTTACGTCCTTCACCGTCGGTGTTCAATGCAAGTAACACCCCGTTGTCAGGACAGAATAAATCATAACCGATCCTCTGAACCACTTCCAGGGAATAATAATCGAACCTGGGAGTTCCCGGAGAGAGCGGATTTGTTGCCGGGTCATCCGCCGGGGTGCGGTCATGCGGTTCTGCGCCATCAAGGCGCACTATCATCCCGGCATATTCTCCCGCCAGGGGCGCCACAGCACGCGCTGTTATACGTGCTATCACCGGAGCTGATGCAGCCAGTGTTTCCCGGCTGACCGTCAGCACATCCTTGTCTGTAATAAAACCGTTGATCATGCGGTTCCTGAGCATTAGTCCTGCCGGCATGCCTGCACCCGCAGCAGCCGGAACCACCCAGCGCATGTGTGGGCCTCCCGGGCCATTGAAGCAGCCACGGTCCATCATATCCCACGGACCTGACCCCACACGACGGTAAGGTGTTTTATAAGGATTGTTGTTATTATCGCCGATGTCAAAAGCATAATGCCCGAGCTCATGAGTGATCGTACCCGAGTTCTCGCCCTGTTTGATTGATGAGAGGCCCCATTGCATCTGTCCGGCCTTCCAGGAGGTCCAGGGAACATAGCGTGTAGGTACCCAGCGCGGCAGATCAGTGTTCGGGTTACCCCATTCTGCAGGAATCTCTTCCCTGCTGTTGAATTTCATCTCGCCAAACTCCTGCCAGACGCCTGTTTCATCATAACCGGCATAAATCCGGAGGACGGCATCATAAGTTCTCTTTCAGGTTTCCTTCCGCTGCTTCCCAGAGTGAGTCAATATCAGGTTCCATCCAGTAACTGGCACTGTCTCCGTCAGGTGTTGCATCGTTTTGCCCCCATTCACTGAGCCCGTATTTCCAGAGAGGTTTTGGCATCCTGTAAGGTCCGAAGGCTTCAAGAACTGTAATGCCGAACTTGCCGCGCGACTGTTCCATCCAGTAGCCATTGATTGTTTGTCCGTGGTTGACGGCTGACGGTTTCAGCCAGAAATCAGCATAGAACTGAGGAATATCATCACGTTTCACGGGATCAATCTGCGGGTTGCCAAAGAGATCTGACTTTTTGGGAAGGGTCATCACAAACGGCTGATCGGAAAAATCCACAGCCACCAGTGCCATACGGAAGTCACGGTCAGGCTTTACAGAGTCTGCCCAGCTGATGCCCGGGATTGGCCGGTAATCATCCCATGTCATCTGATCCTGGTCCTGAACGTGTTGCGGATCTATCTGCCCGTTAAGTGATATCGCTATACCAAAAAGAGCAGAAATAACAATTGCCGGTTGTTTGTTCATGTGCTGCAAATTATTCTTATAAGCCTACTTTTTTGCAGGCTCTTCTTCAGCGTAAAGGCCTTCCCGCGAGAGCAGATGATCAAGGTTTGCCAGTCCGTAAACTATCACGGCGGTGACAACTGCGGCATGTTCCTGGTATTCAGTGATGCTTTTGTCATAGGTATCACGTTCTGAATGCCAGATTTCACCGTAATCGAAGTTGTACCCCTTGATGTCAGGTTCGTCAAACCGCAGGGCAGGAACACCATTCTTTGCGAAATAGGCGTGATCTGATCCTCCGGCATTAACTGGTCTTTGGTCGTGCCGGCTCTGTTCTTTTCTTCAGAGTGAAGGGGAAATCGGGATTAATACTGTTGAGTGGCTTGCACACCTTTTCAAAATCATCATACATAGCTTCGGGAACAGTGATTCCTGTGATTGGAGTGGGTCCTCCGTCACGATTGACATAGTCTGAGATCCCCGGCAACTTTTCCATATTACTCTCCACCCAATGCTTTGATCCGATAAGCCCAAACTCTTCGCCGGCCCATAAGCATACCATAATTGTACGTTCAGGCTTCCCTCCCGCCGCCATTATCAGTCGTGCCGCCTCCATCATTGGCGTGGCTCCTGAGCCGTCATCAACGCCGCCTGTGGCTACATCAAAGGCATCGAGGTGGCCGCCCATCATCACATATTCATCAGGGTACCTGGTGCCGCGGATAACTCCTATGACATTGTGATATTTGACAGGGCCCGGTTTAAAGTGATTGCGAATGTCAAACTCCAGCAGAAAATACTGTCTCTCCTTTGCCATCTCCTCAATGACTGCATACTGGTTCTCATCGAGCTTGATATCACATACTGTCGGCAGAGTTTCAAAAGTCATGCTGTCAAGGTTCTTGCGGTCATAGAGAGCCGTAATTGGCACGGAGGCTTTTTGAATGATACCCAGTATACCTGCATCGCGCATCTCGCGGTAAAAGAGCGCAGGTTCTTCATTCAGGGGATCAGCTCTTTCGGGGGTTTATCACGATTGGTATAGTTTTCTCTCATGATTTCGCGGTTCAGTTTTGAGATGGAGTCATTCTCTGCAATGATTCTTACCCTGGCGGAATCAGCCTTGAGAGACCTGTCGATGGGCCATCCGTTGCTTTTACCTCCTATCAGTACCCAGGCACCCTTAAGCGCTCCCTTCATTTTGTTAAACTCCTCCTTGCTTTTTGGCTCGATCAGCACAGGACCCCGTTGCACACCTTTGGTACCGGATGTATATGACGGGGTGGCAAAATGCAGTATCATTCCGTTGTCTGAAAGCATCCTTCCGAACCATGGACCGCGATTGAAACCTACAGGAACAGTTCCGGCTTCATCCATAATCACTTCCATGCCCCATTTTTTAAACTCTGATGCACACCACTCAGCGGCATTGTCGTAGGCATCGGACCCAACCAGCCTTCCGCCGAAACGGTTTGTGATTACATCAAGATGCTGCATTGTGCGGTTATCAGTCTGACCTAACTCAATGATGCGGTCAACAACCTTGTTGTGCTGTGCTGATACTCCGGCTGCGATTAAAAACATGAAAACGGGAAGAAGGATTCTTTTCATTGCGTACTTATTTTTTAAGAGCTGCAAGCTAATCAAAATGACCGGAAATTTCCATCCCCCGGATCGTGTTTTACAGAACCCTTCAACTCCCTCAACCTATCAACCCATCAACTTTCACAACCCCTCAACTCTCTCAACCATTCAACCATTCAACTATCTTTATACCATGTACCAGAAAGACTACATCCTCCGCATGATCGAGATGCTGGGTGATCTGATCGCGGCCGTTTTAGGGCTAGCAAGGAAAGGGGAGTTTCAGCAGGCCACTGAAAATCTTGAACGTATTTATTATGATATGCTTAAGGAGGATGCCGCCTTCTTCAGGTCAATACCCAAAGAGGATCTGACACATAAGCTTCTTGATGAGCATAACTACACAAACGGTCATCTTGAGATATTGGCAGAGCTGTTCAACGCTGAGGCTGAGCTTGCCTTTGCGCAGGGTAACCCGCATGGTTGTCTTGAGTATTCGGAAAAGGCGCTGCTGTTGTTCGAGTTCATCGACCTTAAACAGAAAACTCTCTCGATGGACCGGCTAGATAAAATGACCAACATCCGTGACAGGATTATTAACCTCAGTGCCTCAGAAACACAAATCTAACTCTTAAACTTCCTCAGCCCTTCAACTTTTCAACCCTCCCATCAACCCATCAACCTATCAACTCTCTACACCTTTCAACCAGAATCGCCACTCCTTTCGATGCTCCTTCCATGATGACCTGAACCTCATGAGCAGAAGGAACCTGCACCGGCTTCGGGTCAATCAGGAATACCGGTGTCAGCAACGGAACATAGTGGATAAGTCCCGCGGCAGGATATACATTAAGGGATGATCCAATAACTGCGAAAATATCTGCATATGAAGCAATATCAGCAGCTTCTTCCATGGCCGGGACAGCCTCGCCGAACCATACAATGTTTGGTCTGAGCGGAGATCCGTCGGCAGCTTTTTCCCCCGGCAGGATATCGCGGTAACCAATGTCAATTATTTGGTCGTGATTACTGCTGCTGCGGGCCTGTGTCAGCATCCCGTGAAGGTGGAGTATCTTCGTGCTCCCTGCCCTTTCGTGAAGGTTATCGACATTCTGGGTTATAATGTGCACATCAAAATCGCTTTCCAGCTGAACCAGTCCCGCATGTCCGGGGTTTGGCACAGCACTCTCCAGCTGCCGGCGGCGCTCGTTGTAAAATCGCTGTACCATATCGGGGTTTCGGTACCACGCCTCAATGGATGCCACCTCCTCCACCTTGTACTCCTCCCACAGCCCGCCACTGTCGCGGAATGTTTTAATGCCGCTCTCGGCGCTCATCCCGGCGCCTGTAAGTATTACCAGTTTCTTCATGATGTGAATATACTAAATAGCACAGAGCATGGAGCATAGGGCATGGAGAAAAGGGTTAAGGTAACTTTGATTTTAAAAAAACTTGACTGCTGTTTCATTTTAATTTAAATTTACTCTCCTTCAATTTCAAACCAAGAATCTGACTGCCAGAACTGCCCATGCCCGTGTGGTAAAGCCAATGAAGAAAATCTCCAGAAAAGGTTCAGACTGCCTGCATATACTCCTACCTTGTTTTCTTTTGCTGATATCGCTGAACCTTTGGTCTCAGGATCCGATGGCCGTACCAAGATTGTCAGGTGCAATTAATTTCGACGGTGTGCCGGATGAAGATGCCTGGCAGACAATTCCGGCCTTGCCGATGGTTATGTATATTCCTGTGTTTGGAAATGAGCCTACGGAAATGTCCGTGATTAAGATCGCATATGACGATGAGTATTTATATGTCTCCGGTGTATTTGATTATAAAAATCCTGATGATTTAAGGGCTTTCAGCAAGAAACGGGATTACAACGTCGGTAATTGCGACTGGTTTGGTGTGCTTATTGATACTTTCAATGACAGGCAGAATTCAGTAATGTTCTGGACCAACCCCAATGGTGTGCGGACTGAAGGAACTATTCAGAATGATATAGTGGATCAAAATGCTGATATGAGTTTCAGCTGGAACACCTTCTGGGATGCAATGTCCGGAATTAATGACCATGGATGGTCAGCCGAGATCAGAATTCCGTTTTCAAGCCTCAGGTTCCAGGTTAAGGAAAACAAAACCAGTATGGGGATAACTGTTGTTAATTACCGCCCCGTAAAATCTGAGTGGATAAGTTTTCCGGCGATTTCTCCGGATGTTGCAAACGCCATCTGGAAGCCATCAATGAGCTCAGTGGTGGAATTCACAGGACTGAAGCCGGAAAAACCTGTTTATCTTACTCCCTACGTCACCGGCGGTATAGGCCAGGTCAATGAGCTTAATGATGCCGAAACAGATTATGAGATGACTTCGAAATTTAAATTCGATGCCGGTTTCGATGCAAAGTACAGCATAACAAACAACCTGACTGTTGATCTTACTGTCAACACAGATTTTGCGCAGGTCGAAGCAGACGATCAGAAAATTAACCTTACAAGATATTCACTGTACTTTCCGGAAAAGAGAGTCTTCTTCCAGGAAAAGGCTGACGTTTTTGATTTTTCCTTTCTTGGTGGTAACAACCTATTCTACAGCCGCAAAATAGGCCTCTATGACGGCAATCCCGTAAGGATTTACGGCGGTGTCAGAATGACAGGAAGAATTAATAAATGGGACATTGGCATCCTCGATATGCAGACAGCTCCTTTTGAAGAGAATCCGTCAGAAAACTTCGGGATCTTCAGAACAAAACGAAGCGTCTTCAACCCGAATTCCTATGTCGGCGGAATGTTTACAAGCAGGCTCGGCATGAACGGTAATTATAATGTTGCTTACGGACTGGACGGACAGTTCAGGGTTGTTGGCGACGAATTTCTGACTGTCAAATGGGCTCAGACTTTTGAACGGGATTCCGTTAATAAAATCTTCGATTTCGCACCTTCCAGGTTCTTGTTTGAATGGCAGCGGAGAAAGATCACAGGCTTAGGTTATGATTTTGTTTATACATGGTCAGGAAAAAGTTATAATCCCGGAGTTGGATTTGAGACAAAAGACAATTACCAGGGAGTAAGAGCAATTTTACAATATGGGTGGCTGCCGCAAAGAGAGACTTTTCTCAGGTATCATTCGGTCTCGCTGACGGCGTACGATTTCTGGAATACTTTAACCGGCTTGCATGAAACTACTAATGGAATATTGAAATGGCAATTCGAGGCAAAGAAAGGATTCTTCGGAAACATTGCAGCCAACTGGTTTCTTGAAGATATTGCCGATACCCTTATGCTTGGTAATGACCAGGCTTCAGTTCTGCCAGGAAGATATTCATTTGCTTATCTCAGTGCCTCATACAGCTCATCGGGAGCTAATGCTCTATCTTACGAGTTAACTGCTGATGCCGGTACCTTTTACGACGGATGGAAAATTTCTTTCTGCGCACTTCCGAAACTGAGTATTGGCGCTGGATTCGACCTTGGGCTTTCTTATTATTTCGATTATGTTAATCTCTCTTCAAACCCTGGTTTTATTAACCATATAGTTGGGATCAGAGGATTGCTGACAATGACTACAAAAACCTCCCTGTCGGCTTATATTCAGTATAATACTGCAATAGATAAGGTTGTAACAAATTTCAGGTTCAGATATAACCCGCGTGAAGGCAACGACTTTTATATCGTCTATGATGAGGGGATTAATTCAGATCTGGAAAGGGAAACTCCCAGGTTGCCGTTCTCATCAGGCAGAACGTTGTTGCTGAAGTATACATATACATTCATATTCTGAACATACTCTTCAGATCTATGAGAATATTAATAATCATACTGATAATGACTCCTGCCATGCTTTTCGGTCAGAAAAAGGATTTGTACGAATCTGCTCGCAATCGTATGGTTGAGGATCAAATCATTGCCCGTGGCATAAGTGATGAAGCGACCTTAAGGGCAATGAGAAAAGTACCGCGACACCTCTTTGTACCGGCATCATATGCCAGTGAGGCTTACAGCGACAGGCCCCTGCCTATTGGATATAGCCAGACTATCTCACAACCATTCGTTGTCGCCTACATGACTGAACTCACGCGGCCTGCCAAAGGTAAAATAGCCCTTGAGATAGGAACCGGATCAGGATACCAGGCAGCGGTCCTGGCCGAAATCGTTGATACTGTTTATACAATTGAGATTGTACCTGAGCTGGCTAAAGAAGCAGCCGCAAGACTGAAGATACTCGGATATCAGAATATCGTTGACAAAATACGGCGACGGATATAAGGGCTGGCCGGAACATGGTCCGTTTGATATAATAATCGTTACTGCAGCAGCGGATCATATACCCCAGCCCCTTAAGGACCAGCTCGCCGATGGCGGAAGGCTTGTCATGCCTGTTGGTAATCCGGCAACAGTGCAGGAGCTCATCCTGCTCACGAAGAAGAAAGGCATGATTACCGAACAGCGGCTGGAGCATGTCTTTTTCGTCCCCCTGAAAAGACTCAGATAGCAGAATTTAACTCGTATTTAGAATTTTTTTGTTCACTTATTATGTTATTATTATGTACATTTAACATATTTTAACATATAATTATTAACATATTGATTTATAATTTTTTATATATTATTATAACTCTAATTTAGTTCATTATATCCCTTATTTTGTATACTTTTATATTATTTTAATTGAACATAATGAGAAGCAATGATGTTTTATTATCAAAATCGATAACCAATTAAAACGTAAACATCATGAAAAAGCAAACCCTTACATTCGGACTGATCGCCCTGATGGGGATCTTTATATTAACAGGTTGTGAAGAAGAAGAACAAATGACACCTGTTGCTGATATGACCATAGCAGAATATGCTCTCTCGGACGATAATTTTTCAATTCTCGTACAGGCACTGACCAAAGCAGAACTTGTGAACGTACTTAACGGTGAAGGTAATTTCACCGTATTTGCTCCGACAAATGCTGCTTTCACTGCTTTGTTTTCACAGCTCGGGATAAGCGGAATAGCCGATCTTTCCAAAGAGACTCTCACCCCTATCCTTCTTTACCACGTCCTGGGCACTGAGGCCAAGTCTTCAATGATTACGACCGGTTACTATAGTACCTTAAGTCCTGCACAGGGCTCATACCTCAGCCTTAAGGCAGATGTATCATCCGGAGTTAAGCTGAACAAAACCACCACTGTAACCACGGCTGATGTTGACGTTAAAAACGGTGTCATACATGTCATTGACAAAGTGCTTCTTCCTCCTTCAGTGGTTGATCAGGCCCTGGCAAATGATTCCTTCAGCATACTGGTACAGGCAGTTGTGAAAGCCGGTCTCGTTGAGACACTCAGCGGTTCAGGCCCGTTCACTATCTTTGCTCCCACGAACGCAGCATTCGAGTCACTGTTTGCCGCCCTCGGGATATCAGGCATCGCCGATCTTACTGCAGCACAGCTGATCCCAATACTTACATACCATGTCGTCAGCGGCAATGTACGGTCAACCCAGCTTTCAGCAGGTACAGTTGAAACACTCAACGGCCCGATCAGTGTGACACTCACCCCCTCTCCCGCCATCAACACCAACTCTATGATAGTGGCAACCGATGTGCAGGGATCAAACGGAGTTATACACGTGATAAATAAAGTTCTTCTGCCGTAAGGCATCAATATATCATCAACTGACACCGGAGCGACGCTCAATCTGAGCGTCGCTTCTTTTTGTTCAATAAATAATCTGAAAATCAGTACAAAAGATTATTTTTAACCTCGGAATACTGAATATAATGGACCGTTACACAATAGCAGACCTTGAAAAGCTGACTGGTATAATGGTGGGAACCATCAGAATCTGGGAGAGACGGTACCGCATCATCAAGCCGCACCGCACCGATACCAACCGCAGATGGTACGATGATGACGACCTGAAACGGATAATCAACATCTGCCATCCTGAACCGTCACGGTCTCAAAATCTCAAAAATTGCCAAACTCACCGGTCCTGAAATTGCTGAAAAGGTCGCTCTGCTTACTAAGGATTCAACGGATTCCGGCACGCAGATCGATGCCCTCATTGTGAGCATGTCTGAATTCAATGAGAAGGCCATTAATGATATCCTCCTCCGGTCAATCATTATCAGGGGATTTGAAGAAACTTTTGAAAATATTGTTTTTCCATTTCTCAGGAGGGTAGGCATAATGTGGCATACCGGCTCAATTGATATAGGCGCCGAACACTTTGTGTCAAATATTTTCAGAAAAAGACTTATTGCCGCTACCGACTCCCTGCCCTCAATGGTAAGTAATTCCGATAAGAAGGTCCTTCTGTATCTCCCCGAGAATGAGCTGCATGATCTTGGATTGTTGTTTTATACTTTCATCGTCCGGAAATCGGGCCATGAGGTGCTCTACCTCGGACAATCGACGCCGTTCAATGCTCTTGCTGATGTCGTTGAACGCTGGCACCCTGATATACTGGTCACCGGGCTCACTGACGGGACTGCCGTACACAAGACCTGAAGATTACCTGAAAAGGATCAGTACTGCCTTCAGAGATACGAAAATACTCGTCTCAGGGGCTCTGGCATATGCGGCAGCCAAATTTGCGCCTGATAATGTATTTGCAGTCGCATCTGTAAGCGATCTGAAAAAGCACATTTAAGATCCGCTGCAACGTCAGAAATGCTAACTTTGTCTCAATGGAAAAACTCAATCTCTTTTTTGCGCAGATAAAAGATCTGAACTGGTGGCAGAGGCTCTTCCGCTGGAGGAAGATCAGGAACCTCAGCTTCGATGCCTATGAGGAATTCAGAGCCCTGGCAAGAGAGACGGAGAGCAACAGGGAAAACATTGAAAAACTCAGGAACCGTATCACCGAAATATCCACCAGAAACGATAGTATTAATCAGAAGATAAGGGATATTGAACTGCTCTCTGCCCGAAAGGATGCGCAGGTCGAAGAGCTCAGTGCCCGGATAAGGGAGCACTCCGGAACCATTAATGAGCTGACAAAAAAGAATTCGGCATTCGAAGCCTCCAAGGAGGATAATGTCAAAAACTACAACGAAAATATAGCGCGACTTAACCAGACAAAGGAGAGCCTTGAGGCTGACCGCAAAAGGCTTAATGACGAAAGAGTCAGGGAAGCTGCCGAGCGACTTGAGAACATGAAGAGGCAATGGTCAGAGCACGAAACTGATGTTAAAAACACCGTCATCAGGATCTGCGACACCAACCATGTGAACTATGTCGAAACAGTGCCTTTCAGGGGTAACCCTGACAACACCATCGAAATCAGCGGCGAATATATCATTTTCGATGCCAAGAGCCCTGCCAATGATGACCTTACAAACTTTCCGCTCTACATAAAGAGCCAGACGGAAAGCGTGAAAAAGTATGCAAGCCAGGAAAATGTCAAGAAATCAATTTTCCTTGTTGTGCCTACGAACACCATCCAGGTACTGAAACAGCTTACATACAGAATGGGCGATTACGATGTCTTTGTCATCACAAGGGATTCACTTGAGCCGGTGATCCTGTCCCTGAAAAAGATAGAGGAATATGATCTTGCCGACAAACTCAGTCCCGGGGACCGCGACAGCATCTGCCGCATCATCGGCAAGTTCGCCCATACTGCCAAGCGAAGGATACAGGTCGATCAGTACTTCTCCAATGAATTCATTGATATTGTGCTGAAGAGCCAGAAAGACCTGCCGGAGGATCTTCAGAAGCAGGTCATTGAATTTGAAAAATCAGAGAAGCTGAACCCGCCGACCGAAAAGCGGGCAAAGATCATCTCGATAGATGAGCTGCAAAAGAAAAGCCAGGAGATAAACACCGAAACAGAAATAAGAAAACTGACTCCGCCCGAATCCGGAGAGAATTCACTGCTCTGATATGCGAAGGGAAAAAGACTTCATAGGAGAGACGGAGCTGGATGACAATGCTCTGTACGGCATTCAATCAGTCAGGGCACGTGATAATTTCCCCGATAAAACGCCTTTTCCCATTGAATGGTACAAAGCCATGGCTCTGACCAAGAGGTCATGTTACCTTGCAGCTGGTGAGTTCTTTTCAGAAGCTTCTCAGAAATATGATTTGGACAAAATGCACATAAGGACGGTCAGAAAGTGACTGCCTTGATGCCCTCGTGGAAAGTGCTGTTGAATGTGAGGAAGGCAATCACTTTGAGCATTTTATAGTACCGGCTTTCTCAGGAGGTGCCGGTACCAGTATCAATATGAATATGAATGAGATACTGGCTAACCGTGCACTTCAGAAACTGGGATTTAAGCCGGGCGAATATTCCGTCATTGATCCCATTGAGGATGCCAATATTTTTCAGTCGACCAACGATGTTGTTCCGACTGCTCTGCGTATAGCCACAATGCAATTGCTGCTGAAACTGGAAAACTCGATCAACGATCTGCGGGCGGCATCAGAGAACCTTGAGAAGAAGTACAGAGACACACTCCGTATCGCCTATACCCAGATGCAGGAAGCAGTTCCTTCCACCTTTGGCAGGCTTTTCAGCAGCTACAGTGATGCCCTGTCGCGTGACTGGTGGAGGGTTTCCAAGTGCCTTGAGCGAATTAAAGTGGTAAACCTTGGTGGAACGGCCATCGGAACATCCAGTTACTGTTCCGAAATACTTTGTGACTGAAGTGGTGGCCAGGCTCCAGCAGCTGAGCGGTCTCCCCGTAACCCGGGGAGAGAACCTCTCGGAGGCCACCAGTAATCTTGATCCTTTTGTTGAGGTTCACGGCATGCTTAAGGCTCATGCAGTCAATCTTGAAAAAATGGTCAGCGATATCCGTCTGCTTGCTTCAGATATACACGGAGTGCATTCATTAAGCATCCCGAAGAAGCAGGTCGGGCAGCTCAATCATGCCTGGAAAGGTTAATCCGGTGATACCTGAATATGTCATCAGCTGTGCTCACCGGGTCTACAGTAATGATCAGCTTATAGCTCAGACTGTCCGCTCAGGGATGCCTGGAGCTTGAATGCTTACCTGCCCGTTATAGGCCATGCCATGCTTGAGAGCCTTAAGCTGCTGATATCAGCAGACGACACTGCCGCAATACACCTCCTTCACGGCCTGGAGATTGACTCCGGCATCTCTGAGGCAAAAGTGCTTTCAAGTCCTTCATCACAACCGCTCTGCTGCCATTTATCGGCTATAAAAAAGCTGCAGAAATGGCTGCCTGTATGAAGGAATCAGGCCTTTCTGTGATTGAGGCCAATACCAGGCTTGGGTATCTTAAAGGAAGAGAAACTGAAGGAGATACTCAAACCGGGGAATCTTGTGCAGGGTGGTTACCGCCTGAAGGATCTTGAAGAATAGTATACACATGACTGCAAAGGGAAGAGAAGCAAAAGCCCACATAGGTATATTCGGCCGCCGGAATGTCGGCAAGAGCTCACTGATAAATGCACTTACCGGGCAGGATATTGCCATTGTGTCAGAAATTGCCGGAACAACCACTGACCCGGTAAAAAAGAGCATTGAACTGCACGGTATCGGTCCGGTTATTTTCATCGATACTGCAGGAATAGATGACAGCGGTGACCTTGGCAAGCTGCGCATCGGGAAGTCAATGGCAGCCCTCAAGCTTATTGATCTGGCTATCCTGGTTCTTACCGGTAATGAGTTCGGAACATACGAAGCTGACCTCACGGAAGAGTTCAGCAGGCTTGATCATCCCGTACATCCTCGTCCACAACAAAAGTGATATTGCCCCTGTCACAGATAAGTTCAGACAACTGGTAAGAAACCGAACCGGTCATGGAGATTACCGAATATTCGGCTCTTCATCCGGATAAATACAATACTGAGCTCCTGAGAGCTACTGAAACAGACACTTCCTCCCTCAGCCATGAAAAGCCAGGGTCTGATAGGTGACCTGGTAAGCCAGGGAGACATTGTCATGCTGATAACCCCCATCGATATTGAAGCCCCGGAAGGCAGGCTTATACTTCCGCAGGTACAGGTCATACGTGACGTTCTTGACAACGACTGCACCGCCATCGTTCTCAAGGAGAGAGAGGTTGATGCTTTCCTGCGCCATACCGGCATAAAACCTAAACTGGTGGTAACTGACAGCCAGGCGTTCCTCAAAGCTGATGCCTCTATTCCGAGGGATATACCGCTTACAAGCTTCAGCATCGTGCTGGCCAGGCAGAAAGGCGATTTTGAAGAGTACCTGAAAGGCACTCCGAAAATAGTGAGCTGAAGGACGGTGACCGGATACTGCTTCTTGAATCATGCACTCACAATGTTTCATGTGATGACATAGGCAGGGTGAAGATACCCCGTTGGCTGACAAATTTCACCGGCAAAAAGCTGGAGTTTGACAACGTGGCAGGACTGGATGCAATCCCCCGGCCGATAGAAGATTATGCCCTTGTCATACAGTGCGGCGGATGCATGGTGACACACCGCCAGCTTGTTAACCGTCTTCGCGAACCGAAAAAGCATAATATCCCGATCACTAACTACGGCATGGTGATAGCCTAGGTTCACGGAATATTTAACCGTGCCACCGAACCGTTCACCGGCAAAACAAAAAAGGCCGGTGATCTGTTATAACCACCCGGCCTTTATATCTGAAACATGTCAGAATTTTGTTTTACTTTTGGTACCGTAATAACAGACCATGACACACAGCTGGACGCTGGAATATAAAATCAAAATCAACCGCTCAGGGTTGTGTTAAAATGCCCCGTGTCACGGCGCCCAACCCGGGCGCCGCCGCGATCTGCAATTCCATTTATTTTCTTTTTAACCCTCCTTTCAAACCATTTTAATACCTGCAATAATGAATACATTAATAATAACCGGATCGGCTCTCAGTATCAATGATGTAGTAAATGTGGCCCGTCACGGTCAGAAGGTTGAACTGCACCCTGATGCCCGCAAGAGGATCCTCGGGTGCCGCGCCATGCTTGAAAAAAAGATACTGGCACATGAGATCATGTACGGTGTCAACACCGGTATCGGTGAGTTCTCGGAGATAGTTCTCAACGATGACCAGATAAAGGATTTCCAGAAATATCTTGTTTACAACCATGCTGCCGGCATAGGTGACCCTGCCTCCATCGAGACCGTCAGGGGCGCCATGCTGGGAAGAATCAATGTCCATGCCCACGGTAACTCAGGTTGCCGGCTTGAGATCACAGAGACATATGTGGAGATGCTCAACAAGGGCGTCACCCCCTTCGCCTGCCAGAAAGGATCGGTTGGCGCCTGCGGCGACCTCGCCCCAATGTCCCAGATAGCGCTTCTGCTAATGGGTGAGGGCAAGGCTTATTACAAGGGTGAGCTCCTCGAAGGTGGTGAGGCCATGAAAAGAGCAGGGATAGCCATCCCGGGGCTGCATGCCCGCGACGGACTGGCAGCCATCAACGGGTCCAACATGCTTACCGCCATGAGCGCCATCTGGCTCGTCGACGCCAATAACTGGCTGAAACAGGCTGAGATAGCCGCTTCCATGTCGCTCGAAGCCCTCAAAGCAAACATGAAACCATACGAACCACTGCTTCATGAGGTACGCGGATTTAAAGGCGCCATCAGAAGCGCAGCCGCCATAAACAAATGCGTTGCCGGCGGTGACCTTAAGGAAGGCAAGGTGAAAGCCAAGGTACAGGATGCCTATTCGATGAGATCAACCCCGCAGGTAATCGGGTCGGCACATGATATGCTGGCTTACGCACGCAGCCAGGTGGAGATAGAACTGAACGGCGTAGGTGATAACCCGATCTTCTTCCCCGATAAGAACCTGCAGCTCTCCGGAGCCAACTTCCAGGGTTCGCCTGTGAGCGTACCCATGGATATGGCGGGTGCATGCGTGACAATGGTCAGCGTTATGTCAGAGAGAAGGATGAACCGCCTGAATAACAAGGCCCTCAGCGTCGGGTTACCCGATTTTCTTACAAAGGGCGCCGGAATGTTTTCGGGATTGATGCTCAGCCAGTATACCGCCGATATGATGATTGTGGAGCAGCGGATACTGTCTATGCCTGCTTCTATTCAGTCGATCCCGGCAGCAGCAGACCAGGAGGACTTCGTCTCTATGGGCATGAACACGGCCATAAAGAACAACCAGATACTCGACAATGCTTACGGCGTGCTGGGTATTGAACTGATGGCAGCAGCCCAGGCGCTCGATTTCAGAAAGGAAGAATACAGCTTTGGACACGGAGTTCAGAAGGCCAAGGATGTCATCAGGAAGCATGTTGATTTCCTGGACATTGACCGGCCGCTCTATCCTGACCACACTGCCATGAAAGAACTTGTAAAATCATGCGAGATCCTGGTTGAGGTGGAGAAGACAGTTGGCTCACTTGAATAGAGGGGCGAGCGTCTGAGAACAAGGTGAGGCAGTCCCATGCAGCGGGAGGGCAAAGAGCATGCTGTGAACAGGGAGGCAGTCCCGCGCAGCGGGAAGGTATTCATACCATTCGTGGCTTTTTTCCGTTGTATTATTACAATTGAATAAATATCAGCCATGAAGAAGTACTTCATTTTGCCGGTTCTTGTCCTTGCCGCCACCTCCTGTGCCACACAGGAGCTGTATCTGAATATTACGCAACCGGCACCGGTGACCATCGCCCCGGAGATAAAAACCATCGGGATAATAGACCGGTCCAATCCCACTGATCAGACCAAAACAATTGATATGATCGACCAGCTTCTGACGCTGGAAGGTGACGAGCTGGACTCGATAGGCACACTTGAGGCTATCAGGGGAGTTACACAGGAGCTGAAGGAAAACGACAGGTTCAACGAAGTGAAGTTGCTGACTGACATTAAGTTCAAGGCATCCAGTGTTGGCTCCCTCCCATCGCCCCTGACATGGGAGCAGGTAGAGGGTATATGCCTCGAGAACGGTACGGATGCCCTGTTTGCACTTGAGATGTATGATACTGATACACACATCAACTACTCGACCGAAAAAACACAGATCGAAACACCGCTCGGTAATATTCCTGCCCTTGAACACATAGCATCCATGGATATCCTTGTCAAGACGGGCTGGAGAATCTATTCACCTGCCGATAAGGCAATTCTTGACGAATATATTGTAGCTGAGACTGTAAACTTCACAGGCAGAGGAATAAATCCGGTCGTTGCTGTCAGTGCGCTTATGAACCGTGAGTCTGCAGCAGTAAAGGAGGTGAGCAACAAAGCGGGGCATATCTACGCCCTTCGTCTCATTCCCTACAGGCTCAGGGCAACACGGGATTACTTTGTTAAAGGGACTGATAATTTCAAGATCGCGAAACGCAGGGCACAGCTGGGCAAATGGGATGAGGCTGCTGAATTGTGGGAAAAGGAGACAAGCAACCCTGACAGGAAGGTAGCCGGCAGGGCTCATTATAACATGGCCATCATCAATGAGATAAACGGCGACCTCGAAACGGCAAAAACCTGGGCGCAGAAAGCTTATGCAGACTATAAAATAAAGCTTGCGCTCGATTATGTAAGAATCCTGGAGAACAGGGCGTACAACCAAGAGGTTCTGAAATATCAGGAACAGAGATGACAGGCCTGAGATAAGTGTTCGGGAAACTGACAGGGGTATTATCAACAGGTAAGTAATTCCTTATATCTACCTTTATTCAATAAAATCACCTGATGAAAAAAGTATTTCTATTTCTGATCCTGGTACCTGTTGTTTCATCAGGACAGGTAGCAGATCTGACACAATATGTTAATCCGTTTATCGGCACTGACCGCATGGGACATACTTACCCGGGCGCAACTGTTCCGTTCGGTATGGTTCAGCTTTCACCCGATACGGATACGATACCCTATGAGGCTGACGGCAAATACAATAAAGATGTTTATAAATACTGTGCCGGATACCAGTACGGTGACAGCACTATAGTTGGTTTTTCCCACACCCACTTCAGCGGTACAGGTCACTCCGACCTCGGAGATATTCTTATCATGCCGGCAACAGGTCCTCTTCAGCTTAATCCCGGTACTGCCGGCACACCTGAAAAAGGTTTCCGTTCCCTCTTTTCTCACAGCACCGAGGTAGCCTCACCGGGTTATTATGCCGTGACTCTTGAAGATCATGACATCAGGGCTGAGATGACGGCCACGGAACGGGTAGGTGTCCACCGCTATACATTTAATAAAGGAGGTGATGCTCATGTCATACTCGACATGATGCACGGGATCTACAATTATGACGGAAAAAATGTATGGACATTCATCAGGGTTGAGAATGACACTCTTGTCACCGGCTTCCGGCAGACAAACGGCTGGGCCCGGACCAGAACACTGTATTTCGCCATTGCCTTTTCAGAACCGTTCAAATCATACGGTTTTATGAATTTTGCACCCGCACAGGTCTACAGAGGTTTCTGGAGACGGTTTGATCAGCGCACAAATTTTCCGGAAGCTGCCGGCGAAAAGATCAGGGGGCATTTTGAATTTGCCGCCCTGCCCGGCGGTCAGCTGACTGTCAGGGTAGCACTGTCGCCCGTCAGCACTGAGGGTGCGATAGCAAATATGAAAGCCGAGACTCCCGTTTCTGATTTTGATGCTGTCAGGCTGCAGGCAGAGGAGAGGTGGTCAGAGGAACTGGGTAAGGTAAGAGTGCAGATGACAGACAGTGATCACATGGTAAATTTCTACACAGCCCTGTACCATGCCTTCCTGTCGCCGACAATTTATATGGATGCTGACAGGAAATACAAAGGCCTCGATCAGAATATTCATACTGCACAGGGGTTTGACAACTACACCACATTCTCACTGTGGGATACTTACCGTGCACTTCATCCACTGTTTACGATTGTGCAGCAGCAACGTACCGCCAGCATGGTTAACTCCATGCTTGCCCATTACGATCAGAGCGTTCACCATATGCTGCCTGTGTGGTCACACCATGCGAACGAGAACTGGTGCATGACAGGTTACCATGCAGTTCCGGTTATTGCCGATGCAATTGTAAAAGGCATACCCGGATTTGATTATGCCAGGGCGCTTGACGCGTGCGTGACAACAGCGCGAAACGGATGGTACGACGGTCTCGATGATTACATGAGGCTCGGCTATGTGCCGGATGAGCGTACGGGTTCATCGGTATCCGTGACGCTGGAATATGCCTATGACGATTGGTGTATATCACAAATTGTTAATGCATTACATGCTGAGACACTGCTTTCAAAGTCTTTACCTGCGGACACAAATCTTATTAAGGAATTTACCGGTCGGTCACATAATTACATGAACGTCTGGGATGCGTCAACAGGATTCATGCGTCCCCGTAAATACGACGGTACCTTCAGGAAGGATTTTGATGTCCTCAGCACTCACGGACAGGGGTTTATAGAAGGGAATGCGTGGAACTACAGCCTCTATGTGCCTCATGACCCTGATGCGCTGATCTCTCTTACAGGCGGAAGGAAGCGGTTTGTTCAGCACCTTGACTCACTATTCACTATGGAGCTCCCCGACAGCTATTTTGCAGAGACCGAGGACATAACACGTGACGGTATCATTGGCAACTACGTCCACGGTAACGAGCCATCGCATCATGTCCCTTATCTCTTCAATTATGCAGGTGAGCCCCGCAAAACACAATTCCGGGTTCGTCAGATAATGGATGCCATGTACCGGCCTGCCCCAAACGGTCTCGGCGGTAATGACGACTGCGGGCAGATGAGCGCGTGGTATATCTTCAGCGCGCTGGGATTCTACCCGGTGGCCCCGGGATCAGACAGGTACGATCTCGGCAGTCCGCTCGTCAGGGAGGCAGTGATCATTCTTGAAAACGGAAAACAGTTTATAATTTCCGCGGTAAATCAATCGCCTGATAATGTATACGTTAAGAAAGTAATGCTGAACGGGGAAAAGCTTGACAGGTTATGGATCACCCAAAGTGAGATAATGAATGGCGGCAAGCTGGAATTCTTTATGGGTAAATAATCACAGAACAAAGCCTGACAATCTCCTTTTCATTTCAATTGCCTTCTGTTTAACTGAAGAGTACTTCCCTCCAGGCTGTTCATCAGTTCAATCAGACTGTCAGTCAAAAATATTTTTTTTGCATTGGTACATAGTTTAATTTTATGTAGTGATTTGTGTTTATATGTTAACTAATCTGATTATCCTATGAAAAGGCTGTTCATTCTTTCCCTGTTCCTTACCTGTACTCTTTCTGTTTTAAACTCTCAGGAGATACCGGCTGATTCCCTTAAGACCACGGATGAAACCGTTCAAACCCCACCTGATGCCGTACTGGCCGCGGATGATATGGAAAAGTACAAGTCCGGGACCGATGATATCTCAAAGAACTTCGTAAAGTTCAATCTTACTTCTTTAGCAGTAATGAACTTTTCACTTCAGTATGAAAGGGTTCTTTCAAAAAGAGTCTCTGCGGCAATATCATTCAGTATGATGCCTGAAAATACTATACCGACCTATCTTGCTGATCAATTTATCAAGGTGGCCGGAGATATGTCTGATGAGGGTATTGATCCCGAAACAGAGGATATCATCAGGAACCTTTTGGTAAGCAGCTATACTATAACTCCCGAAATAAGATTCTATCTGGGGAAAAAGGGATACGGCAGGGGCTTCTATACCGCCATTTTCTACAGGTACGGCCATTACGAAGTCAGTAATGTACCAATACCCTTTACAAATGAACTTGATGAAGAAATCACGATTGACACCCAGGGCGAAATAGTGTCCCATACGGGTGGATTCCTGCTCGGTTATCAGTGGGCCCTGGGTAAGCATATGTGCCTCGACTGGCAGATGTTCGGACCTCACTTCGGGGTCAGCTCAGGCGATTTCCTGGGAGTTGCCTTCATCTCCTCTTTCCCAACAGGATCAGGCAGACATCGAGGATGAGTTTCTCAACATTGAATCATCAATGTTTGAGCAGACGGTTGATGCTACGGCTGATGAAGTTAACATGGGTATAGACGGACCATGGGCAGGAGTCAGATTTGCCGTGTCAATCGGGGTTAAATTCTGATCCCCCCTGTTCGGCTCATTTTAAATCTTGCAGAAGCCCCGCCTCCGCTTATAATCTTGCGGAAGTCCCGGCATTGCTTATTACCCGGCATAAGCCCCGGCTCAGTTTTTTACCTGGCGAAAGCCCCGGCTCCCCTGTCAAGCCAGTCGGTATATGCCTGAATGTCAAAGTCGGTGCCCCGGGTTTCTACCAGGGGCTTTCCGGAAGGATCGACGATTGCATAAAGAGGGAGAGTATTGGAATTGAACATTGAGATCTCGATGTCTTCATTCTTTTTGCCCATTGTCTTTTTCTCCCTGCCGTCAATCTTTGAAACAAAAACTTCCTCTTCAGGTAATTTTGTACGGTCGTCAACGTACAATGCCACCAGCACAAAGTTTTCCCTTATACGTCTCTGAACTTCCGGGTCAGACCAGACACGGGCATCCATCTGCTTACAGTTGGCACAGGCATGGCCCTTGAAATCGATCAGCACCGGCTTGTTAAGCTTCTGCGCACATGCCAGTCCCTGCTCAAGGTCAAAGTAGCCTTCCAGACCATATTCAAAGTGCAGAATATCCGAATATTTTGGTGTTTCGCAAACGGCTGATCCTGTGACCACAGAAGGACTACCACCCCTGTTTTCGCCAATCGCTTTCAGGAGATTGAAGCCTGATGTCTCACGCGGAGGCAACAGTGCGGATATACGTGTCAGCGGTGCACCGAACAGGCCCGGAACCAGGTATACAGCAAAGGAAAATGAAGCTATGATCAGCACCAGTCTGAAAACGCCGATATGAGACACATCACTGTCATTTTCGAATTTGATCTTCCCCATCAGGTAAAGCCCCATCAGGACAAAAATAACGATCCATATTGCGAGGTAAACATCCCTTGACAGGATGCCAAGCGAATATACGGTGTCAATGTTTGAAGCAAATTTCAAACTGAAAGCCAGCATTATGAAGCCAAGCACCACCTTGACCGAGTTGAGCCATCCGCCTGATTTGGGCATCTTCTTCATCCATGAAGGGAAGAGGGCGAAGAGAGTGAACGGCAGGGCGAAGGCGAGGCCGAAGCCGAACATGCCTATTGTGGGGCGCAGTACATCACCCGAGGCAGCCTCAACCAGCAGGGCGCCAACAATGGGACCCGTACATGAGAAGGATACCAGCACGGTTGTCAGTCCCAGGAAGAATGCTGCAAGCACTCCGCCCCTGTCGACTTTAGAGTCGGTTGAACTTACCCATTTTGATGGCATGACAATCTCGAAAGCACCAAAGAACGATGCTGCAAAAATCAGGAAGAGTGCAAAGAAAAGAGTGTTTGGTATCCAATGCGTGCTGAGGGTATTGGCAAAGCCCGCTCCTGCACTGGTAAGAGAAACAATTATACCAAGGGAAGAATAAAGCAGAATGATAGTCAGTCCGAAAACAAGTGCCTTCCCGATTGCCGATCCCTTCTTTTCCGCTCCCTGTGAAAAGAACGCCACAGTCATTGGAATCATGGGGAACACACAAGGTGTAAGAATACCGGCAAATCCGGCAAGCATGGCCAACAAAAAGAATTTAAGAAATCCTTTCCTGGGCCGCTCTCCGGATGATGCCTTCACCGTTTGAGACGAATTATCTCCCTGAGCAGCAGTTATCAGCGGAGTATTGCCGGTGGACTGTTGTGCTGTGGTAACGACAAACTCATCAGCATTGGTCTTGTCCGCAGAAGCAGGTGCGGTACCATTGCCTTTGATAACCAATGAAAATTCGATATCCCTTGGAGGGAGGCATTGCTTGTCATCACACGACATAAAAGTCACAAATCCTTTTACTGTGGCAGGATATTGAGTAACAGTGATTTTCTGCCTGAACCCGGCCCTGACACTGTGCATTCCGATGTCCATGCCGAAGCTGTTGTCAAATTTGACTTCAGGCTTGTCTATGGCTACAGGCTTGCCCTCCAGGGCATAACCCGAAGGTTCCTCAAATGTAAAACTGGTGGCAATGGGGCCTCCTTCGGCTATATCCATTGCATAAAGATGCCAGCCGTTATCAATCTCGGCTGTCATTACAATGTCGAACTTGTTCTCTCCTGTTTTTTCGGTGCTGAAGCTCCATGTGACAGGCTCCAGGACCTGACCCTGAAGCATCAGCAGCGGGAACAGGAACAGGTATGTGATGGTGATTGTGAGTTTCCGGACCATGTTTGCATATTAATGATGACAAAAATAGTGATTTAAGTAATAGATAATATTTTGCTGTCAGTCCCGGACCTCAAATTGAAACAATGTGAAATCCATGATCTGACATGACACTGAAGATGTACTGTCATTTTATGTGCCGGAATTATTTGGATTTCGGTTGTTAAATTCTTATCTTTGATTATTCCTATTTAGGAATTATTCTTATCTAATGAATTCCACTGATTACAAAACAAAGCTAAAGGAGAGGGGATTGAAGGTCACGCCTCAGCGTCTGGCGGTTCTGGAGGCTGTTGATGTTCTCCATGATCATCCCACGGCTGAGGAAGTAGGTAGCTTCATCAGAAAAATGTATCCGAATATTGCCACGGGCACAGTCTACAAGACGCTTGAAACGCTTGTTGACAAAGACATAATTATCAGGGTTAAAACTGACAGGGGAATACTCAGGTACGATGCTGTAAGGGAGGCGCATCACCATCTTTACTGCGCACAAACAGACCGTATTGAAGATTATTATGATACTGATCTGACTAAGATCATAAATCGACATTTTAAAAAGAAGGTCATTCCGAACTTCAGGATAGAGGATATAAAACTGCAGATAGTGGGGAAGTTCACCGGAAAAACCGTAAAGGGTAAAAGAAAGAATGATTAGACTGTCCCGTGTTCTCTGCAGGAATAACCGGAACTGTATTTAAGAATAAGTACTTCTTAAGGAAAGGCAATCACTGAACAACAGGTAACCATTAAAAACAAAAGAAAGATGGCAAAGAAAAAACTCACCACCGCCGCAGGCAGGCCATATGTCGAGAACGAAGACAGCATGACCGCAGGTCCGAGGGGCCCTGTATTATTGCAGGATTACTATCTGCATGAAAAACTGGCACATTTTAACCGTGAACGCATTCCGGAGCGTGTCGTACATGCCAAGGGAACAGGTGTTTACGGGAAGTTTACAGTAACAAAGGACATCACCAAATTCACCCGTGCAAAACTCTTCAGCAAAGTCGGTAACTCATGCCGTGTGCTGGTCCGTTTCTCAACCGTAGGAGGAGAAAAAGGAAGCGCCGATACTGAAAGGGACCCGAGAGGTTTCGCTGTGAAGTTCTATACGGAAGATGGTAACTGGGATCTCGTCGGAAACAACACCCCAGTCTTCTTCCTCAAGGATGCAAAGAAGTTTCCCGATTTTATACATACCCAGAAGCGTGACCCGAAGACAAACCTCAAGAGCCCGACAATGGTCTGGGATTACTTCAGCCTTAATCCGGAGAGCCTGCACCAGGTGATGATCCTATTCAGCGACAGGGGAACGCCTGACGGCTACAGATTTATGAACGGTTACGGAAGCCATACATTCTCAATGATCAACAAAAAAGACCAGAGGATATGGGTGAAGTTCCATTTTAAAACACAACAGGGGAACAAGACCTTAACAGGTCCGCAGGCTGAGGAAATAAGAGGAACTGATCCTGACTATTCACAGAGAGACCTGGTAGAAGCAATCGGAAAAGGTGATTTCCCGAAGTGGACTTTGAAAATCCAGGTGATGACTGATGAACAGGCGAAAAAGTTCAAATGGAATCCCTTCGATGTGACTAAAGTATGGCCGCATAAAGAATTTCCGCTGATTGAAGCCGGAGTGATGGAACTCAATAAAATCCCCGAAAATTATTTCGCAGAAGTTGAACAGGCAGCCTTTGCTCCTGCCCATACGGTTGACGGCATCGGACTTTCTCCTGACAAGATGCTGCAGGGACGAATATTCGCTTATCCCGATGCACACAGGTACAGGCTTGGAGCCAACTACCTGCAGATACCCGTCAACAGGCCAATAGTTCCGGTTCATAATCACGAGAGGGATGGTTTTATGAGTGTCGACGGTAACAGCGGCCCGGCTGAAAACTATTATCCCAACAGTTTCGATACTATTGAAGCCGACAAGAACTACAAGGAAGCAGCAATGGCACTGGAGTCGAATATGGCTGACTACTATGACAGGAACAAGAATGATAATGACTACTACACCCAGCCCGGTGCCCTGTTCAGAAAAGTAATGACTGATCAGGAAAGGCAGAACACCGTCAATAACTTTGTCGGCGCACTGAAAGGTGTCAAAGGACCAAAGAAGAAGGAGATAATCATGCGTCAGCTCAATCATTTCCACAAGGCTGACAAGGAACTTGCTCTTCTGGTTGCCAAAGGGTTGGGCATAAAATTCCCGGCTAAGTAATTCACTTCAACAACAACTAAAATATTTTCTTATGGCACAAAAAGGAAGAGAAATCGTTAAGATGAACGTTGATGAGCTCATCAACCTGTTGAACAAGGCGCTGGCCGATGAGTGGCTGGCCTATTATCAGTACTGGATAGGTGCAAAAGTGGTCAAGGGCCCTATGAAGGATGCCGTGATTGCCGAGCTTGACCTTCATGCCACCGAGGAGCTGGCACATGCAGCGCTCCTTACCACGCGTATAATTCAGCTGGGAGGCACTCCTGTTCTGTCTCCAGCAGAGTGGATGAAAATAACCAACTGCGGTTATGATGCTCCTGCAGATCCGTATGTCGAGAAAGTGCTTGAACAGAATATCAAGCGGAGAGCAATGCGCGATCAAGACCTACAATAACCTGCTTGGTATCACCCGCGAAGGCGACCCTGTCTCATACAACATGATCCTTGGAATACTGTCCCAGGAAGTTGAGCATGAGGAGGATCTTGATGCACTGCGGGAGGATCTGGAGCTGATGCTGGCAAGAAGGCAATAAAAATTAAGAATTAAGATTTAAGAATTAAGAATTTTAACCAATTAACAGGTAGAGACGTCCAATTTGGGCGTCTCTGCTGTTTTAATAGGCTTTATTATGCACGTTCTTAACGGCACGGCCTGAAGGATCATTCTGGTTCCTGAATGATTCGTCCCAGGCCAGGGCTTCTGCCGTGCTGCATGCCACTGACGGCACAGAGGGTACAGTCATGGCAGCCGCCTCTGAAGGGAAGTGCTCGGTGAAGAGTGCCCGGTAATAATACTCCTCCTTGTTCCTTGGGGTGTTAAGGGGAAACATAAACCGGGCCGATGCCATCATTTCATCGCTCACCTTCGCGGAGGTCATTGCTTTCAATGTGTCTATCCAGGCATATCCCACACCGTCAGAGAACTGCTCTTTTTGTCGCCATACTATTTTATCAGGAAGATAATCTTCAAATGCTTTCCTCAGAATCCATTTTTCGATCTTTCCGTTGCCGGCCATCTTGTCTGCCGGATTAATCCTCATAGCAACATCGAGGAACTCCTTATCAAGGAAAGGCACCCTGCCTTCCACTCCCCAGGCGGCCAGCGCCTTATTTGCCCGGAGGCAGTCGTAGAGATGCAGCTTGCTCAGCTTTCGTACCGTTTCCTCATGAAACTCCCTCGGGCCGGGAGCTTTATGAAAGTAGAGATACCCACCGAACACCTCATCAGCACCTTCGCCTGAAAGTACCATTTTCACTCCCATCGACTTTATCACCCTTGCCATGAGATACATAGGTGTGGCAGCCCTGACAGTAGTTACATCATATGTTTCCAGGAAATAGATCACATCGCGCACTGCATCAAGGCCCTCCTGAACAGTGATATGGATCTCATGATGAACGGTGCCTATGTGATCTGCCACCGCCCTGGCAGCAATCAGGTCAGGCGATCCTGCCAGTCCCACAGCGAATGAGTGCAACTGGGGCCACCATGCCTCCTTGCTGTCATCTGTTTCTATGCGGCGGGCTGCATATTTCTTTGTTATTGCGGAGATGACGGAGCTGTCGAGACCGCCCGAGAGCAGCACTCCGTAAGGCACGTCAGACATCATCTGCCTGTGCACTGCCTTCTCCAGTGCATCGCGCAACAGGCTCGATATCAGTTGTTTCATCTTTGACTGAATCATACGAAACCCAGTCGCGCTGATACCATTTTGTGAATTCGCCGCTCCTGCTGAACAGATAGTGACCCGGAGGGAAGGCTTCAATTTTCCGGCAGGTACCCTCCAGGGCTTTCAGCTCCGAGGCAAAATAGAGATTGCCGTATATGTCCCAGCCGATATACAGCGGAACAATGCCCATATGATCGCGGGCCGCGAGGTAACAATCGTTTACCTCATCATACAGCACAAATGCAAATATCCCGCTCAGTTCATCAAGAAAGTCCTTCCCCTTGTCGGCATAGAGAGCCAGAATGACCTCACAGTCAGACATGGTCATGAACTCGTATTTATCCCTTGTATCGCTCCCTTATCTCACGGTGATTGTATATCTCCCCGTTAACGCCGAGTATCAGCCTGCGGTCCTTGCTGTACAACGGCTGTCTTCCTGACTGCGGGTCAACGATTGAGAGTCGTTCATGTGCTATGATAGCTTTCTCTCCGCAGTATATCCCTGACCAGTCTGGTCCCCGGTGTCTCAGTTTTTTTGACATCTCCAGGACCAGCGGTCTCAACTCATTCGCATCTTTCTTCAGATCAAATACACCAACAATTCCGCACATATAATAAATAATGAATTACGATTTTGAAGGCGTAAAAGTATCAATATTTATTAAATATTCAGTGTTTATGAGTAATTCTTTAATATAATTACATGTTTCAATTAATATTATATACTTTAATAAGAATCTCTCCATGCCCTCCCGCTTTGCGGATGCCTCACTTCGTCGCCAGCATGCTGCATGCACTCCTCCCTGCAGTCTACAGCTCCCTGTCCCGACATACTATCTCGGGATTATACGGTCGCTTCGCTTCTATTGCCTCTTATTGTACTGATCAAAGAAATCATTCCCCTTGTCATCTGTCAGGATAAATGCCGGCATGTTCTTCACGACTATTTTTCTGACAGCCTCCATGCCCAGCTCCTCAAAAGCGACCACCTCAACTGACAGTATGTTTTCCGCAGCAAGCACAGCTGCCGGTCCGCCCACGGAACCCAGGTAGAACCCTCCGTGCTTTTTGCAGGAATCGATCACCTGCCTCGAACGGTTACCCTTGGCAAGCATGATCATCGATCCTCCGAGGCTCTGGAACAGATCTACATACCCGTCCATCCTTCCTGCCGTTGTCGGCCCGAAGGACCCGGAGGCCATCCCCTGCGGGATCTTGGCCGGTCCGGCATAATAGACGGGATGGTCCTTGAAATATTCAGGCATGGGTTTGCCTTCGTCAAGCATCTGTTTGATGCGTGCATGAGCTATATCGCGCGCCACCACCAGCGTTCCGCTCAGGCTCAGACGGGTCCTGACGGGGTACTTTGTCAGCTCGGCAAGGATCTCCTTCATGGGCCGTTCGAGGTTTATCTCCACCGGCTTGTCAAGCTGCGGAGCCTTTTCGGGCATGAACCTTTCAGGATGCAACTCAAGCTGCTCGAGGAAGATCCCTTCAGCGGTGATTTTTCCCTTTATGTTCCTGTCAGCGCTGCAGCTGACGCCAATGCCCACCGGGCACGAGGCGGCATGGCGCGGCAGGCGTATCACACGCACGTCATGAACAAAATATTTTCCTCCGAACTGGGCGCCAACGCCATACTCCTGGCATATCAACTCTATCTTCTGCTCCCATTCCCTGTCGCGGAAAGCCCTTCCCGCAGCATTGCCAGTTGACGGCAGGTTGTCAAGGTAACCTGCCGATGCGAGCTTGACAGCCTTGAGCGTAGCCTCTGCCGAAGTACCTCCGATGACAACGGCGAGATGATAAGGCGGACAGGCTGACGTTCCGAGATCTTCTATCTTCTCGCGTATGAACTTTTTCAGTGAAGCCTCATTGAGCAATGACTTCGATTGCTGGTAAAGGAAAGTCTTGTTGGCTGAGCCGCCTCCCTTGGCAATAAAAAGAAATTTGTACTCGTTCCCGGTCACAGAAATGATATCAACCTGAGCCGGAAGATTGCTTCCGGTATTTTTCTCCTCGAACATTGTCGAGGGTACAACCTGCGAGTAGCGCAGGTTCTTTTCACCGTAGGTTTCCCATACGCCCCTGCTGAGGTACTCCGCATCATCAGTGCCGGTGAAGACATCCTCGCCTTTGTTTGCCATGACAATTGCCGTACCGGTGTCCTGGCACCACGGAAGCTTGCCCTCAGCTGATATCACAGTGTTCCGAAGCATTATCCACGCAACAAAACGATCATTGTCTGTAGCTTCGGGGTCCTTAAGTATGGCAGCAAGTTTCTCAAGATGCGATGTACGCATGTAAAAATTAACATCGCTGAAGGCCTGCCGCGCCAGCATTTCCAGAGCCTCAGGATCTACCTGCAGAATTTTTCTGCCTCCGTATTCCGTAACTCTGACGTGGTCAGAAGTCAGTTGACGGTACTGTGTTACATCACTCCCGGACTGGAAGGGCTTCTCATAGATAAATTCGGCCATGATGGTACATTTTAGGATTGATCTGATATCAAATATAGTAAGGCATTAGGCAATAGGCAATAGGCAATAGTGATCTTTATTATTTAGAAATGATCTAAATAGGGATGCCCTGAGAAAAAAGTATCTCAGGCCGAAAACGTTTGAAATAACAAATCCAACGCAAACGCCCGAAAAATCAAGGCTAAGGAGCAACAATACGATGTTGTGGAACCGGATTTTAGACTAATTTTGAATACCTCATAACTTAAGCGTTATAAAAACTAACCGGTAACAGACTATGAATGTGATCTTCAGGCGGAAACCACAGCTCTCTTTCGGACAGATATGGAATATGAGTTTTGGTTTCCTGGGTATTCAGATGGGCTTTGCCCTTCAGAACGGAAATGTGAGCCGCATCTTTCAGACCCTGGGTGCTGACATTGAAAAAATCCCTATTCTGTGGATTGCCGCGCCGGTGACCGGACTGCTTGTTCAGCCGATCATCGGGCACATGAGCGACAAGACATGGAACCGTCTCGGAAGACGCCGGCCCTATTTTCTGACAGGTGCCGTACTGGCTTCCCTGGCCCTGGCTATAATCACAAATTCACCGACATGGATATTTGCCACGATGATGCTGTGGATCATGGATGCCTCGATAAATATTTCCATGGAACCGTTCAGGGCATTCGTAGGTGACATGCTTCCGTCAAAACAGCGAACGACAGGGTTTGCCATGCAGAGCTTCTTCATTGGCATTGGCGCTGTCGTAGGCGGGTTCCTTCCGTGGATCCTTGCCAACTGGTTCAACGTGGCTGCCGTACCGGGTGAAGGGGAGCTAATTCCGTTCAACCTGAAACTTTCATTTTATATCGGTGCGGCAGTCCTGCTGACTGCAGTGCTATGGACCATTTTCAGCACAAAGGAATATTCACCCGCAGAACTGGAAGAGTTTGAAAAAGGCGAGAAAATAGCAAGGGGCGAAGTTATCAAGACTGCCGAGGCACAGAGCTCAGAGCTCAGGGCTCAGGGAACCGTAAATTTCTACAAACCCGGGATAATCTGGCTTGCTGTCGGCCTGTTATCGACCTTTGCACTCACAAGGGTTAACCTCGAGAAGGAGTTGTATGTCGTTACCGGTGGCATTTCCCTCTTCGGGCTCCTGCAGTTATTCGCAGGCATGATGCAGTCAACTGGCAAGGGGGAAAACGGTCTGAACAGCGTCCTGACCGATCTGAAAAGAATGCCTACAACCATGGGACAGCTGGCTGCTGTCCAGTTCTTTACATGGTTTGCCCTGTTTGCCATGTGGATTTATACAACCGCAGCTGTCACAACACAGGTTTACGGAACTTCCGATACCACTTCCGTTATTTACAACAAGGGAGCCAACTGGGTCAGCGTACTGTTCGGGGTTTACAGCGGATTTTCCGCTATTGTGGCATTCCTGCTACCCGTCCTGGCCAGGGCCACATCCAGAAAAACCACCCACATGATCTGCCTGTTTATCGGGGGCATCAGCCTGGCAGCCATCAGCCTGATCCACACCCCGGGCCTGCTCATCGTTCCGATGCTTGGTGTCGGCCTGGCATGGGCAAGCATCCTTTCGATGCCATATGCAATCCTGACAGGTTCCCTGCCGCATAACAAGATGGGTATCTACATGGGAATATTCAACTTCTTCATCGTCATACCCCAGATACTTGCAGCCAGCATACTGGGAAGCATGGTCAAGCATCTCTTCGGAGGTAACACGATGCTTGCACTTGTGGCCGGCGGCATTTCAATGGTGATAGCAGCCCTGATGGTGAATTTTGTCAGAGACGTTGACGATAAGAGATAGTTATGGATCTTAAGGCATGTATTTTTGATCTCGATGGTGTCATCGTAGACACGGCAAAGTATCACTTCATGGCGTGGCGGCGACTTGCCAAGGAACTGGGATTTGAATTCACCCTGGCGGATAACGAAGCACTCAAGGGCGTCAGCCGTATGGCATCACTGGAGATCCTTCTAAGGGTAGGCGGACTAATGCCGGGCGAGAAGGAAAAGGAAGAACTGGCTGCCAGGAAGAACAGATGGTATGTCGAATTCATTACCGGCATGACCCCTGATGAGATCCTTCCGGGAAGCATCAGGCTGCTGAAGCAGCTGCGTAAGGAAGGCATCCTTACAGCCATCGGATCAGCGAGCAAAAATGCCCGCACGATACTTGACGGAATAAAGATCACGGATATGTTCGATGTGATTGTCGACGGCAACAAGATACATACTGCCAAACCTGACCCTGAAGTATTTGTAACAGGCGCCAGGGAGCTGAACACCGACCCGTCATGCTGTGTTGTATTTGAAGATGCGCAGGCAGGTGTGGAGGCTGCTCTTGCCGGAGGAATGAAATGCGTGGGTGTGGGAGATCCGAAACTGCTGGGAAAGGCAGACCTGGTCATCCCCAACCTCAGAAAAATTACAGTGAGCCAATTAAAAAACCTATAAAGCTAAATGACAGATTCCCGATTTCAGTCTGATGAATGGAAGATCATCGAGACACGTTTTGAGCCGGAGAGAGGTCGTGATTCCGAGAGCATTTTTGCCCTGGGTAACGGCATGATGGGGCAACGGGCCAACTTCGAGGAGAGATACTCGGGGGATACATTGCAGGGTACTTACGTAGCAGGGATCTATTATCCTGACAAGACCGTTGTCGGATGGTGGAAGAACGGCTACCCGGAATACTTTGCGAAGGTGCCCAACGCCCCGTCGTGGACTGGCATAGACGTGAAGATAGACGGTGAGCTGCTTGACCTTGCAAAGTGCAAAGTAAAAGCATTCCGCAGAGTGCTGGATATGAAGGAAGGGTTGCTGACGCGGTCGTTCACGGCAGTGATGCCTTCAGGCAGGGTGGCGGAGGTGACCGCACAGCGTTTCGTCTCAATGAGCGAGCCCGAAAGAGCTGCAATAAGCTATTCCGTTACGATCACGGGAGGCAGCGGATCGGTGGAGGTCACGCCGTGGCTGAACGCTGATATATATAATGAAGACGCCAACTATGACGAGAAATTCTGGGAGAAGGAGTATGCTGAATATGACGGTTTAAAGGCAGCGGTGGTTGCACAGACACGCAAAACCGCCTTCGTGGTAGCCACAGCGATGGAGAATGTATTCACCGTCAACGGCAAGCCGGTGAAAAATAAGATTGCAATGAGTGCCGGGGAGAAAACGGCGCATGCCAGCCTGACATACCAGTACAAAGACGGAGACACCGTTGAAGTGAAAAAATATATTGCTGTGCTCTCATCGACAAACCATCCTGCTGAAGGAATTGCACACAAAGCCATGACATCGGCAGGTGAAGCTGCAAAGAAAGGCTTTGATGCAATGCTTGACAACCATATCAAAGCCTGGGCTGCGAAATGGGAGATGGGAGATATAGTGATCCGTGGCGACATAGCTGCCCAGCAGGGTATCAGGTTCAATATATTTCAGCTTAACCAGACCTACACCGGAGAAGATCCCAGGCTTAACATAGGGCCCAAGGGTTTTACGGGAGAAAAATATGGCGGCAGCACCTACTGGGACACTGAGGCGTTTGTTCTGCCCTTCTACCTGAGCACCGCCGATACTCATGTAGCCCGCAACCTGCTGTTATACAGATATAAACATCTTGAAAAGGCCATTGAGAACGCCGCAAAACTCGGATTTAAAAACGGGGCAGCACTCTATCCAATGGTCACCATGAACGGTGAGGAATGTCACAACGAGTGGGAGATCACCTTTGAGGAGATACACCGCAACGGAGCCATCGCTTTTGCGATATATAACTATATCAGGCATACCGGCGATCAGGGTTACCTTGCCGAGTACGGCCTGGAAGTTCTCATTGCCATCTCGCGTTTCTGGGCCCAGCGATGCAACTTTTCAGAGGAGAAAGACCAGTATGTCATCCTGGGTGTCACCGGTCCGAACGAATATGAGAACAATGTCAGCAATAACTGGTATACCAATACTCTGGCACGGTGGACACTTAAATATACAGTTGATTCACTTGCATGGCTTCGTAAAACCAGCGCTGTGAAATTCAATTCCGTTATCTCTCGCACCCGGCTTGATACGGAGTGTGAGCTCACTCTCTGGAATGAGATCATAAATAACATTTACCTGCCGGTGCATCATGACCTCGGCATCTTCCTGCAGCAAGACGGATACATGGATAAGATGCAGCAGACTGTAAAAGACCTTGACCCTGCAGAAAGACCGCTTAACCAGCACTGGTCGTGGGACCGGATACTTCGTTCGGTATTCATCAAACAGGCAGATGTGCTTCAGGGTATTTACTTCTTTGAAGACGATTATGAGGAAGAAACCATCCGGCGCAATTTCGACTTTTATAAATCACGCTGTGTTCATGAATCCTCCCTCTCCCCCAGCATTCATTCCGTACTTGCGGCCAGGCTGCATGATATTGAGACAGCTTACACCCTTTACCTGCGCACCGCCAGGCTCGACCTTGACGATTACAACAGGGAGGTGAAGGACGGACTTCATATCACCAGTATGGCCGGCACATGGCTCTCTATTGTTGAGGGCTTCGGCGGGATGAGAATACGCAACGAAAGGGTGTGCTTTAACCCTGTCATACCTGCTGCATGGAGCTCCTATTCCTTTATAATCAGATACAGAAACAATCCGCTCAGGGTTGAGGTTAACGGCAAGACAGTGACTGCGGTGAACCTCTCGCAGGCATCCATACCGCTGGCAGTGTATAATGAACAGTTCAACCTCGGACCCGGGGAAGAAAAGAAAATCTCCAAGTAATGAAAAACATACGATTAATTTTTGCTGCCTTCCTGGTCGCACTGGCCATTGTGCCGGTGAACGGACAGGTAATTGAACGCGTTGACCCTCCATCATGGTTCACGGATATGAAAAATGGCGCCCTTCAGCTCATGGTCTATGGAAAGGGAATTGCCGCATACGATGTTCAAGCTGACTACCCGGGTGTCAGGGTGACAACCCTTGTAAAAACAGAAAATCCCAATTACCTGTTTGTAAACCTCGATATAAGCCACGAGGCGGATCCCGGTAATATAAAGCTGACCTTCACAAGCGGCAAAAAAAACTTTACCCATGAATATCCGCTGTATAAACGGCCTTCGGGGAAGGCACGGGGTATCAACAGCTCCGATGTACTTTATCTCCTTATGCCTGACCGGTTTGTCAACGGCGATCCGGCCAATGACAGTGTCGAAGGCATGACTGAACAGCCTGACCGCAGCAGACCGGGCGGAAGGCACGGTGGTGACCTGAAGGGCATAGCAAACAGCCTGGACTATCTTAAAGACCTGGGAGTGACGGCTATCTGGCTTAATCCTTTCCTGGAAAACAACCAGCAGAGATCATCCTATCACGGTTATTCTACAACTGACTTCTATCGTTCCGATCCGCGTTTCGGCTCGAATGAAGAGTTCAGACAGCTGGTGACACAGGCCCATGAGAAAGGATTGAAGGTGGTCATGGACATGATCTTCAATCACATCGGCTCGGGTCACTGGTGGATGAAGGACCTCCCCTCAAGCGACTGGATACACCAGTTCGATGAGTTTACACGTACCAATTACCAGGCTTCGACATACATGGATCCATATGCTGCAAAATCCGATCTCAGACTGATGGAGAAGGGGTGGTTCGACGTCTCAATGCCCGACCTTAATCAGAGCAACCCCCTGGTGGAGACATACCTGACTCAGAACAGCCTCTGGTGGATAGCATACTCGGACCTTGACGGAATCCGCATGGATACCTACCCCTACCCCGAGCCCGCAATGATGTCGCGATGGGCAAAACGTGTCACCGATGAGTTTCCTGGTTTCTTTATTGTGGGGGAAGTATGGTTTGATGAGCCGGCACAGATGGCGTACTGGAGCCTGGACAAGAGAAACAGTGACGGTTACCGTTCCAACCTCCCGTCAGTGACTGACTTCCCGGTGTGCTTTGCCACACACACGGCGTTCACGTCACCGGCCAATTCCAACGACGGGGTGAAAAAATTGTATTCAGTGCTCTCACAGGATTTCCTTTATCCTGAGCCGCTCAGAAACGTAATATTCCTCGACAATCATGATATGACCCGGTTCTTCACCGAGACCGGGAAAAGCCTGGCTGTCTACAAGCTGGGACTGAGCTTTATTCTGACAACAAGAGGCATTCCGCAATTATACTACGGCACTGAGATTGTAATGGAGGGTGACAAGAGCAAGGGTGACGGGTTCCTGCGCGAAGACTTCCCGGGAGGCTGGGCAGGAGATACGAAGAATGTCTTCACCGGGGCTAACCTCACTGATGAAGAAAAGGAAGCTTCCGATTTCACCAGGAACCTGCTTAACTGGAGGAAAGAAAAAGAAGTGATCCATTCAGGCAAACTGAAGCATTATATCACCAATGACGGACTTTATGTATATTTCAGATATAATAAGGATGAGAGCGTGATGGTCATCCTCAACAGTAATGATACGAAGAGCCAGACAATAACAAAGGAGAAGTATATTGAGTCACTCAAAGGGTTTCACAAAGGGCATGAAGTCATTACCGGCAGGACCATTGACGACCTCAGTTCGTTTACAATAGAACCTAAAACAGCAATGATAATAGAACTAAACTAACCTGACCATGATGAAAGAGCACATTTTCAAGATCATTATTCTTGTTATCGGAATAGCCGTTGTGGCGGCTTCATGCCGCCCCAAACCGGTAAGTGTGGCGGAACCGCTTAAATCAACTGTCGTTCATGCCGACTGGACCCGTAATATGGTTCTGTATGAGATCAACGTCAGACAATTCTCTCAGGAAGGCACCCTGGCCGGTGTTGAAAAAGCTCTGCCCCAGCTTAAAGAACTGGGTGTCAATGTCCTGTGGTTCATGCCTATCTACCCTATAGGTGAAAAAAACAAAAAAGGAGAGCTTGGCAGCTATTATTCTATCAGTGATTATAAGGCTGTCAACCCTGAGTTCGGTACCCTCGATGATTTTAAAACGCTGGTCGCAAAGGCCCATGAAATGGGCTTTCATGTGATCCTCGACTGGGTGGGCAATCACTCCGCATGGGATAATCCTCTTGCCAGTGAGCATCCTGAATGGTATGAGAAGGACTCGGTGGGCAACTTCGTTTCGCCCTTTGACTGGACCGATGTCATTCAGTTTGATTATACAGCCATGCCGTTATGGGACTATATGGTTGGCGCAATGAAATTCTGGGTTGCCGAAGCCGGCGTCGACGGTTACCGCTGTGACTTCCCGGGGCTTGTGCCTGAGGAATTCTGGTTCAGGGCTACCACTGAACTCAATGCCATCAAACCGGTGCTGATGCTTGCCGAGGACGAAGATCACTCCTATCTCCTCGAGAGGGCTTTTGACATGAACTACGCATGGGCTCATCATCACCTGATGAATGCCGTTGCTGCCGGTCAGCGAAGGCCTGCCGCACTTGACACCATGATGCAGCATGAGCTGCTTTTCTATCCCGCAGATGCTTACAGGCTCAGGTTCCTCACCAATCATGATGAGAACTCATGGAACGGCACCATAGACGAGAAACTGGGTGATGCACAAAAGGCATTTGCTGCATATATATTCACCATTCCGGGTGTTCCCCTCCTTTATAACGGACAGGAAGCTGACCTTGACAAGAGACTTGAGTTCTTCAAGCGTGACCCGATCGAGTGGAAGGAGACCGAGCTCCGTGCGTTCTACGCCAAGCTTGTGCACCTGCGCACATCGCATCCGGCCCTGAGACACGGGACCGAAGGCGGATCAATGGTTACTCTGAAGACAGATCAGAAGAGCGTATATGCCTATAAAAGAGAAAAAGGCGATGCGGCAGTTGTTGTTCTCCTGAACCTCGGCAAAAAGCCGCTGAGTGTCAAGCTGAAAGACGATGCTACAGCAGGAAGCTACACCGAGCTGTTCACAGGTGAAGTATATGAACTGGCCAAGGGCAAACCCGTACAGCTTGATGCCTGGGGATATCTGGTGCTGACGAAATAAGCGGTAATGAGCATGTAGGCAGTAGGCATGGAGTAGGTCAATAGTGAAATAAAATCGATCCCGGTTTTTGTCTAATGCACGAACGGGATTTTTATTCAGGTTACAATGATCATCGTAGATGACGATTTTGTAGACAGTTTTTCATTGTCTTCGATGATCAAATAATAAACAAAATATCCGATAATCTTCTTCACCGAATACAATCTGCCTGAGGTGACCCTGATGTAATATATTCCTCCGGCAAAACCAGCACCGTCCAGGGGTACCTCGCTGATACCTGCGGGACAGGCAATGAGACGCACCCTGACCCCGTCAGTTGAGAAGATCTCAACCGTATGAGGCTGGTAAGCATCGTCACCCGTAAACCTGATCTGCGTTTCCTCTGAGAAGGGATTTGGATACACATCAAACATGAGCCCGGCACTGCTGTCGTCAGCCGTTCCGTCTTCAACACCCGTAAGGAAGGCCGGACGTGAGACCAGCTTGGAAGTATAGAGCCTGTACTCACCCTGCAAAAGCGAAATAGGTGTATTCTGGCTGGCCGCGGTTACCTCAAGTGTCGTGCCTTTGAAAAACTCATACCATGTGCCCGTTTTAGTAAAATTCGGATCAATTGTCTGGGGAGAAAGATCAAAGTTGCCCAGTACGACCACATCCATATCGGGGTTCTGTATATTCACCCTCTTCGCCTTGCCGACCTGGTACAGGGAGTAATTGTCTGAAGAGAAGGCCGGATTGTTTTTTTTCAGTTCTATCAGAGCCGCAAAATTATTATAGAGATTTTTTCTGTCAGGATCGGTATAATAATCCCACCTGATGGGTTTTGGCCCCAGCGGGTCATTATTGTAATTATAAGCATAATCATAGCCAAGTTCCTGAAAATGCCACAACATCTTCGGGCCGGGAATTGTAAGGCAGAATGTTGCCGTCAGCTTAACCCTCTTAAGGGCGGTCTTGAAATCCTTGATATTATATCCTGTAACCGCCTGGCCATCAGTCATGTTCAGATACATGATCCTTTCCTGGTCGTGACTCTCCATATAGTCAAGGACGCCTGGCACAGACCAGCCCAGGTTTTTCCATGATGCTTCCGACAGGTCTGAGGAATTGCCCTTCGAAGCTTCCTGATACCTCCATTTACCGTCACCCCACAGAAGGAAACCATAAGATGCAAGCTCCATTTCTTCCGTGTTACCGGAAAAATGTTCAAGGATCAGTGCGGCGTCAGGCTTATACGACCAGATCTTATCTCCAATGCGCTTAATAATAGCAATCCTTGAAGGATCATATGCCGACATGGCGCCGTCATTATTTGTTGGCGTATTTGTAAATCCTTTTGTAAAGTCAAACCTGAAACCGTCAACGTTGAACTCGCTGATCCAGTAATGACATACACTGTCAACAAACTCCTGCGTGGAAATACTCTGATGGTTGAAATCATAGCCCCAGCTGAAGGCGGTATGAGGCGCACTGACATTGAACCACGGATTGTTTGCAGCAGGCTGATTGGTGCTGGTGTTGAAATACATTCTCACCAGTGGATTACTTCCATAGGCATGGTTGAGCACCATATCCATAATCACTGCTATTCCGCGGCCGTGGCATGAATCGATCAGTTCCTTAAAGCTGTCAGACTTACCGTAATACTTGTCAACGGCGAAATACATTGAAGGATTATATCCCCAGCTGTTGTTGCCTTCGAACTCGTTCACCGGCATAAATTCAATTGCGTTCACTCCAAGACGGTCCAGGTAATCGAGTGAATCACGGATCGTTTTAAAATCATGCAAAGCCACAAAATCGCGGACAAGGAGCTCATAAATAATCAGATCATCCTTTGCCGGTGGGGTAAAAGGACTGTGCTCCCATACATACTGCACCGGGCGGGTGCGGAATACTGAGACCAGGCCGTCAGCCTTTCCTTCCGGATAAGGTTTGAGATCAGGGTATGTTGCCGCATCAATATATTTGTCATTCGCGGGTCAAGCACCTTTGTGGCATAGGGGTCAGGTATACGTATTGATTCATCGATCATATACTGAAAACCGTACTCTTTTGCCGGATCGAGACCCGAAATTGCCAGCCAGAACCAGTGACCGTCAGGACTTTTTTTCATAAAGCCTTCATCACAGTATAGCCAGCCGTTGAAATCGCCCATCACAAAAATGCTGCTCTTGCCCGGTGCGTAAATAAGGAAGCTGGCGCTGTTATCACCCGTAACATTAACCCCGGGTTTTAATCCGGCGGGTACCGCTTCGGTCACAGGAGGCGTCCGGATAAAATAAAAGGCCGAATCCGACTTCATAACATTGTTATACCATGCCCTTACAATAAGCTTGAAGTTACCCGACCCTGCCGCGGTGATATCATGCGCCAGTGTTGTTGCGGTTACTTTCGTTATCCTGATATTGTTCTGAAGGAGTATCATGGAATCGCATACTGAGGCTGAAGCCTGAACCGGGATCAGCTGCCCGGCATTTACCAGGGAAGTGTAGCTATCTGGCTGCGAGAGCATCAACTGGAAGGTAGCTGCTTCCGCTACATCATAAAAGATATCAGTCCCGCCAACATCACGGCCCGTTACACTGCCTCCGGAATTTCTGAAGACGAACGTAAGCTTAAGTATCTTTTCCTCTGCAGGAACGCCGTAAAATTCCCGTATCGAGGGTGATATAGCCAAAGTATAAACATTGGCAGACACTTTTGTGAGCTTCGCTTTGGGCAGGTCTGTACCCCAGGCTGCAATGACATATTTCCAGTCTGACCCACTGGTACTCTTGTCAGTGATCACTCCCGTATGAGCATAGACATCGTCACCGGGATAATCTTTAAGCCCCATGTTTCCCTTATCTGCGTTGAAAGTGATTACAACAGCATCTGAAGATGTGGGAAACACCGGATTGACGGTAATAACCTGTGAATTCACCGTTAAGCTCCACTCAAGCAAGGCAATGATCAGTACTGGCAGTTTAGCTTTCATCGTTCATCTTTTAGTGGGGTGATAACATGCATTTACTTTTGAAAATAATCAAAAACCTCTTCTGAAGCAAGAAGAGGTTTTTGATATTAAAGAACTGTGCGGCAGAAACCGTTATTTTCTATGGTTTCGGCCTAGTTAATTGTAGCCACCTTTGTCCAGGGATTCAGCGTAATTGTATGTAAACCGACGGTAATACCAAGATTGTCACCTCCTGCGTCAGGGCATTAAGGCTGCCTCCGAGATTATAATCCCAGCTGTCATTGGCTCTGAACTTGAAGGAACCGGCAGTTCCCACATTAATTGTTATTTTAAAGACTCCATTAACCGGATCCCATGACATGTTCGTGTCATCAGTCCAGCCACCCGCGGTTGCACTCCTATTATGCCCCATCTGTCTGCCCTATAGGTATATTCCTGCGGATGACTTAGATCAAGTGTGATTGCATAGTCGTCTTCAACCGTGGTTGCGATATTGTCACCGCCGGCGACAAGGGCATTGCTGCCTGCCGGTGCGCCAGTAGTTATAACCCCAGTCGTTGTTGGCCCTGAACTTCCAGCCTCCGGCCGGCATGTGAATGCCGCCTTTCCAAACACGTACTGCAGGATCATATGTCAATGGTAACTGTGAGCTCAGCGAGGTTAAATCTCCTATTACACCCCATACTGTTGCGACAGCGGTGTACGTCATCGGATTGGCAGCTGCATTTACGTTGATCTTGTAATAGCCTGCAGGTGATACAATGTTACCGCCTGTTTCGCTTAACGTGCCAGCTGGTGTGCCAGCTCCGTAATTCGGTCCTGACCAGTCATTCTGGGTAGCGAACTTCCAATCGTTGGATGCGTTGGCCATGTAAACATAACCTTCGATAGCGTCCGGAGCTGTAATAGTGCTCTTCACCTGCGGTGATGCCCCCGGTGACCAGTCGCTGTAGCCTGTGCCCGGATAGCTTGCTGCAACATAGCTGCCCGGCACGTTCCATGTGCGGGTGTTTGCAAGTGTGGTAAACTGAATATCACTTCCGTATACGGTGCCTTTACTGTTGGTTGCATAAGCGCGCACATGATAGGTCGTATAGAGTGTAAGTCCGGTCAGGTTGCTTACAAATGCCCCTGTTCCCGTACCACCTGCAATAACGTTATCAGTCACGCTGGGATTGGCATTCATGCTCCAGCAAAGGCCTCTTGCACTTATGGTGCCTCCGCCGTCAT
This sequence comes from uncultured Bacteroidales bacterium, assembly GCA_963730615.1. GTDB lineage: Bacteria > Bacteroidota > Bacteroidia > Bacteroidales > VadinHA17 > SR-FBR-E99. Next base: position 143,207 of record CAVSSR010000009.1, on the reverse strand, counting down.
AAGTAACGTTACCGCCTGAGACTGCTGAGACCTTTGTGATTGCTGTCACCGCCGTCGTTGTAACCGTCGGCAGGTCAATATCAGTTTTGAATGTAACCTCGGGTGCCGTATCCGGTACCTGCGCTGTTGGTGGCATAAGCACGTACATAGTATGTCTTGTTGCCAAGCAGGCCGGTCATGGCGCTTGTAAATGCACCGATACCTTCCCCGTTTGTGGTTTTGCTTTTGGCAATGGTAGGATTCGCTGCAATATCCCAGCAAATACCCCGTGCGGTTACAACAGCTCCACCGGAAACGGTCACTTCACCTCCGCCGGCCGCTGAATTACCTGTTACAGCAGTTACAGCAGCAGTGGTAAGAGTAGGCACAACAGGCAGGGTGGTAAAGGTCATCTCTTCACCGTAAAATGTACCTGTCGGTCCGACAGCATACGCACGTGCAAAATACTGCGTGGCATAGTTACAGACCTGCCAGAGACACTTCGAAGGAGGCTGATGTCAGTGATCCGGTGTACAGGGTCTTTGACTTGGCCACAGTCGGGTTGGCTGCGATATCATAGCAGATACCCTTTTCGGTAAAGCCGTCACCCTGAGCTACTACAAATCCTTCCACGATGGCCGAATTTGACGTGATGCTTGAAATCTTGGCCGTACCTAGTTTCGGGTCAAGCCTTACATCCGATGTATCCTTTGTGCAGCCGGCAAAAAATATTGCGGCAACGACAGGGACCATCATCATTCTGTATATTGATTTTATTTTCATAAATCTTTCTTTTTATCTTCTATTGACTAGTTAGTCAGTTCAGCGACATTTAATTCTTAGTAAAAGTACAGCTGTAGGTCGATGTTTTGATGAACAGTTTTATGTATAGTTTCCTGCCTCTGTTACCGGAATATCTTTACTGCTGCCATTGTTCCACAGATTTGAAACCGTATATTCCGGATGGTCTGCGTCTCCGATACCGAGGTTAATGCCATCATCCCATTTATCATTGATCCTGAACTTGCATGCTCCAACGACCATTGGGACAGTTATGTGCCAGTAATCTCCCTGTGCATCGTATTCCATTTTCGTATCAGGAGAATTCCATCCGTTAGGAGTGGCTGAGCCAATGAGACCTACATTAAACACCTTGAGTACGTAAGTAAGATCATTGGTATTGGCTGTCAGTTTGTGCCATCCGTTAGCGGTGACCAAAATGGCCGGACCGTTTACTACGAGGTTTTTGTCATTATTTGCTCCGTAGACAATGTTGGCATCTGGATCTTTCAGAGTAAAGGCTTTTGTAGTTTCAAGCTTAACATAACCAAGGTAATTCCCATCTCCGACTGCAGATTCAATTTTCTGCGTTAAACCTGAGTTAAGCAAGTCAAGTCGCGGAAGACCGTACAGAGTAACATCTGCTGTTTTGGCAGCCGAAGAATACACCATCGGATCACTTGAAGTACCGGGGGCACCGGTGCCGGCATCCACAACCAGAAGTGATCTGATGCGGAAATCAACTGAAGAAGTCGCGTCTCCCGGAAACTTCTTAAGAAGCATACCGTTAAGGTCACTCGCAATGATCTTTATGGAGGTATCCTGAATACCTGAATAGACTGTCACAGCATCAGCAAAGCTATTTCCCGCGGCACAAGCCTCAAGGATATATGAAGCTGAAGCCTGGAATCCCGGATCACAGGAGTGCCGACAAACTCAAGGACCTCTGTGCCATTGGCCCTCGAAAGGGTCAGGTCAGGCATGGTCTTGAGAGTCGGAGCAATCGGGTTGGTCAGTATCACGACCTTTGTACCGTCCTCTTCACAACCTGTGAAAAGTCCGAGTAACCCAATGAACGTCAGATATATAATTAAATTTTTCTTCATTGTTCTGTATTTTTAAGATTAATAACCGGGGTTATTCACTCCGTTATAATTCGGATTAGCAGAGAGCTCATCACCGGGGATCGGGAAGAGATCCATGTGGCTGGAAGTGCTCAGACCTGCATAGGTTCCGCCTTTCCACTGCCAGATGTATTCCCCGCCGGTGTATTTGCCAAAGCGTACAAGGTCTGTGCGTCTCTGACCTTCATAGTAGAATTCACGTGCACGCTCGTCACACAGGAAATCCAGAGTAAGCTGTCCGGCACTGATATTACCACTGGTATTGCCGTATGCGCGCTCCCTTATCAGGTTGATATCAGCCACAGCTGCATCGATATTTTCAGCTCCGCCCAACCTGAAGAGTGCTTCAGCCCTCATCATATATGCATCAGCCAGACGGAAGATCGGGAAGTCGGTGCATGCATAAGCAGTGCTGTAGTTGGCCGGCTGGCTGCCATCAGTGATTCTTTGCCGTAAATTTATAGACACCGATTCCGTAATCACCGCTCGATGAAGCGCTCGGGATATTCATCGATTTCTTCATCTTCAGGAAGACACGCTTGTCCTTGGCCTGTGAAAAGGTAGGATCAGTGGCCGGAACAGGAACGTTGCCGTAAGTTGCAATTGTGTCAACCAGGATATTCATGAAATTCACTCTGCTACGGTTACCGTTCCAGTTTGTGTTCGAGGTCAATCCGTGGAAATCTTCTGCCCTGATATAAGTTGCATCGCTGGATAACTCGATAATGAAGGTGGTACCTACATAACCCTGCGTATAAATGCCGTCCTGTTCCCAGGCAAAGATCATCTCAGGATTATGAGTGCCGTCATTGTCAGCACTGAAGTTCTGCCTGTAGTTAGTTGCAAGAGAGTATTTGCCGCTGGTAATCACCTTGTCGCAATAAGTCTTGCAGTCAGCCCACCTGGCTGTGCCTGTGTAAACTTCAGCGTTAAGGTACAGTCTTGCAAGCAGCATCCATGCTGCAGCCTGGTCAGCCTGCGGATAAGAGAATTTGGGAGCTCCGAGAGTATTCTGTATATCGAGCAGTTCAAACTCAACATAGTTGAAAATATCAGTCCTTGAACTAATCTCCGGGAAGAACTTGCCAACGCCGTCTGCTTCAGTGGTGAACGGGAACTGGCCGAAGAGGTCTATTGCCCAGTAGTAAGCCAATGCTCTCAGAAAGCGCGCTTCGGCAACATACTTAACAACATCAGGATCGGTATTTCCCTGAGTTTTTACAATAAAGTCATTTGCGTATGTGACGCTGAGGCTGAGACGCTGGAACAGAGCTGTGAGGAACTGGTTCGTCGGGCTCCAGGTCATGGTGTTAAGGTCAGCAATACCTGCATCGCCCCATCCGCAGATAGCCTCGTCAGTGGTAATCTCCTGAAGGTTCCAGAGAGCCCTCATGGTGGTGAAGAAGTTCTCGTCAGATGCTCTTATATCAGCACCACCATTGGCACCCTGTCCCGGGATTATGAAGCTGGCATAAATCTTACCAAGTACCTCCTGCATGTAAACAGGATCATCGCCCAGGTTCCCTGCAAGTATTCTGGTAGGATCCTGTGGGGTGACGTCCAGATCTTTCACGCACGATGAGATCATCAGTACTGAAAGTATAATTCCGAATATAACAATCTTTTTATTCATATCTGCTTATCATTTTATACATTAAAAGGTAAGCCCTAAGCCTACTATATAGGTGCGGGGTCTTGGATAGAAATTGCTGTCAAAACCTCCACTGACCTCCGGGTCAAGTCCGCTGTACTGTGTTAATATCAGAGCATTCTGCACCGTGAAGCTGAGACGTGCACCGATAGCACCGAACAGGTTGTCGAACCTGTAACCTGCACCTATGTTGTCAAGCTTCAGGAATGATGCATTCTCTACAAAATAATCACTGGTGAACTGACGCTTGACAAAATTGGTCTCGGCCAGTGCCTTCGTGAAATTCTTAAAGTAGCCTATCTGATACAGCTGGTCATAAGATGCACCTGATGCCACATTGTTTAGAACATAGTTGCCTATGCTTCCGCGGGCTGAGGCTGAGAGATCGAAGTTCTTATACTCGAAATCTTGCCGAGAGACCAAGCGTCCAGTCAGGGGCGGGGCTATGGTAGATGTATTTATCAGCGTTATCTCCGTTGACAACTCCTCCCTCACCAGAGAGATCAACATAAAGACCTTCAACAGGATTGCCGTTATCATCATAAACCTGTTTGTTTACAAAAAATGATCTGACCGGATAACCGACTCTGGTCACTTGCCTGACGCCTTCAAAACTGGTTCCGTAAGTGACACCTATATAATTGGGGTCATCTGTAATCAACAGTTTTGTGACTTCATTCTGGTTATAGGTTGCGTTGAACCCTATGTTCAGTGTCATATCCGACTTTGAGACCGGAATCACATTAAGAGAGAGTTCAATACCTCTGTTTTCCATGCTTCCAACGTTTGTGAGCAGAGTGTTTGAGAAGTTGCTTCCGCTGGGTATTGTAACCGTATTCAGCATATCATTGGTAATTCTCTTGTATACATCAACCGAACCGGTAATACGGTCAGCAACAAAGCCGAAGTCAAGACCTGCGTTCAGGGTCGTTGTCTCTTCCCATTTTATGTCCGGGTCATAAGCATCGGGACGCAGGGTAGGCAGGAATTGCCCTCCTATAGGATAGTATGAACCCTGCCGATGCCTCCCTGTACACTGCCTGGGCCGGATAATCATTTCCGACATCCTGCTGGCCTGTAATACCCCAGCCTAACCTGAGTTTCAGGTCTGTGATGCTGGAAACATCTTTCAGGAATAACTCATCCTTGATTTTCCATGCAAGGGCCACTGACGGGAAGAGCCCCCAGCGGTTCTCCTCTGCGAAACGTGATGATCCGTCCTCACGAACCGTGGCGGTCAGCAAATACCTGTCCTTCAGTATGTAATTCACACGGCCGAAGAATGAGACAAGATAGTTCTCAGTTATATATGAAGAGCTGTCCGACTTCGTGTATTGCTGATGCTCTTCATCAATAATACCGCGGGTATAGTTGTCGCCCTCCCTCTCAAAATGCTGCCATGAGTAACCGGCAGTAGCATCAATCCTGCTGTCAATGCTGTTCAGGTCCTTTACATAGTTAAGGTAGAAATCCAATAGGTTATTGGTGTACGTTGAGCTGTAATCAGTCAGCCTGCCATTCAATGGACTTGTCAGTGTTGACGGGGAAGTCACAGGCCGGTTATTATGCCCGTCACCCGTCGAATAATCAGTACCCATGTTAAGGTTTGCACGAAGTTCACGGAGGAAAGGAAATGCATAATCCAGCTGGATATTCCCGATCACCCTGTTAACTATCGATCTATTGTCCGCTGCCAGCGCCTGTTCAACCGGGTTGGGGGATCCAAGGTTGGCTCCGTAGTTTTCCCATTGGTAATATCCGTCTGAATCTGCATTGCCGTCCTTGACCACCTGTGTCGGGTCCATATTGACAGCCGATCCGATAGCTCCGGAGTCACCAAAATTCTGGTGGGTATTCATGCCTTTAATGTTGAGGTTGACCTTAAGATCATCCTTGAAGAATGTGGGATTAAGGTTCAACGTGGCGGTGACCCTCTGCATATCTGTGTTCTTCAGGATACCATTCTGATCTGTGTATCCAACCGAAAAACGGTAAGGAAAGTTCTTGACAGCACCTGATAAGCTCAAGTTATGATCACTGGATATTGCAGTGCGGAAGATCTCTTTCTGCCAATTAGTGTTCTGTGAGCCGAGCAGGCTTAGGTCATCAATATCATAAAGACCATCCTGAGCCTTTTCGAAGGCTATCTGCCTCATCTCATCGCCTGAAAAAACATCAACAAATTCTATTGCATTGGCCACTGAGACATTCCCGTCATAGGCAACAGTGAACGGTGCGCCGGCCTTACCTTTCTTGGTGGTTATCAGGATAACACCGTTTGATGCCCTGGAACCGTAGATTGCTGTTGCCGAAGCATCCTTGAGGATGGTAAAGGTCTCAATGTCATTGGGGTTAACAAATGAAAGGATGTTTGAACTTCCTGATACGTTATTGTTGCTGATAGGCACGCCGTCAACGATGATCAGCGGGTCATTGGATGCATTCAATGATGATCCGCCGCGGATGCGTATGGTAGCGCCGCTTCCCGGTGCACCTCCCGGAGTAGTGATTACAACACCGGCTGTTTTTCCTACCAGAAGGTCCTGCGCCGAAGTGATGGCTCCCTTGTTAAAGTCCTTTGAGCTTACTGCCGTCACCGATCCTGTCCTGTCACTCTTTTTCACTGTACCGTAACCGATGACTACGACCTCATCAAGAGCCTGCACATCAGTCTGCAGGGCTACATTGACCACAGTCTGATTACCGACAGCCACCTCCTGCTGAAGGTAACCGATAAAGGTGAAGACAAGAACATCCCCGGGCTGAGCCTGCAGGGAGTATTCTCCGTTTAATGCCGGTAATAGTTCCCGTCAGCGTACCCTTGACAACGACGTTTACACCAGGTAAAGTCGATCTGTCGGCAGCATCGGTAACTGTACCTGACACTCTTACCTGTTGCCCGAAGACAACAAAACTCATCATTATGCCGAAGGTCAGCATGAAGAGTCGTTTTCTAGAAAGTTTCTCCATAAATAGATCAGTTTAATTGCAGGTTACACAATAGTTATTATGTTTAAATTAGTATTCGGTTTAAAATGGGCTGTTAAAATTCGACGCTTTTAAATCTGTAAACCAACTCTTTTTCTGCTTTTTTCCGCAAACGTTACCGCAAACGTTTGAAGTAATATAAAAGCATTAGTTTGGAAAATTGATTTTATTATCTTTACCAACGTGATTTTCCAGAGATATGGGGAAAGAAAATATTACAATTAAAGACATCGCCCGGGAACTTGGAATATCTCCTTCCACAGTTTCAAGAGCGCTGAAAGATCATCCCGATATCAGCAAAGCCACACGTGATGCTGTGAATGAGCTGGCAGAGCGATGGAACTACAGACCGAACCCTATTGCACTGAGCCTGAAGAGCGGGTCATCAAAGACCATCGGAGTGATTATACCCGATGTTGTACATTATTTTTTCTCGACAGTGATCAGCGGCATTGAAGATGTTGTATACCAGAGAGATTATAACATGATCCTCTGCCAGAGCAACGAGATGTGGGAACACGAGGTCAAGAATATCAGAACGCTTCTTTCAAGCCGTGTTGACGGGATCCTCGCTTCAGTTGCCAAGAGTACCACGGACTTCAGTCACTACCGGAACATAATTGATAAGAACATTCCTCTCGTCTTCTTTGACCGTGTTGCCGAGGAGATTGAGACAGACAAGGTGGTTATCGATGATGAAGAAGGCGCTTACAAAGCCGTAAACCACCTTCTGCGTTCCGGTAAAAAGCGTATCGTTCACCTGGCCGGCCCGGAGCAGCTTGCCATTGCCCGTAACAGGCTCAACGGATACCTGAAGGCAATGAAGGAGTACAGACTGACTCCGTCCGGCGACGACATCATTAAGTGCGATGACATTGAATGCGCGGAAATTACTGTGCCACGGCTGCTCATGAGAAAACCAATGCCCGATGCCTTTTTTGCCGTCAATGACCTTACTGCTGCCCAAACACTGATGATCGTGAAACGCCTTGGGTTCAAGGTGCCCGGAGATATTGCAATCGTCGGTTTTACAAACAGCCAGATCGCTACCCTGACTGACCCCGGGCTCACCTCGGTAGATCAGAAAGGATACGAGATGGGGCAGATGGCAGCGAAACTATTGCTTGACCGCATCGAGAATCTCCAGGACTCCGATGCAGACAAGGATCATTACCTCGGAGCTTGTCATAAGAGGATCTTCCTCAGCAAGTCACAAATAATCCGCAAGCCTCCCCTTCACTCCTGCCCTGATACCCTTGGGTGTTTCCACCACAGTGCAGCACTCTGTGACCGGATCATGCTGGAATAAAAGTATATGATTTCCCTGCAGCGCTTCCCCAAGCAATTCCTGCTTCTCGGCTATCGTCACCAGTGGAAGCAGGTCGTATGCCATGTTCCAGAGCAGGGGTATATGTGCAGTGGTAGGTATAAGGTCCCCGGTATATACAAAAACACGGTCTTTGTACGTAATCTCCGGTACTATTAATCCTGGTGTATGACCATAACAGATCCTGATGCTGACGCCTGACCACCGTTCGCCATTGTCTTCAATCAGGCTGAGCCTGCCGCTATCGCCGAAAGGTTTTAAATTCTCAGTCAGGTAAGCATCCTCCTCCCTGATATTATTCTCTGTGGCCCATTCCCACTGTGCACGACTTGCATGGTAAGTTGCATGCGGGAATACCGGGATCTGGCCTCCGTCAGGGCCGTTGGCGAAACATCCTCCGCAGTGATCTGCATGCATGTGTGTGAGCAGAACGTCAGTAATATCCTCAGGCTTGTACCCGCATCCGGCTAGCCCGCCGATAAGTCCTGTACCGCCGTGGAGATAAGCATGACGAAAAAACTTTTCGTCCTGTTTGTCACCCCATCCCGCATCAACCAGTATTATGTGGCCGTCAGTCTCAATCACAAGAGAATTAAGCGACAGGACAATTGTATTGTTCTCATCGGCAGTTGATGATCTGCTCCACAGGGCTTTGGGAATGACTCCGAACATGGCGCCGCCGTCAACCCTGAAATTTGAAATATTAAAGAGAGATAATTTCATTTATGCATCTTTAAGCAGGTGCAAGATAGCCAATTTTGGTATTTTTGCCGGAAGGAATCCATGACCATGAAAGTACACTTCATAGCTGCCATTATAATGCATGCGTTCAGGCACAACAATATACCTTTTGATTATTCAGACGGAGCAGGGACTAATGGTTTTGAGACCCTGGTGGATCTGAATAGCGGTTCCCGGATAGCTGTAATTGAAGGTGATGAGCATGCCTCTCCGCAAACTGATCGCAGAACGGAATTTCAGTTGTACAAGCCTCACATAGTTGTCATTAACAATATATCAGGGGATCACACGAAGATCATTCCCACATGTGAGGACTACTATAGGCAATTCTCCGTCTTTGCATCGGCGATAATGCCTGGAGGATCGCTGCTCTATTATGTCTATGACCCGGAAGCGGCAAAAATCGCTGCTGACTGCCGTGCTGATATCAGGAAGGTGCCGTATGATGTTCATGGTTACATGATCAACAAGACAGGATGTTATGCCGTGACGATAAGCAGAATGGTGAAGGTGGAGTTCACCGGGGAGCATAATATGCTAAATCTCAGCGCTGCCCGTGAGGTCTGTCTGTCAGCCGGTCTGACTGAAGATCAATTCTATGCTGCCATTGGCTCAGGATTATCGGTACCGGCATGCAACCCTTAGCCGAAAAATTTGTCAATACAAAAAAGTGATGCATCCCGATCTCCACACAGTATTATTGGCATTCCTGCTGACCCTTTTGGCGGGTCTTTCGACAGGTATAGGCAGCACCATTGCCTTTTTTGCAAAAAAAACCAATACTAAATTTCTTACTGTAAGTCTCGGTTTCTCAGCGGGAGTGATGATCTATGTGTCATTTGTGGAACTTTTCGCACAGGGACGTGAAGTGCTTTCAACGGCTATGGGTATGCGCCAGGGATGGTGGATAGCAGTCATGGCTTTCTTTGGAGGCATTCTCGTTATCGGTATCATAGACAAGCTCATCCCGTCATACGAAAACCCGCATGAACTCAGAAAATTAGAGGGAGGTGAGGATGAAGCAAGAAGCGGCCGGCTGATGAGGATGGGCCTGATGACTGCTCTGGCCATAGGCATCCATAACTTCCCGGAAGGGCTGGCCACATTTACCGCGGCTCTAACCAATCCGCAGACAGGCATTGCCATTGCTGTTGCAATAGCAATACATAACATACCGGAGGGTATTGCCGTATCAGTGCCGGTGTATTACGCTACCGGAAGCAAGCGCAAAGCCTTCAGGCTCTCTTTTCTCAGCGGGATTTCCGAGCCTCTGGGTGCCCTGGTGGGTTACCTGATACTACTTCCTATAATGAGTGAAGCGATCATGGGCGGACTCTTTGCTTTTGTAGCAGGGATCATGGTCTTCATCTCTCTCGATGAGCTTCTTCCGGCTGCAGAAAAATACGGCGAGCATCATCTGGCTATCTACGGCCTGGTGTCAGGCATGGGCGTGATGGCGATAAGTTTGTTACTTTTTAAATAAACAAATTACTTTTTTATGTTCACTTTTTTTAATTTCGCGGTTCATTAATTAAAATTTCAATGATGAAGAAACCTTTGATTATTATTCTGATTCTGGCAGCAGTCACGATAGGCGCACAGGCACAGAGTTACAAATCAGCAATCGGACTCAGGCTGGGAGACCCAACGGGTGTCACCTTTAAAACTTTCATATCCAAAACCAATGCAATTGAATTGTTGATGGGTACAGGTTACTGGGGAAACAATTTTGCTTTCGCAGGTTATTATGAATGGCAGAATGCCACTGGATGGACACCCAACCTTGACTGGTTCGCAGGCCCGGGAGTGCATATCGGATTCTGGAACCAGACATACCAGGATGAATACTCATCAGGAGTACTGTTCGGTATAGACGGTGTGGTAGGTCTTGAGTATACCCTGGAGGATATTCCGCTCAATTTTGCATTCGGTGTAGGACCCTCCATCCAGTTCACAGGAGGGCCTGATCCGTTCTACTGGAACGGAGGCATTTCCGTAAGGTACATCTTCTAGTTCATATTTAAACGCCCATTTAATGGCGTATACAAGGCGGGAAGTCTTTTTTGGCGAAATATTTTGCAGTTCAAAAAAAAGCTACCATCTTTGCATCCGCTTTTTTAAGTTCTTTAAGGTCCATTCGTCTAGTGGTTAGGACGTCAGGTTTTCATCCTGGTAACAGGGGTTCGATTCCCCTATGGACTACAAAAATCACATTTTTTTCGCAACCGCTTAGAATCAAGGATTTCAGGCGGTTTCTTTTTTTACAGGTGCTCAAAATGTATGTCAGGACTCCCGGATCAGGGTGAAAAACCGAGACTGCTTTAAAACTTTTAGCAGACATATAACCGTATTATGTTTAATCCATCGGCCATCTGCTAACTTGACAAATTCACCTGGACAATGGCCTGGCCATAACAGGGTTATTGAAATTTTGCAAATAAATCAAACGAGTAGTTCCCATTTTGGGAATTAATTTCTATCTTTGCCACAGATAACAAATCAATGGAGCGAATTTTTGCAAAAAGTACTCTTAGACAGTTTTGGGAGAAACACTCTGATACTGAACAGTACTTAAAGACATGGTATGACACAGCAATGAACTCAGACTGGAAAACTCCCAATGATGTTAAGAAGACTTATGCAAATGCAAGTATTTTAAAGGACAGCAGGATTGTTTTTAATATTAAGGGCAATTACTACAGACTGGTAGCAAAATTCAACTTTGAAAAACAATGGATCTTCATCAGATTCATTGGGTCTCACGCTGACTATGAGAAAATTGATGCAAACACGATTTAAAAAAGTAAAACGATGAATATAAAACTGATTAAAACGGAAGCGGATTACCAGAAAGCTCTTAAGAGACTTGAGGAAATATTTGATGCTAAGATCGGTACACTCGAAAGTGACGAGGCTGACATTCTCGGATTAATGATTGACGATTACGAAAAGAAAAACTATTATATAGATGCTCCGGATCCAATTGAGGCAATAAAGATCAGAATGGAAGAAATGCAACTCAAACAGATTGATCTTGCTGATGTTATTGGTGGAAAAAACAGAGTTTCTGAGGTTCTTAATCGCAAACGCAAGTTGACCGTTGAGATGATTCGTAATCTTACAAAAAGATTAAACCTTTCACCTGGACTCTTAATCCGGGACTACAAACTGGCTGGATAGAAATTTGTGCCCGGACAACTGCATCGTGACAGCTTCGCGGGTAAAGTGCCAGCCCAAAGTACTCTTGATGAGCGAAACAATAATGAATTAAATATTTAAACCACTACCTGATTTTAATTTTTTATCCAATATGAAAAGATTATCATTTCTGACAGTTTCAGCGATTCTGCTGGCGGCGTTCAATTATGCTTCGGGGCAGGATCTGAAACTCAATGATCTTGAGTATTTCGAGACGCAAGGTGTCAATGTACTCGTGTACAGTAACCTTTTTACCGGCGGTTTCAATGATGAGAAAAACGCCGGTATAGAATTGATACACCATGGTGTCAGAACGGCACAAGGGGGTGCCGTGAGACTTTCCAGCACTCCGGAGCAATGGGATCTTGTGCCTGCAATGCCGACCCGGAAGGTTGACCGTGCATCGAACGCCATTGAGGTTGCGTTAAGGTATGACGATTACGATTTTGACTCGCGTGTGGTTGTCACGGCAAGGGGTAAAGGTGTTGAGATATCTGTTTACCTCGATAAGCCCGTTCCGGCAGCACTTGAAGGGAGCGCCGGATTTAATCTTGAGTTTCTGCCTTCGCAATACTGGGGAAAGACCTATCTGATGGACGGGCGTCTTAATCGATTCCCACGCTATGTGGCAGGTAACACCGTTACTAAGCCTGACAGTATAAAGCCTAAGCAATTCAGGGGGTATGTGACTTATGACGACAGGGGAACCGGCAGATTTATCGAACCGCTTCCTCTCGAAACCGGCCGTACCTTTCTCCTGGCTCCTGATGAACCCGGACGTTTGGTAAAGATCTCCTCGCCGGATGCCGATCTCATGCTTTTCGACGGACGTATGCTGGCTCAGAACGGCTGGTTTGTCGTTCGCAGCATACTTCCGGCAGGAAAAACAGGCAAGGTTCTGACCTGGACCGTTGAACCAAATGCCATTAAAGGCTGGATCAGAGAGCCAAATATTGGTTTCTCGCAGGTGGGCTACCTCCCGTCTCAGCCTAAAGTCTCTGTCATTGAACTCGATAAGAAAGACAAACAGCTTGCAAAAGCATCGATCTATAGAGTAGGCGACGACGGCAATGCTGTCAAAGTATTTAGCGGCAATATCGTACCCTGGGGCGACTATTACAAGTACCACTACGTGAAATTCGATTTTTCTTCAGTTAAGACCCCGGGTATATACTACATTCAGTACGGCAGATTTAAAACTAACAACTTCTTAATAGACAACAGCGTCTACAACAAGATCACCGACGCCACCAGTGATATATGGATTCCAATACACATGAATCACATGTTCGTAAACGAGGCATACAGGGTGTGGCATGGCGAGCCTTTCAAGGAAGGTTATCTCCAGGCTCCGCCGAACACCGATCACTTCGACCTGCATTGGCAGGGACCAACAACCGACACCAGGTATAAGGCGCTGGAATTGATTCCCGGATTAAACATCGGCGGTTTTTTCGATGCCGGAGATTTTGACATCGAGACAGGTTCGAACATTAATGTGGTTCAGAACTTTGTTAAGACCTGGGAATTATTCAAACCCCTGCGCGATCAGACTTTTGTAGATCAGAAGCAACGTTATGTCGATCTTCACCGTCCGGATGGGACACCAGACGTGCTGCAGTTTATAGAGCATGGGACATTGAACCTGGTAGCCCAGGCAGAGATTATCGGCCACATGGCACAAGCGCTCACTAACGCTGTTCTCGACAACTACCATCACCTTGGTGACGCAGCCTCAATAACAGATGGTCTTCCTTATAATCCGGACCTCGGCCCTTACGAAATAGCCGCTGACGGCCGGTCGAGCGGAGTTAAGGATGATATGTGGGCGTTCACAAGCCGCCAATCCTGGCCTCGATCTCAGGGCAGCAACCATGTTTGCTGCAGCAAGCCGGGCATTGAAAGGATATAACGACAATCTTTCAGCGAGAGCATTGCAGCAGTCAAAAAGACTCCTGAAAGAGGCAGAGGAATTACTTGCCAGTCAGCCGCAGGATACCCTTGGCTGGGGTGGCGCATCAGCAAATACGGCCACCAATCTTCAACTGTACATCTCAACCGGTGAGAAACAATATATCGACAAATTTCAGGAACTTTTATGGCCTGCACTTGAGCTTAACGTCAGCAGGAACATTCTGACGGCATTGGATGCCATACCACATATGGACGCTTCTTTCAAAGAAAAGCTCCGCCCGTATGTTGTAAAGTACAAGGAATACATCGACGGGCTTGAAAAAGATAATCCGTACGGAGTACCGATCGGCCTTGGTAACTGGGCAGCCGGCGGAGCCGTGGTGAGCTTTGGCACCACCGTTTGCTTTGCCAGCAAACATTTCCCTGACATTATCGACGCCAGCCATGCTTATAAAACCACCAACTGGCTGTTTGGCTGCCACCCGTACCACAATTATTCATTGGTGGCAGCGGTGGGCGCCGCTCGTCCGAAAGCAGTCTTTTACGGTAATAACAGGGCTGATTTCTCATTTATTCCGGGCAATGTTGCTCCGGGTTTATTATTCAGAAAACCTGACCACTTTGAAAACTACGACGACTGGCCATTTCTGTGGGGACAAAATGAGGGCACAATTGCCGGAAACACCGGTTATCTGATTTTTGGATCAGCTTTTAAGGATCTAGTAAAATAAGCGGTCGTTTTTCTGAGCACAGTATACATTAATTCCATAATAACTATTTATCATGAAAAAAACCTTGTTTGTTATTCTGTTTTCAGCACTTTTTGTGACATGTTTTCCCCAGAAGTACCAAAACTTCAAAGTATCTGTTTATTGTACGGCTCAGGATGTAAGTCAGATGGCCGATACAACAAATTATCTCAAACCAAGATGGGAGGAGATCACCAGGCAAATAAAAATCGATAAAGTTTATCTTGAGACTCATCGTGATTTTTTTATTGTTGACCAGAAAACCCTGGACATTGCCAAGAAGTTTTTCAATGACAAGGGCATAGAAACAGCCGGAGGCATTACTTATACCGCCAGGCCAACCGGTAATTTCCAGTCTTTTTGTTATAATGATCCCGAGCACCGTAAAAAAGCAAAAGAGATTGCTGAATACACAGCAAAGAATTTTAATGAGTTCATCCTCGATGATTTTTTCTTTACAAACTGTAAAACCGACGGCGCTGTAAAGGATAAAGGCGACAGAAGCTGGACACAATATCGTTTGGACCTGATGACTGAAGCCGCACAAAACCTTATCGTAGGGCCTGCAAAAAGAGTAAATCCAAATGTAAAAGTGATCATCAAGTATCCAAACTGGTATGAGCACTTTCAGGGACTGGGCTTCAATCTTGAAACACAACCCAAAATATTCGACGGTATCTATACCGGTACCGAAACCAGGGATGCCGTGGCGAGCGACCAGCATTTACAGGCATACCTGGGTTACAATATCATGCGTTATTTTGAGAACATTGCACCGGGTCGAAACGGTGGTGGCTGGGTTGATCCGTTCGGTATAAGCAACTATGACAGGTATGCTGAACAATTGTGGATAACCGCCTTTGGTAAAGCCAGGGAAATTACCTTATTCCATTTTGGTCTGCTTAACACTGCAATCGATCCGTCCAACCGGTCAGCCTGGCAGGGACAAGGAACCAGTTTTGACTTTGATGAGATGATGCAACCGGTAAATAATAATGCCGGTTCACCGGTAAGACCAACCAGCCTTGCAAGGGTTGCAGGCTATGCCCTGGAAACGGCAGATAAGATTATGGGCAAAACAGGCAATCCCGTTGGTATTAAAAGCTACCGGCCGTATCACTCTATAGGTGAGGACTTCCTGCAGAATTATCTTGGCATGATTGGTTTGCCTATGGATATAAGACCGGAGTTTCCGGCAAAAGACAATATTATACTGTTAACAGAAGAAGCAAAATATGACGCAGACATTGTCGGAAAAATAAAAAATCAACTGACAGCCGGGAAAACCGTGGTAATAACCTCCGGTTTGTTACGCGCATTGCAGGATAAAGGTTTGGGCGATATCGTTGAATTGAGATATACGGACAGGAAAGCTTTGGTACAGGATTTTATGATCGATCGCCGGCAAATGGTGCATAATGATAAATCCGATATTAATCCAACAGTTACAATATCTCACCAACGATTCGTGGGAGATTGTTTCAGGGATTGCAGGAGAAAATGGCTGGCCTGTTTTGCATATGGCCGATTATTCAAAAGGAAAACTTTATGTGTTTACAATTCCGGATAACTTTGCCGATCTGTATAACCTGCCTCCCCCGGTATTGAACAAAATCAGAGAAATTTTATGTGGCAATTTAAACGTTTCAATCGAAGGGCCATCAGATATTAGTCTGTATCTTTATGATAATGATACCTTTATTGTAGAATCGTTCTCAGATTATGAAACTACGCTGAAAATTGTCACATCTGATAAATACAGTAAAATAACTGATCTGAGCACGAATCAACAGTTTCCCGGAGAACTTAGCCGACTGTCGCCATATAGTCCTGATGGCAGCAGCCAGCAGAAAAACAGATACAGCATCACCTTAAAGCCACATTCATTCAAGGCTTTTAGTATTGAATAAATTTTCAAAATCTGCCCGGAAGAGCCAGATAATAAAAAATATTACTAAGTTTGCACCTGCAAAAAAATACAGAGAGGAGAATTTTGCTACAAACTAATTAAACAGAAAATATGGCTAATCACAAATCAGCACTGAAGGCTACGAGACAGGCAGAAGGGAAAAAGGAGAGTAACAAGTACCATGCCCGCACCATGCGTAATGCGCTTAAGAATATGCGTAAGACCACGGATAAGGCCGAGGCTGGCGAGTTGCTGCCCAAGCTTAATTCCATGCTTGACAGGCTTGCAAAGAAGAATGTTATTCATAAGAATAAAGCTTCAAACCTCAAGTCTTCGATAACAAAACACGTGTCCGGCCTCAAGTAAGGCTTCACGGACATTTATTTTTCAGCCGCCACCGCCAGGTGACGGCTATTTTTTTTATATTGCAGTGGGATAATACGTTTTGCTGCATGTCACTTAAAATTACTGACTGGGCTGTCGAGGACAGACCCCGTGAGAGGCTCTGGACAAAGGGGCCCTCAAGCCTCAGCGATGCTGAGCTGCTGGGTATACTGATCGGATCAGGCACCCGGAACAGGTCAGCCGTTGACCTGGCACACGAACTGCTGGCGCTGGCCGGCAACTCACTCAGCGAACTGGGAAGACTCAGCGCGGGCGAGATACGCAAGATAAGAGGTCTGGGCAATGCCAAGGCCGTAACAATATCTGCTGCCCTGGAGCTGGGACGACGACGAAAGATGGCAGAAGCCTCTGAAAACCCTCAGATACGCTCTTCAGCAGATGTTTTTAACATCATCAGCCCCCTGATGGAAGATCTGCCTCATGAGGAATTCTGGATTCTGTTCCTCAACAGGGCCAACAGGGTTACCGGACGAATGAAGATCAGCCAGGGAGGGGTCAGCGGCACGGTGACCGATGTGCGCATCGTCATGAAAAAGGCAATAGAGACACTGTCATCAGGACTGGTGATATGTCATAATCACCCCTCGGGAAATAACAGTCCCAGTGACTCGGACATACGCATCACCCAGAAGATCAAGGAGGCCGGGGCGCTGATGGATATACAGCTGCTTGATCACCTCATCGTTACCGGCAAGGATTATTACAGTTTCGCTGACAACGGGGCGCTCTAGAACTGCCTCTGCGCGAGTCTGACATCAGACCTGTCATCGCACAGGTCACGCATTTCCGTTACAGTCAGTCCTGTGACAGGATGCACGGCACCGGGAGCCACCTCGTACAGAGGCTCGAGGACGAACCTCCTGTCTGCAAGCTTCGGATGGGGCACTTCAAGCCCGGGCATCGATATTACCTTGTCCTGCCACAAAAGAATGTCGATATCAATAATACGTGATTCGTACTTTCCCCCTCCGCTGCGTTTTCGTCCCATACGCCCTTCCAGGGACCTGAAGAGCTGCATGAGCTGACGCGGCTGCCTGCTCGTTTCAAGCACCACAACCATGTTAAGGAACTGATCGTCTGCATCAAAACCCCACGGTTCAGTCTCCCATACTGATGAGGCAGCAATGACGTCGCCTGCTTCCTCTTTCAACAGTGTAAGGGCACGGGAAAGAGCAGCAAACCTGTCGCCAAGATTGCTTCCCAATCCGATGATGACCCGCGAGCGGGCTGGTAATTTCATCTCAAAGGCTTAACTGCCCTAAAGATGCTTAATTTTTTATAATTTGGCCTTCGAAAAAATAAGCTCAAAATGAAAAGTTTTCTTAAGATGACCCTGGCTGTCATAGTCGGTCTGATATTAACCGGTATTTTATTCTTCGTGATCATGCTTTCAGTCATCTCCGGAATAGCCGCAGCAGGCAACAAGCCGGCCGAGATAGCTGAAAAATCAGTCCTGGTGCTCAAGACCGGCACAGCGATACCTGATCGCACAAACAGCAATCCCCTCTCAATGCTGGACCCCTTTTCACTGACGTTTACACCTGAGGCAGGATTAAACGATATCCTTAAGAACCTGCGCAAGGCAGCCAGCGACGAAAAGATAAGCGGTATTCTCATCGAAAACGGATTGATGCCTTCAGGATGGGCCACCGCAGACGAACTGCGCATTGCTCTGAAAGAATTCAAACAAAGCGGCAAGTTTATTTATTCCTATTCAGATTATGTCCTTATGCAGGAGAGCTATTTCGTCTCCACCGCTGCAGACAACATCTGGCTGAACCCGACGTCGATGTTCGACTTTAAAGGACTGGCTGCTGAGGTTACATTCTATAAGGATGCGCTTGAAAAACTGGGTGTCGAGGTGCAGGTCATACGTCACGGTAAGTTCAAGGGAGCGGTCGAACCGTACATTCTTGATAAGCTCAGCGATGAGAACCGCCTCCAGATTTCAAAATATGTAGGCTCTATATGGGAATATGCCGTGAAAGCCATCTCCGAATCAAGAGGCGTGTCCGTCGAACGTGTCATGCAACTGGCTGACTCACTCTCAGGCTACAACGCAGCGCTGTTGACTGGTGCCGGACTGATAGACGGAACAATCTACCGCGATCAGCTCGAAGACAGCATAAGAAGCGCTGCAGGTATAGAGGAAGGTAAAAAGATCAATTATGTCTCCATGACCAAATATTCAAAGGTGCCTGAGAAGCATTCAGGAGGCCTTGCAAAATCGAAGATCGCTGTGGTCTACGCTGAAGGCAGCATTGTCATGGGTGAAGGAGACGAAACAAACATTGGCGGAAACAGGTATGCTTCCGTGCTGCGCGAAGTGCGCAACGACACAGCCATAAAAGCCGTCGTATTCAGGGTAAATTCCCGCGGAGGAGATGCTATCGCCTCTGACATGATATGGCGCGAGGTGGAGCTCACTTCCAAAGTCAAGCCGGTGGTAGTCTCGATGGGTAACTATGCCGCCAGCGGAGGGTACTATATCTCTGCTGCTGCAGATAAGATACTGGCTTCACCCGTGACTGTCACCGGATCAATAGGTGTTTTCGGACTGATTCCAAACGCACAAACACTGCTGGACAAAAAGCTGGGTATCAGCTCTGACGTTGTAAAAACCAATTCTCACTCAGACTTTCCCTCGATTATGAGGCCTCTCAGCGCTTTTGAGAAAGAGGTCCTTCAGGCCAATGTGGAACGTACCTACAGCACCTTCACAGGTGTTGTCGCGGCAGGAAGGGGAATGAGTCAGGCTAATGTTGACAGTCTCGGGCAGGGGCATGTATGGAGCGGGACAGATGCTGCCGGGGCAGGACTGGTTGACAGTTTCGGCGGACTGAACGATGCCATCAGGGAAGCTGCCTCGCTTGCAAAACTGGAGACCTACCGGCTTGTCGAGAGGCCCGCGGCAGTTGACATATATTCGAGGCTGCTGAAGGAAATGTCGGGCGAGGTGAGAGAAAAAATAGTCACCAGGGAGCTGGGGGAAGCCGCAAGATATTATTATGACCTGAAAGAAATTATCTCTTCACGAGGCGTACAGGCTGTAATGCCCTGCTATATAGATATTTATTAAGATGACCCTGCCAGGGAAAATCTGCCTGTGGCTGCCCTCGGTGATCTACGGGGCGGTCACCGCCTTGAGAAACAGGTTGTATGACCTTGGCATCCTGAAGAGCAGGACATTCCCGCTGCCGGTGATTTGTGTCGGTAATATTACCGTCGGAGGTACGGGCAAGACACCGCATGTGATATACATCACGCAACTGCTGTCTGACATGATGCAGGTATCGGTTCTCAGCCGCGGGTACCTAAGGAAGAGCAGGGGTTTCAGACCCGTCAGGGCTGACGACCGTGTCGACACAGCCGGTGATGAGCCTCTCCTTATGGCCCGCCGAATGTCGGATGCGCGCATATTTGTTGACCGCGACAGGGTTCACGGGATCAATGAGATAATGCGCACAACACCTGCTGCGGGGGCAATCATTCTTGATGACGGTTTTCAGCACAGGTCGGTGAAGGCCGGAATGAATATCCTGCTGACCAGCTACGGCAGGCCGATGACTCATGACCACCTCCTGCCTCTGGGCAGGCTGCGGGAAAATCTCAGCGGGTTGAAGAGAGCGGATGTGATCATCGTTACCAAGGTGCCGCCGTGGACAACCCCGGAAGAGCTGAACAGGATAAAGGCATCGCTGAGTATTAGCGGGAGGCGGTGCATTTTCTTCACCGGACTCATTTACGGGAAGCCTGTGCCGCTTTTCGCAAGATCAGGAAGAACAATAACCCGTAAAACGGATGTCGTGCTGGTGACGGGTATAGCTGACCCCGCTCCCATGGTCAAATATCTGTCAGGCGTCGCTGCCGGGGTAAAACATATTTCATTTCCCGATCATCACCGGTTCAGGGAGAAAGACATTGATGCAATATGCAAGGCGTTTGATGCCATAGATAACGAAGATAAAATAGTCGTTACCACCGAGAAGGATGGCGTGAGATTGAAAGAAATCACTAATATTGCAGACAACGTCAGGGACGCATTGTACTATCTTCCCGTGAGTGTGGAATTCATTGAAAATGAAGACGAATTTATAAGGAAAGTATATGGATATACTGGAAAAAATAAAAGAGACCGCTGAATTTCTCAGGTCGAAAGGCTTTAAGTCGCCTGATGCCGGTATCGTACTTGGAACAGGTCTCGGCGGGCTCAGCACCGCAATAGAGAATCAGATCGGGATACCCTATGCAGACATTCCGAATTTCATGATCTCTACGGTGAAAGGCCATGCCGGCAGGCTTATCTGCGGTGATTTCGGCGGGAAGAAAGTGGTAGCCATGCAGGGCCGGTTCCATTTTTACGAGGGCTACGGTTCAGAACAGGTGACCTTCCCCATCAGGGTCATGAAAGAGCTTGGTATCAGGGCTCTGTTTCTCTCCAACGCAGCCGGCGGTACCAATCCTGCCTTCAGAATAGGTGATATCATGATCATCAACGATCACATCAGCCTGTTGCCAAACCCTCTCATCGGGCCCAACGACGACCGTATCGGACCGCGCTTTCCTGATATGAGCAAGGCTTATGACAGGGATCTCATCGCCAGAGCTGATGCCATAGCCGCCAGGCTTGGCATAGAGGTTACTCACGGACTTTACCTTTCAACCACAGGACCCACTTTCGAGACACCTGGCGAATACCGCCATTTCAGGATGATAGGGGCGGATGCTGTTGGCATGTCAACTACCCCCGAGGTGATAACGGCAAGGCATATGGACGTGCCTGTTTTTGCCGTAAGCATTATAACAGACCTTGGTGTGGACGGCAAGATTGAATATACAACCCACGAATCTGTTCAGCAGGCAGCTGAAAAGAGCGAGGTGAAGATGACGGAAATTATTAAGGAGCTCATTGCCACCCTCTGACCGTCAGCGGTACACCAAAGCACATATCTTCTTCCATCTTCCGGACATACCTTCAGTGTTGAAGGCTTCGGCGATTATCATATACAGACCGGCCGGAAGCCTTGCGCCGGAGTCAGATGTGCCGTCCCATACAAACCTGGCACCCTCTCCGGCAGCAAACCTCTCGGCAAGCTTCCTGACGATGTATCCGCGGTCACTGAAGACGGTTACCGTGATAACATTGTCATTTCCTCCGGGAAAGACATCCACGGACACAACATCCTCAAATCCGTCACAGTCAGGTGAAACTCTTGACGATGAAAGGGTCATTCCGCTGCTTTCGTCCGCCGGATCAAGCAGGTTTGAATTTTCCGCGCCCGGCGTACCCCATCCGCAGGCTTCAGAACCCGAGTGCCAGTTGCCTGGGATGGATGACGACATTCCGGGCGCAACTTTTTCAAGAGCTATGCCCTCTGTGCCGTCAAGAAAGAGGAGATGCATGGAGCTGCTGTAATCGACCCTGTCTATGATATCCAACCCGCGGTCATAAAGCACCAGGCTGCCCTTGTCGTCAGGCATCGACGGGAGAACGGCAATCTCAAACAGTGAATAAACCCCGGAGCAGCGATAATGATCCGCAACCGACTCCCTGTCAGTTGTCAGCGCAACATAATCGCGCGGCAGAAGCTGCCTGGGTATTGATGTGATATGGATAACGGGCGCATTACTTCCGTTGGCAATGAATAACTGAGACAGGTCAATTACTTTATCGGAATTATTGTAAAGCTCGATATAATCCTGGCATCCCGTCACCGGATCAAACAGTATCTCATTGAAAAGAATCTCCCCGGCATGAGGGATCATCAGGCAGTCCGGTCATCAGTTCCGTCACGCAGGGAGCTGTTCCCTGCGAAGTCGGTGACTGAAGAAGGGATAAGAAGGCTGCTGACAGTACCCGGATGCAGCACCTCTTTCAGAGGAATTATAACAGCACGGTCAGCAATATCATCCGAAACGGCAGGAAATGTTTCTGCGCCGCCGGCAAGCCATTTTTCGCCCTCAGACAAAACGACGGTCTCGCTAAAGAGCACCTTCAGCCTGTCAGGCGCAACAGGCCATACCGCTATTACCTCCGGGACACCTGGTATCTTCTGTCACTGTTTCTGACGAATTGGCTCTTCCCGGGGTTCCACCCGAAGGATCAAGAGATGCTCTCCAAGCTTCCGGTTCATTGAACGGGTTGGTCAAATCGACAAGTTCCGCCGACCACCCGCCTCCGGATCTGAGTCCGTCATTGAAAAATTCAGGTGTGTATGAAATGGAATGTATCAGGATCCGCCGGCGTCACGCAGAGCTATGACCTCACCGCCGTCGTTGAGTGTCGGGAACGAGGGAGGACAAATGACACGACCGTAGAGAGATAAATCAGTCTTCCCTGAAGAGGCACAAAGTATGATGTACTCACCCGGCCTTATCCATGCTTTGGGCAGAAATGAAGTATCATTCGTGGCTATCAGCATCCATCTTTCAAGAGAGATGCTGTCAGTTGTCCTGTTTGTGATCTCAAGATACTCACGGGCAGGTAACTTAACCGGGGGCGATGGGTCGGCCATGATCTCGGAGATAACAACATCACCCATAGCACAGCCTTTTGTGCCATCCCCGAAGCTGTACGACAGCTGAGCCGGGGCATAGAATGGCAATAGCAACAACGACAACAGTATAACCTTTTTCATGCAGCGGGAACAAAAAAGAATTAAATTTGTCGGTCTTTCACGATAAAGTTCGTATAAATATTTCAAATAAAAAAAAGAAATGCGGGTAGCAGTTGTTGGTGCCACAGGGTTGGTAGGCCGGATGATGATGAAAGTTCTTGAGGAAAGAAAGTTCCCGGTCGACATACTTATTGCCGCAGCCTCAGAGCGTTCGACAGGCAAGGAGCTGACCTTCAGGGGAAAACCCGTGAAAGTGGTGAGTGTGATGGAAGCTATTGAGGCAGCACCCGAAATAGCTCTCTTCTCCGCCGGCGGTTCCGTATCAAGAGAATGGGCCCCGGTTTTTGCACAGGTTGGTACGGTTGTTATCGACAACTCGTCGGCGTGGAGGATGGAGAAGGATATCCCGCTGATAGTGCCCGAGATCAATGCCCGGGTCATCACTCAAAAAGATAAGATCATCGCCAACCCCAACTGTTCAACGATACAGATGCTGATGGCCATTGCTCCCCTGCACAGAGAATATACAATCAGACGGCTGGTGATCTCGACCTATCAGTCCGTGACCGGCACAGGCGTCAGGGCTGTTGCACAGCTGGAGAATGAGCGGCAGGGGATCAGCGGCGAGATGGCCTACCCCTGGCCGATCGACAAGAACTGCCTTCCTCACTGCGATGTCTTCGTCGACAACGGATATACGAAGGAGGAGATGAAGCTGGTGAACGAAACACGCAAGATACTGGGTGATGAAGAGATACGTGTCACCGCAACAGCGGTAAGGGTACCGGTCACCGGAGGTCACAGCGAATCCGTCAATATTGAGTTTGCCAGGGAGTTTGAACTTGACAGGGTGAGGGCGCTGCTGTCAGAAACACCCGGAGTAATCCTCTATGATAACCCGGCTGAATTAAAATACCCCATGCCGATCATTGCCCATGACCGCGATGAGGTCTTTGTGGGCCGCGTGAGGCGCGACTTCTCCCAGGAGAAGACCCTTAACATGTGGGTCGTTGCTGACAACATCCGCAAAGGCGCTGCCACAAATGCCGTCCAGATTGCAGAGTACATGATTTCTGCCGGACTGTTGTAACCGATCACTGAGATTTCGTAAAGGAAGTTGTTGTAGGGGTAACGGAGGGCATGTATCCTCTTTACCTCACCGTACAGCATCTGCCGTAGTTCTTCAATATTATCCCTTGTCTTAGCTGAGATGAACACTGTACTCTGAGAATTCTGGTTCGCCATCCAGGTATTGCGCAGGTCGTCAAGTGAACGGTTCTCCTTCTTAACGGGTGTCAGGTCATACTGATCCTTTTCAGTAAATGAGAAAATATCCGTCTTATTGAATACCATGATCGTGGGTTTGTTGAGCGAACCAAGATCGCCGAGTGTGGCGTTGACGACCTGCATCTGCTCCTCGAAGCCGGAATGGGAGATGTCAACGACGTGCAGCAGGAGATCGGCCTCCCTCACCTCATCAAGAGTCGACTTGAATGACTCGATCAGGTCATGCGGCAGCTTGCGGATGAAGCCCACTGTATCGGAAAGGAGGAACGGCAGGTTTCCAATGACAACCTTTCTTACAGTAGTATCAAGGGTGGCAAACAGCTTGTCTTCTGCGAACAGGTCAGACTTGCTGATAAGGTTCATCAGGGTTGATTTGCCAACATTGGTATAACCCACCAGCGCCACCCTGACCATCTTGCCCCGCCCCTTTCGCTGGGTGCTCATCTGGGTGTCGATCTTCTTCAGTTGTTCCTTCAGCTTCGAGATCTTTTCGCGTATTATACGTCGGTCTGTTTCTATCTCAGTCTCACCCGGTCCGCGCAGGCCGATACCTCCCCGCTGGCGTTCCAGGTGTGTCCACATGCCGGTAAGCCTTGGGAGGAGATACTGATACTGGGCCAGCTCTACCTGTGTGCGGGCATGCGAGGTGCGTGCCCGGCTGGCAAAGATATCAAGGATGAGATTGGTGCGGTCAATGATACGGCAGTTGAGCTCTTCCTCGATGTTACGCATCTGACTGGGAGAGAGCTCGTCATCAAAGATGGCAAGAGTAATTTCATTTTCTGCAATAAACGCTGCGATCTCCCCGATCTTGCCCTTATTGACGAAGGTGCGCGGATTGGTGTGTTCTACCCTCTGCAGAAAATACCTGACCGGATCCGCTCCGGCTGTTTTCGTAAGGAATGCCAGCTCGTCAAGATAATCACGGGCTGTGCTCTCACTGATCTCCGGAGTGATTACTCCGACTAATATTGCTTTTTCTATTTCCTTGTTCCTTATATTTCTCCCCCTTGTCAAGGGGGAGTGTCCCGACTTGTCGGGACGAGGGGGTCTTTTAGTTAATATATCTCCTGTTTGTCTCCATGAACCCCCTTATTGCGTTTTTCAGGTTTTCGGTACACATGATAACCATATCGAGGTCAGTGGGGAACTCCACCACCTGGGACTTAAGCATCTGCTTCTGCGCGGCGGAGAGAGCATTGACATCGCCTATCGCCCGTGCTGACACATGTTCAAAATTGGATGTGGCGCCGATGGGTTCCTTCTTAATCATTTTTTCAGGATTGAGTGCCTGTATCTCCACATCACCTGCAATAACACATTCCTTGACCTGGAAGGTCTGGATGAGAGCACACTGGAGATTTGTATATTTCTTGACCTTGACGTCGTTGCCCAGGGAATCCTTCAGCACATTGCCTTTTGAGTCCTTCACGTATTCAAAACCGTCTTCAACGGTTGCTTTCACAAGGCTGTCGGTCTGGAACTGCCTGTCAGGACTGACGCCTACTGATCTGATATTTACGTTTACCAGGTAGTCATACTGTGTATCTTCATTCAGCACGGCAGTATGGTATTCCACCCATTCGCTGTTAAGGCGCGGAAGGTCAAGTGCAAGAAGTTCCTTCTCGAACTCTGGCGGAAATTTTGTTAATGAAAAGTTCTTCAGGGCGACATAGGCCCGGCTGGTGCCCATGTACTTCGACTCCCCAATCATCTGGTCAATGCCATCATAATCGCCGACATATTCTTTTGCCCTTATGAATTCATAATATGCCTGGCGGTATGAATCTTTTGTGCCTCCCTTCATCAGTTCCTGTCCGTGAGCATAATAGAAGTCAGCAGCATTCTTTTTTGCCGCTACCATCTCCTGCATGTAGTCGACATAGGGCCACTGTATTGTTCTTCCCTGATATTCAATCGGGGTGACAGTACGGACCAATGACTGCCTGTCGTTCATTTTCTTATAGATAAGATAAAGCTCATCCCAGGCGTTGGCCCGGCCTTCCATCTTCAGATAACGTATCCGTTCGTTATCCTGTTCGATAGCTATATTCATTGCGCGTTCGAGGCTCACAATGTCCTTTTCGCTATCCGGGTTCTTCCTTAGTTCTGCAACAGCCTTGTTAATAGCAGCGTCGTAGTTGCCGGATTCAACATATTTTTTTGATGATCCGCATCCTGCCATCAGCAGTGCGGAAACGAACAGGATGGATATAGTCTTTTTCATTCAGTGATTTTTGTACAGATGCTAAACGCTGAAATGTATGGAATTATTTTAAGTTACCGGGTAACTAGTTACTCGATCTGGAAAATAATGGGTATTGAATACCTAACTCTAACGGGGCGTCCTCTCTGCATTCCCGGTTCCCATTTGGGAGATGCTTCAACAGCCTCTTTTGCAGCTTCATCGAGCAGTGCGTCTACGCTGCGGGTGACGCTCACATTGCTGACAAGGCCGCTTGTCTCAACCACGAAGGTTATGTATACCCTTCCCTGTATACCGTTTTCGGAAGCGATTTCGGGATAGCGGACGCGTTTTTGTACCCACTCGCGGAATTTATTGATGTCTCCCCCTTTGAACTTGGGCATATCCTCAACTATAACAAAGACCTCCTCCTCTGTTGCCTCTTCCTCTGCCTGCAGACTGACGGGGGCATAGATCTCCACCACCTTATCCTCAGTTGTTTCATCATCATCAAATGAGACATCATTTTTCAGCACAACATCATCCTTAACTATCTCGAACAGATCAGTCACCGTCACCTCCGGCGGCGGGGCCTGTTCGGGGGGTATCTCTTCGGTGACAGGTATCTGTTCCTCTTCTATTGCCTGTTCAGTCATGCCTTCGAAGATGGAATCATCTTTCTGTCCGGTGGTCCAGTTAAATGCGAGGAGGCACAGGACGAGTGCAATGACAAGGCCTATCTGGAGGAAGATTGTTTTTTTGTTTTCCAGGTCGGCTTTCGGGCTTTTCTTGGCATCCATTTCTTTGCTGTTTGTCGGCACCTCAAAGTTATGAAATTGTTTGTGAAGTCCAACGGAGACTAGTGGATCGAATTATGGGAAAAAGTTTTATATTTGCACCGGACCGGGGATATAGCTCAGTTGGCTAGAGCGTGTGACTGGCAGTCACAAGGTCAGGAGTTCGAAACTCCTTATCTCCACCCTCACCCTCCGACGCTTTGGCGTCGGAGGGTTTCGCTTTTATAGCGGTGATGTGACGGGAGGCCAATACTAAGCCCTGGGCTTTTAATTCATTTTGGCACACAGAGAACAATCTTTGGGACGACAGAGAACAGTGGGTTACAAAACTATGGTCGAACTTTGTATAAGGATTTGACTTCGGCTTTCTGCTGATGTAACTTTGAATATTACACGCTCAAAGGACCTCAAAATGCTAATGATATGAGAAAATTGTACAAATCACGGATTCTAATGAAAATAAGCATAATAGGGTTTATTCTTGGCTCAGTGACATTGTCTAGTTGTGAGGAGGAATTCACTAAAACTTACGCCTTTTGTTCTTGTAATGGTGATACTCCATACACGAGTGACAATTCAAAGTTCTGCTATGCAGATCTATGGGAATGTCAAAGGGATACTGGGGAAACTTGTTATCGTTGCTTGAAGTAGTTCTTGTAAGCCTTCGGACATCAGCTCCTGGGGCTTATAGTTTTTTACCGTGCAGCGAGACACTTGCCCCGGGTTAATACACTGCCCGGGGCTTTTTATAAAATATTGTTAGATATGGACTTACAATTAACGATTTACTATTGATATGTAATAACTTCATAATTGGTCAAATATGGTTACCTTTAGTAGGCATATAAACAATTCAGCATCAACGAGAGGTACATCCTGATTACAAAAAACATATGAAAACTATTACAATCCTAACAATCTTCTTTATTTTCAAATCACTACAAGGTCAAACGCCTGATCCCAATATGGTATTAATTCCAGGCGGAGATTTTATAATGGGAAAAAATACTGGCCATTCTACTGATTGGCAACCCGAACATAAGGTCTTTATAGATGCTTTCTATATGGACAAATATGAGGTTACTAATAAACAATACTATGAATTTTGTCTAAAAACGAATAACCCACTTCCTGAGTTTTGGGGATCCTCTCAATTCAAATGCAGCATGGATTACCCTGATCATTCTGTAGTTGGAGTAAGTTGCACTGATGCAGAGAAGTTCGCAAAATGGGCTGGCAAAAGACTTCCAACTGAAGCAGAATGGGAATATGCTTCAAGAGGAGGACTACAAAATACAAATTTCCCTTGGGGAGACCAGATCGATTCAACGATGGCAAATTATGGGAAGAAATATAAGACTACTTTGAAAGTCGGAACTTTTAAGCCAAATGGTTATGGACTTTACGACATGTCCGGTAATGTTTGGGAGTGGACATCTGACTACTATGGAGATGACTACTACTCAACTTCTCCAGAAAGGAATCCCAAAGGACCTCTAAAGGGAAGATTTAATGTTATTAGAGGCGGGAGTTGGCATTCAGGAACCATGTGCCAACAAACTTATTATAGAAACGGACTTCCAGGTAGTTGGGTGGATTTTGCAGTTGGATTCAGATGTGCGAAAGATTTGCAATAAAGGATCTTCACATAAGAAAAAAATATACTGGTGGTAAAAAAGTGGCTTGCTATTATTTATACTCTACTTCAGAGCAAATAAACTTGACTTCCGCTTTTACTGCTGTACCTTTGAAATAAGACAATAAGATCATGTTCTTCGGTTTTTAACCTGGGCTATACAACATGTAAATCAGTTGTGCACGATGAATAAATTATGGTTTCTGGCTGTGTTACTTTCAGTCTGCGGATGCAATAGGATCGACTGTCCCGGATACGAAAATGAATACCTGAACTGGATCCCATATGAAGAAAGTGACAGTATATATTTTACAGATGGAACCGACACACTTAAACTGAGAGTCAATGAGACCTATAGATCAGTCGCCTACAAAGAACATTCTTGGATTATCGAGCGCTCCTGCTATGTAGAGGCAAATGCTTCTGCTTCAGGTGATCCCGACAGTGTATCCATTACGACATCCAGCTTTTATACATCAGACGAAAACTTCCCGGTAAATTATCGGTATATTATATCATATAACGTAGGTTCAGCATTTTTTGATTTTCAAGCCTTGGATAATAAGGTAACCATAGATTATAGCATCACTGTTGATCTGTTAGACAGTTTTAATAATGGATTTAAAGATTATCCTAATGTGTTAAAACTGGATCAGGATACGACTTATCCATGGGGTAAGCCTCTGATATATGAGATATATATTGCAGAATTGGTTGGTGTTATCCAATTCAAAGAGCCTGGAAATCAACGTACATGGAGTCTTATGGAGAAATGATACTGGAGAAGATTATTACAAGTAGGATAAATAGTTCCTATCATCCCCCTGAAATTTTTATCGGAAGCTTTCCTTTCAAAGTAGAGTGAGACATGAAGTAGTGCTGCCTTCTTTGCGCATTGCCGTCATTATTATTCTCCAGCCTTCTAAGGAACTACATGTGACCTGAAGAGTGGTTGGTCATTCAATGTGCCTGAGAGTCGTAAATGACTTCAGAATAAACCCTGGCTCCACTTTCGGTACAAATCTCATTGGAGGCTCTGCAACGCGACACTTGCCCCGGGTTAACCATATGACCCGGGGTTTTTTATTGATTTTGATACACAGAGAAAAGATAATTTAAGAAAAAGTTGAATTTTACTTCGGCTTTAGGTAGCCTTTGCATAGTCAACCATTCCTTGAAAATCAACAACAATAGCTGGTTCATCTCCTATGACCCAGGCATCATGACCTGAAGGGAGGAGAGAAACATCACCTGGTCTGCACTCAAACCTCGTTCCGTCGTCCATCACAACCATTAGGACCCCGGAAACGTGGTACTGAAAGTGCGCGGCTTCGCAACTCTTTGTCTTGGCAATTGGCTGGATTGAATTTGACCATTTCCATCCAGGCTCAAAAACAGCCCGTCCGACGATCGCACCACCGATCTTGATTAGTTCGAGACGTCCCTTAGGGAACTCCCGAACTTCATCAGGTTTTCCGAAACTCAAAACTTCTGCTTTTTCCATTGTTTACCTCCAGTTTGTTAAAAACTCACTCTCCTAATACAACTAATTACCAACTATACTTCAAACTTCTAAACTATCAATGGTCAGTGATACTTAAACAAATTTGCCATCAAATAGTTAATGAGTATTGACGTTAAATAATCCCCAATATCATTCCAACTATACCAGCCTTTTAACATCAGCTCTGAGATTTTTTCATTTGCAAGGAGACATGTGAAGTGCTCCCTTCTTTAAGGGTTGTCGGCATTACCCCTCTCCTGCCTTTTAAGCCACTCTACCTGACCTAACTAGTATTTTGTCGTTCAATGTGACTGGGAGTTGCAAATAACTCAGAATAGCTACCATCAAGAATCCTGAACATTTGTTGATTTTGGCACACAGAGAACAATTTTTGGGACGGGGAGCAACGTATGTTACATTCTTAAGGTCGAACTTCGCTAAGGTTAGTAACTAAGAATCATAGACCTGAATAGATAGAGGCAGCTCTCACCTTGCGTTAGTTAAGAGGTTGTATATTCTATACATATTGTGATGGGGGCTGCCTTCTCTTTTATCCCATTTTGGCACACAGAGAACAATCTTTGGGACACATAGCAAAGTCGGTTACGAAACTTAGTTCGAACTTTGCATTAAGACTTGGTATAAACTAAAACCTTAGGGCTATGAAAACAAAAACATTAATTATGGTGTGCCTCTTAGCAGGCATTGGTTTGACCCAGGCTAATGCACAGGATCATAATACGAAATCTGTGCAGGGTTGGTTCATGTCAACTTATTGGTCGCCGGTATATTGCGGTGACGAGTTAGTTGATTATCTGGAGGGTGGTGTGATAGAGGTTCACTATGTTGCCCATTACAAAGATGGTAAGTTCAAATGGGAAACTGATCAGTTAAAAGGTGAAGTCACAAGTATCACCGGAGAGGTCTTTAGTGTAAGTGAATTAGATAAAACCTATTTTACCGATCATTGGTATGTGACGTGGCACTTTAACCTCAAGGGAGACAGAGGCACTCACTATATCGGTACTATAACCTACAGCTACTGGACAGGGATAACAACTCCTGGCATGGCCGTCTGTCCCGGAAGTAAAGAATAAAATCGGAATATTTAACCAGTTAAGCCCTCGGATTAGCTCCGGGGGCTTCTTCTTTGTATTTGGCACACAGAGAACAATCTTTGGGACGAAGAGAACAGTAGATCACGAAAGTTATGGCTAACTTTATGTAAAGATTTAGTATTAACTAAAACCTATCACCTATGAAAAAGTACTTCTTGTCTGTGATATTTATTCTTTTTGCAGTAATATTATCCGGACAATCATTCGAAAAAGGAAACTATGTGGGTTTTCATGTGTTAACCATTAATCTTAATCAGGATGTTACTATGGATCAATATCTTGATGTATATAAGAATAAGGTAATGCCTGCATATGAGAAAAATTTTCAGAGTAAGTGCTATTTAGCAAAGAGCAGTCGTGGGGAATGTGAGAATTGCATTGGCGTGATTATAGTCTGGAAATCTGAAGCAGATTGGAATAAATTCTGGAAGAAAGAAGGCGGGGTAACCGAGTTAGGGCAAACCGCTCTGGACAAGTTACAGCCGATAACTGAAGAAATAAAAAAATTAGGCACTTACACATCAAAATACACTGATTGGGTAGTGCAATAGTATTTTTTCAACATTGTATCGAAGTTCTCAGGAATTAGCTCCGGGGGCTATTTTGATTTTGATACACAGAAAACAAACCTTGAGACGCAGGGAAAAGTCAGTTAAAGAATATTGATAGAACTTTGCTTCGGTTTTTTGTTGGCATAAATTGTATCCGGAAACATCTTGTGGATTTTTTATATAATAATGTAATGTTGCTCAATTAACTTTAACTGTAGCCTTCATGGCAGGGTGAATAGTGCAATGGTATGGATAAGTTCCGGCTACTGTAAATGTATGGCTCCAAGTTTCATTTGCGGTTATATTTCCGCTATTTAACTCATTTCCTGTGTCGCTTGTAACTGTATGCGACATTCCGTCTTTATTCGTCCAGGTAATTGTTGTATTTGCAGCAACAGTAATTGTTGAAGGACTAAAGTTCGAATTCTGGATGAAGACCTCATTTAATCCCGGGTCGGACGCTTTAGTACAGCTATTCAAAATACTGATAACAGTAACAAGAAAGGCGATACCAACTGACAATCTGTTTTTTGAACCAATTGATGTTTTCATGACGCTTATTATTTTGACAATAAGACACCGGAGAACCACTATTGTTCAATAGTCAGGATAGATTTGTCAAGTTTTATTTTAATAGGATATTCGGGGGTTTTTCATCTGTCATCCGGCAAGTATGAGGGAATGCCTTCATTGCCACTTCTTCTGCCTTCTAACCCACCATACCTGATCTGGTGAGCGGTTGGTCTTTCAATGTGCCCGGGAGTGGTAAATAACTCAGAATAGCTCGTGGCAGCACTCTCGGTACAAGTCTTCCAGGGGGCGCCGC
This sequence comes from uncultured Bacteroidales bacterium, assembly GCA_963730615.1. Lineage (GTDB taxonomy): Bacteria > Bacteroidota > Bacteroidia > Bacteroidales > VadinHA17 > SR-FBR-E99. The sequence goes on along the minus strand of CAVSSR010000009.1, from coordinate 109,921 downwards.
AGCGGGACACTTGCCCCGGGTTCCCACATCACCCGGGGATTTTTAATTTTCCCTTCAGCGAGCCATCATGAAGTGCTGCTTTTTTTTATGCATTTTCCCTTACCAGATCATAATATACTTGACTTCCGTATTATTCCGGTGTACCTTTGATATCCACTAACTCATTTTAAATTAATGATAAAACCAGTGCCCATGAAAAAACTTATCTTATTCAGTCTGATTGTTTCGCTACTAATCGGAAGTTGTGTTCAGTACGAAAATAAATTTCCTCAAGGAGCGTGGAAGCTGGTTCAATCCCAGGGGACAACGACAGATTCATCAGGGAATATCGTTTCTGTTAATTATCATCCCGTTGTTACAAAAATGTGGTCTGAAAAAAACTTCTCTTTTATTGGTCAATGGCAACAAGATACAATAATCAGAGATTTTTATGGAGGAGGAACATATAAGCTGGATGGAACCCGTTATGAAGAGACTGAAATATATCATTGGAGCAGACCCAAGACTGTTTTGAATGATAAGTATAAGATGTTGTTAGAACTCAGAAATGATACTCTGATCCAGACTTATCCTGTTGATGACAACGGACAAATAGATAAGACTAATTTTTATATCGAGAAATATATTCAGCTGAAATAATAATATTAAAATTTATCTTTCTGAAATACAACGAAGCCCTCGGATCCCGGGGGCTTTCCTTTCACAGAGCTGCGAGACAGCCCTGGATTGATGTTCGGGGCTTTTTATTCAAACCGATCTGAGATTATCAAATATGTTTTACGGGATAATTGTTTTAAAGAATGATTTTAAGTCAGGGAAGTTTTCGGCAATTCGATAAACCTCACATTCCCTGCAATTAGTATTCCTACAGAGTGTCCCCTTTTCAGATGCTTCCCAACAGGGATATCTAACACTATCGAAGCCTGGCATTTTTCGCGCTCCTTATCAGAGCACTGCCTGATTGCCCAGCAAGGAATAAGAGCCAGTAAAGTCCTTATCCCTGCATATGTTTAAGCCATCTTCAGTCAAGTAGCTTATGAATATATTTTAGTCTCTGAATATCCACCAGAGAAAATAAGTTCCGGCTTGATTCCTTCTTGAAAGGAATAATCAATCCTTTATCAATGTATTGCCTTATTGAATGAACAGGGATTCCTGAAAGATCTGCCTGTAACACTCAGGGTATAAACCGGAGTAGTGCTTGCAACTGAGTTATTTTCCATGATTTTAATTTATTATCAAATTATTCTAAACCTTAATATAAAGCATTCTGTCGCCTTCTGAAAATCAAAACCTTAAACCTATTGCACTGCTTTTCCTATTTAAAGTATTCAGCTGCAGTAATCTGAATAGTATCATTCTCATATTTATAAAGAATAATTACCCTGTAATTTTATTGTTAATTTAATAACAGTCTGATTTTCATAAAATTATTACAAAACATGATATGTAGTAGAAAATATAACTATATATTTACAAATATACGATTTTGCCAGTACATATTACATGTATTATATAATACATTATTTATGTATTCGTAATCCTCTCAGACTATATTTTTCCGCAAATAATCGTTTTAAGGAAGCATCCGAAAATCCTTAAACAGAGTAGGAAAACAAAAGTCAAATAAATTTATCATGAAAAAAACAATTTATTTTAGTTTGGTGGCATTCCTTATTGTACTGGGATGCTCAAAATCTGATGATTTTACGGTTAATCCGGATGAAAATCAGTTGAAATCGGCAAGAACAGCATCGCCAATTGCCCCATGGGGAAGTCCTTCAGTTTGGGATGATAATGTAGGGGTTTTAAGAACTGCATTATGGTTTCCGCCAGCTTTAGGACATCTTCCAAATTATAGTTTTACTCAATTTCCGGATTATGACTTTTCTCCTTACTATTTAAATGGAGAGACAGAATATAATCCTGCTAATTATGATGTGATGGCTCATTTTGGGTATATAAGTCCTGAAGCTGTTACTGGTGCTGTTGTTGAATTTACATTCCCACATATTAAATATTTTCTTCCCCATATGAATAATTTAAATCAACAAAGGATTTATACCGTTAATAATGTAAATAATCACAACGGTGATAACTTGTACTACAGATTTGGTCAAGGGCATGAATCCTATGTTTTGTTTTTTAGTTAAAGTAGATTGTGGTAAGGGGAACAGCGGTTATACAACTTTTTGGACAGACATGAAAGTAAATGGTGTTTCGGTTAAAGGAACAATAAAAAATAAGGTTTTTGCATGTAATTAATGGCATTTACCCCGCCCCCGGATCATTCCGGGGGCTTCTTTTTTGTATTTGGCACACAGAGAACAATCCTTGAAACGCTTATTCAAGTCAAATATCTGACAAATACCTGTGAAGAAAACTGTCTGTTTCTGAGCAGCTAAATTTTCTTTAATTATCGAAGTAATTTAATAACTTTAGATTATGTATTCCTGTCATACCTGATCAATATGAAAAAACTAATCTATCTGTCAGTTTGTATTATGTTAGTAACATCCTGTACGAAAAAACCGGTTGCTGACTTTTCCTACCCGAGCGTGACAAAGGTGGGCGAATATATTGCATTCAGTAATCTGTCTGAAAACGCTGATCAGTTTTTATGGGATTTTGACGATGGATCAACATCAACACTGAGTGATCCTTCTCATACGTTTGCCATACCGGGAAGCTATACCGTCTCACTCGAAGCTATCGGGGAAAAAGAATCATCTATCGTAAGCAAAGAATTACAAATTACAGGTATCACCTATTCTTTCAGGAATAGTACAAGCTACAATCTGCCAACCTTCTACTCCTTCTACTGGGATGGCAGGGACATTCAGGATTTTCTTGCACATGGGGAATTATCAATAGGTGAAGAGACAGGTATTGTTGTAACCGATAGAACATCTGTCTGGTTTGGTATCATAGCAGGAGACATGACTTTCGTTTCAGACGAATTCCCTTTAATCTTAAATAATCATAACCGAATAATTATTACTGACAATACTCCGATATACGGAGGAAAAGGCCCTCCAGTTTCAGATGCAAGAGTCATATCTGAACTCGAAGCAAAAATTAAAGAAACTCAAACCAAATAGCATACTCACTGCCGTAGCTTCCCTGAAATCTGAACCGGAGACTGCTCCAGTTTCTGCAAAGTTTTCAGGGGGTTTCTGCTTTTACACCGGGGGTGGCCTCTTCTTCCCGACTATGGAAATAATGTCGAATTTGGCTTTTGCTGTTGTAACTTTGTATATTTGGACGCAGCAAGTGAGACTGATTATGAAAACGGGAAGAATTAACTATAAACTCCTCAGCATCCTTCTTTATGTCCTTATGCTGACTTTCAGCTCATGTGCGGAGGCTGATATTTGCTGGACCTGCGTTAATCCCAATGATCCGTCAGACATATTTGATGTGTGCAGTGCGGTGACCAAAAATAAATGGGAATCCTACGGTTATAACTGTAATTAGAATAAAGTAAATCTGGTTTTTTGCCGGCACGCTGAAGGCAATAGGTGTTGAGATCATTTTAATTCATTTCCCGGATTCCGTGCTTCACAATATTGCCCGGTTTGTCACTAAATCAAACAAAAGACGGCATGCAGTGTTTAATATCCCGGGTAAGGTCCGCTGAGGGCAGGAAGCGGTACTCCCCTGTTCACCCTCTGTCTGTTACATTCAGGCCTGAAGAATTAAACCTCCGTACCTAATGCGAAACGCGATACTGAAAAACTTCCTTACAAGGCTGAGAGCCAAACACCACATGAACAGGGGTGAGGGAGTTTACGGCTATATGTGGAAGACGGCATTAAAGATTATCGGGATTTATTTGCTGATTATGGTACCGGCTGTGCTGGCCGGTAAGTACCTCATAGATTTCAATGCCATTTTCAAATTTATTACAGAGCGTTTTCCTGACATGCTCGTGTTTGCCGTCTTTTTCATTTCCGAGTCGTTTCTGGGAATGATCCCTCCGGATTTATTTGTGATCTGGGCTACAAAATTCGAAAGCCCCCTTCTCATTATGACTGTCCTTGGAGTGCTTTCATATATAGGCGGAGTAATTTCATACTTCATCGGATCGTGGCTGCTGAGAAGCAAAAGAATTAAGGCTTATTCCGAACGCGTGCTTGACAAATACATCAACCTGGTAAGAAAGTGGGGAGGAGCTTTTATTATCATTTCTGCCTTATTTCCATTCTCACCGTTTTCGTTGGTGGTCATTGCCGTAAGCCTTTTTAAATACCCTTTCAGAATGTACCTTCTTTTCGGTCTCTCGAGGATTATCAGGTTCATCATCCAGGGAATCCTTTACCTGAATATGTTTAAAATAGACTTCAACCTGTAACGGAAATGACAGGTTTAGTGAAGATACTAACCCTGAAGCGGAAATGACAGGTTTAGTGAAGATAGTAACCCCCCGATTTATTCCTGCCTTCACCGGATGCATAACCTCTGCCAGTCAGATGCCATAGACCAGCATCAGACAATTCAGATCACAATTCCGTCACTATGCAGGTAAAACTCAAAATGTAGTAACTTTGATCTCAACAGAAGAAAAGCCGGGGAGTGCTTTAATATGAAAAAAATAAAAATTCAACCTTCATTTCTGCAGGTTTTGTATCTCCTGATTACTTTAATTCTTTTTTCTGTAATATTATTAACCCCATTATTAATCAAGGGTCCCTTACATTTAACAGAAAAACTGATTCTTGAAGAAGAGATTATTGAGGGGTTCCTTCTTTCTGTCCTGGTTCTTCTGAGCATCGTGATATATGCTTTATACACGCATGAATCTGCCAAAACAAAAAGAACTGATAAATAAAATCAATCTTGCCAAAAAGTCGGCTGAAGAAAAGCTCTTTGATTCATTTCAATATATTGGTCAGATTAATGTACAGATAGAACAAATAAAACTGATTTTTAATAATTCAGACAAGTTGCCCGGGACAAAAAATGACTTTAAAAAAACGTTATACTTTTTAAGTGAACGAGTTTTTGGAATCACAAAGGCAGATTGGATCCTGTTTAAAATAATAGACATCAAAAACAGTAAAACCATTAACGAGCAATTTGAAACAAGGCATGGGTATACTTTTGATTATCCTCATGTCAGCAATAAGACGATTATTGAAAATAAGTCCTGCCCTCCGTTTACTGCAATAATTTCAAATCCGCAAAATTTTAATTTCCTTGTATGCTGTATCCTATCTGTCGACAGCATCAGCAAGGATGAGCGTGTTTTTATGCAGGCTATTACAAATGAGATTACAATGCTGTCTGTTATTCTGAATTCCTCATATTATACAGAAGGAAACAAGATAGCAGAGTAGGCACGTGTGAAGGGAAACTATTTGAATAAATAGTTAATTGACTTGGTCGAATTTTGCAATGTGAACTCAAAATCGGTTACTGACTGTGTGCCATAAACTCCGTTCAGCATTACGACCTGGCAAAGGACTTTTTTATGAGCTTTAAGCATTTCGATAATCTCTTTTGCGGAGACTTGTCCGGCTTGAGAATTCGAATCCGGATTATTTAGCTTTCCCCCTTTGTCCCGAGAGTCTCCAGGCCGCCATGCATGCCAGTCTGATGTGACAATGTATTTTCTGGCATTGGCATCCCACTCCTGTTTGAACTCAGCCGGCTGATGCACATAAATTTTGGGACTGTCGTCAAAACTGAAAACCAGAACTCTGAACTTTACTGTTTTTATCTATTCTTTCATTCAATAAGATCTGACCGGTGATCTGGTCATAGGGATTTGCCCCTTTTTTGGTAGTTGACGTTATATCACGAAGGATCCTCAATGTCGCGTTACCGCTCCTGGAAGTGACATAAGCAATCCTGTAAGTCTTGTCGTAAGTTTCTGCAGTTTGCGCCTTCCATTGTCCGTATGCAGAACTGCACAGCAATATTGTCAGGCAAGCTAATATGTTTTTCATATTATCGGAATTTGGATTCTTGAAATAATGTACACGTCTTAAAACGGGTCATTAAACAACTTAATGCCTTACTTACTGAACGTTTAATTCATTAAAATGTTACATCCTTAACCTGGCCCGTGACAATAAAGGGGAGAGAAACAGTGCCGGCAAATTTTTATGCTCAATGTCTCTTTGAGTTGCTTTGCAGCTTTTTATTGACGTAATGAGAAAGAACGGCACAACCGGATCCGATTATAGCACCTGTAAGTACATCAGAGGGATAATGAACACCGAGATGCATCCGGGAGTAGGCAACGGTCCCGGCATAAGCATAGGAAGGCACAATGACATACCACTTCGGATAATCGAGTGACAAGGCTGTTGCAGTGGCAAAAGCGGTGGTGGAATGGCCCGATGGAAATGAGTAGCTGTCACTGTAGTCGTGTCCGGATTTGTCTGCAAATTCATCGGGATAGGTAATAAAAGGCCTGTCGCGCTTGACAGCGTATTTTAGTCCTACTGCAAGTCCGTAACTGACTGCCGTTCCAGCTGCCATCACAGCGGCATTTCTCAATAATTCATTATCATGTGAAGCAAGTCCGACAACTGCCATAGTAACAGGAGTACCGACATATACATACATATTGGAATTTGACACAAACCTGAAGAAATCGTCAGAAGGAAGCGGTTCGGGTGAATGAATTGACTTCAGTATGTCAACATCCATATTCTGAGAAAACAAGGACATTGGCATGAGAATTACCAGCAGTGCAACAAGTTTTTTCATAGCTGAGGAATTTTAGTTATTGCCAGAATATTTCGGCAAAGTTCGGCTTTTGTTTTATCATTGACTTTGCTATGCGTCCCAAACTATGTTCCATTAGTCCCAAAAACACAATATTTTGTTGAATTTTATCATTTATATTCATTCGTTTGTCAAAATGGAATTTCTCTTGGGAATTGAAAATTATCCACACCACTATCGTTCAGCAAATTAATACAATAGGATATTGAATGTCCTGATAAATCATTTATTTCTCTCTCTCAATGTAAAAATTGATCCCTTTTTGACGAATAACCTCATTACGGATGTCAGTTGTTTTTAACCGGCAGTGAACTCCGGTTTTGTTGTGATCAAGGGTTTCTAAAACAGCCGCAAATAACCACTATATGAGCCCCTGCCGCTTGTCATGAGTTTACTTATGAATTACTTTTACACAAATCAAAATACAAGCTATGGATAACAATGCCACCGGTTATAATCCACGTATCAATAATGATCAGGCCATCAACAGTTCTTACCGGATGAATAATGCAAACAGGGCACGGAAGCTAAACATCCTGTTCGAGGAGCTGACGGACGAAGTGCGTGAAGATCTCATCACTTATCTTAACCGTATGGGTCTGGCCGGTGAAGCGCAAATTCTTGTCATCCCTTCAACCCGCCATTTCTTTTATGACGCGGAAGACCTCCGGGGAATTAAGACAGTGATTAATCTGAAACAGCTTAACTATGTCAGGGAGATAAGGGATTTCCTGAGCAAGATCTCCGAAATGCTGCCCAATAACAGCAGTTTTGTCGGTTGCTTCATCGACAATAAATCGCAAACCGGTTTTTCAGATAAGTACAGTAATCTCCCAAAACAACTTTCGGAAAAAGCAGAAGCATACGAGAATGGTATTGAATCAAGAATACCATTTATAAACAGGATGTACAGCTTTATTGACTGCCAAGACCAACAGGTACCTGACGAAAAAAACGGTTTCACATCTCCTTGAAGAATGCAGTCTCCAGCTCGTAGGTATGACAGAACTGAACGGTCTGACATATTTCTGTACAAGGAAAACTAAATCTGTGGCTTAGAATTTAATTCACTTCCGGAGAAAATTCTTCAATGCATAAACCAAATTTTTGTTTCACTAAATCAGAGAACAAATTTCATCCGGTTAGATGACTCTGAAATTCTCACATCGCTTTTTTTCATTCAACAAATTCAATCACTAAAAAAGAATTAACGAGAGTATTTACATGTTCTTTTTTTTGTGTGCAGAAAAGAATATTTTTTTATTTAGGAGCTACACCATGTTTTTATTATTCCGGCAACAATTGAGATCGTGGAACAATTGTTGGTTTTGATAATTGCAATTAATCCTGTTAATACCCAAATATATTTATATATCTTGTTTTCTGTGTATTATATGTCGTATAAGTATACTGCAATATTGATTCCGGAAATCAACATTCATCGTTCTAAACAATTTAGTAAATCTGTATTTCGCAAATATAAAAGCATTACCTTTTGCAGGCAATGAACAATACGATATAATTTTTTTCTGATGGCTGTTAATAAATTTATGCGAGATACTTACAAATATTTTTTAAACGATTTGCATTTGCATATTGATTAAATAACTTTGGCTCGAACCAATAAACAATTGTGTCATGGCAACAGCAGTAAAGAAAGCAACACCAGCAGCAAAAAAACCTGCTGCAAAAAAACCCGCAGTTAAGAAAGCAGTAGCAGCTAAAAAACCTGCAGTAAAAAAACCCGTAGTAAAGAAAGCAGTAGTAAAGAAAGCAGTAGCAGCTAAAAAACCTGCAGTAAAAAAAGTAGTTAAGAAAGCAGCGCCCAAGAAAAAATAATTTCTTCGCAACTTTGTATTCTTAATACGGACAGCTCCCCGCTGAGTGATTCAGTGGCGGAGCTGTCTGTTTTTAGCGGAAGAACCCATCCCGTTTAAGATATTTGCCATTTCGTCTATCGGAACCTTGGATTAGTCAAAAATCGCCAAACGTTTTATAAATGGATTAATATTTCTTGTTAATTTAAGCCCTGATTACTAAAGCACTGCCAATATTTATAGCGGATATTTATCAACGGCATGTTAAGGTTTTATGACATTTACAGGAAAATGGGCTGCCCTTTTACTCATATGACACTATTCTTTCTGACTCCGGAAGTAATACCTGGTTTTTGCGGCATATTCAAAACCTTCAGCAAACATCCGGACATGAGATTGATTTCAGACCTTAAAATCAATCGTCATGAAGTATAGTTACAAAAGCCTGTTTGCAACCAGGAATGAAAAATTCGTTGCAATCATGGGTCCGGATTATTTTTCATCGATCTTAACCGAAGATGATTTTTCAAAGCCGGCAATAGTCATATCAGATAAGCGCGTTTATCAGTTCGGAAAAGTTTACGAGCTTGGCATAATTGGCAGGCAAAAGGTAAACTCCGGCAAAAAAATCGTCAACCTGGAAGATGTCACCGGAACCACAACCCGGGAATTATCAAAACCTTTGTTGGGCTATTCAGTAATTTTACTCGGCCTTCTGTTTGCATTTCTCGGGTTATTGTCTGATGTCAGACAGTCTACCTATATAATGCTCGGCATTGCATTGCTGACAGTGGCAGGAGGCGTATTTCTGATAATACGCCGCAGACAGAACTGCCTGATTGTCGAGTATGCTGGTGGAAGCATGATCCTTCCGGTGGAATTTGTCACACAGACAGAACTCGATCTTTTCCAGGGCATAATATCACTTGAAAAGGACAGGGCAAAAGAAGGATTTCACGATTTTAAAGTGTGCCCGTACTGTGCTGAAAAAATCCAGGCCCAGGCCAAGGTGTGCAGGTTCTGCGAACATGAACAGGAAGTCGCTCCTGCGGACTGATCAGCCAATCACTCAGGTATCGTTAAAAATTGGTTATGTGATAATGAAGAAATTATTACTGATTATATTAACCCTCATCATTTCCCATCAGGCTTTTTCGCAGATCATCTATGACTTCGGTGATGCTCCTGAGATTTACGGATCGGCCGATCATATTATTGATGGTACAAACCGTTTTCTGGGATCAAAACCTGACGCTGAAACCAGCCAGCAGTATTCCCCTGAGGCTGACGGAGACGATTTACGCGGAACTGATGATGAAGACGGAGTAACTTTCCCGGATATGATACAGGGAACAACGGGTGACTGTCAGGATAGATATTGTCGGATCCGGTCGTTTGAACGGCTGGATAGACTGGAACGGAGACGGAGACTTTGACGATCTGAATGAAAAGGTGGCCAATAATATATTGAGATCAACCGGATCTTATAATCTTTCGGTTAATGTACCGGCAGATGCCATCGCTTCGAAGCCTGTCTTTGCCCGTTTCAGGTACGGGCCAAGTGGGCTGGCAAGTACCGGATCCGCCACTTACGGTGAGGTAGAAGATTACATGGTCAAAATTATCTGTGCCCTGGTCGCTCAGCCAAAGGTGGGTGTGATAACACAACCCTCATGTGACGTGCCGTCGGGTAGTGTCGTACTGGAGGGTCTGCCTGCTGCCGGCACATGGACCCTGACCCGCATGCCGGGGCAAGTGATCACTACGGGCACAGGTACCACCACAACCATCAGCGGGCTTGAGCCCGGCACATGGACGTACACCGTTACAAACGAATCAGGATGCACATCAGCCCCTTCTGAAAATATTACTATCCTGCCAATTCCTGCAGGTCCCGGAGCGCCTGTAATAGATGCGGTAACCCAGCCAACCTGTACGGTTGCGACAGGGAGCATATACCTTTCAGGATTGCCCGGAAATGGTACATGGATATTAACCCGTTACCCCGATATGATCAGTGACAAAGGCACAGGAACCACAACGACTGTTGCCGGACTTGCCGCAGGAACATACTACTTCACTGTTGCCAATGAAGCAGGGGTGTATTTCTCCGGCCTCTGTCAACGCTAGTAATCAATTTCCAGCCTGTCACGCCTGCGGTACCTGTAATTGACACAATAATTCAGCCGACGTGTAATGTATCAACCGGAGGTGTTGTATTAACCGGACTCCCGGCGGCAGATACCTGGACAGTGACACGTTATCCCGGCGGAACAACTTTTTCAGGCTCTGGAATAAGCACGACCATAAACGGTCTCCAGCAGGGTACATATTATTTTACAGTCACAAATTCAGACGGGTGCACTTCACCCGCATCTTCCAATGTGGTTATCAATCAACAGCCTCCTACGCCGGCAGTCCCGGTTCCGGGAGCCATCACCCACCCGACCTGCCAGGTGCCCGGAGGAACTGTAGTGCTCAGCAGTCTGCCTGCCACAGGCACATGGACACTTACCCGATTACCGGGAAGCATAACCTCAACAGGGACCGGCACGAGTACTACTGTTTCAGGCCTCGAATCCGGAATATATAACTTCTATGTTACAAATGAAGAAGGATGTCCATCAGCCGTATCTGTCAATGTGATCATCAATCCGCGGCCGGGGCCCGTCCCTTCAGTGCATATCACAAATCCCGGGCCTGTCTGCTCTCCTGCAACGGTCGATATTACCAATCCCGTAATCGTTGAAGGTTCGACACAAGGTCTGACTTATTCCTACTGGAAGGATATTACCGGATCAATACCGTACAATACACCGGCTGCCGCTACAGAGGGCACCTACTACATAAAGGGAACAACAGCGTCTGGTTGTTCCGACATTCAGCCGGTAATTGTGGCTGTGTACCTACAACCGGTTGCAGTTGCAGGGCCCGACCAGGTTCTGGAATATCAGTTCAGTACCTCGCTTGATGCAGAGACACCAGAGGAAATCTCTGACCGGAGGCTGGTCAGTCGTTTCAGGTTCGGGACATTTTGAAGATGCCAATTATGCAAAGACAACCGTAACCAGTCTTGCGGTAGGTGAAAATATCCTTCAATGGACTGTTGACAACGGCGTCTGTCCGCCCGCCACGGATGATCTCACAATTACGGTACATGATCTTTTGATCCCAACATTAATAACACCTAACAATGACGGTTTAAACGATTATTTCCTGCTGCAGGGGCTTGACTTTCTCGGGAAAACCGTTATTACCGTCCTGGACAGGCGTGGTGTCCTGGTATTTGAGAACAAGGATTATGACAACATGTGGGACGGCGTCGACTATAACGGGAACCCACTGCCTGATGATACATATTTTTTCATCCTTGAACCCGAGAATCGCACTCCGGTAAACGGCTATATTGTGATCAGACGATAGGGCACAGGGCTCAGAGCACGGGCAGATAAAAAAGAGGGTGGCTTATGATTAAGTCACCCTCATTTAAATTTATTTAATCATAGCATGTACGTCTTTCTAGTAACCCGGGTTTTGCTGACTCTTAATAGCCGGGTTTGCATCCATCTCTGTCTTTGATATGGGAAGAATGATCTTGTAGAAGGTCCTGTCTATCGTCTTTGTCCGGTGAGTAATGACTACTGCAGGTGTTATAAATTCGTCATTGAACTCAATTGTTTTGTTAAGACGGATCATGTCGAAGTACCTGTGTCCCTCTGCAAAGAATTCCTTGCTCTTTTCATTCATTATCATATCAAGGGTAACGGTCGCATCTGTTGCCGGGGCAAGAGCAGGAGCTCTTTTCCGGATTTCATTCAGATATGTGGCAGCCTTTACCTTGTCTGGTGTGGGCTGGCTTATGGCAGCTTCAGCTGCTATAAGATAAACCTCCGACAGACGGATGAGCTTAACGTTCACTGCCGAAGTCGAACCTTTGTCGCCCTTAAGATCCACCCCTGCGTATTTCAGGCAGGAGCCGAACCTTGTTGTGGAGGATTCGTCATAATCCATTATTCCCCAGCGGACATCAGTCGGATCTTCTCCCAGACGTGCAATCCAGTAGTCACTGGCCATAAACCATCCCATGGCATTTTTAACTTTGGCCAGACGCAGGAGATAGTAACCAAGTGAACCTGTGCCAAGGTCTGCCTCAGCGGCATAAACTCCCAGCTCGAAAATTGATTCTGATCCGAACTCAGAAGACCAGGAACCAACCCATTTATTATTTGCATAAAGGGTGTACTTGCCACTGCTTATGACTTCCTCGGCAGCGGTGAGTGCTGCTGCATAGTTGCCCATGAACAGGTTTACCCTTGCCTGAATAGCCAGGTTGGCGTAATAGTTAATGAAACCCTTCGTTACAGTTTTTGAAAGCAGGGGTGCAGCATCAGTCAGGTCCTTCATTATCTGTGTATAAACAGCCTCAACCGATTCTCTTGTAGGCTGTGCCGATACATCAAGAGGTTCAAGGACAAGCGGAACACCGTAAGATGTTTTGTCCATATTGTACGGCTTTCCATAAAGCCTGACAAGGTCGAAATACATCAATGCGCGTGCCGTAAGAGCCTGTCCTTTATAACCGCTCAGGGTCGTATTGCCGTTACCCGCTTCCTCAATCATATTTATATTAAGGATCAGGTTATTGGCCTGCAGGATGTTATGATATATCTGTGACCAGAACCCGGAAAATGAGTTTGATGTGGCTGAATGGTTAAATGTATATAACTGATCCAGCCCTCTTCCCTGTGACCTTATTGCGAAATCGCCGCTCTTGGCATCGCCGTAAATGACAAAGTTCCTGCCATAATAATTCGACGAAGCCATTTTGCTCATCAGTCCGTTAATTGCCACCTTGGCATCGGCCGAGTTGGTTATTGATGTTTCGGCTGCAGCATAGTTACTTGGCTTGACATCCAGAAAATCCTCACAAGATGCCAGCAGTAAGACGCCCAGTACTGTAATTATTGTATTTATCTTTTTCATCGTAGTACCTTTTTAGATCAGAAACTGGCTTCAATTCCGAAAGTATATGTCTTGCCAAGGGGCATTTCCCACCCTCTGGTACCATACTCATTAACCTCCGGGTCATAAACCTTCCACGCTGCTAGAGTCCATAGATTGGCACCGTTGAAGTAAACTCTCGCACCTGCGATCTTTATCTTGCTGGTTATGCTCTGTGGCAGGGTATAAGCAAGGGTTGTGCTCTTGAGCCTCATGTAGTCTGCCGGATGCATGTGTCTGCTGCTTTTCTGGTTGACATCCTCGAGGTCAATGGCGATACGCATCGGATACTTTGCATCCATGTTTTCAGGTGTCCATCTGTTGTCAAAGGCATCCTGCGACATGATCCTTTCCCAGTAGTAGCCGTCATCATTAACGTCACGTTCAGGGGCATCATAGGTATATCCTCCCAGCTTGTAGGCGAAGTTGAAGGATAATGCCAGGCCCTTCCAGCCAAAGTCGGTGTTCAATCCGCCGAACAGCCAGGGGTTAGCATCTCCGATAATTACTTCAGATGCATTTGAGTAGTCATAGGTGGCAGGACGGCCATCTACGGTCAGATCAGGTGTCTCGTCGTTGTTGAGGAACCAGAGATTCTTCCCGGTTTCATTTTCAACGCCAGCCCATTCAAGCCCGTAGAGTGCAAGGGTTGATTCACCCTCGGTATAAATAAATTTGGCCCTGTCATCATCGCCTGTCGGGTCATACCAGATAATATCCTGGCCGCCGTACAGTTTTGTGACGGTAGATTTCACGTGAGATGCAGTCAGTCCGGCTCCCCAGGTAAAGTCACTCTTGTTTAATATCTGACCGTACAGTTCAAACTCCAGTCCGCGGTTATTTATCTCTCCCACGTTTCTCAGCGTTGAAGAGAAGCCTGTCACCAGGGAGATAGGCACATCCTGCAGAAGGTCTTTTGAATCCCTGTTAAAGAACTCCACTGTACCTGTTATTCTCTGATCAAACAGACCGAACTCGAGAGCGATGTTATATGTGTAGCTGGTTTCCCATGAAAGGTTTTCATCAGCTGCTGTACTGACGCCACCGCCCGGCTCTGTCATGTATTTGTTGGTGTATGAGGTCAGGGAGCGCCATCCGTAGTTGGCAGAAGGCAGTGTGCCATTCACACCGTAGGATGCTCTCAGCCTGAGGCCGGAGATTACATCGATGTTCTCCATGAACGATTCTTTGTCAACCCTCCAGGAACCGGCGACAGACCAGAAATTACCCCAGCGGGAATTTTCGCCCAGTCTTGATGACCCGTCACGGCGGAATGAACCGGATAAATAATATTTGTTATCGTAATCATATTCGGCACGTGACAGCATCGATAGCATCGTATTGCCCCAGTAGTATGCGCTGGCATCCAGTTTCCCTGCAGTTGCAACTGTATGCAGTGCACTGGTCGGCAGGTTGGTGCCGGAAGCGCGCTGATAGTCAGTCTAATTCCTTTCAGCCTCCCATCCGACCAGAAGGTTCAGATTGTGTACCGTTCCAAACTTTTTAAAATAGTTCAGGGTTGTTGACGAGACCAGCTTGTTTACTATGGTACTCGTTTCAGAAACCGAGCCGTTGGTGTTTGACCCGTTGAAATGCAATGCACTGTAATACAGATGATCTGCCGTATTTGCATTGTCGTATGAAAAAATTGACTTCAGTACCAGCTCGGGCAGTATCTTCACTGTGACAGTCTCGTTGGCAAGTAATCTTAGTGTGTTTGAGCTGTTTTCCCACTGATCATTATAGTAAAGGGGGTTGTAGGCATAACTGCCATATCTCGCTGTCCACGGATCACCGGTTACGTAGTCTGTAGGCCAGTAAAGGCCCCAGAGCAGGTTGCGGCTCTGGAGAAAGTAGTTATTGCCCGTAGCACGTGAATCGTTAAAGCCTTCCTTCTCGCTGCTGGAAACATTGATATTAGTCGCAAACTCAACAAATTTGCCCACCTGCTGGCCAAAATTAATTCTGCCGGTGAAACGGTCGTAACCGTTTATAACACTGCGACCCATGTCATTCGTGTAAGAGAATGATGTATAATAATTCGATGTCTCGGTAGCACCGCTTACAGAGAGGTCATAGTTCTGATATACAGCTGTACGGAAGAGTACGTCGTCCCAGTTAAAGTAGGTCCCTGCCCTGTCGCCGGTGATGGTCAGCGAGTTGATTGTGTTGTCGGGAGCCGAGAAAATATAACCGTGCTTATTAAACCTCTTGTTAAGCTGGGCAAGAGCACTGGCACTTGCATCCGCTTCAGTATCACCATAGCTGTAAACACCTGCATTCCAGAAGTTTTCATAGTACAGTTTAACCTGATCCTCGGTGCTTGCCGTTTCATAGTTGTCAGTGGCAAATGACGGGGTCATGCCAACTGAAGCCTTGAAGTTAATGACAGCCTTTCCCTGTTTACCCTGTTTTGTCGTTATGACAATTACCCCATTTGCTGCTCTTGAACCATATAAGGAAGAGGCAGCAGCATCTTTCAGCACGGTTATGGACTCAATATCATTTGGATTGATAGAGCTCATCACGTTGCTTGAAGTATAGATCCCCATATTCGTAACGTCACCCGAGATTACCGGGACACCGTCCACAACATACAGCGGTTCGTTGGAGGCGTTCATTGAACCGATACCACGTACCCTTATGGCGGATGTCGATCCTGCCTGGCCGGAAACAGTTGTGATCTGCATACCAGCTACTTTACCGCCCATGGCGTTTTCAAAAGAGAGCGTGGGCACATCCCTGATTGCATCTGCTTTCACCACACTGGCAGCGCCGGTGAAGGTACCTTTTGTTGAGGTACCGTAAGCGACTACGATGACCTCATCAAGTGCAAGAGCATCAGTCACCATCTCAACATTAATGACTGTTCTCCCGGCTACGGGTATCTGCTGAGTTTTGTAGCCTACGAAACTGAAGACCAGAACGCCGTCAGAAGGAACATTGCCGAGGGCATATTTGCCGTCAGCGTCAGTGTTGGTACCCACTCCCCTTGAGCCCTGTAAAAGGACCACTGCATAGGGGATCGGAGCACCATCGTCAGAAGCAGTTACCGTTCCGGTAACTCTTGTCTGTGCCATACCGGCATTAACAAAAAATGCCGATAGTACAATGAAGATTAATTTTTTCATGAAAAAAGTGCGTTAGTATTAAGGTTTGCACGTACAAGTTACGAGTTATTTAAATATCAAAAAAAATAATTTGTCATACATCATAACGATTTTCTACATATTTATGCATGCAGGATGAAGGCGATCTGCCGGGTTAAGGGCAGGGACACGAGCCCGGCGAAGCCCGTCACAGCCAACTCCCGCACAGGGAGGGGCAGGAAAAAGCTGGAATACCGGACACCAATAATAATTTTTAAAGCGATTGTCTGACAGTCCCGGCGCTTTGGTCGGGATCTCCACATCGCTCAGGCATGACTGCAGAACAAAAAGAGGGCTTTCTGACGGAAAACGTTAAATTTGCTTTAGTTACTACCTTAATAAAGACTAACCTCCCGGAAATATGAAACCTGTAAAAGCTGTTCTGCTCGCCTTGCTGATGGCATACGGATGCACACCGCATGCTGAATATGACGTCCTGATAAGGAATGGACAGATCATTGACGGATCGGGGTCCCCGGCATTCCGGGGAGATATCGGCATAAAGGCAGACACTATCGCCGCCATCGGTGAGCTGAAAAATGCAAAAGGACGGACGGAGATCGACGCTGAAGGCATGACTGTCGCACCCGGTTTCATCAACATGCTCAGCTGGTCCGTCGAGTCGCTTATTGAGGACGGCAAGTCGCAGGGAGACATAAGGCAGGGTGTGACTCTCGAAGTGATGGGCGAGGGAGATTCATGGGGTCCGTGGAGCGAGAGCATGAAAAGAGATATAAAGGCATCTCAGGCTGACATCAGGTATGACATCATATGGACTACTCTTGGCGAATACCTTGAATATCTTGAAAGTAAGGGTGTGTCAACAAATATTGCTTCTTTTGTCGGCACCTCAACACTGCGGATACATGTTATAGGTTATGATGACCGTCCCCCGACCGGGGAAGAACTGGATTCGATGAGACTGCTTGTAAGGCAGGCCATGGAAGAGGGAGCTATTGGCGTCAGCTCGGCGCTGGAGTACGTTCCCGCGAGCTTTGCCTCTCCCGAAGAGCTGATTGAGCTGTGCAAGGTGGCGGCAGAGTATGACGGCATGTATATCTCGCACCTGAGAAATGAGGATTTTCAGTTCCTCGAAGCCATCGATGAATTTCTCAAAGTGGCAAAAGAGGCAAATATCAGATCGGAAATCTATCATTTTAAACAGGTGGGAAAAACCAACTGGTACAAGCTTGACCTGGCCATTGCAAAAATTGATTCGGCAAGAGCGGCCGGGTTGTCTATAACTGCCGACATGTACAATTATGTTGCGAGCTCAACAGGTTTCGACATACTTATGCCCGAATGGGTGCAGGAAGGTGGCTTTGAGAAGCTGGTTGAACGGCTCAGGGATCCGGAGGTCAGGAAAACTGTCGGACAGTTTATAATCAATACCATAATGAAAAAACAGGGCTCTCCGGAAAAGGTGCTTGTTGTAGGCTTTGATACCGATTCATTAAAATATCTCCAGGGAAAGACCCTCGCCGAAATAGCTGCCATAAGAGGCACCTCACCGGAAGAGACGGTGATGGACCTGGTTATCGATGACGGAAGCCGTTGCAGTGTTGTGTATTTCTCGATGTCTGAAGACAACCTGAAGAAAGAGATGGCGCTGCCATGGATGAGCTTCTGCTCCGACGGAAGATCAATGGCTCCGGAAGGCGTCTTCCTGAAATCGGCGACACATCCAAGAGCATATGGCAATTTTGCGCGTTTGCTGGGCAAATATGTCAGGGATGAGAAGGTTATTCCGCTTGAAGACGCAATATACAAGCTGACTACACTGCCGGCCACCACCATGAAGATCGAAAAGCGCGGCGCCCTGAAGGAAGGTTTTTATGCCGACGTGGTGGTGTTTGACCCTGCAAAGATCGAGGATCATTCGACGTTCCAGGATACACACCAGTATTCAACCGGCATGAGCCATGTATTCGTAAACGGCGTGCAGGTGCTGAAAGACGGTGAGCATACAGGGGCCACGCCCGGAAGGGTGGTCAGAGGGCCGGGGTGGGTTGGAAAGTAGCATGCTGGCGATCCCGCGGAGCGGGAGAGGCAGTCCCGTGAAGCGGGAGAGCATAGGGCAAGGAGAGGGTCTGAATAGGCGGGCAATAATCGTCAGCGTCTTCCGAAAATCAGGTTCAGAATAGCCAGAATAACTATTGCTCCCAATGCTCCTGTAAGAATTGCGCCGATCCATCCATCGCCAAGGCTTACCCCAAGTTTTCCAAGGATCCAGTAACCCAGAACACTTCCGATAATACCAACCACTATGTTGCCGATGAGACCAAGGCCGCTGCCTTTGAAGATCATACTGCCCAGCCAACCGGCTGCAGCTCCGATGATAAGAGTAACGACAATTTCCATTTTCCTGATGTTTTAATTAACATATTAAAAAGGAATAATAAAGGTAGTCCTTATTTCTCAATCAGGTCGTTTTCAACATAATAAAATGGTTCCACCATAGGTTCATCTTCATCACTCAGAACCCTGAACAGCACCGGATCCCTTAATATATCAGTTACCAATGCCGGCTTGCCGTCAAGGATGACCTGATTATTGATCAGCCTGATCCCGTGACTGTAGTCGACATACCACCAGACATGACCGCTGTACACAGGTTGAATCGGAATGCCATCCGGTTTGTGCCAGCCGTACAGAACGACCCTGTCATGTTTTTCCGTGGTCCTCGATGAAAGAATGATATCCTTCTTAATGCCTGCCACAAGTTGTCCGTGCCTCCCTCCGGCTTCGGAAAATTGCTTTTCAATCTGCGTATTATGATCGGCAAATTTCGATACAAGCTCATTTGCATTGCCGACAGGCACGTAATTAAAAGGAGACAGCTTCAACTCTGCCTGGCTGTAAATATGATCACTCAGCGCTGATGTTACGAGAGAGGCTCCAAAAAGCGTTGCCAGCCTTTGTGCAGTGAAGGGGTTCATCGGCACCCTGCAGAAATCATCGTCGCTGCCTACAGCAAGATAGTCGGGCATTACCTCATATATCACGCTGTGCCTGCCCCCGGTCAGGTCCTCAAAGACAGCCTGCAGTGTGACGGTCTTTCTAAGGAAGCCCGGAATGTTTCCTGAAGCAACAGCCTTGTATATCTCTTCCTCACGCACACTGAGCGGCAGCTCACTTACACGTTTCATGAACTCTGTTCCTGTCTCTGCAAGTGGGTCACGCTCCGGTATATTCATTCTGCGGATGGGCAGTACCAGCGTATCGGAAATGAACTGCGAATAAGCCCTCTCTCCAAAATAACTGTAATCCTTCTGCTCGTGACGGGTTCCACTTAACATACTGTGAATAAACCCGTTATATTCAACCTGATAAGTGTGATATATTTTCCCGTCCGGATTGGGTTTAAAGATAAACTCTATCCTTCTTCCGGGCGATGAATACCAGATCAGCGAATCGCGCACTCTTTCCCTTAAGCCTGAATGACCGGCCAATATAATCCTTCATCATCCTGCTGCGGTACCATGTGCCACCTGTCGGCGAGACCAGGGGCTTACCGTTATAAATGACAACACTGTCGTTATAAGCGAGTGTGCACAGGTATTTATCCCTTCCTGACTTAAGCCAGCGGGTAAGCCTCGGTCCGTAAACCGTATCCTCATAGCCATAGTCGCTGTCGAGAAATGCAATGCGGACAACATCGTCAGGTATATCTTCTGTCGCCCTTAAATATTTGAATATGAAACTTCCCCCACCACTATGGCCGTTAAGCACAATTTCGGGTTGCCATGGTTCAAACAATCTTTTGACGTCATCTGCCATCTTCCTCACCTGTTCACCGGAATCAGCTACACCGGCGTTCCATGCAGGCCAGCTTTTTTTGCTGTTCTCAAAATATGCAACCACGACGGTCCTGTCCTTAATTATGTTCCTCAGGAACCTTGTCTGTGCCCCGATATGCTGTATATTAAAATGCCAGTCGTCACCCTCCTTGAGGTTCTTGCCAAATGTTTGTTCAATTGAATTACCGTTCGGCAAGGCATAAATTACGAGAAGCACCCGGTCATCCTTCTCAAATCCATTAAGCGGTGCATTTATGAGGATGCGTGTTCCGGGAGGAGAGTCTTCTATAACCATCTGCTGTTCATCAAAGGAACCTGATGGTGTAAATCCGGGAAGTGCCTGGGAGTTCAGTGCAGAAGTCCCGGAGAAGATCAGAAACATCAAAAATGTTGTTTTCTTCAGCATATATTCAAATTTCCGGACGATTGGCAAATCAATCATTCCGACTGGTATTTACTGAAGTAAATGTACCCAC
The DNA here is from genome assembly GCA_963730615.1 of uncultured Bacteroidales bacterium. Classification (GTDB taxonomy): domain Bacteria; phylum Bacteroidota; class Bacteroidia; order Bacteroidales; family VadinHA17; genus SR-FBR-E99. The sequence goes on along the minus strand of CAVSSR010000009.1, from coordinate 88,940 downwards.
ATATTTATTGAGTCTCCCCATTTTTCTTTGAGGATTTTAAATAGCTATATTTGTTCGTGTCAATGTAAGATGTTTAATTCTTTACTCCGGAGGAAGGCAGTATCGACTGCGGATGCAGAAGGTAGGAATACGGGCATGAGCCGTGTGCTGTCTGTCAGGGATCTTACTTTTTTCGGAATTGCTGCCATTATCGGCGGCGGCACCTTCAGCGCAATAGGAAATGCATGTTATGCAGGCGGCCCGGCTGTCATACTGCTATATGCAATCTGTGCAGTTGCATGCGGTTTCACCGCGATGTGTTATGCCGAGTTCGCCTCTCGGGTGCCCGTTTCAGGCAGCGCCTACACCTATGCCTATATAACTTTCGGCGAGCTGTTTGCATGGATCATCGGATGGGCCCTGATAATGGAGTATTCCATCGGAAATATTTACATTGCCTTTTCGTGGAGTGGCTATTTCACCAATCTTGTTCAGGGGATCCCGGAATGGCTTACAATCAATTACAAGTCGGCCCACCAGGCATTTGTTTCCGGTACTCCGGGAGAAGGCCTGACTGCCTGGATCAGTGCGCCGCAGGTTGCAGGATTGAGAATCATTTTCGACATGCCGGCATTGGCAATAAACGTATTTCTCACAGCGCTGGTGTTTGTCGGTACCAGTGAGTCACGGAACCTGAGCAACACAATGGTCATCATTAAGCTGTCCATTATTGTGCTTGTGATAATCGTCGGTGCATTCCATGTTGATATTGAAAACTGGACCCCTTTCATGCCCAACGGTTTCAACGGTGTGATGTCCGGAGTGTCGGCAGTATTTTTTGCATATATTGGTTTCGATGCCGTCTCCACCCTGGCTGAGGAAAGCAAAAATCCACAGAGGGACCTGCCGCGGTCGATGATCTATTCGCTGATTATCTGCACTGTTGTTTATATGATCCTGGCACTGGTGATAACAGGGATGGCCCCTTACAAGCTTCTCGGGGTGAGCGATCCGCTTGCAGAGATATTCAAGATCCAAGGTATAAAATGGATGCTGTTCATTGTATCACTGGCTGCCGTTATAGCTATGACAAGCGTTCTCCTGGTGTACCAAATGGGCCAGCCAAGGATATGGATGAGCATGAGCCGCGACGGCCTGCTGCCAAAGAAGTTCTCGGCAATACATCCGAAGTTCAAGACACCGGGATTTGCCACGATCGTTACAGGTCTGGTGGTAGGAATTCCAATCTTCTTTACTGACGAAAAGATAGTCCTCGATTTTACTAGCATAGGTACGTTGTTTGCCTTTGCGCTGGTCTGCGGCGGGATACTGATCCTGCCCCGGAACACTGCCCCCAGGGAAAATGGCAGGTTCAGGATACCCTATGTGAACGCTAAATATATTGTTCCCGCAGTGACTGTCGTGAGCCTGATTGTCATTGCTGTGTTTTATCCCAACTCCATATATTCGGATGCCGAAAACACCCGGCTGAACTATCCGATGATCATATTCTATATCGTCTGGGCGGTCATCGCAGTTCTTTCGTATGTCAGGAACTTTACCCTGATCCCGGTCATAGGCCTGCTGGCATGTTGTTACCTGCTGACGGGAATGGGATGGACCAACTGGGCAATGTTCGGGGTATGGCTGGTCATAGGCCTGACAATCTATTTCCTGTACGGCTACAGGAAAAGCAACCTGGCCAAAAAACAGGAATAAAAGTCTCAGAATAGTCTTTATGTGTCAGTATTTCAGTGGTTTACGAGACTATTGATATATTCTTCAAGCATTGTATAACCTGACGGGGCAATCGTGTTGCGGTCTTCGGGGTCATCAGGATTGAGTCCCTCTGCCTTTTCCCAGCTGTCAGACATACCGTCCTTGTCAATGTCTGTAATGACGTTATATGTCTTCAGTTCAGGCCATCCGGGGGTGTTGTTCTGCGAGTTGATAATGCCGGTATGAGGTCCGTAAGAATCACCATAGGCGCACTTGCCGGTCATCGCCTCCCTTATGATCCGCTCATCGTAGCTGTCACGGTGCGGAAGTGTGGCGCCTGCGTATTTGAGTACGGCCTTATATGCTTTCTTTGCCGATGTTGTTTCCACCGGTGAAAACGGGAAGGGAGTTTCAGACCTTATCCCTTCAGCTTGTGCAAAGTCGCCCTGTACGCCGCCTGCCCAGTTGTCAGAACTTACTGTTTTGCTTCCTTTCATGTAATTGCCATGGATATACCATATGCCAAGAGAATCGAAAGGCTCTACTATCCGGCAGAGCACATTGTTTTTTGTGGCAGGTCCCGGTTTGTAATAGTTATTTATCATGTTCTGCTGGCCCAGTTCACCGCCGTAGGAGCTGTTAAAGCCCCAGTTGAAAATGACGTTATTTCTGAAGTCAACGATTTCCGTCTCCCTGGTGTCAGGGTGATAGCGTGCTCCGCAGAAGCGAGGCAGGCGGCTGGTATGTGATGCAAGCAGGTTATGGTGAAATGAGGCTCCCTTTCCTCCCCATATCCCGCCGTAGCCGTGCTCTCCCTTATAGTGTCCGGCATTGTACAGGCTCTCGGAGATGATGCACCACTGCATTGTAAAGTCGGTATTGTCATAGAACGAGGCCGTTTCATCTACCGACCAGCTCATGGAGCAGTGGTCAATGATGATGTTCTTTCGTCTTATACCGGTAATTGCATCAGGAGCTTCTTCTGTTGGTCCGCCGATACCGCACCGGAACCTGATATACCTGATGATCACATTATCAGTATCCACCGAAACGGTCTCGCCCTTGATGCATATCCCGTCACCCGGGGCTGTCTGGCCGGCTATTGTCACGTCACCCTTGGATATGTGAAGGCGGCGTTTCAGCTCAATTGTTCCCGACACGGCAAAGACGATGGTTTTAGGACCTGTCTTATTGAGAGCCCAGCGAAGGGAGCCCTCGGGCGGCTTTGTAACCGAATCCTTAAGGTTTGTGACCACGTAAACAGCTCCTCCCCTGCCACCGGTTGTGTTGCGTCCGAAGCCCTCGGCACCGGGAAACGCAGGCAGCTGAGCCTGCATGGCTGAGGCGATAAAAAGGAAAACGAATACCAGGTTTCTCATTTGGAGTTTCTCTTTATTCTTTTGCTTCAGGTAATGAAGGCTTCCGGGGCTTAAGGTCTTTCATTGCGTCGAAGACCAGGGCAGCAATTGCTACTGCACCGGCAGGCTGAAAATGGGTGTTGTCCTTGCTGCCTTCGGGATAGGCCTCGTAAAGTCCCGGAGGGAAATTCATGAAGTAAGTGGTGGTAACATAATCCTGTCCCTTTTCAGTGAAAAATTCCATGCTGAGCTCCGAGAGGTCGATAAGAAAGACGCCCAGCTCATCCGCCACGGCCCTCATGCCGTCAGGGTAATCGCCGTGAGTATTTCCAAGCTTGCCATCTTCCCAGGGATAATTTCGTGCAACAGGTGTGATAAGTACCGGTACCGCACCTTTCTCCCGCGACTGGTTTACATATAGCCTTAGAAATTCCTTATACCCCGGCAGAGATGTATAACGTTCACCCTTGCTCACTGAGGCATCATTATGCCCGAACTGTATCATCACCACGTCGCCGGGCTTCAGGGACCTGTATATTTCGGACCATCTTCCCTCTTCAAAGAATGACCTGGTGCTTCGTCCGCCTCTTGCCCTGTCGTCAACGATCACGCTGTCGGTTTTGATAATTTGCCTCACCAGGTGAAGTGAATCGGAGGACATGAATGACTGAAACACCTGTCCCCAGCCCATTATAGGGTATCTTTTGGCCTGGTAATCCGGTTCCAGGGAATAATCTGCCACCGTCGAGTCTCCGATGATCCACACTTTGACCGGTTTTTTCCTGCCCGAGGCGCTGCAATCATTTGCCGCCTGTTCACCGATGAAGGCAGGGAAGAGACCCGCCATCAACATTATTGCCAGAATCCTTTTTATTATCATATTTTACTCTGTGTCATTTCTTCTGAACCAATCCAGGTCAGCATATCCGGCATCGTTTGTAAATCCGTCGCGCAGTGCAAAGAAACCTGTTTTTGCCCCTATCCACATGCCTGCTTTGGCAGTGAAGAGGTCGCCGGCTTCCCTGAAATTGATACCGTCAGTGCTGTAGCTGAATTTGCATAATGCTCCCGGTGTCACATTTATTCCGAAAAATATTTCTCCGCCCCTGACTTCTTCCGAAAAGAGAATTTCCTCACCGCCTCCTTTATCTGCCTCTATGCATCTCACCACCCTTACAATCAGTTTTCCATCAATCCGTTTCAGGGAAATATACTGATAATCCTGTCCCATCACTACCATTCCGGCTTCTTCGCCTTCAGATCTGAGGCTGCATTTCAGGGAAGCTGATACATTGAATTTCTCACCCGGAAATTTCTGCAGGAAGAGGTTAGGCACATCCCAGAGGTTACGCATGCTATCGGGCCTTGCAATGCAGTTCAGCCTGAAGCATCCGTATGCCTCAGAGGGGTATCCCCATGACAACGAGGGATTTGCGTGCCACTGCCACTGTAACCCGACAGTATTGCCGTTGAATTCATCATCTACCGGAGGAGATACCTGCGGCCATTCGCTGACGGCATCAGGTCTGGAAAATGAGGTTACCGGTTCGCCGGTACCGTCGCCATCCTCATCGGAACCGATGACCGGCCAGTCATTGACCCATTTCAGAGGCTCCAGATGGACGATACGTCCGTAGGCGCCTTTATCCTGAAAATGAATAAACCAGTCTTCTCCTGATACTGTTGTGACCCAGGCACCCTGGTGAGGACCGTTGACAGCTGTGTTGCCCTGATGCATGACCACTTTTTCCTCATAGGGCCCGAAGATATTTTTTGATCTCAGCGCCAGCTGCCATCCATTGGTGACGCCTCCCGCCGGTGCAAATATGTAATAGTAACCGTTTCGCTTGTAGAATTTCGGTCCCTCTACCGTTGGATTGGCATCATGACCGTCAAAGACCATAACAGCATCATCAGACACCGCCGTGCCTTCCGCATTCATCCTGCTAACCATCAGCACGCTTTTCACCCCGGCCCTGCTTCCGGCAAAGGCGTAAACCAGGTATGCTTTACCGTCCTCATCCCAGAGGGGTGAAGGGTCGATCATGCCCCTGCCCTGTCTTACAGCCACAGGCTCTGACCATGGACCTGAGGGATCCTTTGCCTTTACCATGTATATGCCGTGGTCAGGATCAGGATAATAGATATAGAATTCATTATTATGATATCTTATGCATGGAGCCCATGCGCCTCCGCCGTGCCTTACCCGGCTGAAATATTCTTCCGGTTGCAGCCGGTTCAACGCATAGCCTGTCAGCTGCCAGCTGACAAGGTCCTTTGACTTAAGAACCGGTAAACCGGGAACACAGTTGAATGATGAAGCCACCATATAAAAGGTGTCATCCACCCTTATCACATCCGGATCGGAATAGTCAGCATGCAGTACGGGATTGGTATATGTTCCTGCAGCGTCACGGCTCACCCTGCTACAGGAAGAGAACAGCAAAATCACCAGGGTAATAGCCAGTGTATATATCTTATTTCCCATACCCATCGTTTTTTTGGACGGTATATTTAACTGTCAGATCCGGCCGCATGGCCGCAAGGTCCGGCAGGTCAAAGTAATTCATTATTCCCGGAACAACGAATGAATACCAGTCTTTGTCCATTGGTCTTTGAGTGATTTCAATATAGGATTTTATCGTTTCCGATAACTCCAGTGAGCCAATACGTGTATCAAGAACTGCGGTAAACAACGCGGGCACGGCAGCCTGTCCCGAAGCGATGATCTTCACAGGTAAGCCTTTCAGGTCATTGTCTGAGGAAATGAAATCAAGAAGTGAGAGAATATCCTTTACACGCTGACCGGGTAACGGATGTCCGGTATGAAGACTCAGCATTGCATTGTGGTATTCAATATTATAGTATTTAGGATCATTTGCCTGGAAATTTTCAGCTGTCTCTCCCATTCCCCGGAGGTCTGCAAGCAAAACAAGCATGGCCTTTGCCGATGTGGGTGCTGACAAACGTATTCTCTTCAATCACTGCAGATTTCCCGCGATGATCCAGCCGCAGTACCACTGTGTCAATTACGACCCTTCTTATCCGGAAGGAACAGCAGGCAGGGCAACGGCACCTCGCCATCCTTCCTTATTATCAGCTTTTGCATTGTATAGCCCGGAAATTCCTGTGTGGCAACGCAGCTGGTTTTTATTTCGCCGGTGCTCTCATGTATTCCAAGAAGTTCGCGCAGTCTTGCACGGACTTCCTCATCGCTGTTCAGGCTCATGAACTGTTTCCTTGCCTTTTGCGCGTCATTGACATTTTTGAGGTTGACTGCCTGGACAGTGACCTCATCTGTGAAGAAAGAAGTGACCTGTCCCGACGGGGTGCACCAGGTATCATTTTCAGTCTCGGGCACTGGCATATCATGACTTATATCTGTGGTGTCATTGCAGAGCCATTTTCTGAACCATTTAACGGCAGCCTCCTGCTTGGGCCATGATATTCCGTGACCATCCTCATATGTAAAAAGCCTGATCTTATCCGGTGCCCCGAGCACGCTGTAAGCGTCAGACAGTTCATTATATGCATCGACAGTTCCGCGATAATCGACGAAGTCATACCTGCCTGCAAGGATCAGCAGTGGTTTTGGTGCGAAAATCATAAGATAGTCGGCAATTTCAAGCTGCTCCCTGCCCTCGTATGGCAGCTGCTGGCAACCGTCGCCCGTGCCGTTAAGCTCATACTCCCGTTCCCTGCTTGTGACGAAGCTGCATGGAGCGGCGACTTTGACCCTTTCATCATACCCTATAAACCATGTTGTCTGTGCCCCTCCCCCGGAATTGCCAAGGCAGCCTATCCTGTCCGGGTCAACCTCCGGTCTCGATGCCAGGTAATCAAGTGACCTTATGTTATCAAATAACTCCCAGGCGACAACGCTCGTACCTGTCAGGCTGGCACCGGCATTGAGGAGGGTATGCTCCGTGGTGCTTCCCCGGAGAATGCGCTTTCCGGCAGAGTCGGTAAACTGCACTCTTTCGCCCTGCGATACCGGGTCAACAACAAGAGCGGCAAAGCCGTTTGATGCAAACAGGATAGCGGTCTCCTGGTATGATACTGTTGCTTTTGACGTCATTTCGTGCCCGCAGAAAATGAGGACGGCCGGGAAAGGACCTTTACCTGCAGGCAGGTAGAGGTTTGATGTAACATGGTGGCCGGGTCTTGACTCATAGATGACCTTTTCAATAGCATAGTCAACACGGTAGATGCGCCCTGTTACCTGCGCATTGAGGGGTGTTTTGGCAGGCATATCACCCAGGAGGCTGACATATTTCTTCCTGCACTGTTCCCTGTAACCGGCTAAGCCTTCAGGTGTCTTAAGAGCAGAATCCAGTGATATCCGGCGCTCATCGTACTGCTGATGCATAGCCTGCAGAAGGTATGATCTGAGAGTCGTTTCCGTCCTCCAGTCCATAACCTTATACGGATCCTGTGCCGTGCCGGTAAGTGTCAGGCTTAACAGGACAGAAGCTATCAGCAGGACCTGTCTCAAGAATTCTGATTTAAAATCATCCGCAGGACAAATATCCTGCGGATGAAGAAAAAATTAACCCAAATCCAATAATACTGTTACGGTTTCCACCGCGGTGCGCCGGCCGTTGCTTTTCCGGCAAAATTTGCATCAAGGAATGTAAAGATCCCGTTGGCAGGATCGGTCCATAACGCGGATGATACACCTGCATAGGCAGTCAGGCTGCTCTTAATCGGGAATGTCGTTCCGTCATTAAAGTCACTTGTATAGTAGGATCCGGTATAGGTCATGGTCATTGTGCCCGGCCTGATGCCGTTTGAAACAGGACTGCTCTGTCCGAAGATACAGTCACTTATTGTTATTGGCCCGGTTGAAGAATTGCCGGTTCCAAAATCAATAAAGTATCTGCCTGTTGTGGCGTCCATTGTAGTCCTGTCAAAAGTACAGTTGTCAACAACAACACCAAGGCAGCCTGCTCCTGCTCCATAATTTATGATACCTCCCCTGATATTGTAAACCGTTGTGTTGCTGAATTTAATATGAATAAAATTACCTGTCAGAGCCCCGTTCAGCACGCCGTAGTGGCTGTCAAAGGCAAAGTCGTACATGATGCAATTATTAAACTCAACATTGTTGATGACCTGTCCTGCGGCGTTTCCGCGTAAACGGATAGCACTGCGGCCGGAATTTCTTATAATACAGTTATTGAATTTGATTGCACCGATCGAAAACGCATTGAGTTCCTGGTCGATAATTCCCCTGTGCTTTATTAATCCGGCATCGTCATAGGAACAGCTTATATCGACATTTTCAAAGACCAGTGAGTCAGAAAGTGTCATCCCGGTTCCGATATCAAACATGTGGTTGCCTCCTCCGGTGATAAGGTAAATAGTTGGCAGGTTATCAGGATATAAGCCCCGTACTTTTATGCTTGCTGTGACAGTATCCACTTCCGTCAGGCCATATTTCGCACCGTTGGTAAGTATCAGAACCTGCCCTGACGTCAATGCATCCAGGGCAGCAGTCAGATCACCGCCGTCAGGAAGCAGAACATCTCCTTCAAGCATGATATTCGTCTTGCCCCTTACGAAAGTTGTATTCATCAGACGGATCTCATATGTTCCGCTTGGCACGCCTGTAACCAGTTTCTCACCGGCAGCAATTTCCCCTGCAGAAAGAGTATAGGGAAGCTGAGTGCCTCCGCTGACGAATAAAAGGGACGTGGCAACTGAGCCGGGCAGCCATCTGACAGTACAGGTGCCAATGCCGGTCATTTCACTTTCATAACCGTTGAACAGGTTCTCCGGGCCTGATTTGAAATCTGCCAGGATCCACTTGGACTCCGCAACTCCGCTCAGCGAGCTTATTGCTTTCACCCGGGCAGAAAACTGCGTATCACCTGCAGGCAGAACATAAGAATAAGTCACTATGCCGCCGGGAACATCAGCCGTATGTACCAGTGACGCCGGGGCAAAATCAGTGCCCTGATAAATCTCAACCACATAATGGTCAATATCCTTTGCCGCAATCCATGTCAGGGTTACAGTTGTTATATTGCTTATCTGGGAAGTTAATCCGGTCGGGGTAAATGCCCTGTCAAATTCAAGCTGTTCGACAATCGGGTCAATTTCTTCTTTACAGGCATTCAAAAAAAGCACTGTAAAAAACCCCAGGATCAGTCCTGTATTTATTAATGTCTTTTTCATAGTAACAATTTATTATTGTTAATAGCCATAATCATTTTTCAGCTGACCGTTGCTGGAATCAAGAAATACCTGCCAGATTGGCCAGAACTGATTCAGATCGGGGTTGTTAGTATAGAGTGAGCCTATTTTGGCGTCATCAATCTTGGTGGGGCCTGCCCAGCCAATCACTGAGAAAGGATATTCACCGGACATATCGGCAGTTTCTCCCCTGTTTAGTCCGTAGATGGAGAGTTTCGTCAGTTGTCCGTCCTCATCAGCAACAAACTTGTAGTAAAGGTTAGACGGAACATCGGCATATTCGCCTGTTTGTTTGCGCAGGTTATCCATTTTTACTTTTGCCTCATCCATTTTTGTTTTCAGCAGGTTCCAGCGGATAAGCGCCTGTTTGCGTTCCATTTCACCGCAGAACTCAAAGGCATTCTCCTTCACTATGGCATTGAACATTGCTTCCTTGCCGGATAAGCCGTTAACATAAGCGTCTACCTTGGTTGGCCAGTCGGCCTGGGCAAAGGCCCTCTGCCGTATCTGCTTCAGGTAGGGAGCAGCTGCAGACGGTCCCGTCAGTTCATTTTCAATCTCTGCAGCCATCAGCAGAACCTCGGCATAACGCATATAGATTTTATTGACACCGTCATCGTTGGTTGATGTCACAAGACGATCCATCCACTCATAACGCCATTTGCCAAAACACCAGTTATTTAAAGATCGTAGCTGTTGTTTTGCCACGCCGCTGACAGCAGTGCCGTACTGATAGGGAACACATGTAACATCCCTTCTGGTATCTTTTACGTCAAAATCATAAAATACAAAAGGCAATGGCCCGTATGTTCCGCCCTGTGCCTGGCCCGTGTACTGATCGACACTGGCATGCTTTACACCATAAGTATAAAGGTGACGGCCACGACCCTGGGCGAACGGTATTTCCCACAGAGATTCTCCTCCGGCGGGATCAGGGTCGACGGTAAGGTCCTCGCAGTTCTTCCTGAAAAGACCCTCAAAAGTAGTTTCGAGTTTTACCTTGTTGCTGGTAATTACATCCTTGCATTCCTGCAATGCAACAGGATACAAAACCGATACCGACAGCTCAGGATCAGTACTTCTCCTGACCCCGTCAGGATACTGGGAATAACCGGCTGCCCACAGGCAAAGGCGTGCACGGAATGCTTTTACAAAAGCTTTGTTAATCTGTTCCGTTGTTGCGGTCCTTGCAGTTTCATTCGGCCATGCAACCAGTGTTGCAGCCTCACCAAGGTCGGCAATCAGCTGTTTGTAAATTACCTCACGGCTTGATTTCGGGAGATACATTGTCTCAGATGAAACCGGTTCAAACCTGGCAACCACATCTCCCCATGCCTTTAAAAGGTCTGCGTAAAATATAGCCCTGAGGGTTAATGCCTCGCCCAGGAGCTGCCCCATTTCAGTACCGGGAGCAGGGTTCCCGTAAGTTCTTAAACCCCTGATACAGATATTTGCACGTTCTATGCCTGAATACATCTGTGCCCAGGCATTATTTGCAGTATTCATATCTGTGTTGATTGGAGAGTTCACATATCTGGCCAGATCTGTCCTGGCAGTAACTGAACCGGAGCTGTTGTTCCACTCAATATCAGTATTCGAACCGTAATGTGTCAGGAACCTCCCTCTGTAAGAGTTGGTTTCCCCGATGGGAACCTTTATTCCATCGATAGCCGAAGCGGCCAGGGTTGGATCTGAGAAAATCAGCGATTCATCAAATGTCGACTGGGATGGGGCATCCAAAAAGTCTTCGCACGACACCAAAAGGCCTGCAAAAACCAGACTGAGTATAAATAGTATTTTTTTCATATTCATGTAGTTAGATCAGATTAAAATGTAAGATTTAATCCATATAATATCTGTCTGCTTTTTGGATAAGCCGAATAATCAAGTCCCGGGGTAAGAGCAGTATTTCTCCTTGTTGAGACTTCAGGATCGAAACCGGAATAGTTGGTCCATATGAAAACATTATATGCAGAAACATAGAACCTCAGGTTCTGGATTTTTATCTTATTAACAATCTGTGAGGGCAGGCTGTATCCCAGGGTCAGTGTATTCAGGCGGAGGAATGATCCGTCTTCCACAGCCCAGTCCGAAAACACATGCCTTGACATATAGGGTGACCACATGGTTGTATTTGCATTCAGGGCTTCCAGCTCTGCCGGGTCGTTGACAAGTTCGCCGGCAGCATTGAGGTTGGTCCATCTTTTTCCGTCTGCCATAACGTCAATCATATTCCTGAACTGGTACCTGCCTGTTGTGTACTCAATTTTGTTGGCATTATAGACATCATTCCCGTAACTCCAGTTAAACTGAGCTGACAGGTCAAAACCGTATACAACGGCTTCAATGTTGAATCCTCCCGTATTGTCAGGGTTTGCATTGCCTATTACAGAGCAGTCAGCAACGGTGATAGTGTCATTGCCGGTAATGTCTTTCAGTTTCAGCATGCCGGGCCGCAATGTGCCAATCACGGCAGTTGCATCTGCAACACCTTCCTTCAGGTTCCATGTATCTGTCTCCGAATCATAGTCGAAGTCAGAAACCTCATATCTTCCGTCGGACTGATAACCGTACATTTCGCCAACTGATCCGCCTACAGCTATCCAGTAATCATTGCCGATTTCCGTCGATGCCCAGCCGGTAGCCTGGCCAAAGTCCTTCATGGTTCCCAGCGAAATTATTTCGTTGTTATTGAAGCCAATATTGAACCCGACATTAACGCTTACGTTTCCCTTATCATAGATCACACCGTTAAGTGCAATTTCAAGACCTCTGTTCTCTGTTTCGCCCATATTCCTGTACTGAGTGTCATATCCCGTACCTGAAACCGGGAAATTAATCAGAAGGTCTTTCGTTGTGTTGTCGTAGACTTCAACAGTACCGCTCAACCGGTTTTTAAACAGACCGAAATCCAATCCCAGGTTGCGGGTATAAGTTGTTTCCCATTTCAGATCCGGATTGGCCATTGTCTTTGACGGAGCCCAGAATGTTGAAAATCCGTTGATCCATGATGAACTGCCGGATATGAAAATCTGTGCTATCTGACCCGACGGGATATTATTATTACCGGAAGTGCCATATGCGAGACGCAACTTCAGGTTGGAAACAGTTGACGAGATGCCTTTCATGAAATTTTCTTCAGAAATTCTCCAGCCTACTGATACTGAAGGAAAATACCCCCATTGATTTTCCTTTGAAAATTTACTTGAGCCGTCAGCCCGGAATGTTGCCTGAACCAGATATTTTCCTTTGTAGTCATAGTTGATACGACCGAAGAAAGAGAGCAGTTTATTATCAGGATTGTAAGTGTCAGTATACCTGTTGGAGAACCCCTGGCTGGTGAGTTTGTATGCCTGATCCGAAGTAAAGAAATCAGGGTAGCCCCAGACCTGGTTAAATACAGTATTTGATTTCATGACATTAACTTCCTGCCCGACAAGAAGTTTGGCAGAATGCCCGGTACCATGCACAAGTTGCCTGAAATCATAAGTAAGGGTATTTGTGCTCCTTAAACTGTTACTTATATTTTCATTTGATTCCAGTGCAGGCAGGTTCTGGTAGAGTGCAGAAGGAGTATTCTTTACATAATAAGTAGTTATGCCATAAAAGCGGTCATCATTGGTAGTATAATAATCGAGGCCTTCTTCGGTTCTGAATTGCAGGCCATCAATAATATCCCATGCAAAGCTTCCGCTGACATTAAATCTCTTTCTCAACTGCAGACGGTCATTATCCCTGACGTTATCGATCGGATTTGTCATATTTGATGAGAACTCGGTATCGTCAAATTCGCCGATAGAGGTAAAAGGTATCGGAACATATATCATAGCTTGTTTTACCCTTGAGTCAGTCGGGGTTCCGCCTGCCTGATCCGTAGCGCCGGCACCGTATATTTTGGTATCAGAATAACGCACTGAGAATGCAAGTGCGACTTTGTCAGTTGCCTGATGATCCATCTTGAGGGACAAATTGTCACGGGTGTATCTTGAGTCAAGCATGATCTCATCGCTTCTTAAGCCCGCATAGGTGAAAGCATATCTGAACTTTTCCGATCCGCCGGTTATATTCAGATCATGATTGAATGTTTCGCCGATGTGACCGAAAATCTGATCATACCAGTTTGTGCTGGGCTGACCGTTATACAGGTCTATATCCTGGTACATGCCGAAATATTTCTCATAATCTTCAAGTCTCTCGGAGTTGCCGGAAGCATCATCAGCGAGAATGGCATATTCATATTGCCATTTAACATAATCCTCCACGCTCAGGTTTGTCAGATGATCTGCAACTTTCTTAAAGCCGTAATAGGCGTTGTAATTCACACTTACCTTACCGGCAGTACCTCCCTTGGTGGTTATAAGAATAACTCCGTTGGCACCGCGCGCTCCGTATATGGCTGTCGAAGAAGCATCCTTCAGCACGTCTATTGACTGGATTGTCGATGTGGGAATATCATTGATATTGCTTACAGGAAATCCGTCAACAATATACAAAGGTGAGTTGTCCTGGGTTATTGATCCTCCGCCTCGGACACGGATACTGATCTCTGCATCGGGTGATCCTTCAGTGGTAACAACCTGAACGCCTGCCATCTTGCCGGTCATGGCTTCCGCAGCTGTTGTCACAGGGATTTTTGCCAGGTCTTTTCCTTTTACGGAGGTGACAGCGCCTGTCAGGTCCTTTCTGGAAGCAGTTCCGTAACCTATGACAACCACTTCATCAAGCAGGCTGCTTGAAGATGAAATTGTGGCATCAACAACGGTCCGGCCCTGAACAGGTACCTCAACCGGATCATATCCCACATAGGAAAAAACGAGTACGGCATCCGGTGGACAATTGGTCACCGTGTAATTGCCGTCAATGTCAGTGACGACACCACGCACTGTTCCTTTGATAACTACGTTCAAGCCGATCATTGTCTCTCCAGTCTGAGCATCGGTGACCTTTCCCTTCACAGTAATATTCTGCGAAAAGGAAGACAACGGGATCACAAACATGGCAACGACCAGCAAAGCCCTTAAACCGCTGCAACTGCGGAAAAGGAATCTTCTGATTTCATTGATAGATTCTGTCATAGACAAATTGATTAGGGTTTTTATTTAATGCTTACAGGTTTCGGTTAACAGAAATTAAGGCATGCAAGCATTAAATATATGCATTTAAAATGTGGCCGTGATGCCCGAAGAACAATATGTACACCACTTTAAACAGATTTTATACCTAATTTCGTTATCTTGGAGGCTGGACCTGAAACTGAACAGAACCTGAAAAATGAGTGAAGAGATCCTGCGGGCAATGATGGAGCTGTTCGCCCTGATAGTCAAGCAGGACGGAGGTATGCAGTTGAGTGAGCGGGAATACGTCTCGACCTTTCTCAACAAGCAGCTTTCTCATCAGAGCGCTGATGAGTTCATGAGTCTTTTTCTTGAAAACGCAGGACCGCTGCAGGAAAAAGGTTATGTGTCAGGAAGCGATACAGCTTCGGTAAAGGACTCCATAAGAATCTTCAATATCTGCAAAGAGATCAATAAAACCCTTTCCCAGGAGCAGAGGGTGATTGTTGTTCTGAGATGCCTGGAGCTGATTGATGCTGACAAGCAGTATACCCCGCAGCGGATGAATATAATCAACACCATCGCCGAGGTATTCAGGGTCTCACTGGAAGAATTCAACAGCATGCTGCTCTTTGTCAGGGCAGAAAAAAGGGAAAGCTTCTCTGATTCCTCAATGCTTGTGATGGATACAGGCAGTGTTGTTGAAACGGAGGCAGACTCCAGGCAATTCATTGTCTTCCTTAAGATTGCCAGTGTAAATCTCTACTTCCTGAGATGCTTCTGCACGGGCACAACCCTCCTCAACGGTCTTCCGGTCATATGCCGCAAGGTCTATACATTCGCCCAGGGGAGCTCGGTGCATACACCTCCTTCCACCCCGATATATTACAGCGACATTACCGCACGGTTTGTCTCTGAAAAGGATATTCACCGCCTGTCATTTGTTGCAAGTAACCTCACATATTTTTTCCCTGACGGGTTGCCGGCAATAACAGACGTCAGCTTTTCAGCCAATGAAGGCCAGCTGATCGGAATTATGGGAGCCAGTGGCTCAGGCAAAACCACCCTGCTTAATCTTCTCAGCGGACTGATAAGACCACGCTCAGGTGATGTAAGGGTTAACGGTATCTCAATCTTCGCACCGGGAAATAAACTGGACGGGGTAATCGGCTTTGTTCCCCAGGATGACCTGCTTGTTGAGGACCTGACAGTGTTTGAGAACCTCTATTTTGCAGCTTCACTGTGCTTTGCAGCGAGGAGCAGGGAGGAACTTACCGGTATCGTGAACCAGACTCTGAGCACGCTGGGGCTATATGAAAAGAGAAACTACCAGGTTGGCTCACCCCTGAACAAAGTGATCAGCGGCGGCCAGAGAAAAAGGCTGAATATTGCGCTCGAACTCATCAGGGAGCCATCTGTGCTCTTTCTTGACGAACCTACATCCGGGCTCTCCTCGCGTGATTCGGAGAACGTGATGGATCTTCTGCATGAGCTCACCCTGAGAGGGAAACTGGTGCTGACCGTTGTTCACCAGCCCTCATCGGAGATATTCAAGGGCTTTGACAAGGTGCTGGTGCTCGACCTGGAAGGACACCTGGTCTTCTACGGCAATCCGATAGAATCAATCGTTCATTTTAAAACGCTTGATACCCAGATAAACAGCGAGGTGGGTGAATGCTCCGAATGCGGAAATGTCAATCCCGAAACCCTCTTTAATATTATCGAGACAAGGGTGGTTGATGAGTATGGGCGTTATACCGATAAAAGAAGGGTCTCCCCCGGGGAGTGGGCCCAGGCTTTCCTTCGCGTGAGCCCGACATCCCAGCCGAAGGAGGTGACCTCCACTCCGTATTCCACGCTCGACAGACCGGGATGGTGGCGTCAGATGATGGTCTTTCTGTCACGTGACCTTAAAAGCAAGATGGCAAACAGACAGTATCTTTTGCTGACACTGCTCGAAGGTCCTATCCTGGGTCTTATCCTCTCCTATATAATAAGATATATTGCTGATCCGTCATCAGTTAACTACATCTTCAGGGAAAACGAGAATATCCCGATTTACATTTTTATGAGCATAATCGTGGCTCTCTTCCTGGGACTGACTATAAGCGCAGAAGAGATCTTCAAGGACAGGAAGATGCTCAAGCGGGAACATTTTCTCCATCTGAGTCACAGCAGCTACCTGGTAAGCAAGATCGCAGTGCTGATAGTGATCTCATCACTTCAGGCATTTCTTTTCCTCATCATTGCCAACCCCATTCTCGGGATAAAAGGACTGTTTTTTCAGTACTGGCTGGCACTGTTCACCACCGCCTTCTGCGCAAACATGATAGGCCTGAATATTTCGTCAGCACTCAACTCAGCCATTACAATCTATATTGTCATCCCGTTGCTGATGATTCCCATGATGATCCTCAGCGGTGCAATGTTCCCGTTCGACAAGCTGAACAGACAGATCGGCAGCGTGGACAGAGTTCCTCTTATTGCGGAAATAATGCCAACACGCTGGACGTACGAAGCGCTTATGGTAAAGCAGTTCACGGGTAACGAATACAGTAAAAGAGTCTACAGGCTGAAGCAACAGATGAGCATTTCCGACTTCAATACCGTCTACCGTATTCCGAAAATCAAGGATGCCCTTGAAATTACCAAAAGCAGGGTAAAATGGGAAGGCAGGGTCGAACCCGAAGATAATCAGCTAAAGCTGATCAGTAACGAGATCGGTACAATTTCTTCGGCAGGCATTATCACTCCCTTCACGGGATCGGACTCGCTCACACCTGAGCTTTTTACTGTGGAACTTGGCGACAGGGCTGTTGCCTGGCTCAATGCTGCCGACAAGGAATACAGAAGGCTCAGTAATGCGGCTGATATGAAACTTGACAACTATGTCAGTAAGAATAAGGAAGCGCTTGACATAATGTATGACGATTATCACAATGACAAGCTTGAAGAAATAGTCAGGAAAATTTATGAGAAGAACAAAATGCTGGAGTACAAGGACCGGCTCATACAGAATGTTGACCTTATCTACCTTGAGCCTGCACCTGAAGGTCCGCTTAACTTCCGTACACACTTCATGGCTCCCGTAAAAACTTTCATGGGTCTGAAGATAGATACGTACACTTTCAATATCGTGCTGGTTCTTCTTTTCACTCTTGTTCTTTACGTGCTTCTCTACTTTAATGTGCTGAAACGGATTATTTCCTTCTTCGAAAGCCGCAGGCTTCAAAAAGATTGACCCGGAGGTTTGGAATGACCATTTTTCTTACATTTGTATAATAACATATTCGCCTGATGACAGGAACTATTTCTAAGCTGGTTGCAGTGATCCTGCTGATATGTATCTGCTCATGCAGAAACAGTGTGACAAGGCAGGGAAGTCTCAATTTTCCCATTGACGACTCGGTGCCGGCGGGTGAGGCCGAAAAACTGAGTGAGGAAGCCATAGCCGATATTGTGCAGAATATAGCATCACCCGTTGAGATAGCTGCAATTCTCCAGGCGCTGAATGTGCCGTTCTCAGCTGAGCATCTTGCCACCACACAGGGAGCAGACAGGCTTACTACTAACTTTCAGAAGGCCATTATGCTGGGGATATACGGCGCTGATCTCGGCTACCTGAATATGTACGAAAAAACAGGCAACTCAGTTGATGTACTGTCAACCATAAAGCGGCTTGCCGACGGACTGCGCGTCGGGCAATATTTTGATTTTGAGATTTTGAAAAGACTTTCTATCAATAAGTCCGATCTTGACTCCTTGCTTTTCATGTCAGTAAACTCCTACAACCAGATAGACCAGTACCTTAGGGAGAACGAAAGGGGTTCAATATCAGCACTGATGATAACAGGGGTATGGGTTGAAGGACAGTACCTGGCAACACAGGTTGTTTCAGATCATCAGGATAAGATCCTCAGGGACAGGATAGGGGAACAGAAGATCATCCTGGGAGATCTTCTGATGCTGCTGCGCCCGTACAGGGAGAGCAGTGCAGAGTATTCCGCATTGTATGATATGATGGAACAGATCAGCACCTCATACCGCGATGTTCGGATCACATACAGACTCGGAGAGCCGGAGACGCTGGAGCAGGACGGACGTCTCGTAATGATACAGCATGAGGAAAGCATGGTTGAGATGACCGATGACCAACTGATGAAAATTGCTGATATCTCCAAAGATGTCAGAAACAAATTAATCTCAGGTAAATTATGAAATGCAGATTTGTCATAATGTCCCTCGCACTGGTCTTTTTACCTTCTGTTATGAATGGTCAGGCTGCAACAGATGATCTTGTCAGTACATGTGTCCTTGCCACAGGTGAAAACACAACCTATCTGAAAGACTTCCGGGTACAGTTGCCAAAAGCTGCTTCCAATGATGCAACGCCTGTTTATAAGGCGAACATGTACCTGATGAAAAACATGAAGTACAGATTTTCTGTCTGTGATGCCCCCGAATCAAAAGGGGAGCTTGTTGTCACTATCTATGATCAGGGGAAAGAACTTATATCTTCATTCAGCAAGAGCACTGGCAAACAATACAATTCGGTTGATTTCTTCTGTAATAAGACCGGCCTCTATACGCTGTGGTACGGGTTTAAGAACGGGGAACAGGGCTCCGGTGTCGGTGTGGTTTCAATGATCAAATGATCAGTTTGGCCACAGGCGTGCCACCCCAATCATAACGACCATAAGCCAGAACAGTATCTCAGTAATCACCAGGCGACGTGTGAAGGCGCAGTAATTTGCCATGATAAACGAGACTGGTATTGCTGTTATCGCAACTATTTCAACTGATACCGAAGGTGTGATTGCATAGGCTGCAACACAAATCACCGTCATCCAGAGAAGCAGCTCAAATGTCTTTCTTGACTTTATCTTCATTGTAGGCATTTCTCTGATCAGCGATAATAACGCGGGAAGGAAACCAACTGCAATCACAATAAGCAGGATTATCAGAGCCCGGCTCAGGGAGACCTCAGGCATCCTGTCAAACAGGTTATGCCTTATGACCTCTGTCAGGTCTGACATAGTACTTCCTGTAAGATACCAGATGGCATAAAGGATAATCCATGGCAGCAGGGCTCCCGCTACAGTAACGGTGATTTCACGAACATCAGGA
The DNA here is from genome assembly GCA_963730615.1 of uncultured Bacteroidales bacterium. Taxonomy (GTDB): domain Bacteria; phylum Bacteroidota; class Bacteroidia; order Bacteroidales; family VadinHA17; genus SR-FBR-E99. The sequence goes on along the minus strand of CAVSSR010000009.1, from coordinate 69,505 downwards.
GTCCTGAGTATAAGAGCACCTGACAGCACCAGCAACACAAACCATAATGCTCCGGCGTAGAACATTCCTGCAGATGAGATGATCAGGGCTGCATCGAAAAAGTTGAATGTCATGCCATTGATTCTGTAGGCTTCCATCATGCGCCATATTCCCACCATAATCAGCAGTGCTGCCGGCATGGCAGGGTTGAGTATCATCCCGTCCGGGAAAGCAGAAAAATACAATATGAAAAAGAGTGCCGGAAAATAAGTTCTCTTTGGAATAAAGAAAACGGTGGTATTGAACCTGATCATCACAAAGACCGTAATGACCATCAGAACAGCGGAAAGGAAAACAGCAAGCAGGGGGAAGCCGGAGAGGGGATCAAATATCAGATCCCATAAGGGCATTGCATCTCCGCCTGCAGAATGGACCATCTGCGGCGGGGAAATGAAATACTGACCCCATAATGCTCCGGTGATGAGTGCCATCACCAGCACCGGGCCGATTCCTGTTCCTCTGAAAAACCTGATCATCCTCTTATCATTTTCAGGTCAGAACCAATATCCTTCCTGTACCGTGCTCCTTCAAAGTGAATTTCCGAGATACTGCGATAACTCTTTTCAAGCGCCTCCGTCATGGTACTTCCCGAAGAAGTGACTGCCAGCACACGTCCGCCGGATGTGACAAGCCGGCCCTCAGTGCGATTGGTGCCTGCATGAAAAATAACACTTTCTGAGACCTTATCGAGACCGGTTATTCCGTATCCTTTTCCATAGGCGTCAGGGTAACCTCCTGACACCATCATGACAGTGACGGCGGTATTGTCATGTGTCATAAGGGTGCGGTCTTTAAGGTCGCGAAGGGCGACACCCTCAAGAAGTTCGAACAAGTCACTCTCTATACGCGGCATTATCACCTCAGTCTCCGGGTCACCGAGACGTGCGTTATATTCAATGACATAAGGCTCGCCAGCGACGTTCATCAGCCCGAAGAAGATAAATCCGCGATAGTCGATCCCCTCCTCTCTCAGTCCCGACACAGTCGGTATGATAACCTTCTCCTCCACCTTTTTCATGAATGAGGGGGTAGCGAAAGGCACGGGTGAGACAGCGCCCATACCACCTGTATTTTTACCGGTGTCACCATCGCCAATACGCTTGTAGTCTTTTGCTTCGGGGAGAATCTTATAGGAGATGCCGTCTGTAATTACAAAAGCCGACATTTCGATACCTGACAGGAACTGTTCAATCACAACCTTATTTCCGGCAGCACCAAAACGGCCTTCCAGGATGGCATTAAGTTCGCTGACCGCTTCGTTGTAATCATTTATTATCAGTACTCCCTTCCCTGCTGCCAGTCCGTCTGCCTTAAGCACGTAGGGAGGATCAAGTTTGCGGAGGAACGCCGCCGCATCCCCGGTACGGTCTGATGTGAAAGTTTCATATGCGGCGGTGGGTATTCCGTGCCGGATCATAAAACCCTTGGCAAAATCCTTGCTTCCCTCAAGCATGGCACCTTTCCTGCCGGGGCCTATCACATGAACGGACGAAAGTTCAGGGTCGGCTTCAAAAAAATCAGCAATGCCTTCAACGAGAGGCGTCTCGGGACCGACAATCACCATTTCAATTCTATTGGAGATGACAGCTGCCTTTACGGCATTGAAATCAAGCGGATCAACAGGGAGGTTCACTGCGACGGCAGCTGTTCCCGGATTACCCGGTGCAACAAACAACTTCAGCGGCCTGCTGCTCCGCGATAGCTTCCAGGCAATGGCATGTTCACGTCCCCCCGATCCGAGAATAAGAATATTCATTGTCCTGATTTCATTCTCTTTCAAAAATAGCATTTCGGATTAAATAACTCATCTGTGCATTGAATAATCATCAAGAGAACCGAAAGTATACCCTTTTTCCAGGGATGATCGGATAAACCTGTCAAGATACACAAGCGCATGGCTTTCAGGTTTGTCGTGAAGCACTATGACAGAGCCAGGTCTGGCTCTGTGCGACAGAATTGAGTAAGAAGCTTCCGGAGACATTTTTTTGTCAAAATCATACGGCATAATGTCCCAGAAGACTATCCTCATGGTTCTTTCAAGTATCCTGTACTGTCTTACGCGCAGTCTGCCGTAAGGCGGGCGGAAGAATTTGCCGGAAGTAACGTCCCTGCCTTTCATTATATCAGCACAGTAGGTTCTTACAGGGGTGGTCAGGCCGTTGAGATGGCTGAAGCCATGATTGCCAATAGTGTGGCCTCCGGAGGCGATGCGGCCCAGGAGGCCGGGCGATCCGAGGACCTTGCTGCCGGTGCAAAAGAAGGTGGCAGTCACATCATGTGACTGGAGAATATCAAGTATCTGCGGCGTTGAAGCTTGGTCGGGCCCGTCATCAAATGTCAGGTAAAGCTTTTTCCCAGTACCGCGTATTCTGAATATTGCATCAGGGTAAATAATCTCAGCCGGGAACGGTCTGCCAAACTTACTGATCATTTGACCGGCATCTCTCCGTAAAACCTGTTAAGCTCTTCCGTAGCTTTAACGGCCAGTGCTGTCATCCCGTAATGGTCTGCCAGCCTGTAGACCTCGTATAAAGCCTGCAGGGAGATCCCGGTGTTAAAATCGAGCCCGTAGGTCTTGTTTTCAGGCAGTGTGGAGATGTAACTCAGCATCGCCACCGCATTATCTGATATAGTAGTCAGTATTTTTTCGGCTTCATCTTTCGCACCTGCCATGGCGAGAGCTTCCCCCAGGTCGGAGCTGAAATAATCATAAGGCATTTTCTCCGGAGGAACAATACTTAATCCTTTTTCGGCGGCAGCCACAGCCCTGACAGAATCGCCCTCGAGGGCCAGGGCTTTCGAAAGGCGGCCGAACTGGCGCCTGAAGGCGTCAAACAATCTTCGGATGTTCTCATCAAGATAGACCCCTTCCTCTCCGGCATTACCCCATTTGAAGCGGTTCATCATATTCTCATACATCACCTTCGTATCAACCATTCCGGTCTCTCCCTGGGCAGGCTTGTCAATGGTCACGGGGCTTACCCTGTATGCCATCCCTTCAAGAATAAAGTAGTCTTCAAGGCCAATGTAAGTTGAACCCGGCACAGTAACGGCATAGTAGAGCGGGCGTTCCCAGTTATTCCCTGCCATAAAATCCATTACAGCCAGGTCATCCTTCATTGCCATTGACCCTTTAAATTTCCATATCATCGGTTTCAGCATCCTGCCGGCATGATAGGGTCTCACGGCTCCTGTAGCAATAACATGGGCAGAATCCACATCAACGACAAATTCCCTGACGGGTATGAAATTATAGAAGTCACCACGGCCTGACAGATCAACTTTTGCCTTCGGATCATCGGATCCTGCAAAATCGATCACCTTTCTAAGGTCTGTAGGTTCTTTAACAAGGTCTTCCACAGGCAACTGGACGCGCTCACCCTCAATATATTTTTCAACGGGCAGAGTGAAGGGCAGTGCATCTGATTTAAAAGCCTTGCGGCTCATTGTTTCAATATAAAAGCCGCTCTGCAGATAACTGAGATTTGCCACGCGCACGTCGGTGCGGAAATCTTCTACATCCTGAATGTACCATAGGGGAAATGAATCATTGTCGCCGTAAGTTAAAAGTACGGCGTTTTTGTCGCAGGAACTCAGGTAATTAGAGGCAATATCCCGTGCCGTATACCTGTCTGAACGGTCATGGTCATCATAATTCTGTACAATCATCAGCAGAGGGACTGCTGCCAGAGTCACTAAGGCAGGGATAACGGCAGCAGGCCGTTCATCCAGAAATTTCCTGAACAGATCATAAAGGAGCATTACCCCCATTCCAATCCAGAATGCAAAAGCATAAAAAGAGCCTGCATAGGCATAATCCCGCTCTCTTGGCTGACTGGGATACTGATTAAGGTACACCACAATAGCCAGTCCTGTCATGATGAAAAATAACATTACAAGGGAAAATCCTTTTCTGTGCCTCAGATAGTGCCATACAAGCCCGGCCAGCCCGATCAGGAGCGGTAGAAAGAAATATTTGTTCCTGGCGGGGTTGTTCTGGTAATTATAAGGCATCAGCGACTGGTCTCCGAGCCTGGCTTTGTCAATGAAGGGGATTCCCGAGATCCAGTTGCCATCCATAACGTTGCCGTTGGCCTGCATGTCATTCTGCCGTCCGGCAAAGTCCCACATGAAGTATCGCAGATACATCACTCCTAACTGGTATCTGAAGAAGAAGCGAAGGTTTTCGCCGAAAGTGGGGAGTGCCAGCTGTTCTGTCTGGCCTCCTGACCTTACAGTGACCTTTTTACCGCTGATGCGGCCCCAGTACTCATACTGCCTTATATGTTCAGGATCAGTGCTGTACATCCTGGGGAACACGGTCATGAACCGCTTGTCATATTTATAGTCAGGAAAGTAGTAAGGCACATACTTCCCGTCTTTTTTATTATATCCCGAAATATTGTTATCCACACTTACAGGAGGTGCTGAATAATACGGCCCGTAAACGAGGGGTGTGCGGCCATACTGAGTCCTGTTGATATAGTAAATGAATGAGAAGACATCGGAGGGGTCGTTCTGGTTCATGGGAGGATGAGCGTTTGCCCTTATAATTATCAGGGCAAAGGAGGAATAACCCAGCAGCAACACCGCAACCACGGTTAAAAGATAGTTCAGGATGACCTTTTTGTTCCTGAGGGAATACCAGATTCCGAATATTACCAGACCCACAAGCAGGAACAGGTAGATATACAGACCTGTATTGTACGGAAGGCCGAATGTGTTTACGAACAGCAGTTCAAACCACCCGGCTACCTTTGCCACTCCTGGTATGAAAACGAAGTTCAGTACCCCAAGCATGGCAAATCCGATAAGGACAGCCCATACCGCTCCTTTTCCCGTTGCCTTGTATTTCCGGAAATAGTATATAAGTACAAGCACGGGAAGCGTCAGCAGGTTAAGCAGGTGAATCCCGATTGAAAGTCCCATCAGGTAAGCGATAAGTATGATCCATCTGTTTGAATGCTGTTCATCGGCCTCGTCATACCATCTGAGCATAGCCCAGAAAACAGCTGCTGTGAAGAGTGAGCTTGTGCCGTACACTTCACCTTCGACAGCTGAGAACCAGAAAGTGTCCGAGAACGCATAGGCAAGCGCTCCTGTCACTCCTGATGCAATGACTGCAATTGCTTTTCCGCCGGTTATATTTTCATCATCACCGGTTGCCAGGCGGATAAGTCTTGTTATGCTCCAGAAGAGGAAAAGAATTGTAAAGGCGCTGGCGAAAGCGGATAATATGTTTACCATCATTGCCACCTTTGACGTATCTGAGCCGGCAAAAAGGGTGAAGAAGCGCCCCAGGAGCATGAACAGAGGGGCTCCGGGGGGATGGCCAACCTCTAAACGGTAAGAACAGAGAATGAACTCACCACAGTCCCAGAAGGATACTGTCGGTTCAATTGTCAGGAGGTAAACCACCAGCGAAACGGCAAATACTATCCATCCCGTTATGTTGTTCCAGTTCCGAAATCCTTTTATCATATTTTATCGGTTATTGTTTTGTGATTTTAAACCGCCACGGTTTGCTCACCCAGGGTTCGCCTGCGTAGTTAATGCCAATCCGGGGACCGGCAGTAAGTTTCGGCCGGTAACCTTTGTCTTCCACCCAAATTCTTGATGATGATATGAGATCCTCACCATTATAAGTTCCATCAATGCCTATGTTCTTTGTCACGCGTCCCGGGCCTTCGAGTAATGATGCCCCCCGGATCAGTACTGCCTGGGGATTACCGGCGTGACCCGTGACAATGTTCATCATCCAGTGCATTCCGTAAACAAAATAAATATAAAGGTGACCGCCCTCAAGATACATCACTTCTGTTCGTTTTGTCCTTCCCTTGCTGGCATGGCAGGCTTTGTCATTCTCTCCAAGATATGCTTCGGTCTCTGTTATCATATAGTGTTGCGGAATGCTTCCTTCACCCATTACGATATCCATTCCCGGCAGCAGCCGTGCCACTCTGACAGCATCCCCGAGGAAAAACTCCCTGTTTACTCTTGACATCCGTGTTCCTCAATATAAGACTTTGCCCGGGAAATTGTCCCATTGTCTGAATACGCTGTCTCCTTCGTCTTTCATACCGCGGTTCATGACGATGCTTCTCTTCTCATGGTCAAGGGCAAGCTCGGTGTAAATCATTTCATCATCAAAACCAGATGCTGCTGCCTTATAGCGGTCAGATGCATAGACAAGGCGCCTGATGCCTGCCCAGTATATCGCCCCAAGGCACATGGGGCATGGCTCGCAGGAAGAATATATCACACAGCCGCTGAGGTCATGTGTGCCCAGGGTCTCTGCGGCCTTCCTTATGGCCTGCACCTCTGCATGTGCCGTCGGGTCATGCCCGGTAACCACGCTGTTGCCTGCACTGGAGATGATTTTCCCCTTGCTGACGATGACAGCGCCAAAAGGCCCGCCCTGTTCCTTAATGTTGTCTGATGCGGTCTCTATTGCCAGTTTCAGGAATTTTCTGTCTTCAGAATTAAGTTCCATACTTGTTTCCAAACAAAAGTAACAGTGTGTAAAAGTAAGAAAAGAAAGTGGCTCCGCCAATTGATACCGCAGACAGAAGCCCGGACGATACCGGTATAAAAAATGCAGCCGGTATGTGGTATATCAGGGGCATTATCCGGCTGACCGGTCTGCTGAACATTTGATCACGAAGAAATTAAAAGTACAACATATTGCTCGAAATAAAAATATGTTGTATTTTTGCAAACCCTAAAAATGGGGTTTTTATTTTGAACATCAATTATTAACGAAACCTAAGTACTAAAGTGAACACCTTAAGCTACAAGACAGTATCAGCCAATAAGGCTACTGTAGAGAAAGAGTGGGTACTGGTAGATGCAGAGGGTCAGACACTCGGTCGTCTGGCATCTGTAGTAGCCCTGATGCTGAGGGGGAAGCACAAGACAAGCTTCACACCTCATGTTGACTGCGGTGATAACGTTATTGTTATCAATGCCGACAAAGTCACGCTGACGGGTGAAAAGATGACAGACAAAGAGTATATCAGGCACACGGGTTACCCCGGTGGCCAGAGGATCGTCATGGCCAATGACCTTATGAAGAAGCACCCGACAAGAATGGTGGAATATGCCGTTAAAGGAATGCTTCCGAAATCACGTCTTGGCAACGCCATCTTCAGGAACCTTTATCTGTATGCAGGCCCGGAGCACCAGCACGAGGCCCAGAAACCCAAACTAATTGATTTAAAAACCATTAAGTAAAGAACATGGAAGTTATTAACGCTATCGGAAGAAGGAAGGCAGCTGTTGCCAGGGTTTACCTTAACGACGGCAAGGGACAGATTACAATTAACGACAGGGAATTCAAACAGTATTTTCCGGATGAAATCCTGCAATATGTTGTCCTTCAGCCACTTAACCTTCTCAATGTTGCCGACAAATATGACATCAAAGTCACCCTTGACGGCGGTGGATCCAAAGGTCAGGCAGAGGCGATACGTCTTGGGATTTCCAGAGCTCTCATCAAGATTGATCCCGAGTTCAAACCCAAGCTGAAAGCTGAAGGTTTCACTACCCGCGATCCTCGTGAGGTGGAGAGAAAGAAACCTGGTCAGCCCAAAGCACGTAAGAGGTTCCAGTTCAGCAAGCGTTAGGAGTTCAACAGCAATTATCATAGATGCAGGTTTAGTATCTAAATTGCATTGACTTCCCGCGAGGAACTACTCTGCAATTGACTTCACAGAACGTAAACTTTAACAAACACAGAAAATGTCAAGAACAAATTTTAATGAATTACTTGATGCCGGTGTACACTTCGGGCACCTGAAAAGAAAATGGAACCCGGCAATGGCTCCCTACATATTTATGGAGCGCAACGGCATTCATATCATTGACCTTGAAAAAACCTCAGCCAAGATTGACGAGGCTGCTGCTGCAATGAAGCAGATAGCCAAGTCCGGCCGTAAGGTTCTTTTCGTGGCTACAAAAAAACAGGCTAAGGATATCGTTGCCGAAAAAGTCGCATCAGTGAACATGCCTTACGTCACCGAGAGGTGGCCGGGTGGTATGCTTACCAACTTCCCCACCATCCGCAAGGCGGTGAAGAAGATGGGCTCGATTGACAAGATGGCTACCGACGGTACATTTGACAACCTCTCTAAGAGAGAAAAGCTTCAGATCACCCGCCAGAGAGCCAAGCTTGAGAAAAACCTCGGCTCAATAGCAGATATGACACGTCAGCCCTCCGCTTTATTCGTCGTTGACGTGGCCAAGGAACACATTGCAGTTCATGAGGCAAAAAGACTGGGTATACCTGTATTCGCAATGGTTGACACAAACTCTGACCCCTCAGAGATCGACTTCGTAATACCTGCCAACGATGATGCCGCCAAGTCAATTTCACTGGTGATCAATATTATGTGCCAGGCTCTCGCCGAAGGTTTGAATGAGCGTAAAGCAGAAAAGGACAAGGAGAGTGCACCGGCAGAAAAGGAGAATGCTCCCGAAGGTGCACATAAAAGTAAATTCCATGCACTTGATTATGAGGTAGCAGAGAAACACGAAGCAGCAGCTGAGGAAGAAGAAGAGATTGAGGCTGTTGGAAAACCCGAAGCCTCAGCAGAGACTGAGGAAGAAGTAAAATAAGATCAACCATTAACTGAAGAAAGTATGTCAAATATAAGTGCTGCCGATGTCGCCAAACTGAGAAGATTGACGGGAGCCGGCATGATGGACTGTAAAAAGGCACTTGAGGAAGCCGCTGGCGACTTCGAGAAAGCCCAGGAACTGATTCGTAAAAGAGGTCAGGCTATTGCAAACAAGCGTTCCGACCGTGAAGCCTCGGAAGGCGTGGTACTTGCAAAAACAACCGCTGACGGCAAGAAAGGTATTATGATTGCACTCAACTGCGAGACCGACTTTGTTGCCAAAAACGCTGATTTCATCGCTCTTGGAAACAAGATCCTTGACGCTGCACTGAAAGCTGATCCTGACAATCTTGAAGCTTTGAAAAATACCACCGTTGACGGGAAAAAGGCTGCCGAGCTTGTTCTTGAGAAGAGCGGCATAACAGGAGAAAAATTCGAACTGACTTATTTCGATAAAATGAGTGCTCCGGTTGTTCAGGCTTATATTCATGCGGGAAACAAGCTTGCAACCCTCGTGGGTTTCACCAAACCGGGAATTGACGTTCAGGTCTACAAGGACGTTGCCATGCAGGTAGCAGCAATGAACCCCGTTTCCGTTGACAAGGATGATGTCCCCGCAAAGATCCTTGCACAGGAGATGGAGATCGGCAGGGAACTGGCACGCCGCGAAGGCAAGCCTGAAGAAATGCTTGAAAAGATTGCCCAGGGCAAACTGAACAAATTCTTCAAGGAGAGTACGCTCATGAACCAGGAGTTCATCAAGGACAGTAAGCTCTCCGTCAGGCAGTACCTTGAGAACCAGAATAAAGAGCTCAAGGCAACCGCGTTCCTGCGCTATTCGCTGAACGTCTGATTGCCCGATACACTCTGAAACACATTCTAACGACGCTCTGTCAGGGCGTCGTTACTTTTTTATGTATATCATAAAAAAGCTGTAACTTGATACCCTTAAATTATACGAACAATGAAAAAGAACGTTGGTAAAACAGACATGATTGTACGACTGGTACTTGCAGCAGTGCTGTTACTTAGCTACTTCATTTTTAACATTAAAGATCTGGCGGGCATAATTGTGATCCTCCTGGCGATCATCCTTGTTGTCACCGCATTAACACGGACCTGTCCTATTTGGTATATTTTCAGGGCGGACACACTGGATAAGGAGAAAAAAGAATAATATCACCCTGCCTGGTAATGCTAATCGAGCAGCGACGCCCTGACAAGGCGTCGTTACTTGTAATATATGACTGTGATTTCAGGCATAATTTTTGCAGACTTCGTTACCATCATAAGAACAGATTGTTACAATGAAATATAAAAGGATACTGCTTAAGCTCAGCGGGGAATCTGTCGGAGGACCTGATGGAAACGGACTGGATTCAAAAGTACTGACAAGTTATGCCAGGCAGATAAGCAAAGTGGCTGATTCAGGCTGCCAGGTGGCTATTGTCATCGGTGGTGGCAACATATTCCGTGGTCTGGGTGGCAGCGACGAAGGATATGACCGCTATAAGGGAGATCAGATGGGCATGCTTGCTACAGTGATTAACAGCCTGGCTATTGAGAGTTTCCTTACCCGTGAGGGATGCAAGGTCAGGGTATTCACCTCCATACGTATGGAGCCAGTGGGCGAACTGTATCACCGTGATAAGGTCTCTGAAGCAATGAACAACGGTAATGTATGCATCCTTGCAGGAGGCACCGGCAATCCATACTTCACAACAGATACGGCAGCCGCCCTGCGTGCGGTAGAGCTGGGTTGTGAGGTACTGTTAAAAGGCACACGCGTAGACGGCGTTTATACTGCCGATCCCGAGAAGGACCGCTCTGCTGTCAGGTATGAGACTCTGACTTTTGATGAGGCAATGGAGAAGAAGCTGAAGGTAATGGACCAGACTGCCTTCTCAATGTGCAGCGAGAACAGAATGCCTGTCATAGTCTTTGATATGAACACCGAAGGCAACCTTGAAGCTGTGACATCCGGCAGGAAGTGCGGCACCTTCCTTGCTCCCTGACAAGATTTTTTTTACATTTGTTACCACCGGAAAAAATACGGATCATATGACTGACGAACTGGAACTTACAAAAGATGAAGCCGAAGAGCGCATGGATAAGGCCATTAAGCACCTTGAATACGAGCTTTCACATCTTCGTGCAGGGCGGGCCAATCCGCTGCTCCTTGACGGAATAAGTATTGACTATTACGGCACCATGACACCCCTGGCGCAGGTCTCAAACATCAATACTCCCGATGCAAAAAGTATTCTCATACAGCCATGGGAAAAACCCATGCTGAATGTTATTGAGAAAGCCATTCTTGCAGCCAACATAGGGATGACCCCGATAAACAACGGAGAGGCAATCCGCATTAACGTTCCTCCCCTTACGGAGGAGCGCAGGCACCAGCTGGTGAAACAGGTCAGACAGGAAGGAGAGACAGCCAAGATCAGCATACGCACTGCAAGAAAATGGTTCCATGATGAGCTTAAAACCCTGATAAAAGACGGCCTGCCGGAGGATGAGGAGAAAAACGGTGAAAAGATTATCCAGGATTTGACCGATAAACATATTGCGCGAATCGACAAGGTAATGGAGGCCAAGGAAAAAGAAATAATGACTGTCTGATATCCGCCTTTCAATACACTTACCACAGGTTGATTTTACGAACTCTTTAGCGTTGCTAAATGAAAAAAGTATTTCTTATATCTGTCATTTTTTCTTTTTGCTTTTACCTTTCTGCTCAAATATCCGAAGGCGGACTACCCCGGTCATTTAAATCAACCGATGTCAAAAGCATTACACCAACAGCTCACTACAATCTTTCGAAAATTGATACTGCCAGCCTGCTGGCTTATAATGAAGAAAACCCGCTCCCGCTGAGGTATGCTGTTCTTGAAGAGGTTTCCATTGACGTGAAATCTGCAGGGACCAGGACAGAACTGTCTGACGGAGGGACTTTATGGCAATACAGGATTAATTCAGAAGCCGGCAAGTCAGTTCAGGTGATTTTTAAAAAATACCTGGTACCTGAAGATGCTGAGCTTTATCTCTTTAATGACGGATATGTTAATGTCAGTGGTGCTTTCACAAAATCAAATATGACCGGAAACCTGATGTTTGTAACAGGTGATATCCCCGGTAACCATATAATTATAGAGTATTATGAGCCTGCCGGAGTTGAATTCAGTGGTGAGGTCGTCATTGGCTGGATAGGGCAGTCATACATCGATATATTCGCGATCAAATCCAGAAATGCTGACGCAAAGGGTTTTATTCCGGTCAACTGCGACGAGGGGAAAGACTGGCAGAATCAGAAACATTCAGTCTGCAAGTACAGTTTCAATGACGGGCAGTACAGTTACCTCTGCTCCGGAGCTCTGATAAACAATGCCAAAAATGACGGGACGCCCTACTTCCTGACAGCCAACCACTGTATCAACACTGAATCAGAAGCCGGCACCGTTCTGGCGTACTTCAATTATGAAGACGCCTCTTGTGTGGTTACCTCCCGTTACACGCCACAGACGCTTTCCGGAGCGTCGGTCAGGACAATGGGCGAATCGTCCGATTTTACACTTATCAGATTCAATGATCAGGTGCCAGTATCGTACCAGCCGTTCTTCAGCGGATGGGATATAACCGGCACAGCGCCTCTCAATTCGGTTTGCATTCATCATCCCGACGGAAACAAAAAGAAGATATCAATTGATAACGATCCTGCACTCTCCTATGAGGATACAATAGCGTGGGAAGGAGGATCAGTTACGCCGGCCGGATCGCACTGGGAAATTGTCTTTGATGACGGGGTAACATACTCAGGTTCATCCGGCGGACCCCTGTTCAATGAAAACAGGAGAATTACCGGGCAGTTGCATGGTGGCAGCGCAAAGGATTACTTTGGCAAGTTCAGCTATTCATGGGAGCATCCAAAACAAAGTTACCTGCCGCTTCAGCTCTTTCTTGATCCCGATAACACAGGAGTGGCTTTCACTGATGGGTACTACCCTCCCGACAACCTGCCTGATGCAAAGTTCCTGTCTGAATTCAGAGCAGCATGCATTGATTCACCGGTTGAACTTACCGGTCTCTCGGCTTTTGATCCCCTGGCCTGGCAATGGTCTTTTTATCCGTCGAATGTCATTTATCACGAAGGAACCGGCTCCGGCTCGCAGTCACCTAAAGTATCTTTCACAGTGAAAGGCAGTTATAGAGTTTCTCTGACGGTAACCAACCTCTCTGGTTCCGACATGCAGACTGTCGATAACTTTATCAGTGCCGGATCTAATCTTTCACTTGAAGCATATCCGTCCGGTCTTACAAACTCCTGCACCTGCTCTTTTACCGGTTTGTCACTGCAGGCATATGGTGCCGATGCATATTTATGGTCACTCTCAGAGGCCTCAGACGACTATTTTTATATAGAAAACAGCACAGCCAATCCCGCACAGATAAAATTGAACAACGGAGGGCCATTAACTCAGAGCGCAAATATTGAGATCACGTTGACCGGTACCCAGGGAACCTGCCAGAACACCCTCCAGTTCAAAATTCCGCTTACGGCCCAGACAAATGATAATATCGCTAATGCTATTGAGGTAGGTACCGGCAAAAATGGACCTTACTCCAACCTATGCGCCACAATTGAAGAGGGTGAACCTGTTCCTCCTTTTGAATCCTGCACAGGGCAGCTCTCATGGTGCGATGAATATGGAACAGGGAAAAACATAGTTGAAAAAAGCGTCTGGTTCCATTTTACACCCACAGTAAATCAGACAATTACATTCTATTCGACCGGGATCGATAACGAGATAGCCATTTACAGGGCATCAACATATCAGGACGTACTAAGCGGCAATTATACGCTCGCCGGAGCGAATGATGATTATACCGATGCCGACTATAATCCCCGGATCACTTCGATAAATGTCAGTGCCGGCCAGAAGTACTGGGTTCAGGTTGACGGCAGCGGTGGAGGGGTGACAGGCACTTTCTACCTTAACATGAGTGTCCTGAGTGGCATTGACGACACACCCTTGACTGATGAAGAAATAAAGGTCTGGCCTCTGCCTGCTGAAGATATTGTAAATATAGAATCTGAGGCATTCACCAGGGGCTCTTCGGTGAAAATTGAACTTCTTGACATTTCTGGCAGAACAGTTTGCCAGGAAACATTTTCTGATATCTCCGGATCCCTGCAGCTCTCTCTCAAAAACCTGGCTTCAGGAGTATATTTCGCACGTATATTACATGACAACAAGGTCTCCGTTGTCAGGATAGTCCGGTAATACCTGGTTTAAAAAGGATCCGCCTTCCCTGAGGGCACCCGGAACAGATATCGATGGAAGCACGGCTTCTGATCACGTTATCCCTGAACGACTTATACTTTTCACTGTTCCATATATCGCCAAAATCCTGATCATTGATATTACCCATGGCATGACCGGCAAACTTATCATAGCAGCATGGCACTACATCGCCATCAACCGTAATGACAGCCGTGGTCCACATCCTGAAGCACCCCCGGGAAGGTGACCTCACAGGTTTCCATTGTCCGCCAGACTGTAAGTAGCGTGATCTCCTCCCTTCCGGGGCATCCAGTCCCCGGCCCTTTCACCGTCGAGAACCTGCATGCTCTTTATCATGAAGGCAGCATTGACGGACCGGGCAAAAGCTGCCGCTTCTTGTACTTCATGCTCATTATGCCTGTGCAGCAGGAACTGCAATTCGATCCTGACCTTTGAGCCTCCTGCCTTAATAGTTTGTGAAAGGCGCCGGATGCCGTCAGTAACACGTGAATGATCTCCTCCGGTACGATATATATTATATACGGCAGGTGTCACACCGTCATATGAAATAATAATTTTCTTCAGCGACGAATCTGCAAGCCTCCTGCAGTTTTCTTCATCAAGGAAATGACCGTTTGTCGATATCACCGGTCTCATTTTACGGAACAGGCTGACTATGTCAAAGAAACGGGGATGAAGCATCGGCTCGCCCTGAAAATAGAGCCAGGCAGATAATGTTCTGCCTGAGAGCTCTGCGGCAATTTTAGCGGCAAGTGAATAATCTATAAAATCATTATTCCTCCTTAACAGCCCTGCTCCCGTAACACACTCAGGACATGAGAGATTACACCTGCTGCTAAGCTCGACACTTATTGCCGGAGGCAATGGCGGCTGAAGAGAAATGCCTGCATACCTTTTAATTCCGTAAGATAAAACGGAGTAAATTGCATTCAGATACGGAGTACGCATGATTGGAGCAAATGAACAATTTTTTTTCTTCACTGTATAGGGTAGATGGGATATTCCCGGTCATTATTGTGAACAGATGATCCGGATTTAAACCAAAATACAAAAGAAACATGAAAACAAAAATCATTTTTTCAGTAATAACTGCAACGCTCCTCTTCTCTGTAACAGCAGGAGATCTGCTTGCATCAGGACCTTCGGCCAGGCCGAAGAAGGAACAACAGCAGGTGATAACCATCAGGGGCAGGGTGGTTGACAATGAGAATGGCCTTCCGCTCGTTTTCGCAGGCATATCAGTACAGGGAAGCAATGTCTCTACAGTGACAAACCTTGACGGTGAATTCACCCTGAAGGTCAGTGATACCGAAACAGGAAAAATAGAGTTCTCTTTTATCGGCTACAAGAACAGGGTGATGGCCATCGATGAGATGAAAACCAACGGCCAGAGAAACGTTATTGAGCTTGAGACGGCAATGATCCCGATAAAGGAGATAATTGTCAAACCAATGATTCCTGAGGAAATCCTTGAGGAGGTGATTTCACGCTTTGACGAAAACTACACCTCTGTGCCTAATGACATGACCGGCTTCTATCGTGAGACAATCAGGAAAAACCGCAGTTATATCTCCATCGGGGAAGCAGTTGTTGAAATATTCAAGGCTCCCTACCAGAATGACCTCAGATATGACGCAGTCAAAATTTACAAAGGAAGAAAGAGTGATGATGTCGAGAAAATGGACACCGTGCTCTTCAAGCTTCAGGGCGGCCCCACAACGGCTCTTTATCTTGATATCGTCAAGAACCCCGAGACATTCCTCACCAGGGAAGCACTCGAACAGTATGATCTGGAACTGTCAAGCATAGTCGTGATTGATGACAGGACAAACTACGTCATTAACTTCTTCCAGAAGCCGTTTATTACAACTCCCTTGTATCTTGGCCGTATGTACATTGACATAGAGACATACGCAATAGCACAGGCAGAGTTCTCCTTTAACCTTGAAAACAAGGAGCTTGCAGCATCAATGTTCATCAGGAAGAAACCTGTCGGAATGCAGGTTACACCAGAGATCACATCATATCTTGTCCGCTACCGCGAAGTGGATGGCAAGTGGTACTTCGCACACTCAAGGGCAGAGGTTAAGTTCAAGGTTGACTGGAAGAAGAAACTCTTCAACACCAACTTCACCACGATGTCTGAGCTGGCCATCACAGACCGTACTGAGGAAGATGTGGTTAAGTTCGCTTCAAAGGAAAGGATCCATACTACTGATTTCTTCACCGAAGAAGTTGCAGCCTTTGCAGATCCTGAGTTCTGGGGTGACTATAACGTAATCGAACCAGACCAGAGCATCGAGGCAGCCATAAAAAGACTGAGCAGGAAAGTCAAATTCAGTGACAGAACCGAATAACCAGGAGTTGGTGCCGCATGAACAGCGACAGTGAAATAATAAGGAGGATCAGACAGGGCGACAAACAGGAGTTTGAGAAGCTGTTCCGGTCCTCCTATGTTTCCCTGGTCAGGTACGCAAAAAGAATTCTTAAAGACCATGACACGGCGGAAGAAATTGTACAGGATCTGTTCTTCAGGCTGTGGCAGGACAGAGGCACCCTCACAATTGAAAGTTCTTTGAATGGCTATCTCTTCCGATCCGTGCATAACAAGTCGCTGCACTTTATTGAACATCAGAAAGTGATCGACAGGCATGCCGGAGAGATTGCCGCCAGCGCTGATGAGACAGCTGAGCCCGTGACTGATGCAATCTATTACAGTGAATTGCAGTCGAAAGTGGCAAGAGTGCTTGAACGGCTGCCCGAAAGATGCAGTGTCATCTTCCGGATGAGCAGGTTTGAAGGATTAAAATATAATGAGATAGCAGAGAAACTGTCAGTTTCGCTGAAGACAGTTGAGGCAAATATGGGAAAGGCGCTTAAAGAATTCAGAAAAGCACTTGCAGAGCAATGAAAAAGAATAACAAAATAGAAGAAATGACCGACCGGGAATGGGCTGATGCAGCAGCATGGCTCTCAGGCGAAGAGACATCAAATGATGTGTCAGCGCGTTTCCTGATAAGTGAAGACGGAGAGATAATGAAAAAATGGAATGATCTGAAAAACACGGAAACTGATAATATTGATGTTGACAAAGCATGGAATAACCTTAATCACAGGATAGAAGCGGAGAAACCTGTTATTCCTTTTCGCAGACAGTCATTGATGCCGGCGTTTTTACGCATAGCTGCGATGGTGATAATTGTCGCAGGGCTCGGATGGCTGATGTTTGAGGTAGCAGCACCTGAAAAGGTAACCGTGACTGCGGCTATGGATGAGAAAAACCTGGAGGTGCTCCTTGCCGATGGCAGCAAAGTTTATCTTAACCGCGACAGCCGGCTGATCTACCCGGAAACTTTCGGGCGCAATAACCGCAAGGTGACCCTTAAGGGTGAAGCCTATTTCGATATCGCCCCTGATGCATCGCATCCTTTCATAATTGATGCAGGTAATGCCAGGGTAAAGGTTCTCGGAACATCATTCAATGTGATCACCGATAATAAGGACAACGAGGTGGAGGTTTTTGTTACCACGGGGACAGTCATGCTTACAAGCAATGACGGGTCAGAGAGCCTGATGATTGAGCCGGGTTACGTCGGCAGGGTTTCAGGAACCAGCTCTTCCCGTGAAGTCAACACCGACGCCAACTATCTGGCATGGAACACTGACATCCTTACTTATGACGGCGAGAGGCTCGGAGTAGTCTTTGCGGATCTGAAACGTACATTCAATATTGATATTGTCGCTTCAGACCCGGCAATAAATGATTACCGTCTCACCTCCCGCTTTGACAGTCAGCCGCACGATACAATTATTAAGGTAATTTGCACTACCTTTAACCTTCATTCTGTCATGGAAGGCGGGACTTACAGCCTTCTGCCGGGACAGGATTGATAAGATCCGATGTGGCCGACACGTACTGAGAAAAGGATACTGATCCTGGTTGCCGGCCTGTTTTTTCTGACACTGCAGCTTTTCCCGCAGGAGAGTATCCTCGAAAGACGGGTGAAGATGCCGGGCAACAGTATCAGGGCATCCGGGGCGCTCAGTGAGATAAGCAGGCTTACCGGCTATGTCTTTACCTATGACACAAGAATAATCGATGACGACAGGGTCTTTACCCTGCCGCCTTCTGACATGACTGTCAGAGAGCTTCTTGACTCGGTGACAGGCGACCCTCGGATCAGGTACTCGGTCATTGAAAAACATATCATTCTGTACCGTGACATGATTACCGGTACTCCTGAGCCCGTGACCGATTCCCTTCCGGTACAGCATGTTATAAGCGGGAAGGTGATTGATGACCAGACATCGGAACCGCTTGCATTTGCCACCGTGGGCATAAGTCATAGCGGGAGAGGCATGGTCACCAATAACAACGGTGATTTCATTCTGAAGATCACCGATGATAGTCTTAACGACACACTGTCGGTCTCTTACGTGGGTTATATTAACCGCCGGATACCTGTCCGAAGCATGCCGGGCAACGTAATGACAATCAGTATGGAGCGCGACTTCATCCCCATACCGGAGATAATCATCAGGGCACAGGATCCGGCGCTTATCATAGGAAAAGCCATTTCATCCGTAGCATCAAATTACGGCACCACCCCGGTACTCCTCACCGGCTTCTACCGTGAGGGTGTATACAGGAAGAAAGAACCCCAGATTTATTCGGAGGCGGTGGTGCAGATATACAAGAGCCCCTACGCCAGGTCAATGCAGAATGACCAGATGAAGGTGATTCGCAGCAGAAAAATAGAAAACCTCGAGGCAGAAGATACCCTGGCTGTCAGACTGAAGGCAGGCCTCAGCTCCACCCTGACCCTTGACGGCATGAGAAATATGTTTGATTTCCTCAACCCACTGTCTCTCAGTTCATACGATTATCATCTTACAGATATAGTGACCATTGACGGCGAGACAGCCTTTGTCATTTCATTCAGCCAGAAGGACTGGGTCACGGAACCTCTGATGAAGGGAGATGTATATATCAATGTGGACAATTACGGTGTCATGTTGGCTGAATTTGAAATTAATCCTTTGTTTATAGCCCAGACCGGAGAATCTTATATAAGCAGGCTGCCGCGTAATTATTCCATGAAGCCTGAATATGTAAGATACCGAACCCGTTACCGTTGCATCGACGGAAGATATTTCCTTTCACACGTACGGGGAGATCTGGGTTTCCTGGCAAAGGGCAGGAAGAAATTCTTCAGCAGCCGCTTCAATGTCTTTTTTGAGCTGGCCATAACAGATCACCAGACCGAAAATGTAGTCCGTTTCGAGCATGAGGATCTTGCTCCGGTATACTCGGTCTTTTCAAACACTGTAAACGGGTATGATGCTGAATTCTGGAAGAACCTCGATTTCCTTAAACCCGAGGATGACCTGATGGAAGCACTCGGCAGGCTTAAGATAAGGCTGGGTGAATTCAGCGAAAAATGATGCTATTTATAACTTTCAAGAATGGTGTACAGTGCCGTTAGATCAGGCGTAAGGATAATCTCCGTCCTCCTGTTCTTCTGCCGTGCATCAGCAGCCTTCCTTGCATCGACGGGCATATACTCGCTGCGGCCTGATGCAACCAGGCGTTTCGGATTGATATTCGTATCCTGTGTCAGCACCCTGACAACCGTTGTCGCCCGCTTCACACTCAGGTCCCAGTTGTCAACAAGCTGCTGGCCCGGGGCTGCCCTGTAAGGGACATCGTCTGTGTGACCCTCTATATTTATTGATATATCCGGGTTTTTCTCCAGAAGTGTTCCCAGCTTACGCAAGGCAGCACGGCCATTGGAGTCAATCTCATAACTGCCGGTTTTGAAGAGAAGCTTCTCATCCATCGACACATATACCTGACCGTTCTTCATTGTCACAGAGAGGCCGTTGTCCTCAAAACCGTAAAGTGCTTCCGATACCTTTGCCTTCAGCTCCCTTACGGCTTTCTGCTGGGCATCAAGCATCTTTTCCAGCTCTGTCAGCCGGGCATTGCGCCTGTCAAGCTCATATGTGAGCTCTTCCAGAGTGGCTTTTTTTGTGTCCAGATTCATTTCGAGGTCACGCATCAGCTCTTCCTTTTTCTGAAGGTCAGTCTGTGCTGTCCTGAGTTCAGCCAGCAGGCGCTGAGTCTCCTGCGCCTTTCCGGTTACCAGCTCCTCCTGTGCCTTCTGAAGGTCTGTATAACGTGTTGTCAGCTTGCTGAGCTCATCCTCAGACTGTTTGAAATCAGCCCTGGCTTTGCCCAGGTCTGCGGTCAGTTTATCCGTGTCTTCAGTGAGCTGTTTCGACTTCGCAGCAAGCTCCCTGTTTGACATTGCCAGCCACAGGTTCTCCGCCTTGAGAGAATCACGCTCTATCAGAAGAGAAGTGGATCTGTTATTAAGGGAATTGTATTTCGTCCCCGTTACGCATGAGCCTGTAATTATTGCTATCAAAAGCACCGGCAAGATTAATTTCCTTGATACCATGACTTACCTGTTTTAACTTTACCTCAGCTGCGAATTAAACAATTAAAGACAGAAACCTTTGTTAATTGCCGGATGAGTAATTAACAAAAACGATTATTTACAACCACTGCAGGCTTTTTGTCCATCACTGAAAAATCAAAATATAAGTATCTTTGCACGGTCAGTTGTGACACTTGTGAAATGTCAGAGATAAAGAGGCTGCTTGATAAAATAAACACTCCGGAAGATCTCAGGAAGTTGGGCGAGCTTGATCTGGTCAGGGTCAGTGATGAACTCAGACAGTTTATCATTGACGAGGTCAGCACCAACCCCGGTCATTTCGGGGCCAGCCTCGGTGTGGTTGAGCTGACAGTCGCGCTACATTATGTCTATAATACGCCCTACGACAAGATCGTGTGGGATGTGGGCCATCAGGCTTACGGACACAAAATACTTACAGGAAGAAAAGATAAATTTGTAACCAATCGTAAATACAAGGGGATCAGCGGTTTTCCGCGTATGGCTGAAAGTGAGTATGATGCTTTCGGGGTGGGGCACTCGTCGACCTCCATTTCTGCTGCCCTGGGAATTGCCGTGGCCGCAAAGGCCCAGGGTGAAAAACGCAAGGTGGTGGCAGTGATAGGCGACGGAGCACTGACAGGAGGAATGGCATTCGAGGGTTTGAATAATGCCGGAAATCAAAAAGCCGACCTGCTTGTTATCCTGAATGACAACAACATTTCAATTGACGCAAGTGTAGGAGCTCTGAAGGAATACCTTCTCGATATCACCACCAGCAAAGTATACAACAGGTTCAAGGATAAGGTGTGGAATTTTCTTGGCCTTTCAAGCCGCATGGGATCAAAGGCACGGTTACTGGCTTCGCAGATCGAAGGAAGCATAAAGGGTACGATGCTTGAAAAGAGTAACCTGTTTGAATCAATGAAATTCAGATATTTCGGACCTATTGACGGACATGATGTGCTCCACCTGGTAAGGGTGCTGGAGGATATGAAACGGATACCCGGACCAAAGCTTCTCCATTGCGTTACAGTGAAAGGGAAAGGGTTTCCCAAGGCTGAAGAGCAACAGACGGTCTTCCATGCTCCCGGAAAATTTGACCCATGTACAGGCGAACTGATCAGGCCTTCCGAGTGTTCGAAACACCCTTTGTACCAGGATGTATTCGGAAAGACCATTGTTGAGCTGGCACGCATGAACACGAAGATAGTGGGGATCACCCCTGCCATGCCAACAGGATGCTCGCTTAACATCATGATGCAGGAGATGCCTGACAGGGTCTTTGATGTAGGTATAGCGGAACAGCATGCTGTGACATTCTCTGCCGGACTGGCATCGGACGGGCTCCTGCCCTTCTGCAACATTTACTCGACGTTCATGCAGAGGGCTTATGACCAGGTGGTGCATGACGTTGCGTTACAGGGACTTAAGGTTATTTTCTGCCTCGACCGCGGTGGGCTGGTCGGGACTGACGGTGCAACCCATCACGGTTTCTTCGACCTGGCTTTCATGCGTAACATCCCGGGCATGATCACCTCCGCACCGATGGATGAGGTGGAGCTGCGTAACATGATGTACACTGCACAGCTTGACAAAATAAAGGGACCATTCAGCATCCGCTATCCGCGCGGTACGGGTGTCATATGCGACTGGCAGCAACCGTTTGAAGAGATACCTGTGGGGAAGGCACGGCTCATCAGTGACGGAAAGGATATTGCAGTGCTGAGTATTGGTCATCCGGGTAACTTTGTGGTTGAGGCGGCAGAGCAGCTGCGCGAAAAAGGCATCTCTGTGAAGCATTATGATATGCGTTTTGCCAACCCGCTTGATGAGGAGGCGCTGCATGATGTCATGAAAAATTTCACAAAGATCATCACTGTTGAAGATGGAGTGATCAAAGGCGGGTTTGGAAGTGCAGTGCTTGAATTCGCCGGTGATAACGGATATGCGGTCAAGGTTAAGCGTCTGGGTATTCCGGATTATTTTGTTGAGCACGGTTCGCAGAATGAACTCTGGCATGAATGCGGGTATGATGCGGAGGGAATTAAACTTGCTATTGAGAAAGAACTATGAAAAAACTACTCGTTTTAATCACTTTCGCTTCACTGCTGACATCATGCGGGAATCCGCCGGCTGCAAAGGAAAACTGGGTGCAACTGTTCAACGGCGAGAATCTTGACGGCTGGGTAATTAAGATCAAAGGATCACCCCTCGGCGAGAACTATAAAAATACATTCAGGGTTGAGGATGGAGTAATGAAGGTCTCTTATTCTGAATATGATACCTTCGATAATGAATTCGGCCATATCTATTATAAAACACCTTATTCTGCGTATAAATTAAGGCTTGAATACAGGTTCACCGGTGAGCAGTGTCCGGGCGGTCCTTCATGGGGTTTCCGAAACAGCGGCATCATGTTTCACTGTCAGGATCCGGCGACAATAGGTCTTGACCAGGACTGGCCGGTCTCGGTTGAGGTTCAGTTCCTTGGAAGCACGGCAGAGCAGGAACGAACGACGATGAATGTCTGTTCTCCCCACACTCATATAATGATTGACACGGCGCTTATAACAGAGCATTGCACTTCATCATCGTCAAAGTACTTTTATGATGATGTCTGGGTCAAAGCGGAGCTGGTTGTTTACGGAGACAGTATCATTCATCATATTGTGAACGGTGACACGGTGATGACATACTCCAAGCCGCAGATCGGTGGGGATCTTCCTGAGGGCTTCCCGCTGGCACAGGGAACACCTCTGAAGTCAGGTTACATTGCGCTGCAGTCAGAATCACACCCGGTGGAGTTCAGGAACGTGGAGCTGCTCATTCTGAGTAGCATAAGGCAGAGGCATGGGGCATAGGCATAAGAAAGCTGTCAATTGAAAAAAATGTCCTATTTTCGCAGACTGCAAGACTGACATTGACAGAAAGATTACTGCCCGGATGAGGCCGAGCGTTAAAAAATGTCCGGTGATCATTTTAGCGAAGGAGCCAGCCTGCATGGCAGGGCCGAGCGTAAAGAAAACACCCTGTGGGTG
The DNA here is from genome assembly GCA_963730615.1 of uncultured Bacteroidales bacterium. Taxonomy (GTDB): domain Bacteria; phylum Bacteroidota; class Bacteroidia; order Bacteroidales; family VadinHA17; genus SR-FBR-E99. The sequence goes on along the minus strand of CAVSSR010000009.1, from coordinate 46,040 downwards.
TTTTTAGCGAGGAGCCAGAATGCAGGGGAGGCAATTCCGCCATCCGGATGAGATGAGTAAACAAGATATTGACAGATAACAAAATATAATAAAGAAGCAGAAATTTATCATGCAGTACGCCCGGATGGCGGAATTGGTAGACGCGCTGGTCTCAAACACCAGTGGCAGCGATGCTGTGCCGGTTCGATCCCGGCTCCGGGTACAGAAACGGAAGAAACAGATTTTTTATCTGATCCTTCCGTTTTTTTCTTTTGTGACTCTTTAGTATTCTGAAATATCCAGGCAAGAATTTTGTTGTAAGAACTGGTTCCATAATGCTCCTCCTCAAGAATAATTTCTTCAGGATAAGATAAAATATACTTAACGATAAAACCCCGGAACTGATTTTCAAGGGTTATCAAATATTCCCTGATAACTTAATTAAAAGTCTCGCTGAGTGTATGATACCTCGGTAGCTGATTAATTATGTTTACCTTTAGTGGACATATAGACGGCCTGTTAATTATGAGAAAGGATATGCCATATTGTATGACCAGTTAAAATGGAACTATAAATAAGCCAGATATATCCCCATAATTTTTGTTAGAAAATATATGTTCAAATTTTTACGAAATATTGACAATAAAAATTATAAACCTGGCTATGGAGGTTTAGGTATTTTTAAATTTATTGGTCCGGGTCTATTAGTTACAGTTGGATTTATTGATCCCGGAAATTGGGCATCGGACCTGGCGGCAGGATCAGATTACGGATATGCACTCTTATGGGTGGTAACCCTGTCTACAATAATGCTCGTTATTTTGCAGCACAATGTGGCACATCTGGGGATTGCTACCGGCCTCTGCCTCTCTGAGGCTGCAACTATATATCTTAAACCCCGATACTCAAAAATTCTGCTTTCTTCAGCAATGCTGGCATCAGTCTCTACATCATTAGCCGAAATCCTGGGGGGCGCCATTGCATTAAAAATGTTATTTAATATACCTGTAAGAGCAGGAGCAATTCTGGTTACCATATTTGTTATGGTAATGCTATATACTAACTCTTATAAAATTATTGAGAAATGGATTATAGCATTTGTTTCAGTAATTGGTTTGTCTTTCCTGTATGAACTTTCTTTGGTAAATATTGATTGGAATTCTGCAATTATCGGATGGGTTGTTCCGTCTTTCCCCAAAGGATCCATTATTATTATTATGAGTGTATTAGGCGCTGTTGTAATGCCTCATAATCTTTTTCTTGCATTCCGAAATTATTCAAAGTCGTCAGTGGAATTTGAAAGATGAAATAATAATAAAGAAGCAATTGAAATTCGAGTTTGTTGACACCTTATTTTCAATGATTATTGGTTGGGCAATAAACAGTGCGATGATACTTCTGGCAGCTGCAACCTTTTTTAAAGTCAGAACACCGGTTTCAGAGCTTGAACAGGCAGAACAATTGCTGGCTCCCTTGCTTGGCAATCATGCACCAATTGTTTTTGCTATAGCACTTTTATTTGCGGGTTTAGCTTCAACTATTACATCCGGAATGGCTGCCGGATCAATTTTCTCAGGTATGTTCAGGGAACCATATGATATTAAGGATAATCATTCACGACTGGGCGTTGCTGCATCGCTGTTAATTGGGCTGGGCATTATATTTTTAATATCAAATCCGTTTAATGGACTAATTATATCACAAATGTGTCTGAGTATTCAATTGCCCTTCACGGTTTTTTTACAGGTTTACCTCACTTCTTCAAAAAGAGTGATGGGAAAATACAAAAACACAACTTTTACTAAAGTCCTGCTCTATACTATTGGTGGTATCGTGACACTTTTGAATATTGCATTATTCATTAGTATATTCAATTAACCATCTATTTACAATTAAAATCACATCCCGGCTTCAGAATCTGTGCTGCACAAGGGTTCAATGGGCCTGTTACTCCCACGTAATGACAGAAATTCTCTTTTTCCCGTCCATCTTGACAGTCAGGCTGTTTTCAAACCGGACATGCGTGACATACTTCCTTTTTTTAATGATTTTCTGCTTCTTAAGTATGTCCCAGTCTAATACGGAGTTCTTTTGATTATGCTGAACAGAGAAGTACCCGACATTCATCGATGTTACATTGTGAAAGAAGTGCGAACCTGACGAGGCATCGAGCGGAAAATCATCAAGGCTGGTTTCGATAATAACCTTGGCATTGCATATCTGGGGCCATGTTACCGGAATCCCGATCCACCGGTCGACAGTTCCCCATCGCCCCGGCCCCAGCAAAATATACTGTGTGCCGCTCCTGATCATTTCATCATTAAAAGCGGCAACCTCAGCAGCAATTTCAAGGGTTTTGGTTTTGTCAAAATCGTCCCGATTGACAAAAATCACATCACGAATGTTGTTTATCATCCCATTGCCCATACTTTTCTCTGCAAAAAGCATGATATGCGTCTTGTCTATCTCATCCATATTGACATCGTAGTCAAGCGATGCACCAATAATAGGTTTGATCTGCAACAGGTAAAACGAGGCTTTGTTTTTATTATCCCTGGTCAGATCGATAGCAAACTCAATTTCAACCGGAGTGCCAAGCGCCTCCTTTACAATATCCAGGATCTCCACCAGCGTTTCAGCCAGAGGTATGTACCGGTATTTCAGGATATCAGCAAAGTTGATTATCCTGGGGCCAGCCTTGTCAGTTCCCGGGTAAACTGTTTTATTTTCAGCAGAATAAACTGATGCACAGTGCTTTATCACTCCGTGCCTCTCGGCATCTTCTATGCTTAACCGCACAAGTCCGGCAGTATCTCCCTCAAGGAGATTGAATTCCTTCTTATTGAGGTCAACAGCTAAAAGCTCAATCTGGGAATTCAAATACTGATCTTTTGGAGTATTTATTTCCAGGTTCGGGTATTTTGGAGAAAACCTGAAGGCCTTTTCGCCTTCAACCACGTAAATCCCCAGACCCACAGCTATGACAGCAAATCCGTCTTCGGGCTGCATATAGCTGTAAGGATAATAATTGTATGACTGGCTTACTCCGCTGATATGCGGATAATAGGTATTTTCATATTGCTCTCCTACAACTTCCTGGATTATTACTGCCATCTTTTCTTCTTCAATCTTGTAATTAATGGCATTGATATAACCCCGGGCGGTATCAGAATATATGGATGCATATACAAGTTTAATTGCATCCATGAGTTGTGTTAACCGGATTTCAATATCTGCATTGATATTTGGCAGCAGATACGTTTCAAAAATTCCCGCAAAAGGCTGCATCAGCGAATCCTCAAAAAGTCCTGAAGAACGAACGGCCAGGGGTTTGGTTATTTTCTCAAGTATAATCCGCAATTTCGTTTCCAAAGCGGAAGAAAGCTTCCCTTCAATAAACAGCCGCTTGATTGTTTCGTACCTGGTTTCTGAATAAATTTTATCCCTCAGGTTGTTGTTATCGAGGAAAGCCTCAAATTCATCGGTGCCTATTATAAAGGTCCTGGGCGCTTTGATATTGATCCCCTGGACATAATTTGATATGTCAAAATTATAAATCAGGGTGTGGATAAACGCCAGGCCCCGTCCTTTTCCCCCGAGCGCACCTGTTGACAGCAGGATTATATTGCTTTCTTCAAGGATCAACGTCTCATCAAACTCAACAATTTTGCCTTTGTTCTTCTCGTATTTAAGCTTCTTTACAACATTTATAAGGTAATCCCTCAGGCTTTCGGCATCCCTGAAATCGCTTATTTTCTTTGGTGCAATTTCCCTGGCAAGCTGGATCTCACCCCTGGCCGTAAGCCATAATGAAAAATGATTCTTCTTCGCGTGGTATAACAGTGTTTCAATCGGAATGGATTGAAGCTGTTCCTCAAATTCATTCATGTTCTTGGCGGTGCCGATTGTTTCTCCGGCTCCGTCCTTGTAGATAAAATCACCAAATCCGAGATTGTAGCTGATGAAGTACTTTATATCCTGGGCAAGTGTGTCTGAATCCTTGTAAATAAATACACAGTTTAATTCTTTTGCTTTCTTTTCATTTGACTTGTCTGACGATTGTATTATTGTCGGCAGGTCGGGAATTTCAGACTTGATGAATTTAACAAGCTCAAACCCCGCGTTTTCATCAAATTGTCCCTCTTTTTGAAATTTCACATCAGATATTAAACAAAGGAAGAATTCCTTGTATTTGTCGAAAATGTCGATGGCCTCTTCATAATTTGTTGCCATCAGGATTTTGGGGCGAACCCGCAGACGAAGCAGCTTATACAATTCATCCATGGAGCTGACGTCTTCTATAATACGCCTGGTCTGTTCCATCACACTGTGATAGAGCAGGGGAATGTAACGCGAATAATATTTTGCCGAGTCTTCAACAATCAGAATGATACGACTGTAACCTACCTTGGTGTCGTTCTCAACGTTGACATGGTCCTCCAGTTGTTTGACCATTGCAAAAAATATCCTCGAATCGCCATTCCAGACAAAAACATTGTCGATAAGATGTGTTTTCTTCTGTTCGGTCTGAAAGAAATGTATGAATTGATTGTTGTTGAGAAGTAAATAAATGGGAATGTACTTGTACAGTGATTTCAGTTTTTGTGCAATTTCCATCGGCCCCTTCTTGTCAATGCCCACCATGATAATTATCAGGTCGAAATGCTTGGAATAGAGCTTTTCAAATGCTTCTTCAAATGACCCGACACCCGTGATTCTGGGTATGGAAGTTAAATTCAGCTGGTAATAAACCCCCAGGATATAATCCGAAAATTTGCCTTCACGTTCAAGGCTGTAGGCATCATAGAGATTTGAAATAATCAATATCTCCTTTACCTTAAACTTCATCAGATCATGGAATACATCACGGTCATAATTGTTTTTCTCGAGGAAATTCTGGAGGAGTTTTCGCTTGTTTAACAGAAAATCCCTGGCTGCCTGGAATTTTTGCTTGAGCTCTTCATCATCCCTGTATTTCCTTATGGCAACCTCACCCTGCAGGGTGTTTAAATAATTGCAGATCAGGGTTGAAATATTATTTATCAGATCTCTTTCCTCCTTCATAAACGGACCTTCGTCTATGTCGGGAAACTCTTTAGTATAGAAAACCTCTATTTCACCAACCTTGTCATCGATTGTGAGAAAAGGCTGCCGTTGCCTCCACTTGGTGGATTTAAAATTTGGAGACATGTATTCCTGACTGTCATAGCTGATACGCGCAACCGTGTATTCCGGATATTGCCAGGCATCAGGGATTATGTAAACAATTTGTTTCAATGCATTTTCGACAGATTTTTCAGCCTGAAGAATTGACGTGGTTTGATTGATGCACGACAACTCTTTCAGACGTTCTGTCTTTTCGTACATGATTTTCTTCAATCCTTTTTCAGTGGCAATGACCCTGTCAAGCCCGTAGATAACATTAATAAAGCCTGATATTAACAGTGCGAGAGTTTCAACAAACTGTTTCTCTTCTTCCAGGAACGGTTGTTCATCAGTTTCCGCATCAAAACCTGAATAAAACACCTGAATCGAACCCCTTTTTCCTGAAATGGTCTTGAAAAAAACTTTCAATAACCAGGGTGTCTCAACAAACCCGGATGACAGGAACTCCTGATCATCGTATTTAATGCGCGATGCAATGTGCTCAGGTGACCGGAATGCCTGCGGAATAACCTCGATTATCCCGGTCAGGGTGGTATCTATCGAAAGCCCGTTTCTCAGTATCTTCGATATCTCATTAATGCATGCAAAAATCCTGTTGGGTTCATTTATATCACTGCTTTTTGCGTCTTCCCTATCTGAAGGATTCCTGATTTCATTGCCTTTGATTATGTTTAAAAAGCCGGCAATCAGGTTTGCCATGTTACCCAGAAGTTCCTCCTCAGACTTCAGGTAAACCTCCTTATTGATGACCGGAAAACCGTTCAGGTAATAGAATTCAATAGTACCTGATTTACCGTCAATTGTCGTAAAATCCTCTTTTAAGTTCCATAGGTATGTTTCGAAATTCTTATCTGAACTGAGGTATTCTTTCCCGTCATAAATGATCCTTGCAACAGAATATTCAGGATACTGCCATGATTTTGGCATATTCCTGCAAATCTGCAAAAGAGTGTCATCAATGTTTTTCTCTTCGCTGGTTATCCGGGAGCGTTCCAGTCTGATTTCAGTATCTTCTTCAACAACATCTGATTGACTTAGTGCCTGTTGTGAGTTTAAGTAGTTACAAACAATCGTGGCTATGTTTTCAAGCAATTGCCTCTCCTCGTGTAAAAAAGGACCCTCATCAGCCTTGGGGAACTGTTTTGAATAGAAAACATCAACGGCACCCCATCTTTTATCATACGTTTCAAATATCTGTTTTTGAATCCATCGCGATTCCTTGAAATTCTCAGGCCGGTATTCCTGGCCGTCATATTTTATACGGGCATAAGCATATTCAGAGTATTGCCATCCTTTGGGTATCTCCTTTACTATTTCATAAAGCGTATTTTCGACCAACTCCCTCCTGCTGATTATCTTGTTTATCAGGTAAATAATCGACAAGCCTTTCTGGCTTTGGATTTTTTCAGCCAGAAGTTTCTGCATTTCCTTTTGCCAATGCGATATGTCTTCCATTGTGTCGTAAGGTCAAGAAATAATAATATCTGAACGGTAACTATCTGAATAATAACCCGTTCATCCGCTTCATAAAATTTAAACCCTGAATTAAAATAATATGAAAGTTATAAAAATATCCCGATTAATTTTTGTCTGAAAGTTATATTGCCAAGGATTTTAATTATATAAATTTGTTAATTATCACGAAACCCTCCATAAAAAAATTAAAAACCATGTCCAAAGCAGTTGAAGAATTCATGGCGAAAATAATCGCCAAAAATCCGGGTGAGATTGAATTTCACCAGGCAGTAAAAGAAGTAACGGAATCTATTATGCCGTATATTGAAGAGAACCCGAAATACCGGTACCCCAAAATTCTGGAAAGAATAGCCGAACCTGAAAGGGTAATAATCTTCAGGGTCCCATGGATGGATGACAAAGGTGAAATTCAGATCAACAGGGGCTACAGAATTGAAATGAACAGTGCAATCGGACCATATAAAGGTGGTCTGCGATTCCATCCCACCGTGAATTTGGGTATCCTTAAGTTCCTTGCCTTTGAGCAGGTCTTCAAAAATAGCCTGACGACCCTTCCCATGGGTGGTGGCAAGGGAGGATCGGATTTCGATCCCAAAGGAAAAACCGACAATGAAGTAATGCGTTTCTGCCAGTCGTTCATGAGTGAACTCTTCAGGCATATCGGGGCAGATACTGACGTGCCTGCCGGTGATATCGGCGTGGGCAGCAGGGAAATTGGCTTTATGTTTGGCCAGTATAAAAGACTCAGAAATGAATTCACGGGAGTACTGACCGGAAAAGGGCTGGAATGGGGAGGAAGTCTTATCCGCCCGCAGGCAACCGGTTATGGACAGGTCTATTTTGCCGAGGAAATGCTTAATACGCGGGGTGACAGCCTGAGAAATAAGGTTTGTACTGTCTCCGGTTCGGGAAACGTGGCACAGTATGCCACTGAAAAAGCAATTCAAATGGGTGGCAAAGTGGTTACTATGTCAGACTCCAATGGTTATATCTATGATCCGGATGGAATAAATGAGGAAAAGCTTGCCTATGTAATGAATCTTAAAAATGTAAAAAGAGGCCGTATTAAGGAATATGCCGATAAATACAAGTGCAAATATGTTGACGGAAAGCCGGCACCATGGGAAGTTCCCTGCCAGGTTGCTTTGCCTTCAGCTACTCAGAATGAAATATCAGGTGCTGATGCTGCATTGCTGATCAAGAATGGCTGTTTCGTGGTCTCTGAAGGCTCCAATATGCCCTCAGTTCCTGATGCAGTCGAGATATTTCTTAAGAGCAGGATCCTGTATGGCCCGGGTAAAGCCGCCAATGCCGGCGGAGTAGCTACTTCCGGACTGGAGATGAGTCAGAATTCAATGCGCCTTTCATGGACAAGCCAGGAAGTCGACGCCCGCTTGCATCAGATAATGAAGGATATACATGCCACATGTGTGAAATACGGAATAGAAAAAGACAAATATATTAATTACGTTAACGGAGCAAACATAGGCGGATTTGTTAAAGTCGCCGAGGCAATGCTGGCCCAGGGATTGGTCTAGGCTATTCCATGATGGATAACCTCAGAAAAAATACCTTCAGGGAGCCTTCCTTTGAGCTGCTGATGCATAAGAGAATTCGGTATGTCTTATTGATCTGCAGCAAATACGATGCATTTATTCTGGAAGAAGACGGGAAAATTGATGAAAAAATATTCAATGATTATGTCTCATTCAATATACGTTACCCTCCGCAGTTTATTCATGTCGCTTCTGCATCAGAGGCGATGGAACTGCTGAGCAGAAGACAGATCGATCTGATTATTAATATGCTAAGTATCAGCGATCTGGATCCTTTTGAACTTTCATTGAATATTAAGAGGCTTTATCCCGAAAAACCCATTGTAATACTTGCTCCGGATTCAAAGGAAAGCTCCCTCAGGTTAAAAAACGAGGACTTATCATGCATTGACTACGTTTTCAACTGGCTGGGAAGCACAAATATCCTTTTCCCGGTCATTAACCTCATTGAAGATAAATTAAACGCAGAGGAGGATAATAAACACGAGGGAGTTCAATCAATATTATTAATTGAAAACTCGGTTAAATCGGCTACAATTTATATACGCCATCTGTACAAAATAATCCTTGAACAGTCGAGGGATTACATGATTGAGGGACTTAACGAGCATCAGAAGATGATGCAGATGCGGGGAAGGCCCAAAATTCTGCTTGCTACAAGTTATTCTGAAGGGCTGAATTTATTCGAAAAGCACAAATCACAGCTTCTGGGTGTAATTACCGATGTTGACACAAACCCTGACGAACCTGAAAGGCAAGGCACAATTGAAGATTTTTTTAAGCAGATAAAAGAACATGATCCTAACATTCCTGTCTTAATTCAATCTGCAGACCCTGAAAATGAAAAACTGGCAAAAGAATACGGAAACGGCTTTATAAACAAAAACTCAAGGTCTCTTCCGGCGGAGTTAAAAGCCTATATGAAAAACCACTTTTCTTTTGGCGATTTTGTTTTTACTGATCCTGAAACGGGAATGGAAATTGCGAGGGTTTCAGATCTGCAGAATTTTCAGCGCAGGCTGTTTGAAATTCCTGATGATTCGCTTCGTTACCACTTATCAAGAAACCATTTATCAAAATGGCTCTATGCACGTGCATTGTTCTCACTCGCTGAGTTCTTAAAGAAAATTAGCCTTGATGACTTTGCCAGCATCGACCAGGCACGCCGTTTTATTTTCGATGCCATTGCCAATTTCAGACTTAACAAAGGGCACGGCGTTATTGCCGAGTTTTACCGGGAACACTTTGATGAATACCTGACATTTACAAAAATAGGCGAGGGATCAATCGGGGGGAAAGCGCGTGGCCTGGCATTTCTGGATAGCATAATCAAGCAAAACCAGTATTTTGAAAGTTTTGAAGATACGGTAGTTTCAATACCGCGAACAGTAGTGCTCAGTACTGATGTCTTTGATGAATTCATTTCTCAAAACAATCTTTATGGCATTGGTTTATCGCATCAGGGTGACATGGAAATTCTTGATGCTTTCATAAGAGCGAAGCTGCCGGCAAGAATTCATAAGGATCTGTATGTCTTCATTTCAAAAATAAATGGCCCGGTGGCAGTGCGGTCATCGAGCTTACTTGAAGATTCACATTTTCAGCCATTTGCCGGGATTTATTCCACATACATGATTCCCAAAGCTGAAGACGATGTGACGATGCTGGAACTGCTGAGCATCGGGATAAAAAGTGTGTATGCATCCGTATTCTACAAGGGCAGTAAAGACTATATGACAGCTACTGCAAACCTGATAGAGGAAGAAAAAATGGGCATCGTTCTGCAGGAGGTTTGCGGACAGAAATATGGAAACCGGTTCTATCCGACTATTTCAGGTGTGGCAAGATCAATTAATTTTTATCCCATCGAACCTGAAAAATCAGAAGACGGATTTGTCAGCCTCGCCTTTGGTTTGGGTAAAGTATATTGTCGACGGTGGGATGGCTCTCAGATTTTCACCAAAATACCCTCGAAAGGTTTTGCAGCTGTCAGATACTAAAATGGCCTTGCGCGAAACCCAGCATGAATTTTATGCCCTCGATCTTGACCCGGCCAGCTTTGTCCCCAGTACCGACGATACTGTAAACCTCCTTAAACTGAGAATCAGTGATGCGGAAAACGATGGCTCACTGAAGTTTGTGGCTTCCACCTATGATTATCAGAATGATATTATCAGAGATGACATAAGTGACGCCGGCGAAAGAATAATAACCTTTTCCAATGTCCTGAAGTATGACCTGTTCCCCCTCGATGAAATTCTAAAAACTATCCTCGAAATCGGACAGCAACAGCTGAATAACCCGGTTGAAATAGAATTTGCCGTTAACATTGATCCGGAAAGAAAAAAGCCGGTTTCATTTAAGCTTCTGCAAATCAGGCCAATTGTCGAAAACACTGAAAGAATCAAAGATAAACTGGAAGAGATTCCTCTTTCGGATACAATCATTCTTTCAAATTCAGCCCTGGGAAACGGAACTATTAACGGGATATGTGACCTGATATATGTTAAAACTGAAAACTTCACTGCAGCAAAAAACCAGGAAATTGCCGTCAAGCTCAATGAAATAAATGACGGGTTCCTGAAAGAGGGGAGAAATTATATATTGATCGGACCCGGCAGATGGGGTTCAAGTGATCCGTGGCTCGGAATACCTGTCAAGTGGCCGCAAATTTCTGCCGCCAGGGTAATAATAGAATCAGGACTCGATAATTACCGTGTCGATCCGAGCCAGGGAACCCACTTTTTCCAGAACCTGACAGCCTTCAGGGTTGGCTACTTTACAATTAACCCTTCTATTGGCGATGGCTATACCGATTTTGACTTTTTATCAGCTGCTGATACCTTCTTCGAAGATCAGCATTTAAGGCATATAAGATTTCCGGAACCGCTGGTCATTAAAATCGACGGCAGAAAGAAAATCGGGGTTATAATGAAGCCGAAGAGTTGATATTACCCGGTGTGTGATTTAATGACCTTTTACCGTATTCGGCAGCTAATTGCTCCCTGCTTACCGGCTTGCCATGACCCGGAAGGAAGGTCTGGCAACCTGTATCCAGCAGTTTTTTCCAGCTTCTCATAAGCTCATCAACGTCATCGGCAAACGGCGGGAACGGACTGCCAGGAATGGTGCCTATGACTGAATCGCCGGCAATAGCAACTAAATCATCTATTACTGCTGTTGCCCCTCCCGGGGAATGACCCGGAGTATGAAGAACATAACCGTTTATGCCAAAACGGTTGAGGTCAAAGGTCTCCCCGAATATGTGATCAGCCGTGCATGGATCATATTTAAAGGCAGGTGCGATCTTCCTCCCTATGCTGACAATACTCTTCGTGAGGGTATAAGTTCCGGAAGGTATCGGTGTATCACCCCTTGCCAGCAAATCGCTCTCTGCCTCCTGTACTACAACCTCTGCGCCGTATTCCCCTGCAAGCCATCCTGCATTGCCTGCATGGTCAAAATGAGTATGTGTGAGCACGACCGCCTCAGGAATAATTCCCTTTCTGGTTAGGGCTTGTTCTATCCTGCTCCTGTCAAAGAATATGCCTGTATCAATAAGTATTATTCTGTTGTGCCTGCTGACAACATAAATATTACATCTGGCGGGTGTCAGCCTGGATATATCTGTTCCCTTTTGTGTTACAATAGGTCTCCATGATGTACTAAAATACTATAACTTTTGTATGTAAAATATCACTTTACTGAGTTTATTAAATAAATTTTCCATCTTAACTTTTGATTTAAAACAATGTAATTACCAATGATGGAATGAAATCCTTATCAATCTATCAGGTAGATGCATTTACCTTCGGTCCTTTCACCGGTAATCCGGCGGCCGTATGCGTTCTCACTGACCCGCTGCCTGATGATCTGATGCAGAAGATAGCCGCCGAGAACAACCTCGCCGAGACCGCCTTCATAATTCCTGAAGGTGATGATTATCAGATCAGATGGTTTACTCCCCTGGTGGAAGTCGACCTGTGCGGCCACGCAACCCTTGCCTCGGCTTTTGTTGTCCTGAAACACCTGAAACCAGGAACACAAAACGTGACATTTAATTCACACCGCAGCGGTAAATTATATGTTTCACTGAGGGAAGAGAAGCTTGAACTGGACTTTCCGACCGATAAGGTGAACAAATGCCAGCTGCCCTCCATAATAAAAGAGAGTCTTGGTTCTGAGCCTTTGGAATGCTTTACGGGAAGAAGTGATTACCTTCTTCTTTTCGGCAGCGAGGCAGAGATACTTGCCCTCAGACCTGATTTCAGGAAGCTGGCCAGGGCCGATGGCCGGGGTGTAATAGTTACTGCCCCCGGGTCAGATGTCGATTTTGTCTCAAGATTCTTTGCACCCCAGGCCGGTATAGATGAAGATCCTGTCACAGGTTCTGCACATACCACCCTGACTCCCTTCTGGTCTGCCAGGCTTGGTAAAACATCAATGACAGCCAGACAGTTATCTGAACGGGGAGGATATCTCGAATGTACACTGAATGGCGACCGTACGCTTATTGCGGGACGGGCTGTTCTATTTCTTAAAGGCGAAATATTTGTTTAAAACTGATTGATATGAAAAAGCTGTTATTATCTGATTTCCGACTGACAACCAGCATTTTGACGGTGGTTTTCATTCTTATTCTAGCTGGATGTAACAAGCAAAATGACAATCCGTCATTCGCTTCAAGTGAGTACGTAGTTTTTGCATCAAACTCTCTTGGGATGCACTGTCTTAATCCGACTTATGACGAAGCCGTGATACTCCCTCCGTATAATACAGTCCTGGCACAGGTGGTTAAAAGAGGAAATCCGCCTGTAATAACAACCAGCGGTGTTACCGTAGAATACAAAATTATTGGAAACACATCATCATACAGCAAGCGGCAGTACGGAGGTTTCTGGGATAATGTTACCGCTTTGTTTGGTCTGGCCTCTCTTCAACATGACATAGGACTCACTGGCAACGGGCTCAGCGGAACGATGGCTGCAACCTCAGGGCATTTTGAAGCCACCGGAATACCCGTTGTACCTGTAAATGACCAGGGCGTATGGGATCCTTTACAGGTGGCAGAGATTACGGTAAAAGATGCATCAGGACATACTGTTGCCTCAACAAGGGCTACCGTACCAACTTCTGATGAGATCAACTGTGCGAAGTGTCATGGAACGGATGCATTCAACGATGTTCTTTCCAAGCATGATGATGGGGAAGGAACATCACTTATGCTGTCAAAACCTGTTCTCTGCGCAGACTGTCATGGTTCGGAGGCTTTGGGAATGTCCGGCAGAGGATCGTCCGGCAAATATCTTTCAGAAGCCATTCATGGTTTCCATGCAGACAAGGGAGCAACATGCTATGACTGTCATCCCGGTCTGACAACAAAATGTAACCGCAGCATAAAGCACACGGCAGCTGACGGTAACTGCATCACATGCCACGGTACAATGGCTCAGGTAGCTTCATCAACCAGCACCAGAGTGCCATGGGTTAATGAACCATCATGCTCCACCTGCCACATCAAGTGTAACAGGTGTAGGCTCAACATCAGCCCTTTACAGAGAATCAACAGGTCATGGAAACATGATGTGTTCATCCTGTCATGGCAGTCCTCACGCAATGGTCCCTTCATCAAAAGATGTAGATAATTACCAGGCAATGCAGTACCAGTCTTACAGCACCTCCCCAAAGACACTTGGCAGCTGCGGCACATGTCATGACAGTTCAAGAGGAGAGAGATGATATGGGTGAGTATGCAGAGATGCATGGTGGCAGTAACCCTGAGACAATGAACGGATGCTTTATCTGTCACACATCGGTAAGTACTAATACAAGTGAGTGGCCGCACGCCTATACCTGGAAAAACAGCAACAAATAGTCGCCGGCAGATTTCAGCGGTTTTACAGAGGGCACTTAAGCAACAGGCTTAAGTGCCCTTTGAGTTTCTTTGAATTGGCTGTAAAAACGATTAAGTTTGTCGCTCGAATTGAATTAGGATGACGAAGAAGGATGCCGTACACCCTTACGGTGAAAAACAGGCACAGTTTGACAGACGCTACCTGCGTATGGCAGGGGTATGGTCTGAGAACTCCTATTGCCAGAGAAGACGGGTGGGTGCTCTTATCGTGAAAGACAAGATGATCATCTCTGACGGCTATAACGGTACACCCTCAGGTTTTGAAAATGTTTGCGAGGATGAAAACAATGTGACCAAGCCATACGTTCTTCATGCTGAAGCCAATGCCATCACCAAGGTTGCAAGATCAAACAACTCAAGCGAGAACTCGACCCTCTACATTACGGATTCGCCATGCATGGAGTGCGCCAAGCTTATCATACAATCAGGCATCAGGCGCGTTGTATACAGCAACCAGTACCGGAACCTTGACGGCATCGGACTTCTCAAACGCGCAGGCATCGAGCTTGTTTATATCGACTTAGAAGAAAAGAAAAATGAAATATAACAGAGCATATCTTCCGCTTATAATAGCAGTAGCATTAGCCATTGGAATCCTGGTCGGGTTTTATATGCCCCACCCTCAGAACGGACTTTATACCAACTTCCCTCCGTCAAACGATAAACTCAGCCGTATACTCGATATTATCGAATCTGATTATGTTGACACAGTTGACCGCAATGCGCTTATTGAGGAGGCCGTTCCGGTGATGCTGCGCAAGCTTGATCCGCATTCGGTTTATATCCCGGCACGCGACCTGGCGCAGGCAAATGAACCCCTGCAGGGCAACTTCGACGGTATAGGCGTCACATTCCAGATGCTTACTGATACGGTCCAGATAATCAGCACCATATCCGGTGGTCCCTCAGAGAAAGCCGGCATCATGGCGGGAGACAAGATCATCTTTGTTGATGACTCACTTGTTGCCGGGAAGAGTATTCCTGATGAGGACGTGGTAAAAATGCTCAAAGGCCCGCGCGGTACAAAGGTAGATCTGAAGATTGAAAGGAAGGGGACAGATTCATTGCTGCCCTTCGCCATTGTCCGTGATAAAATCCCGATTTACAGTATTGACGTATCATACATGATGTCTGATGATGTCGGGTATATCAAGATCTCAAACTTTGCCCTGACCACTCATGATGAGTTTAAGAAAGGCCTGAATGAGCTGAAAGGCCAGGGTATGAAAAAACTTATCCTTGACCTCAGGGGTAACTCCGGCGGCGTCATGGATGCAGCAACGATGATCGCTGACGAGTTCCTGCCGGAAGGAGAACTGATAGTCTTCACCATGGGCAAGGCAAAACCCAGGGAGGACGTGAGGGCCACGTCGAACGGCGGGTTTGAAAAGGGCGAGCTGGTCATCCTCATTGATGAATGGAGCGCCTCCGCCAGCGAGATACTCGCGGGCGCCGTACAGGATAATGACCGTGGCACGATAATAGGCCGCCGTTCATTTGGCAAAGGCCTCGTGCAGGAACCGGTGACCTTCCGTGACGGTTCAGGAATGAGGCTCACAATAGCACGTTACTATACCCCTACCGGCAGATCAATACAAAAGCCTTATAACGAGGGTGTTGACAAGTATTACGAAGACCTTGGCAACAGGTACATACACGGCGAGTTCCAGGATGCCGATTCGATTCATGTTACAGACACACTCCGTTTTACAACCCCCGGAGGAAAGATCGTCTATGGCGGCGGCGGAATTACACCGGATATATTTATTCCTATCGACACGACCGGCATAACAGAGTATTTTATGGCAATCAGGAATTCCGGACTGCTATACAGATATGCACTTAAATTCACTGAAGACAACCGTGAGACAATGAAAAAATATCACGATCTGAAGTCGCTCGACCAGTGGCTTTCAGGACAGGATCTCATGAATAAGTTCATCAGGTACGCTAAAGACAACGGGGTTGAGCCCAACAGGGAACAGATTAAAATCTCGGAAAATATCATTTACATCCAGCTGAAGGCCTACATTGCCAGGAATATGATTGACAACAAGGGCTTCTATCCCTTATGGGAGAAAATAGACAAGACCCTGCAGGATGCCCTGACTTATATCGAAACGAACTGACCTGACAGACTTATCAACATTTTCCCTGCGTTTCGGGTTTCCAGTTGAGTTTCCGGGCAAATGCGCTGATCAGCTCAGCCGAGAGCTCTGGTTCTTCAATGAACCCGAGATGGCCGGATTTTTCGAGTATGACAACCTGAGCATTGGCCGGAATTCTTATACTCCTCATGGCTGCCTCCGGGCTGAAGTAGCGGTCATCCCTGCCCAGTATCCACAGTAACGGCACCTCCCCTTTTTCTATTACGGAAGTTCTCTGAGGCCGCACCATCATACCATTCAGTAACGCGACTATTCCTTCGGCAGGATTACCGGAAGCCAGTTTTCTCAGCTGAGCCAGCTCTGCCTGCATAACCTTCAGGTTACGTTCAGCAAACATCATCGATATGTTGGCCGGATACATTATATTCTTTTTCCCTGCCATGACGACCTCAATCTCCCTCTTCCTCTTTAATATACCCTCCGGTGCATCAGCATAGGGATGTGAGTGGAACAGCACATACCCGGCTAACATATCCGGATATTTTTCCGCGAAAGCCAGTGCAGCATACCCGCCCATGGAATGACCGGCAAGCAGGACCTTCTTTTCACCTGCATCATTCATAACAGCCCTCACCGCCTCAGCAATAAACTCCATGGTATGTGTATCTCCGGCCACTCCCGAACCGCCGTGACCTGGTATGTCTACGGAGATTACCCTGAATGTTTCAGTGAGCAAGTCTGACAGGGGCCTCCACGCTTCTCCCGATAAAAGGTAACCATGCAGCAGTACCACAGGCCTCCCCTTACCTTCGACACTGTACGTGACAGTAATGCCTTCAAACTGTATTGATCTGTTCATAATAATTTGTTTAGGCAAAGAAACTTTATAAATTTACATTGAAGAAAGGATTTATACTGATCTTTCAAATTAACTCTGAACTCAAAAGTACTAGGCCGATGAACAAGATATTATTTTCAGCTGTCACCAAGAAATTCGTGATGGCACTTGCCGGACTGTTCCTGCTCCTTTTCCTTCCGGTTCACCTGGGCATTAATCTGCTGCTACTGAAAAATGACCCGGAGCCATTCAACAAAGCCGCTCTCTTCATGGCTACCTTCCCGCTTGTCAAGGTGATAGAGATCTTTCTGTTGCTTACAATTATAGTGCATATTGCCTACGGGATATTCCTGCAGATACAGAACTGGCTTTCAAGGCCGGTAAGATACGCTGTCAGAAACAAATCAAAAACCTCGGCATTCTCAAGGTTTGTGTTCTGGACCGGAGGATCCGTGCTGATCTTTCTGGTCATACATTTCTTCAATTTCTATTTCATGAAGATTGGGCTGGTTGAAGGTAACCCTGAAAATTTTCATTCTGTGGCTTATCAGCTTTTCAGTATTCCGGGATACGTAATCCTTTACTGGGTTTGCTTTATCCTGCTTGGCTTCCATCTCTATCATGCCCTGCAATCAGCTTTTCAGACCCTGGGTCTGGCAAATGAATTCTGGACGCCTGTCATAAAGGTCATATCGCTGATATATGCTATTGTCCTGCCGCTTGGTTTTGCGGTAATACCTCTTGTAATCTGGCAGTTAAAATAACCTGAAGAACCGAAACGTAATGATAACTCTGAACGCAAAAATACCGGAAGGTCCGCTTGAACAGAAGTGGACAAGGTACAAGTCCGGCTCGAAGCTGGTTAATCCGGCAAACAAAAAGAAGCTTGACATCATAATCATCGGTACAGGACTGTCGGGTGCCGGAGCTGCCTCTTCGCTGGGTGAGCTTGGGTACAACGTCAAGGTATTCTGTTACCAGGACTCGCCGCGCCGGGCACATTCGGTTGCAGCACAGGGAGGCATCAACGCGGCTAAGAATTACAAGAACGACGGTGACAGTACGTACCGTCTCTTTTATGACATGATCAAGGGCGGAGACTTCAGGGCGCGCGAAGCAAATGTCTATCGCATCGCTGAGGTCAGCAACCAGGTTATTGACCACTATACTGCCCTCGGCGTTCCGTTTGCCACGTGAATACGGCGGTTCACTTGATACGCGTTCTTTTGGCGGAGTACAGGTATCACGCACCTTTTATGCAAAAGGGCAGACAGGGCAGCAGTGCCTTCTTGGCGCATATTCATCACTTAACAGGCAGATCAAAGCCGGTACGGTTACAATGTATCCGCGCAGGGATATGCTTGACCTTGTTGTCATCGACGGCAAAGCACGCGGAATAATAGCACGAAATCTGATTACAGGTGAGATAGAAAGGCATTCCGCACATGCTGTTGTTCTTGCCACCGGCGGATATGGCACAGTCTATTACCTTTCCACACTGGCTGTCAACTCCAATGCATCCGCTGCCTGGAAAGCCTATAAGAAGGGGGCTGCCTTTGCCAATCCCAGCTTTGTTCAGATACACCCGACCAGCATACCTCAGCTGAATGAATTCCAGAGCAAACTTACCCTGATGTCAGAGTCACTGCGTAACGACGGGCGGATATGGGTGCCTAAAAACAAGGGTGACAAACGACCTGCCAACGACATACCGGAAGAGGAGAGAGATTATTACCTTGAACGCCGTTATCCGACCTTTGGCAACCTGGTACCGCGTGACGTTGCCTCAAGAGCAGCCAAGGAGAGATGTGACGCCGGATACGGCGTCGGAAAGACCGGACTTGCAGTCAACCTTGACTTCCGCGATGCGATAAAAAAACAGGGGAAGAAGGCGATTGAGAACAAGTACGGCAACCTGTTCGAGATGTACAGGGCCATTACCGGCATGGACCCCTATGAAGAACCAATGCAGATCTATCCTGCCGGTCATTATACAATGGGCGGACTGTGGGTTGACTACGAACTGATGACTACCGTTCCCGGCCTCTATGCCATCGGTGAGGCCAACTTCTCCGATCACGGAGCAAACAGGCTGGGAGCCAGTTCCCTGATGCAGGCTGCCGGCGACGGATATTTCATCCTTCCGGTAACGATCAGCGGTTACCTGTCAGGAGAGATCAGAACTCCCAGAATACCAACAACAAGCCCGGAATTTGAAGAGGCAGAAAAAGGCGCCAGGGAAAGAATTGACAAACTCCTTTCCATAAAAGGAAAACAGACTGCTTCAACCTTCCACAAGCGTCTCGGCAAGATAATGTGGGACGACTGCGGTATGAGGCGCAACGAGGAGGGCCTGAAGAAGGCGTTGCATCTTGTGGAGGAACTCAGGAAAGAGTTCTGGAGTGACCTTATCGTGCCCGGTGAGGGTTCCGATCTGAACCAGGAGCTTGAAAAAGCCGGCAGGGTGGCTGATTTCCTGGAGCTGGCAAAGCTGATGATAACCGATGCGCTGAACAGGAAAGAATCATGTGGTGCCCACTTCCGCGAGGAAAGCCAGACTGATGACGGTGAGGCAAAGAGGATTGATGCAGAGTACTCATACGTCGCTGCCTGGGAATATAACGGTGATAATGAGCCTGTTCTCAATAAGGAACCTTTAAAATTCGAGTTTGTTGAACTCAAGGAGAGAAGCTATAAATAAACTACCCCAATTATACCGGATATGAAGCTCAGACTAAAGATATGGAAACAGAAGAATGCAAAAACGAAAGGTGCTTTTGCATTCTATGATCTTGACGGCGTCTCACCTGACATGTCGTTTCTTGAAATGCTTGATTCCCTGAACAAGAAACTTGCAGAGGATGGTAAGGAACCCGTGGCCTTTGATCACGACTGCCGCGAAGGGATCTGCGGAAGCTGCGGAATGTTCATAAACGGACATCCTCACGGCCCGGTACCCGGACTGACAACGTGCCATCTCTCAATGAGGTATTTCAGGGATGGTGAGACAATAGTCATTGAGCCATGGAGAGCCAGACCGTTCCCGGTGATAAAAGACCTGATTGTCGACCGCAGTGCCTTTGACAGGATACAGGTGGCAGGAGGATTTATCTCCGTCACGGCGGGTGCAGCTTCTGAGGCCAATTCCATACTTGTCCGGAAAGCGGACAGCGACAATGCTTTTGATTCGGCCATTTGCATAGGATGCGGAGCATGTGTGGCTGCGTGCAAGAATGCTTCGGCAATGCTGTTCGTCTCTGCCAAGATATCTCAATTCGCTCTCCTTCCGCAGGGAAAACCCGAAGGCAAGGAAAGAGTGCGTGCAATGATAGCCGAGATGGACAGGCAGGGCTTCGGCAACTGCTCAAATACAGGCGCCTGCGAGGCACAGTGCCCGAAGACAGATTAAACTGTTCAATATCGCCAGACTCAACCGGGAATATTACAAGGCGTTCTGAAATATCACAGTAGCGACACCCTGCAGGGGCATCGCTACATGATACTATCAACAAATTTTGTTATAATTATTACCCCAGGCAGTACTTTCTATCTCCGCCACCGTTTTCGGTGCCGTCTTCCCGAGCATCCTGCATCCGGTGGATGTGATCAGTACATCATCTTCAATCCTGATTCCGCCGAAGTCAAGCCAGCTCTCTGCCTTTTCATAATTGATGAACTGAGTGTGCATACCTTCTGCCTTCCATTTGGCCAGCAGCTCGGGGATAAAGTAAATCCCGGGTTCAACAGTAAAAACATGTCCGGGTTTGTAAGGTAGCGCAAAACGAAGTGATCTGAGCCCGAACTGGGTGCTTCGTTTTACCTCGTCATTATATCCGACATAATTTTCTCCCAGGCTTTCCATGTCATGCACATCCAGTCCCATCATGTGACCCAGTCCGTGAGGCATAAAGAGTGCATGAGCGCCTTCCTTCACAGCCTCGGCGATATCACCTTTCATCAGCCCGAGATCTTTAAGACCGGATGCAATTATGCGGCAGGCGTTAAGATGCAGGTCGCGGTTTGAAATACCCGGTCCGGCCATCTTTATTGATTCAGTGTTGGCCTTCAGGACTATCTCGTAAATCTCTTTCTGCCTCTGTGAGAAGCGGCCCCCGACAGGAGTGGTACGCGTCAGGTCAGCTGCATAATGCAGCAGCGATTCTGCACCGCAGTCTGTAACCATCATTCTTCCTTCCCTGAGAACATTGACATGCACATGATTATGGAGGGTCTGTCCGTTGACACTCAGAATAGTGGGGAATGATGGTCCGCCGCCCTTTGCCCACGCAATACCTTCAATTGTTCCGAATATCTCCCGTTCAGTCATCCCCGGCTTGCACATGCGCATGGCTGTTGTCTGCATCTCACATGCCACATCCTCTGCTTTCTCTATCTCGGCAATCTCAACATCTTCCTTTAATGACCTCAGTGAAACCACAGCTTTTATCAGTTTCTCAGAGGCTTTGGTTCTCATCTGGCAGGGGTTTTCGCGGAGAAGGGCTCCGAGAGTCATCTTGGTCTCCGCTCTGTAAGGAGGAAGGAAATGTACAGGTTCTGCCCTCCGGAGAGAGCATTTTCAATGTAATCATTCAACTTCGACAAAGGCATGCTGTGCTCAACTCCCACACTGGCGGCAAGGTCAGCAACTAAAGGCTGAGGCCCCATCCACACTATATCATCGACATCAAAATCATTGCCGAAGATACAGTCCTCCCCTGAGTTGAAATCAATCATGCCAGTCAGCCCGGGCAAATCAATTCCGAAGAAATACAGAAAATCACTGTCCTGTCTCCAGTGGTAGGTGTTATCGGGATAATTCATCGGTGCTTCGACATTTCCGGTAAAAACTGCAATGCCTTCATTCATCAGGGATTTCAGTTTCTTACGACGATTAATGTAGATTTCGCGTTCAAACATTTTATCTTCTTTTTAGATTATTTCACTGTACTAATTTACTAAGAGCTGTTGATATTTTTCAGGTTATCAACAATTTTTATGTACGAAGGGCGTTGCCAAACACACAAATAGTTTACATTCGCATCATGATTTGCTTCAAAATATAATATATGCCGTACCGCCGCCTGCCAAACACTGATTCAGCACGTCTCAGAGCCATGAAAAAAGCTCTGGACATGAGCAAGAATATTCCTCCGTTCAGACTGGCCTTCTCGATGAAGACCCTGGTTAAGATGCAGGGCTTTCTTCCTGTCTTTGAGAATGCCATCAGCCACCAGCGTCAGACACTCGGCAACCAGGCCGAAAAGGTAAAGACAAATCAGGAGGCGGCCCGGAAAGCCAGAATATATATTACGCACTTTCTCAGGGTTATGAATATGGCCATAGCCAGGGGCGAGCTGCCTGCCGGAGACAAGGTCATTTTACGGGATCGCCCCGGGAGATGCTGCCTTACCGTCGCTTGCCACTGAAAACGAGCTTGTTGCATGGGGGAAGAGGATTATCGACGGGGAAGAATACCGGATAAGGAAGGCGAATATGCCGGTTACCAATCCTTCAATTGCTGTGGTTAAAGCCCGGTATGAGAAATTCCTGGAAACACGTAATCATTATAAAACTATAAACAGACGAGCTGCGGAGTGCGTCAACCGTACTTCCGAACTGCGTCGCGAAGCTGATGAACTGATCACCTTCCTGTGGAACGAGATTGAGGCCAGCTTCTCATCCCTGACTGAAGAAGAAAAGAGAGCCAGCGCTGAAAAATACGGGCTGGTATATGTCTTCAGGAAGGGTGAGACGACGCAGACAAACCTGTCACCTACCCTGTTCGAAGTAGAATAGAGTTACCAATAATCTGACCTTGAAACTTGGCAACACCATATTAAGGGAGCAGCCTCTCTTTCTTGCTCCCATGGAGGATATCACTGATCCTTCATTCAGGTATGTCTGCAAGATGTTCGGAGCTGACTTCATGTTCACCGAATTTATCTCCTCGGACGGACTCATCCGTGACGGAAAGAGCAGTGTTAAGAAGCTTGATCTGTTCGATTATGAGAGACCCATAGGCATACAGCTTTACGGACATATCATAGAATTCGATGGTTGATGCTGCGGTAATGGCCAGTGAGGCAAAGCCTGATATTATTGATATTAATTTCGGATGTCCGGTGAAAAAAATTGCCGTCCGCGGGGCCGGTGCAGGGATGCTTCAGAACATCCCGCTGATGATTGAAATGACATCTGCCATAGTAAAGGCTGTTAATATTCCTGTTACAGTGAAGACAAGGCTGGGGTGGGATGAAAACAGTAAGATTATCGTTGAGGTTGCAGAGCGTCTGCAGGACACAGGTATTGCAGGGCTGACAATACACGGCCGGACCAGGGCTCAGATGTACCGGGGCGAGGCTGACTGGACCCTCATCGGAGAGGTCAAGAACAACCCGAGAATGAAAATCCCGATTATCGGCAACGGCGATGTGAACGGACCGGAAGTGGCAAAGATAATGTTTGACAGGTACGGCGTTGACGGAATTATGATAGGCAGGGCCACCTTCGGCAGGCCCTGGATTTTCAGGGAGATACGCCATTATCTCGACACCGGCGAGATACTGCCCGAACCAACCGTTGATGAGAAAGCAGATCTTGCACTGCTTCATCTTGACAAATCACTGGAGCATAAAGAGGGTAAGGCGGCAATACTGGAGATGCGACGGCACCTCTCGAACTATTTCAAGGGATTGCCAAATTTTAAAGAGACACGTCTCAGATTACTTACCTCCCTTGACATTGACGAAATAAGGCAGATAATTGAAGAGATAAGGGAGAAATGGGGTGCGTGCAGAAGTGAAGATGCTACTGGTATTTACGGTATCTGATATGCCGCCGGTTCTGTCTTTTGCGGGACATGTATCCTGGCGTACAATTTTCGCATATCCTTCCACCTGTAAATAACAGCCATTATTAAAATAAAGATCAGTGACATTATCACAAGATCCCTGAAATCCATCCATGGATGGATCTCCAGCTGCTCATACATGGAAGGTGTCTGCAATGCCGAATCCTTGTTTGTAATAAAGATTGACAGAAATGCATTGTTGGCTGTATGAGCACCGATGGCCAGCTCAATCCCGTCATCCATCATTGTCAGGACGGCAAAGACAAGTCCGAAGAAGACATACTGGGGAATCATTGTCAGGAAACCGTACTCCTTTACTTCCGGGTTTAGCCCGTGCATCAGTCCGAAAAGAACCGATGTCACAACTATGGGAAGCCACCTGTTTCGCGAAGCAACGGCAAAACCCTGCATAAGATATCCCCTGAAAATCAGTTCTTCAAAACCTGCCTGAAAAGGTATCGTTACCAGGGCCAGCGCTGCAAGAACTATCAGTGAGCTCGAAGTATTGTTCAGAACAAAATTGTCAGGATGAGCCTTTAATGAATACAGAAGACCCAGAGCACCCAATATGGTCCATACAATGGCCGAAATGAAGATCCTTCCCCAGCGTATCCGCCTGCCACCGTTAATGACTGTAACAGTATTGCGTTCATGAAGCGGTTTTACAAGCAAAACCAGAGTAATAAACGCAAGTATGAACGGAAAAACTGTCAGGATAAAACCAAAATTGAGATTAATTCCCATTGCCTCAAAGTCGGGCATCCCTCCTCTTTGAGGGATCACACCGCCTGCATAAGTAAACATCACCACCATAAGCGGAATTGCTCCGATTAAGTTAGATACGATAAACGGAGTTACTGACCCTGTGAAATATCTCCAGAATGAATTTCTCCCACTGAATGGTGCTGTTATAAATGCACTATCCTCCTGCACTGGCATGTCATTGATGTCGTTCACTTCCATGAAGCAATATTTTCTTTAGAATTCTGAACCCGGTCTGGCAGGGTAATCAATTGAGTAGTGAAGGCCGAGACTCTCCTTTCTGTTCTTGGCCATTTTTATGACCAGATAACCTGCTGCAATAAGGTTTCGCAGTTCAATTAGTTTTCTGGATATTGTCGACCTTTTGTATAAGTCTTCAGTCTCCCGGTAGATGATCTCCAGCCTTGTCTTTGCCCTTGCCAGTCGCAGGTCTGATCTCACAATACCCACGTAGTTGCTCATTATCATCTGCATCTCCTTGTAGTTCTGGGTTACAAGCACCATCTCCTCAAGGTTGGTGGTGCCATGGTAGTTCCACAAGGGTATATTCTCTTCAAACGACAGGTCACCTACCCGTTTGCAGGCATCTTCAGCAGCCCTGTGGGCAAATACAGCAGCCTCAATCAGTGAATTGGATGCCAGCCTGTTTGCTCCGTGGAGACCGGTCGATGAAACCTCTCCGATAGCATACAGACGGTCTATTGAGCTCCTCCCGTCCTTGTCCACCCTGACTCCCCCGCACGAGTAATGAGCCGCCGGAACCACTGGGATCATCTGTCTTGGTGATGTCAATATTCTCAGCGAGGCATTTCTCATAGATATGAGGAAAATGTGACTTAAGCTCTTCAGCATTCAGGTGAGTACAGTCGAGATAAACAAAATCATCACCTCTAATCTTCATTTCATTGTCTATCGCCCTGGCAACCACATCACGCGGCGCGAGAGAGCCCCGTACATGATATCTGGCCATGAATTTTTCTCCTTCGCTGTTCCGCAGCTCGCCTCCAAATCCTCTCAGGGCCTCGGTTATGAGGAAGGAAGGCCTGACGTTGGGATTATAAAGTGAGGTCGGATGGAACTGAATGAATTCCATGTTTTCAATAACACCGTTCGCCCTGTGCACCATTGCCAGTCCGTCACCGGTTGCCACCTCAGGATTGGTGGTTGTAAGGTATATATTGCCGCATCCTCCTGTTGCCATGACAGTCACCCTGGATAAGACCGTCTTCACCTTGTTGCTGTTCAGGTCAGCCACATAAGCACCGTAACACCTGATATCCTTCCACTCCCTGGTCACATATTCACCAAGGTTATGCTGGGTCAGCAGGTCAATGGCAAAATGATTTTCGAAAATCTCAATGTTTTTATTCTCCCTTACTCTTTCAATAAGTACTTTTTCAATTGCAGCCCCTGTTGAATCCTTGTGATGCAGGATCCTGTGCTCGGAATGTCCTCCCTCCATTGCCATATCAAGCCGGCCGTCAGCCATTTTGTCAAAATCAACCCCCATATCAATCAGCTCCTTAATTCTTGCGGGGGCCTCACTGACAACCAATCTCACAACCTCCTCATTACAGTATCCGGCTCCTGCAACCATGGTATCCCTGACGTGCTTCTCAAAATTATCGGGTTCATACATTACCGTTGCGATGCCACCCTGAGCATAGTTGGTGTTGCAGTCATCAAGCACAGTTTTGGTAATGACACACACTCTGCCATGAGCCGCAGCTTTCAGGGCAAACGACAAACCGGCAATGCCGGAGCCGATTACAAGAAAATCACACCTGACTTTCATATTGATTTTTTCAGGAACGGAAAACAAAGATACAAATTGATTTCAGACTATCCCATGGATTGTAAAACAGCGGATTTTAATTTACTTTTGCCCGGTTACCAGGCAGAATCTAAAATTAATTATGGCTCACGAAGATATCTTTAAAAAACTTGTCTCTCATTGCAAGGAGTACGGGTATGTTTTTCCCTCAAGCGAAATCTATGACGGACTGGGAGCCGTATATGATTACGGGCAGTACGGTGTTGAACTGAAAAACAATATCAAAAAATACTGGTGGGACAGCATGGTGCTGATGCACGACAATATTGTGGGGCTGGATTCGGCAATATTCATGCATCCGACAATCTGGAAAGCCTCCGGTCATGTGGATGCTTTCAACGACCCGCTGATTGACAACAAGGACAGCAAGAAAAGATACCGTGCCGATGTTCTGATTGAGGAACACCTTGAAAAATTCGCTGAGAAAATTGACAAGGAAGTTGACAAGGCCAAAGCCCGTTTCGGGGAAAAGTTTGATGAACCGTTATACAGATCTACAAATCCACGGGTACTTGAAATAAAAGAGAAGTACGACCTGCTGCACAAGAGGTTTGTTGAGGCTATGGCAGGGCCTGACCTCGCCGCCCTCAAGCAGATCATAATTGACAATGAAATTGTATGCCCGGTCTCCGGAACCAAAAACTGGACTGACGTACGGCAGTTTAACCTGATGTTCGCAACAGAGATAGGCTCTACCTCTGACGGTGCAATGAAGATTTTTCTGCGTCCCGAAACCGCTCAGGGCATCTTTGTGAATTTCCTTAACGTGCAGAAAACGGGCCGCATGAAGCTTCCCTTTGGTATTGCCCAGATAGGAAAAGCCTTCAGAAATGAGATCGTTGCCAGGCAGTTTATCTTCCGCATGCGGGAATTTGAACAGATGGAGATGCAGTTTTTTGTTAAGCCCGGGACAGAGCTTGAATGGTTCCGGCACTGGAAGGAGACAAGGATGAAATGGCACCAGGCACTGGGCTTCGGAGAAGAGAACTACCGGTTCCATGATCATGATAAGCTGGCACATTACGCTAACGCTGCAACTGACATCGAATACAAGTTCCCGTTCGGGTTTAAAGAGGTCGAAGGTATTCATTCAAGGACCGATTTCGACCTGAAACAGCACCAGGAGTACAGCGGAAAGAAAATGCAGTATTTTGATCCTGAAAAAAATGAATCATACATTCCTTACGTTATAGAGACATCAATTGGTGTTGACCGTATGTTTCTGCAAGTGGTAGCTGCCTCATATTATGAAGAAGACCTGACAAAGGAAGACGGAGTTCCTGACAGCCGTGTTGTGCTCAGACTTCCGCCGGTGCTTGCTCCAGTCAAGCTGGCAGTCCTGCCGCTGGTCAGGAAAGATACCCTGCCTGAGATCTCGCGCAGGATAGTTGATGAACTTAAATTCGACTTCAACTGCCAGTATGATGAGAAAGATTCAATCGGCAAACGTTACCGCAGACAGGATGCAATCGGCACACCATTTTGCATTACTATTGACTACCAGACCGTGGATGACGGGACTGTGACGATAAGGTACCGTGACACAATGCTGCAGGACAGGGTTCCCGTCTCACAGTTGAGGGCAATTATTGCCGATAAGGTCAGTCTGCGTGAGCAACTGAAGAAACTGTAAGATGAGGTCGAAGCCGGCTAAGATACTTATTATCACATATTACTGGCCTCCCAGCGGAGGCGCCGGCGTACAGAGATGGCTTAAATTCACCAAGTACCTGCCCTCATCAGGATGGCTGCCTGTTGTCCTTACCGTCAAGCCGGAATTTGCCGCATATCCCTTTAAGGACATTTCGCTTTACGGAGAGATACCGCTGGATGTGGAGATACACAGGACCAAAGCCATAAATTACTTCTCACTTTATAACAAGGATCAATCGAAGATACCGCACTCGGGTTTTGCCTCCGGATCTGATAATAGCAAGAAAAATATGATCAGCCGGTTTATCCGGGGCAATTTTTTTATTCCTGATCCCCGCAAAGGATGGAACAGGTATGCCTTCCGCAAAGCCTGCGAACTGATAAGAACTGAAAATATCAGCCATATCATTACCACCAGTCCTCCTCACTCAACACAGCTGATCGGGCTGAAGCTGAAGCGCAAATTTCCGCATATCAAATGGGTAGCCGATCTCAGGGATCCGTGGACCGATATATATTACTATGACATGTTCAAGCCATCCCTTCTGGCCAAAATGGCTGACAGGGAAATGGAAAAGAATGTCCTCACAAAAGCGGATACCATCATTACCGTTGGACAGACTCTGGCTGCAATCCTCGGAAGCAAGGGCGAAAAGATATCACATAAGATCAATGTTCTTCCGAACGGCTATGATGAAGAGGATTTTGAAGGTATCCTTCCGATTATTCCCGAACAGTTCACAATAACATATGTGGGAACACTTTCTCCTGCCTATCCTGTTAACGGGCTGATTGAAGCTGTGAAAGGCCTCAGGGTGAATGACAGACCGGTCAGTCTGAAATTCGTTGGTACCGTCCCGGAACCGATACAGGAACTGTTCCCCGTTGATGAGGAGGGTAACCGTCCTGATTTCATTCAGTATTGCGAACACCCCGAAGCTATCCGGTACATGATGGAATCGACGATGCTTCTGCTTATCATACCCGATCATCCTTCGAACAAATCAATTCTTACAGGTAAGATTTTTGAGTACCTGGCAACGGAGAAACCTGTTCTCCTGCTGGGACCTGCTGACGGTGACGCAGCTCAGTTAATGGTCAAATGCGGCTACCAGGGTATCTTCGATTATAATGATGTGCAAGGCATCAGGAGTTTCATCCAGAAAGTTGCTGAAGGACGTCAGGTAACACGCAGCGGACATCATCTGGAGTATTCAAGAAGAGCACTTGCAGTCAAGCTCGGTGATCTGCTGAATTCCCTGCTATAACCACTTCTTTACCCGGGCAATAAACGGATCAATCAACATATTCATGTCATCCGACAGCTTCCAGAGGTAAACCCCTGCCGTAAAGAGAATTGCCACCAGAAGGCTCCTTACAATAACATCGGGCCATAATGAAAGGCTGGGCATAAGGTATCCTGCCAAGGCCGCACCAAGGCCGATAATGGTCATCCGGATATGTGTGCTGTTGTATGGCCAGATGCCAAATTTCCTGCCTACGACCACAACACTCAGCAGATTGTAAATAATATTGGAAATCATTGATGCGACCGCTGCGCCGGTTATCCCGAAAAGCGGGATAAAGATCAGGCTGGTGCCGACAAAGAGGATTATGAGGAGAAACATGAGCCAGGTCTGATACCTGTAAAGTGCAGATGTGCTGAGAACAACACTGTTAATTCCTGTTGAGATGCTGAACACATTCCCGATACTGATCAGAATAATGACCGCGGCACCTGTACCGTACTCATCGGGTAGCAGCCGGAATATGTTGTCAATATTAACCATGAGGCCGATAAACATCAGGAGGCCGATCGCATACTGGTTTATACTGCTCCGCAGGTACAGGTCGTCAATGGTACGCAAATCATCTTTTTTCCATGACTCGGCAAGAAATGGAATTGAAATTTTAGCCACTGATCTCCCCGGGATCGTTATCAGGACTGCAAAATATGAAGCTATAGCGTAGATACCTGCCTGCCCTTCCCCGAGAAACCGGTTGATGAAAACCTTATCAAGGGTGGTAAGGATCGATGAACTGAAACCGGTCAGTATTCCAAAGAATGAGAGCATGAGGATCTGTTTCTTCAGTTCAGGTGTGATAAATCCCGGCTTGAACTTCAGGGAGATCTCTCCCCTTATGACAAGGTAAACCATGATTATAACCAGGGGTATTCCCTGGGAAACAACATAACCGAAAATATATCCGTCAAAGTCAATTACCCCGGTCCAGAACAGGCAGATAAGGGCAAAGTTGAAAACCCTGAACAGGAACTCCTTCAGAAAGGTGCCAAGCACTGCATCATACAGTACCTTATTGTAGTTGTCAAGGAGGTTGAACAGCAGCGTGATAAGGAGCAATGCGGGAATATAAAACGAGTATTCGGAGATCAGCGGCGAACGGTCAATGTTGTTCTCCACAAAATGAGGGGTGTAGAATTTCATCACAATCAGCGCTGCAATAAAACCTATGAGGGTTATTGCCAGTGACAATACGAAGAAACCGTTGTGTTTTTTTTGCGGATCCCTGAAATAGGGAAACAGCCTGTTTATGACATTGGTGAACCCAAGACCCGAGAACTGAGAGAGTATGGTGGCAAATGACAGCAGTACCTGTACCACCCCTATCTCACCCGGGGTGAAAACTTTGGGAGAAAGCAGTATAATATTGACAAACCCGAGTCCTGCTCCAAGATAAGACCATGCTGTTCCGCGGAGCGTCTGCTTCTGAACTATTCCCATCTCAATCTCTTGTTCCGGCAAATGTATAATAATATACTCATTTGATTTAAAGTTCAGTTGGTGTATTTTTGTCGGGTGATACTAAACCCGGCATGAACCCGTAAAGAGTGATTTATGAAAGATAGCTTCCTGAAATCTGCTGTTCCGCACCTCGTTGCAGTTCTTATCTTCACTGTTCTCTCATTTGTATATTTCTATCCCGTTCTTGAAGGCAAGAAGATCAATGCGCATGATACGAAGGTCTTTGAAGGTTCGTCAAGAGAGATCCGTGATTTCCGTGCAGAATACGGGAAGGAGCCGTTGTGGACCAACTCCATGTTCGGTGGTATGCCGGCATATATGATCTCTGCCAAATACCCCGGTAACCTGTTCAAGCATCTCGATGACCTGCTGAAGATCTATAAAACGCCGGTTGCAGCATTGTTCCTTTCGATGCTGGGCTTTTATATAATGCTCCTCCTTTTCAGGGTCAATCCCTGGCTGGCAATGGCAGGAGCCATTGCATACGGTTTTACATCATTCCTGTTCGTCAGCCTGTCGGCTGGGCATAATACCAAGGTCTATGCGATGGCATGGATGGCTCCTGTAGTGGGAAGTGCCGTATATGCATTCCGGACAGATGGATTTAAGGGTGCCGCTCTTTTCTCCCTGTTCCTTTCCCTTCAGATCATGGCCAATCATTTTCAGATAACATATTACACATTTATTATTCTTATCGTCTTTGGCATTTATGAGCTGATCGATGTCATTAAAAGGAAAACCTTCCCTTCCTTCCTGAAAAGCTTTGGATTGCTGGTGGCGGCAGCCATAATTGCTGTGGGGGTCAATTTTGCCTCCGTGTATTCGACATGGGAGTACAGTAAGGAGTCAACAAGGGGACAAAGCGACCTGTCAAAAGACGATGCGAAGGAAACAAAAGGACTTGACAAGGAATACATAACACAGTGGAGCTATGGTGTAGACGAGTCGATGACTTTTCTAATTCCTGATTTCAAGGGAGGGGCCACCGCGCACTTCTCTGACGGCTCGCAGACGGTCAAGGCGCTGCGAAAGAACAATATGGGCCAGGCGAAGGATCAGGTGTTCAGATACTGGGGACAGCAGCCGTCGACCAGCGGACCCGTGTATTTTGGAGCCGTGGTTTTGTTTCTTTTTGTCCTCGGGCTGCTGATAATAAAGGGAAAGGAGAAGTGGTGGATACTGACAGCTGTATTGCTTTCCCTGCTCCTCTCATGGGGCAAGAACTTCATGCCGCTGACTTCATTGTTCATCGACTTTTTCCCGGGATATGATAAATTCAGGGCCGTATCCATGATCCTGGTCATCGCCGGTGTCTGTGTTCCCCTGCTGGCCGTACTGGCACTTAAGGCCATTACGGAAGGGACAGTTACCGCCGAAAAAACAGTTAAATCAGTAATTATCGCCGCCGGAGTGACCGGGGGCCTGGCTCTCATATTCTTCCTTATTCCGGGGCTCGCCGGCTCATTCCTGAGGCCTGATGAAGCCTCAATTCCGGATTCCTTAAACTGGCTCAAGGATGCATTGATTGCAGACCGGAAAGCAATGATACAAACCGATGCCCTGAGGTCGGCAGCACTGATAGCGGCGGGAGCAACCCTGATCTGGTTCTTTATCAGGAAAAAGATCAAGCTTGCGCCTTCCCTGGTTGGCCTGACACTCCTATTCCTGATAGATCAGATTCCTGTTGATGCGAGGTATCTTGGCAGCTCAAATTTTGAAACCAAAAGATCGTCGGAAAATTCATTCGCGCCTACCGCTGCTGACAAAGTCATCCTTGACGGATAAAGGTGAATACCGGGTGCTCAATCTTACGGTATCAACATTCAATGACGCGTCCACTTCATATCATCACAACTCCATCGGAGGCTACAGCGGAGCCAAGATGAAAAGGTACCAGGAACTTACCGAGGCAAACCTGTCTGATGAAATTAGTTCGCTTATCGCCATGCTCAAGACATCGACTTCATATGAGGAGGCTGAGAATGTCATGAAAAATCTTGGTGTCCTTAATATGCTCAATACCAAATACATAATTCTTTCCCCTGAAGCTCCTCCACTGGTAAACAAGCATGCTTTGGGTAATGCCTGGTTTGTTGAAAAGGTATCACTGGTTGAAAATGCTGATGCAGAGCTTCAGTCAATCAAAACAGCCAACCCCGCAGAAGTAGCCATTGTTGACAGAAAATTCGGGGACCAGCTAGTTGTGAATGATAACCCCGGATCACCGTCAGACAGTATCTGGCTGGCATCATACAGGCCTAACCTTCTTATCTACAAAACAGAGACCTCAACAGACAGGATTGCAGTATTCTCCGAGATATATTATCCGAACGGATGGCAGGCATATATTGATGATGTTCCGGCAGATCATTTCCGCACTGATTATGTGCTCAGGGGAATGGTTATCCCTGCCGGAAACCATACGGTGACATTCAAATTTGAGCCACAGTCCTACAAGACCGGCAACAGGGTGTCGCTGGCAAGTTCTGTTATTCTGCTTGCAATGCTGATATATGCTGCGGTCTCTGGTTTTACGGCATTACGGAAGAATGACTGAAACGGGTTCATGCCTGGTATGCGGAAGCACCGGAACCAGAGGTGCTTTTCGCTGCAAAAGACCATCTTGTCAGCGGTGAGGATTTTGTGCTTAAAAGGTGCAAAGTGTGCGGATTTGTATTTACATGCTGACCCTCCTGATGAAAAGGATATCGCAAAATTCTATTTATCTGAAGACTATATTTCCCATTCCGATAAAAAGCAGAACCTGACAGACCGGGTATATCACCTTGCCAGGAATTATATGCTGAGGAAAAAATACAACCTGGTAGCAAAATTAGCGGCAGGGAAAAGGTGCTGTGGTGGATATAGGGAGCGGCAGGGAAAAAGGTACCCTGGTGGATATAGGCAGCGGCACAGGTTATTTCGCTGATTATATGAACAGGAATGGCTGGAATGTCACGGGGATTGAATTAAGTGAACCTGCCCGGGAGTATTCAATCTCGAGGTTTGGCCTGACCGTCGTCTCCCCCACTGAAATATCAGCAATAAAAGATGGATCCGCCGATTGTGTAACACTCTGGCACGTGCTGGAGCATCTCTATGATCCTGTGATGTGGCTGAAAGAAATAATGAGAATACTGAAAGATGACGGCAAATGCATCGTTGCTCTTCCCAACATAAAATCAGCTGATGCCGGGTGGTTCGGAAATGAATGGGCTGCACTTGATGTTCCGAGACACCTGTGGCACTTTTCACCCGCGACACTGCCGGCATTTATTAAACGGCATGGCTTCATCTGCAAGGAAGTCATACCCATGCCTCTTGACATCTATTATATTGCCACACTGAGCTATAAAAACAGGGGATGCAGGCTTCCTCTTCTGAGGGGTACCGTTACAGGACTATTCCTGACTGTCCGGTCACTCTTTAAAAAAGACAGTGCGAGTTCACTGATCTATGTGATTTCAAAACAGCGCGGTTAATACCTGTCGAGCCAGCGGAACTTCCTGGATGTGTCTCCAAATCTGATGGCCATGACAAATTCATGGGAACCGTATGTAGATCTCTGGATTGACTGCAGCGTCCAGTCGAATGAATATCCGAAGTAAAACTTATCCTGTCTGACACCGACGTTAGCGATGATGGCACTTCCGGTTCTGAAGGTTGCTCCGACCCAGAACTTCCTGTCATAATTATATGTCAGGCCTATGTCTGCCTGAGGTCTTAACTGCTCTGACATCTTTACGAGAAGAGAAGGCTGCAGGATTGTTTTAGCATCCAGCTCGAAGTCATAGGTTCCGAACAGATAATATGTCCTCTCTATCTTCAAATCGTCATATGCCTGACTTCCAAACTTGACAAAGCCCTCCATCAGCTCCAGGGCTGAAAACCCAAGCGAGTATTTCCTGTTAAGAAGAAAGACCCCGAAATTGAAATCAGGCACAAATATTCCTTTCCTGAAATCAGAATTCAGCCAGGGTTCATCCGGGTCTTCAAAATGAATCTGTCTCTCATCCATTTTATAAAAATAGCCCGTCAGTGCCAGTCCGAAGGAGAGTTGTGTCTGACCGTCAAGCCAGAGGTGATATGAGTAAGATGTCGAAAAACCCGTTCGTCGGACAAGACCGTTTATGTCTGTGAATATATTGGCGCCTAACCCGACGCGACCGGTGGTATGCGGTTTGAATATTTTCTTGTCTAAAATATTATCACGGATAATATACTTCTGTTTGAGAAGCCTGGTCTGTACACCGAGCGAGTAGGTCTGCGGTGCCCCTTCATAACCAACCCATTGCTGCCTTGTGGTCAGGTTAATACTTGTGTAGCCGTCACTTCCCGCGATAGCCGGATTAATCAGATACCTGTTGTACAGATACTGACTGTAAATGGGCAGTTGCTGTGCATCGACAGTTGCAACAAGGAGGAATGCAATAACGATTAACAGCCCCTTTTTCACTTTAACTGGTCCTCCGCTTTTTTCCATAGCTTACCTGACAATGCTTATATGTCCGACTATTGGTTTCTCGCCGTTATGCAGGTCGATGGCATAGTGGTAGGAATCCATCGGCAGTGCTTTGCCGTTGGAGGCCCGTCCGTCCCATGGTTCGGGGTATCCTTTCTCCGATTTCCATACCATCTCACCCCATCTGTTCATAACGATCACCTCTGCTTCAGGATAAAGGGCTATTCTCGTTATATTCCAGAATTCATTTATTCCGTCCCCGTCAGGTGAGAAAATGTTTGGTATGCCAACACAGATCTGGTTGACAGGTGCAAGAGTAAGTGAATCGGTCACTGAACAGCCGTTGAAATCAGTTACAACGACTTTGTAAAGCCCTGCCATAAGACCGGTTATCTCCGCTGATGACATGCCGTTGTTCCATGTAAAATTATATCCTTCTTCTCCGCCCGTTACATCGGCAGTTATGCTTGCGTCAGTGCTTTCGGGACAGAACGGGTCAACCCATGTAAATGTGATCAGCAGTGAATCCGGCTCTGTCAGTGTCATTACAGTGTCGGCAGTACAACCGTTGGCATCAGTGATGATTACCTCATTGACTCCTGCTCTGAGATCAGTACGTGACAGCTCCTGTGCCACCGTCTGACCAGAGGTATGATGAGGTTCCGGCAGCATTGACAGGAGTAATATTTACACGCCCTGTGGCAGTACCGATGCAATTGATGTTGTTTGCACCGCCATTACTCAGTCCGATATCAAGAACCATACTGATCTGGCCGGGTGAGACAAGAGTAGTCGGTTCTGTCAGCTGGCAGTTA
This sequence comes from uncultured Bacteroidales bacterium, assembly GCA_963730615.1. GTDB lineage: Bacteria > Bacteroidota > Bacteroidia > Bacteroidales > VadinHA17 > SR-FBR-E99. The sequence goes on along the minus strand of CAVSSR010000009.1, from coordinate 9,862 downwards.
TTTTTATCAATTACTGTCACGGTGTAGGTACCTGCTCTCAGACCATAGATTGAGTCAGTTGAGGTGGCAGTATATCCTCCAGGCCCGGTCCATGTGTAGTTATATGGCGGTAATCCGGTCAGCGGAATCACTTTCAGCCATCCGTCAGAATATCCCAGACATCTGACGTTAAAGCCATTGTAGTTTGAAATTAATGTATCTATGGTCAGTGGTTCCGGTAAAGTCAGAATCGTATCTATGTCTGCCTGACACCCGTAGTCATCTGTAACTGTCACGCTGTATGAGCCTTCTGTCAGGCTGGAGATATCCTGAACACCGGCAGTATAACCGGAAGGACCGGTCCAGGCATAACCGTATGGATTTTTGCCGCCGGTGACAGTAAGATCTATTGCCCCGTCATTGTATGCCGGTGCAGTCAGGCAGGTTATGTTTGAGACGCTGAGGGAGAGATCCAAAGGTAAGGGCTCTGAAAGAGAGAGGCCACGGTCAGTCGTACAACCGTTGGCATCAGTTACATATACCCTGTAAACTCCGGCTTTGATCGCTGATTGATCTTCCGTTGTGCTCACATAGGCAGGGTCAGTAATTCCTTTCCATAGAAAACCGTAAGGTTCAGTTTCGCTTCCTCCGGTAACAGTGATATCAATCCATCCGTCAGCACCATTACATCCGATTTCATATAATAAATCCCCGGTTTTTGAAGTGATGACTGCAATACCGACAGAATCCGGCTCAGTAAGATCCCAGTTGTATAACCTCTGGCATGAATTAGCATCGGTAACTCGCAACCGGTACATCCCGGCTATAAGTCCTGTCTGATCCTCAACAGTCCTGTTTGAAATTGCGCCGGCAGGATACTCGTACCAGTCATATGTATAAGCACCGGCGCCGCCGTCAAACTCGAGGTTGATAAACCCGTCATTCCTCCCGAAGCATGTGATGTTGAAGTTACCGTATGCAGTTTGAGACAGGCTCTCGCCTGTCATGTCAATGCCGTCAGGTTCAGTCAATGTTTCGCTGAAATGGAATACGCATCCGTTTACATCTGTTACCGTAAGATCATACGTACCGGCAGTTATACCAACAATAAGGCTGTCAGTCGTGCTGCCCGGAATCGTCCCGTCTGCTGTTGTCCATTGATAGGTATAAGGACCTCTGGCAACAAAGACTGAGTCAGTACCGTTCATGTAGTAACTTCTTATCCTGCTTACCCATAAGGAGCCATCAGCGTATCCTTCACAGGAAATATTGTAGCCCGAGTATTGAGATTTGGATAAACTGACAGTTGCAGACGCTGCATCATGAAGCGTGCGGAGTTCAGTTTCCTTACATCCGTTCCCGTCCTCTACAATGAGCAGATATTCTCCTGGTTTCACATCGTCAATATATATGAAGTCAGGGGGTGAGGCTAACGGAGGCAAGGATCCCTGGTACAGGGTATCTGTCATATTCCAGACAATGTAGTAATAATAAGGAGGTGCCAGCCCGTCGGTCAGTGCAAGTCCTATCCTTGCATCATTTGCCCCTGGGCATGAAATAAAATTGTCGAAATAAAATGCCACTTCCGTACTGGGCTCCGTAAGATTAAGGAAGTCGGCGTTAGTGCAACCAAGGCTGTCGGTCACAGTGGCCGTATAATACCCCTGCCGCCTCTCGCTGACAATGAACATATTATTTCCTTCTGCTTCCCAGAAGTCAGGACCAGTCCATTCCACCCATAGCGGGTCGAGTCCTCTTGCATGTATTACTTCAAGTGTTCCGTTCTGACCTCCGTCGCAGGTGATGGAATCCCTTATCTCCAGATCCCTGAGAGGCCTCGGGTGTATTTTCACTTCTGTGATGACCGAATCGCCGTATGCGCATGGGAGTCCAACCACTTTTGGCACAATGCGGTAGAAGACCGACTGCATGGTATCGCTCTCATTGGTGTAGGTGAATTGCAGCTGTGTTCCTTCAAGCTGGCTGAATGCTGATGCCCTGTTGCCTGCCACAACTGCAGGAGGTGCAGTGGCACTGTAATTGCGTAATTAAATTCTATCACTCCCGAGGTCATCACTGTGGGTGATGTCAGTGTTATACTTGTAATACCCTGGTCACAAATATGGGTTGCATCATTCACAGGGATGACCCTTGGAGTGGGGTTGACCCAGACTTCCACAGTGTCAATTATCCCAATACATTTCTGGTTTCCAAGGACATCCAGTGTAACCGGTGAAATGACATACAGTACAAGTCTCGCCGTATCTCCGGTGTTGGTAAGAGATTCGGTTATTATATCCGTAACAATTAATCCTGTTCTGTCTGTGTAACCCGTTATTTCAGGATCATTGTTCTGTGCGTCAACATTGAACTCTATACCTTGATATGGCACCGTGACTGTAGACAATGTAATATTAACGATGTCGCCATTGCACAGTTCATCATTTGTCAGGGCCGGAGTTACTTTGGCTGTAGGCTCAAGGTGAATTACAATTGTTGTATCTATACCATTAGAGCATGTCGGATCTCCCGGTTTGCCCTGGATGTACGGTGAAAATCTGTATGTGACAGTCTGGTGGGAATCTGAGTTGTTGGTCAGCGTATCAGAGATATTGATTACCTGCCTCGATCCGTCAGTCAGAGTACCTGTGACAACTCCCGGATAGGTTACGTCAAGGTTATACATTACCTCACCCCTTGATGTAACCAGGGAATCAATTGTGAAATTGATTGTTGATCCGTTACAGAAGAGAGTGTCTGGTACTTCGACAGAAATATGAGGCACAGGCTGAACCCAGATAGTCTGATATTGTACTGTTGTATTTCCGCAATCGTCTGAAAGTGTCCATGTTCTGGTAATATACCCGACGACTGTTACAGTTCCCATTGCAACATCAGAGTCGCTATATGCTGCATCAAGAGATGTGTCACAGTTGTCTGCCTCATCAGTCACGTCACCCGTATTTGAAGGATCGCGATCATAAGCGCCTGTGATGTCACGGCAGATAGTAATATCATCAGGAACCGTAAATGTTGGTGCCGTGGTATCAATGATCGTTATCGTCTGCGTGTACACTGCACTAACATTACCGCAGGCATCTGTTACCGTCCAGGTGTTCGTGTAGCTACCTGCCTCGGGACAGGTAGCCCCCGGTATGTATGCTCCCGATACCTTGACTATGTTCGTTACATCCGGGTCACAGTTATCCGTTGCCACCGGGAACATCGCCTGTGCCGCTGTCAAGTCCTGCTGCGTCACTGCACTCAAGGGTTACATCAAGTGCATTGGCTGCTGTTGTCCACGTCGGTGCGGTAGTATCTATAATGGTGATTGTCTGTGTGTAGACTGCACTGACATTACCGCATGCATCTGTTACTGTCCAGGTGTTCGTGTAGCTCCCTGCCTCGGGACAGGTAGCCCCCGGTATGTATGCTCCCGATACCTTGACTATGTTCGTGACATCCGGGTCACAGTTATCCGTTGCCACCGGGAACATCCCCTGTGCCGCTGCAAGTCCTGCTGCGTCACTGCACTCAAGGGTTACATCAAGTGCATTGGCTGCTGTGGTCCACGTCGGTGCCGTGGTATCTATAATGGTGATTGTCTGCGTGTAGACTGCACTGACATTGCCGCATGCATCAGTTACTGTCCAGGTGTTCGTGTAACTCCCTGCCTCGGGACAGGTTGCCCCCGGTATGTATGCTCCCGATACCTTGACTATGTTCGTGACATCCGGGTCACAGTTATCCGTTGCCACCGGGAACATCGCCTGTGCCGCTGTCAGTCCTGCTGCGTCACTGCACTCAAGGGTTACATCAAGTGCATTGGCTGCTGTGGTCCACGTCGGTGCCGTGGTGTCTATAATGGTGATTGTCTGTGTGTAGACTGCACTGACATTGCCGCATGCATCTGTTACTGTCCAGGTGTTCGTGTAGCTCCCTGCCTCGGGACAGGTAGCCCCCGGTATGTATGCTCCCGATACCTTGACTATGTTCGTGACATCCGGGTCACAGTTATCCGTTGCCACCGGGAACATCGCCTGTGCCGCCGTCAGTCCTGCTGCGTCACTGCACTCAAGGGTTACATCAAGTGCATTGGCTGCTGTGGTCCACGTCGGTGCCGTGGTGTCTATAATCGTGATTGTCTGTGTGTAGACTGCACTGACATTACCGCATGCATCTGTTACTGTCCAGGTGTTCGTGTAGCTCCCTGCCTCGGGACAGGTTGCCCCCGGTATGTATGCTCCCGATACCTTGACTATGTTCGTTACATCCGGGTCACAGTTATCCGTTGCCACCGGGAACATCGCCTGTGCCGCTGTCAAGTCCTGCTGCGTCACTGCACTCAAGGGTTACATCAAGTGCTATTGGCTGCTGTGGTCCACGTCGGTGCGGTGGTGTCTATAATGGTGATTGTCTGTGTGTAGACTGCACTGACATTGCCGCATGCATCTGTTACTGTCCAGGTGTTCGTGTAGCTCCCTGCCTCGGGACAGGTTGCCCCCGGTATGTATGCTCCCGATACCTTGACTATGTTCGTTACATCCGGGTCACAGTTATCCGTTGCCACCGGGAACATCGCCTGTGCTGCTGTCAGTCCTGCTGCGTCACTGCACTCAAGGGTTACATCAAGTGCATTGGCTGCTGTGGTCCACGTCGGTGAGGTGGTATCTATAATGGTGATTGTCTGCGTGTATACTGCACTGACATTACCGCATGCATCTGTTACTGTCCAGGTGTTCGTGTAGCTCCCTGCCTCGGGACAGGTAGCTCCCGGTACGTATGCTCCCGATACCTTAACTATGTTCGTGACATCCGGGTCACAGTTATCCGTTGCCACCGGGAACATCCCCTGTGCTGCTGTCAGTCCTGCTGCGTCACTGCACTCAAGGGTTACATCAAGTGCATTGGCTGCTGTGGTCCACGTCGGTGAGGTAGTATCTATAATGGTTATTGTCTGTGTGTAGACTGCACTTACATTGCCACATGCATCTGTTACCGTCCAGGTGTTCGTGTAACTCCCTGCCTCGGGACAGGTAGCCCCCGGTATGTATGCTCCCGATACCTTCACTATGTTCGTGACATCCGTGTCACAGTTATCCGTTGCCACCGGGAACATCCCCTGTGCCGCCGTCAGTCCTGCTGCGTCACTGCACTCAAGGGTTACATCAAGTGCATTGGCTGCTGTGGTCCACGTCGGTGCGGTAGTATCTATAATGGTGATTGTCTGTGTGTACACTGCACTAACATTGCCGCATGCATCTGTTACCGTCCAGGTGTTCGTGTAGCTCCCTGCCTCGGGACAGGTAGCCCCCGGTATGTATGCTCCCGATACCTTGACTATGTTCGTGACATCCGGGTCACAGTTATCCGTTGCCACCGGGAACATCCCCTGTGCTGCTGTCAGTCCTGCTGCGTCACTGCACTCAAGGGTTACATCAAGTGCATTGGCTGCTGTGGTCCACGTCGGTGAGGTAGTATCTATAATGGTGATTGTCTGCGTGTACACTGCACTAACATTGCCACATGCATCTGTTACCGTCCAGGTGTTCGTGTAACTGCCTGCCTCGGGACAGGTTGCCCCCGGTATGTATGCTCCCGATACCTTGACTATGTTCGTGACATCCGGGTCACAGTTATCCGTTGCCACCGGGAACATCCCCTGTGCTGCTGTCAGTCCTGCTCCGTCACTGCACTCAAGGGTTACATCAAGTGCATTGGCTGCTGTGGTCCACGTCGGTGCGGTAGTATCTATAATGGTGATCGTCTGTGTGTATACTGCACTGACATTGCCACATGCATCTGTTACTGTCCAGGTGTTCGTGTAACTTCCTGCCTCGGGACAGGTAGCCCCGGTATGTATGCTCCCGATACCTTGACTATGTTCGTGACATCCGGGTCACAGTTATCCGTTGCCACCGGGAACATCCCCTGTGCCGCTGTCAGTCCTGCTGCGTCACTGCACTCAAGGGTTACATCAAGTGCATTGGCTGCTGTGGTCCACGTCGGTGCGGTAGTGTCTATAATGGTGATCGTCTGCGTGTAGACTGCACTTACATTACCGCATGCATCTGTTACCGTCCAGGTGTTCGTGTAGCTCCCTGCCTCTGGACAGGTAGCCCCCGGTATGTATGCTCCCGATACCTTGACTATGTTCGTTACATCCGGGTCACAGTTATCCGTTGCCACCGGGAACATCCCCTGTGCTGCTGTCAGTCCTGCTGCGTCACTGCACTCAAGGGTTACATCAAGTGCATTGGCTGCTGTGGTCCACGTCGGTGCCGTAGTGTCTATAATGGTGATTGTCTGCGTGTAGACTGCACTTACATTGCCGCATGCATCTGTTACCGTCCAGGTGTTCGTGTAGCTCCTGCCTCAGGACAGGTTGCTCCCGGTATGTATGCTCCCGATACCTTAACTATGTTCGTTACATCCGGATCACAGTTATCCGTTGCCACCGGGAACATCCCCTGTGCTGCTGTCAGTCCTGCTGCGTCACTGCACTCAAGGGTTACATCAAGTGCATTGGCTGCTGTGGTCCACGTCGGTGCGGTAGTGTCTATGATCGTTATCGTCTGTGTGTAAGTCAGACTTGCATTACCACTGTCATCAGAAACGATCCATGTGTTTGTATATGACCCCGCCTCAGGACATGTAGTTCCGGCAATATATACACCTGTAGTCTTTACTATGTTTGTTACATCAGTGTCACAGTTATCCGTTGCCACCGGGAACATCGCCTGTGCCGCTGTCAAGTCCTGCTGCGTCACTGCACTCAAGCGTTACATCAAGTGCATTGGCTGCTGTGGTCCACGTCGGTGGGGTAGTGTCTATCATGGTTATTGTCTGTGTATAGACTGCACTTACATTGCCACAGGCATCTGTTACTGTCCAGGTGTTTACTAGACCAACCGAAGCTTTAATAATATTTGTTACATCAGTGTCACAGTTATCCGTTGCCACTGGGAACATCCCCTGTGCTGCTGTCAGTCCTGCTGCGTCACTGCACTCAAGGGTAACATCAAGTGCATTGGCTGCTGTGGTCCACGTCGGTGAGGTAGTATCTATAATGGTGATTGTCTGCGTGTACACTGCACTAACGTTGCCGCATGCATCTGTTACCGTCCAGGTGTTCGTGTAACTACCTGCCTCGGGACAGGTTGCCCCCGGTATGTATGCTCCCGATACCTTAACTATGTTCGTTACATCCGGGTCACAGTTATCCGTTGCCACCGGGAACATCCCCTGTGCTGCTGTCAGTCCTGCTCCGTCACTGCACTCAAGAGTTACATCAAGTGCATTGGCTGCTGTGGTCCACGTCGGTGAGGTGGTATCTATAATGGTGATTGTCTGCGTGTACACTGCACTAACATTACCGCATGCATCTGTTACCGTCCAGGTGTTCGTGTAACTACCTGCCTCGGGACAGGTAGCTCCCGGTATGTATGCTCCAGATACCTTAACTATGTTCGTTACATCCGGGTCACAGTTATCCGTTGCCACCGGGAACATCCCCTGTGCTGCTGTCAGTCCTGCTGCGTCACTGCACTCAAGAGTAACATCAAGTGCATTGGCTGCTGTGGTCCACGTCGGTGCCGTGGTATCTATGATCGTGATTGTCTGCGTGTAAACTGCACTAACATTGCCGCATGCATCCGTTACAGTCCAGGTATTGGTGTAGGTACCTGCCTCGGGACAGGTAGCCCCGGCATGTAATGCTCCCGTACCTTACCGATGTTCGTTACATCCGGGTCACAGTTATCCGTTGCCACCGGGAACAGCCCCTGTGCTGCTGTCAGTCCTGCGCCGTCACTGCACTCAAGTGTTACATCAAGTGCATTGGCTGCTGTAGTCCACGTCGGTGAGGTAGTGTCAATGATCGTTATCGTCTGAGTATAGGTCAAACTTGTATTACCAGCGTCATCAGAAACAATCCATGTGTTTGTATATGACCCCGCTTCAGGGCATGTAGTTCCAGCAACATATACACCTGCAGTCTTTACTATGTTTGTTACATCCGTGTCACAGTTATCCGTTGCCACCGGGAACATCCCCTGTGCCGTGGCAAGTCCTGCTCCGTCACTGCATTCAAGCGTTACATCAAGTGCATTGGCTGCGGTAGTCCAGGTCGGTGGGGTAGTGTCTTCAATAGTTATCGTCTGTGTATAGACTGCACTTACATTACCGCATGCGTCTGTTACCGTCCAGGTATTTACTAGACCAACCGAAGTTTTAATAATATTTGTTACATCCGTGTCACAGTTATCAGTTGCCACCGGGAACATCCCCTGTGCCGCCGTCAGTCCTGCAACGTCATTGCACTCAAGGGTAACATCAAGTGCATTGGCTGCTGTGGTCCACGTCGGTGAGGTAGTATCTATAATGGTGATTGTCTGCGTGTACACTGCACTAACATTACCGCATGCATCTGTTACCGTCCAGGTGTTCGTGTAACTACCTGCCTCGGGACAGGTAGCTCCCGGTATGTATGCTCCAGATACCTTAACTATGTTCGTGACATCCGGGTCACAGTTATCCGTTGCCACCGGGAACATCCCCTGTGCCGCCGTCAGTCCTGCTCCGTCACTGCACTCAAGAGTAACATCAAGTGCATTGGCTGCTGTGGTCCACGTCGGTGAGGTAGTATCTATAATGGTGATTGTCTGCGTGTACACTGCACTAACATTACCGCATGCATCTGTTACCGTCCAGGTGTTCGTGTAGCTCCCTGCCTCGGGACAGGTAGCACCCGGTATGTATGCTCCAGATACCTTAACTATGTTCGTTACATCCGGGTCACAGTTATCCGTTGCCACCGGGAACATCCCCTGTGCCGCCGTCAGTCCTGCAACGTCACTGCACTCAAGGGTAACATCAAGTGCATTGGCTGCTGTTGTCCACGTCGGTGAGGTGGTATCTATAATGGTGATTGTCTGCGTGTACACTGCACTAACATTACCGCATGCATCTGTTACCGTCCAGGTGTTCGTGTAACTACCTGCCTCGGGACAGGTAGCACCCGGTATGTATGCTCCCGATACCTTAACTATGTTCGTTACATCCGGGTCACAGTTATCCGTTGCCACCGGGAACATCCCCTGTGCCGCCGTCAGTCCTGCTCCGTCACTGCACTCAAGAGTAACATCAAGTGCATTGGCTGCTGTGGTCCACGTCGGTGAGGTAGTATCTATAATGGTGATTGTCTGCGTGTACACTGCACTAACATTACCGCATGCATCTGTTACCGTCCAGGTGTTCGTGTAACTACCTGCCTCGGGACAGGTAGCACCCGGTATGTATGCTCCCGTTACCTTGACTATGTTCGTGACATCCGTGTCACAGTTATCCGTTGCCACCGGGAACATCCCCTGTGCCGCTGTCAGTCCTGCTCCGTCACTGCACTCAAGAGTTACATCAAGTGCATTGGCTGCTGTGGTCCACGTCGGTGAGGTAGTATCTATAATGGTGATTGTCTGCGTGTACACTGCACTCACGTTTCCGCATGCATCTGTTACCGTCCAGGTGTTCGTGTAACTGCCTGCCTCGGGACAGGTAGCACCCGGTATGTATGCTCCAGATACCTTAACTATGTTCGTTACATCCGTGTCACAGTTATCAGTCGCCACCGGGAACATCCCCTGTGCCGCTGTCAGTCCTGCAACGTCACTGCACTCAAGGGTAACATCAAGTGCATTGGCTGCTGTGGTCCACGTCGGTGAGGTAGTATCTATAATGGTGATTGTCTGCGTGTACACTGCACTGCATTGCCGCAGGCATCCGATACAGTCCAGGTATTTGTGTATGTACCTGCCTGTGGACAGGTAGCTCCGGTATGTATGCTCCAGATACCTTAACTATGTTCGTTACATCCGGGTCACAGTTA
>CAVSSR010000008.1:0-337069 GCA_963730615.1 uncultured Bacteroidales bacterium | reverse complement strand
ATTCGAACTGAGGGTTATCTCCAGTGGCGCTTCGTTTTCAAAGAGTCCGAAACTGGGAATTTGATGTATCCCGGATTAAGGATTGGGCAACGGAGATACTGTTCTGAAAAAAAAGAGATAAAACAAGAAAAACGATTACATAATTCCGAAGAAAATCCTGCTTTTCATAGAGCTAACTGAACAGATAATTATCCGGCCTGAGGCCTGATTTTCTTTTATTTACAGTAAATGTATGAAATGTTGTCACCCAAGTCAATAGCATAACAATAAATTATCTCACTATGTTCATGATTAATAATTTTATAAATAATCACCTTTAATTCCCTTAATGAATTCAACTGCAGACAACCAACTATTCCCGGTTGACTTAGGTGTTTTCCCCTGGAATGAATAAGAAATCCTGCCGGTATCAAGTCCCGGAAGAAATATTAACTTTCCCGAACAAAATGAGGTAGTCAGATTGTATTCCTTATATGTTTAATCATTTTATTTATAATAGTCCGGCATGAAGAGGCAACTGCTATACCTGTTAATCTGCTTATTTTTTAATCCGATTCTGTCTGCAGAATATATTGTCAGAAGGAAGAGACAGCCTTCCGGTTAATGATGGCCCCTATATTTTCAATCTGAATGATACTCTAAAAGTCCTGTGGATTGAGAACAGCCTGCTCAGAGAGGAATATCTTTTGCCCGGAGACCGTTCTAAAATAAAAATTTCCCCACATCAATCATCTGATTATAAGCAACTCATAAATGTATTCAGCCAAAAACCTGACTTTCACCAGAGTTTCAAACGGGTTGACAGTATTGCTGTTATAACAGATGTTCACGGGCAATACGACATTTACCTGAATCAGCTGATAGTCAAACGGGATTATCGACAAGAACCTGAACTGGAAATTCGGCAAGGGACATCTGGTTTATCTTGGTGACGCTTTCGACAGAGGTGATATGGTCACAGAAATCCTATGGCATCTTTTCAGCCTGGAGAAACAGGCTGCAAAAGCCGGCGGGATGGTTCACTTTATACTTGGAAACCATGAGATGATGGTCCTTGATGGAGACCTGAGGTACATTAATCAAAAATACAGGAATGTCGAAGCAATTTCCGGAATAAATTATTCCGGGTCTGTACTCCGCAAACTCCATTCTGGGTAAATGGCTGCGCTCCAAACCGGTAATGATTACAATAAACGATATCATATTTGTTCACGGAGGAATTTCTCCTGAATTGGTTCACAGAAATCTGAATATCAGACAAATCAACCAGGTATTTTGCTGACAGTATTGTTGGAAAGGACATATGGTCGGCCGGAGAGAATGAAGAACTGGATTTCCTGGCAGGAGACAAAGGTCCTTTATGGTACAGGGGATATTTTACAGATTCGACTTTCAGCGAAAGCAGCCTGGATTCCATACTGACTTTCTATGAAAAAGCACATATAGTTGTCGGACACAGCCCTCATAAGGAAATCAAATCACTTTTTAACAATAAAATCCTGGGAATTGATGCCGGTATAATGTATAATCAACCCGGTGCAATGCTTATTTACAAGGAAGGTTGCTTCTATAAAGGCTCCATAACAGGCAAGAGGGACAAATTATAGTTGAACCGGATTAGCGTTGCTTCTGATTTCCTTCCTTCGTTCGAAATAAACATATCTCCGTTCTTCATGAAGGTGATCCCTTCAGGTTGTGTAAACAGATCTTTGTCCAGTCTTTCGAGGTACTCGATATTGCCATTCATATCAAAAACCAGCAGAAGCCTTTCCGCACCCGATAACACGTATAACCTGTCCGATATCGGGTGAATGCTTATTGCGGAGATCCTCAGTTTTATATCAGGTTTTTTCTTCTCCCCTTTCTTACCTTTCACAGGCACTTTAATCTTGTTTTCAAGGGCAAATTTTTCGATCGATCGGTATATCAAGCCTGATAACAGGACCTTTAATCAGTTTCTTTGAACCAAGATCAAAACCGTAAATAAACCGTTTGCCTTTGTTTTCCGGATTATCATCCGAGGATCTCTTTAGGAACTATCAGGAGCCTGTTAGTCTTTCGGTCATAACAGAGGCCTTCGGTATTCCTCCCGGGGATGCCGGTTGAATATGAAGCGCTTTTAAAATTATCGGAGTTGAAGTCCTTAACTTCGATCAGTAATTCATCACTGCGCATGACATAAAGTGTTTTATCAACCCGGGCTATATCTTCATAATCGCCCTCCGACCCGAAGACAATTTGCCTTACTATCTGATTTTTATTTATATCATAGAAAAAAAATATTCCGTGTTCATCCTGGATGCAGGCAATCGTTGAAGCATCCGTTTCAGTCATGCCTGATATTTCATAAAGAGCCGGAGGCAGAACATATACCTTGTCGGGAGCTGAAAGATCATACTCAATTCTCCTTAAAGTATTTCCGCTTTGACAATCTGCCTGACTGTTCAGGAAAAATATATTCGTCAAAAAAACCAACCAGTAAAAGAATGCTTTCATTCCGCCAGATATATGTATCAACATCAAAGATACTGACAATTTATCTTCAGAGGTATATCAGGAGATGGCACCGATGGTCCTCCATGGCACACGCACAACGACAGGCTGTACCGCACAGGTGTTTCATGCAAAGGCTTTGAAAAACAAATTTGAATTCTTATTTTCCTGCGGTATAAACCAGCTTGCCAACCCGGCGCACACCCCGGTATTCAGCAGTCACAATGTATACGCCGGGAGCAAGTCCTGCTTCCGAAAGGTTCAGCAGCGAATCGTTTTCAATATCCCTGATCAAAACAGTATTCCCGTCAAGATCAGTCAGTTTTAAAGTGATATACCCTGATATTTGATCATCAGTATGGATCTTTAAGACATCTGATGCAGGATTAGGGAATATGCTCAGCGGTTCTGAACTGTACAAATCCTGAGGATCCTGCTCAATACCGGTTCCGGTTCCGGTCAATATCACAGCGGTGGTTGAAAGGGATGGCAGGGTGATATTGAACGAATTGCCTGAAACAGCAACAGTACTGCTTTTTAAGGCATTTGAAATGTGCGAAATGAATGTTTCACCTGAAGGTAAGTGAGGATAGTCCCAGGGTTTTATAACTTCCGTTGGAGACAGAAAAGCCGGAAATATTTACAGTAACCGTACGTGATGCACTGAGATCGCGGTTAACCAGAATTACTGTCATTGAATCAACGTTTCCGCTGATGGTGGTATATCCCGAGACAGTGGCATCGAGGCTCGAGGAGGTATTTACTTTTATGGTTTTTGCATAACGGCTGAAAAGATGCAATGTTTCCCACATTCCGGTCTTCCATGACCAGGGTGTAAATAATTCAACACCGTTATTGGCGAATGTGCCAAGCATGGATGCATAAACCACCGAAATGATATTCGGATTGGTCGTGTTTATGTCATTTTCTGTCAGACCGATGGTTATGCCATGATTCTCACCAAAATACTGGAGCAGCCAATCATTGACCCTCTGTAAATATATACTCTTTGTTTTGAGAATTATCCCAGCCGCCATTTATTGATTTCACTCCGTTTGCACCGGGATATACATAGGTCTTATCAAAGAAAACCCGGTGTAGCTGTACCAAATCCGCATTTGAGGATTCTGACGGATACCAGTGGATATCCAGAACATCGAGCAGTCGTATTCCTGTTTTCTTTTGTTCGTCAGACACTCTTTTTATAAAGTATTCAAGCCAGCAGTAATACTTTCCGTCAATTATTAATGATTCATCACCCCATTTGTACCATTGCCATTCGTTTGCAGGCACCGGTCCTGTCAGCCTGATTTCCGGAAATCTTTCACGGGCTTTTTTTGCCACTGCAAAACAGGCATCCATAAATGCGGAAGCAGAAATCAGTGAAGGCATTACATCATCATGAGTGCCGTTCCAGATCTCCGGTTCGTTATCCATGCTCCAGTAAAGGAATTTGTTTTTGTCCAGCCCTAACCCGCCCTGTCCAAACCAATGATCAAGAATAGCGGTTGTTGAATCGGCATTCCAGTGCCTTAAGGTAGAGGTCAGGATTTCCATTTACAAGTGCCTGTGAGCCGCCGGCGGGGTTGACCTGGCCGCCTCCGGCAAGGTTTTGTGCAACGCCGCTCCACCACTGTGAGCCGTTGTAACCCCAGTCATTGAAATTGTTGTTTTTGTTGGCTGCGACTTTTCCTATCAACTGGAAAGCCCACATGGTTTGCATCCCGGGTATTCTGGTCTGTATGTCCTGTGATGCAAAGTCCCAGTTATGGCTATAAACATTGTTGTACCAGTCCGGATGACTCGATATCTTGCTGCGCCAGTTATATTTTGTGGCATTATTCCCTCCGTTTTCACGCGCAAACCGGAGCCCGGCTTCCTTGTAAAGAGTAATGTTTTCAGCGGATGGTTGGATTCGACGGAATTATCAGAAAAGTTATTGTTCCGTCCGTAAAGAAACTGGCGACACCGGTAACCGTCCTTCGCCGGCATTAACCTGAATGGTTATATTCTGTGCTTCTCCCTTCAGAGATATTAACAACAGGATCAGAGCAAAAAGGGAAACCTTTTCATATGATATTCATTTATTCCTATGGTAAATATACCAATTTGGCGCGCCTGTAAACACCCTTGTATTCAGCAGTCACAATGTATACCCCGGAAGCAAGTCCTGTTTCTGAAAGGATCAGCTCCAGAATCGTTTTCAATTTCCCTGATAAGAACATGTATTCCCGTCGAGATCGGTTATCGTCAGGGTGAATGTCCCCGGTACCTGCTCATCAATATGAATGTATATAGCATCTGATGCCGGGTTCGGATAGATTGCCAGCTGACCCCGGTTCAAATCATCCGGAACCGTTTCGGCAGACGTTGAGGTCTCATCATCGGCAAAAGGTGATCCGCCAATCTTTATCGAGCTTTTCCAGTATCCGTAATCATTCGGATCCCCGGTTGGCAATGATTTATTTGCAGAAAGAGAATTTCCGTCACCGTCGGCACTTACCGGCCACGGAAAATCGTCCGAGATATGAAAATGACAGTATTTTGCTGGCAGCTTCTGTCATTAATGAGAATAAATTCGCCGGCATTGGAAAGGTTCCCCTGAAAATTACCGCTGGCATTCATTCCGTAGTATTCATAAAAACTCCCGGGTTTCGATGCAACCACATAAAAGGCTTTCGGTGGCAGTATCGCACCTTCCGGTACAGTAAAATAAACTGCTGTATCTATGGTCACTCCCGAGATGTTGACAGCACTGTTTCCCGTATTTTTCAGTTCCAGGAACTCAAGGTCCTTTCCGTCAACAGTGTCCGTCCCGTTAATCAGATCGGAAGGGTGATAATGCACCTCTGTCACTTTCAGGTTTGAATAATCTTCAACGGACGGAAGAAAAACTGATTTCTTTCAATGTGCTCCATGTCTGACCGTTGACAATGCGCGACTTAATAACGGTTGTTGCAGAGATGTTCAATGTCGTATTATTCGGGGCCTGACAGGGCTGATGAAGAAACAGTTCCGCCAATAACACGCGGATCACTGCCATCGGTTGTGTAGTATATCGCTCCCTGGGTATTGGGATTGACAAGCGATATGACCATCGGGGAAGAGAAAATGACGTTTCCCGTCAAGTGCTGATTCCATTTTCCCTGATAACCGTCGGCTCAAGGGAAGCATATAGTCCTGCCGCTTTTAACTGGTTAATTACAATCCCGGTACGCACCGGAAAGAAGTTATTTTCGATATCATTCAGTTCCGGCAACCAGTCATCGATTTTATTTCTCGGGATGACAGTCTTTGCATCACCCCAGCGTGCTGATTCGGCAATTATTGCCGTATCGATCTGTTCCTTCCGCACCCGGAATCTTTCAAGACATTTTTCAGGAGAGAATACCCCTCCGGCTGAAAACTGCCGGTAAGCCCTGTCTGCAAAGCGTAAGCGGTATTCAGGATTTGCGAGTAATTTCTGATGCAGCCACTGGGGCTGAAAATTGTTTATGCCCGATCACGGTCATGGCAGGATCATTGATTGTCACCCGGTTCTCATATAAACCGTTGTGAACGTAAATCGGATCAATGAACATTGAATGCTCCGAATCGTGGGCGATAAAAACAAATCCTTTTCCCTTGTTTTCCCTGTTGGAAATGGCATAATAATTATTGGCCATACCGTTCGAATTAAATGCAGATACCGGGGCATCGACATTACCTGTATAAAAAATCACCATCATGTAATCTATCAGGTTATCTATATCGACAAACACCCTGGTGTTCTTCACCGGTTTACCGTACTGGTCTTTCCCCTCCAGCGCAAAATAATCTGCATTCGATGTAAAACCCCTGCTGCATTTATTCCAGCAGATCCTGCCACGGATCCATTGTACCGTCGGTAGCCTCGTTAAAATATGGCCAGCCTTCAACAGATACTTTGATGACATCGTAATCTTCATCGTCACCGCCAAAATAGGTTTCTGCATAATCAGCCTCCGGACGCTCTTCTGTCTGGAACAGTCCCCAGTACATCCCGTTGAGATACAGGTGATAATATCTTCCGCGGGTGTAGGGCTGACCCATATCGCGCTGCAGCATCACGCGAAAAAATGTCTCTCAGGAAGGTGTTATGCGTATCGCCGTCCAGGCTCCATGAATAATTCTGCTCTGTCCGCAGATCGATCTTATCAAATTCCGAAGCGCCCTCGTCTCCAAAAAGAGGATAAACGAGTTTGCCCGGACCGTATTCCTTCCTGAAAAACAGGCGGAACGCATGTTTTGGATTATCTGCCCTGGCGGCTGTAGCCACCACGGATGCGCACTCCAGCATTGACCTGAAACCCCTGGGATTTGTCAGGATTGATCAGTTCGACGGAGCACTCACGCTCCCACTGTTCACCGTGTGAATAGGCATTTACGTAAATTCCTGAGGAAGAACTGAACATATCAGCATTATCTGTCACCAGGGAAATTGTCGGTATTTCGAGCAGGCTCTCTTCCATCTGTGAACTGTATCTCGGATCGTTCACAACATCGCTGTCCATTGCCAGGTCAATAACCTGGCCGTTTACCGAAGATGTCGGCCAGTCGCCTCCGGGATGACCCTGCGTTATGACTTCATCAAGGAAAATGAATGATTTTGTCACCGGTCTCGAAGGTGCAAATCCTTCCGCTGCCAATGAGGCACGCACGATGAAGACCGGTGTTTTTGCCCTTCCTGCCGTACTTTCAGGGTCAACTGATATTGAGGCAGATGAACCACCCTGCACTGCGGTAGCTGATGTCTGCGGATTACTGCCATCCAGTGTATAGACAATATTGTGCCCGGCAGCGTCTGTCTGAAGCTCCAGTGTAAAAGGATCGCTATAAAATCCTGCCTCATGGTCAAATGTAATTTTCAGTGAATCTGAAACTTCCGGCAGCGATAGCGAAGCGCTGATCCCCATATCGAAATAAAAATCGGTGCTGTTAAGTGCAACATTCAGTCCCTGGATACAAAGCAGGTTTTCACCTTCTTCCAGGTGAACATCAGAAGAGTCCAGTTTAAATGTAACCACCGTGCCCGATTCATGGCTGACAGTAGCCAGTGAGGCAGATGTCAGGGCGGCAGGTGCATTCTGTCGCAAAGCCTCAACACCGTTGATCCATATTACAAAACCGTCGTCATAGTCTGTCGTCAGGGTGATTTCCTTTATCCTGTCAATCGAAAATGCATTAAATGTTGAGCGCAGGTAGAGTGTCGTATAAGAGCTCAGCATATCTCCAAGCAGTGTGCCCCCGGTGCCGTCTCCGTAACGGAAGGGAGCTTTTCCTGAACTCCAGCCTGAATCATCGAAGGCCTCTGTCATCCAGTTACCGGCAAGGGTGGAGGCAGATGAACCCTTCAGATACTTATAGGTCGAATTGAGATTGTACTGAATCTGCGCTTCAGCATTCTCAGTCAGGCAGATGAAGAAGATAAAAAAGAAGAGGAGGTCTCTCCTTAAACTGAAAGGTGCGAAGATTGTACGGCCGATATTTTTGAATGAATGAGTATGACTGACAGTGATCACAGGCTTCCTGTTTGTGCAAAGATTAGTAAAAACCCCGGTTTGTATCTCCGGGGGCAGTTAAAAAAACTAATATAACAGTCAGCTGCTAAAACAAAACCAGCGCATCCCTGACAACCTGTGATGCCTGATCGGTGGCATAAAGCTTCAGCCTCACACTGGGTATGGCATCCTGAAGAAGATCGGTGATCGGACTGAAGGCATCCTTGGCTTCAGTCAGCGTTTTCATGTCATCATACTCTTCAAGGGGAATGTAAATATGGACCAGTAACTGGTACTCTTCATTATTTATTCTTGTCAGTGCCTTGACAATTTTTGAGATCCACAACAGGGAGGATGTATTGAAATACTCAAGGCTAAGCCTCAGATTCGTTACAGGTTTCGGATCAAGAACATACCTATTAACCCAGTTCAGCACAGGCTCATAGATCTTTCCTGCATGCTCGGGCAGGGATTTACCATCCAGCCTGAGTTCACCGCTTGAATAATTCAGCTCTATCTGAGGCGTTTTAAGCGTTTTCTCAATTGTCAAGTTTCTAAAATCGTTCATAACCAATCTTCCCTCACTATAAGAAATATGTAACCTGTTAATTAATAAACATATCCCAAAAATAAAGATTGCAGCCCTAATCTATTGCACCTTTCATCAAAAACTAAAGTACGATTATCAACTTATTCGTTCGTTCGTCACCGAATTCCCGAAATTGACATTTTCCCGAAGCGTAATTGAGGTCTTTCCCTTCCCGGTCTCCATTACCGGTATTATTCCGGTGCCCTGAATTGGCAAACTTCCTGACATAAATAACCTGGCCTGGCCCGGTTTAATGTAGCCATAATAATATAATTCATCAATATTACGACACTTGTCGTAAATATATTGACATATTTCGTATATTTGAAAAAATAAATCAGTCATGGCAAAAGCTTTATCACTTCTACCCGATCTATCAATGGACAATGTCGATGACAATACAATATTATATGTCATCAGGGAAGTACGTAAGGGAATTGGGTATAACAGTTTCACCAATGCTGTAAAGAATGTCCCTTTGACCCTGAAGGAATGGTCAGACATACTTGACCTTTCAGAACGAACACTCCAGCGGTACAAAAAAGATAAAAGAGCCTTCGATACGCTGCAGTCAGAAAAGATAGTCCAGGTTACCCTGCTGATAAGGTACGGCAGGGAGGTCTTCGGAGACGAGAAGAAATTCAACCTGTGGCTGAACACGGAAAACCTGTCGATCGGCAATGTAAAACCAAAGGAAATGCTTGACAGCAGCTTTGGAATAGATCTTTTAAAGGACGAGCTGACCCGCATTGAACACGGTATTCTGGCATGATCGTCTACAGACTCAGCAAGTCGAAATATTCTGCCGACCTTACGGGCAAAGGAGCTGAAAAGGCAGGGGGCCGCTGGAACAGCAAGGGGGTTGCCATGATCTATACAAGCACCAGTCGTGCCCTTTGTACAGCTGAGGTGGCAGTGCATGTGCCGCTGGGAATATTACCGGTCGATTATGAACTGGGGACAATAGAAATACCCGATGATTCTATAAAGGAGGCCGACATCAAGGACCTTCCGGCCGACTGGCGGTCGTTTCCGCATCCCGGTTCGACCCAGAAGCTGGGCGACAGCTTTGTACGGGAAGGCAAATTCCTGGTACTGAAGGTTCCCTCCGTCGTTGTTCAGGGTGAATATAATTTCCTTATCAATCCAAAACACAAATCAGCAGCAAAAGTCAGAGTAGTCAGGACAGAGCCATTTCTGTTCGACAAACGACTTTTTATCAAATAAGATAATGCTTACTGTTTTGCTGAGGGCGCTGTGTCCGGTACTGAGGAAAAGCGATGTTATAATCAGTCATTGACCGCCTGACTACTTCCAGTGCCTCTTCCCTGTCATAAATTTCCTCAATGGAAACATGTCGCTTCTCTCCCGGCAGGTCTTTATAAGTAAGGAAGTAATGTTTTAACCTTTCAATGGCTACCGGAGGGCAATCGGCTATATCGTTGTATCCGCCGTAGACAGCGTCATTGTCGAGGACGGCAATGATCTTGTCGTCGGCTTCGTTGCCGTCGATCATTCGAAAACCTCCGATCGGCCGTGCCAGCACAAGAATATCACCGTGAGTAATGTCTTTCTCTGTCAGAATACAGATATCCATCGCATCTCCGTCGCCCCTGATACCATTTAGTCCTGTGCGCTCCATACAGCGCAGGGCAACATCAGTACCGGTGAGTGTGCGGGGTATGAAGCCATACAAGGCAGGTACTACATTCGAGAACCTCTGCGGCCTGTCAAGTCTTAAATAACCTGAAGGTTTGTCCATTTCATACTTAACGGTATCGGTAGGCACCATCTCAACGTATGTCATGACTGTTCCGGGGGCATTCTCCCCAATGTCAATGCCATGCCATGGATGTGACCTGTAGCGGCAGCAATCCTTTTCGGATTCTTTATTCATAACTGTAAACTTTTGACTGCTAAAATACGAAAACCTGATTGTTTATCTGTCCAGATAATCACCTATTTGCTCCGGATCAGTATCATCAAGTATCGGCAGGCTGGGGAGGCGGTAGAGGTCGGTAGCTGACGAGCCGGTCACGTTGCGTTCTGAGGTGCGTATGTATAAGTATCCGTTACGCTGAGCTCCGGCGATAATATCCGGATCACCTGCACCATCGCCAAAGGGAAGGGCCAATGCAGTTACACTGCCATTTGCATGTGACTCAATAAGCCGTTTTGATCCGCCAAGCTCCTCATCGAGGTATGCATCATAAGCAGCGCCTGCACCCAAAGCCGACTTCTTTGCAAGAAGATACTGGTGCGACGCAGTGTGAGAGCCGAACGCAATACGGGTTCTCTCCGTTACTGTCCATATAATGACTTATGAGCTCCACCTCATCCCATGTCAGGAATGAATTCATGCCCGATCTTCGAGGTCCACAGAAAGAATGTGGCTTTCATCCCGTACTGTTTCAGCAACGGCAATGCCAGCGTGTACCCCGAGTGGTCTCCGTCATCGAAGGTGATGATGGCAGCGTCTGAAGTAAGTTTTTTCTCCCCCGATACTATTTTTGCCAGCTCCGTAAAATCGATGACAGTGACATTGTTGTCATTCAGCCATTTCAGGTCACCCTCCAAATCAGCAACGCTGCGCTCATACAGGTTCGTCAGGCTCACCGGCAGTATATACGGTGGTACATAAGAATGATCACATTACCGGGATCTGCGGGCTCAGGTTCATGCCCGCACCCTGTAAACGCCAGCAGCAGTAGAAGCAGATATGGAAGGATCCTCTTCATTTGTTGTTGTCTGTTATCTGTTATCTGTTCTCGGTCTTAATATAACTCTCAGTTCGGTTGTTCTATTGTTCATCTTGCCCTGGATCAGGCGCCGTATCCCCTCGATCTCATCACGCAGCCGGGCGGCTTCAACAAAGTCAAGTGCTGCCGCTGCCTTCTCCATTGCCTTGCGTGTCTTCTCCACAGCCTTCTCAAGGTCCTCCTTCGACATGTATTTTATCACCGGGTCAGCTGCCATATCAATTGTCTCAGGACCGGTATATGCCCTGACAGGTTCACCCTTGCGGCCGAGACCAATCAGCATTGTTCCGCTCTTCCTCACTATCTGGCGGGGTGTTATGCCCATCTCCTCGTTGTACAGTGTCTGTTTTGCACGGCGTCTGTTTGTCTCGTCGATGGTCTCCCTCATCGCCCGTGTTATCTTGTCGGCATACATTACCACGAGTCCGTTTAGGTTTCTTGCGGCACGTCCTGCTGTCTGCGTCAGCGCCCTTCCTGACCGCAGAAAGCCTTCCTTGTCGGCATCAAGAATAGCCACCAGCGACACTTCGGGCAGATCAAGTCCTTCACGCAGCAGGTTCACCCCCACCAGCACATCAAACTCCCCTGACCTCAACCCTTCAAGTATCGCGACACGTTCCAGCGTCTCCACGTCAGAATGAATGTACCGGCATTTAATATCAAACCGGCCGAGATATGTATTCAGCTCCTCCGCCATCCGCTTTGTCATGGTAGTGACCAGGACCCTCTCTCCTGCCGCTGAACGGTGCCGTATCTCCTCCATCAGGTCATCAACCTGGTTACGGCTGGGCCTGACGTCTATGGGTGGATCGAGCAGTCCCGTCGGACGGATGACCTGATCAACGTAGATCCCTTCGCTCTTCTGCATCTCATAATCTGCAGGGGTGGCACTCATGTAGATCGTCTGGCCTGTCAGCGACTCGAACTCCTCAAGGTGCAGCGGCCTGTTGTCAAGGGCTGAGGGAAGACGGAAACCGTACTCCACCAGTGTTTGCTTGCGCGAGTGATCACCGCCGTACATGGCACGTATCTGCGGTACGGTGACATGACTCTCGTCAATCACTGTGATGAAATCCTTCTGGAAGCAATCGATCAGGCAGAAAGGCCTGGTACCCGGCTCCCTGCCGTCAAAGTAGCGTGAGTAGTTCTCAATGCCGCTGCAGTAACCCAGCTCCTTTATCATCTCGAGATCATACTGCACCCTCTGCTCAATGCGCTTAGCCTCCTCAGGCCTTCCGGTATCCCTGAAGTGCTTCGACTGCAGCACCATGTCATCCTGTATCATGCTTACAGCCTGGTTGATCCGTTCACGGGTAGTCACGAAGAGGTTTGCGGGATAGATAACATACTCCTTCAGCTCGTCCCTGCGGTTACCGCTGAGCGGATCAAAGGTTGATATCTCTTCTATCTCATCACCGAAGAACACTATCTTCAGACCTATATCGGCATAGGCCGGAAAGACATCCACAGTGTCTCCCCTCACCCTGAAAGTGCCGTGTTTGAATTCGATCTCATTACGTGCATAGAGGCTGTCAACAAGCTTTCTCAATAACACATTGCGGCCCATTTTCTTACCCTGTATCACATGCACCGTATTCGACCTGAAGTCGTCAGGATTGCCTATTCCGAAAAGGCATGAGACAGAGGAGACCACAATGACATCACGCCGGCCGGAGAGCAGTGAGGAGGTGGCGCTCAGACGCAGTTTCTCGAGCTCATCATTGATGGCAAGATCTTTTTCGATATAGGTGTCAGTCACCGGCAGATAGGCTTCCGGCTGGTAGTAATCATAGTAGGAAACAAAATACTCGACTGCGTTATCGGGAAAGAACTGCCTGAACTCACCGTAGAGCTGTGCTGCCAGTGTCTTGTTATGGCTAAGCACCAGGACCGGCCTCTGAAGCTGCTCAATGACATTGGCAATTGTGAATGTCTTGCCTGACCCTGTTACGCCCAGGAGGGTCTGAAACGGCACACCCTGCCTGAAGCCGTCCGTCAGCTGACGTATTGCCTCCGGCTGATCGCCGGTGGGTATAAAATCTGAAGTGAGTCTGAAATCCATTGGTTACAAAATTAACCAAATAAGCAGAGACGTTGCATGCAACGTCCCGATAAAAAAGAGAGGCTGCCCCTTTGAGACAGCCTCTACATATATACTTAACAATAATTGTATATTATCCCAGGTATCCTTTCAACAGCTTGCTGCGTGAGGTATGGCGCAGACGGCGGATAGCCTTCTCCTTTATCTGCCTTACTCTCTCACGCGTGAGACCGAACTTTTCGCCTATCTCTTCAAGGGTCATCTCCTGGCAGGCGATGCCAAAGAAATAACGGATGATATCTCTCTCACGCTCTGTCAGTGTAGCCAGCGCACGGTCTATCTCTTTCGAGAGTGACTCATCAATGAGCAGCTTGTCTGCTATCGGTGAGTCAAGGTTGGTCAGCACATCAAGCAGACTGTTGTCCTCTCCCTCAACGAAGGGAGCATCAACAGAAACATGACGTCCGGATACCTTCAGGGTATCAGCAACCTTTTCCTTTGGCAGGTCAAGCACCTCTGCCAGCTCTTCCGGCGAGGGTGTACGCTCATTCTCCTGCTCAAAACGCGCAAAAGCCTTGTTGATCTTATTAAGTGAGCCGACCTGGTTAAGAGGCAGACGGACTATCCTCGACTGCTCAGCAAGAGCCTGGAGAATAGACTGCCTGATCCACCATACGGCATATGATATGAATTTGAATCCGCGTGTCTCGTCAAATTTTTCTGCAGCCTTGATAAGGCCGAGGTTCCCCTCATTAATGAGGTCCGGAAGGCTAAGTCCCTGATTCTGGTATTGTTTGGCCACTGAGACAACAAAACGAAGATTGGCCTTTGTAAGCTTCTCCAACGCCGCCCTGTCACCCTTTTTGATCCTCTGCGCTAACTCTACCTCTTCCTCAACCGATATCAACTCCTCCTTACCAATCTCCTGCAGATATTTGTCCAACGATGCACTTTCGCGGTTGGTTATGGATTTGGTAATCTTAAGTTGTCTCATTCTTTTTACCCCTTCGAAAAAATTTTCGCAAAGATACTTCTTTGCTGATTAAAAAGCAAATATTAATAATGTCAAAACAGCTTCAGGAAATTGCACTTTGCAACTTCCTGATTAGCTGTATTTTATATGAACTCAGAACCTATCTCCTTGTCTGGTATTTGAAATAGGTCCCGTCTGTGGTATATCCCTCAATCGATGTAAGACTTTTCTCATCATTTGTTGCCCTGCGCACATCGGCAGCGCTGTTCACTTTCTGGCCGTTTACATCCACCATGACTGTTCCTCTGGCCATCCCGAGGTCACGCAGCCGTCCGTCTGTTATCGATGTTATTTTAACACCGTTCTGAATATTAAGCTGATCTCTTTCTGTAGCAGTAAGCGGAGCAAAGGTTGCTCCGAAAATATCAGTACTTGCAGTACCGGGAGTAACAACGCCGGTCGTCCCGGCAATATTGCGCAGCACCACCGTCTTTTTATCCTCCTTGCCTCTGCGAAGATAGGTCACTTCAATCTTGTCACCGGGCCTGTAACTGTTAACCTTGGTCTGAAGATCTGCTGTTGTCTCCACCGGTTCTCCGTTGATGGCAATAATGACATCCTTTTCCTGGAGACCTGCCGCACTGGCTGCACCGTCAGGCACAATTCCCTGCAGGTAGACACCCTTTATCTCCTTCAGATTCTGCTCCTTTGCTATTTTTTCGTCGACATCACTGATATTGACGCCTATCAGTCCGCGCTGTACCTCACCGTATTGCCTGAGATCCTCATAAACCTTCTTCACGATTGAAGTCGGAACTGCAAAAGAATTGCCGGCATAAGAGCCGGTAGGCGAATAAATTGCAGTAGTGATACCAATCAGCTCACCACTTGTATTAACAAGTGCACCTCCGCTGTTTCCCGGGTTCAACGCAGCATCAGTCTGAATAAATGATTCAATACGATACTGATCATCAAGCAGCCCAAGACTTCTGCCCTTGGCGCTGACAATCCCGGCCGTCACCGTAGAAGTCAGGTTGAAGGGATTGCCTACTGCAAGAACCCATTCACCCAGTCTGATGGCATCAGAATTACCGAACCCTATAACCGGTCAACCCGGTGGCTTTGATCTTCAGTAAAGCGATATCAGTGCTCGGATCACGGCCGACAACCTCAGCCGAGAATGTACGTTTATCATTAAGAGTTACCTCAACCTCATCAGCTTCATCAATCACATGGTTGGCTGTCACAATGTAACCGTCAGCAGTGACTATTACTCCTGAACCCGCACCCGCAACATCTCTCGGACGGTTTGTCCCCGGTCCGTAAAAGAATTCATAAAGGGGATTTGGATATGGTGAACTTACGGTAGCTTTCGTCCTGACATAAACCACGGCATGTACAGTCATATTCTGCTGCGTAAGTGAAATCAATCACTCCCTGCTGTTGAACCAGTGAAGTATACCTGGCATTCTCCTCCGTCAATCTTCTTATCCTTATCCTCCCCGGTGACCAGCCTGTCCTTGTCGAGGAACCTGGTATAAACGAATAATCCGATAAGTGCTCCAAAAATTGCAATAAATAATGTAGTAATAAGTGTTTTCCCTTTCATGGCAAATATGTTTTAATCTTGTTCTGAACTTTGTCCCGACTTCTCACTCAAATTACGTGCCTCCGTAAAAGATTGATATCTTTACAACCCGGAATCTGTTAAATTGTTTTACAAAATTTCACTTTTTTAACGGACTACATGCTCCATTTTATGATAATTAACTTCAATTTAACGCAATGAAAATTCTCTTTAACAAATACGAGGGTGCGGGAAATGATTTCATTATCGTGAGAAACGTACCAAAACTGATTGATCCCTCCGACCGCCAGCTGTCCCGGAGGTTATGTGACCGCAGATTTGGAATAGGATCCGACGGTCTGATTCTTATTGAGGACTGTGAAGGCTACGATTTCAGGATGATCTTTATAAACCCCAATGGGGCACGTGGATCCATGTGCGGTAACGGAGGCCGGTGTGCATCACATTTTGTCATGAAACATATGACCGGATTTCGTGACATTACATTCATGGCTGACGACGGCCCTCACAAAGCCCGGAGCCTGGGAGATGACCAGATCGAAATATCAATCATCGATGTTCATGGCATGCAGAAGACTGTTGACGGTATAATTATAAATACTGGCGTACCGCACCTGGCAGTCTTTACAGATGACATCGATAAAATCGATGTAGCGACAGAAGGCAGGCGATTGCGATATTCGGAGATTTATGCCCCGGAAGGGGTCAATGTTAACTTCGTCCAGACCGCAGGAGACAGTCTCAAGGTCCGCACCTATGAACGCGGTGTGGAAGATGAAACACTTGCCTGCGGTACAGGTACCACGGCATCTGTCATTGCGGCAGCCATGACCGGAAAAATTGTCACAAAAAATCCCGATCGTGGATGTCAGGGGTGGAAAACTTTCAGTGAGTTATACCCTTACCGCTGACGGTGCAACAGATATCCTTCTCAGGGGACCCGCAACCTTCGTCTTCAGCGGAGAGATTGAATCTTAATCTGCCTGATAATATGATTAATCAGTTCAAAGTAACCGTTTAAAGAGCCTGATGGAAAAGGAAAAACTCTTTGGAAAGACGCTGAAGGAGCTGTCTGAGGTGACAGCTGCTGCGGGCCTTCCGCCCTATGCAGCAAAACAGATTGCAGGATGGCTCTACGCAAGGGGTGCAGCGGATATTGAAGCCATGACCGACCTCTCCCTGAAGGCAAGGGGCATGCTTGCGGAGAAATATGAAGCAGGCCTCACCCCTCCGTCATCGGTTGCAGAAAGCAGTGACGGTACAAAGAAATATCTCTTCCGTGTATCTGAAAACCGGTTTATTGAAACAGCATATATACCTGACCGTGAACGCGCTACAGTATGCCTCTCAGTGCAGCTGGGATGCCGCATGGGTTGCAGGTTCTGCATGACAGCCAGGCAGGGCTTCCAGGGAAACCTTTCATGCGGCGACATCTTAAACCAGTTCCGCAGTATCCCGGAACACTCAAAGCTCAGCAACATTGTCTACATGGGCATGGGTGAGCCTCTTGACAACCTTGCAGAGGTACTTAAGAGCCTTGAGATAATTACCTCACCATGGGGTTACGGATGGAGCCCTTCCCGGATCACGGTAAGCACTGTCGGTATCACAGACCAGATACAGGAGTACCTTAACGGAACCCGTTGTAACCTGGCGGTGAGCCTGCACAGTCCTTTTGACGAAGAACGACAGGCAATGATGCCCGTCCAGAAAGCGCATCCTGTAAAGGAAGTGCTTGATATTATCAGGGCTTTCGATTTCGGCAGACAGAGAAGAGTCTCCTTCGAGTATATAATGTTTAAAGGACTTAATGACACTCCTGCACATGTGAGGGAGCTGGCAAGGATCCTTAACGGCATCCGGTGCCGAATAAACCTGATACGGTTCCATGCCATCCCCGGCTCGGAATACAGCAGTCCCGGTTTACGGGAGATCGAAGCTTTCCGCGACAGCCTGAATGCAAAGGGCATCACAGCCACCGTCCGTGCCAGCCGCGGCGAGGATATCAGCGCTGCCTGCGGTTTACTGTCGACACTTGAACAAAACAAAACAATATGAAAATTAAAGGATTGACTGCAGTGATCCTCTCTGCCGTCACTGCCACCTGCCTCTGCGGTCAGGAAAAAGCCCTTGATGCCATGCTGGCTGACACAACCCTGACAGGCACCTCCTACTCAATTTGCTATGCTGATGCCGTAACGGGTGAGGTGGTTTTTAACTACGATGCTGACCGTAACCTGGCATCGGCCTCGGTGATGAAACTCTACCCCACATCGGTTTCACTGTCGCTTCTGGGAAGCGACTACCGGTTCGCCACTGAGATTTATATGACAGGCCGGTTCAATAAGAGAAAAGGCGTTCTTGACGGCGATATCGTTATCCGCGGCGGCGGTGACCCATCGCTGGGATCAGAATACTTTAAGGATCACTACGGTGATGTGACTGCCGGCTGGGTTTCGGCTCTTTCGGCCGCCGGACTGCGGCGCGTGAAGGGCCGTGTGGCAGCCTCACAATCAATATATGATCAGAATCCCGCACCCGGAGGATGGCCGTGGGGCGATCTCGGTAATTATTACGGGGCCGGAGTTTATGACATCAACTTCAATGATAATGCGTATAATATATATATAACCGGTTTTTCGGAGGGTTCACCGGCTGTAATTGATTCAGTGGAACAATACGGAAGGGATATTCATATTACAAGCGACCTTACATCATCAGGCAGGAGCGATAACGGAGACGTCTATTGTGCCCCGTACTCCGGCACAGCCTGGATATCAGGCAGTGTGCCTGCTGACAGCAGCATCTCTATTAAAGCATCGATGCCCGATCCTCCATTTACGCTGGTCAGGCTTCTTGACAGTTCGATGAGGGATGCCGGAATAAAAATCGATGGCAGCCCTTCTCGCTTCAAGAGTAAACGTCGCATGGGAAGGCATGACACCGGTATGCGTGACCCACTCTCCCACCCTCGGTGAGATCATAACAGTAACAAATCATGAGAGTGTCAATCTATATGCAGAACTGCTCAGGAAACATCTCGGTTATGCCATTGGCGGCGAGGGCTCATTCAGCGCAGGCGCTGATGTTATATACAGTTTTCTTGACTCTATCGGCTGCGAGCCGTATGAAGCCCGTATGCTTGACGGATCGGGATTGTCGCCCAATAACAATATCAGCGCATTGATGACCGTCAGGCTGCTGGTGCATATGTATAACGGAAAGGATTCGTCAGTTTTTATCTCCACTCTGCCTGCTGCGGGCGTATCAGGTACCATGAAAAACTATTTCAGGGATGATGTGTTTAAGGGAAGGGTTGTAGCCAAGACCGGCTCCATCGGTTCAGTCAGGTCGTTTGCAGGTTTTGTCACCACTGCCAGCGGAAGGACACTTGCATTCACAATGATAGCTAACGGTTTCACCGTGCCATGGCGACAGGTCACCAACGGGATGGAAAAGATAATGGAAGAGGTGATCCTGACTTACTGAAGCAGAGCGCATCTTTCGATTTAATATACTTTAACATTCTGAGTGAAATAAACCGCTTATTTTGCGGATCAATTCAGGAAGATCATCAAAAGAATGAAGAAGAGTACAAAAGTAATTTTGTGGATTTGCATCCCCCTGGTGCTGGTTCTTGGCTTTGCAGGCCAGAGATTTGGGTTGTTCGGCAACAGGGAGGGCAGTCCGGAAAAACAGGCTGTCAGCGGCACCTGCCCAGGGACCAGGGCCAGCGTCCCGGCGGACAGCAGGCACCGCAGGTTCTGCCTGTGTCAGCAACAATAGCCAAACCATCATACCTTACCAACGGCATCAGGTCGGCAGGGTCTTTGCTGGCAAATGAGGAAGTGGACATCGTGAGCAAGGTTTCCGGTAAAGTCACGGGAGTCTTTTTTAAGGAAGGAACTACCGTAAAGAAGGGTGCTCTCCTGGTAAAAATCTACGATGAGGACCTTCAGGCACAGCTGGGACGTTCAGAAATACAGGAGAAGATGCTTTCCGAGAAGCTCGAACGGCAGAGAGTCCTTCTTTCAAAGGATGCTGTAAGCCGCGAATCTTTTGACCAGCTGCAGACCGACTATAATGTTAATTCTTGCCGACATCAATCTGCTGAAGGTCAGGATAGCCGAGACAGAGGTCAGGGCTCCGTTTGACGGTGTAATAGGATTTCAGGTATGTCAGCGAAGGTACCTACGTGCAGCCTTCGGTCAAGATAGCCCACCTGATTGATTACTCCCAGATGAAGCTTGAATTTGCGATCCCTGAGAAATACGTTTCCCAGCCGCTGATGGGTAAAAAAATCGCATTCAACACACAGGGATATAAGGATGAGTTCATTGCCTATGTGTATGCCATCGACTACCGCGTTGATGAAACAACCCGTACAATAGGCCTCCGTGCACGTTATGACAACCGCGATAAAAGGCTGGTTCCCGGTATGTTTGCTGATCTGACCCTTATAACCGATGAGAAGAACAATGCCATACAGGTCCCGTCCGAAGCCATCGTGCCCGAGATGAATGAAAAGAGAATCTGGCTTTTCCGGAGTGGCAAAGCTTCCCTGGTGCCTGTTGTATCAGGCAACCGCACAGAGAATATGGTTGAAATACTTTCGGGGATAAGTGTGGGTGATACAGTCATTACCAGCGGACTGATGCAGCTCAGACCGGGTATGGCAGTCAGGGTTAATATTACAGAATGACACCGGCAGATCATCATCAATCAATTAACCTGCAGTAAATGAGCCTTTCTTCAACAAGCATAAAAAGACCTGTACTGACTACGGTAATGAGTCTTGTTATACTCATTCTCGGAGGTATTGGTTTCACCTTTCTGGGGGTTCGCGATTATCCGAGTGTTGACCCGCCGATAGTAACCGTTTCCACATCTTTTCCCGGCGCCAACTCGGATGTTATTGAGACACAGATCACCGAGCCGCTGGAGTCGGCCATCAACAGCGTCCAGGGTATCCGTTCGATATCCAGCTCAAGCAGTGACGGCTCAAGCCGCATCACTGTGGAGTTCAAGCTTGAGGTGGAGATGGAAACTGCGGTAAACGATGTGCGTGATAAGGTCTCGGGAGCAATGCGCCGTCTGCCGCAGGAAGTTGATCCCCCGGTTGTTCAGAAGGCGGATGCTGATGCACAGCCGATCTTTGCCGTCTCACTCCGGAGTGAGACCCGTTCGATAATCGATGTAAGCAACTTTGCTGAGATAAATTTCAAGGAACGCCTTCAGACCATTTCAGGCGTAAGCGATGTAAGCGTATGGGGTTCCAAAAAACTGGCAATCAGGATGAAGATGGATCCCGGACGTCTTGTGGCCTACGGCCTTACTCCGCTGGATGTGCGCAACGCCGTCACAAGGGAGAACGTCGAGCTGCCCTCGGGACGCATAGAGGGAGACAATACCGAACTGACAATAAGAACACTTGGCAGACTGAAGACGGTTGAAGAATTTAATGATCTGATCATCAGCAAGAAAGGCGACAGGGTCGTAAAGTTCAGGGATATCGGTATCGCCGAGGTGGACGCCGAGAATATCAGGTCGATACTGAAAGTCAACGGCGTGCCCTGCGTAAACGTTGTGCTTGTCCCCCAGCCAGGCGCCAATTATATTGACATTGTCGATAACGCGCTGATTTTGCTTGGAAGACCTTAAAAAGGACCTGCCTGAAGATATAATTACAGAGGTGCTTTTTGACAACACCATTTATATCCGGAAATCGATAAAAGAGGTGGAGCAAACCATCTTCATTGCCTTCCTGCTTGTGGTACTTGTAATCTTCCTTTTCCTGCGCAACTCGAGGACCACCCTGATACCGGTCGTGGCAATACCGGTAGCTCTGGTAGGCACCTTCTTCGTCATGTACCTGGCGGGCTTCACGATCAATATCCTGACACTCTTTGCCATAGTCCTTTCCATCGGGCTTGTCGTTGACGATGCCATCGTGGTGGTTGAGAATATCTATACAAAGGTCGAGCACGGCATGTCGCCCATGGACGCAGCAAATAAAGGCTCCGGTGAGATCTATTTTGCAATTATCGCCACCACTGTCGCACTGGTTGCTGTCTTCATGCCAATAGTCTTTCTTCAGGGTGTTACCGGCAGGCTTTTCAGGGAGTTTAGCCTTGTGATCGTCGGTGCAGTTACGATCTCGGCATTCCTGGCACTATCCCTTACTCCGATGCTCTCCTCGCGGTTCCTGAAGAAGAACGCCATGGAAGGCCGGTTCTACAAAGCCACCGAACCATTTTTCTCGGGCATGCAGAACTGGTACAGAAGAGCCGTTTCGGCTTTCCTGAAAAAAAGATATTTTGCTTTAATCATAATTGGTGTGGCCGGTGGACTCATAGTCTGGCTGTGGACCCTTCTTCCTTCCGAAATGGCGCCGCTCGAGGACCGGGGTTACTTCAGCATCAGTGCTACTGCCACCGAGGGGACAACTTATGATTATATGCTGAAATACAGTGATAAGGTCGTGCCTGTTGTCACAGAAAACGTTCCCGAGATGGACAACATAATGGTAATGGTGGGTGGAAACTCTGCCAACATCAGGGTACGCCTTAAAGATATTGATGACCGCAAAAGATCGCAGCAGGAAATAGCCGCCTCTCTTTCACCGCTGGTGCGGCAGCAGACCGGTGCCAGGACCATAGTATCACAGCAGCAGACATTCGGATCACGCAGGGGAGGTCTCCCTGTACAGTATGTGATACAGGCCAAGAGCCTTGATGACCTTAAGAGGGTTATACCCGATTTTATGGCAGAGGTTGCTCAGAGTCCATATTTCTCTGCAAGTGATGTGAACCTTAAATTCACCAAACCCGAACTTACAGTTCTGATAAACAGGGAAAAGGCTTCAATGATGGGCGTTAATGTCCAGTCTATTGCACAGACCCTTCAGCTGACAATGAGTGAACAGCGTATCGGATACTATATCCTTGACGGCAAACAGTATCAGATACTGAGTCAGTTTGACAGGTCGAAACGGAATGATCCTTCTGACCTCACCAATGTTTATGTGCGTAACGACAAGAATGAGCTTATTCAGCTTGATAATATTGTTACTGTACGTGAGAACAGCCTGCCGCCTCAGTTATACAGGTACAACAGGTTCAACTCCGCTACCGTTTCGGCAGGACTGGAGGGCAGATACACCCTTGGAGAAGGAATTGAAGAGATGGACAGAATAGCAGACAAGGTCCTGAGCGATGACTTCAGCACCACCCTCTCGGGTGATTCAAAAGACTTCGTCGAAAGTACCTCAAGCCTTCTCTTTGCCTTTGTCCTGGCTATTGTTCTGATTTACCTTGTTCTGGCTGCGCAGTTTGAGAGCTTCCGTGACCCGCTGATCATACTGGTGACAGTACCGCTTGCTCTTATCGGAGCTCTCTTCATCATGGTTGTCACAGGCCAGACACTGAACATATTCAGCCAGATAGGATTGATCATGCTCATCGGCATGGTGGCCAAGAACGGTATTCTTATTGTCGAATTTGCGAACCAGAGGCAGACTGCAGGGCTGAATATTATGGACGCCGTAAGGGAAGCTGCAGTATCACGCTTCCGTCCGATACTGATGACAAGCCTGACCACGATACTTGGCATCATGCCTCTTGCTCTTGCCACCGGCGCCGGCGCCGAAAGCCGGGTATCAATGGGTGTCACCGTGGTAGGCGGACTGTTCTTTGCAACTTTCCTTACGCTGTTTGTGGTACCTGCGATATACAGTTACCTTGCTGCAAAGAAGAACGTTGAAAATAAAGTCAATGAAAAACCTCAGGCTTAGTTTTATATTGTTAATGCTGCTTTTGCCCCTGACTGCCGGAGCGCAAAAGTTAATGACCCTTGATGAGGCCATAATGAAGGCTCTGGAAAATAATTACTCTCTTAAGATAAGCAGGAATGACCAGGCTATTGCTGAGAATAATGTCACCCTGGCGCCGTTCCTGCCTACCCTTGAAAGTTCAGCGAGACAGTTGCAGACAAACAGCAGTGATAAAACAGCCTCGACAGAATATGAAGATTCCAGGACCAACTATTACAACCTCGGGGCCTCGTTGAGATGGACTATCTTTGACGGTTTTGGCATGTTCGCCGACTACAGCAGGCAGAAGGAGTTGCTGGCCATGAGCAGCCAGAGTGTGAAGATAGATGTTGAAAATCTTGTAATGACAGTTTGTACTGAATACTACAATATTATTGTACAGGAAAACAGGCTGCAGTCAGTTCGCACCTCCCTTGCCCTCTCCCGTTCAAGGTATGAGACCGCAGAGGAGAAATACCTGCTGGGTGTCATCTCCGGCCTTGATCTTCAGCAGGCCAGGATCGACCTTAACATTGACAGCTCCACGGTATTATCACAACAAAAAACAGTTACAAGCTCCTACATACTCCTGGCTAAAAAACTGAATGCCGGGCATGAGATCACTTTCAGCGTCGAGGACACCATTGTCCTTGCTCCTGAAATGAATATTGACTCATTGCGAAGCCGCACACTGAAATATAATAACCAGCTTATTCTCGCACGCCAGGGAGAACAGCTTTCACAGTATGATCTTAATGCTGTCAGGGCGCTGCGTTATCCGTCGCTAAATTTCAGCACCGGATATAACTTCACACGCAATGATTATCCCTGGGAAGCAAACTATTACAGCCAGACAAACGGAATGAACTGGGGATTTGGCCTTACCTGGAATATTTTTACGGGGTTCGAAACGCAGAGAAAGATATCGAATGCAAAGCTTGAAATTGAGAATAGCAAACTCGCCTATCTGGATATTGAAAATGAGATACTTGGCGATCTTGACCTGCTTTACAATACATACAGGAACAGTATCATTGTGACATGGTTTGAGACGGAGAGTGCCGAGGTAGCCCGCAATTCCCTTGAGATAGCCATGGAACGATACCGTCTGGGCTCTTTATCAGGCCTTGAGTTCAGGGAATACCAGAACAAGTATCTGGATGCCATCAACAGGAGGCTGAGTGCATTGTTTCAGGCGAAAGTATCCGAGATCGGATTGCGGTTACTGGCAGGCGAGCTTACTGAATAGCTTCGCGTTTCTTTCTTCTGTATGCTTTCACACCCTGGAAAGCCAGCCAGACGACAAAGAGTGCACCCACAGCATACATCACCCAGTCAAGGTATGGCAGGATATGATCTTTCATATCATAGGCGAAATACCCGATAAGAGCGAGAATGAGATTCCATATTCCGGCTCCCAGAAATGTATAAAACAGAAAGGTTCCGACTCTTCATCCTTGCCAGGCCTGCAGGCAGTGAAATCAGTTGCCTGACAGCAGGCACGAGACGGCCAATGAAAGTCGATGATTTTCCGTGTTTCACAAAATAATTCTCAGCCTTTTCAATGTTGGTTCGGTCAATCAGGAGAAAGTGTGCCCAGCGGGTATCAGCCAGGCGGTAAAGCACCGGTCTCCCGAGCCAGAGAGCAAAATAATAATTGAATATTGCTCCCGTCATTGCTCCGGATGTTGATGCCAGCATTACCCCGGCAAATGAAAGTGTCCCCTCCGCAGCCTTCCAGGCCGCAAACGGGACAACAATTTCGGAAGGAAACGGGATGAATGAACTTTCTATTGCCATGAGCAGAAATATGGTCCAGTAATTAAGGTTGGCCATGTACCATTCAAAAACATTCTGAAAAATCTCCATGCTATGCTTGTTTGTTCAGGCGGCGCCAGATATAGTATACCGGTATACCGATAATGACTATGACCAGTCCGGGCCAGGTAAATGTCGGTTTGTATATTCAAGAGTATTATCATTATTGTTACGGCCAGAAGGACATAAATAGCCGGGATAAAAGGATACCCGAAGGCTTTGTACGGTCTCTCCGCATCAGGCCGTTTGATACGCAGGACAAATATCGCCACGATTGTCAGCACATAAAAGATAAGCACTGCAAAAACTACATAATCAAGCAGTTGTGAATATGAACCCGAAAGACAAAGCACTGATGCCCAGATGAACTGTACCCACAGTCCCGGACCCGGTACGGCTTTCCTGTTCAGTTCACTAACTTTTCTGAAGAACAGCCTGTCGACTGCCATTGCGTAATATACGCGGGCTCCTGACAGTATAAGGCCATTATTGCATCCGAAGGTGGAAATGACTATCAGTACTGCCATTATCAGAGCGGCATAATCACCGAAAATGGAAGAAATTACAGCTGTCCCAAGGCGGTCATTGGTGGCAAATGCCATCCCCCTTTCAATTACGTCAGTGCCTCCGGGCAGACCGCGCAGAGGCAACACCTTAATATAAACGATATTGGAAAGGAAAAACAGGATGAATGCAATCAGAGTACCCCAGAAGAGGCTGCGTGGCAAAGTGCGTCGCGGATCCACAACCTCACCTGATGCAAATGTGATGTTTGTCCAGGCATCACATGTGAAAAGTGAACCAACCATAGCCATCCCCAGCGCTACGACTATCATCCCGCCGGTAACAGGAGTAACAATCCCTGTTGCTTTTTCGAGAGATGCTGCCTGCCAGAAATAATCCGAGTTAGCCCTGAGTCCCTCTGCACCTGCAAAGAAAAAGCCCGCAATGAGCAGAAGAATCAGTATTATGACTTTTATGAAAGTAAATGTATTCTGTACATACTTTCCTGTTTTTATCCCCCGGGAATTTATCCATGTCAGCAGAGCCAGTGAGCCGATTGCAATTAAATGAACCGAAGTGATCCTGACCGGACCCAGGTTAAGGAGTACATTGGTTTCACTGATCCATGGTATGATTACGCCGAAGAACTTGCCGAAAGCCATAGCCACGGCTGCAATGGTACCGGTCTGGATAACGAGGAAAAGGGTCCATCCGTAGAGAAAGCCGACCAGAGGATTATATGCTTCACGCAGGTAAACATACGTTCCTCCTGCCTTGGGCATCATGGAGGCCAGTTCTCCGAAGCTGAGGGCAGCCATAACTGTCATGAAGCCGGTGATGAGCCATGCTACCAGGAGCCATCCCGGCGAGCCAAGGGTGCGTGACATATCGGCGCTGACAATGAAAATGCCGGAGCCGATCATTGATCCGATTATGATAGCAGAAGAATCAACCAGGTTCAGGCTTTTCTTAAACGCCGGTTGGGCAACTTGTGACATAAACGTTATCCGTTGTCAGTTATCTGTTATCGGTTCACCTCACCCTGCAGGCCGGCTCCTTCGCTATCCCGGCACAAATCTGTCGGGACTCTACTTTCGGTCCTCGTGCCCTCCTATTGCCTACTGCCTGCTTGCCTACTAAGCATCAATATTGGCATACTTCGCATGCTTCTCGATGAACTCCCTCCTCGGCGGCACCTCGTCGCCCATCAGCATTGAGAAGATATGGTCAGCTTCTGCGGCGCTGTCAATGTTCACCTGGCGCAGTGTGCGGGTTTCCGGGTTCATTGTAGTGGACCACAGCTGCTCGGCATTCATCTCTCCGAGACCTTTGTAACGCTGAACGCCCACACTCGCATCCTTACCCTGCCCCATTTCCTGTACGGCTGCCTCACGCTCCTCCTCAGTCCAGCAGTATTTCTCGAGCTTGCCTTTCTTCACAAGGTAAAGCGGCGGAGTGGCTACGTAAATATGGCCATTCTCAATGAGCTCATGCATATACCTGAAGAAGAAGGTCAGAATAAGGGTTGTGATATGAGATCCGTCCACGTCAGCATCGGTCATAATAATAACCTTGGCATACCTTAGTCCCTGTAGTGTTCAGTGCTTTGCTGTCATCCTCAGTGCCGATGTTCACTCCCAGGGCTGTGAAGATGTTTTTGATCTCCTCATTATCGAAGATCTTATGCTGCATTGCCTTCTCGACATTGAGTATCTTGCCCCTGAGAGGCAGTATGGCCTGGAAGCGGCGGTCGCGGCCCTGTTTGGCTGTTCCGCCTGCCGAGTCGCCCTCAACGAGGAATATCTCGGATACAGCGGGGTCACGGTCGGCACAGTCTGCCAGCTTGCCCGGCAGTCCTGACCCTGAGAGAACATTTTTACGCTGCACCAGTTCACGCGCTTTGCGGGCTGCATGGCGGGCCGTGGCGGCAAGGATAACCTTCTGCACTATCGACCTGGCATCCTTGGGATTCTCCTCCAGATAATTGGAAAGAGCGGTGCTGACGGCAACGTCAACAGAGCCCATCACCTCTGAGTTGCCAAGCTTGGTCTTTGTCTGTCCCTCAAACTGGGGCTCGGCTACCTTGACCGAGATGACCGATGTCAGTCCCTCACGGAAATCGTCACCGTTGATGTCAAACTTAAGCTTGGACGTCATACCGGAATCTTCAGCATACTTCTTCAGGGTGCGTGTAAGACCCCTGCGGAAACCTGCCAGATGGGTTCCTCCTTCAATGGTGTTGATGTTGTTGACATAAGAATGCACGTTCTCGGAAAACGAGGTGTTATACTCAAGTGCAATCTCAACAGGAGTATCCCCTTTATCGTAATCGATATATATGATTTTATCGATCAGTCTCTCACGGTTAACATCAAGATATTCGACAAACTCCTGGAGCCCCCTTTCGGATAAGAAACTTTCAGTCGCAGGGTGCGATCCGTTGCCGTTCTCAACAATCTCACGCTTGTCGGTGAGGGTCAGGAGGATATTCTTGTTGAGGAAAGCCAGCTCCCGCAGACGGGCAGCAAGGATCTCGAACTTGAATTCGATGACCTGGAAGATAGTGTTGTCAGGCATGAAGGTGGTGATTGTACCTGAACCGTCTGAATCCCCCACAAGTGTAACCGGGGTAACAGGCTTGCCCCGTTCGTAGGTCTGTG
This sequence comes from uncultured Bacteroidales bacterium, assembly GCA_963730615.1. Lineage (GTDB taxonomy): Bacteria > Bacteroidota > Bacteroidia > Bacteroidales > VadinHA17 > SR-FBR-E99. The sequence goes on along the minus strand of CAVSSR010000008.1, from coordinate 308,315 downwards.
ACCATTTCTTCCCCTGTCTCATGACTTCAACAGTAAGCGTTGAAGAGAGTGCGTTTACGCAGGATACTCCCACACCGTGGAGTCCGCCTGAGACCTTGTAAGAGTCTTTGTCAAATTTACCGCCGGCATGCAGGACAGTCATAACGACCTCCAGTGCCGATTTCTTCTCTTTCTCTATTATGTCAACGGGTATTCCACGGCCATTATCGATGACAGTGATCGAATTATCTTCGTTGATGGTTACATCGATCTGTGTGCAGAAGCCAGCGAGCGCTTCATCAATTGAGTTATCAATAACCTCATAAACAAGATGATGCAGTCCTCTGACACCAATATCGCCAATATACATTGCAGGTCTCTTTCTTACAGCCTCAAGGCCTTCAAGCACCTGAATACTGTCGGCTGAATAATCATCCTGTTCCTTACTCCTCTTCCTCAGTTCCTCATTACTCATTTCAGAAAAATTTTAAATGAAAAAAATTACTGTTAAACAGTTGAAAATATGTCATTTATTATATCGTACAAAGGTAGTAAAAAGTACGGATTTTACCTTAAAAAAGGCAACAATCTGATCAAAGAGATATGAACAATTTAAAATGTTTACCGACAATTTACATGCTGTAGGTGAATCCACCCAGAATCATGAAGTTACGGGCAGGGTAATAGTTCCATTCGTAATATCGGTTATATGATATATTGTTGCACTTCAGCCAGAATGACAGCACCGGGGTGTACCTGTATTCAATCCCCAGGTTCAGATTGGGGTGCACATTGAATTTAACCGTATTCTCAGGTGCGGCAATTTTTGCAAACCGTTGTCCGATGAGTGAGAATGTAGCTGATGCCACTATCTTGTTCCTGAGATTGTAATCTGCCTTGACAGATCCGTCCCAGTCAGGCTTATGCCAGGCATGCTCCTGCGCAGAAAGATTATATCCGTAATAATTACCCAGCAGTGAAAACGTCAGCTGTTGATTCACCGGAAAGGCTGTCTCTCCGTGCACCTTTAAAAGGTGACCGTCGTCATAGACAGGCACAAAATAATTTCCGACTCCGATGGTATCATTCATAAACAGCAGGAGATCCTTGAACAGAGTATAACTCACGTCGAGTGCATATGTCGCAGCAACATTCATGCTGCCTGACAGTCCTGCGGTGATCCTGAGCTGATTGTCAGTATTGCGCAGTGTGAAGAGCGTGTCACCTGGCATCAGCCACGGATTGACGTATGCAGCGTTCTGAGCCTGGTTGTTTTCAAGCGAACCGTCGATGGCTGCAGTAATCCTCAGGAAATTTGGTATCACCCTGAATGTGAATGATACATCCGGATAGAAGTAAGTATATACTTTCGTAACTCCGCTGCTGAGGGGATCCTGATTTTCCTTGATATCAAAATAAGCCTTGAGGCCAAAACGAAACCTCCAGTCTTCAGTGCCCTTGGTGATATACGGCGCCACGGAGAACAGATTTCTCGACTTGGTATCAATGACCTTTGAAAAGAGCCACAGGTCATAATCGACAGTGGCAGCACCGTAAAATCCGAACATGTTCATGCCGGCTTTCATTGTAAGGCCGGGATTATTCTGTGTACCGTTGTCGGCACGGTTGAAGAGGTTATACCTGAGCGTGGCATCCCAGTTGAGGTCGTTCGAATCGGGCTCCATGGTAAAATACCTGGCTGTTGCCGTGACATCATAATATAATGACCTGATGTCATTTTTGTCCGGATGAAAGCCAGTGATTTCAGGATTATAACCGTAAGCAAACCTCGACATCTGTTTGAAGTCGATATCCGCATCCAGCCTGCTCCTGCTGTAAAACTTCCTGCCGTATAAAATTGCCTGGTTATCCATGAAACCGGCATAGACAACATCTTTGTTTTCAAGTTCCATTTCACCTGCAGAGGCATAGCTCCTTGTAAAAAGCCCGATGGTGCCTTTCCTTGATCTGCCGTTTGACAGGCTTATCTCAAGGAACGGCGATATGTACGTACCAAATCCAAGGCTGACATAGCCTTTCCTGAGCTCCGGCAGCGGATCGGGGGAAAGAACAGCGGACTTTATGGTGCTGACATTATACTGCAGGGATGAATGTCCCCGGTGTGAAGTCATACGAGAATGCCACATCCACTTTTGCTGTGTCGGCAGCCGCGGGAAGCAGTGCCCTTTTGGTGGCATCCTGCAGTGTCGGCTTGTACGGATTGTAAAGTGTCACTGACCTTTTAATGGTATCCTCCTGTGTCTGGCCGGTGGCTAACACAGAAATGAGTAGTGCCGCAAGTGTGATATATGATTTTCTTTTCATCGCTTTGTCGTTGTTTCGCTGATCAGTTCTGTGTGGTAGTTGATGTAACTGCAGGTTTCTCCGCGTTAAGAGCGGTGAGGCGGGTGCGGGCTTCATCAATGATCCCGTCATTCTTAATGGTGTAGTAGTCAATAAGACTCTGAAGTGTCGCTTTGGCCTGGAAGGTGTCTCCATTTTTGATGGATATGTCCGAAAGGAGCAGGAAGATCTTTCCCGTCCAGTAAGCATGCGGAGATCCCATGTCAATGAACTCATTTACCTCCTTCTCCGCCCCTTTCACGTCGCCGGCGAGCCACAGAAGCTCAGCAACATGATACTTTGACTCAGCTCCGTAAGCCGTTGCCACCTCAGTCCCGACCCTGCGGTAGTCATCAAGGGCATCTTCACGGTTGCCAAGATGCTGGTTGGCTTTGGCCGTCACGAAAGTTGCCTCACGTGCCAGCTCTTCCGTCAGCTTATCGGAACCAAGAACCATTTCGGCTGAAGAAATTATCTTTTCATCATTTTCAATCTTTACAGCTGAGCGCATCATACCGAGATAGGCATACATCATGTTCTCCGGGTTGGAAGCCTCACGACTGAGATTTTCGTACAGTGAATATGAACGGCTGAAATCTGCCTTCCCGTAGGTGATTGAGGCAGCGCCGAGCAACGACTGTTCCATGAACTGGTTATTGCCTACGCTGACGACTTTCATGTAGAGGTCAAGGGCTTCATCGGTCTTGCCTGCCTTGTTAAGGCAGTCGGCAAGGTAAAATCTGGCATTGGTTGCAAAGTTTCCTGACGGGAACTCCTTCAGGTAGTTTCTGAAAATCTCGTTGGACCTGTCGCAGTTTCCTTTTATATACTGGTTTTCTCCTGAAACGTAAGTCATGGAATCACGGGTGGTGACGGTCTATATCTCCGAAACCTTCAACATTCTTCATATAAGCAAAATAAGCTTCCACGTCGTCCATCTCAGTGTAAGCATTCCGCAGTCCGTTGACGGCATTGCGGGCCTCCGGGGTGTTCCTGTAATTCTCAATCACCTTTTTGAACTGAGCCACCGCCTTTTCATTTTCTCCGGCATTGTAATATAGCAGGCCCAGCTGCACTATGGCCGGCGGAACGAACTGACTGCTGGTGTACCAGGCAATTATTTTTGTAAAATCAGCCTCACCGAGGGCAGGCTGGTCGAGGGTTACATATGCTCTTCCCCGTTCGAACAACGCATTCGGCACATAAGCCGACTTCGGATATTTCTCAATGAGAGAAGTAAGGGTGCTGACCTTGGCAGCATTGTTGTTGCTCAGTCCAAGGGTAAAACCCTTCTGAAACATCGCGTAGTCTGCATCAAGCCTGGCGTAGTCGATTACTTTGTCATAATATTTTATGGCGTTGGCATAATCCGCTTTTATATAAAAACAGTCGCCGATACGGTTGCGTGCATCGGCAGCTATATCTGAGCGTGTCTCCTGGTTGACCTCGTCATTGAAGGAGAGGAAGAGAGGCAAAGCCTGTGCATATTCACCGTCGTTGAAATGCACGTAACCCAGGTTGTAGTCGATAAGTTCGTACTCCGGCAGCGAAGATGCTCCGGGCATCTGCCTGAACAGTTTCCCAGTTGTTGCGGGCCGCTTCAGAATTGCCCAGGCGATAGTTGGACTCTCCTTTCCAGTAGAGTGACTGGGACCTGACTGCAGCATCCATTTCCTTATATTTCAACGATTTATCGAACATGGCCACAGCGTCAGAATATTTTTTATTGCGGAACAGTTCTATAGCCCTGTAGTATGCCACTCTCTGATAAGCTTCCTTAAGCCTGGCATCTTTAATCGTAATTTTGTCAAGTGAGTTCAGTGCCGCCTGGTAATTCTTCAGCCGCATATAAGCTGATACCAGGTAGTTGTATGCTTCAGTTGTATGATCCGAGGACGGATAAGTCTCGATATAACTGTGAAGAGCTTCTATTGCTTCGCCAAACGGCGAATAAGAGTTCTCATATGCCAGCTTGGCAAAACTGAACAGCGCCTCCTCCTGTATTGACGGGTCGTAGTTCATTCCTGAGGCGGCTGAGAAAGCAAGCTGGGCTCTTTTTTTGTCACCGCTCTTCAGGTAGCATGAGCCTAACATATAATATGCGTTCTGGGTCAGTATGTCGCTCTTGCCGACCACCTCTGTGAACAGGTCGGTTGCTTTGGCAAATTCACCCGTCTGATAATAGCTGTATGCCAGCTCGTACTTGTCGTTCCTGTCGCTGAGCTTTGTGTTTTTAATGAATTTCTCCAGCCAGGGAACGGCCTCGCTGTAGTTTCCCTTCTGGAAGTGGGCATCGCCGATAAACCGGTAAAGTTCAACTTCGCGGGTCTTTCCTGCCTGATCAATAAGTGACGGGGCCATGGCAAGTATACCGTCGTAGTTCTTGTCGAGATAATAAATCTGAACGATGTAGAATGGCACCACACCTCCGAAGGTCTCATCTCCCATCAGACGTTCAAAGCCCTCGAGGGCAGTACTGTAAAAGCCGTTTTCATAAGCAATGCAGGCATGATAGTAAATTGCCGGAGAAGTATAATCAGTGTTGGCATTAATGAGCTCCGCGAACAGCATCGTGGCTTTCTTTTTGTCTCCCTTCATATAATGGGAATATCCCAGCTTGAAAAGGTATTCCGGCAGACTCTTGTCTGACAGCCGGAGACGGTCGGTCTTCTCAAACCATTCAATGGCACAGTAATAATTACGCTGCTGATAGCAGTACAGACCTGATTCGAACCTGGCCTGGTTCAGCATCGGGCTCTCACTGTTCGTGATTATAAAGTTCTCCATCCTGTACTCAGCATCAGGACTAAGAAGGCGCATGGAAGAAAGGGCAGCAAGATACTCTGCATCAGCTCTTTGCTGTTTGTTACCGGTTTTTTCAGATGCCAGCCATTTGTCGAACAGCTCGATGGCTGCAGCATACTTTGCCTTGCCATACATCTCGTATCCATTGTTCAGCATAGAGTTAAGCTCTTCTCCCGAGAAGGAGGACTGCCCTTTCACTGCCGCTCCGGCAGTGAAGGCTGCTATAACAATGATCATCAATATCTTTCTGTTCATAACTTTCTCTTTTCTTAAGCCTCCGTTAATACAAAAAACACCTGCAGATGTCATCTTGCGGGTAATTATCTTATTAACAATATTTTGCACGGATTTTCCAGTGCAAATTCATCAGCAGCAAAAATACAATTATAAAACAGCTGAAAAATCTCTTTAATGGTCATTTTATCAACATCACTGCCGCTGATTGTTAATTCTTTTTTATTTTGCGTGAAAAGTGATACTGATGGAAGAGGCTGCCCCGCTGAATAAGATAATAGAACTGAAGAGCTGTTCAATAATGCAGCAGGATCACCTCGTTCTGTCTGATGTCAACCTGCAGGTAGACAGAGGAGAATTCCTCTATCTTGTCGGCAGGGTAGGCAGCGGCAAGACCTCGCTCATACGCACCCTGAATGCACAGCTGCCTCTTGCCGACGGTGAAGGATGGGTGGCAGGCTTCGACCTTAAAAGACTTAAGAAACGGGAAGTACCCCTCCTGAGACGCAAGCTGGGGATAGTATTCCAGGATTTTCAGCTTCTGACTGACCGGTCTGTTCATGATAACCTTGAGTTTGCCCTCAGGGCAACAGGATGGACAAACAAAGTTGCCACCGCAGACCGCATCAGGGAGGTGCTTGAAAAGGTCGGACTGCAGAACAAGGGGTTTAAGATGCCGCATCAGCTTTCAGGAGGTGAACAGCAGAGGGTTGTAATTGCCCGTGCCCTGCTGAATGACCCGGAGATAATCCTCGCCGATGAGCCTACCGGCAACCTCGACCCCGAGACATCAGAGGATATACACCGCCTGCTGCGCGGCATCAGCGATAACGGCAGAGCCGTTGTAATGTCAACACATAAATACTCACTGGTGAAAAAATTTCCTGCCAGAACCATGAGGTGCGAGAACGGCAAGATGGTTGAGACAGGCGGTTCTGACGAAGTGATTGAGCTGCTGTTCTGATTATTTAAACAGCCTGGCAGGCCAGGGAAGCATATTGCTGTACAGACGGTAGTAAGTATTGTTCGTTCCGCCAAATGATTTCATAAAGATAGCTATTGAAGGTACGGAAGACCCGGCAAAATCGATTGTTTTGCCTGTTCCGGCATTCGTCTTAATTATGTGGTCTATGACGTGGTAAGAAGTCCGGAGCTCCCGGCTCTTCCTGCTGCCCGCGGTAAAGAGAAGTGTAATACGGTTACCGGTGTCTATCATAAAAATTCCCCACAGCAGCTTTCCCTTTGGTGACCTGACACCGAGCAGCTTCCCCTTCCCTGTGCCGGTACAATGATCCATAAGGCTGTGCAGCCGCCTGTAGCTGGCATCCCTGATCACTCCCGCCCTTTTCCCTATATTGTTTCTGAACAGGGCAATGACTTCGTGAGGAGTGACATTGTCAACAATCTCCTGCGGATAGCGGCGGGCAATATTGATATTCCTTCTGCAGTCCGACATATAACCGACCCATACGGTCTCATAGGAACCGTCAAGCTTAAGTTCATAGTTGGAGCGCGGAGTAACCCGGTATTTTTCTATCTTGATTTCCTGGGCGATATTCAGATCCACCAACCGGTAGGCTTCGGGAATAAAAGAAATGAATTCTTCCGCTTTCCTGTCTGCATCACCGTCAGGGGTGAATGCTCCAAGCTGCTGGAGAAACAGGGGAGTGGCAATATAATTGAAGCCATACTTGCGAAACCGTGGCAACGGGAAGACAGAGGCATAATCGTCATCAACAAGCGCCTCCCACCCCGGAGCCATGATATCAAGGTACCATGACCACGGGTAGGGTTTCACCCCGGGTATCTCCGCCAGGCAGTTATCCCACCTGGTGCGGTCTATCTCCTCATTTTTCAGGTAAGCGATCATGGCTTCTGCAAAGCCAGCATTTCTTCAAACACCGTTTTCCATCCCTCCCATCCGTTCGTGCCGGTGAGGGATGTGTTATGCCATACGGAGACGAAATGGCCGCCGGCATTTCGCGTCGCTTCTATTAAAGTCCTGATGACTTTTATCGCGGCTTCGGGTGTAAGGTGCATGTATTGCCTCAGTGTTCCGTCCATTAACTGGAAGGGTACGACGGTCAGACCGGTGACCTTCTCACGGGAGAGGTCATAGAACAAAAAGGGACGTGCAATGCCTGCCCTGAACCCGGGTTCATCGGCAAAACCCATGGTGTAGTCATACCTGATGCCGATATCCTCATAGGCCTGATAGGTATGAGGAGTATTGAGCAAGAGCCAGTGCTGCCTTGCATTTTCCGGGTAATGGCCGGTTATATGTTTGTAACGGTCAGCCTCCATCTTCAGTACCTTCGGCCTGCCCGCAGAGCGGTACGAAGGATGAAGACCGCTTCCTGTCATACTGTCGTACTTCCTTATTACCGATGTATATTCGTGATCTTTGTAGTGCGGGTTATGATCATAAGGGCCCTGGTCTCCGGTTGGAAAAAAGTAAAGTGATTTGCACCCGTGAATCTTCACCTGCTCATCGATATAGCCGAATGTGTCATAAGGGTCATCCTTCTGCCCGGCCATGGTCCGGATACGGTCCGCCGGTTTAGCTCCGGTACCGGTTATGCCTTTTACAAGGCCTCCCATGCTGCGGAGGAAGCCCCTGCTTTTGTAGGCAAACGGCTGATCGACATCGACTGTAAGAAGAGAGCTGAAGTCATTATGCCTGATGGTGATCACCGGGTAGTGCTTTACCAGGATTCCGGCAAGATATCTTGCCCATATATCCACAACCGGCATCTGCAGGAAACCTCCCCGGTATGCCAGCGATTGCGATCCGGGAAACCTTCCGTGAACATCATTGGTGAAGGGCAGATACTCCTCGTACCTTGAAAGCATATAAAATGCGGCAGAGAATATATCGAAGGGAAAAAAGCCCTCATCTGCGGCAAACAATACAGGCATATCCCCGACATGCTTTACCTCAGGCACCAATGCAGTCACCCCTGTAGCGGAGAGCAGTCCTGAAGGCCGGATCACGAACTGATCTTTTACCTTTTCGTCCGAATAAAAAATGGAAGGATTGTTACCGATTTTTCTCCTGTCGTCAGTGATCTCATAATCAATTCCAAGGACAGATGAGAAAATCACTCCGGCAACATACTCAAGCCTCGGAGTAACGTTGGGCGAATATATCCTGAGCTTTTTTGTTCCCATATCCGCAAATTTATGAAATCGGCGTGTAAGCACCTCCCCTGAATAACCTTATTTATTAACACAAATTTATAACAACCCAAATTTTACTACTTTTGTCAACTGAAAACTTAAATTTTCATTACTAAACAAAATTATATCATGGGTAAAGGTGATCAGAAATCAAAGAGAGGCAAAATTATAAGAGGCACCTATGGCGTCCGCCGGAAGAAAAAGGTAAAGAAGGCCGAAATTGTACCGGCTCCTAAAGTTAAAGTTAAAGCTCCGGTAGTGGCTTCGGCACCTGTTCAGGTACCGGCTCCTAAAGTTAAGGTCAAGGCACCTGTAGTGGCTGAAGTTCCTGTACAGGCACCGGCACCGGAAGTAACAGCCGCTGTCGTCAAGGCTCCTGCAAAGACAACCAAACCTAAAGCCCCGGCTAAACCGGTAACTGAGAAAGTTGAAAAGGTTGAGAAGGAGAAGGTTGAGAAGGTTGAGAAGGTTGAGAAGACCGTAAAAAAAGTTGAAAAGGCTGTGAAACCGCTGAAAAGGCAGTGAAACCTGTTGAAAAGGCGAAAAACCGGTTGCAAAAGCCACAAAGCCTGCAGCAAAGACAGCCAAAACAGCTGAAAAGGAAGTAAAACCGGCTGAAAAGGCGGCCAAGCCTGCTGCGACTGCAAAGAAACCTGCAGCTAAGAAGAAATAGTAGTTCTGCTCACGATTTAACGATCAGGTCACTGTACACGGCCGGATCAACAGCAGCTTCAATTATCACACTCCTGTCAGAGAGCAATGCTCTGCTGACAGCTGTCTTCATGCTTTTGAGGTCAGATGCATTGATCACCTCTGCTCCCATGAATGTATCAGAACCGAAAAGGGATCCTGTATACAGTTTTGTCCCGTAAGGTTTGATATTCTTCCATGACTCCTTTATTCTGATGAGGTTAAGCTCACCGTCGGACAGTACAACAACAATTATTTTTAGTCCGTACCTGCGAGCGGTCATCATCTCGCCAGCATTCATCATAATGCCGCCATCGCCGGTAATACACACGACCGGTGCTGTCCGGTTTACAGGTGCCGTTGCAGTGCGGTTTACCAGTGCCGCTGCAATGGCTGCGGGAAGGCCGAAGCCCATCGATGACCAGCCGTTGGTCATGATAAGCCTGCCGGAATCTGTCACGTCCCACATCTGACCGATCAGGTGAAGATGCGATCCGACATCCGCAGTTACAACCGTTTCCTCAGGCAGCATCTGATGAAGTACAGATAGTACGGTTGCAGGTGTGAACCCCTTAACGGCAGAATTTAATTCCCTGGCGATATTCTCTCTTGCTTCGCTGGCCAGGGAGACCATGAACGGTGAGCTGCGCAGCGGTTCCAGTATTTTAAACCAGTTTTCAGGACCGGATACGACCTGCATCGCACCTGCCGGTAAAACATCGGCTTCCACGGTATCCAAGATGAACCAGCGGCACGCGATGCAGCCATGATTCATAATTATATTCCACCGGGTCATACCCGAGGCCAATAACCAGGTCCGCCTCCTGTGTCAGTTTCTTCAGCCTGTCGCTGAGAGCGTGAAACAGCACTCCGGCGTAGCAGGGATGTCCGGAAGGAATTATTCCTTTAGCCATTGGGGTGACGACAACAGGCACCTTACAGGTCTCAAGGAACTTTCTCAGTCCATCCCCTGCACCATTACGCATAGCCGTCAGTCCTGCCGCTATTACAGGCCTGCGTGAGGAGGCAAGCAGAACCTTTATCCTGTCATCAGTTTGATAATCAGGCGACTTGCCTGTCGTTTTGCCTGTCTTCAAGGGGCCGGTGTATCTGTTCTCCTGCCAGGTCTGATGGTAATCCGATATGTACCGGCCCCGGATATTCACTGTTGGCAATCTCCAGACTCTCGCCGATCACCTCTGAAACGTTTCCGGCAGATAACCTGAAGGTGGCTTTTGTGACAGGTCTTGAAAAAAGCCTGATGGTCGATGTTCATCTGTGCGGTACGTCCGAGCCATGCATCCGGCATCTCGGACGTAAGGGCAAGGACAGGTGACCGGTCGAGCAAGAGCTCCTCCCACACCTGTTGAGAGATTGGTGGCACCGGGTCCGAAGGTGGCATGGCAGACACCTGTCACTCCGGTCAGCCTCGCCGTAACATCGGCCATTACAGCAGCCGAGGCTTCATGAGATGGTAAGGATAAAATCAATGCCCTCTTTGCTGAAGGCTTCCAGATATGGGATCGAAGGACCACCAGGTATGCCAAAAAATTCTGGTTACACCGTGATCCCTGAGCCTGCGGGCCAGGTATTCCGCTATTGTCATCTTTTTTGAAATTCTGTTCGCTTTCTGACGGACAAATTTAAAAATTGCAGCTACAAATCGAAAATAACCAGGGAACATAATAAAAGTGTATGAATTACACGTGACAATTATTAACTATGTGGAAATTTTGAAATTTATAAGCTATGAGAAAACGGGTTATCTATTTCGGGGTAATGTTGCTTTTCCTGGGCCCCCTTTCAGGAACATCCTTTGCGCAGGGAACGGAAAAGGATTACGAGCGTGCTCTTGCACTTGATAAACTGCTTGCAGGAAAGGTTTATCACGGAGATATTATGCCGGTATGGGTAGGAAAATCCGGGATGTTTTTCTATGAGAATAACACTGCTTCCGGAAAGGAATATATCCTGGTCGATGCCGCCAAAAAGAGCCGACAGCAGGCTTTTAATACCGTCAAACTCGCTGACGCACTCCGGAAGGCCACCGGAGACACCATCAACACAGAGAATCTCCCGTTGAAAAACATCAGGATCGCAGAGGATCTTAAATCTATGGAATTCGAATATTCAGGATGGAATTACTCATGCGACTTCAAAAGTTATCTCATTAAAAAGAAAGGGAAAGCAGAAAGACCGATTTTTTGGGACAGTGAAGGGTGGCCGTGGGCATTCCGGAACGAGCTCGAAGGCAGACCTGATACATCTCCTGATAAGAAGATGACTTCATTTATCCGCGATTACAACGTCTGGATACGGATCCTTGAAGAAAAGAAGGAATACCAGCTCAGTTATGATGGCGGTATTGGACGCTACTATTCGTCATCAATCGTATGGGCACCTGATTCAAGGAAACTGATGGCATACCTGGTCGATCCTGCAGAAAAACATATGATCTCGTATGTTGAATCATCACCTGATGATCAGATCCAGCCAAAATACTACACCTACGAGTATCCAAAGCCGGGTGACGAAGTACCTCAGTTCTATCCGCAAATATTTGATGTTTCCACAAGAAAGCATATTTACGTTGATGAGGCTTTGCTGCCAAACCAGTACAGCGTGGAAAACTTCAAATGGGATACGCTTGGCAAATCACTGACTTTTGAATACAATAAGCGCGGACACCAGGTTTACAGGGTAATGAAGATAGACCCGGAATCAGGAGAGATAAGTGTGGTTATAGATGAACAATCGCCCACATTCATTGATTACAGCGGGAAGCGCTACAGGTATGACCTTCAGCAGACAGACGAGATCATATGGGCTTCCGAGCGTGACGGGTGGAACCACCTGTGGCTTTACGACGCCGCCAGCGGCAGGGTTAAGAATCAGATAACGAAGGGCAACTGGGTGATAAGAGATGTTGTCTATGTCGATGAAAAGAAGCGTGAAATAACATTCATGGCTTCAGGTCTCGAACCGGGGGATCCTTATCTTATGCATTGCTACCGTATCAAATTTGACGGAACAGGTATGGTGCACCTTACTCCCGGTGACGGTAACCATATTGTTACTTTCTCGGACGACAAGCTTTATTTTGTTGATATTTTTTCGAAGGTTGACACTCCTCCGGTGGCACTGCTGCGAAACGGATCTGACGGTTCAGAAAGAATGATTATTGAAAAGGCAGATATAACTGAACTGCAGAAGACAGGCTGGAAGCCCGCGGAGGTATTCACAGCCAAAGGGCGCGATGGCGTAACAGACATCTGGGGCATCATTATCAGACCTATGAATTTTGATCCTTCAAAGAAGTACCCGGTGATAGAGAATATCTATGCCGGGCCGCACAGCAGCTTCGTGCCTAAATCTTTCAGGCCGGCATACGGAAACATGAACTCCCTGGCTGAGCTTGGCTTTATAGTTGTTCAGATCGACGGAATGGGCACTTCAAACAGATCGAAAGCGTTTCATAATATAGCATGGAAGAACATTAAAGACGCAGGATTCCCGGACAGAATACTCTGGATGCAGGCAGCTGCTGCAAAATATCCATATATGGATATCACCCGGGTAGGGATCTACGGAACCTCAGCGGGAGGACAGAATTCTGCCGGAGCCCTGCTCTTTCATCCGGAATTTTATGATGTGGCAGTCTCATCATGCGGCTGTCACGATAACCGTATGGACAAGATATGGTGGAACGAGCAATGGATGGGATGGCCGGTTGATCAGAGCTATATTGAGTCGTCAAACGTTGAAAACGCGCGGAGGCTGAAAGGTAAACTGCTGCTTATTAACGGCGAAATGGATAACAATGTTGATCCTGCATCAACCACCCAGTTTGTGGATGCCCTTATTAAAGCAGGCAAAGACTTTGACTACCTTCTGGTACCGGGGATGAAGCACGGCAGCGGAGGCAGTTACGGCGAAAGACGCAGGATGGATTTTTTTGTTGAGCATCTTTTAGGTGTGAAACCTCCCGAACGAAATAATACTGAGAAATAAAAAACGATATTTGCAGTCTTAATCAGGAAGGATGACTGACCGCCATTTGAATACCATAGTCTGGGCAATTATTACATGCCTGCTCTGGTCAACTGCCTATCCCTTTATAAAAATTGGCCTTCAGTATTCAACACCGCTTCACTTTGCCGGATCACGCTTTATCATTGCAGGCCTGATGATACTGCCGTTCACCCTCAGACCCGGTGAATATATTAAGATGATAAGGGCAAACAGGAGCCTGGTGATCTGGGTGACTCTACTTCAGACCCTCATCAACTATACCCTTTTCTATATCGGGATGGAGAAGGTACCCGGAGCCATCGGCGCAGTGATAGTGGGCTCACAGCCTTTTGTGACAGCCATTGTTTCAAGGATCATGATACGCGATGAGAGGTTCACACGGGCTAAGGTGGTAACCATTGTCCTTGGACTAACTGGTATTCTGCTTGTCAGCGCGGGACGGCAGGAGTTTAATTTCAGCGGCCCGGCAGAACTTGCTGGAATAGTTATGATCTTCATTGCCAATATCTCCACTGCAACAAGCAACGTCCTTATCTCAAAGAACGGCAAGAACATGAATCCGCTTGTACTGAGCTCATTCTCACTGCTCGTTGGAGGACTCATTATCTTTCTGTTTTCATTTCTGGTTGAGGATGTTCCGTCAAAACCAAACTTCCCGCTGAATTACTGGCTTGTCCTGATATGGCTGGCATTCATGTCGGCGTTTACCTTCTCAAGATGGTATGTCCTGCTGAAACGGCCTGAAGTAAAAGTATCTGATCTGAACCTCTGGAAATTCATTATTCCTGTCTTCGGAGCCATACTAAGCTGGATTATCGTCCCCGGTGAGCACCCTGACTGGGTCACCGTAGTTGGCATGATAATCATTTCTTTCTCCCTGATATATTTCTTCGGCGTTACAGGCAGGAGAGAAAGAAAGGTCGAAGAGGTGCCTGCAGGACCTATGGCAAAATAGGGGTCTTCGCAGCTCTTTAAGCGATTACGCGCTCCTGAATAATCCCCGGATGCTCCAATCTAAAGAAAACTATCATAACTTTGTTCCAGGGCAAATAAATTTTGGTTCACCGCCCTTGAAAGCGATGCACAGACTCCGATTGAAAATTGCTGTTACTTTTATTCTGGTACTATTCCTGTTGCCAAGGCCGGTCTATTCCCAGGAAAGTGTAAGAACAGTGGTCTTCTTTTGCTCATGGAATGCCAGTACTCCAGCATACCAGTATATTATTGAAGGTTTTAAAACCGCCTTTTCAGAAGATACCGGTCAGACCTACAATTTATTGACTGAGTACCTTGATATCAGCAGGGATGACAATATGGCCTATGCTCAGAATATTATTGCTATATACAATGAGAAGTATAAAGAAATCCCTTTTGACTTGATTATTTCAATAGGACCATCATTCCTCCAGGTTTTACAAACACTTGGGCTTGAAGCCCTGGAAAGTACCCCTGTCATTACAATTTTCAATGAACAACTGGACGATGATCTCGGTGGTTATACCGCTTACGATAACCTTCTCAGCATTAATTTCCATTTCGATTTCCACAAGACCATCCAGACAGCCATTGAACTCTTCCCAAAAAATAAGAACTTCTATGTAATTAGCGGTAATTCTGCTGTGGATGATTACTTTTCAAAGGTTGTCAGGAATGATATCAGGCCTTTCAGTGATACACATAGTTTTATATTTGTTTCAGGCATTTCAATTGATTCAACATTGCGCCTGGTTGAACAGATCCCGAAAAACAATATCGTATTAGTCGTAAATTTTAATATGGATATCAATAAGATTCCCTTCTCAACGCCCGAAGTGATAGGTATGATCTCTAACTCCACAGATGCCCCGGTCTTTATGCTGTGGGATGCTTTTAGGACTAAGAAAGGCGGGATCGGGGGTTATGTGTTCAGTTATTATAATGTAGGGAAAGAAGTGGGCAAAGCTGCCCGGGAGATTTTAAACGGCAAGCCGGCACAGGATATTTCCATCAATCAGGATAGCTTTTATCTTTATGTTTACGACTGGCAGGAATTGAAAAAATGGGGTCTGACCAATTCAAAAGCAGTTCCTGATGACAGTGAGTTTTACTATTACGATCCTACGTTCCTTGCTGAAAACAAATGGTATGCTCTCGGTTTGATCTTGTTCCTTGTTGGTGAAACATTGCTAATCATGTTCCTGTTCCGGTTGAACAAAAGGCAAAAGCAAATCACGGAAAGAAATCTTGAAACTGAAAAAATGTATCGCGAGCTGATGCGTGAAGACCGTTTCTCAAAAATGACGGAATTAACAGCTTCCCTGTCCCATGAGCTTAATCAGCCGCTTACAGCTATTCTCTTCAGCGCGCAGGCCGGTAAGCGTTTCCTCCAGTCAGGTAAACTTGACAAGGAGCAGGCCGGGCAGATACTTGACAATATAATTGAAGATGATAAACGTGCCGGGGCGATCATCAGCAGCGTAAGAAGCCTGATGAAAATTGAGCACAGGGAAAAGGAAAAGACGGACATAAATTCCCTCGTAAGGGAAACTGTGGAACTTGTCAGAAACGATGCAATCAGACAGAAAGTCAAAATAGTCCTTACGCCTGAGGCCGATCGGATTTTTGTTCTCGCCGACAAGATCCAGTTGCAGCAGGTTATTTTAAATTTTATCAGGAATTCAGAAATTGCCATGGAAAACAATGATCCTGATAATAAAAGACTGGAAATACTAACCAGTATTGACAAGGGATATGTTACAGTTTCAATCCGTGACTCAGGGCCCGGTATCAACAGTGCCATTATTGATAAGATTTTTAAACCATTTGTTACTGACAGAAAAGGCGGCAGCGGAATTGGCCTCGCTCTGAGCCGGTCGATAATAGAAGCCCATAACGGCTCAATATGGGCTGAGAATATAACCGGGGGAGGCGCCGTTTTTTCATTCAGGCTGCCAATTTTAAAGAATGAGTGATCCGGTTGTTTATATAATTGATGATGAGAATTCGGTCAGGAAGGCAATCGCATTGTTTCTAAGTTCCGCCGGTTACCATGTCCTGACCTTCAGCAGTTCTGAAGAGTTCCTTGAACAGGGAATAACTGAAGAAACGGGGTGTATAATTCTTGACGTAAACCTTGGAGGAAAAACAGGACTTGAACTCCAGGACGATCTTGTCAGCCTCAATAACACTTTGCCAATCATTTTTATTACCGGAAAGGGTAATATCCAGATGAGTGTAAGCACAATGAAGAAAGGTGCGGTAAACTTCCTTGAAAAACCTTTTGATGACAATGACCTCCTTAATTCAGTCGCTGATGCTGTTCAAATCAGTCAAAGAATTGCAGCTGAAAAGAACGAGGCAAAACAGGCTGCCAGCCTGATATCAACTTTGACCGGCAGGGAGACTGAGGTCCTTTCACTCCTTCTCACCGGAATGTTGAATAAGCAAATTGCCTTTGATCTGAACATAGCCGAGCAGACCGTTAAGCTTCACCGTCACAGTATCTGCGAAAAGCTTGGTGTAAAGTCATTGCCGGGTCTCCTCCGTATAGCCGATAAAGCCGGCCTGAAGCCATCCGGGAAACTGCAGTAATACCAGTCTGCTCAATCTGCTTAAATCATGTTCAGGTAGTACTAAAGTGCTATTGTTAAAGAGCCGAAACTGATGTAAGTTTGTTGAAGAAGCAAAACGGTACTTTCAGACATTTCCGTCAAAATGCAGCAATAAAATGATCTATCTGATAGATGATGACATTTCGGTATTAAGGGGATACGAGTTATTCCTAAGGTCTGCCAGAATAGAATGCAAATCCTTTAATAATCCAAAAGATTTTTTTAGTCTTTTAGTGTTCCGGGAATGGTGATCTTCTAATTCTCGACCTTAATCTTCCCGAAATGAGTGGCTTCGATGTATTGAAAAAACTTGAAGATGATGGTATTTCTCTCCCCGTTATTGTGGTAACAGCTTTTGATGACTATTCCACCAGGGAAAAATGCAAAGATTTCGGCGTAAAGGCATTTCTCCGTAAGCCTGTTGACGGTGAAACTCTCATCGATATTATCAAATATAACCTTCAATCGTAATACTAAATTATGTATATTAGGGGTTGGTACCTGAAAGTACCAGGCATGAAATAACTATAAGTAATTGAATAAGAATCACAGATATGAATAATGATAACCTTCTAAGGATCGCAGGAATGATCTTTATACCGCTTGTTGTGGTTTTTGTACCCATAGTTATAGGTCAGTTATACGGGATTCACCGTAAGAAGAAAGCGGTAAATATGGAGCCTGGTTCAGTTGGCACAGTTGTCGCAACCACTTTTGCCCTTTTAGCATTCATGTTGGCTTTCACGTTCCAGATTGTTTCCAACCGCTATGACAAACGCAAGGAATTACTGCTTGAAGAGGTTACAAACATAAGAACCACCTATCTGCGATCAGGATTATTACCGGAACCATTCCGTTCCGAAAACAAAAAACTGCTTATTGAATATATAGATCTGCGTGCCGAGCTTGCCAAAGATATCAGTAAGGTCAATATAAGCCTGTTACGCTCCCAGGAAATCCTTGACAGCCTCTGGGATTGCGCTGAAATACTGGCTCAGCAGGACCGCAGTTCAGAGGTGTATGCGCTTTTCACTTCATCAGTAAACGATCTTGTTGACAATTTATAACCAGCGCGTCACAATGACATTTGAGTATCGCATACCTGTGGTTGTGATCTGGATCTTACTGATCATAGCTTTTTTCTCCATGCTGACTCTCGGTTATCATTTCGGTATCTCAGGAAAAGGGAGTTACAAAATGAACCTGCTGATCTCTATAGTTTTTGCTGTGGTCATGTTTCTTATTTTTGTTCTTGACCGACCTGAGACAGGGCTGGCCAGACCCAGTCAGAAACCGATTCTGACATTGCATCAGCAATTACATGCATATGAATCAAAGAGCAGTCAATAAAGTACAGAAATCCATAATCGAATTAAAATCAAGCGTGATGAAAACAAAAGTCTTGTTTGTCCTGGTACTGTCAGCGTTGATTACCACTCCCGGTTTCTCGCAGGAGAAGACCAAAAAGGAGTTGAAAGCAGAGCGGAAGATTGAAAAACAGAAACAAACGGAAGCTATTGGTCAATTCCAAGGAATTTCTCTTTACGGCCAGAACAGCCATGCCTCAGGGAGGCCGGTCAATTGACCTGACTACCAACCCGGGTTCAGTGAAGTTTCATCCTGACCTGATTAAAAGCGACATGCCATACTTCGGCAGGGTAACAGGCGCTGCCGCTTATGGCGGCCGTGACGGAGGAATGAAATTTGAGGGGAAGCCTGAGGATTATACTGTAACTGCAAAAAAGAAAGGTTACCAGGTCAGCGCTGAGGTCAAAGGGGAGAACGATACATACCGGCTGTCATTATCCGTAAGCCCCGAGGGAAGCTCATCACTGTCAATAACCAGTAATAACCGGAGCATAATTACCTACAGCGGGGAAATTTCCGCTCCGGAAAAACCTGTAGAATAATACTAAAAAAGGGGCTCCGAAACCGGGCCCCTTTTTTGTAGCTCTCAACGCTAAGGGTTACCACTCAGGAGGCCATTCTGAAAGGTTCTTGAAGAATAGCATGTCTTTATAATGTGGTTTCGTCTTTGCTTCAATGGCCAGCATTTCATCAGCAGTCAGCGGTTTGAAATCCTGTGCTATCCGGATGTTTTCTTCAAGCTCTGCAATCTTATCTATGCCGACTATAATGGTGCTGACAGGAAGCGTCATAACATATTCCATTGCTTCCTTCATTGTAATGATTCCTCCGTTTGAAAAAATACGGTCACGGGCAGGGATCTTCATGCCCACGATGCCCATTCCTTTGCTGACTGCATTGGGCAGGAACTTTTCAATAAACGGATCATGATGCTTGTCGGCGGCATTGATGGCAACCAGGACATTGTCAAACGGGAATCTTTCTGCCAGGGCATTGAGCACATCAGGTCCTTCATGACCGGTAAAACCAATGAACCTGATCATCTTTTCATCACGTGCTTTAATCATTGCTTTCAGCACACCTCCTTCACCGGTGATCTTGTCAAGCGTTTCCATCTCCGGCAGTCTGACGTTGTGTATCTGCCAGAGATCAAGATGGTCAGTCTGGAGTTGCTTCAGCGATTTTTCAAGCAGACGCATTGATCCGTCATAGGTCCGGTCATGGGTTTTTGATGCAAGAAAGACTTCATTGCGTCTGTATTTCATCACCTTCCCGATATTACGTTCGCTTGTACCCATTGCAGCTTCTTTTGCTACTTCAGGTGTAGCCCTTCCGTAGGCAGCAGCAGTATCAATGTAGTTAATCCCCAGGTCAATGGCCCTGCTGATAATCTCTGCCGCTATGTCTTCCCTGCCGGGTACCTCAACTGATGCCTGCCCTCCCAGGCTGTAGATGCCCACCATGTGACCGGTCTTTCCAAGCGGACGCCGGGGCAGTTTACCCTTTTTCAGGCCAAAAAGAGGCTCTCCAAATGCATCAGCGTATGGAGCAACACCGATAAGCGCCGAAAGGGCGATCATCTTCTGCAAAAACTCGCGACGACTGTTGATGTTCTTTTCTGACATGGTATTTCTTTTTAAAATGAAACCGTTAAACCATAAAAAGTTCAGTTATAAATATAATACAAATCACTTCTTCCTGTTGTATTTTGTTTTCCTGGCCAGTGACTGAATTGTCTCCCCTGACGTCAGCCGGTTGATGCGGTTTCTTACAGGGGCATAACGATTGTGCAACGGACAGGGATTATTCTCATCACAGAATTTAAGTCCGAATCCACAGCCTTTGAAAATCTCATCACCTTCCACAGCGATGATAACATCCCTTATCGGAACGGCAGGCTTTTCGGGGTCGAAGAAAAAACCTCCGCCCCTGCCCTTGCGTGACATGACAAATCCGTGCTTTGCAAGCCTCTGCAGAATCTTTGCCGTAAAAAACTGAGGCGCATCAATCTCCCTGGCTATCTCGGCAATACCAGCCAGCCTGCCCTTTTTGTTCTCCACCTGGATGTAGACCAGGGCCCTGAGTGCATATTCGGTTTCCTTGTTAAACATTTTTCTCTGATTATTGAACAAAGATATAAATATTGTGTTATTGAAATATATAAAGACCTTTTTATCTTTTTATAAAATATTTAATTACATTTGTATCCCTGATCCAATAAATTACATGAAATGAAAAGTGAAAATCTGTTAAAAAAATCTCTGGGTGAGATCGTGACTGATGACTTCCGGTCAGCGGCAATATTTAAGAAAGCAGGACTGGATTTCTGCTGCGGCGGGAAAAAAAGCCTGGAGTCAGCCTGCGCCGAAAAAAAGGCAGACCCTGATAATATAATTAACCAGCTTCTTGAACTGGAAAAGTCCGGTAATGACAAAGGCAATAACTACAAGGAGTGGTCTCCCTCCTTTCTTTCAGACTATATCGTTAACAGTCACCATAAGTATGTTTTGAAAACTCTGCCTGACCTTATGTTCTATACCAAAAAGATATTCTGAAGTCCATGGTGAAAGACATAAAGAGCTGTATGAAGTTGCAGACCTTTTCTCTCAAATAAACAGTGAGCTTCTTCAACATCTTAAGAAATGAAGAAACAGTTCTTTTTCCGGCAATTAAACAAGTGCAGGAAAACGATTCCCCGGCCATCAAGACTGTTATAAGTTCGGAAATAAAAAGAATGACAGGTGAACATGAGTTTGCCGGCGGTGCCATGGACAGAATCAATGAGCTGACCAACGGATACTCTGTGCCTTCAGACGCCTGTAATACCTATGCCGTCACAATGAAGCTGCTCGAAGAGTTTGAAGATGATCTCCACACGCATGTTCATCTTGAAAATAATATTCTCTACCCGGCAGCCCTGAAGCTTGCAGATGGACTAAACAACTAATAATTAATATTTTGTAACTCTGACATCATGAATACAGCAACAAAAGATCTTGAAAACGATCACATTCACATTCTTCGTCTGACAGACGTAATGGAAAAAATCACGAAAACAGATGCACCTGATTGTTCTGACCTTGAGGCAGTCGTCTATCTTATCAGGAATTATGCGGATGGATTCCACCATGGAAAGGAAGAAAAAATTCTTTTCCCTGCCCTTGAAGTCAAAGGGTTCAGTCCTCACCAGGGACCGGTGGCAGTAATGCTTTCCGAGCATGTTCAGGGAAGAAACTTTGTAAAGGGAATGGCAGAAAACATTGCTCTTTATAAAAAAAACGACATGCCAGCATTGGAGCAGGTATTCATCAATATGACCGGATACGTTAATCTCCTTCGTAACCACATCTCCAAAGAAAATAACATCCTTTTCCGGATGGCTGACAGAGTCCTTTCAGAAGAGGATCATAAAACACTTCTGAACAGGTATGCAAGCGTCACTCCAGTTACTGAGAACGGAGGCGGTATCCCTGAATATATCTCAGAGATTGAGAGGCTTGAAGAAAAATATAAGTAACTGTGTTATTCTTAAAACCAGACTACTCCTATGACAACAAAAAAGCCATGGATCGGCTTCGGTCTTAAATTTGGCTGGAGCATTAAGAAATGCAAGTCTTTATAAAACTTTGAAAAATAAATATCATGGAAAAAATTAAAACTGTCAGACACGGTGCATTGTCCGTTTTGTTAACGGCATTCATCCTCATTCTCTCACAGCCTCTGTTTGCGCATTGTGATTCTTATGACGGGCCGCTTATCAAGGATGCCCTGAAAGCGCTTGAATCAAACAACATCAAACCTGTGCTGAAATGGGTCGATGAAAAATACGAACCTGAGATCACTGACCTGTTCAACAAGACAGTTTCGCTGAGAGGAGGTGACAAGGAGGTGTATGCAATTGTTGAAAAGCACTTTCTGGAAACTCTTGTAAGACTGCATCGTGAAGGTGAAGGTGCTTCGTTCACTGGTCTCAAGCCTGCCGGTTCTGCATCACCAATTATTGTTATGGCCGATCAGGCTATCGCCAGCGGGGAAGTAAATACACTCACCGCTAAACTTGATGCTCACCTGAATAAAGTACTTGCTGATAAGTATAACGAAGTAATGGAAAAGAGCCTGAAAAAGGATAACAGCACGGCCGAAGGCAGAGAATATGTAAAGGCTTATATTGAGTACACGCACTTTCTTGAGGCAATACACGGGATCATTGAAGGAGGAGGAGCACATGAGGGTCATTGACCCTTGGTCGTTTCAGATCAGCTATTCAGTTTTGATTGAGTCTGCCGGATTCATTATTGCCGCCTGGTAAGCTTTGTAACTGATAGTTAAAAAGGTTATCAGTATGGTCAGTAAACCCGCAATTATAAAAAGAGGCACCCCGATCTTCGAACGATAAACATAATTCTCAAGCCAGTTACTCATAAAATAATAGGCAACAGGAATTGCAATAATGATTGCTATTGACGTCAGGATCAGAAAATCCCTGGAAATTAACCTCAGGATAACACTCTCGTCAGCTCCGAAGACTTTTCTGATGCCGATTTCCTTTGTGCGTTGCTCAACAGTATATGATGCCAGTCCAAAAAGGCCAAGGCAGGCAATAAGTATTGCCAGAACAGTAAAAAGAGTAAAGATCAGTCCCCGCTTCTCATCAGCCTCGAACTGCCTGCTGAACCGTTCAGTAAGGAAAGTATAGACAAAGGGCTGGTCGGGAAACACCTCCTTCCAGGTGGACTCAATATAATTCATTGTCTCCTCTATATTCTCGCCGCTGAGCTTTATATAAACCACATTATTCAGGGGACGGGTAAACAGCAGCAGAGATTCAATCTCATTATACATCCCTGTCTGATGATAGTCTTTCATAACGCCAATTACCCTGGCCCTGATGGTATTCTCATCTCCCAGCTCAACTTTCTTTCCTATGGCCTCAGTCCATCCCATACGTTTTACGAAAGTCTCATTTACTACCACACCTGTGAGCGTATCCGAAGGCATATCCTCCTGAAAGTCTCTTCCTTCCACCATTTTTATTCCAAGGGCTTCAATGAAGTCGTAGTCGACAACTGCGAAATTGATGCCCCGCGAAGACATCCCCTGGTCAGTCTCAACATTGAAAAGCATTTTTCCGGAACCCTCACCGACAGGTGTATTTGTTCCGCCAACGTATTTAATGTTCGGATTTTCCCTGAGGGCAAGCTTCAGAACCGGATATTTTCTGGCCATCTGACCGTTCAGCTGAAGACCCACCACATTCTCCTGGTCAAACCCCTGATCCATTGTCTTAAGATAATTCAGCTGCCTGAATACAACCAGGGTACAAATGATCATTATCACAGAGACCGTGAACTGTATTACAACCAGAATTTTACGGAACAGACTGCCGGCAGAACCCTGTGTTATCTCTCCTTTAAGCACTGTAACAGGACTGAACCTTGAAAGAAAGAAGGCCGGGTAACTCCCCCCGATGATTCCTACCAGGAGAATCACAGCCAGGAGGCTCATCAGAACAACAGGACTGTATACGACATGCAGGTCAAATGACTTACCTGCAAGAAGGTTGAACTTAGGCATAAGGGCAGCAAGCAAAACGATGCTGATAATCAGAGATATAACTGTAAAAATGGTCGATTCGGATAGAAACTGTGCCACAAGAAGCCGCCTCCGTGAACCGACTACCTTTCTCAGTCCTACCTCGCGGGCACGCCTCGCAGATCTTGCCGTCGACAGATTCATATAATTCATGGCTGCAATAAGTACAAGGAACAATGCCACAATTGCGAAAATGTAGACATAAGTGATACTGCCTGTCGGTTCCGGTTCGCCGGCATTGGTTGAATAGAGATGTATACGCTTTATTGGTTCGAGTATGTATTCAATAGTTATATTGAGTGAGCCAAAGATTGGTTCCATGTATGCAGCATACATACCCTGCATCTTTTCTTCAAAAGCACTGACATCCGTTCCTTCCGGGAACAGCAGGTATGTGAATACGCCAAAATTGCCCCAGGAACCGAGTCTGTTTGGGAAGATTATTCCTTGAAGCCACCGCATCAAAGCGAAAATGCGAATTGGAAGGAACATCCTCTATAACTCCTGTTACTTCAAAGCTGTTGTTTCCCGAGGTAATTGTTTTTCCTATCGGATCATCACTGCCAAAATATCTCCCTGCGGCTGTTTCAGTGAGAATAATCTTGTCAGGCTCAATAAGCGCCGACTTTACTTCCCCTTTTAAAACCTTATAGGTGAAAATATCAAACAGAGTAGAATCTGACATAGTAAAAGTCCTCCTCATTATACTCCTTGTCCTCATATTTGAATAAAGTGCCCGGTTCATAGGTATGAACCTGACAAATGCCTCGACCTCCGGATAATCCTTGCGCCACCTGCGGTCCGAAGGGTATCTGTGCAACAATCCATGTGAACTGATCATCAGGTTCCGTGATTTTCGATGAGACCCTGTATATACGGTCAGCTTTCTCATGATAGCGGTCATAGCTTATCTCATCCGAGACATAAATTATCAGGAAAAGGGCGCTGGCAATACCAAGAGAGAGGCCCAGAATATTCAATATACTGTAACCCGGGTTCTTCAGAATGTGTCTGAATGCTGTTGTAATGAGATTCTTAATCATGTGGATCAATTTAGGCTAAATCTATAGAAAAGACGGAAAAAAATTCCTGATGTTTCACAATTTACAGTGCTATTAACATGATTTTAACCAAAAACACATATGCTATTTGTAAAAGAAATTTACATTGAATGTCTAATTATTTTACACATTTGATTGCTAGTCATTGTGTAATGTGCTGATTTATTTTCTTTTGCATAAATGGCACGCCAATTGGATTTAAACAAGAAAAACAGAAGAACAGAAATGAAAAGAGTGATCATAACAGTGTTCCTGCTGAGGATTGCATTATCACCCGGGCTGTTTGCGCAGGAGATTAGCTGGACTCTTGGAGATTGCGTGACCTATGCTATCGAGAACAACACTGAGCTTAAACGGCAAAAGCTCCAGACTGAAACAGCCGCGGTTAATCTCGTCAAGTCAAAGTTGGATGTGCTGCCTTCACTTAATTTCGGTTCAGACGCCCAACTCGGCTTTGGAAGGTCAATCGACCCTGTTACTAACCTGATTACATTTGAGCAGAACTTCAGCAACTCATACTTTCTGAACTCCTCCATTGAGATCTTTAGCGGTTTTACAACTCTTAATACCATTTCTGCCAACAAGTTCATGATGAAGGCCGGACTGGAAAATGAGAAGATTGCCAAAAACCAGCTTATTCTTGACATAACCACCCAATACTTCCAGTCCCTGTATGCAAAAGGTGTGGAGAGGGCATCTAAGGTCCAGCTTGATCTTTCCGAAAGACAGCTCTTCAGGATATCCAAAATGGTTGAAACAGGCAAGGAAGCGGTCTCAAAACAGTATGAAATGCAGAG
Organism: uncultured Bacteroidales bacterium; assembly: GCA_963730615.1. Lineage (GTDB taxonomy): Bacteria > Bacteroidota > Bacteroidia > Bacteroidales > VadinHA17 > SR-FBR-E99. The sequence continues at coordinate 282,644 of CAVSSR010000008.1, read as the reverse complement.
CCGGGCTTCAGCAGACAGACTTAATTATACAATTGCACAGAACAATACCAGTCAGGCCCTTACCACGCTGAAACAGATGCTTCAGCTTGAAGCGGGTACTGCATTTGATATCATTCAGCCTGACCTGGATACCATAATGACCACTGCCCCTGATTATGACACTGACAGTATCTTCAGCATCGCATCCAATATCCTTCCGCGACTGAAAGCAATTGAATTTGAACTTGAAGCCTCAAAGAAACAGGTTTCAGCTGCAAAAGGATCCCTCTCACCAAGCCTCGAGGTCGGAGGGACAGTATTTACCGGTTATTATCAGAGATTAACTGAAGGTACACCAACCCAGGACTCATTCTCCGAGCAACTGAAAAACAACAACAGCCAGGCCTTATACCTTTCTCTGGCAATCCCTATCTTTAATAATTACGTAACCGGAAGGAACGTTAAACTGGCAAGGATAAGAATGAATGACACTCAGCTTAAGCTCGAACTGGAGAAAAACAATCTCTACTCCGAGGTTGAGAATGCCTGCCTCGATTTCAACAGGGGTGTTGATGAAAATGCAGCTGCCGTTGCCAACCTGGCATTTAACAAAAAATCATTTGCTGCAGTAGAGAAGAAATTTGAATCAGGACTGGTTGATGTTACAGATTATTCGGCTGCCCAGGTGACTCTTTTCAGAGCCGAGACAGAGACGCTGAGGACCAAACTGCAGCTCATCTTCAGAAAACTCACCATAGATTTCATTACTACAGGTGATTATGAATACATTATAAATCAATAAACTCAAACATAAGTTACGATGGATACCCCGATTGAGAAAATGGATAAACCTATTCCAAAAAAGAAGGGTCTGCAAAAGAAACATTTCTGGTATGCCGGACTGGCAGCAGCGTTTATAACGCTCATGTATATGGCTTTTTTTGCTGACCGTACATCAACATATAAAGTTGAAAAAGATAAACTGATAATTGAATCCGTAACTGAAGATCAGTTCAATGATTATATAACGGTACCGGGTACAGTTGAGCCTATAAGCATCATCTTCCTTGATGCCCAGGAAGGCGGACGCGTTGAAGAGATACTTATTGAAGAGGGTTCAATGGTAAAAAAGGGTGATATAATACTGAGACTGTCAAATCCGGATCTCTATCTGAATATACTCGACAGCGAAGCACAGCTTGCTGAAAAGGAGAACTTTCTGAGGAATACGCAGATAGCCATGGAGCAGGACAGGTTACAGATAAAACGGGAGTTGCTCAATCTTAAATATGATATTGAGAGAAAGGAACGTAATTATTCTCAGAATGTCATCCTTATGAAAGACAGTCTCATTTCCAGGGAAGAGTTTACGAGATCAAAAGAGGATGTTGATATGGCCCGTCAGTCCAGGGACCTGTTTATTGAGCGCCAGAAACAGGACTCGATTTTCCGGTCAGTTCAGGTTGATAATATGATTAACAACCTTGAAAATATGCGCAGGAACCTGGCACTTGTAAGGCAGCGGGTGGAGAACCTGAATGTAAGGGCCACTGTTGACGGTCAGCTTGGATTACTGGTTCCGGAGATTGGGCAGTCAATCTCACGCGGGGCAAATATGGGCCAGATAAATGTTTTAACATCATTCAAGGTCACAGCACAGATAGATGAACACTATATTGACCGTGTCAAAACACAACTGACCGCCAAACTTGACCGGCAGGGCAGTGAATTTGACCTTGTTGTGAAAAGGGTTTACCCTGAAGTGCGGAACGGGACATTCGAAATTGATATGATTTTTCAGGACAGCATTCCGGAAAATATCAGGACCGGACAAACATACTATATAAGCCTCCAGCTGGGTCAGCCTAAAATATCGGTCCTTGTTCCGATAGGCGGATTCTTCCAGGAAACCGGAGGACAATGGATATATGTCCTTGACCCGTCTGAATCCTATGCAACCAAACGAAACATCTCAATAGGGAGAAAAAATCCAAAGTATTACGAAGTCCTTGAAGGTCTCCAGCCCGGTGAAAAAGTAATTGTCTCAGGCTATGAGACTTTCGGGAAAAATGAAAAACTCGTTTTTAAGAAATCCAAATAACATTAAATAATAAAGTCATGATCAACACAAATGAATTAACAAAGATCTTCAGAACCGAAGAGGTCGAGACCACAGCACTGAATAAAGTGAACCTGCAATGTCAAAGAAGGTGAGTATGTTGCTGTAATGGGACCTTCAGGATGCGGAAAATCAACCCTCCTGAACATTCTTGGATTACTTGATAATCCGACATCCGGAAGCTATATCTTTAACGGAACCGAGGTTGCCAGGCTAAAGGAACGTGACAGGACAATCTTCCGCAAAGGCAATATCGGCTTTGTTTTCCAGAGCTTTAACCTTATAGATGAACTCAACGTCTATGAGAATGTTGAACTGCCTCTTATCTACCTGAAGATGAAGGCAGGAGACAGAAAGAAAAGGGTTGAAGATGTACTTGTCAGGATGAAGATAGATCACCGTGCAAAGCACTTTCCCCAGCAGCTGTCCGGGGGGCAGCAGCAGAGGGTGGCCATAGCCAGGGCCGTTGTGGCAAATCCCAAGCTGATCCTTGCAGATGAACCGACAGGTAACCTTGACTCAAAAAACGGTTTAGAGGTAATGAACCTGCTCACCGAACTTAACAAGGAAGGCACGACCATTATTATGGTTACCCACTCAGACCATGATGCAGGCTTCGCTCACAGGATAGTCAATCTGTTTGACGGACAGGTCGTATCGGAAAAACACGTGTAATACATTATGATTTCCCTGAAGGGAAGTGGAGGGTTCATGGACTTGATTCCTCCATTTGATTGCATGCAATAAATGACAGGTTCTGTTGTCCGTAAATGAAGTTCTCTCTGCAATGGGTTAAGTCAAGAAAAATGAAAACAATCGGATTATTAGGTGGCACCGGCTGGATATCAAGTGCAGAATATTACAGAATAATAAATGAGGAAATCAACAAAAGAACAGGCGGCCTGGAATTTGCCAGGTGTATCCTGTACTCAGTCAATTATGCCGAAATAGATGCCTTCAATAAACAAAACAACAAAGAAGGTGTCTACGACCTGATCCTTGATGCAACATTGAAACTGGCCGGTTCAGGTGCTGATTTCATTATTTTGTGCGCCAATACCCTTCATCAGTTTGTTGAAAGACTGGAACAGAAAATTGATGTACCCTTCATTCATATTGCAGAAGCCACTGCCGATGAGATCAGGAGAAAGAAGATGAGCAAGGTCGGGCTGCTTGGCACAAAACAGACGATGGAAATGGATTTCTATAAATCCAGACTCAGAGAGAAGGAAATTGACACAGTGGTCCCGGAATTAAGTGACAGGGATTTCATTCAGAAGACAATATCAGATGAGCTGCTCAGGGGTGTTTTTTCTGATAAGTCCAGGATATCGTTTCATTGAAATATGCAAAGAGCTCAACCATAGGGGTGCCGAGGGTATTGTTCTTGGATGCACCGAGATCCCTCTCCTCCTCAGACAGGAAAATATCGATATTCCAATCATTAACACTCTTAATGTACACGCTATGGCAGCCGTCGATTTTGCACTGTTGGCTTAATCCGGTGCAGGTCTGAATGGTCTCAACAAATCTCACAGGCCATAACTTTTCATCTTGTTGTATAAGGTCTGTCTCGTAATTCCAAGCTTACCAGCGGCAACACTAATGTTATTACCGTATCTCCTGAGGCTGTCAGCAATCATTTTCTTCTCCATCTCCTCAAGAGTCATCTCCGGGTGATAAGCCCTGGACACAGAAGTACTGAATACAAAATCAGGCGGCTTCAGCATATCGGAATCACTCATTATTACTGCTTTCTCAATGGCATGTTGCAGCTCCCTGACGTTACCGGGCCAGTCGTGGTTCGCCAGCTTTTCAAGCGCCGGTGTGCTGATCTTCATCCTGCCTTTGCCATATCTCTCACAGTCGGCTCTCAGGAAGTGATTCGCCAGAATAGGTATATCATCCACCCTGTCACGCAGTGGCGGAACTTCTATCATTATTGTATTTATTCGGTAGAGCAGATCCTCACGGAATCTTCCCTCTCTGACCATCTGATGAAGATCACAGTTAGTGGCACTGATAAGCCTTATGTCAACCGGGATCTGCTTATTTGACCCAACCCTGACTATATGCCTGTTCTGCAAAACACTAAGGAGCTTGGCCTGTGACTGCAGAGACAAATTTCCTATCTCATCAAGAAACAGTGTTCCCTTATCAGCCAGCTCGAATTTGCCTTTCCTGTCTTCCCTTGCATCAGTAAATGCTCCTTTAACATGGCCGAAGAGCTCAGATTCAAAAAGAGTCTCCGTGATTGAGCCCATATCCACATTTACCATCAACTCTCCCGACCGTTTTGACAGTCTGTGTATCTCCCTTGCCACCAGCTCCTTGCCTGTGCCATTTTCACCGGTGATAAGCACATTTGCCTCGGTAGGCGCGACCTTTCCGACAATGTTCATCACATTTATCATGGTAGGAGAAGCCCCAAGGACAATCTTTTCACCTCCTTTGTTTATCTCCCGCTTAAGAAGCTGATTATCCTGCTTAAGGTTTGATGCTTCCAGTCTCGATGCCCGTAGTTTCCATGCTGCGTTAACCGTTGTAATAAGCCTGGTGTTGTCCCAGGGTTTAAGTATATAATCAACAGCACCTTCCTTGATTGCCTTCACAGCCAGTTCAACATCGCCCGAGGCAGTCAGGATCACCACACTTACGGTACTGTCAAAAGCAGAGATCTCCCGCATCCAGAACAGTCCTTCGTTGCCATTATGGACCGCTGCCCTGAAATTCATATCGAGTATCACAACATCAACATCATTCCTGCTCAGCAGCCCGGGTATCCTGTTCGGATCATTGATCGTCAGAACACGTTCAAACTCACTCGCTCATAATCCTTTTAAGGGTTTTCAATACCCCTTTGTCCTCATCAACTATTAGAATGGTTCCGTTATTCATTCCGGTTTTTTATCAAAAGACGGCAAAAAATCTTGAATGTGTCAAAATAATAGACATTTTATAATTAATTATTCGCTCCTGAGATTCTCAGCAGGGTTAACGGAAGTTGTCTTCACAACAATTACAGCTATCGTAATCAGTGTGAAGGCAAGTGTAACCAAAAAAGGCAAAATGAAAGACCATACTGAGACATCCATCTTTGCTTCAAAGGTCTTAAGCCACCCCGTTAGCCAGTAATAACAAACCGGAACGGCAATAATAAAAGAAAGGATGGTGATCCTTACAAAGTCCCTGGAGAATAAGACTACTATCCCTGAAACAGTTGAACCCATCACCCTTCTCATGGTGATCTCCCTGGTTCTCTGAAGCAGGAGGAATGACGTTAAGCCAAAGATTCCAAGGCAGGTTACAATAATTGAGAGTATGGCAAAAGCTCCAAAGACACTTCCCAGCAATCTCTCATTTCTGTACTGTTGCTCGTAATAATCTTCGAGGAAGAAGTAATCAAACGGGTTATCAGGAAAGAACTCATTAAACTTTTCCTCAACGATCCGGAGAACTCTCTCCTCTGCTGATGGAATAATTTTCATCATAAAAAATCCCCTTATGCCGCGTCCATGAGGCATGAACCTGAATATATGAGGTTCAAAAGCCTCCCGGGGCGACTGCTGGCTGTAATCCTGAACCACGCCGGCTATCGTGTAGATCTGATCCCAGTAGTTTACCTTCTGACCAACAGCTTCCTGTGGTGATGAGAAGCCCATCCACTTAACCGCCTTCTCATTAAGTATCAATGATGAGGAATCAGAGAATGAGCGGTCAAAGTTTCTTCCTTCAATGATATTTGCCTCCAGTAAACCAAGGTAATCGTAATCAATGCCCACGATCTGGTAATTCTTGCTCTGGTCTGAACCGACCCTGAATATTCCGCCGGCATCCCATAAGATCTGACGGCCTGGCACTTCAGTCCCGACACTGAACCTGGTGATAACCTGGTTTTTAAGCAGTTCTTCCTTAAATGTCAGCAGTTTGGTCCCGAATGAAGCGTCCCTGACGCGCGGTGCCCGGACAGCAAGAATATCAGTAATATTTATTCCTTTGTCAATATTCTGCATGTATCTCACCTGCCTGAAGACCAGAAGAGTGCAGGTGATCAGGCATATAGCCATGGTAAGCTGGAATAGTACCAGGGCTTTCCTGATCCAAATCCCGCTTTTTGAATGGATATATTTCCCGCGTAGCACTTCGGAGGTTGAGAATGAGGTGAGTACAAATACAGGGTAAGTTCCTGAAAGAATAATACTTGAAATAAAGAGAATTAATGTAGTTATCCGGAACCAGCTCTCTTTCCATATTACATAATCAGCCGCGATACCTGTAAGATTATAAAAGAGAGGCAGAAGCAATACCATCAAAGTCAGAGCAAGCGCAAAGGCGGCAGCATTGATCATAACGGTCTCAATAAAAAACTGCCCTGTAAGCTGCCGCCTGGCAGCCCCGGCAACCTTGCTTACACCAACCTCGGTGGCCCTGGTAAGTGACCTTGCCGTTGTTATGTTGATATAATTGACCCAGGCAATGATCAGAATAAAGACTGCAATTACACTAAGGAAGGCCACTGTGTCATTATTACCGTTCACCTTGATCTCCTGCATATAAGCCGAATTAAGATGAATGTCAGTAAGAGGCTGGACCTTCAGATCAAGGGTAAGCTTATAATACCTCAGCGCCTCTCCGAAATCGCTTTCAACAAGCGACTTGAGCTTTTCCTCGAATTCGGCAGGACTGACAGATGGCTTTAGAATAAAATAGGTGAAAAATCCGGTATCTCCCCACGACAATTCAATGTCAGGTCCATAGTGAGTTAGAAGATTGGGCCATGAGAGCATAATATCAATGTCTATATGGGAGTTATCAGGCAGGTCGCGATAAATGCCTGTTATAACGAAACTCATCTCCTTGTCAATCGTAATGGTCTTTCCCATCGGATCATCATCACCAAAGTACTTCTTTGCATATGATTCAGAGATGAAGGCACAGTTTGCGTCTCTGATCCCGGTCGCGGGATCACCTGTGATCATTTCAATGTCAAATATTTGAAATATCTGAGGCTCTGCAAAATACATCCGCTCCTCATAGAACTTTCTTTCGCCAAAGATTACTGTCGCTCTGTACCTGAACAACCTGGCAATAGTCTCGACCTCAGGATACAGTTCCCTGATCCTGATTGCCGCAGGAGGGCAGCAGGATGCAAATTTCACAGTCTCCCCCTCAGCGCTTGACCGTTGGTAAAGGAGCCTGTAGATCCTGTCGCTGTTCTTATGAAAAGTGTCGTAGCTTCTCTCATATCGAACATAGACAAGAATCATGAGGAAGGCAGTGATGCCAACAGCAAGACCTATTATATTAATTGATGAAAAGAGCTTGTTTCTCAGGATGTTCCTGAACGCTATCTTAAAATAATACTGCTTCATATATTCAGTTTAAAACTCCAATTCCATATGCAACATTTGATTAATTCAGACGTCTTTTAAAATGTAAAGAATTCATACTATAGTGATTTTTATACTTAAACCTTAATAACCGAAGAGATGACTGTAAAACTGAACCCGAACGAGGTGGTGATAAAAGCGGGTGACACTAACCAGGTGGTTGGCAACGATACCATCGAAGGTAAACTGATCGTTACCAACCAGAGAATATATTTCAAAACGCTGAAAGAAGAGACCGAGAAGTTTAATCTTGAGATCATGTTCGAAAATATCCTTGAGGTCATATATTTTAACAGGGGACTCTCTTCTCCGTTAAGGGATTGAATGTCATCACCAGGGATGGCCGGTGCCTCAGTTTTCCTCTCAGGAAGCGTGACGAATTCGGGCAGCTCATTAACAGGATGTATTAAAAGGTCTGAGGGTCAGTTGTCTGTTATCTGTTATCAGGTATCTGTTAAATCTTCAATTGCAAATCCTCCACCCCCTCTCCTTGTCGCTTCCTCTGCCTCATTCTCCATGCTCCATGCCTCCCCTGCAAACTGGCTCCTACGCTAAAATTGCCCACTGGGCAATTTTCATACGCTCGGCCCTCAATTGCCTGATTAGCCTACTCATATCTGAGCGAATCAACCGGGTTACGCATCGCGGCCCTGCCTACCTTAAATACGATTGTAAGTACCGTAGCCGTTATCATAATCAGTGCCGCCAGGAGCAAGATGCCGGCCTTGATTTCAATAAAATAATCCCAGATGCTGTCGAGCAGCATAACCGACATATAATATCCTCCGACACTCCCCACGATGGATGCAACAACCAGGACAATAAGGAACTTTTTGCTAAGCAGGAACATTATTACGGGGACCGGTGCTCCCTGTATCTTCCTTATACCCACCTCCTTCGTTCGCCTGATGACATCAAGGGAGACAAGGTTATACATTCCGATAAGGGAAAGGAGCGTGGCTGTTACCGCGAGGAAGAGGTTAACCTTTGTTATGCTTCCGTTGATATCCTTTTCCTCCTGCATTGTGTCTTCCTGGAGTATCCCTCTGAAGATATAATTTGTACCCATTCTTTTCCATTCAGCGCTGATATATTCAAGAACCCCGGCCAGGTCCTCCGGCTCAGCCCTGACAACAAGATTCCAGTACTGGTCGTTCTTTGCAAGCCTCAGCATTGCAGGGTCAATAACCTCCCACAGACCATTGGTGTAGAAATCCTCCACCACACCTATCACCGTCAGCTTTGTGGTATCATACAATGTAATGGTCTGGCCAACCGGATCCTTCCAGCCGAAGTCAGTGACAAACTTCTGATTGACAACGATTGATCCGTTTGACCTGTCAGCAGCACCTCTGGATTCGTCAAACAGGCGGCCATCAATAAGGCGCAGCCCCATTGCTGAAGCATATCCGGGTCCTATATCCAACACATCCACTTCAAGCTGTGTCTGCTGATACTTAACCGGTCTTCTGTAGCTCCCCCACCCTATGTGGTTTTGAGTTCCCTTCGGCAGATATTATCTTCGGATTATTCAGTATCTCATTCCTGAATGAGGTGAATAATTCCGGTACAACCGGAACAACTATAAGTTTGTCCCTGTCATATCCGAGATCGAGCGTCTCCTGGTACCTGGCATTTTTTGCAAACACGATGCCCATTACAAGCGCCATTACAGAAATGGAAAACTGCAACGTAAGGAGAATGCTGGCAAGCTTACCTGATCCGCTGAAGGAGCTGGTACCTTTCAAGACATTAACCGGACTGAAAGCACTTACATGCAGTGCTGGATAGACCCCGGCAACGAATCCGGTCAGTAAGACAAGAACAATAAGGAAAATCCAGAAGACCGGGTACTCAGTCAGGGTCAGTTCAATAGACATATAAGCCCAAAGACTGCTGTAAGCGGGCACCAGGAACCTGGCAAAGGCGACGCCCACCAGCAATGCAAGAAAACAAATGACCAGAGTTTCTAACATGAACTGTGCAACCAGCTGACTTCGCTGCCCTCCGAAAGTTTTCCTTAAGCCAATCTCTTTCAGTCTTTTACTGAATGTGGCAATAGAAGTGTTCGCAAAATTGAAACAGGCAATCAGCAGTATGAACAGAGCCATGACCGACGGTGCTATCAGTGCTGCAGGATGAAGTGACGGGAAAAGTGCTGATGACCATATTTCCCGGGTGTTTGCTCCGACATCTTTGAGCGGGACAAGGTTGAACCTGTTAATCCTGAAATCCTCCCTGGCCTTGTTCTGCACCGGCAGATAGCTCTTTAACGAAGCGGTAATGGAGGGTATGACAGATCTGTCAGGCACCTGGATAAAAAAACACATGCGACAAGATCTTCCAGTCAGCGTCATTTCGTTCCCACATGAGAAGAAAATTATCATAATGGGAAATGATGTCTATCCTGAAGCTTGAATTCTCAGGCAGATCTTCGAAAACAGCACCAACTGTATATGTAAACTCTTTATTTTCTTCATTCATGAGGGCCAATGTCTTGCCGACAGGATGCTCCTCCCCATAAAGTGTTTCGGCCATGCTCCTGCTTATCAGAACACTCCCGTGATCATCAATTGACCTTATACTTCCGTTCACCGCAGGGAAAGTAAAGATCTCCAGAAACTCAGGGTCAACAAATGAAATCTGGGCAGAATAAATATCATCCCCCACCTTGACATTTGATCCGGCTCTCATCAACCGTGCCGACTTTTCTATTCCCGGAATATCTTTTTTGGCCACAAGCCCCAGAGTGGCCGGGACTGCCCCGTACTCCTGCTCCCTTCCTTCCATGTCCCTGAAACAGGTGACACGGTAAATCTCATCGAAATTCTCATGAGTCCTGTCAAACTCATAATTGAACATGTGGTTGAAAAATGCGACTATACAGACTGACAGTGCAATACCCAGGCCGGCAATATTTATCAGGGTGAACAGTCGGTTCCTGATCAGGTTTCTGAAAGTGACGGTCAGATAGTTCTTAAACATAACCAGGAGCTGATCTATTCATATTTAAGTGACTGGGCAGGATTGACCCTCGCAGCCCTCATGATCCTGAAGCTGATTGTCAGAAGAGCAATGCCGAGAGCAATGAAAAGACCAGCAACAAAAGTAAGCATCCCCGGATCTATCCTGTAATAAAAATTCTCCAGCCATTTATCTGCAATATAATAAATTAATGGCCAGGCGATAAGAGCCGATATGGTTACAAGAACAATTACCTCTCTTGAAATCACAAGATAAATGCCTGAAACTGAAGATCCCATAGCCTTCCTCACTCCTATCTCCTTGGTGCGTTGTTCAACAGTGAAATGATGTCAGTCCGAACAGTCCCAGCACTGCAATGAAGATGGCAAGAATTGAAAAGATAACTGCCATCTGGGCATTCTGCTTCTCCTGGATATACATCTGCTCAAAATCCTCGTCAACAAAATAATACTGAAGCGGATTGTTTGCAGTAAACTCTTTCCATACTTTTTCTATATCGCGCTAATTGTTTTGAGCATAATTCTGTGCTGATGAGTTTTACTGTGAGATAACCCCACAAGATGTCATCGCTTTTAAAACAGAACATATAGGGCTCAATCGGATTTCTCAGTGACTCAAAATTGAAATTGTTGACCACACCGATAATCTGGCAGATAATTCATTCTTCCACTATCAGCCGGGTCTCATGAATCTTGTGTTTTCAATGTCATTGATTTCAAAGTCCTTTACAGCACTCTCATTGATCATGCAGGCCTTCGCGGTCAGTGGTAAATTCCTCACTGAATGATCTGCCTGAAGCAAGTGTCATACCATAAGTATCCAGGTAGTCATAATCAACCCAGTTGGTCTGCAGCAGGAAGGTCTCATCCTTTCTTCCCTCGAGCATATAACCGTTGTTATTGTTATTTCTCCCGGGCACTGCAGTGGAACTGGCAATATTTATCACTCCGGGAATCTCCCTGACTGCATCCTTGAACGATTTCACCCTCGTTCCCAGGGCTCCTGCCCTGTTAATCACAATCAGCTGCTCCTTGTTGAATCCAACATCCTTGTTGAGCATGAACCTGATCTGCCTGTACATGATCATTGTCCCGATAATAAGCAGAATTGATACAGCAAACTGAAATACAACCAGTACTCTCCTCAGACGTCCGTTCTGCATGCTGTTCTTCACACTCCCTTTCAGGACCTCATATGGATTGAATGAGGAGAGGAACAGAGCAGGATAGCTGCCTGCAAGCAATCCGACAACCAGGGTGAATCCGATAAGCGCAGGAATGGTGTACCAGGAGATAAACAGATTTAGCTTCAGTTGCGTATCAAGAAGGTTATTAAAATAGGGAAGAGTCACTCTTATTAATGATCAGAGCAAGCATAGAGCGATATGAAAGAGAGAATAAACGACTCCGTCAGAAACTGCGTTACAAGCATCCTGCGGGTTGAACCGGCCACTTTCTTGATTCCAACCTCCTTCGCCCTGCGCGATGCCTGTGCTGTCGAGAGATTCATGAAATTGATTGCAGCGATCAACACAATCAGAATGGCAATGCTGCCGAAAATTATCAGGTACTTCGGATCACTGGCATCTCTTAAAATCCTGCTGAATTGATGGATCAAGGTGAATGTCAGTAAGCTTCTGCAAGAAAAAACCTGTACCTGTTACCCTGTTCAAAGAATTCATCAATTGATACTCCGATGTATTGCTGAAGCTCCGGCCCGACATATTTGACCAGCAGATTCAGGTATCTTCTCTTCAACGGTGACATAATGTTGTATTGGGTTTCAATAGAAGGTAAGTACTGAAACTGTTGCTCAGCCATGTCGGGATCATTTGACCTGGGATTGGTCATGAATGACAGAATTATATTGGCATCGAAATGAGAATTTACCGGAATGTCAGCCATCACACCGGAAACAGTGTACCTGACAGTATCTGATCCTATCTTAATTGCCTTGTCAATCGGGTTTTCATCACCGAAGATCTTCCTGGCAGTTGATCTCTGAAAGAACAACCTTTCTGGGAGCATTAAGCAGATTCGCCTGATCGCCCTTAATAACCGGTATTGAAAAGAAATTGAAGAAAGATGAATCTGCTTCAATCAGGTTCTCCTCGGTGAAAGTCTGGTTGTTATACTCAACAACTGTAGGACCCCAGCCATTCATCCTGAGAAAATCCTCTATCTCAGGGAATTCCCTTGACATGGTTGGTCCAATAACTGACGCAGTATATGCACCGGTTATCTCCTGTCCGCCAATTTTACCGTCAAGTATCAATCTGTAGATACGGTCTTTCTTGACGTTAAACTTGTCATAGCTTGCTTCATTCATCACAAAAAGGGCTATCAGCAGACTGCAGGCAATGCCGATTGAGAGTCCGAGGATATTGATAATTATGTATGCACGCTGTCTTTTAAATGACCTTAAACTGTGCCTGATCAGGTTGTTATACATATCTTATACTTTGAATATGAATATTCGTAATTCTTTATTCAGCTTTAAGAGCTTCTACAGGATTGATGCGCGAGGCTTTAAAAGCCTGGAAACTTACAGTAAGCAAGGCAATTATTAAAGCTCCTGCTCCTATCAGTACAAATACAATTACTCCCGGATCAATCCTGTAGGCAAATTGCTTAAGTAAATTTACAACTATCAGCCAGCCTACAGGTAATGAAATAATTATTGAAATAAGCACAAGGACAAGAAACTCTCTGGCCATTGTAATTATTACCGATGAAGAATCGGCTCCCATAACTTTCCTTATACCGATTTCATTACTCCTCCGTTCAGTTGAATAGGCTGATAATCCATAAAGTCCAAGAGAGGCAATAATCAGTGCAAGAATGTAAAGTACTTCAATAATCCGGCCAGACGTAATCTGAGACCTGAACAGGTTCTCATAATCCTGATCAATAAAAGTGTACTGAAGCGGGAATTCAGGGATTAGCTCGTTCCATACCTTTTCAACGGACTTAAGGGATTCCTCAGTTTTTCCGGGTGTTAACCCTTATCAGGATATAATCAAGAAACCTGGTTCCGGCAAGGGCGAAGGCTATTGGTTCGATAGGCTGATCAGCCCCCTTGAAATGAAAATTCTTAAGCACCCCTACAATGGTTCCGTTAAGACCCATAAAACTGAAACTGGTACCGACCGGATCTCCGATATCCATGATTTTAACAACCTCCTCATTAACCAGGAAATTACCCGTGGTATCTCTTGCCATATCGGCAGGAAAGTCTCTCGAAAAATCCCTTCCTGACACAAGCTCCATCTTCATTGTTTCGAGGTAATCGTAATCAATCCCGTTTGTTCCGATAAGCACCATCTTTTCAGGGTCTTTCCCCGGCCAGCTGGCTCCTCCTGAATTACTGCCTATCATTACAGGGTTACGCAGGAGGCTGTCACACCTGTGATCAGTGTCTCCTTTAAAAGTTCGCTTTTAAGGGAATAATATTTCCCTTTCATATCCTGCGACATCGGGATACAGATAAGGTCTTCCTTTTCAAACCCCAGATCCTTGTTCTGAAGGAACCTGAGCTGCTGATTCATAAAAATTGCGGCCGTGGCAATTAATATTGAAAGAGAAAACTGGATCACGACAAGAACCTGTCTCAACCTCCCGTTGCCTTTTCCCGAAACCGATTCCCCTTTCAGCACAGCCACCGGTTTAACTGACGAAAGATACAGCGCCGGATAAATTCCGGAGATGAATCCGGCAATCAGACCTGCAATAATGAAACTAAGGATAAATTTAAACTGTAACAGATCTGAAAGAGTAAAGCTTTTTCCGGAAACATTATTAAAGGCTTTCAGAAACAACCCGACCAGAAGGAGAGCAATTAACAGGGAGGCAGTTACCAGAAGTGAATGATTCTGACATGAACTGGATTATCATACTCTTCCTGTCGGCTCCTGCAACTTTCCTTATACCGATCTCCCTGGATCTCGATGAAGCTTTCGCCGTTGAAAGATTGATAAAGTTGATACATGCTATAAGAAGGATAAAAGCAGCAATAAGAGTGAAAATAAATATAGCAATCACAGGACCCCGGTTCTCACCATACCCGAACTGAGCGTGCAGATGAATGTCGGGAAAAGGAAAAAGCAGATATTTAGTAGTTCGTTTCGGGATTATGTTCAAGGACAACATCCGTAAGTTTCTTATTGATGCTCTCAATGTCAGATCCTTCTGCAATCTGCACAAATGTCAAAATTGAATTGCTACCCCATGAATCGCTCATTGCGCCTATCTCCCTCAGAAAAGAATATGGTATCACTCCTTGAAAGTAAATATCGAGTTACCCGGGATCTCTTTCATAACACCTGTAACCATAAATTGAAACTTGTTTTCCAGGGTTATTGTCTGGCCAAGGGGATTGGCATCACCAAAATATTTTTCAGCAAGTTTCTCTGAAAGTACAATTGAATGAGGGTCTTTTAATGCTGTTTCCGGATCTCCATTCTGAAACGGTAAGGTAAAGATCTTAAAAAGCCCGGAGTCAGCCGCAACGACTGATGATTCAAAGAAGACATTATCTCCCATGCGGAATAATAACCTTGGAAGCCTGTTGATACGGGTCTGGTCAATGATCTCCGGTATCTTCTCCCTCCAGACCGGTCCGCTGGGATGTGGTGTTACCGTAACATGATACCTCTCTCCTGAATAAAACTGATCTTCCTCTACCCTGTAAATGTTCTCGGCATTCTCATGAAACCTGTCAAACTCAGTTCGTCCTGAACCCAGAGCAGGATGAGTAATGATGCTGCTAAACCGATAGCCAGCCCGGTTACGTTAATAAAGGTAAATCCTTTGTGTCTGGAAATATTCCTGACTGCTGTAAGAAAGAAGTTTCTGATCATGGTCCGGGGTATTTTCTCTATCAAAGACTGTCAAATTCTTTGACTGTTGCACATGAAAGACAGTTTTCCGTTCTGTATGTGCAGCAAAACATGTAATATCATGTCTTTATCCTGAGATTCAAAGTATAACCTAACCGTTCCGGCAATGTTGAAGAATTTTTTTATCAATGCTCTGCGTAATATGAAAAAGCAACGCGGATATGTCATTATGAACGTATCCGGCCTTGCAATCGGACTGACAAGCTTCCTGTTCATCACTTTGTATGTGATCCATGAGCTGAGCTATGACAGGTTCCATCAGAATTATGAGAATATCTACAGGCTGAAAGTAGTCGGAAGGATGGCCGGAGGTGAGCTCGATCAGGCTGTGACTGCAGCTCCCATGGCACAGGCAATGATCAATGATTACCCGGAAGTGCTGAAGGCAACCAGGGTGACAGGTATGGGCGACTGGCTCATAAAATACGGTGAGAACAAGTTCAATGAAGACGGTGTCCTTTTCGCCGACTCATCATTCTTTTCTGTCTTTGATTTCAAATTACTGAAAGGAGACCCTGAAACAGCACTGGCAAGACCCAGGTCAGTAGTACTGACCGTGGAATATGCAAAAAAGTACTTCGCCGACCAGGACCCCATGGGCAAACAGATGAGTTTTGAGAACTGACACAATAATTTATACGGTTACCGGAGTGGTTCAGGATGTTCCGGATAACTCCCACATCAAATTTGACATACTGGCTTCAATGAGCTCATACCCCGGGCAGGCTAACAACCAGTTCTGGATAAGCCATAACTTCTATACCTATATTGTGGTTAAAGACGGTACTGACAAGGATATACTTGAGGAGAAGCTCCAGGGTATGGTTACAAAATACGTGGGCCCTCAGATAACTCAGGCCCTTGGTATTTCCATCGAAGATTTCCTGAATGCAGGCAACGCCTTCAGCTATGTGATGGAGCCGCTTAAGGACCTGCACCTCAGAGGAGCGACACAATATGGCCTCGAACCGCTGGGGTCAGAAAGTACTGTTTATATCTTTGCAGTGATAGCCCTGCTCATCCTGATAATTGCCATAATTAACTATGTAAACCTGGCAACTGCCAGATCGGCGACAAGAGCCAAAGAGGTAGGCGTCAGGAAAGTCGCCGGGGCAAACAGGAGAGGCCTGGTGTTTCAGTTCCTTGGAGAATCGGTGCTGATTGTGACTGTTGCTGCTCTCATTGCGGTAATACTGGTCTCTGCACTTACGCCCTCTTTTAATCAGATGATCGGCAAAGAGCTGTCTGCAGGCATCCTTGATAATCCCGCAGGAATACTATCACTTATCGTACTTGTCCTCCTGGTGGGAGTATCATCAGGAGCCTATCCGGCATTCGTACTGGCCTCATTCAATCCGATTGAAGTATTGAAGGGTACATTGAATCCGGGATCAATGTCAAAGAACATGAGAGGTGTACTGGTTGTGATCCAGTTCACTATCTCAATTGTGATCATAATCGGTTCAATTATTGTCTATCGTCAGCTCAATTATGTAACAAAGAAGGATATCGGCTTCGATAAGGAAAACCTGATAGTCATCCGCAGATCTGATTCATTTTTCAGACAGAGAGAGGCATTCCGCGATCAGCTTCTGCAGATCCCCGGGGTTGAAAACGTTGGCTTTTCCCGGGCCGTTCCCGGTACCACTTTCAATAACAATGCATTCCTTCTCGATGACGATCCTGAAAAGAACACTTATCTTATAAACCAGACGCAGGTAAGCTTCGACTTTGCACAGGCGCTCGGCGTTGAACTGGTCGCCGGCAGGTTCTTCTCACGTGAGTACGGAGAAGATTCAACTGCCATACTGATTAATGAGGCGGCAGTCAAATCACTCGGCCTGACTGACCCGGTAGGAAAATATATCCTTCAGCCCCAGGGTCCTCAGCAATTTCAGAGACTGAAGATCATCGGGGTAATGAAGGACTTCAATATTGAGTCGATGCACACCCCGATTGAACCAGTATGTTTTACCGTCCTCGGAAATTTCGGAGGAGATCAGTTTGCCACTGTCAGACTTTCAGGAAATGATGTTCCGGAAACATTAAAAACTATTGAACAAAAATGGCAGACTTTTACTGCCAATCAACCCTTTCAATATGATTTTTTCACTGATTCATGGAACAATCTGTATTCATCAGAAATGAA
Source organism: uncultured Bacteroidales bacterium (assembly GCA_963730615.1). GTDB lineage: Bacteria > Bacteroidota > Bacteroidia > Bacteroidales > VadinHA17 > SR-FBR-E99. The sequence goes on along the minus strand of CAVSSR010000008.1, from coordinate 265,125 downwards.
AACAGGAAAAATCTTTGTTCTGTTTTCTGTACTGGCAATATTCATTGCCTGCCTGGGTCTGCTTGGTCTCATTACCTATATCACAAATAAAAGGACACGGGAAATAGGCATAAGGAAAACTTACGGAGCCTCAGCTCAGGTTGTACTCCGATTGTTATCAAGAGAAGTGGTATATCTCATTCTTATCTCTTCACTGTTTGCGTACCCTGTCGCTTATTTCGGTTCGAAATACTGGCTTGAAGGATTTGCAAGCAAAGTTAAAGTCAGTCCGCTGATTTATATAATTGCCACATTAGCTGCTTTGGCTATAGGCTGGTTGTCAATACTTTACCAGACTAATAAAGCTGCAAACTACAGCCCTGCTGATGCCCTGCGACTCGAATAAAGAAATATTTTCAATTCATGGCCCGCTCTTTTCGGCCCCGGACAAAGAATATCATCAGGACTGCTGATAACAGTGCCGTTGCAGCACCAAAATAAAAGGGTACCCTTGAATTAACCTTATCATACAGCACGCCTGCAATAAGGCTCGCCGGCAATAGTGTGATACCAAGAAGGGCATTGTAAATACCCAATCCGGTGCCCTGCTTGTTTTTATCAGTTATATCTGAAATAAATGCCTTTTGTATCCCGTCAGTTGCAGCCGAATACAATCCATACATGGCAAAGAGAGCTACTATTGCCCAGACATGTGAGGTGACGCCAAATCCGTAATAAACGATCGCGTAAATCAGGTAACCGGCGATGAGGATCTTTTCTTTCCCGATCCGGTCTGACAATGATCCGACAGGGATAGCCAGGAGTACGGCGACAACACTTGTGATCATATAAACAAGAGGGATAAAGGCAACTTTTACTCCGACTTCATTGGCTTTGACCATCAGCAGTGCATCAGTTGAATTACCGAGTGTAAATACAAAAACAATGACCAGAAAGAGATAGAATTTAGCAGGGAAGTCTTTAAAATGAAATTTTTTAAAAAGACTTTCCTGATCCCTTTTTGCTTCTTTAATACCTAAGATTATCACCAGGATGCTCAGAACCGCAGGTATCCCTGCAAGCAGGAATATAAGCCTGTAATTTTCGGGAAAGAAGATCAGAAGGACAAATGCAGCCAGGGGGCCGACTATGGCACCGCTGTTATCCATTGCTTTCTGCAGGCCGAAACTTCTGCCGGTCTCTCCGTTTGTTACCGAGCCGGCTATCAGGCTGTCGCGCGGAGCCGTTCTTATTCCCTTTCCAAACCTTTCAATAAACCGCAGGTAAAGGACCTGCATGGGAGAAACTACAAATGTATAAAGCGGGATGATTAATGCAGAGAGGCCGTAACCAATGAGCATGAAGGGTTTGTTCTTACCGATCCTGTCGCTCCAGAAGCCTGACAGTGCCTTGACAAGAGAAGCGGTACTCTCTGCAATGCCTTCAATCAGTGCAAGGCTTGTCTTGGATGCGCCTATAGACATCAGGAACATAGGCATGACCGAATAGACCATCTTGACCGAAGTGTCGGTGAGAAAACTGGTAAGGCCTGTAAAAATAATGTTCCTGTTAAATCCGAGGATCTTTTTTTCCTTCTTCATCCTGTGACTATTCCATGTCACTCTTTACGCCATTGATCCTAAACAGCTTAAACAGTTCTACTATTGCAATCGGTGCCAGCGACATCAGAACCACTGCCAGCCAGTGTTGCCTGTCCATCGCTTCCAGGTCTGAAAGCATCACGTATCGGCGGTACAAGAAGTACGATCAGGGCCATCGCTGGCAGATACTGCTATGGCAGCTATCAGAGGTTTATTATGAAGCGGATTTGTTGCAAATGATGATCTGCTGTTTGAATGGAGGTTACGTACATGAACAAGCTCTGCAAACATAAGGGTGGCAAAAGCCATGGTTCGTCCCAGAGCCTCTCCTCCGTCCCTGAGAGCCCACCATAAATGCTGCAAGAGGAATTAAACCGAATCATCACCCCCTGATACATTACTCTCCAGATCATGCCTTTGGTCATGAATCCCTTCTTTGAATTTCTGGGTTTACGGTTCATGATCCCCTTTTCAGGAGAATCAACGCTCAGAGCCAGAGCCGGAAGACTGTCGGTGACCAGGTTGACCCAGAGTATATGAATCGGGAGCAACGGAATACCCAGGTTGAATATTGAGGTTACAAGCAGCAGAAATATTTCGCCCACATTGGTCGAGAGCAGGTACTGAATGACCTTGAGAATATTATCATATATCCTCCGTCCTTCCTCGACGGCAGATACGATGGTAGCAAAGTTGTCATCGGTGAGGATCATGTCAGCAGCACCTTTTGCCACATCGGTTCCGACAATGCCCATTGCAGCTCCGATGTCAGCCTGTTTGAGGGCGGGAGCATCGTTGACACCGTCGCCGGTCATTGCCACCACCTCGTGGTGACTCTGCCATGCTTTCACAATACGTACTTTATGTTCAGGGGCGACCCTGGCATAAACGGAATATTTTGAAACGGTCTCAGTGAACTCTTCATCAGTGAGCTTTTCCAGCTCAGCGCCGGTTATTGCGACATCGCCGTCTTTGTATATGCCTATTTCGCGTGCAATAGCCAGGGCCGTGGTTTTGTGGTCGCCGGTTATCATCACCGGACGGATACCTGCCGTATTACATCTGGCCACAGCATCAAGGACTTCAGGTCTTGCAGGATCTATCATGCCGAGCAAGCCGGTGAAGATGAGTCCGCTTTCGAGCTCACCTATTGTCACCTGCTGAGGCGCCTCAGGAGATTCTTTGTATGCCATTGCAAGTACCCGTAATGCCGAGTTAGCCATCGTTTCATTTGCATTACGGATCTCCTCCACATCAGCTGATGTCAGAGGCCTGATAACCCCTTCGATCACTATCTTGTCACACACGCTCAGGACTTCATCAAGACCACCTTTCACATTAACACTTGTGCCCTTGTCTGCCATCCTGTTGACTGTGGTCATACGCTTTCTTTCCGAGTCAAAAGGTATCTCAGCCACCCTGTGAGAGGCTTTTTCCATTTCATCCTTATATAAACCGTAGAGCACCCCGAAATCGAGAAGGGCCGTCTCGGTCGGGTCACCGGAAAAAATGAACTTCCCGTCTTCATTTTTCTTCATATAAGCATCAGCACATAAGACAGAGATCGAGAGAAGCCTTTTTTCCTCATCATTGAGCGTAGTGTTGGGAGAAGCCCTGTTTATCACATGCCTTTTATGATTGACATAAGCTTCAACAACAGTCATTCTGTTCTGTGTAAGGGTTCCGGTCTTATCAGAGCAGATCACCGTTGCGCTTCCCAGTGTCTCAACTGAAGGCAGCGTACGGATTATTGCATTCTTTTTGACCATGCGCTGTACACCGATAGCGAGCACAATGGTTGAAACAGCCGGAAGACCTTCCGGGATGGCAGCAACGGCAAGGCTGACAGCCGTCATAAACATGTTCATTATGGAATTGCCGTAAAGAATGCCTACAAGAAAGATCAAACCGCAGATGATCAGGGCAACGATTCCCAATAGCCTGCCAAGCTGGTTAAGCCGACGGCTCATGGGAGTTTCGGTTTCTTCAGAATGCTCGAGCATATGGGCTATCTTCCCAACCTCGGTTTTCATCCCTGTTGCAACAACTACACCGCGTCCGCGGCCGTAAGTCACCATACCGCTCGAAAAAGCCATGTTGACCCGGTCGCCAAGTGCTATTTCGTCACCCGCCAGCGTTGCTGTCTTCTTTTCAACAGGAACAGATTCTCCTGTAAGTGAAGATTCCTGTATTTTAAGGTTGACAGCCTCTATCAGCCTCAGGTCGGCAGGGATAACAGCGCCAGTCTCAAGTATAACCAGGTCGCCCGGTACAAGCTCTTTAGTGTTTATTTCTGATATCACTCCGTCCCGAAGAACCTTGGAAAGAGGTGCTGCCAGATCCTTCAGGGCTTCAAGTGACGTCTCCGCCTTCTTTTCCTGGGTAGCGCCAATGAGGGCATTTAAAAGAAGAATTCCCAGGATCACGAAGGTGTCGAGCAATCCTTCATCTTCCATTACGCCAACCACTCCGGATACTACCGCAGCAATCAGCAGGATAATGATCATGAAGCTTTTAAACTGGGCCATGAACATCTGTAAGAAACTCTTTTTCTTTTTTGATACGAGCTGGTTATAGCCGAATTCCTCAAGCCTCCTCTTTGTCTCCTCAGTCGTCAGTCCTGCCGTTTCACTGGTTTTCAGCTGAGAGGTTACCTCATGTATGTCCTGATTATAGAAATTTGTCATAACGTATTGATTACTATTTATTTAGCTTAATTGTTTCGGTCTGTTTCCGTTCCCGGAAAGACAGTCCGCAAAAGTACTCAAATATTATTTTTAAAACTTTTCTTCCAGTTTTCTTATAGTGTCGTCGATTATCACTTTCATATTGTCATAATGAGAGCCTTCCCAATAAATGCGGTCACAGTCAGGGCACCTCATAAATTTTGAAAAATAGCGACTTGTGTCAGCTTGTAGACGGGCTTTTATTTTTTCCTTGCTGACCTCCTCAAGGATAGTATTGCACCGGATGCACCTTGTGAACAAAGCCAGACGGTCCTTCAGATCAAACCGGACAAATACTTCCTTTAACTGTTCATTGTGATTTTGCGACCTGATCCAGTAACCGTGAGTGACCCTTCTGTCCTTTAACAGCTGCTTGTCGCGTGTCAGTATGACCCTCTTTTCGCTCGCGGCGGTATCAATGATTTCCCGGTCATCATACAAATTACTGAAAGAGGTGTCAAATCCGCATAGTCTCAGGTACTTTGCGAGTCTTCCCAGGTGCACGTCGAGAATGAATTTTGTCTCTCGCAGGGGTTTTTCTCTCAGGCGTACAATTGACTTGATGTCAAGAGCTTCGAAGACCGGGTAAACTGATACATTATCCTTATCATTAAGTCTGTACGAAAAATCCACAGACTCACCGTTGACAACCACCAGGTCAACCTCAACGTGAGGCACACCCAAAGCTTCTATGGCATCCTTCACTGACGGATTTCCGGTGAACTCATAGGTAAAAGTGACTTTTCTCATTTCCTGAGGGAGAAAATCATTAAGCTCCTCGTAAAACCTGAAATAAGCCAGGTTCATCCTGTGCACCTTGCTCCATGCTCCATGCCTTGCTATCAAGTCTCTTGTTCAGAATTATTTCCGCCAGAAGTTCCGGAGAAAGCTTACCGGGTTATTCTTTGTATCAGTCTGCAGGCATATACTTGAAATATCCTCTCTTCTAATCCCGTACATTCCCAGACGCGGAAGCTTCAGCTGTTCAGTCAGCCCATGCAGGTAATCAACAAAACTATCGATATAATAATCATCGTCCCTCCCCTCAATGTCAGAAAAGATCCTGCCAAGATTTGCGTATTTCTTCAAGTGCCGGATGATCAGTGAGAGATCTTTCGCAGCTCCCTCACATTTATTTCATTGGCGGCAGCCATCAGCGTGCCGCAGATTACTCCGTGAGGGATATCGAACATCGCTCCCATTGTGCCTGCCAGTCCGTGAACGGCTCCCAGTCCGGCATTGGCAAGACAGATGCCTGATGTAAGCGCCGCAAAAGACATATCAGTTCTGGCATCAATGATCTTCCCCATTGGTGAAACATCTGAGCAAAGATCGTTTTACAGCTTTGAACCCTTCAATCGCCAGGGCATCAGTATACTCATTCGACTTGTCCGACAGATAAGCCTCGACCAGCTGTGTAAAGCAATCCATGCCGGCAGCTGCCGTGATATCCGGCGGACAGTTCAGGGTAAGTTCGGGGTCAATAAGTGCAATATCAGGAACAAGGTTGTCATGACGCAAGGATCTCTTGAAGCCGTCTTTCCCCACCTTTGAAATAACAGCGTTCTTTGTTGCCTCGCTGCCTGTTCCTGATGTTGTAGGTATTGCAATGAATGGCACTTTGGTTCCGGGATGCTCTTTGCTTCCGACAACTTCAAGGTATTCCACTGACTGATCCTGTTTTGTCCAGCATTGCAGATATTGCCTTGCCTGCATCAATCACGCTGCCTCCGCCAATACTTATCACAACATCAATCTTTTCAGCCGAATATTTGTGCACGGTTTCATCCACCAGTTCAGGCGAGGGTTCTGAATTTACCCGATATGATGAACCTGAATATTTTGCTTTCTAAACTGACCAGAAAAGAATTCCGCATGAGGTGAATTAATAAATGACTTCTCTCCTGTCACCATCAGGACAGATGTGCCAAACCTTCTGACAATTCCCGTAAGGTCAGATAATTTTCCGCTTCCGAAATATATCAGCGGCAATCGTGCAAACTGAAAAGGTTTTACCATTGCGATCTGTCGGATGGTTCAAGAATATTATATCTGACACCATACCTGGTATCAGCCATATAGTCCTTCACCGTATCGCGCCATTTGATATAATGAGGCGTTGTTTTGTGAAGATCGACCGCTTCCTCGGATTCATAGGCTTCATAGATCATGAACCGGCACGGGTCGTCGGCCTTCTGAAGGACATCAAACCTCAGGTTGCCGGATTCCTGAACAGAAGCCTTGTGATTTTCAATCATTGCCTTAATGAACTCCCGGACATTTTCAGGCTTGACATTGACATGAACACAGGTAACAATCATAATGCACTGATACGTTTTTGTTATAACAATTAACCCGATCAAATAAAACCATACTCTGGCTTCTGGTAATCAATCCCACTTAAAGACAAGGCAAAGATACACCTGATTATTCATAAGGCAAGCGCCATTGTTAACAGGTTCTGTATACAAAAAAAGGTGAAAGAATTGCCGGAGAATGCATATAGGTTTAGCTTCCGGCAGTAATTGTTAGAATCACTTTTTTGAGAAAATCCCCTGTTTTTGTAATCATCAATATATCTATCAGTAAATTTGCACCTTGGATTCCTGGGGCACAAGGAAAGTTGTTCAGATTGACTCAATATTTCTGTTATTCAAATTATTGTCATAACCTGAGTTCCTTTGATCACCTGGTCAGGAGTTTTGATTTTTATCTGACCGGAACAAAATACAATCTTAAAAAATGAAAGCCGGAATAATGAGCAAAAATAACATCCTGATCATCGGCAGTTCCAACACTGACATGGTGATAAAAACAAGACAAAATCCCTGTACCGGGTGAAACAATCCTCGGTGGAACTTTCCTCATGAACCCGGGAGGAAAGGGAGCCAATCAGGCTGTGGCTGCAGCAAGACTTGGCGGAAAAGTCGACTTTCATTACCAAATGCGGGATCGACTTATTCGGAACTCAGGCAATTGAATTATTTATGAAAGAGGGTATTGATACCCGGTACATTGTTAAAGACAATGAACTGCCGTCAGGTGTTGCCATGATAACGGTAGATTCAACCGGGGAAAACAGCATAGTTGTTGCCCCGGGATCAAACGGAAACCTCTTACAGAACGATATTCCTGTCGACACTTTTTGAAACAGGCAAATACTCGAATCCTCCTTCTTCAACTGGAAATACCCATAGGACAGTAGAATATTGTGCAATCTGCTGCATCAGCTCAATGGGGCATAAAGTGATTCTTAATCCGGCTCCCGCACAAAAATTATCAGATAATCTGCTTAAGCAATATATGGCTTATTAACTCCTAATGAAACTGAAGACAGAAATACTGTACAGGGATGTTAAGTTTATGACATCTCATCGGCTGAAACCGCAGCATCTGTCACTTCAGAAAATGGGGGTTAAAAATGTAATTATTACAATGGGGTGCTGCCGGAGCCTATGTAAAGTCTGAAAGCTTTACAGGAATGGTTCCGGGTGAAGTGGTGAAGGCAGTAGACACAACGGCTGCCGGTGATGTCTTCAACGGTGCACTAGCTGTCGCACTGGCTGAAGAAAAGAACCTTAAAGAGGCTGTAGTGTTTGCAAATAAGGCTGCTTCGATCTCAGTGACACGAATGGGTGCCCAGGCCTCGGCACCCTATAGAAAAGAAATTGACAATTAATCATTAATATTCGACCATTATGAAAAAGATGCATAGTGGCAACCTGTGTGATTTCAGCACTGATCATTTGCAGTCTCTTCCTGTAAAACATCATCCGACGAGTTCAAATCAATAAGTCCTGAAGTACTCAAAGATAAAATTGCCGGAGGCTGGGCAGGCAAGATGATAGGTGTAACCTACGGGGCTCCTACTGAATTCAGGGCTCAGGGTAAAATATACACAGATTCCATAAACTGGAAACCATCTGATATCAAGGGCAGTATGTGGCAGGATGATATCTATGTTCAGCTGACCTTTCTGATGTCAATGGATAAGTACGGTATCGACGCCCCTGCAAAAAAATACCAGGAGATGTTTGCCAAAGCAGGTTATATGCTATGGCATGCCAATATGCAGGCAAGAAAAAACTATTATGACAGCATTTTTGCTCCCTTGTCCGGAAGTCCTGAATATAATCTTCATGCAGATGACATTGATTTTCAGATTGAATCTGACTATATCGGATTTATGTGTCCGGGAATGCCTCAGACAGCCTCGGAAATAGCAGATAAAATAGGCCGTATAATGAATTACGGTGACGGAATATACGGAGGCATTTTTGTAGCAGCTCTCTACTCAGAAGCATTTTTTGAATCAGATATTCCGAAGATCATTGAGAAAGCACTGCTGTCAATTCCTTCCGGAAGCGACTACTACAAAATAGTCAGGGATGTGATTATACTTCACGAACAATATCCGGCTGACTGGCAGGCTGCATGGCAGGAGCTTGAGGACAAATGGGGCGATGTTGATATCTGCGGAGCAGGCTCCCCTTTCAATATTGATGCAAAACTGAACGGAGCATATATTGTAATGGGATTATTGTACGGAGAAGGCGATCCCATGAAAACAATGGAAATATCAACCCGATGCGGTCAGGATTCCGACTGCAATCCCTCAAATGCAATGGCAGTCCTTGGTGTAATCAAAGGCTTCAGCGGTCTGCCTGAGGATATGCAGGAAGGAGTAAAAGCCGTCAGTGATTCCATTTTCATACATACCTCCTATTCCTTTAATACAGCTGTCAGCAGCACTTATAAATATGCACTTGATCTGATTGCTAGAAAATGGCGGAACAGTTACTGACAGAATGATCAAAGTCAAAATACAGGCACCTGTTGAGCCCGAACTGGAAGTGGCGTTTCCTGATCTTGTTTTTGATAAGAGAATTTCAATCTTCGATGAGAATGCATGGACTTTCAAAGGTAAATGGAGCCCGTTTGAGGTTACCGGCATGGGATAAGCAGGTGGTGAAACAATCAATGTTTGCTGAAAATGCGGGTGATGAGCTTGAGATTGCATTTAACGGTACCGGAATATCACTGGTCGGTAACTGGTTTAAGGACGGTGGAAAAGCTGATGTATATGTTGACGGTGTACTTCACCGCAGCATTGATACTTACTACGATTTTGCCAATCAGCAGCATACTGAAAGTATATGGCACATTCTTAACCTGCAGCCCGGAGACCATAAGGTCAGACTTGTCGTAAAGGGAGAGAAACGACCTGAATCTGCAGGAACCAGAGTTTACATCACGTCTGCCATCATCTTCAGGACCGCTCCAAAAAAGAGTGATACTTTTAAATTCTCATTCGAATAACAGGCAAAAAAAGCAGCAGGCTGATAATTGCATTGAACTGACTTTTATCTTTAACCTTTTAATCTTAACCTTTAATAAAATGTTTATACCTCAAACTTATTCACTGGCAATCATCCTCTGCATAGTAACAATGCTGTGCTGGGGATCATGGGGCAATACACAGAAGCTGGCAGGCAAGTCCTGGCGCTTCGAACTGTTTTACTGGGATTATGTCCTGGGAATCCTGCTGTTCGCATTGCTGCTTGGTTTCACCCTTGGAAGCACCGGGGAAAATGGCCGGGGATTTATTGATGATATAGGCCAGGCGGAAGGAAGGAATATTTTGAACGCCCTGCTGGGAGGAGTAATCTTTAATGCATCAAATATACTCCTCGTTGCTGCGATGGCAATTGCAGGAATGGCAGTTGCATTTCCGGTTGGGGTTGGAATTGCCCTTGCCCTCGGTGTGATCATTAACTATATTGCCGTCCCGAAAGGAAACCCTCTTATTCTGTTTATCGGATTGGCTTTTATAGTTGCGGCAATTATTATTGATGCTGTTGCCTACAAAAAACACAGTACCACATTAAAGCAAGTTTCAAAGAAAGGCATACTGCTTTCGGTTTCAGCAGGTATCCTTATGGCACTTTTCTACCGTTTTGTGGCAAGCTCGATGGTTACTGATTTCGTAACGCCCGAACCTGGTAAGCTTACCCCCTACTCTGCCGTTTTCTTCTTCGCAATAGGTGTTGTAGTCAGCAATCTTCTGTTTAACTATCTGCTGATGAAGAAACCTTTTGAAGGAGTACCGCTCTCATTCAGTGACTATACCAAAGGAAGCCTTGGTGTGCATCTTACCGGCATCCTGGGCGGAGTTATCTGGAACATCGGGATGGCCATGAGCATAATTGCCTCAGGGAAAGCAGGATTTGCAATTTCTTACGGACTTGGTCAGGGTGCAACTCTCATTGCAGCCCTCTGGGGTGTCTTTATCTGGAAAGAATTTAAAGGAGCCACAAAACAGGTTAATACTCTGATATTCTTTATGTTTCTTGCATATCTTGCAGGACTTGCGCTGTTGGTTTATGCAGGAACCTAAATAAGATCACTCATTTACCCTGATTTGCCTGACGGCATACTATCTCGCCGGAATGTTTTTAACTTGCGGTAATTCCTTGCACCAACAGAGTAATTTCCACACAAAGACTCACTAGGTAATTGAAATCAGTCGCCATGCGCGTGTTGAAACATCAGTTCGATACGAGTATCTTGAATGAACTGTGAATGTTCAACCGGAACTAAACTAACCTAAAACCCAATCTATGGTATGCAAATTACCGAATATTAAGTATATCAAAGATAAACTTGTTTAGTAACTTTGTCAATAGCACCAAAGTTCTATATACATGCTGCTTTTAAAACTAGTACCTTTGGTTCAACAGGATATTCTGGACAAAACAATTTAAACTCACATTATTATGAGAATAGTGATAGTTGCGCTTGCTCTTTTGCTGACCACATTTCAGGCTAATGGTCAGGTTTTTGGCAAGAAGAAATCAAAAAATGTTGATCCCAGGGACGCTCAGATTGATTCCCTCACCACGCTTACAAAAACCCTCACACTGCAGCTCGATTCCGTTTCCGGGGAGTTATCAAAATATGCTGTGGCGACAGATTCTCTTAAGGTTCCCGGTGATACAACATCCGTACTTCCGCTGCTGTACCGCTATCACGGCAACAGCTGACAGCGTAACCGCGGCAGCAGTGAGTCGCTCCGGCCCCGGTTCCTCTCCTGGTCGAACCTAAAGGACCTGCAGCCCCTGACAGTGTCGCTATCCTGCGGCAAGAAAACAAAATGCTCACGGCTACCGTCGACAGCATGAAAGTAGCCTGGGTGAAAACCGTGGAAATGTTAACATCCGAGGAGGTCGTTAAAGCAACGGCGGTAAGCGACTTAAAAAAGCTTAAGGAACTCCTCGATTCCGGAATAATTACAGTAGCTGAATTCACCGTCCTGAAGAAAAAATACCTGGAGAAGCTGTAAAAGGCTAGGTGGTCACCAGTTTCTTAACTGGTTCCGTCGGGGCTTTCTTCACACTTCCGGCTCAGTTGATATATTTAACCCAAAAGAAAAGTGAGCATCATTCTTTTTGATATTCATTTGATAAAGTAGTTAAATCCATCCGCATATGACTGCAAAAATAAAAGAAACGGTATCGGCAGAACCTGTCGCCGAAATGAAACGATTGAATGAGGACAGGCAAAATACAGCTCCCTGGAAAAAATGGGGGCCTTATCTGAGCGAACGGCAATGGGGCACTGTAAGGGAAGATTACAGTGAAAACGGCGATGCCTGGAATTTCTTTACTCACGATCATGCACGCTCCCGTGCTTACCGCTGGGGCGAGGATGGTATTGCCGGTATTTCCGATGACAAGCAGCACCTCTGCTTTGCACTGGCCCTGTGGAACGGCAAGGACGCAATTCTGAAAGAACGGCTGTTTGGATTGACCAACAGCCAGGGCAACCACGGTGAAGATGTGAAAGAGTATTACTTCTATCTCGATAGCACCCCGACCCACTCGTACATGAAATATCTTTACAAGTATCCGCAGGCGGCTTATCCCTACAGTGATCTTGTGACACAGAACGGTCAGCGTACCCGTGAGGAAATGGAATATGAGCTGCTCGATACCGGTGTATTTAATGAAGACCGCTATTTCGATGTGTTTATCGAGTATGCCAAAGCCGGTCCGGAAGACATACTGGTGAAGATAACCGCTGTAAACCGGGGGCCGGAAGCAGCCGATCTTCATCTTCTGCCTACCCTCTGGTTCCGAAACGATTGGTCAGCCTGGATTGCTGAATCGAACAGAGCTGCAAAAAAACCGGTTATAAAGCAGATAAAATCCAAAGCAGGGACGAGTGCAGCTTTGGCTTCTCATTCGAAGCTGGGTGAGTTGCTGTTTTCCTGCGAAGGCAATGTGCCCCTTCTCTTCACCGAAAACGAAACCAACCATGAAAAGCTTTTCCCGGGACAAAAGAATGAAAGCCCCTATGTTAAGGACGGTATAAACGACTTTGTGGTTCAGGGAAATAAGGAGGCAGTGAATCCCGAAAAACAAGGCACTAAAGTTGCAGCACATTACCAGGTAAATATCGGTGCAGGTAAGTCATCAGTGATTCGCCTCCGGCTCACCAAAAATTCACCAGCCGATAACAGATAAAGTCTTTGGGAAAAATTTTGATGAAATCTTTGCTGACAGGCTTCGTGAAGCCGATGAGTTTTATAAGGCAGTAACCCCTCCGTCAGTAAGCAAAGATGAGGCCAATGTGATGCGTCAGGCCATTGCCGGGATGCTCTGGAGCAAACAGTTTTTCTTCTTTGACGGAGACAACTGGCTGGATGAGCACAACTCCAACCCGTTGCATAAAGGGTTCCATAGCTCGCGGAACTCAGACTGGTATCACATGCTGAATTCGGATATCATCTCGATGCCCGACAAATGGGAATATCCGTGGTATGCAGCCTGGGACCTGGCCTTCCATACCCTTCCGCTTTCAATCGTTGATCCCGACTTTGCCAAGTCGCAAATGGATCTGATGCTCAATAGTTTATATCTTCACCCCAACGGGCAGATGCCGGCTTATGAATGGAATTTCAGCGATGTGAATCCACCTGTTCATGCCTGGGCATCGATGTTTCTCTATAATACTGATAAAGCGGCGCAGGGCAAAGGTGATGTGGAATTCCTTAAGTCGATGTTCAATAAGCTGATGCTTAATTTCACCTGGTGGGTGAACCGTAAAGACCGTTTCGGCAAGAATGTATTCGAGGGCGGCTTCCTCGGACTTGATAATATCGGTGTCTTCGACCGCAGCGCTCCTCTGCCCACAGGCGGCAGCCTGGAACAGGCCGACGGAACAGCATGGATGGCCCTCTTCAGTCAGAACATGGTTGAAATGGCCTTTGAACTGGCCAACCATGACCCTTTTTATGAAAACCATGGTTGTGAAGTTTGTTGAACACTTTTATTTCATTGCCTCTGCCATGAATAAGCCCGGTACCGACGGAATGTGGGATGAAGAGGATGGCTTTTATTATGACCTGCTCCGGCTGCCTGACGGCAGTGCCCAGCGGCTGAAGGTGCGATCACTTGTCGGACTCCTGCCCTTGTGCGCTACAAGTGTTATTGAAAAAGAGCACCGGGAAAAAGTTCCGAATGCAATGGCGCGTATCATTGAGCGTCTGCGGAGGATGCCGGAACTTAAGAATCCATGCACCCTACAGGTCCCGGTCATTATGGTGAGGCCGAACGTGGGATTCTTGCCCTTGTTAACCCCGAACGGCTCCGCAGGATCTTGTCCAGGATGCTTGATGAGAATGAGTTCTTCAGTCCGTATGGCATCCGTTCGATCTCCAAATTCCACGAGCAAAATCCTTATGTACTGTATGCCGACGGTCAGGAATACCGGGTGGATTATCTGCCGGCAGAATCGAATACCGGAATGTTCGGCGGCAACTCCAACTGGCGCGGGCCTGTCTGGATGCCTGTAAATGTTCTGCTGATCAGGGCGCTTCAGCAGTTCTACCTGTATTACGGTGATAATTTTAAAATTGAATGCCCGACAGGCTCCGGAAATCTGATGAACCTTTTTGAGGTAAGCAAGGAATTAAGTAACCGGCTCACAAAGATATTCACCCTGGACGAAGAAGGCCGGAGACCGGTTTTCGGTGGTGCGGAGAAGTTCCAGACCGATCCGGACTGGCGCGACTATATTCTGTTTTATGAGTATTTCCACGGTGACAATGGTGCCGGACTGGGTGCAAGCCATCAGACAGGCTGGACCGGTGTCGTGGCAAAACTGATTCAGCTTTACGGAATTCTTGATCCGAAAAAATTACTTGAGCAGGGAAAGCAGGCAGCTTTTGTTAAGGGGCCACAGGGATAGGCAATTATTACTGTTTATTTTTTATTAATTATTTCGAGTTCGGGATACTGAGGGCAGAACTTCGAAACCACGGTGTTCTCAAAACTGAGGTTTTCAAGCTTCGGGCTCCAGATCATCCGGACCATGTTCCAGACGTCTTTATCATTGTTCAGCGAAGATGAATTCTTAATAAGCATTTTGCCGTCGACATCAGACCAGTCATAATTATCTCCATAGCGTATGCCTGTTCCGTTATCTGAAAAAGTGCAGTTATCAGCCACTACAGAATGGTTCGGTGAGCTGTACCCGAGCTCCAGACCCTGTCCGCAATTAGTAAAAACACACCCGCTGAAAAAATGATTTTTAACTGCCGGATTAACGCTTGACAATGCAGCGCCTTCGTGAAAACAAGCCTCAAACCTGCAGTCTGTAACGGTGATATCGCCTCCTCCGTCGGCTCCGGAATCCAGCCCGTCATCCTTTGCAAACATAAAGACAGTATTTGCAATTTCTGCATCCGAAGCATTCAGGTAAAGTGCATCATTATCTCCGTCCATGAAAAACATAGGAATCATCAGGGAAATCCGTAAAAACGGAATTTCGAAGGGTTAGATCTGTATTGTTAACCTGTCCTCCTGTTTTTGCCCGTTGTACCAGAATATTGTCCAAGGTCAAGAGTGGCATTTTTCGGATAAAAGATCTGGCCGATATGATCAGTCATGAAACAATGATCAAGAGTAAGGGTGCTGTTTTCCGTATAAAACAATGCCTGTCTCCCGGCATGGCCCCAGGCATAATCATCAGAATCATGGTATCCGCTCTGGCAGAAAATAGTATATTGTGCTTCAATGGTTCCGCCGGATTCCCGGGTGATAAATCCTCCCCAGTATTTATTATTCCGGCTGCATGTAACAAATACCGGATTTGCAGCAGTGCCTGACAAAGACAATCGGGCCGCTTACATTAATATCAACAGCCTCATCAATAAGTATTACTGCACCTTCGTGTACTGTCAGAGATCCCGTGGAAGCAATATTCAAATTCCCGGTGATCCTTACAAGACTGTTGGCCGGAATTTCAATTGCTGAGCTTATTGTACCCATTGAGTTCCATGTCAGCATTTGAAATTTTCGTAAGTGATGCGCTGAATTTTTTGCCGCCTATAACAAAATCAGCCTTGCCTGAGATTGCAGATGCAGCAATGTTCACTGAACCCACTCCCTGTTTGATGTTGAAAGCGTCGCCCGAAGCAGTGCATTTACCCTGACAATAGATGCCTTTGACAGTGCCGGATTCCCTGACATAAAAAATGAAGGGGACTTTAATTAAGTCTGTATATCTGTGAGGGTAGTATATTTCAACATTTTCGGATCCCAGCGGCACGGTTTTATATGGTGCCGGTACCCAGGCTTTAATACCCCATTCGGAGAATTCCCTTTCTTCAGTCGTGGTGGTAAATAAAATGGTATCATTCTCCTGTTGAGAAGAATTGTATATCAGGATCAGTTCATAAAATCCGTTTTCCGTGAATTCAAGGTAATCTCCTGATGTGAAATCGACAGTATCATTGTTGAGCATTGCCAGGCGAATGTTATTGGTATCATTCAGAATAGCAAACGGCAGGTAATAATCCTGCTTTGTTTGCAGCTCCGACAGATTAATACAGCCTTCAGGAATTTTAATCGCATTTTTTTTGCAGCCGGCAACAAGAAGCAAAAATGATAAAACAGAGCAGCAGGTTTCTGAATCTCATATCTACCGGTTTTGCTGTTTGTCAAGTTCCTGAAGGATCCAGGTTCTTCTGTCCTTAAGCATTTGCCTTTTTTCACTAAGGTTAGTTACAAAAAGATCATAATCAGTCTCGTCAACATCATACCGCGACTGTTTCACGATCGAATCGTTACTATAAAACGGACCGATGTGATCGTAAGTATAGTCAAATACCTTATCAATAGCTGCTGCATCAATTTTTTCAATAACAGTCCGCAGTGTCTTCAGATATTGCTGATAGATAAAGCTGTCCTTTGCAATTTTATAATCGAGATCATCTTCGATTGAATAAAGCAGTTTTGAACCCACATCGGCAACTATGTCATCCATGCTGAAATATTCCCTGGGGCCGAATACAGTGCCAGGGGCCCACTCGTTTCCTATTTCATGAGGCTGACCGGCAAAAATATCATCGTAATCCCAGGGAAACACTCCCAGTACTTCCCTGCCATCCCTGATTGTTGAATAGAAAAAGATCTCGTCAGTATAATCACCGTTTTTAATAAGCAGGTCGATACTCAGCTTGGTAAAATACTGTTCCATATCGATATAAGACGAAAGAGTATCATACATCTGCCGGCCGGAATATTCGGGGAGAATTGAGTAAATCTTATCGAGCCGGTTATAATATTCCTCTTCATTCTGCCGAAAATCCGGATTCATAAAAAACCCTTTTACGACATGGTCATAACCACGGCGCACCACAAATGTAGCCTGCTTTTGTTCGATAAAGTATTCAACCGGATCTTCAATAAAATGATACAGGCCCTGGGTATGACCATTTAACCTTACCTCGGTGAAAAAGCTGTAAACGGGCCATAGGCCGACTTCCCTGAAAAGTCCCGTTGCTGTGCTGTTTTCGATGTATGTATAATCGTAAACCATCGCCAGCAACTTGAATTCCTCATACTTTCTCTCCGCCTGTTCAAGTGGATTATGGAGTGAGATCTTACGACCCATGTTAACACCAAATCCTTTCCGGTTCAAAATTAACAGTGTTGTCGCCCCTGATCTCAAACCTGTCGATGGTGTATATGCCTCCGGCAAAATGCAGTTCGGGAACAGGGTCAGTAATCTCGTAACGTTCCCCGCGGCTTTCATTTATGTACTGTCGCTGTGCTTCGGTAACCATAAAATTAAAAACCTCTTTTTCGGGATCTGTAACATCATGGGGTTCCTTAACGCATCCGTGAAGGAATAGTGCCAGCATCAGATAAAAGCAGGAAATCAGCCAGCCCCCGGATCTTCATTATTCGCTCAAATTACTTTGAAATATTACAATACAATGTTAAAGACAATTTGAGGGAAAACGAGTTAAAAAGTTAAAAATGATTTGAATGCAAAATTTTGTCATTTTAACCCTCTTCTTATTTGTCAGTACGTATTTCACTGGCGGTTCCGGATAAAGGAATGTTGTGGAGAACCTGACAGTTAATATTGGAATATGTAAGGGGCGAGGTTCCTTTTATAGTTCTTTGGTTTCGCACTGGCTACCGCAACTGCATTCCTTTCCTTTTACTTTTTCAAAGGCTTCCTTCCCTTCAGATACGGAAAAGTAAATCAGACCGGCAGCACCGATAGCGTCTGCGTAAGCAAAACCTGTGAGCTCATAAACAAGACTTGATACCAGCAGAACCAGCGACATATATACACATATCTTTGTACAATTGGCATCAGCAATTATGGGTTCTGAATTTAACTTTTTGCCAATCCTTTTTTTTGCATTCATGAGCCAGACCATTACTGCAATTGAAACCAGTGATATTACCACACCCCAGAGTGTGGTTTCGGGCTTATGCCGGGTGATGAGATTTAAGACAATACCTGCCAGTAAACCTGCCGATAAAAGATAGAATGCCGTGCCTGTTATTTTTAAGGCTGTTTTCTCAAAGGAGCTTTTAGGACTGTCAGGATTATTGTTTTATACGTAATATCATTATGGCAATGCCAATGCCCGACATTACTTCAATAAAACTGTCTGCACCGAAACCAAACAGACTAAGAGTTTCATCTGCATATCCCAGGATCATCGAAACAATACCTTCGGCAATATTATAAAAAATGGTAAACAGGCTTAACCTGTAAGCCTGTCTGTAGAATTTCTGTTCTGAAGTTACCAACCCTGTTATAAGTTATCAATTACCCTTTTTAGTTTATTCGTCACCTCAAGTGCTACATCTCCCAATGCAGGATTTGTAATTGCCTGCATTGAAGCAACAGGGTTTACAGCGGCAATTTCAATTTTATTCTGCCCCTGCTCAATGACAAGCACATTGCATGGAAGCATGGTGCCTATCTTTTCCTCGGCCTGTAATGCTTTATAAGCCAGAGGCGGGTTGCATGCACCCAGAATTTTGTATCTCTTGAAATCGACACCCAGCTTTTCTTTCAGCTTCTCATGCATGTTGATTTCCGAAATCACACCAAAGCCTTCACTTTTAAGTGCTTCAGTGGTTAACTTAACAGCCTCATCAAATGATAACATTAAGTGTTTTGCTGAAATAGTATTCCATGATTTACAGTGTATAATGATTATTGTACAATTTAACGCTTTCAATTCAGGAAAACCAGTTTATTGCTGATATTGTTTGCTATTTTTTCTCCCTGTATAAATCCTGCCTCGATAGACGGCCTGTAGTGAATACCACCGTACAGTCGTGAAATTCCTGCCTCCCTGGCTGCCTCGGTAAAGTTATTGAAATGATGTGCCTTGTATCCCCGGTAGGCATAGGTATTATCTGTAAATGCTACCTTGTCGCCCAGTATTTTTGTCAGAATGGTGGCGCCGGACATAGACACAACGGCATGGGCAGCAGGATATTCAGGATGCGGCGGAGTAATGATAAGCGGATTCCAGTCGCTGTGTTTCATAACACCCTGGATGTAGGTCACCGGTCGCTCAAGGTTATAAGTGTACTTCGCTTTGAAGACTCCGATCGCTGCATCGCTCTCGGTGATAAACAACGCTGCATACAGGTGGGCACCTTCAATCAATGACACATTCAGGTCAGTCATCACGGTCTTCAGGATGGAAGCCCAGTGACCACCGCCGGTGAGTGTTTTGCCGTCAGGAAAGTCATCCCAGAAAAGACCAGTTGCTCTTTGACTGTCATCCATCGTTTGGGAAACCAGGTAAACATCTTCATTCATTTTATAGAAAGCAGACTGGTTATCGGTTGAAAATGCCACCGGCTCAGGAGGCATGGTGTTGTCGATACTGCCTTTTACAATTGTTCGCTCATCGCCAAGATAGGGCAGGATGGGAGCAATAAACTTCGGTGGAGTAGGTTCCCATAGTCCCGGTCCTTTCGGAACCGCATAAGCAGCGTTCACCCTGTCATCGCCGTCAGTCTTGCTCCATTCTATTACTGCCCGTGCTACCTCTGATCCGTATTTTTCACCTGCAGCAACAGAGGCCTCAGTGTTACCTTCCCTGATTAGCCGGGTTCTGACGGCATTCTCAAGCGAATCGAACCGCATTATGTCTGCCGGGTTCTGAGGATAAAAAAACCTGAACATGGTTGCCATGGCAGCGTTGGCGCTGGCCTGCCAGCAAATATTGCCGGTCTCCGGAAGTCCTTCAGGCTGCTGATAACCGTTGAGCTGTCCGGCAAGTGACCGGTAATTCTTATCTCCTTTCAACTATCGATTCATACAGGGCCACACCCGTATATGCCTGTTGACGGAGATGATGAGAAGGAATTTTAGTGGATGCGATAGTCTTCAGATGCACCGTGATCCAGTCGTTGATAAGCTGACTGCCGCCGGGACTTTCAAGTTTCTTATCCGGATCAGTTGCCTGAGCTTCTGATTTCGGTACGCGCCGGCCTGCAGTCCAGCGAACATGAACAAAGCAATAATAATTGTCTTCATATTGGTAAATGTTAATTAATACTTCGCCTTAAATGGAAGAATTTGTTTCTGTACGACTATTTTCAAAGAACGATATGATAACAAAAATGACTGGCTATTGTTCATGGTCCGACAGACCGGAAGTAATGACCCTGGAGGCGGTAAGGTTGAAATGAAACCAGAGGATATTTTCCGGGCGATTATTGCATCAATAAGTCAGAGTCAGTCTTAAGCGGTCATTTACTATTATTCTCCCTCCAAAGTGGTATGAATGTCATACCTTTATGGAGCATAACATTATTCATACTGACACATAATAAATGAAGTATCAGATTCTTTCTTTTCCCGGTTCTGGTTCTGATTTCGGGAAACATTGTCTACCCGCAGGAAACCGACTGCAAAGTACTCAAACCTGAAATCTCGGATTCCTATTCGGGTGGCTGCAAGAAACGGACTGGCTGACGGAAAAGGAGTGGCACGGGGCATCGACTATTATGAAGGGCAATTCGACAAAGGCATACCCGCCGGCAAAGGGACGTATAAATGGGCAGACGGGACATATTACGAAGGGCATTGGGAGAACGGCAACAGAGAGGGTTCAGGCAAGATGGTTTACAGGGATTCTACAGTCACCGGTTACTGGAAGGATGATATTTATGCCGGTAAAAAGCTGATCCCGCCCTATGAAATAATGCGTACAATGAGTGTTTCCCGTTCTAATATCATTAAATCTGTTGGTGCTGTTGACGAAGTGAGGATCAGAATTTTACAGGGAGGTTCCGACAACAGGACTGTCTCCAATCTGTCCATCTCCAGCAGCAGCGGGGATGAATTCCGTACAGATAACGTTTACGGACTTGAGAAAGTAAGGTTTTCCGCTCGATGTAAAAGTCAGCTACACTTCAAGGACCCAGTTTGGTACTTCCCAATTCAATGTCATTTTTGATTTCAGAATCAATGAACCCGGTGTCTGGGAGGTTACAATATCCAATTGAAATAAAAAAAGTCGAGTAAAATAACCGAACTCTTTGTAGCGAGAGAGAGATTGAACTCTCGACCTCATGATTATGAATCATGCGCTCTAACCAACTGAGCTATCTCGCCAAATGTATTTTAATGAACTCCCGACCTCATGATCTATGAATCATGCGCTCTAACCAACTGACTCGACGTCGGACGCTCTAACCAACTGCCCCGATCTGTCGGCGCCGCCTCTCAAAACGCGGGTGCAAATATAAATATTTTTTCATTTTGCCCGTCAAACTTTTTCTATTCAGCTATTATTTTTATATTGCATCACAGTCACATTTCCAGTTATGAGATCGAGATTCGAACTAGAATATACCCTGAACTCCCCTACCCGCGTTCTCTTTGACCGGCTAAGCACACCTGAAGGACTGGCCGAATGGTTTGCTGATAACGTCATCGTAACTGGTGACGTCTTTACTTTTTTCTGGGCAAAAGTCGAAGCCCGGGCACGCCTGGCCCATATCAGGGATAACAAAAGCGTAAGGTTTGAATGGCTGGACTTTGCAGACACCGAGACCAACTACTTCGAATTCAGGATAGTCATCCATGAACTCACCAACGATACGGCACTCATGATCACCGACCACGCTGATGATGATGAGATCGAAGATGCCAAAGACCTGTGGGATAACCAGATCTCGTACCTTAAAAAGGTGCTCGGCCTCACTGAGTGAGAGAGCTTTGCTACTTTCTCAAAAATAACGTACGTTTGCACCACACCCGAGACAATGAAGAAAATCGATCTTTTCATGATCAGATCGTTTATCGGACCGCTGGTTCTGACGTTCTTTATTGTGCTCATAATCTTTATACTGCAGTTCCTCTGGATGTACGTTGACGAACTGGCGGGCAAAGGCCTCGAACCAAAGGTCCTTGCTGAACTCCTCTTCCAGTTCTCCCTCACATTTGTTCCCGTTTCGCTTCCTCTTGCAATACTGCTTGCATCGCTGATGACCTTCGGTAACCTGGGAGAATTC
The DNA here is from genome assembly GCA_963730615.1 of uncultured Bacteroidales bacterium. Classification (GTDB taxonomy): domain Bacteria; phylum Bacteroidota; class Bacteroidia; order Bacteroidales; family VadinHA17; genus SR-FBR-E99. The sequence goes on along the minus strand of CAVSSR010000008.1, from coordinate 242,961 downwards.
CTTGAACTGACAGCGCTGAAATCGTCAGGCGTGCCGCTTCAGCGAATAATGCTCCCTTTGTTTGTCCTGGTCTCATTCCTAGCCGTGGCGTCATTCCTTTTCTCTGACTATATTCTCCCGCTCTCAAACCGCAAGGCCAGAACCCTCCTCTACGACATCAGGCGCAAACGGCCTGAACTGAGTATCCAGGCAGGTCCTTTCTACAATGGCATCGACGGTTTCAGTATAAAAATATCCGACAAGGACCCGGAGACCAACAGGCTTGACAGGGTCTATATCTATGACCACCGCAATGGACAGGGCAATACTTCAATGATCTATGCCGATTCAGGATATATGGCCATCACACCGGACGAAAGCGGAATGATCCTGACACTCTTCAACGGGTATGCCTACAACGATATTGAGGAGAAAGACGTTGCCCAGGACAAAAGGAGATATCCCTTCCGGCGCGATAAGTTCTCTGAACAGACAATGGTCATAGAGCTTACGGGCTTCGGCCTTGACAGGTCAGGCATGGACCTCTTCAGGTCAAACTATTCAATGCTGAACTCCGGCGAACTTGGCTTTTTCGTTGACTCCCTTTCAGAAAGGTACGAGACAAGGTCAGCCGCATATTTCAAAGACTTTGCAGACACAAAGCTCTTTCCTCCTGAAAGATACTTTTCAGGAGGCTATCACTCTGACAGCGATACTGCCACCGCCGCAAAGCTTGAGAATTTTAACTGTCGTGCAGTCTTTGACACAATGACAGTCACGAGCAAGAGTGCGGCGATAAACAGGGCGCTTGACTTCGCAAGGGACGGCATCGCCAACATAACTGAGATAAGTGAATCACTTTTGTTTGAGGCTAAAAACCTTAAAAGGTATGAGGCGGAGCTGTTCAAAAAATATACCCTGCCTTTCGCCTGCCTGGTGTTCTTTTTCATAGGTGCGCCGCTGGGTGCAATCATAAGAAAGGGAGGGCTGGGAACCCCTGCTGTCATCTCTGTTCTGTTCTTCGTGTTTTATTATGTCATATCACTCACCGGGGAGAAGTTCGCAAAAGAACTTATCATAAATGTTCCCCTCGGAATGCTGGCCTCAACAATCATACTGCTGCCGATCGGTATCTTCCTGACATATAAGGCTACCACAGACGCCGCCATAATGAATGCGGAGACATATTTTCTCTTCTTCAGAAAAATAGGAGCTTTCTTTACCGGGATAAAACCTGACAGGGAAAATGAAAATACTGGTCCTGTCGCCTAAGCCACCGTGGCCGCCATATGACGGTGGCGCCGTGGCAACCATGAGGTGCATTGAAGGACTGGCTGCCGGCGGGGCAATCATCTCCGTGCTGGCAATGAAAACTGAAAAACACGGCGCTGGCACCGGCCACTCATCTCAACCGCCTGCCTACCTGCAATACTATGATACTGTAGCTGTTGACACAAGGATCAGGCCAGTAAAAATGCTGGCTAACCTGCTTTTTTCGGCTGAGCCCTATGACCTTCAGCGTTTCCGTGTGAAGCAATACTCGAAAGCCCTTCATTCACTGCTGCTTCGGGAACACTTTGACATCATCCAGTGCGAAGGGACTGCTCTTCTCATATTACATTGATGAGATACGCTCCATTACAGATACGCCCCTGATATTCAGGGCACATAATGTCGAACACCGCATCAGGGAGATGATGGCTGAAGTGGCAACTGTTCCGGCAGAAAGAGATTATCTTAAAAACCTTGCCCGGAGATTACGGAAACGGGAACTGCTTGCACTAAAACAGTTTGATGCCATTATTCCGATCAGTGAGCCTGATTTTCAATGGTTTAAATCTGTTGCCCCGGATAAACCAATGATGCTCTCGGAAACCGGAACCAACGTTTCTGAGCCCGTTAATGATCCTGCCAGCACAGGCCTTAGGGTTGGCTTTATCGGAGCACTTAACTGGCAGCCAAACCTTGACGGCCTGAGATGGTTTCTGGCCGGAGTGTGGCCCCGCGTACTGAGAATCACTGCCCGATGCCACTTTTCACATAGCAGGCAGAGGCGTTCAGGCAAATGCAAAACACTGGCTGGCAGGTAAAAACGTCTTCCTGGAAGGTGAGGTTGAAGATGCAAACCGTTTCATGGGATCAATGACGGTCATGATCGCACCCCTTTTTGCCGGGAGCGGCTTGCGCATAAAGATAATTGAGGCAATGAGTTTGGGCAAGACGGTAGTTGCGACACCTGTGGCTGCCGAAGGACTGCCGGTGGAGGATCACCGTGAGCTTCTCATCGGAACCGACGCAGTGTCTTTCTGTGATGCCCTGACCTCAGCCCTCAGTGACCCTGGTCTGAGAGCCTCCACGGGTGCTAAAGCAAGAGAACTGGTGAGAGAGAGGTTTGACAATCTGAAACAGACATCACTGTTGCTGGCATTCTACAAAAAGCTTTGTGATGGCCGCTGAAAAAATATTCCTGATAGCGGCGATAATGCTGGCGTGGACATACCTGTTTTATCCGGCTCTTGTTTTCAGCCTGGCCGGCATCCGCAGAAAACGAAAAACAACTCTTCTTCTCCACAATCTGGCAAACAGGCAGGGCGAAGAAACCGAAAAACATCAGCAACAATCCGCGCATCCTCTTCCTTTAGTTTCCGTGATCATGTCAGTTTTCAACGAAGAAAAGGTAATCAGTGAAAAAATCCGCAGCCTGCTGATATCTGATTACCCTCCTGAACTGACCGAATTCATTATCGGGTCAGATGCCTCCACCGACGGCACGGATGAGATAATGATGAAATTCGCCGCCTCTGACAACAGGATAAAATATCACGAAACAGCATAAGAATGGGTAAGGCTGCCATGCTCAATGAACTGGTTGCAATGGCAAACGGCAGCATTCTTATAATCACTGACGCGAATGTCATTTTCTCCGGTGCAACAGTAAGGCTCCTGTCTTCAGAATTCGCCTCATCACGGACCGGGTTATGCGATGCCACAGTCGTTCCGTCGGTATCTCCCGGACACGGAATTACAAGACAGGAGAACCTCTACAGCAGATTCGAGACCTCACTGCGAAGAGCCGAGGGTGAAGTATGGAAAGCCATGACCGGCCCATACGGAGGATGTTATGCCGTCCGACGTGAACTCTTCCCCGTCATACCGGAGAACACTCTTGTCGATGATCTCTACGTTGGATTGTCGGTGATGCGTAAAGGATTTGCCTCATACAATGTTCGCGATGCTGTTGTATATGAGGATACACAACCTGATATGGCAGACCAGTACAGGAGGAGGGTAAGGATCGCTGCAGGATCATTCCAGAATCTGTTTCGCTTCGGACCGTTCCCGTCCCCGAGGGTAAATGCCTCATTCGCATACTTTTCCCATAAGGTGCTGAGATGGTTCACGCCGCTCTTCCTTGTTCTTTTTTTTATGACAACGGTCATTCTTTCAGGGCACTCTGTTTTATATTTTTGTCTTTTAGCCGTTCAGTTAATTTTAATACTTTTGTCAGCGCTTGATCTGACATTTGCCAAGTTCGGCAGGACAATAATACTACCACGTTACGTGACACAGTTCCTGCTTATGAACGCGGCGCTGACAGCAGGGTTTGTGAAGGCGGTAAGAGGAATAAAAAATGGAATATGGGAACCCACAAAACGTGTCTGAGATGACTGGGAAAAACAGCCTGAACAGCATCAACGAAGCCATCGAGGATATAAGAGAGGGCAGGATTGTCATTGTTGTCGATGACGAAGACAGGGAGAATGAGGGAGATTTTATCTGTGCGGCTGAGCTTGTGACACCAGAGATAGTAAATTTCATGGCCAAACATGGCAGGGGCCTGATCTGCGTTCCTCTCCCCGAGGAGCGCTGCAACGAGCTTGATCTGGACATGATGGTGGGTCATAATACCTCCCTGCATGAAACGCAATTCACTGTCTCTGTCGACCTTCTCGGTCCTGAAACCACCACGGGCATTTCGGCCCGCGACAGGGCGCTGACCATAAAGGCACTTGTCGATCCTGCCACCAAACCATCACACCTGGGCAGGCCCGGACATATATTCCCGCTAAAAGCACGTTCAAAGGGTGTTCTGCGAAGGGCAGGCCACACCGAAGCTACCGTAGACCTGACGAGACTTGCGGGATTGCGCCCCGGAGGTGTGCTCGTCGAGATCATGAATGAGGACGGGACAATGGCACGGCTGCCTGACCTGATTGAGATCTCAAAGAAGTTTGGCATAAAAATAATCACAATAATAGACCTTATCCGGTATCGTCTTGGTATTGAATCTATTGTCGAGATGGGCGAGCAGGTCAAGCTGCCAACAGAGTTCGGCGATTTTGACTTCATCCCTTTCAGACAGGTAAGCAACGGCCTTGAGCATGCAGCCCTTGTCAAAGGCACATGGACAAAGGATGAGCCGGTACTGGTGCGGGTGCATTCCTCATGCTTTACTGGTGACATTTTCGCATCAAAGAGATGCGACTGCGGTCCGCAGCTCCATAAAGCCATGCAGATGGTCAACGAAGCAGGCAAGGGAGCAATAATATATCTTAACCAGGAAGGAAGGGGAATAGGGCTGATCAATAAGATACGCACCTATAAGCTCCAGGAACAGGGACGTGACACTGTCGAAGCAAATATCGAGCTCGGATTCCGTGAGGATGAGCGCGATTATGGCATAGGAGCCAATATCATGCGCGGCATCGGCCTGGGCAAGGTCAGGCTCATTTCAAATAACCCTGTGAAAAGAGCCGGGCTGGAAGGGTACGGTATCTCTATCGTTGAAACCATTCCTCTTGTCATCCCCTCAAACCCATACAACTCGTTCTACCTGGAGACCAAAGCGACAAAAATGGGGCACAGCATGTCATGTTACAAGACGCCCCTGAAAGGCGAAAATGACTGAGACACTTCCACGGATTGTGTTCATGGGTACACCCCTGTTCGCGGTAGCCAGCCTCCGTGCACTGCATGAGGCCGGATATCCTGTGGTATCTGTCGTGACGGTACCTGACAAACCTGCGGGACGCGGTCAGAAGATCGCCACCGCACCTGTAAAGGATTATGCACTCGAAAACGGGCTGCCGCTACTTCAGCCTGACCGGCTGCGTGACACCGGCTTTGTAAGCGCTCTGAAAGACCTGCATGCGGATATCTTTGTCGTTGTTGCTTTCCGGATGCTGCCGGAAGAGGTGTGGAGCATCCCTCCATCAGGTACGTTTAACCTCCACGCTTCCCTCCTTCCGCAATACCGCGGCGCTGCCCCGATAAACCATGCCATATTCAACGGCGAAACGAAAACGGGCGTGACCACCTTCCTTATAGACAGGGAAATAGACACAGGCAGGATATTGCTTTCAAAAGAAATTGAAATATTCCCCGCCGACAATGCCGGCAGCCTGCACGACCGCCTGATGACCGTTGGGGCAGGACTTGTTATTGAAACAGTAAAAGGGTTGTACCAGGGGAAACTTAAGCCTGTACCCCAGTCAGCAGAGTCCGGTGCCATCCTTCATAATGCGCCGAAGATACTCCCCTCCGATACAGTCATTGACTGGAAAGAACCGGCCGTCAAAATCCATAATAAGATAAGAGGCCTCTCGCCGCATCCCGGAGCTGTGACAACGATCAGATCAGAAAGCAAAACATTACGGCTTAAACTTTTTGAAAGCAGGATTGACAGTGAAGGCACAACTGTGGCTGGCGTAAGGCAGGCACAGCCCGGGACTATAACGGTAAGGGAGAAATCAAGGCTCTTCTTCGCCTGCGGGTCAGGTGAAGTAGAAATAATCTCGCTTCAGCCTGAGGGTCGTAAACGAATGACTACCGCTGAGTTTATCAGGGGCTTCGACCTGACCGGATGGGTTACTGGTTGAAATCAGACACTACCTGATCCTTACTTTCTGCCCGGGGACACATTCTGTTCCCTCTTCCATCACATTCATCTTATAGAGCGAAGAGAGTTTTACGGCATATTTCTGTGACAGGATGTACATTGTTTCACCTGTCTTGACAACATGAATTGAATTGCCCTCTGCAGCCTTACTGCGCTTGGGCTGCAGGTAGATGAACTGACCCGGTTTCAGGGAAGCTTCCGGTGGTAGGTCATTATAGCGGCTTACCTCCAGAGCCAGGAGCTGATACTTTTCGGCAATGGATTTAAATGTATCTCCCTCTTCGGCAATAATATACTGCACGCCGTTGTTCTCCAGGATCTTCCTCCCTGTGTTAAGGCTTATCACCTTTGCCGGAGCTTGAATCTCCGGTTGGGCTGGCACAGGGTCAGTTGCTTTCTGCACCGGCGGGATCTGCAATGTATCTGCTGTTTTCAGAACCGCTGTGGCAGGCGCTGGCCCGCGGTCTGCTTTGGAGTTGTTGTGGCAGGCTGCTGGCCGGTGGTCTGCTCAAGAGTCGGTGCAGCGGGTGTCTGACCTGGGGCAGCTGTTGCCGGTGCCGGTATCATAGGCATGCAGTCCGTAATCATCAATCTTATTGATAAGCAAAGTCGCATATTGAGGATCAGTAGCATAACCTGCCTTTTTGAGGCCGTGTGCCCAGCCCTTGTAGTCAGTGTTGCTGAGTTTGAAAAGATCCTTGTAACGCGAGCCGGTGGTCAGAAAATCCGAGTGATCCCTGTATGAGTCCTCAACGGTAGGATAAGATCTGAAGCATTCCCCCCTGCGGTTATCGTCATGGTAAATTTTCTCTCCCCTCCAGTCATTGTGGCATTTTATGCCGAAATGGTTATTACCTTTTGTAGCCAGCGTGCTGCGCCCGTAATTGGATTCCAGCATTCCCTGGGCGAGTGTTATGCTTGCCGGTATTCCTGTCCTGCGCATCTCGCTTACAGCCAGAGCGCTGTATTTATTCACATATTCAGTAGCGTAGTGTCTGGGTTGGTCATGCCGGGTGAACCACTTCTCGATGCCTTGCGTGCCGGGCTGCAGGAATAAAGCAAAATAATCAGGATAACAATTATATATCTCGGAAGAAGTCTCATCAGAACAGTTTTGGCAAAAATATAAAAATGTCGTCAGCCTCTGCAATTTCTGATGCCCGAGAAAAATTATTATTACTTTTGCTCTACCCGGGAATCACCGTAATCCTCTATGAAAGAAAGAGAAGTAAGGTTTTTTTATAAGGAGTATCTGAACATCAATGAGATGCCGGATGCTGACAGAATTCTTACTGAGGAAGCTGTCGTTGCTGCCTCAGGTGCTTATGCTCCCTATTCGCATTTCATGGTTGGTGCAGCAATCCTGCTTGACGACGGCACCATTGTCAGGGGTGCCAATGTTGAGAATGCCGCTTTCCCTTCGGGGAGCTGTGCAGAGAAGACAGTCCTCTCCTACACTGTATCAAATTACCCCGGAAAGAGATCGGTGGCGATTGCCATCGCAGCACTGTCAGGCGGCAAGCAGACCCGTGAGCCTGTTCCTCCGTGCGGGAATTGCCGGCAGATGCTTGTCGAGGAAGAGCAGAGACAAGGAAAACCGATTAAGGTGATACTTGCAGGCAGTGAGAAGATCCTGGTAACAGACAGCGCTGAATCACTACTGCCGCTGCGCTTCACAAAGTCAAACCTGGTGTGATTCTCCCACCACCAGCTGGAAACCCGCTTCCGTGTATATTCTTCAGAATGATCTGAGGATCATCGCCCAGGTACTTTCTCAGTTTGGTCACGTAGACATCCATGCTTCGTGCGGTGAAATAATCATCTGTACCCCATATCTTTTTCAGCGCTGCCTCACGGCTCACGAGTGCGTTGGGCGCCAATGCCAGCATTTCGAGCAGTTCTCCCTCCTTGGGTGACAGCTTCCTCTCCTGATCGTCAATGGTTAGTGTCCGCAGTCTGGCATTAAAAATAAACTTTCCGATCTGGTATATATCCTTTGTCCCGTCCTGTATGTCCCTGCGTGCTATGATAGCCTTGATCTTGAGCAGTAAGATGTCAGTGTCAAAAGGTTTTGTGATGTAATCATCGGCGCCGACGCCATAGCCCCGCAACAGATCCTCCTTCAGTTTCTTTGCTGTCAGAAAGACAATAGGTATTACCGAGTTCATGCTCCTTATCTCCGTGGCGATTGTAAAGCCGTCGACATGCGGAAGCATCACGTCAAGGATGCAAAGATCGTAGGCCCCTTTGCGGAAGGTGTCCACCGCGACCTTGCCGTCATCGACGAGATCAACGCTGTAATCGTTGATCTCGAGATAAGATTTCAGAACTGACCCGAAGCTCAGGTCATCTTCGACCAGGAAGATCCTGGGATTTTTTTTGTTCATGCCCGTGATGTGCCGTTAAATGGTAAAAATACTGTGAATATGCTTCCGTTCCCCTCTTCGCTCTCGACAGAAATGGTACCCCCGTGTGCATCGATAATCGCCTTTGCATAGTTCAGTCCAAGTCCGAATCCCTTGACATTGTGTATGTTTCCCGTCGTTTCCCTGTAGAACCTTTCAAAAATTCGGTGCTGCACCGCCTTGCTCATCCCTATGCCTTTATCTTCAACAATGAGAAAAATCCCGCTTTCGATATCCCTGGTCCTCACAGTTATCTGCGGCTCCTTCTCCGAATACTTGTTTGCATTGTCCAGAAGATTATGCACCAGGTTGCGGAGATGCTCACCGTCACCTGTGATAACGCTCCTTCCTGCATCAAGATGCCGGATTATCACCCCGCCCCGGTCAGTGACCTGTATCTCAATGGTCTCCACAGCCTGGGTGATAACTTCATGAAGATCAATCTCCGTGAAGTTAAAATCAGTCTCATGCCTGTCAAGAGTGGCTATCTGCAGTATCGTCTCCACCTGCCTGTTCATGCGCGAGTTTTCCTTCTTGATCATCCCGATGAAATGTCTGACCTTATCTTCATCAGTGATCACCTTGCTGTTGGCAATGGTGTCGGCAGCGAGCGATATGGTAGCTATAGGTGTCTTGAATTCATGAGTCATGTTGTTTATGAAGTCAGCCTGCATCTCCGAGGTCTTTTTCTGCCTGAGGATAAAATAAAGGCTCAGCGCAAAGGTCGATATAATGATAATGAGAAAAAGCCCTGATCCTCCCAGCATGAGGCCCATCGAACCGAGAACATAGTTTGTCTTGCGCGGAAAAACGACAGACACCGTTTCGCCTTTTCTCAGGAGACCGTCAGAAAAGATATTGATCTTATACGGGCTTTCAATGAACTCTTTAATACTGGCTTTCGAATATACTCCCTCTGCCACAGTATCAGCCCTGAGGATGGCAAACTCAAAAGGTGTTTCAATGCCTGACGCTTTCAGTTCGCCCTGAAGGGTATGCAGAAGCTCTTCCTTGTTTATCTGAAGGCTTTCCTCCCAGTCGAACATTTCGCTCAGCAGCTGACCGCTCATCGACTGGAACTCACCGGCACGCCGCTGGACCCACCTGGCGTATTCATCGGATCCGACAACCACACTCTGCTCAATTGTTTTCCCGGCGGCATCACGGGGCACCATCATCTTTACGGGAGGGTTATTATTAGTTGCTATAACTATCTCAACCGAATCATTATCAGAGGCAGATGAGCTTTCGATTGTCATGCTGCCTGAATATGAATGTTGTTCCGGGGTGTAAGTCTGCAAACGGGGCGCCTGTGAATACCCCCTCAGGAACATCTCATTGAGGAAACTCAGGCGACGCGACGTTTCCATGGACTGGGCAGTGCTGCGGAGACTGTTTATTACAAAGAAATCGAACTGCTCATTCTGTGCCTTGATTGAATTGCCAATCCAGGTGAACTGAACCCAGATGATCGCGATGATCGACAAAACCATTAGCGCTATCAGGCCGAAAAACTTCCGTTTATTCATGACGTAAAATTAGGTATATAAATAAGTCTGAAAGTCGTTTTAACTTTTTGTTAACCAGTTTTAACCTCACTTTAACCACAGCCACGTTTTTAAGGTTTATTTTTGTATCGTTAATCATTCGAAACCAATGGTAAGAAACTTAAAAACAGCAGCAGTCATATTGGCAGTTCTTTTCACGGCAGCAGGGACAGTGTCAGCACAGGAAAAGAAACAGGTGGAAAAGAAGTAATAACGATTGTTACGGTCGATGAAGACGGAGTGAAGAGAGATACGACAATCATCACTACTGACACTCTGGATTTTGAAGGTGACAGGATTATGATCAAACAAAAGACGGAAAGGTGATGCACGGCAAGGGGCAGGGTGATAACGTGATGATCTGCACGAGAAGGACCAGGCGAACCAGGGTATGCCGGAGCCAATGGAGATGAGGCATATGAGGAATGATGGCAGGCGATCAGGAGCCCATGGAGGGTGTCAGTTACCACATAACAATAGACGGGGTCACGGTCAATATCAGGGCGCCGAAAGAGAAAGTGAAAGAGGCTGATCTTATCCTTGCTGAGGTAAGAAAGATCTTACTGAAGAAATAGGTTTTCTGGCTGCGCAAACCCTCAACCAGGGTGCAGCATTCATAGGTTGGTTGATTTAGGTTAGTTTTGGGTTAGGTTGGGAAGAGATGCGGCAGAGGCGTCTCTTCTCTTTTTTTGTCCGGGCCCCGTCAAAAACCCGAGAAGTACTGCCAGATCTTTTCGGCAGGAAGAGGAGCCACCACCTTCACCTCTTCGTTTTTTACAGGATGGATGAAAGAAATACTTCTTGCATGCAGTGAAATACCTCCACCCTCGTTTGATCTTTTTGATCCGTACTTCAGGTCACCCTTTATCGGACACCCTGCTGCTGCAAGCTGTGCCCTTATCTGGTGGTGCCTGCCCGTATGAAGGTCCACCTCCACCAGGTAATATTTTTCAGACCGGCCAAGGACACGGTATGACAGCTCAGCCTCCTTTGATCCTTTTACCTCGGTATCATATACATATGACTTGTTCTGCTTCTCATTCTTCTTAAGGAAGTTATGCAGAGTGCCCTCTTCGGCAGGCAGACGGTCAGAGACAAGGGCCCAGTAGCACTTCCTGACGTCCCTGGTCCTGAAGAGCTCACTCAGTCTTGACAGTGCCTTGGAAGTACGGGCATAGACGACACATCCGCTCACCGGCCTGTCAAGTCTGTGTACCACACCCAGAAAGACATCCCCGGGCTTTTTGTACTTTTCCTTGATATATGCCCTGACAACATCATCAAGCGGCTCATCACCGCTGCCGTCACCCTGCACAAGGTCAGAGGAACGTTTATTGATTATGATAATATGATTGTCTTCGTAGAGTACGGCCGGGATATTCTGTTTCATCTAGTATTGCTCCTTATCATTTGGGAAGTCACGTGATCTGACGTCGCCGATGTAGTTAATAACAGCACCTTTGATCTCGTCATGCAGGTTGTGATATCTTCTCAGGAAGCGTGGAGAGAACTCGATGTTAATGCCCAGCATATCGTGCAGCACCAGCACCTGTCCGTCAACCAGCGGTCCTGCGCCTATGCCTATAACCGGCACTTTAACTGCCTCAGCCACCTCCCCGGCCAGCGAGGCAGGGATCTTCTCAAGAACGATGGCAAAGCATCCGGCCTGCTCAATGATCTTGGCATCTTCCTTGAGCTTCCTTGCTTCCTCCTCTTCGCGGGCACGAACGACATATGTTCCGAACTTATGTATCGACTGAGGCGTCAGCCCCAGGTGACCCATCACAGGAATGCCGGCGGAAAGAATACGTTCAATGGATTCGGTGATCTCACGCCCGCCTTCCATCTTGACAGCACTGGCACCGGTCTCTTTCATGATCCTGATTGCCGAGGCAAGGGCTTCGCGGGAGTTGCCCTGGTAGGTGCCGAAAGGAAGATCAACAACAACCAGAGCCCTCTTTACTCCTCTCACCACCGATGCAGCATGATAAATCATGTTGTCAAGAGTGATTGGCAGAGTCGTATCGAAACCTGCCATCACATTAGAGGCTGAGTCCCCTACCAGTATGACATCAATACCCGCTTCATCAAGTATCCTCGCCATAGAATAATCATATGCTGTGAGCATGGCTATCTTCTCGCCCTTTTGCTTCATTTCAAAAAGCACGTGCGTGGTTACCAGTTTTACAACTTTTTGTTCCGGCATGATCCTGTTTGTTATTGTCAGCTGCAAAGCTACAAAATAAGACAATGAATAACCATTGACGGGAGGTTTTTGAGCTTATTCTGCCGTTTTGTCATAAGGAGAAAAATTCCCTTTTTGATTAATCATGACATAATTTCATAATAAGGCGGCAATTAAGCCTGTGGCATAAACATTGTCATAACTGTGATATTGCAAAAGAAATTAAAGTATAAAACAGAATAACAATGGGAAAAATTATTGGTATTGACCTGGGGACCACCAATTCATGCGTTTCAGTAATGGAAGGCAATGAGCCAGTGGTAATACCCAACAGTGAAGGCAAAAGAACCACCCCGTCAGTGGTGGCGTTTCTTGAGAACGGCGAACGCAAGGTAGGTGACCCTGCAAAAAGGCAGGCTATCACCAATCCCACCAAGACGGTATCTTCAATAAAACGTTTTATGGGCAGAAGCTTCGACGAGGTGACCAACGAGATGAAGAAGCTGACCTATCAGATCATCCGCGGTGACAACAACACCCCCAGGGTGAAGATCGACGACCGCAACTACTCACCCCAGGAGATCTCTGCCATCGTGCTTCAGAAGATGAAGAAAACCGCCGAGGATTACCTTGGACAGGAAGTCACTGAGGCTGTCATTACCGTGCCGGCATATTTCAATGACTCACAGCGACAGGCAACGAAAGAGGCCGGTGAGATAGCAGGACTGAAAGTAAAGAGGATCATAAATGAGCCTACGGCAGCCTCGCTTGCATACGGCCTCGACAAAAAATCACAGGATCTGAAGATAGCTGTCTTCGACCTTGGCGGCGGTACATTTGATATATCCATTCTTGAACTGGGCGACGGTGTCTTTGAGGTCAAATCGACCAACGGTGACACGCACCTTGGTGGTGACGACTTTGACAACCTTGTCATAGACTGGCTTGCCGATGAGTTCCAGAGAGAGGAAGGCGTCGACCTTCGCAAGGACATGATGGCGCTGCAGAGACTTAAGGAAGCAGCTGAGAAAGCTAAGATTGAGCTTTCAAGCGCTACATCCACAGAGATCAACCTGCCTTATATAATGCCAGTCAACGGCATTCCCAAACACCTTGTAAAGACACTTACCAGGGCTCAGTTTGAGAAACTGACTGACAAGCTTATCAACTCTACCATTGAGCCTTGCCGCAAGGCGCTTGAAGATGCAGGAATGAAGACCTCAGATATTGATGAGGTGCTGCTCGTTGGCGGATCAACCCGTATCCCGGCCGTACAGCAGATCGTTGAGAAGTTCTTCGGCAGGGTGCCGTCAAAGGGTGTAAACCCTGACGAGGTCGTTGCCGTAGGCGCAGCCATCCAGGGCGGTGTTCTCACCGGCGAGGTAAAGGATGTGCTTCTGCTTGATGTGACCCCTCTTTCACTTGGTATTGAGACAATGGGCGGTGTGATGACAAGGCTGATCGAGTCGAACACCACCATCCCTACCCGCAAGACTGAGACCTTCACCACAGCCAGCGACAGCCAGCCGTCAGTGGAGATACATGTGCTGCAGGGCGAGAGGCCTATGGCTTTGGGAAACAAAACAATCGGACGGTTCCATCTTGACGGAATTCCGCCGGCCCCGAGGGGTATACCGCAGGTCGAGGTCACTTTTGACATCGATGCCAACGGTATCCTCAATGTGTCAGCAAAGGACAAAGGCACAGGCAGGGAACAGAAGATACGTATCGAGGCATCATCAGGATCTAAGTGATGACGAGATACGCCGTATGCGCGAAGAAGCCAAGGCCAACGAAAGCGCCGACAAGGTTGCCAGGGAGAAGGCTGACAAGGTCAATGCTGCTGACAGCATGATCTTCCAGACCGAGAAACAGCTGAAGGAGTTCGGTGACAAGATTCCTGTCTGACAAGAAGGGTCGTATTGAGAATGCCCTTGGTCAGCTGCGTGAGGCTCAGAAGAGCCAGGATGTGGTAGTCAATTGACCGTGCCCTTGCCGAGATCAACGCTGCATGGCAGGCAGCCTCTGAAGACATGTACAAAAATGCACAGGGTTCAGGGCAGCAGGCAGGTCCGCAGTCAGGCCCGCAGTCAGGCCCCATGGGTGGTGACGAGGCCAGCGGCAAGAAACCCGCCGATGACCAGCAGGTCACCGACGTCGACTTCGAAGAGGTGAAATAAACATAGCAAATGTTTATTAAAAACCGTCTCAGATAATTCTGAGGCGGTTTTTTGTTTTAGTATCTTTGTATTAAATTAAAAATCATGACCACAAAATATCTCTCAATAGCATTGTTGCTTCTTATGTCTGTAATCACCTCCGCCCAGAACATGACCGATTCGACAGGCAGAAAACAGGGCCCGTGGGTCAAAAAGTACCCCGACGGCAAGATCATGTACGAAGGAACTTTCAAGGATGACAAGCCTGTGGGTCTTTTTAAAAGATATAATGAAAAAGGTATCCTCCAGTCCGAGCTGACATTTTCGGATAAAAAGGATGAAGCACAGGCCATTTTCTTCCATCCTGACGGACAAAAAGCAGCTGAAGGATTGTATGTGGCAAAGAAAAAGGAAGGTCTGTGGAAATTCTTTTCAGCTACACAACCGGCCTACCTCATCGGCGAGGAAAACTATTATGAGGATACCCGACACGGGCTGGCCCGCAAATTTTATCCCGACAGCACCCTGGCTGAAACGGTCACATGGGACTTCGGCAAAAAAACAGGTGAGTGGCTGCAATACTATCCCGACGGAAAAGTGTGTCTGAGAGCCGAATATTTCGACGGTAAGCTTGAAGGTCCCTTCTCATATTATTATCCCAGCGGTAAACGGCAATATGAGGGCAGGTACAAAGACGATGTCCGCACCGGCGACTGGATGATCCTTAAATGAGGACGGAACCCTGCAACAGGTCCTGGCATACAAAAATGGCAAGCTGGCTGATCCGAAGCTTGCCGATCAGGAAACAAAATTGCTTGACGATCTTGAAAAAAACAAAGGGAAAATTCAAATACCGGACATCAACGGCAATATTATCAAATGATAATAAGGTCATTCATCCTGACGGCAGCAGTTCTTTTTCTGAACGTCGCCGGCCTGAGTGCGGGGTCTGATCCCGGCGCTGATGAATTATCCTTATATTTTTATCGCGTTACATTCACTGATAAAGGCAATGTCAGTGTCGGGAATTTTGCCCCGGAAGACCTGCTTTCTCCTGCTGCCATTGCACGAAGGGAAAAATGCGGTGTTGCGCCGCTGACTGACGGCGACCTCCCGGTAAATCAGGATTACATTACGGCGGTCGCACAACGAGGGCTGGTATTCAAATGCGCTTCAAAATGGATGAACAGCGCCCTTTTTACTTCAGCCATCTAAAATTGAAGCAGATGCGCTGAATGACCTGTCTTTCGTAATTGAAGTGCTACCGGTAAAGAACCCATCCGGTCCGGTAAAAGGCAACACCGGAAAGTTCGGTGTTACATCACCAGGTAACATAACTGATAACTACGATCCGAATGTACCCGTGAACGGTGTGCCTCTTCATCAGTCCGGTTTTACGGGTCGAAACATAACTATTGCCGTGCTTGATGCCGGTTTCATTAACGCTGACCTGATAGAGTCGCTTGAACCGCTTTTCGCGCGCGGAGGCATCGTGGCCACCCGCGATTTCGTCAACGGATCGGATTACGTATATGACTATCATAACCACGGCACCTCAGTGCTGTCAATCCTTGCCGGTTCTATCCCCGGCGTCATCTCCGGCACCGCACCCGGCGCAGACTACCTGCTTCTGCGTACTGAGGATGATGGGTCTGAGTATCCGGTTGAAGAGGATTACTGGGCTGCAGCAGCTGAATATGCCGACAGTGCCGGAGCTGACATTATCACTTCCTCACTGGGCTATTCCACGTTCGATGACCCGGCAATGAATTATGCATTCTCTGAAATGGACGGGAACACGACCTATATTACCCGTGCCGCTGACGCAGCAGCATCAAAGGGCATCCTTGTAGTTGCCAGCGCAGGCAACGAGCGCAATAAGGAGTGGGTACGCATTCTCTCACCGTCCGACGGCGACAGCGTCATGTGCATAGGTGCAGTATTCCAGGATCTGACGATCTCGGGCTTCTCTTCGGCAGGATACTCAGCCGATGGCCGCGTCAAGCCTGACGTTGTTGCACCAGGTGTCAGCCTGCCGATACAGTTTGTCCCGGGCCAGTGGCACACCGGAAGCGGTACATCATTCTCATGCCCT
This sequence comes from uncultured Bacteroidales bacterium, assembly GCA_963730615.1. Taxonomy (GTDB): domain Bacteria; phylum Bacteroidota; class Bacteroidia; order Bacteroidales; family VadinHA17; genus SR-FBR-E99. Next base: position 226,692 of record CAVSSR010000008.1, on the reverse strand, counting down.
GTCATCAGCGGCCTCTGTGCCTCGCTGATGCAGGCAGTGCCAGGTGCCACCGCCGCCGATATCATGAATTCGGTCCGTGAGAGCAGCGACAGGTTCAATAATCCTGATTCTCTCTACGGTTATGGTCTGCCCGATTTCGTCTCCGCCCTTAAGAAACTGGAGGATCAGCTTACCTTCAGACCTGAGGTAAATATTACGGCAGGTCCAAACCCGTTCTTTGACGAGATCAGCCTGTGGTTTCGCGAAATTCCCGGTTATCTGTCAGTCAGCCTGATGGATTTCAACGGAAGGCTTATGATGAGGAAAGATTTCCCCGTCTATGCTTCGCGGTCTTACATACTCGACGGGTTTGATAGCATGGCTCAGGGAGTATATTATCTGAAGGTCATCACGGACACTGGAGATGAAGTCTTTAAAATGATCCGGTTAAGAAGATGAGTGCGGGTGAAAAGATAACTCTCACAGAACTTCAGGGACTGATCCGTGACAAGCTTTACGAGTCTCTGCCGGGCTTCTTCTGGGTCATCGCTGAGATAGCCGAGATAAAGACAAACAGCGCAGGACACTGTTACCTGGAGCTGACTGATAACGAAACCCCCGGCGACAGGGTCACAGCAAGGGTCAGGGCAACAATCTGGGCTGCAAAATACCGGTCGCTAAATACCTTTTTCAATGCTTCCACAGGCATACCGCTCCGCGCCGGAATAACGATCCTGTTCAAAGCTACCGTCGAATATCATGAGCTCTACGGCCTGAGCCTTAACATCTCTGACATTGACCCGTCATACACTGCCGGCGACATGGCCCTGAGACGTGAGGGTATCATCAGAAGACTTACAGCCGACGGTGTGATGACGATGAACCGCGAGCTGCCTCTGGCGCCCTACCCGAGAAATATTGCCGTCATCTCATCATCCAAAGCAGCCGGCTATCAGGATTTCATCAACCATCTCTTAAACAATCCTTACGGGTATGTCTTTAAACCTGAACTTTTCGAAGCTGCCATGCAGGGTGAAACGACTGAAAGTTCGGTGATTGAGGCGCTTGACAGGATCTCGGCAACAGCGGCCGGTTATGATGCGGCGGTGATCATCCGCGGCGGAGGATCAACAACAGACCTTAGCTGGTTCGACAGCTATGACATCGCTTTCTATGTCACTCAGTTCCCTATACCGGTTTTAACTGGCATCGGCCATGAGAAAGACCTGACAGTCACTGACATGGTCGCATGGAGATCATTCAAGACCCCCACTGCGGTGGCTGACTTTCTTGTTGAGCAGACACTTGATTGCGAAAACAGGATCATTGACATGGCTTCTACGCTGTACACTGAAGCCTCCGATATGATCTCTTCGGCGGAAGAACAGCTTTCTTCACTTCAGAACCGTACCGCCGCCACTAGCCCGGCTGATTGTCAGGGTGAAAGAGGAGCAGCTCGGCTACCATACCGAGACACTCCTTCGTTCGAAAAATAATCTTCTGCGTATCGGCAAAAGAGAGAATAGACCGGGTGGAGAGCGCGCTTCATCACCTCGACCCGGCGGGTGTCATGCAGCGGGGATTTACCCTGACGACAAAAAACGGTAAAATATTACATTCACCTTCCGCCCTTGAACCGGGTGACACAATAGTCACTCACTTTGAACAGGGTCACGCAACCAGCACCGTAAAAGAAACCAGCAAAAAAGCATAAGACATGGCAAAGAAAGAGATCGGATTCAACGAAGCCGTGAAAGGCATAGAGGAGATCCTGAAGAACATCGAAGAGGGAGAGCCGGATATAGACAGGCTCTCTGAGGATGTAAAGAAAGCTGCAGAGCTGATAAAGATATGCCGGAAGAGACTCAGGGAGACCGGGGAAAAAATCGACGGCATAATGAATGATCTGAAGTCATGAATCAAGGAAGGCCGCTTCCTTCGAAACAGCCTTCAACTCGAAACCCTAACCTAAATTCCAGAAAACTAACTCTTCTGTAAGAAAACTACCTTCTTAATATCAAACGTAAAAGTTAAACAATTGTTTTGAAAAAACTCAAAATAATTCACTTTTTTGATAAAATATTTTTTCTTTTTGGTTTTTCAGTTTTTTTCTATCCCGAAAATATCTTAAAAAGCCTTTTCAAAGGCATCCTTGGGTAACGCACCCATAGCCATCTGAGGCTGTCCTTCCATCGGTACAAACAACAGTGACGGTATGCTCCGTATGCCGAAGACGGAAGCCAGTTCCTGTTCTGCCTCAGTATCAATCTTATAGACGTAAAGTTTGCCATCATATTCCTTTGACAGCTCCTCAAGAACAGGAGCCACCATCTTGCACGGGCCGCACCAATCCGCGTAGAAATCTATGATGCAGGGCTTGTCACCCGAATATTTCCATTCCTTGTTCTGCTCATAATTGAAAACCTTTTCAATGAAGCTCTCTTTTGTCAAATGTTCTGCCATTTCTGTTTATTGTTTATTTATCGTTAAACAACTATGTTATTTGATTGTTCACACAAGTACAATAGTCATGCCTGCAGGAGCTGAACAGCATTTTTTCTTCAATTTAGGCTATTAATTGTAATTTTGTCACGGTCACGGCTAAACTGTCATGTGAATTTATGAAGATATTTCCAGAGGAAAAGATTTTCGGGATTGTCTCCCGGGTAGCGGAGAGGGAGCATGTTGAGGCATATGCCATTGGCGGATATGTCCGTGATCATATTATGGGAAGGGATAACCCCGACAAGGATATTGACATTGTGGTCCTGGGCGACGGTGTAGCTTTGGCTAAGGCAGTGGCAAAGGAGATTAATCCTGATATCAATGTCACTGTTTTCAAAACATTCGGGACCGCGATGTTCCGTTACAAAGACTCTGATATTGAGTTTGTTGGTGCGAGGAAAGAATCATACAACGCCAGTTCACGAAAGCCGGCAGTTGCTCCCGGAACCCTCACTGATGACCAGAACAGGCGCGATTTTACCATCAACGCACTTGCAATAAGCCTCAACAAGGATAGCTTCGGCGAGGTGCTTGACCCCTTTGGCGGGATGGATGACATCAGGAATAAAATACTGCGTACGCCTCTCGACCCTGATGTGACCTTTTCAGATGACCCTCTCCGGATGATGAGAGCCGTGAGGTTTGCGACACAGCTGGACTTTACAATTTCGGATGATACCCTGGCATCAATAGCCCGAAATGCAGAACGGATTAAAATAGTCTCTGCCGAGAGGATTACCGTTGAACTGAATAAAATAATTGCCACCAAAACTCCCTCCACAGGATTCCTGTTGCTTGAGAAGACGGGTCTTCTCAGCCTCATACTGCCTGAGCTTGACCGTCTCAGGGGAGTTGAGGATAAGGAGGGAAAAGGACACAAGGATAATTTCCACCATACCCTGAAAGTGCTTGATAACGTGGCTGCCAATAGTGATGACCTGTGGCTGCGGTGGACAGCCCTCCTGCATGATATAGCCAAGCCGGTGACAAAGAAATTTGTACCAGGCACAGGATGGACCTTCCACGGTCACGAATTCGTTGGCGCCAAAATGGTCCCGGAGATATTTGCCCGCCTGAAGCTTCCTCTCAACGACAGGATGAAGTATGTAAAGAAGCTCGTCGGCCTGCACCTGAGACCCATCTCCCTCGTTCAGGATGAAGTGACAGACTCGGCTGTGCGAAGGCTTCTCTTTGAGGCAGGAGATGATATAGACGACCTGATGCTGCTTTGCGGGGCAGACATCACCTCCGGAAACAGGATGAAGGTGCAGAAGCACCGTGAGAACTTCGCCCTTGTGCGGAATAAGCTTCGCGAGATCGAGGAGAAGGATGCTGTCAGAATTTTTCAGCCGCCGGTACACGGTGATGAAATTATCGAGGCTTTCGGCATACCCCCCGGACCGGCAGTGGGAGTAATAAAAGCTGCGATCAAGGATGCCATCCTTGACGGAATAATACCCAATGAACGGGAAGCAGCCTGGGATTTCATGATAAGCAAGGGTAAGGAACTCGGGCTTACTCTAAAGAAATAACTTTCTTCGTTACGGTGATGAGAACAGGAAGGTGGTCGGAATAGCCTCCTGACCACTTGTAACCACCATATGTCGGAAAAGGTTTTTTGCCCGGATAACCGGGATCATCTTCCAGCAGGAACGGTGCATCAAAGACCCTGAATGAGAGCGGATCGGCGTATATCTTACCCGTCGGATCTGTCATTGACCGGGATACGAATACCTGGTCTATCAGCTCCCACCTGCCCTGGTAACGGTATGATCCTGTGCCTTTTTCTGCTGTGCCTTCGGCATAATTGACCAGAGAATTATCATCAGTTATTATTTTTATAACCGGATCATCAGGAGCTGCATTGAAATCGCCCATTACGATTATCGATGCCGTATCGCCCGAGGAAGCCTGCAATGAATCTGTTTTAGCTCTGACCAGCCTGGCAATTTTCTCACGCAGATCTGCAGCTGCCAGTGTGCCGCCACGTCTTGAAGGCCAGTGGCAGAGTATTAAATGTACCGTGTCGGTGCCCATGACAGTCTTTACATAAAGCAGGTTCCGCGAATTATAACTTTCTCCCTCCTGCTCTTCGGGTATCCATGATCTGCTGTCAACAACCCGTATAATATCCTGTCTGTATAAAAGTGCAGGATCAATGCCCCGCGGGTCAGGTGATTCCCTGTGGATCACCTTATACCCTGCCCCTTCAAGAATTGACCTGTATGCAAGGTCGCTGACCACCTTTTCATTTTCCACCTCGCACAGGCCGATGAGAGCCGGCAGTTCCCACTCTCCTGCTGCCGCTATCACACGCGACAGTGCGTTGATCTTCTGCCAGTATCTCTTTTCTGTCCAGCGCCGGCTTCCATCAGGCAGGAACTCATCATCATCCTTTAAGGTGTCATCAGCCGTGTCAAACAGGTTCTCGACGTTATAGAACATGACAGTGTACTCCTGCCCTTTAACCTGCAACGCAGCAGCTGCCAGAAACAGTAATATGACAAAAATTGGTCTCAAGTCTAAGGTCTGAAAGTCGAAAGTCTGAAAGTCAATTATGATCAATTATTTGAGGATCAACTAATTCTTAATTCTTAATTCTTAATTTTTAATTCCTTTCTGCCAGCCTGTTTCTTCTCCCCCGGCTGCCTCTCATACGCCCCGATATCCGGCCCCGCACCAGTGGGTCTTGGCATATTCCTGATATCCAGCGGCCATGAGATGGCTTCACTGCGACCGGCAATATCCAGCAACGGAGAGAGGGTATCAGGTCTGTAATCATAGGCGCTCTCGTCAATATAACGTGGTAAAGGTGTGGTCTGCACCTCCTTAAAGAGCCCTCTGACATACCAGGCACTGCCGGTGGTGTCGACTTTAATCAGCGAGCTGTCGGCATAAAACCTTGCTGACACCTCTGACGGCACGGCATCTATAAACAGTTCATTATTCAGAGTGCCGGTAATGACTGTGTTGACAACAGTAACCTCCGGCAATACTCCCGCGCCCTTGCCAATGAACATAACCGGTTCGGACCGGAAGCTGTACTCCCACCTGTTTGCCATGGTACAGTGAATGAAGTCATAAATGCCTCCTTCAGTCAGTGAAACAGTGCTGAAACCTGAATGGGAAAAGAGGCTGTTGACAGCCAGCACATGCGCATTTCTGGCCACGAGTGATGCCACGGAATTATGCATCAGGCTGACTTTACCTAAAAGGATATCAGGTTTATTTGTTTCACTGCCTGATAACCTGACAGAGATCTCTGCATTTCTTATATCAGTGGACTCAAGAACATTGTTTCTGGCTGATATCGAGGAAGGTAATACCCTTCCAGTATCCCGGTACATCTTTATATCCCTCTTCAAGCCGGTCAGAAGCAAAGACGACTGGCTTTTCCACATCACCCATTGTAATCAGGGTTCCTGCCACCGTCATGCTTGCATTGTGATGAAAATAAACTCTGGTTCCCGGGGTCATAACAAGTACCGCTGAGGTGTCGACAAGGAATGAGCCGCTTATCACATATGGCTTTCCCTCAGTCCATGTCGCCGTGCCGGTTACTTCATCCTCCAGCAGCCAGATATCCTGTCCCCACGCCTCGAGTATTACCCGGTCAGCAAAAGCTTCCTGATTCAAATACCACTGAGTCGAGGACAGCAACAGGGTTAACTTCGTTGAGAGGATCAATTGTCACATCCACGAAAACAAACAGGCTGTCACCCTGTGCCAGGATGACCTCTTCGCTGCTCACTGAGGGAACACCGTCGATATTCAGCCTGAAAGGCGAACCCGCCCCGCCACCAAGATATATCCTGTCAATCAGCAGCGGATCATTGCCCCTGTTAATCGCCCTGAACTCCATTGTAACTGATCCGACAGTTGAAAAAACCGTGTCAAAGGAAACGGTGTCAGATGAAAAGGCAACGGGGCCGGCAACAGGATTGGCAAGTGGGTCACAACCCAGAAGGGCTGTGGCAATTAATAAAATCACTATGAGTTGCCTCATCAGTATTTATTGATCCATCTGTACCTTCTCGGATTGTCACCGAAGCGTGCCAGCACTGTCAGTTCGTGTGTTCCGTAGGTATAGCTCCGGATGTCGGACAATGTAAAGTCAAAGGCATAACCGAGATAGAACCTGTCAACCTTGACCCCGCCAAGGAGCACAACAGCGTCATTCGTTCTGTACGAGACACCCGAGCCAGTAATCCTCCTTATAGTAGACTCTTGCGGTCAGATCGAGCTGAATCGACTTTGCCAGCATATCAGATGCCTTCAGCATCATCGACGGCTCGATAATCCAGTCGGTGCTTCCGGGATAGAATTTGACTCCTCCCGTCAGGAAATAATGACCGAGCTGCGAGTTACCGTTCTCTCCCCCGTTGCCGATCATCAGTGATCCCCTGAAAAGGTTGGTCATTGCAAAGCCGGCAAAAAACCTTCTTGTCGTGTAGCTGACACCGAAGTTGGCATCAGGAATATAGACAACCTGGTCATAGTTGGCCAGGAACTCATCATTTTCGTCTTCTATAACGGCTCCGTTGATGTCAACAAAATACTGGTAAGCGCTCAGTGAAAGTCCGAAAGAAAGCTGCTTCTCGTCCTCAATCGGCAGGTGATAGGCATAGGCAAACTGAAATCCTGTCCGGTGCATGATACCGTTGTGATCAGAAAATATATAGCCTCCCAATCCTATCCGTCCGCCCTTTGTGGGTCTGTCAATCTTTTTCCTGACTGTTGTTGATTTGGTGATGTAGCTGTCATTCAGTATCCTGGTCTGGAAAGATGCAGCGTAAGTGCTCGGTGCTTCAGGAATACCAAGCCATTGTTCGCGTACGGTAAGTCCGAAGGTCGTATAAAAGTCACTGCCGGCATATGACGGGTTAAGCAGGAACCCGTTCATGACATACTGGCTGTACATTGGGAACTGCTGACCTGTTACAGAAGGCATTATTGCCAGAAGGCCGATCACTGTTATTATTCTCAGACGTTTCATATCTCGTTTCAGTAATCAGGTTATTTGCTAATAATTGAGATCACTCCTGTACGCGGTTCCGAACCGTCGTTGAGGTGGATGACATAGTGATACGAGTCATTTGGAAGCAGCTTGCCGTCAGATGTGCCATCCCACTCATCGGTTGCATTTCGCGAATGGTACACGAGTCTGCCCCACCGGTTATAAACGAAGACTTCAGCATCAGGATAGAGCTCAGCATTACGCAGTTTCCATGTGTCATTCCTGCCGTCAGCATTGGGAGTGATTATCTCATAAACCCTCAGGCAGTCCTGACCTGTCACACCGACGGTTACAGTCAGCTGCGCGGTGCATCCGTTACCATCAGTCACCGTGACAGGATAATCGTCAGGCAGCAGTTCCGTACGGTCAGGTGTTGTTGCGCCGTCATCCCACTCGTAAATCAGCGTTCCTGCACCGCCGGTGACGGTCAGATCGATGCTGCCGTCAGGAGTATCAGGACATGAGCCGTTTTCTGTTGTAGCCGTCAACATCATGGGTTCAGGGGCTGTCAATATGTAGTCATGTGTCAGAACGCAACCCAGACCGTCAGTGATTTTCAGCGTGTAAGTACCGGCCGGGACCAAAGCTATATCAGCCTGGGTCGATGTAAACCCTCCCGGTCCGGTCCAGAGGTATGCCAGCGGCGGAGTGCCGCCTGCAACTGTAACATCGATAGAACCGTCTGCAGAAGCCGGGCACTGGACTCCGTATCCGCCGAAATCCGACAGCACGGCCCCGGTGATCACAAGAGCCACGGGTTCGGTAAGGGTTTCGTCAAAGCTGAAGGTTGCACATGAATTGGCATCAGTGATTGTGAGACTGTACGCACCTGCAGCAAGACCTGTAATGTCAGCCGTGGTGGCTGTATAACCTGACGGACCGGTCCAGCTGATAATGTAAGGCTCAGTGCCTCCTGACGGAGTGATATATATTGCACCGTCACTGCCTCCGTTGCACCGGATGTTGCGGGTGCTGTCAAGGGTCACATTGAAAGGAAGCGGTTCAATAATGGTAAGAGTAATGTCAGACATACAGCCGTATGCATCCATAACTTCAAAATCGTACGAGGCGGCCGGCAGTCCTGTAAAGTCTCCCGAAGCCTGGAAAGGCGATCCGTCGATACTGTATGTGTAAGGCGACTGTCCCGTAGTGGCGTCAAGATGTATCTCGCCATCTGTCAGGCCGGTACAGGTTATATTTTTCTGCTGTGTGACCTGTATGACCGGCAGCGGAAGGATAGTTACAATTGCTGATGATGAAACCGTTCCGCAGGATCCTCCGCCGGTGACCTCCATAGTCAGTGTCACTGTGCCGTTAGTGTAGTCCGTCGTTCCAAAAGTGTAATACGGATTATCAATGGTGGCGTTATCAAATGTGCCGTTGCCGCTTGAGGTCCAGATTACTGTTCCTCCGCTGTGCGAGGCGCCTGCGACCTGGAAGCCTGCCTCTGTGCGGCAGAGAGATGCATCAGGTCCGGCATCGGCGACAGGTGCGCTGGTGAAGGTAATAATAACGTTATCGGTAACAACGCCGCAGGCAGGACTTGTGACTGTCATGGTGAGGGTCACCGGACCCGTATCGGATGAACCGAAAGTATAAACGGGATTCGTTTGCGATGGATTACTGAATGTGCCATTACCTGCAGTGGTCCATAAAACAGTACCATTACCGGCTGAAGCATCGCTGAGGGTGACGGATGCAGTGCCTGCACAAAGATCCTTGTCAGCACCGGCATCAGCAGTCGGCACCCCGGCAAAAGTGAGAACCATATTATCAGAAAGAATCACCGGACAGCCGCTGATTTTGGTGCCTGTGAGTGTCAGTGTCACACTGGTGAGATCGGTTGGACCACGGGTATACACCGGGTTCAGAAGAGCAGGATTATTGAATGTGCCCGAGCCGGAAGTTGTCCAGAGAAGGGAGGCATTCACACCTGTGGCACCGGTGATGCTGTAGGTTGGTGCGGTGATGCACACCGTACCGTCTGATCCGGCATTTACGGATGCCGGGAAAGGATCCACTACTGTGACCGTGGCAATGCAGTTTGAACTGTTGCCGCTGGCATCGTAACTGTGACAGTGACGGTGGAAGTACCGAGGTCAGCACAGGTAAAGGCAGACCGGCTGAGTAGTAACCGAGGCCACCGAACAGTTGTCGGTTGGGTACGCCGGAAAGTAACATTGGCCGGAACGATCGATGCATTTCCTGATGCATCAAGGGTCACCGTTGCGTTGTTACATGAGACAACCGGAGATTCGGTGTCATTCACTGTAACGGTGAATGAGCAGGTGGAGACCATGCCGTCCGCATCGGTTGAGGTATAAGTGACAGTGGTCAGCCCGACAGGGAAAGTAGCGCCGGGGAGATGACTTGAGACCATGGGTGCGGTGGAGACAGGCGGCGTCCAGCTGACAACAGCCGAACAGGCTCCGGGAGTATTGCCGACAGTGATATTGGCCGGGCATCCGGTGATCACCGGCGGATCATTATCGTGGATATTGACTGTGACATTCTGGGCTGCAAGTGCATCGAAACTGTTATCGGTCAGCCCCTGGTTGACAGTAACAGCAATGATATCCGTCCTGTCAGCATCAAGTGCATCCTCAACAGCAGTCACATTTACAACTATGGGGATATTCCAGTTGGCTGTCGTGAATGTGACCTGGGCAGGGTGAACAGTGTTTACCGGAGCTGCATTGACGAGGTCAAAAACGACATCAGTCAGAGGCTGAGCTGTCAGCACAATGGTGAACTGGCCGGCCGGACCTCCTTCTGTAATGTTAATAGTCAGCGGATTAACAATAAATCCGGCAAGATCGTCATTGGTGACATTGACATTAACAGTACCTGTAATCCCGTCGAAAGTATCATCTGAAAGAGCATTGTTTACAGTCAGGCTGATCGTTGTCGAAGTATTGGGAACGGTATTGTTGTTGACGCCGGTGACAATAATTGTCTGCGGCACGCCCCAGTTGAGGGTGGTGAATGTCAGCTGCGGGATGTTGATGGTGGCAACAGCTGTATTGTTGCTTATAAGATCGACAACCACATTACCTGATGCAGGTCTGGCTGATAACGAAACGGTAAAGGTGGCAGTGCCGTTCTCAGCCACGGTAACAGTAGCAGGATTGATGACAAGCGAAGCCACATCATTGTTGGTGATGTTAACAGGGATATTTATGTCAGGCAACGGATCAAAAGGATTATCCGACAGGGCATCATTAACTGAGATGATGACAGCATCGGTCTGGTTGCCCATCGCATTGTTGTCAACAGACTGAATCGTGATTATCTGGTGCGTTGCGTAATTTGCAGTATTGAAAGTCAGAGTTACAGGACTGATATTCAGCACACCTGCAAGCAATGTTGAGATGTTCAGGGTCACCGATCCTGCCGGTGCATTGGAGAGCCACACATCTATTGTGGCAGTGGATCCCTCCAGCCATTGTGACCGATGCCGGGGTATACATGATTGACGGAAGATCATCGTCGGTAATTGTAATTGTTGCCGGTGTGGCGTTGACCGCCAGTGCCGGCGTACCTGATATGCCGGTGATAGTGACTGTCACCGTTTCATTACCCTCGACAATGAGATCTGCCACAGAAGTGAGATTAAGATTGTATGTCACAGTGTTGGCAGGCATTACGAAAGAGCCTGCCAGAGCATGTGAAATCTGTCCCCGGAGTGGCTGTGCCGGTAACTGAATATGAGACCGTCCTCGCTGTGGCCACGGGGTTTGAAAAGGCAAAAGTAAAGGTTCCTGTACCCACTGCACCCGGACCGCCTTCGGCTATGACAGGGGTCGATGTTGTTACACTGACAGTGGAGTTGTCGTCGTTGATGATCGTGTAAACACAATTTACGATCGGGCCGGCAAGAACATTAACGAATGTGTTCATACTCAGGTTGACCGTCTCGTCATTCTCAACAAGCAGATCGCCCAGTATTGTAAGATTTGCGGCAGAGAGAGGTATTGAAACAGGTGTTGAATAATCGCCTGCCGGTATCGTAATCGTATTGGATGTCTGTGACCAGTCTGCCGAGGAGGCTGTTCCGTTAGTGACCATGAATAACAGACTTCCGGAGATTGTAGTGCTGCCGCCGCTAACGACTATCTGAGGTGCAGAGACAGTGCCCGGTGCATTACCCTCCGGTCCCGAGGCAGTTGCAGAGGAAAATGAGACGTAGATATTGTCATCGTTGAGGATGGTATACGTATAGCTGTTCTGAGTGCCTATGGACAGGCCCGCTGACGGATTGGAAAGTCCGGTAATTATTGTCTCGCTGGGTTCAACAAGAACGTCATTAATGACTGTAATAATGAATGAGCCTGTTACTGATCCCGCAGGAATATTGATTGTACCGGGTACAAGAGTGTAATCGGTGCCGCTGGTGGCTGTTCCTCCGGTAACGGCAAAGTCAACCGAAACATCTGCCGTGTGAGGGTAATTGAGATAAGCCTGCACAGTGACGCTGGTGACGCTCTCCTGCCCTGACGCAGATGCTATTGTATAGTTCACCTCGGGACGGTAAACAATGATTGCCAGATACTGTCCGTCAGCAAGGTTCAGGCTGACATTATAAGAGCCGGCGGTCAGGGTGGTCTGATGCATCGTTGCACCTGAGGTGAAATCACCGTCAGCATCTGTCAGTATTCCTACCAGTGACATAACCTGCCGGAAATGCCGGCAGTGAAGCAGCCGGCACGCTGATGGTCACAGTGCCGACATCGGAGGTCTCATCAACCCTCCACTCCCTCATCAGCTTGAATGTGCCCGGAGCCGGAACCCCGACGTTAGTCCATGTTTTGGCGCTTGCCTTGTTATGTCCGAAAAAAAGATATTCGTTATCTGAAAGATCTGTCGGATTACTTATTGACAGTTGTCCTGTCGACCATGCATTGGTGAAGATAGTGCCGTTGTACGCTGCTATGCCTGAGACATCATGCGAATGCGTCATTTCCCACGAATAGTGATCGTCAGCAATAGGAATAAGATACTTGGCACCGAGGTTATTGTCAAGGACGATACGCTCGGCATCGTTAAGCTGACCCGAGAACACCGCTATTTCGGTTATGTCGCCGTTGAAATACCCGGCAGGATTGTATACCCCGTTAAACTGTGTGGCACCGACAAGTGCAAAATTGGAAACCAGCGAGGGTACGGTAGCAGATGCCGAACTTCCCGTCAGGAGTGCAGCGTTAAGGTAAGCCTGATAACCTGATACCGAAGCTCCTGCGGGATTGGTATAATTGATTATCTTCCAGTCGCCTGATGTGTGTCCGTCGTTGAAAACCTGGCTTTGCCCGTTGAATCTAACTGCATCGGCATATTCAATCCCGTAGCTCCTGACAGAGTTAGCTGCGCCAACATTTTTCTGGCCCATGTATAATCCGCCGTTTTGTTCATCCGTGGCGGTTGTATTGCGTGCAACTATAACCACGGTAGCAGCATCGCTGCCTGAGATACCTATTGAACCGTTGTACCCGAGAAAATCACCTCCAACGCCCCCCTGGTCAGTGAATGTCACTGCAGGGTAACCGTTAACGACATTCAGTGTAAGGGAAGGGACGGTCTGTCCTGTGAGGACCGGGGCAAAATCGCGTGAGTGCCCGGAGAGGTCCTGCCAGCTGGTTACAAAATACAAGGGCTGAATGGCTATCAGGCTGTCTGATCTGAGCCATAACTGGGTATTTGTAATGTTGCCTACGCCTCCGGGGCCTACCTGAGCGTCAGTGTGCAGGGGCAGCAACAGAAGTGTAAGGAGAAGACACAGAGGTAACAGGCGGGTTCGTTTCATGTCAGTCAGGGTCATGCTTCAGGAAACATATCATATTATTTATCAAACAGTTGAGTAACGATTTGAAAGTAATTGCAGATAAATCGTAACTCCTTTAAAGTCAAAAAGTACCGAAAGCTAATATATATAAATTTCGATTATTGGTATCATTCCCCCTCTTCGTATAATTAACAGAGTTAATAACATGACTCTGCGGGCAGTCAGATGGTTGCGTCATGGTCAGTAACAGGCCAGTTTGGTACGTCCCATAAATTCATATTAACTTTTGCAGAATTAAAAATGTGGATTATATTTGCACTCGCTTTTCGGGCGATTAGCTCAGTTGGTTCAGAGCATCCCGACTGAAAGTCGGGAGGGTCGTTGATTGAAAAATATTACCTGAGGGCGATTAGCTCAGTTGGTTCAGAGCATCTGCCTTACAAGCAGGGGGTCGTAGGTTCGAACCCGACATCGCCCACAAGCAATAAAACCCCGTAATCAGCGGGGTTTTTCGCTTATGTACTACTGTTTATATTATTTATTCAGAAAGAATTGATAAATATTACATTGGATTTTCTTCCAATGTACAGGACAGATTACGCAAACATAATAGTGAATCTAAAGGATTTTCTTCTTCCGGAAGACCATGGATTATTGGTATATTCTGAAGACATTTGAAAATAAAGCGATGCTATGGCCAGGGAAAAACAACTTAAAAAATGGAAAAACAGAGAACGAATTGAATCGCTGATCAAAGCCGGTTCAGAGCATCCCGACTGAAAGTCGGGAGGGTCGGCGGTTCGAACCCGTCAACCCCCACAAGCAAAAAACCCCGTAACAGCGGGGTTTTTTAATTATGTACTACTGTCTATATTCTTTATTCAGAAAGAATTAATAAATACTACATTGGATTTTCTTCCAATGTACAGGACAGATTTCGCAAACATAATAGAAGTATCAAAAGGCTTCTCTAATTCCGGAAAACCATGGGTATTGGTATACACTGAAGACATTTGAAAACAAAGCGATGCTATGGCCAGGGAAAAACAACTTAAAAAATGGAAAAACAGGGACCGACTTGAATCGCTGATCAAAGCCGGTTCAGAGCATCCCGACTGAAAGTCGGGAGGGTCGTAGGTTCGAAACCTACATCGCCCACCGAAAGAAAGAGCCCCAAATTCAAGGGGCTTTTTCTTTGTCTAATGGTCTAAAGGGCTGGCCTGAGAGAATTTCCGGATGAAGCGAGTTTTTTCTTGTTTGCAGGAGGGGCCAGTAGTAAGCAATACTGTTTGAGGAGGACGAAGGACGACGAGTTGTATTGCGTGGGCAAACAAGAAAAAATGAGCCCGGAAATTATCTTAAGCCTTGATCTTCTTTGCTTACTTTACTCGCCCCGCCGGTTGGCGGGCTCTCGTGAACTCGGCATAAGATTTTGTTAAAAAATGTTGCTGAATCTGCCTCGGTTCTTGTATCAAGACAAGAAAGTAAGGATCAATACATTTTCAGGTCAAATCCCTTTGTGACATTTCAACTAATTTGGAAACATAACGAGGATCTGCAGCATAATGAACACAGTTTAAAAATACCAGATAGAAATCATCGTCATAATTTCCGCCTATTCTATATCCCCGTGATAAATACCATTTTTGCCATAGTGCATAATCTATTACCGAGTTCAGACCAATGAGAATACTGTGCATGCTCTTTATATGTTCCGGTTGCAACAGTTGGTCTGGATCTTGGGAAACCTCATACCAAAGCAATTATGTCCGATTCAAAAAAATATCAGAGGTATAATGTCCTGTTTCAAGCTGGGATTGCAGAATAACTATAGCCGGATATTCTATCCGTTCATAATAAATGCATTTTTCCAGTAAATCTTCACTAAACGGCTGGTCCTTAATTTGAAAATAAAAGAAAGCTCTTTCAGCCTGAAATCTCATTTCTTCTGTCAGTACAGGCTTCCCCCCGGAGACTTTAAAAGAACTGAGTAAAAATATTATGCATATCAGGATAAATCGTGTGGCAGAAATGAGATTTCACCAGTTGTAATTTAAATCCTGAATTCTCTTCCGGAACAGGATCATTCCGGTTAAACCTGAAGAAATCCGATAAAATGTCTTCATGTCTTTTTGGTTTTTCTTACGTAACAAAGATAATGCATAAGAGTACTTCACATAAGCACGTAAAGCCCAATTGGTGGGACTTTGGAAGGGTCTACAAAGACTCTTAATCAAAAATATATGGGGGTTCCTTTCTAATTGAAACCAGCTGACACCCGGAATAAGATTATTGGTCAAAAAAGAGTCAATTTTTACCAGAAATTATGGGGAAAATGGATTTTAAAGCCTTAAAGTATCCTATAGTGTTAATAATCTGAATAATAGAGAGGCATACTATTTGATATTCAAAAAGTTGTATTTTTGACAAAGACAAGGTTTCAGAGGATAAGATTTAATCACCCACGCATGATTCACCTAAAAATAAAAAGCCCCAGGAGCTTTTTTCCGGGGGCTAATCTAATGCTTTGTCAATGTGAAATCACCTGATCACATAATCATAACAAATACTCTCCAATACTACTACTGCTTCATTAGGAAAATTAGTCGCATCAACCACCCTGAAACGAATATCAAAATGGTCTCCCGGAACGGTTCCAACAGCACCTGAGACATTTCTCCAAAAATCTACTTTGGCGGTACCCTCTTCATCTGTAGTAAAAGGTGTTGCAACGGGTCCCTCCCCTAATGTAAGCCAACCTGTAGTTGGGCAATCGCCATTAAAGGCATTCGCAGCCCGCTGAAGAAAATAAGAGTGGTTCGGCTCAAGATCACGAACCCATACTCCCAGTAAAACTACCTTGGGAAGGTCAAGATCCTGGCGGAATTCCACATGACCGAATGCTTTGCCTTCGCCACGAAGGATGACTTCAAGGTTAAATGGCGGAGTTGCTGACTTGAGAGAGACTGCCGGAGCTTCTTCCTGTGGTTGTAGCGCATTGTCAGGCTCTTTCTGACATGAAAGAGTGAAAACTAAAATGGCTGCCACCAAACCTGCTGGTAAAAACCTAATTGTTTTCATTTAACAAGATTTATTAGTTAATTATTTTGATTAAATAATTACTAAACAAATGAAATCGCCTATTGTTAATGAAGAAGCCCAGTTTAATTTCAGGGTTGAAATTGAGCCAAATAAAGAAGGCTTCCAATAGTCAAATTCTAATAAAAGTAAGTGTATTATAAAATGCCTGCTGCCCTAGTACAGATTCACAAACTCACATGGATCTTGAATTCTTCCTGAAGATCAACCCCAGCTTCAAATTAATGAAGGATGTTCTGTGGTTGGGCTGCATCTGCATCATCCACCCCGCGCCAAAGGTCCCTTCAATTCTTGGAGAAAATGACCATGACAACCCCACTCCCGGGTTAATAAACATCTGGGATCCGTCAGCCACATTTTTAAAATCAACCAGAAATCCCGAATCATAAAAGAGACAAGGATTGATGCTTTTAAAGCATGTGGTATATCTTATTTCAAGGAAAAAAGGGACCAGGGAGCTGCTGTCATAAGCCATAAACCCAAACCCGGCTCCTACAAGGAAATGTTTATCTATCTGATATCCTAATATATCAGTGACACCCAGGTAATATTCCTCATTTGGCGAACTGGCATGTCTTAGGCCAAAAGAAGATCCGGAGACTTCAGTGATATTTACAAAACCGGAACCCGGAATGCGAACGGTGGAAGAATCTTCTGCATAATTGTTATGTTGTCCGGACAGACGGGAGAATAACAGCAGTTATTAATCCGGTCAACAAGAGGAGTCTTTTCATGCCGCAAAGTTACGTTTCAAAGGATTTATTCCATACTAAATACATCAAAAAAGTAATTATGCGGTGTTGTATTCGCGGATTTTTGTCCGGTTTATTCGAGGTCAACCCAGAAATCCGGTTTATTCAGGCTGCCGCTTAAAGTGCAGTCTGTACAAAAAGGCCGTACGAAAACAAGCCTTAAGAGTTTTCCGTCTTCAGTGAAAGTCGGCTTGGTGAAGATGAAACCTGAGTTCGTAAATCCATAATAAATATCATCCCACCACACTCCTGTATCCGGGGGCTTGGGAGGAGGATAATCAATAACTCCTTTTTCGAACATTTCACAGTAGTAACGGTACAAAGGAAGGTCAAGATCAATTACATTATTGACAGTGATGTATAACATTTTCTTTTTTGCACCTGCCACCTGGAAATAGCCTACCACCTGCTCATCAGGATTGGTAATACTTTTAATATTGCTGAAAACCTGAAAGGGCGGATTGTCAAAAATATCACCACCGCTCTGATCCAGGTGTTTCATCAGATCCCAGAATGCATATTCTTCCTGGGATATGGACATCTGCCTGACCTCAATGCAATATTGTATGAGAAGATGATCGGTTTCTTCCGAGGCGACGAAATGAACCGGGTTCTTTTCAATAATGTCGGTGGCTTCTGAAAGTGTTGACCGGATAATGATCTCATCCGATTTGCGATTCCCCCAGCATATCTTTTTTACATCTGCTATTGGCAGGATGGTTGAATCATTGATATAGTTGTATTCTTTAACGTTAGGAACACTGAACTTCCACCATTCTTCGAATGTCCAGCGATAATAATTACTCGATCCTTCACCTTTGGAATCTATATAAATCCTGACACCCTCAAGATTTTCCCCGGTCTTGTCTGACATGATCCGGTCTTTCGCGAAGTAAAGACTGTCAATATCCGGTACAGCATACATGAAACAAGGTGCCGATACATACTCACCCCCCTCCTTTGTCATTATGTGCAATGTGTATGTCCTGCCCGTTACTCCCCTGAACGTCAGGCTGTCGGTCCGGTACTCCCCTGAGGATCCTTCATTCAGAACCGCAATGTTTCCAAGGTCATCCTTTATTGTCACCGTGGCGCCGGAGATCCTTTCAGGCTCTTTGCCGAGGGTATCAAAGGTACGTGACAGGCGTACATAATTCGATCTATTCTCGTCAGTCAGAAGTCCGTCCACAACAAGCAGGGATTCGAATTTATCAAGACGCGGGTGTAAGGATCCACGCATGTAAAAAGAGCGAAAGCAATAAAAAGAAAAAAGACAATATTATGCCATTTCCTTCCCGTGCATCCAATGCCTGACCTATTTAATAAATGCATCGAACGGAATAAAATCAAGATCAGAAGCAATAATATTCTCCAGCACCTGCTGCGGGGTTTTTCCTCCTGGAATCACCGTATGACATGCCGGGTGAGAAATACAAAATCTCAGGCTCAGCTGGGCAGTACTGTATTCATGATATTTATCGAAGACAGGTCTGTATGCTTCAAATTCCCTGAGGTAGCCAGACAGTTTCTCAGGAGAAAGATTGGACCTGCGGTGATCATTATCGCCGAAAGTGGTTTTTTCTCCGAATTTTCCGGAGAGCAGTCCAAACAGCAACGGGATACGGATAATAACACCCGTCCCGTACCTGAGAGCCATCGGCAGCAGAACCTCTTCCGCCCTCCTCTCAAGCAGATTGTATCTCACCTGGATTACATCAAGGAGCTCATGATGTCTCTCGAGGATATGAGCCTGCGATGTCTCCTCAAACGACTGAACGCTCCATCCGGCATGTTTTATCTTGCCGGATTTCTTCAGCCGTTCAAGAGCCAGCCACGGTTCATCCGTTTCAAGGATATTCAGTCCGGGACTGTGAAGCTGAAGTATGTCGAGAGCTTCCAGATTAAGTCGTTTCAGGCTCTGTTCAACGGCAAATTCAAGGTGTTTAACAGAGTAATCATGCTTTATAGGAGTCACTTTATGCTCCTGTTCCAGGAACTGGTAAAAATTGTTCCCGGCCTTGGAAGCGATGACTATCCTGTCCTTGTCAGGTCTCTGGTCAAGCACCTGTCTGATCAGTTCTTCGGAGTGTCCGAATCCGTAAACGTCAGCAGTATCTATAAATGTCACACCGGCATCAAGAGCGGCATGAATGGCTTTTCGCGAGCTGTCATCATCAGTCTTGCCCCAGTCGCGTCCGCTGATACCCCATGCACCGAAGCCAACCGTTGATACTTCCGGTCCGTTTACACCAAGTTTTCTGTATTTCATAACATTAAGATAATGAAATTACTTGCTTAAGGTTCAATATGCTCTGTATTTGGAAATGCTAAGATATATAACTGCAGGCATCTTCCGACATATCGGAGGTAAGTTTTGAAAAACTGTGTACCTTCAAACCATAATCAGGCAGGGAAATCATAAAATAATAAAAACATGATCCGGAAATTGATACTAATTTTGCTTTGCGTTGTTACCTTTTCATTTTCAATGTGTAATCAGAAAGACAAACCGTTTTACAGGTCTGATGCCTTTGCTGTTTTTCCTGACCGGGTGGAACAGGGCGGGTTCAGGGCAACTGCATTGAGCCCGCAGCAACTGGTTTCCGATTATGTCAGTCTTAAGGCAAACATTGATCCCGTCATCCAATTCAAATTCAGCATAAACGGCCGCGACAATGAACTGGCATTCGGTGTGAACCACGAAGCCAATATCTTTCCGGAAGCTGACGAGGTAGTGGTTCTTGATGTAACATTCGGACAGAAATCCTCACTGAGGACAGAGAAGGAATCTTCGCAGCCGCTGCCGCCAAATACAAGGGTCAGGTTCAGGGTCGATTTCACCCGGGTACTGAAAGCCTTTGAAGACAAGGGATACTATGACGATGTGACCGGAAACAGGATATACAAGGCCGATTTTAAAGGTCTCTTCATCGCCGGTGACACCTACCCCCTGAGCTGGGACTTTGAGAACCTGGCAGGAAACGGGCAGCTGAAAATGCTGGATCCTGACGGCGACGGGATCTTTGAGAATGAAATGGTATTCAATGTGTATGACCCCTCAGCGCATACTTCATCAGAATGGAAGCTGAAAAATGACATTTCCGGATACCCTGAGTTCAACAGCGAATCCGTACTGCTGAATGCATTGTACAACATGTCGCTCGACGAGATGATCATGCTGCAGGAACCCGACGGGACATTCCGCACCGGTAAAGAGTGGGCAGGCGTCTGGACCCGCGACGTCAGCTACGCCACCGTGCTTGCCTTTGCCTGCATCGATCCGGAACGATGCAAGGTCAGCCTGATGCGCAAAGTGGCAAATAACAGGATAATACAGGACACAGGTACCGGCGGTGCCTGGCCGGTATCATCCGACAGGGTTGTATGGGGACTGGCTGCATGGGAAATATATAAATATACGGGAGACAGGGAATGGCTGGAACAGGCTTTCTGGATTTTAAAGAACAGCATTGAAGACGACCGGAAAACAATATTTGATCCCATGACAGGCCTCGTAAGGGGTGAGTCTTCGTTCCTCGACTGGCGCAAGCAGACCTACCCGTTATGGATGGAACCTGCCGATATCTATGCTTCGATGAACCTCGGAACAAATGCAGCTTATTACCAGGCACTTACAACACTGGGGCAAATGGCAGATGTACTGGGCAGGGACGATGAATGGTCAGGTGAGGCAGAGCAGATACGCAAAAGCATCAACCGGTACCTCTGGCAACCTGAAAAAGGTTACTACGGACAGTACCTGTACGGTCAGCTTTACCGTTCGCTTTCACCGCGCTCTGAAGCGCTAGGTGAAGCATTCACTGTGCTTTTTGATATCGCGGATGAAACACAAAAAACAGCGGTGCTGCAAAACACTCCGGTGATTGAGTACGGCATTCCGTGTATTTACCCGCAGATCCCCGGTATCCCGCCATACCACAATAACGGGATCTGGCCCTTTGTCCAGGCATTCTGGACCATGGCCAACGCTTCCCGTGGCCAGGTCAGTGCAGTGGAATTCGGTCTCGCATCAATAATGCGTCCGGCCGCTCTTTTCCTGACAAACAAGGAAAACTTCGTGGGCGAAACCGGTGACTTTGCCGGCACTGAAATCAATTCCGACAGGCAGCTGTGGAGCGTAGCCGCGATGCTTGCAATGCAGTACCGCGTTATCTTCGGAATGGAATTCGAAACTGATCAGCTCATTTTCAATCCGGTTATTCCGGAAAGTTTCAAAGGTACTTATACGCTAAAGAACTTCAGATACCGCGAAGGAAGCTACCAGATAACTGTCACAGGTTTTGGTGATGCCATCAGCTCATTCAAATTAGATGGAAAAGAAGTTACTGACAATTTCATTTCCGCATCGACAACGGGCACCCACGCCGTTGAGATTAAAATGAACGGGCAAAAGGATAACCGCCATTTCACGACGGTCGCCAACTATACCGCTCCTGAAACACCGGTGCTGTCTTTTGAAAACGACCGGCTTACCTGGAAGGCAGTCAGGGGCGCCAAGGATTATAATGTTTTCATGAATGGCCTCAAATGGAATTCCACCTCCGGAGCATTCATTGAAAACATTGATCAGAGCCAACCGGCAGAATATCAGGTCATGGCAGTGGACAGCACCGGCGTCGGATCTTTCCTGAGCAATCCGGTAAACATTGTACCTGAACCCTTGAAAACAGTTTTTGAGGCGGAGGATTTCAACCTGAGAGGTGAAAACACTGTTGAAGGATTTTCCGGGAAAGGGTATGTATCGTTCTCAATGAAAAGTAATAACGAACTCGTAGTAAAATTTAAAGCAGAAAAAGGCAAGTATGTCCTCAGGACCAGATATGCAAACGGCACGGGTCCGGTAAACACGGACAACAACTGCGGAATACGTTCGCTCTATGTGAACGGGATCTTTGCAGGATCACTGATATTTCCCCAGCGTGGAAAAGATGAGTGGTCAAACTGGGGGCTAACCAATATTGAGCATATTACTCTTGTGGATGGCGAGAACTCTCTGACAATCAGGTTTGACGATTTTAACCGCAATATGGACGGAAAGATCAATGATTTCCTGCTGGACTGTATCTTTCTGCAACGGTTGGAAATAGAATAGCAAGTCATCCATATCGGGTTCACTATTCTGTATAATCCAATTTTTCTACAAATAGTCGGCCCCTGTGGGGCTACAATATGCGCGCAAAAAATCCGACCAGTGGGGTTGACATATCTTCCCTACCTACACCATTGTAAGCGTTGGGATTGTTAAATAATGTATAATTTATTGAAAATAAATACAATATCCCGATAAAAAACCGTATCTTGAGCGAGAGTGACAATAATAGCAGTAAATAACTTATGATCGAGAAGAAACCAATTGTTTACAAATCACCCGATCTTTCCAAACTGAAGGAAGTCGTTATTGACCACAGGACAAGGATATATATAGCTCCCGACGCAGATGTTGAAGAGGCCCGGAGCCGCTATTTATCGCTTGTCCAGATGAGAAAATTAAAGTAGTGTTTCCCGGAGGGAGATATCCCCCCTCCTATATCCGTTTTTATCTTTTCTTGCAACCTATCCCGGGAAGATCTTCCGGCAATGTATAATAGGGCGCCTTATATACCGGTCCGCCTGTGAACGGTTCCCTTGCAGGGTCAATATGCGGGTCAAGGTCTATAAAATCGAAACAACCCTGTCCTGCCGCAAAGTGAACGGCGCATCCCAGCGCTAGTTTTGTTTCCAGCATACACCCTATCATAAGCTTGATATTGGCGCTGCGTGCAATGGCGGCTATATCCATTGCTTCTATTATGCCCGACTTCATAAGCTTGATGTTTATGACATCGGCGCATCCGGTGCGAACAACATTGATGGCATCAGCGCTTGTAAAGACTGATTCATCAGCACCTATCAGCACTGAAGTGTGATCTTTTACGAACTTCATTCCCATCAGATCACTTTTTACTACAGGCTGCTCAAACATAACCGGGCGGATGTCGTTTTTTTCCAGCTCATTGAGAAAATGAACGGCTTCTGTCGGAGAGTATCCCTGGTTGGCATCAAGGGTTATCCCGCAGCCGGGGGCTCCGTCTTTAATAGCCAGCAGACGGTCGATGTCATCCACCAGGTTCTTGCCCACCTTTGTTTTTAAAACCCGGTAGCCCGCCTTTGCCAGCTTTATGGCGTTGGCTTTTGCCACCTTCGGCGGAACAATATCAATCGTATAGTCTGTTTCTGCCTTGTTCCCTGCACCTCCGAAGAACTCATACATGGGGATATTCAAAACCTTGGTATAAGCATCGAGAAGAGCCATCTCAACAGCACACCGGGCAGTGACCTGTGCCCAGAAAACGCCCCTGAGGGTTTTGGATATGGCACGGTAATCAGTGATCTCCTTGCCTTTTATAAAATCGACGCAGCTGTTGAGGGTAGCCAGCACAGTGGCCTGGTTCTCGCCGTTGATAGGTTCCAGGGGAGCTGCTTCGCCATAGCCTTCGATACCGTTATCAAGCACAACCGTCACTACCGCGTTTTCGATATTGTACTTTGTCCCGATGGCAATCTTGAACGGTTCATCCAGATCGACATTGACCGGGTCAATAAATACCTTCTTAATTTTAATTTTCTTCATTTTTCTTTCCATTTTTTTAACAGTTCAAGTAAAACCCCGATCTGATCATCAGTGTGACTGAAGGAGACCGCAATTCTTACCATATGCAATTCCTGCCTGACGGGATAGTTCATAAAGGGAGCAATAACACCATTCTCCTCAAGATAAGAGGAAAGGCTTTTTGCGCTTTCCGGCCCATCGAGAATTATCGGTATAATGGGAGTGTCAAAGTGAGTTGTATGAAAACCCAGCCTTGTAATTTCTTCCCTGAGTTTTCCTGCTTTATCAAGCAATCGGGTGCGCAACTCAGGATGCTCACGGATGATTTTCAGGGAGGCAATGCCTGCAGCCGCTATTGGTGGCGGCAGAGCTGTGGAAGCCTGGTATGTCGCGGATCTTTCCCTGATCATTTCCGTAAGATCCTTTGATCCCGAGATAAAGCCGCCGTACCCTCCCAGTGCCTTGCTCATCGTCTCAGTCTGGAAGATTTTTTCCTCCCTGTGGAGGTTGAAATGCTCGGGAGTCCCCTTTCCTGTAGCGCCCAGAACACCTGTTGAATGAGCATCATCAACGACCAGGATGCCATTGTGTTTCTTCACCACCGGATATATCCGGTCAAGGGGTGCGATCTCACCCGTGAGTGCAAAGATGCCATCAGTGACGATCAGCGGGTCGGATCCTTTGTTATAATCCAGTAATTTTTCCAGGTGGCTGGCATCACAATGGTCATAATACATCACTTTGACTACATCGGCAGGTATTGCGGCGATGATACTGGCATGGGCAGACTGGTCAATGAAGATTGTTGAATAACTGCCCTTCAGCAGTTCCAGCAGGATGCTGTTACCCTGGTATCCTGAAGCAAATACAACCGCATCCTCTTTACCCTTAAAAACAGCCAGCGCCTTTTCAAGTTCAAGATGGATGTCTGCTGTTCCTGTCGTATGCCTTGAGGCGGAGAAATTGACACCGTACTTTTCAACAGCTTTTATGGCTGCCTCTCTTACCGATGGATGGTTGGCCAGGCCGAGGTAATTATTACCCCCGAAGTATGAATATTTTTTACCGTTGCTGAAAACGTAATTTCCGATACCGCTGTTTAACAAAATCATTGAAAATCCCTTCACGGGTGATTAGTACTGTTATCAAAAATACAGTATTAAAATGGTAATAACAGCAGCATTAATTTAAAAACTACATGAAAAAAGAAAGCAGGGACGCACTTTCGCATGTCCCTGCTGACTGTATGGTGATCGATTACTTCGTTACTTTCAGGGATGTTTTACCATCCAGTTTGAATTGCACAGGAACAGTGAATTCAACGTCAATGGGTTTGCCCCCCTGGCTCCCGGGTTTCCAGTCAGGCATGCTCTTAATGACCCTTACTGCTTCGGCATCAAGGGCCGGAGTAGACCCCTCTGACGGCCTTCACATTCTGTACCTTGCCGGTGCTGCTTACCGTAAAGCTGACCAGTACAAGTCCGGATATTTTTTCTTTTACTGCTTCTGCAGGATATTTAGTGTTGCCTCCGATCCATGCCAGCATAGCCTCCTCTCCACCCGGGAATTCAGGCAGTTCCTCTATTGCGACATACTTGCCTTCAACAACCTTTTTTCCTTCGGCTTCACTTGCTGCAACTCCAACTCCGGCAGACTTCGCTGATGGTGGTGGCGGTGGTGGAGGTGGCGGTGGAGGCGGAACTGCCATTTGTTTTGATCCGGGCGGCGGCGGCGGCGGTGGTGGCGGAACCCTGGCTGTGTCAGTAACAAATGTCTTTCTCATCATCTTTACCTTCATGTCAGATCCGAATGAAGGTTTCATGACCTTCGACTCAAATCCCACAAATGAGATCACAAGCGCTGGCATCCTCGGGGACATTCACAAGGGTGAACCGTCCCTCCTCGTCTGACATGGTCCCCATAGTCGTGCCCTTGACAATGATAACTGCTCCTGACAGCGGTTTTCCGTCTTCCTGAACGACAGTACCCTTAACCTCTTTTGTCAAAGTGGCAATAACAGCATCAGGAGGAGCCTGTCCCTTGCCGGCGTCTGCCAGCCTGTACTCCGGCTCTGCAAACGCATACAGCACCAATGCGAACACTGGCAGTATCGTCAGCAGCCTGAGTTTTCTGTAAGGTGAACTGATAATATTCTTCATCATTTTAAATCGTTTTTTGTTGAGTGAATAATTGAATGAATTACCCAGGTCAATGACAGGTGAGCCTGCGATCTGGTTCAAAAGAGCTGCCCTGTACACTGCCGGATCAGATGTGCGCTGCAGCGCCGTCTCATCGGCAAGATACTCATGGTTCTGCCTGATGAACCTGGAATAGATCCAGGCCACCGGGTTAAACCACTGAACTGTACAAAGCAATCCTGACAGCAAAAGGTCGAGCCAGTGCATCTGTCTGACGTGCACAATCTCATGATTCATTATCTCCCTTGCTTCAATGTCTTTAATGGAAGGATTGACAACCACGCAGGAGAAAAATGAAAAAGGAGTGTCATAATCAGACGATCTGACAAGTTTGACCGGATAAGATGAAATCTTTTCCGACTTGTTAATGATTTTTGCGACAGTGAGTGTGCGGACTAATTGCCGTACACCTATAAATAGTGCACCTGCAATCCATAGCGCTACCAAAACCAGACTCCCTATGCTGGCACCGGAACCTGCTTCGTGCAGGGCACCGCCGGTTACAGCTCCTCCCATCAGATCAGCCTGCATTGCCGGCACTGAAATTACATAACGGACTGTCACAAAAGGAAATACCAGGGAGCTTATAATTCCCGTCACAAGGAAGATCCTGTTAAGTAAGAAGAACCTCTCATTCTGCAGGAAAAGCAGATAGACCAATCCAAATCCGGTGACCCAGATCACAGACTTTAACAGATAGATTGCGAGCCCTTCCATCTTTCCTAACCTTTAGCAGTTGACAACTCCTTTTTTGTTTCGGATAACAGTTCCTCCAGGTCAGCAACGGTCAGATCCTTCTCACGTGCGAAGAATGAGGCCATAGCCGGGAACGAGTTATCGAAATAACCCTCCAGCAGTCCGAAAAGCTGGCTGCTGGAGTATTCGCTCTTGGGTACCAGAGGAAAATACAGGTGGACATTACCGTACGATTTATGTCCGACAAATCCCTTTTTCTCAAGTATCCTCACCACTGTGGACACAGTGTTTCTTGCTGGTTTCGGGTCATTGAAACGGTCACGGATATCCTTGACCAGACCCTCTTCCATATCCCACAGGATTTGCATCACCTGTTCCTCCGCCTTTGTCAGTTGCATGTTCTTCATAGTTGTTTTGTGTCAATCCTTCAATGCAAATATATGACTATATTTATAGTTATGCAACTATTTTTGCAAAAAAATGACTATTTTTTTAGTTTATTTTTGAATACATTGATTTATAATTAATTACAAGGCTATTAATAAATAGGTTTATTGGGTGGTCAGCAATAATTCGATAATCTTCGATCATCATTTGGGTTCATGAGGCCTATTTCCTTACAATAATTTGATGGTCTACGACCATTTATTTGTTTAATGACCCTCGGAGAGGGTCGAATAATTACAGGCCATGATGGCCTCACGTTTTCTTCTTTATTGATTTTAGACGTTCTGAATTTTCCCTGACCCTGAACTTTACAATCCTGGTTATCAGTTCAAGCGGAAGCGGCTGGTCAAGAGGAAACTGAATTGCTCCTTTTGAACTTTTATAATCTCCAAGCTCTTCCTTAAAAGCCGTAACCCCGGAGGATGTCGGATAAAAACCTATATGTCTGGTCTGCGCCGCAAAATAAACGAGAATACCATTCAGATTAAAAGCCGGCATCCGGTAGCTGATTTTTTCTTCAGCTCCCGGGGCGGCTTTTCTAATCGTTGCCCGGAGCTCCATCAGTTTCTCCCGGACATGCTCAGGACAACCGGCGATGTATTCATCAATGTTTCGTGGAATTTCAGTCTTTTTCACCGGAGTTCCGATTACTTATTATTTCAATAACGAAGATTATAGGTTATCCGTCTCATCATACGAAAAACCATGAACTTAGGTATTTTAGGCACTTTAGTTCACTTTAGGCACTTTAGTCACTCCCAACTTCATTTGCATGCCTGATCATAAGCAAATACATGCACTGCAACATCGTCCCACTTTATCTTGCCACTCTGAAAAGCTGTAACCATCTCCGGGCAATCTGAAAAGAGCTCCTGGAAATTATCTGAATATGAGCCTTTCTTAACCTTAACAGCCTTCTCTCCTCCCTTGACAAAGAGGTAGGCTTTGTCCTCGCCGCCGGTAACCTGAATTCCGCCAACATTAAGTCCGCCTGTCTTTGAACTTGGTTCCGCAAAGACCTTGATCTTACTGTCAAATCCCGGATTTAACAGCTGCAGCAGCCTGTATGTATCTGTTTTCTTTGGCGTCATAGCCGTTTCAAACACTACCCAATCACGGTTCACGATATCATTGAAGTCTGTATTAGCCAACTCTTTTATCGAGCTGCCTGCTTCCGAAATCATGGAGAGCTTCAGTAAATCTGAAGATTTTATTTGCATGGCAACGACCTGTTCAGGGACCAGCTTTACCTTTTCACCGTTCTCAAGCTTAACTGTGATTTTTGTAAGTCCGTTAGTGACATATGTGCCACTGGATAAACTTACCGATGATCTCTTCTCCTGATGCAAGATTCACAACACACTCGTTACCGAATAAAGCGTCAAGGGCGAAACCTTCAACCGTTTCAACAAAACCCTGACCGGATGCATTGCCTGTCATCAGTAATGCAAATGTCACCAGACTGATACCTAATAGCTTCTTCATGATTGTATTTTTTTGATTCGAACTTAATATTATTAACAATACCAAATTCTTAATGTTCAAATACTGTTCTGTTTCTTCTTCATAAAATGACTCACGATAAATAATATCCCCACAATGATGAAAGGCACGGTTACGATAAGAAGAATCACCAGACTCTTTCCAACTGAATGGTTCATCTGAAAATTATGACTGTAAATAAACGGGCTCATTCCCAGACCGATAATTGTGAAAATAATTCCCCCGATCAGCTCCCATTTCCATGCGATGATAAGCAGGGCTATCAAAACAAATGACGGGATCAGATGCATTAGAAAGGCTCCCAGGTTTTGCCAGAATGTACGCTCCGGCGAAAAAGAATCAAGTGCAAACATGCTGATTAACAGGATGGCCAGCTCGCATATGATGCAGTCCACCCTTTGGGCTTCTCCGCCCATTCCGATCCTCCGTCAGAATAAGTATAGAAAAAAGCTACAGGCAGTTCTGCGTCGCCGAAATAATTCTTCCATAATGTCAGGAAGGTTTCCTTTAGCTCGAGATTCATGGGATCATGCTCTTATACATAGTAAAGATAATACCATTTGACTGTTTAAGGCTTTTTGTCGCTTTATCGTTCAAACGCGAAGGCAACAATATTTCAAATTAAAAGGGCATTCCTTACGGGTGCCCTTTTTTATCAGCCAGCCCGGCCCAGAGGAAAAAATGTTACTTTCCGGACTTAAATTTCGGGATAAGGGTATAGCCTATCATCAGCATCGAGCTGCTTCCGATCCTTAATCCGGCATCGAGGGCGCCGGGGCCCACATACCAGCTAAGCCCTGTAAGTAAATAAGGTGTAAACGCCATTTTACCCTCCGCCGGGATTGTCACTGCAAGCTCGGCGCCAAAATTGGGACTTATATTATGCTTTTTGATCGGGTAGTAAAATCTGCTTGCCAGACCTACACTGGTCGACATTGCAGGACTTACATCTTCCAGGTTACCCGACAACTGTTCCGTGACAGACGCTGCCAGGTCCAATTTATTCAGAAGGAGGAAGAAGCCAAGACGTGCGCTCAGAGCGCCGTTCAGATTCTTATTGGAATCCATCTGCGAAGCACCACCGATATAAAAGAACCATGGGTGCTTTGCTATGTCTGACTGCATCGCCTGAGGTTCCACATAAGGTGGGTCAGGGTTTAAATTCCAGGCTTCAATAAGCATTGCATCCTTTGTTTCATTGTTCCATCCCCACAGTTCACGTTTTGACTCAAACTGCAGAACCACCAGTGATTCCTGCCATGATCTCAGCAGGATGTTCATAATATCCTTTTTATCCGAGGCCGTCAGCTTGCTGTAACCTTCCCCGGCTGTAAGCCTGAGCTGTCCTGAATCATCCAGAGCCGCCGCTGTAAAATATGCCGGGTACTTTGCCAGAACATCTGACCTGAACGAATCAAGCTTCGCGTTCTTATCCTGCCCGAAGATCGCCTGTGAGCCGATAAGCAGAACAATTATTGCAGTTTTTAATCTATTCATCTGTTTCATCATCTTGAACCGAAATACACGCTTCGTCCTATTGACAATCCCACTGTGGTCGTAGATCCTTTAGGGGCAAGAGGTTGCTGACCGTCAAAGAAAATATCCCAGCTGGAATTTTTGTCCTTATTCATTATACTGAATCCTACTGATAATTTCATATTGAGTGTTGCTGATCCGCCGCCAAACCCGACTCCCAGTCCGTATCCTCCGGCAAAGATCTTCTGGCGGTAAAAATTCATTACCCCCAGGTTCAGTGATGCTCCACCTGCGCCTGAAGTCACTCCAAGGTCTGCAGATAGACTCCCGGCATCTGATATGAAAGTTCCAATTCTTCCGGTCAGACTTAAATATGACGGTGAGAACATACCGCCGGCATAAGCCAGCATACGCCGTCCCTTTGCGTCTGGTGTTGCAGTTGCGGGAATGAGGGTGGTGCTGTTCTTTCCTTCTTTAGGGGCCTTACCTCTGATTTCAGTAAGCCTGGTCTCCAGCATCTGTCTGGCCTCCTGCTGTTCCGTATTATCACCTATAATGGCAAGTGCCTGCTCCAAAGCCTGTGCCGATTTTTCATACAACCCCGCTTTCTCCAGGGCAATACTTGAGCCGACATAAGGCAGGTACTCACCCGGGTATCCGGTGATTATTCCTTCAAACATAGCTATCGACATCAGATTATAATTCTGTGCTGTCAGCCTGTTGGCTCGCTTAAAATCTGCCACAACATCACCATCTTCTGACATATTGTCTCCCGGCATCCTGTCACTGTAATTCTCCAGGTAACCGGGTGCCGCCGATGATATCCATGCCGGAGTGCTTCCCGCAGCAATCTTTTTACCGAATTCAATGGCCAGCATATCATACCCCATAAGAGCAAAAACCTGCGAGGTGAAGAAATTCACATCCGTGCTACCGGACATAGGGGTCCATACACGGTCAAGGCGCGCAAGGGCCGCATCATAAATTCCATTCAGAGCGAGAGCATAGGCATACTCTGCATTTAAGGAAGCGCTGGCTGAATCTTTCTGAAGAAGAACTGCATAAGCTGAAACAGCTTTACTGAAATCCTCTGAGATAATATATGCCCTCGCAGCATCAAGCGAAGGTCCGGTTTTTTCCGGCTTCCCGGGTGTTTTGTCATCATCATCATGGCCGTAAACTGTTACTGTCGGCAACAACATCGCCAGCATGACCAGGAAGATACAGGCTCTCTTCTGCACCTTTGGGATCGTTAACATCTTGATATTTTCACACATACGGAGCTTATAGACTAAGTTTTTCCTGGAAGGAATATGTTATGTTCCCGATGATATCAGTAAACCTCTCTTCCACGGCATCCTGATTTTTCTGGCTCATCTGCTTAAGATAAGCGGCAAGAACTTTTGCGTCGTCTTTCATCTTGTCTGCAAGCTTTTTCCGTGATTTTTCAATTTCAGAAACCTGTTTCTTGAGACTGGAAATTTCAGATTTGTTCTGTTTTGAATTTGAGCTCAACTCCTGAATTCTTCTTTTCAAGAGGATCGAGCTGGCTCTTCAGCTGGGCATCCTGCTTAATTGTTTCAGTTACGCGCGGGTTCCAGTCATTAATCACAGTGTTGAGCACCATGATCTCATTCTGATGCCAGGCCAGCATGTCAGTAAGAAACACTATATAGCCGACAGCATTATAATTAATTTCTCTAAGTGTGTAATTCACTTTAACCGCATTCTCACCTGATGCAGGATCTAAATCCGATGACCCCACCTGTTGACCTGCCTCAGAGTAGGCTTTACTGATATCACGGACAATATCGCTGCTGATTGTCTCAAGTTTTTTTGCAATGTTGTCGCCCCCCTTCAACATTATTTCTTTCGATTGCTGATAATTTTTTCTGTATGCTTCCAGTTTCCCTTTAAGCGAAGCAATGTCTGCGCTGAAAGCTTTTGTATCAGCATTTTTCTTTTGCCGAAGCTCATTCTCTACCTGCAGCATCTGGCCTTTGACCTTGTTGACATCAGCCACATAATCTCTGACCTGCTTGTCCCATTCGACGATGGTGGTTTCGAGGCCTTTAAACTTAGTCTCATTGAACTTGATCAGTTCCGTCAGAGGTACCACATAATTGAGGGCTTCAACTGATACTGTCTCTGTTGCCGTTGACGGTTTGTATGCAGCTGCTGGTTCAACTGATACTGTCTCTGTTGCCGTTGACGGTTTGTATGCTGCTGCGTCTTCAACAGCTTCCTGCTCCTTCTCAATCGAAGCCGGTGTTGCTTTTTCCCCCGGTGCGGGAGCAGGTTTCTCCGCTGCTGATTTAGCCACTCCTCCTGCAGTTTTCATCGACTGAATTACAGCCGCAGAAACGCCTTCGCCTTCAAGTTTTTTCAGTGCATTTTCGCCAAGATCGAACTTAACCGGAGAATTCTGTATCATATCGGTTATAAGTTCATCTGACAGATTTGCCTTTGACATTTTTATCACAGAACTGTTTGTCAGTGTCTCAGGATTTTGTGCATTAACCATGACTGCTATAAACAATCCCGTTAAAATCAGAGAAATATGTTTTTTCATTGATATAATTGATTTCATGTTATTACTTCTGCTGTCCGGATGCCTGTCGTTTCATTGCCTGCCTCATCTCCATTATCACCTCGGAGAAGATCCTCCTTCACCTCAATAAGATCAATCATCGAGTCGATACTCAGATTGAAGTCCGTCGTTGACCGGCTGATTATAGAAATAATGAGAGCATCCGACAATTCAGATTTCGCAAGTGCGATTATATTGGAGTTCCGCAGAACTCCGTCATCAGGTTTTTGTGCTTCTTCGGGTTTATATGGTTGTGCATTTCCCAATTCCTCTTCTATGCCGGTAATTCTTAAAAGGAATTTCTTTGCAGGATCAAAAACAACAAGTCCGTCATCGAAGAATTTCAGAATGCCTCCCAGGCCCTCTGATACGGTTATGGCACTTGTATCGTTGACAGCATAGATCGCACGGTCGGTTGAAAAATAGATCCTTCCGCTGGACGGATCAGAAGTCACGGAGATAATTGTTTTTTCTTTCGAGAGCGATGAAAGGGTCTTATAATTCTTTGTCTTCAGATCAAACTTGTAAACCTTATTCCCGCTGGCAAGAATGAGGGAGCTGTCCAGTTCTTCCACAGCGTTTACTGGCAATGATACTTCAAGCAGCACTGCATACTTCCCTCCGGGTGTGATAACATAAACAATATTGCCTGATGAGTTGGAGCTCTGATCATAAACATACATCACATCTTTGCCTGCACTTACTGCCATTTGTTTTCAATGGAGTTGATATAGCTTTTTGAGCTCCTTGTTGGAATAACTGAAATAACAGATCTCATCATTTTTGACAACCATCAGGAGGCTGTCGGGGAAAAAGCGAAAGACCTTATTGATCCGGATGATACGGATTTGCCAAGAGGAGTAATTCCTCCCCAGCCCAGCAGGAAAAACTGGTCTTTTGTGGAAAGCAGGACATGGCGTTCGGAAGTGATATCCATTGAGTGACGAATTCCGGTTCGAGGGTTAATTGTTTTCAGCATCTGCTCGTCCATCAGCACCTCAAATCGTAATGGGTCTCTTTGCCCGGACTTCCTGCCAGTAACAGTGAGAAGAAAAGCAGTGCAGCTGAACACAGTATTTGCTTTATAGTTTGGAGTACAATAAATTGTTATGTCTGTTAGATTTAAAGTCCGTTGCCAAGAGGTGCCTGACCCAGCCACCCAGCAGCCTTTGTGATATTTCCGAAATTCCTTATGCTTCACCACCGGCAACCTCTCCACCCAGATCCTGCCATTTCATCGTTAACATCAGTAACACCTGAGGCCAGCTCTGCAATGCTTCCTTGACTTGGCAACTTGATAATTTCCAGGGTTTTGTCAAACATCTTTCCCTGAACATCACCAATTGCCTGATTTGTTATGTCTGTCGAACCAGTTCTGATATGCGTTTGATATACTTGTCCATGCATCCTGGGGAGCATTCCCGTCTCTTATATCCTGTATGGCTTTGGCATTGACCAAATATTCACCGCAAGGATTCCCGGATACGCTGCGCCATCAGGCAGCCAGCCGGCCAGCGTTATACCAGCTTCCCTTGCCGCTTCAATCCTTGGATGCTCATAACGGACATTGGGATCATTATTGCTAACCGGCACCGGAGGGATGCCTCCGTTTGACAGTGGTTCCAGATGGTACCACTGATTGGCAGAAGAAAGCGCTACAACGGTTCCCAGTCCGGCAGTTGTATTTTTTGGAACTGCATTCTGTTTCCCGGTACCCTTCAGGTCATTTGGATCAATGGTCTCCTGGCCCTCTTCAAGTAAACGGTTCCTCCCTGCTCAGGTTTTTTAACTGCATGATCTGGTCAGCGTAAAACTTATCGAAAACCGGCATTACCCGTTAACGGAACATCTCCGGAAGCAATCATGCTTAACTCTTCATCCGTCATGCCCATTGATTTCATCCTCTGCATGTAATCGTTTGACCCAATTTTCGATGTCTTTTATGTCGTGCGGGGAAAACAGGGCATTGCCTGTAAGCAGTCCTGTAATACTGACTTCTCCGGATCTCCGCAGATGGAGCTGCCTGATCCGGACGTACCGGGACCACCCAATATCAGAACCGACGCATGGGGTGCAGGTGACTATGGTAGTGCAAGTTCCTTCCCATGTATCCCAGCCATCAGTGTTGTTAATTTCCGCCTGTCTGTTATACTCACAGGCTTCCCTGGTTGCGTAAACAATAAAAGGAAATGGAACATAGGGGATGCAACTGCCTGTTTGTTGCACACTTTCTGTAAATGTCCAGCCCTGTGCGATCACTGTTTTTCCGGATCCGGAAAATAAAGCAGCAAAAGCACAAAAAGAAATAAAGCTCGTCTCAGCATAGAAATAATATATATGTTGTTCCTTTTTGAAATCACGGAGTAGGAAGGGTGAAAATTTGTAACGCAGATTTTGGTTAAGCAGATTGGTAGTTATAACGGACAAATGTTATTGACAATTGTATGAACCGATGGGGCAGGTGACAAAAAAATATTCCTGCCGGTGGCGACGGGTATGTCACTCAAATGGAGATCAGTTATATTTTCCAGGTAGCAGCCGGCACGAGGCTATGACCAGCCGATAACTAAGTTTATTGATAATGACCTCATAAAGCCCTAACCGGCCAATGGTTGAGTATGGTGATCGCAGCCGTTGCCACGCCCGGACTGGCCCGTGTTTCAGTTTGCGGATCGCACCCGTTGCAACACCCGTACCGCCGGAAAGTGCTACAGACGCTTTCTTATTACTGACCAGGTGCCGGTGGATCAGAATACGATGGGAAGTTCAGCATTACCGAAGTATTTCCTCCAGTTGGTGAGGAATTTATCTTTCAGTTCAAGCTTCATCTGCAATTAAAAGTAAGGCTTTATTACTCATAAAAATTCTCTTAACCACAAAGCTTCAAAAAAGAACTGGAAAAACAATCAGGGTGTGCCACATTGGTTTAATTTTACTTTTTGAGCAGATTATTTAAATGCAATGAATAATGGACAGCCAGGACTACAGACTTGAGCTTAAAGAAACAGCTGCCAGCAGCCTCGTAGATCAGGTTGAGAAGCGTCTGATTGAGGTTTTTCTCCAAAAAGAGCTGAGACCCGGTGACTCAATACCCAAAGAGACAGAGCTGGCAACATTCATGGGTGTCAGCCGGACTGTCATAAGGGAATCACTCAACAGGCTCAAGACGATGGGTCTCATCGAGTCAAGGAAGCATAGGGGAACGATTATCAGAAGTCCCGACCTGTCAGCAATTATGGGTAAATCATTGATCCCCGGGATACTCGGCAATAAGACACTGATGGATCTATTTGAGATACGCCTCGCCCTGGAGGTTGGTATAGCCGATTTCATTTTCGCCAGGAAGACGGAAGCAGATATTGAGGAACTCGAGGAAATTGTGAAGATTGAACCTGACCACTCTGACAATATACTTTTCGATGTTGATCATGAGATCAAATTCCATGGAAAGCTTTACAGGATGACCGGAAATAATACGCTGGAAAATCTTCAGAATTTGTTACTCCCGGCTTTCCAGCAAGTTTATAATACAGGCCTTCTGAAGAGAAAAGGAAAACGGAATCAATACAAATCACATAAAGAACTGGTAACCCTT
Source organism: uncultured Bacteroidales bacterium (assembly GCA_963730615.1). Taxonomy (GTDB): domain Bacteria; phylum Bacteroidota; class Bacteroidia; order Bacteroidales; family VadinHA17; genus SR-FBR-E99. The sequence continues at coordinate 190,446 of CAVSSR010000008.1, read as the reverse complement.
CTCAGAAGAGGCACACCTGATGAGTTCCGGGAAGGCATGAGAAGGCACCTCGAAAATCACTTTGCACGTATACTTGACCATAACCAATACTTTCAATCAGGCGAAGACCATTTAAACAGGTCAAAACCAGCAGTAAAAAGCAGCTGCAAATAAAAATCTCCTATTTCAGTTTGCTTTCTACTGCCGGCAGCAACTCATCGCGGACCCGCCGGAAGCCTGGTTCCCTGTCCAGGGCTTTCAGGTAAACCTGACGGGCTCCCGAATAGTCCTCAAGCTTTTCAAGGGTCTGGCCCAGAAGGACAATAGTATTCAGATATCTCCAGTTGGATTCTGACAGCGCCGGGTCAGCCTCAAACAAACGCAAGTGCCTCCCTGTATGATGCTACAGCTTTTTCCTTTGATCCACCTGCAAATGCAGGCATATTGGCTTCAGAATTGGCCTTTTCTATCCATACTGCAGGGCTGGTGCTGTCTGCTGCGACTGCCTTTTCAAGCTGTTTAAGTGCCTTAGGTCCCAGTGTCATAGCTTTTACCGGATTCATTCCCATGTGGAAGCCGAGCAGGGCGACTCTGAATGACTCTGTCTCAGCCCTGTACTCCGGAAAAACTGCAAGGCGTTCGATATCCGTTTCAAAAGATTCAATCAGCGGCTTAGCCTCGTTCTTGTTATTTATTCCGAGCAGGTAACCAATATAACCGTACCTCGCTTCCGTGAGCGTTAACAGCACGCATGGTTCAGCCGTTTTATCGTACGCCTCCTGCAGTTCGGTCATACCCCTTTTCCACATCTCTATGTCGCCGCTGATATAACTATGGTATATGGTCTTGCTGCTGCAGTCACCTCCCGCGGCTGGCAGCAGAAATGAGATCAGAGAAAGACTAAGCGTTATAAATACAATGTGAAAATGACTCTTCAGACCGGTTTTCGAATAGCGGTTGAAGAAACGGATAAAGAAAGGAGTATGGCCTGCTCTGATCACTTTTCCCTGCTGACTTTTACAAGTGACCTTTCCGGATTCTTATAATATGGTGGTATAACAGGCAGCCCTCCTGCTTCAGCAGGAGCAAACTGCTGAATATATTTCACCAGCGCCAGCCATTCCTTACCCTCCTGTAAACCGGCCATTGAAGTATTAAAATCGACTACGGCCTTCCCGAAATCTGTTACCGGAATTCCTTCTTTGTCTTTAGGTATAACGCTTATCAATCCAAATGTCTTCTTTTTTATTAAAGGGAGATTATCTACCAGGTATGAGTTAGCCACAATTGAATAAAGCTTAGTATCTTTTTTTGAAGTGTTCACTTCCGTGACATTGCCCTCACGATCGGTCAGTTCTATTTTCCGTACCTTGTTAAAAAGTCCGCCGTCCGGATCATATTCCAGGCGGAGATGGGAATAGTAGGGGAAATTCGACGGTGTCGATGCTGATAAAAAGATCAGTATCTCAGCTATATTCTTAAGCTCTTTCCCGGTGCACCATAACTGTGAAAGTGCATAACCGGGCACATTATCGTTACCGGAGCCGAGTGACATCGCTCTGAAGATATCAGCAACGCTCTGGACGCCCGGCTGGATCGGATCGCGGAGGACACCCGCGGCCACAATGGCAATGTCAGTGCCTGGACCCTCACTATTTGAATAGTAATAAATTGCATCAGCGACAAGTCTCCCGAGGTTGCTTCCGGCTGCATCTCCGAATTCATCATAGATAATAGTGTAGGGAGCGATAGCCACAGGCATATTATAAGTCATCCCCAGAGGGCTTAATATTGCTTCATTTATCTTTTCCTGCTGTGCAACTATTGCCGTTTGTATATCACTCCGGGATTTAATCTTATCGTCCATGGGAATGGCTTCGTATTTGTCAAGTTTCACACTGCCGTTACCGGCAAGAAGCTCAATACGGCCAACATATCTTCCGTTATCACCCGCCAGCACAATCGGTACACCATTCACAAACAGGGGCTCTTTAAGGAGGATATGTGTGTGCCCGGAGATGATCAGGTCAATACCTTTTACTTTATTTGCAAGCTTCACATCTTCTCCGGTCCAGCCCCCTTTTTTATCCTTTTCAATGCCACTGTGTGACAGGCAGATAATTACATCGCAGCCCTCATTCTTCAACTCTTTAACAAGTTTTTTTGCTGCCGGGATGATCTCATCAAATGTCACCGGCGTTGCATAGGGAGCTGATTCATCCGCATCCTTTCCGAGCAGTGAGAAAATCCCTATTTTAAGACCTTCTTTCTCTGTTATGACATACTTTTTTATCAGGCCGTCACTAATCAAAGCCTCGAATGAATCATCTGCAGGGTTTGCGGGATCCGTTACAGTATTACCTGCCAGCAAAACGGGTATTTCTCCCTTCTTTACTGCATTTCTGACAATAGCTGCGTATTTTTCAGGACCGAAGTCAAAGTCGTGGTTACCCAGGGCGACGACATCATACCCAGCCTGTTTCATGAGGTGCAGCTGGAATCCTGTTTCCGGTTCAATGGCCTGAAAAAGCGTTCCCATCAGGCAGTCGCCTGCATCAAGCACCAGGGTCGAATTCGGATTTTCGGTTTTTGTTTCTGAAATTATCCCTGCGATCCTTGCAAAGCCACCCACAGTAGGGTCACCGTCGATAGCCAGGGGTGTATAGGCCGATTCCGGAGCATAGCCCTGAAGGTGTGAGTGGAAGTCATTGGTATGGAGAATAATCAGTCTCTTGCTATCCTGAGCATTAACTGTCAATAGCACGACAGAGAGACAAAGTGAAAACAAAATCCTTAATTTCATACTGGTTGAATTTGGGGATTAAGGTAAGGAAAAAGTCAGAAAGTCTGAAAGTCAAAAGTGAGTTATCGGTTATCGGTTATCGGATTGGATCTGATTTCGGTAATTCAAATGTTCGATTGTTCCAAGGTTCTGCATTCCCCTTACTCCTTGCAGTATGCCCTTTGCTTATGGGACTGTCTCTCGCCATAATGCAGATCGGCGGCAGCTCCATGCACTGTAAAAACAGTTCCGGACCTGAGGGACAGATCCGGAACATATCAGCGCGGCAATGACAAAAGTCGCTCAGTATTTTAAGCAGAACTAAATTCTACAGGTAAATTGAGAACCCTATTTTTATACCAAATCCGCCTATTACATCTGTTCCGCCTTCGCTCTCTCCTTCGGCATCATATTTATAGGAAGCACGCATATAACCGGCAGAGGCATCAATTGTTACCTTATCCCCCAGTGGCAGAGCAGCACCGAGATAAAGACCCAGCTCGATCAGGGCGTCTTTATATTCCTCCTCATCATTATATGTTTCCTTGCATGTTCCAAACATCGCTTCAGCCTCAGCAAAAGGATAAAATTTCTTCAAGAGGGTAATAATATCTGACAAATGGTCCGATACCAATTGTCAGATTCTTTCCATGTGTCATCATCATCAACATCTTTTTCCGATATAACCGGTCAATACAACTTCCAGGCCCGCAACAAGATTGTCAATAATAAAATACCCGCCTCTTGGAAGAAAATTGTAGGATGTAAATTTATACTCAGCCTCAGGAGCTGTCAGATCCGTATCCCCAACTTTCTGTCCCGAAAGCGAGGCCAAAAACCTGAGAGTCCTGTGAGCCTCCCACAGATAAAGTCGATGTGACACCTACCATAATATTGCCTTTAGCCAGCTGTGGCGCCTGTGCTATTGCACCGGAGACAATAAGGCAAAAGGCTGCAATTAAAAGCAAAGTTTTTTTCATAGTCCGTATTATTTAGGTGCCTACTCTTAAGTTTTTCAGCTTACACTCCCTACTCTTTTGAGGATTTTCGGGTTTTTCCATAAGTGCAAAACAAGTGGATTGATGTTTTGATTAAAACAAATTTAAGCTTCACCCGAATACGAGTTAAGTTTTTTTTGGCAGGGACATGCCCTGGCTACACAACTTCCGCCACAACGAAAGTTGATCCGCCGATGAATATCATATCATCAGCATCGGCAGAGGTCCTGGCAGCTTCAAGCGCACCGGCCACTGATGGGTAGCTGGCACCGTAAAGCCCATATTTCTCAGCCTCAGCCTTCAGTATCTTCTCATCCAGTGCCCTGCGGAACAGAAGCCTTCGTGAAATAATACGTGGCATCACGCGGCAAAAGAGGCAGAACCAGCGACAGGTCCTTGTCGTTCACAAAGCCGATGACCATATGAAGCTTCTTTTTGGGTGTTATACTTATCTGTCTGACAACATATTCAAGTCCCTCACGGTTATGTCCCGTGTCGCAGACAGTGAGAGGAGAATCTGACAGAACCTGCCATCGTCCCATCAGTCCGGTGTTGTTGATGACATTAGCTATCCCATTTACAAAATGATCACGGGTCAGGCCAAAAGGCACTGAAATGACGTTAACAGCAGCAGCCACAGTCTGAATATTCTTCTGCTGTGCAAGACCGCCCAGCGGAGTTGTTCCCGAGGTCGTTATGCGGGTCTGAAGATCCTCCAGCATATATTCCCTGACACCGTTTTTATCATTCATTTTGCCAAGGCTGCAGAGGAACTCCCGGTCTGCATATGACACCGGAGCATTCATCTGAGCTGCTTTTGCTGCGAACACATCCACGGTTTCAGGTTGTGTCTCACCTATCACCACCGGTACACCCTCCTTTATGATACCGGCTTTCTCTCCGGCAACTGCCGCCAGGGTATCGCCCAGAAACTCCATGTGATCATGCCCGATGTTCGTTATCACGGAAAGTTCAGGCGTGATGATGTTGGTGGAATCAAGCCTGCCTCCCATACCCACTTCAACTACAACCACATCAGCCTCCATCCTGGCAAAGAAGTCAAAAGCCATTGCAACAGTCAGTTCAAAGAAAGAAGGTTCGATCCTTCTGATGATCTGATCATGCTTTTCAACAAAAGAAATAACCTCCTCCTCACTGATCATCTGCCCGTCCAGCCTTATCCGTTCCCTGAAATCCCTGAGATGCGGCGAGGTATAGAGACCTGTCCGGTATCCTGCTTCCTGCAATATTGATGCAAGCATGTGAGAGACGGAACCCTTGCCGTTGGTGCCCGCCACATGAATGGTACGGAACTTCTTATGCGGATGGCCGAAATAGGCTATCAAGCTCAGTCGTATTGTTCAGGTCTCCCTTGTAAGCTGCTTTCCCTATTCTGTGATAGGCAGGCAGGAGACTGTACAGATAATCCGTGGTTTCCTTGTATGTCATGTTAATAACCTTATGTCCGTTGTTTGCAAATTTACTAAAACTGCCTTTTGACAGCAGGGTGAGCGGCTATCTTTGTGCACATGATGACAGTTGCGCCGGAATTGTTGTCGACTAAAAACTATTCTGTTATGGCGAAAAAGAAAAAGCAAAAAAAGATTTTTATCCTGGACACCAACGTGTTACTGCATGATTACACATGCATCTACAACTTCGAGGAGAATGATGTCATCATCCCCATTGTTGTTCTTGAGGAGCTCGATAAGTTCAAGCGCGGTAATGACATGATCAATTTTCATGCACGCGAGTTCACCCGTGAGCTTGACAAGATATCGGGCGACATGTTGCTTACCGGCAACATCCCACTGGGTGAAGGCCTGGGCACCCTTCATATTGAGACAGGTAAACAGTTCTCGGAACGTGTATCGGAGTCTTTTCCCGAGAGGACACCGGATCACCGTATCCTGGCTATTGCCGATTTTGTCACCCAGCAGAACAAAGACAAAGTGGTGGTGCTGATCACCAAGGATATCAACCTGAGAATGAAGGCCAAGTCGCTGGGCGTACTGGCAGAGGATTATCAAAACGACAAGGTGGCCAACCTTGACGATCTTTATAAGGGCATAAAGACTATCGAAAATATTGACCACGGTCTGATAAACAAGCTTTATGAGCAGCCTGAGGGTGTGCCTGCAACTGAGCTTAAAGTGAAGGATCAGGAGCCCGGTCATCATTTTTTCATTCTGCGCAACAGCAATTCGAGTGCACTCGCTCACTATAATCCTGTCACCAAGATGCTTGTCAGGGTGCTGAAGCAGACGACTTACGGTATCGACCCGCGGAATGCAGAGCAGACCTTTGCCCTTGATGCCCTGTGTAATCCCGATGTGCAGCTCGTCTCGCTCACCGGCAAGGCAGGAACTGGCAAGACACTGCTTGCACTGGCCGCTGCGCTCCATCAGTACAAAAGGTACAAGCAGATCTTTCTGGCAAGGCCCATTGTGCCGCTTGCAAACCGTGACATGGGATTCCTTCCGGGTGATGTGAAGGAAAAGATGGATCCTTATATGCAGCCTCTCTTTGACAACCTGACGGTCATCAAGCACCGTTTCAGTTCACAGAGCCCGGAGTTCATTCGCATCAATGATATGATCAAGGATGAAAAGCTCGTCATCACTCCCCTGGCATACATCAGGGGACGCAGCCTCTCAAACATCTTCTTCATCGTCGACGAGGCACAGAACCTGACCCCTCACGAAGTCAAAACCATTATCACCAGGGCAGGCGAAGGCACAAAGATGATATTCACCGGAGACATTGAACAGATAGACTCCCCGTATCTTGACTCAGGCTCCAACGGGCTGAGCTACCTCTCTGACAAGATGAAAGGACTTGATCTCTTTACTCATGTCCATCTGGTCAAGGGTGAGAGAAGCTTTCTGGCAGAACTGGCCAGCAGACTGCTATAGACCGGCTTTTTTGCTAATTTAGCAGCCGGAACAGTAACAGTCTAAATTTGAAGAAGAAAGTAGCGTTTCAGACACTGGGATGCAAGCTTAATTTTGCCGAAACCTCCACCATTGCACGGTCATTTGCCGATGAGCGGTATGAAAGAGTTTCTCCTGACAGTGATGCTGATGTTTTCATCATAAACACATGCAGCGTTACAGATACGGCTGACCGGAAATGCCGTCAGGCAGTCCGGAAGATAATCCACAGAAATCCTGATGCGTTTGTTGCCGTTGTTGGTTGTTATGCACAGCTGAAGCCTGAGGCAGTAGCTTCTATCGAAGGTGTCGACCTCGTGCTCGGGAACCTATGAGAAATTTGACATTGCAGCCTACATTGACAACCTCGGCAAAGGAACAGCACCCGAGATTCATTCATGTGAGAGTATCGACACTGAAGGATTTATTTCCTCATGGTCTGCAGGTGACCGTACACGATCATTCCTGAAGGTGCAGGACGGGTGTGACTACCACTGTTCGTACTGTACCGTACCTCTGGCAAGAGGCAAGAGCCGTAACCCGTTTATCAGTGAGATAGTTGAGGAGGCAACACAGATTGTCGCCACAGGCGTTAAAGAGATAGTTCTTACCGGAGTCAATGTTGGTGACTTCGGAAAAAGCACCGGCGAATCACTTGACAGCCTGCTTACGTCGCTGGTGCACATCGGGGGGCTTGGAGCGTCTGAGGCTCTCTTCCATTGAGCCCAACCTTCTCACTGACAATATAATTGATCTGATAAACTCTGAGGCATGTGATGATGCCTCACATACACATGCCCTTGCAGAGCGGCAATGACAAGATACTCGGGCTCATGCGCCGGCGTTACCGCAGGGATACATTCCGTGACCGTGTAATGAGGGTCAGAAATCTGATTCCCGATGCTTCCATCGGAGCCGATGTGATTGTGGGATTTCCCGGTGAGACCGTTGAGGATTTTGAAGAGACTTACAGTTTCCTGGAAAGCCTTCCTCTCTCATATCTTGCATGTGTTTGCTTTTTCCCCCCGGCCGGGCACCCCTGCCTCAACCATGCCGGGAGAAGTGAAAACTTCTGAGAAGGAACACCGGAGCAGGCAACTGATAAAGCTTTCAGGCAGGAAACGCATTCAGTTTATGCAGTCTGTCACTGCCAATATTTATGACGTACTTTTTGAAAAACGAAGCGCCGACGGCATGCTGTCAGGACTGACAGGCAACTATATCAGGACACTGGTACCTTACAGGAAGGACCTTCCGGGAACAGTCAGGCGGGTAAAACTGTTATCCCTGCGTGACGATGCCTCGATGACCGGCGAGCTGATTGAAACAGGAATCTGATGAAAGCGATAGGTTACTATATCTTTTTCGGGATAAATTATCTCATTACACTGCTTCCCCTGCGTGTACTTTATCTCTTTTCGGACCTGTTCTACCTTGTTTTGTATTACCTGGCAGGTTATCGCAGGAAGGTGGTAGCCGCAAATCTCAGAAATGCATTTCCGGAAAAGAGCGAAGCTGAACGGAAAAAGATCGAACGCGGATTCTACAGACACCTTTGCGATCTGATCGTCGAGACACTGAAGGCCACACATATGAGCCCAAAACAGATTTCACGAAGGTTCGCTGTCAGGGATCTGTCAGGCCTTGACCGCCTTCACAGGGAAGGAAGGAGCGTAATAGCACTCTGCAGTCACTACAATAACTGGGAGTGGTTTTCAGCGATGCCGCTGGTAATTCCGTTACAAATTACTTACGATTTATAAGCCATTGAAAAACAAGTATTTCGATCAGTTTATGCTGAACCTCAGAACAAAATACGGTGTATGGGCATCACCAATGCAAAACATTCTCAGGGATCTGTATAAAATTCAGGAATGAAAAGATCCTTACTGTTTCCGGATTCATTGCAGACCAGACACCCCCGCCGGATGAGCATGCATACTGGACCACCTTTCTTAACCAGGAAACAGGCTTCTTCAGAGGCGCCGAGAAACTGGCCGTAAAGTATGACATGCCAGTGATCTTTGTGAATAGTAACCAAAATAAAAAGAGGCTATTACGAGGTTGCATTTGAGCTTATAACAGAGCATCCCGGGAAAGAGGCACCCGGTTTCATCACTTCCCGGTATGCAGAGATGCTTGAGGCAGTGATAAGAGAAAAACCCGAATACTGGCTATGGTCGCACCGGCGGTGGAAATATAAAAAACCTTTATTAAAATGATTAAGACAGCTGTTGTCATCCTGAACTGGAACGGCCGGCAGTTCCTCGAAAAATTCCTGCCCGGAGTCATTGACAGTACCGTATCAAATGATACTGAGGTAATTGTTGCTGATAACGGATCGGATGACGATTCTGTCGATTGGCTCTCAGCCAACCATCCAGGGCTAAGGGTCATCAGGCTGGAAAGGAACTGGGGCTATGCCGGTGGTTACAACAGAGCCCTCAGGGAGGTCGAGGCAGAGTACTATATTCTCCTCAACTCAGACGTGAGCGTCGAAAAGGGATGGTCTGAGACGCTGACGACCTTTATGGACATGCATCCGCGTGTGGGAGCATGTCAGCCAAAGATCAGGGCATTTGACAAGCCTTCGTTTTTTGAATATGCCGGTGCCGCCGGAGGGTTTATCGACAGGTACGGCTACCCATTCTGCCGGGGGCGTCTCTTCGACAGCATTGAAGAAGACCGCGGGCAGTATAATGATAACCGTGAGATCTTCTGGGCATCAGGGTCGTGCATGGCCGTCAGGGCTTCCGCCTTTGACCAGTGCGACGGCTTTGACGACGCCTTCTTTCTTCATATGGAGGAGATCGATCTGTGCTGGAGGATGCAGAATGCCGGTTTTATCATCTGTTATGTACCCGAGGCGGTAATATGGCATGTTGGCGGCGGAACCCTGAGCTATGATTCACCAGCCAAAATATACTATAATTTCCGTAACAGCCTCATGATGCTTGCAAAGAACCTGCCCTCACGGCATCTGCACCGGACCATATTCATGCGGCAGGTGCTGGACGGGCTCGCTGCCGTCATGCTTCTCTTCCGGTCCGGCCGCGCAGCCTTCGGTGCTGTGGTGCGGGCTCACAGGGATTTTCACAAGGCACGTACATCGATAAAAACATTCAGGGCACTTGCACCTCACCCTGACATGTATAATTCTCCTCATACGTTGATGAACAAATCAGTCGTTTTTGAGTATTATATACGTGGTAAACGAAATTTCACGGATCTGAAGTGGCATTAAAGAGAGGGCAGCAGATGGCAATTTTCTTCATAATAGTCTTAACAGTCTATTTCCTGGTTAACCTGTACCTATACATTAAGGGTCAGCGTGCACTTGCGGGAGCAGGATACCATATCAGAACTTATACAATAATATTTGTGATCCTCGCCACAGCCTTTATTACCGGTAAAATTCTTGAATACAGATTCACAAGTGTTTTTACCGATATCCTTAATGTCATTGGCGGATTCTGGATGGCCTTCATGCTTTACGGCTTCCTTATCTGGCTGACAGCTGATATACTCCTTCTGATTCAGAAACCGTTTCACCTCGTACCCGACGTCAGCATGCCAAAACTCAGATTTTGGCTCTTTACCGGTATTACTGTCACTACTGTAATCCTGATAGTGGTTGGATTTATAACGGCTGTAAGTCCTGTAAAAAAGAGGTATGATCTCACGATTGACAAGAGCCTCATTGGCGGTGACGGACCATTGCGGATAGTTGCCGTGTCAGACATACATCTCGGCAGCGTAATCAGGAAGAGGAGCATGAGACATCTGTCAGAGATGATAAGGGATGAGAAGCCTGACCTGGTTCTTTTCCTGGGTGACCTGATTGACGGAAGCATAGGGCCGGTCCTGCGTGGTGACCTTCTCTCCTACCTCACTCTGCCTTACCTCCCATACGGCAAGTACGCCATAACAGGAAACCATGAGTATATCGGTGATATTAAAAAGACTGTCCCATATATAGAGAGTAAAGGCATCCGGGTTCTTAAGGATGAGGTAGTGACACTCCCTGACGGCGTACAGATAATCGGCAGGCTCGACAGATCAGCCAATCAGGGCTCCAGCGAACGGCCGTGCACCGCTTGACAGCCTGCTGGCTAAGACGGATCCTGCCAGGCCGGTGATCCTGCTTGATCACCAGCCATACGGACTGTCGGATCTTGCAGCAACATCTGTCGATCTTTCGCTTTCGGGCCACACACATCACGGTCAGATCTGGCCCTGACTTATATCACCGCAAAAATGTTCGAACTGGATCACGGTTATGCCATGTTCGGCAAAACTCATGCAATAGTCTCGTCGGGATTCGGGATATGGGGCCCGCGAATGCGGATAGGTACACGACCCGAGATTGTGGTGATCAGTCTCACCGGCAGATCAGAGTAACGGATAGATCTTTTCCAGCGTCATACCCCTTGAACCTTTAACGAGTATTGTATAACCCTCCGGGCGGTTTGAGCTGAGCCATTCACGTATCTCATCGGATGACCCGAACAGGCGTGCCCGGATATCACCTGCAACCTCACGGAAGCGCGGACCGATAAGGACTATTTCAACATCCCCGAGATTCTTCAGCTGATCTATTACAGCAGCATGACCTGGTTGACTTTCTGACCCGAGTTCAAGCATATCGCCGAGGATCACCATCTTCCTGTCAGCCTTCAATGAAGCGAATGAGGCCACCGCCATTTCCATGCTTGACGGATTGGCATTGTAAGAATCACAGATAAGTACATTCCTTCCGGTATCGACCACCTGAGACCTGTTATTGACAGGCTTGTATGATGATATGGCAGCTGTGATGTCATTTACAGGGACACCGAAGCAGAGACCGGTTGCAATGGCGGCCGTCACGTTATCAATATTGTAAGACCCGAAAAGATTCGTGTTGAAAACATAATCGTGCTTTTCGTATGAAGCTTTTACGGCAAGGAACATACTGTCTGTTTCTGCAATTTCAACTTTCAGCCTGCTGCCTGCCGGGCGCGAATAGGGAACAGAGTTTTGCACCGTTTTGGAAACAAGCTCTTTCAGCATGCGGTTATTATCATTATAGACAGCTGTGCCGCCGCTCCCGCTGAGCCATTGATACAGCTCCGATTTGGCCGCCTTTACTTCCTCAAAAGATCCGAAACCCTCAATATGTGCCCTGCCTATATTGGTTATAATGCCGTGTGTAGGCATGGCTATCTGGCAGAGGCCGGCTATTTCTCCCTTATGGTTGGCTCCCATTTCGACAACCATATAACCCATGTCATGAGGTGAGCTGAGGAGTGTAAGAGGAACTCCGATATGATTATTAAAGTTGCCTGTCGTGCTGTGCACTCTTTTTTTCTTCGACAGCACGGCGGTTATCAGCTCCTTTGTGGTTGTCTTTCCGTTTGATCCGGTGATAGCAATGACAGGGACTGTAATTCCCCTGCGGTGTCTCATTGCCAGCAGGGAGAGCGTCACAAGGACATCATCCACCAGAATTAATTTCTCTCCCTTGAGGGAAGGATCATCAACAACTGCTGCTTTTGCGCCGGCACGGACAGCTGCTTCAGCATGAGTGTTACCGTCATGGGCAGGCCCTTTGAGGGCAAAGAAAACCTGGCCCTCGCGGACTGTTCTTGAATCTGTTGCAATACCTTCAGAATTGCGGACCAGGGAATATAGTTCGTTCAGTTCCATAGTTATCTAAAAACAAGCCTCATTATTATTCATAATGAGGCCCGGTATCATTTTTAAATCAGATTATTATAATCCGGCAGGACTTCCCACCCTGATCATTGCGCATCTGAATCCGAGGTCATCGCGTGATGCTTCCTGATCAAGATAACGGCGTGTTGAAGGATTGAGCCAGTAAGCCCTGTCTTTCCATGAACCGCCTTTTATTACCCTTGCCTTATCATTAATAAGGGTAACATAGTCGTTGTCAGTTTCATTCTGCGAATACATTCTTTCTGTCTGGGGCAGTTCAGCGTTACCTGACCATTCCAGGCTCGATGAGATGCTCGAGACGACATCACCGTCGAGGTAGTTCCTGTAATCTGATTTCTGATAGTTAAACCTGTTAGCTACATCATCAGGCTTGACAGTATCAATCTGCAGTCTGCCGAGTCTGTCTTTCTCAACAACCTGGCCGTTTGCATCACGGCGAAGATCAGTAAATACGTTACCTCTGAACGGGTTGAACATATCAACATCCTCTGAAGAGAGCGGACGATATACATCCTGTGTCCATTCATTGACGTTACCTGCCATGCAATAAAGGCCATAGTCATTGGGCCAGTATGATCTTACGTCAACGGTAATGCTACCGGCATCGTTCAGATTACCTGCCACGCCCATCATGTCACCGCGACCGCGGACAAAGTTGGCCATGAACTCACCTCTGTATTTGGGTGCCGAGTTACGCACGTTATGTCCGTCCCACGGATAAATAGCTCTTTCATAAATTCTTTCCTCGAAGGTGTTACCCCTCAGACCATAGGCTGCAAACTCCCACTCTGCTTCAGTCGGCAGTCGGTAACGCGGCAAAAGGATACCATCCTCCTGGCGTACACGTGCGTGAAGCTCATCAACCCTTTCTCCGGGGACTCCTTCATATTGGGCAGCATAATAAGATTCAGTGTTGAAGTTATTGGCACCGGACTGTTCAACGTTTGGTTCCTGCCATTTGCTGTCAAGAAGAATTTGCTCATTAACCCTGTCAGTACGCCATACGCAATAGTCATTGGCCTGCAGCCAGCTTACACCTACTACAGGATAGGTATTGTATGAAGGGTGTCTGAAATAATACTGAACATACGGTTCGTTGAAAGCAAGCGGGCTTCTCCATACCAAGTGTGTCAGGGAGAGCGCGGCGATGTACTTCCGGATAATCACTGTAAACACGTCTCAGCCAGAAAAGGTATTCACGGTAATCGAGGTTGGTAACCTCGGTCTCATCCATGTAGAATGAGGATACTGTGACCCTGCGGGGTGTATTGTTCCATTCGAACATCACATCCTGATCAACCCGGCCCATGGTGAATGTTCCACCTTCAATGAGTACAAGGTTGGGACCGGTGACCTGTTCTGACGCTTCCCCGATGGGATAGCCAAGGTCATTCACATCACTCGATTTAGGATCCCGGTAACTCCAGCCTGTTGTCGGAGACACATTGTCCTGCTGTGCTCCCTTGCAAGAAAACATAAAGAGCGCAACAACTATAAATACCGGTAAAGCTCTAAGTTTATACATGGTCAAATTATATTAACTAGTTTAAATTTCAATTCAATATATTACTCAAAAACGAAACGCTGCACCAAAATAACTACAAATCAGGTAACTTTATTATGTGAATGGCTCTACTTTTTTCAACATTATTGAAACTAATAGCCAATCCTGCCTTCACAATCGCTGTCCCTTTAATTGCGGTATCACCTCCGGCCAGTACGTAACTATATGATAATATGATTTTTGCCGATCCCGTATCCCATCCCAGCGAAGGCTCTGCCGCAGTAAACCCGGAGGCGGCATGCCAGAAGGCTACTCCGCCCATCAGGCTTCGGTAAAGAGCTTCTGTTCCTAAATAAATGATCACATTGTCTGCCTGGACAAGGAGTGTCGCTGACGGGTTGAGGCTGAATTCTTCCTTCCGGTTACTGAAAGTGGTTCCTGCGCTGACTGTGTAAAGCCGTCTGATCCTGTCATTTTCATTATGACTATCGCTGAGCCACGGTTGTGTCAGGTGCATGACGGAGACACCGCCGTACCAGGGCCCTTTTGCAAAGGTAAAGCCAGTGCCGATATCAAAAGCCGTGACGGTGCCGTCGGTAATATTCTCTGAATGCGTTCCCTGAAAACCGTTGAACGGATCAATGTCACCCGGAAGAATGACCGCTCCCGTGTTTATCCCACGGTGCACAAAAGAGGCTGTCAGTCCTGCATTAAAAAAGAGATCCCTCCCCGCCTGCAGATGATATGCATAGGTTGCTCCTGCCCTGAATTCATTCATTATTTCACCAAGCATGTCGTCAGAAAGCCACAGGCCTGCCCCGCCATGCAGGCCAGGCAGATATGTGTCAAATGATGCATAGCCTGACCTGAGGGCAAAGTTGTTTCCCGGAAGGAAAGAGTAGCAGGATATATTCATAACCGGAAGACCTGATGAACCGGTATAGGCAGGGTTATACATAAAATGCATGCCCGACATAGTGCCGTACCAGGTGTCCTGACCGCTCAGGGTCAGGGAGTAAAAAGCAAGCATCAGTATGGTGGTTCTGTTTCTGAGGCTCATGGTTCGTTTTCAGCAATATCAACGGGTCAGCGACGTTAATATTTTATCTGAGTACCCGTCTTTCAGGGAGTAAAGATAATCCTCTTAACTATCTTTGCGCTGATGAGAATAAAAAGGCTCCTGATCACAGTGTTCGCCCTGCTTACGGTATTGTATGCCGCGGGACAGGATTACGCGCACTCATCCCTGCTGAAACAGGGCAGATGGATCAGGCTTGCCGTGACTGAGGCGGGTATTTACCGCCTCGACTTTTCACAGATCAGGGAAATGGGCATCACCGACCCTTCAGCAGCAGTGCTGTACGGTAACAATACAGGTCAGCTCTCATTTTATAATGACGGCAGCGCCCCTGACGACCTTAAAAAGATTGCTTATAAGACTGAGACCGGAAGCGACGGGATTTTCAATGACGGTGACTACCTGCTCTTTTATGCCGAGGGCACACACAGGTGGATCTACGACAGGAACTCTGACAAATACGAATACAGAAGACATTTTTATTCAGACACTGCCTGGTATTTCATCACATCCGTGCCAGGCGGGGCTGCACATGTCGCCAATGAACCGGCACCTTCACAACCCCACAATATGGTCTCATCTTCAGGCGATGTCATGTGGAGGCACGAAAAGGAAACGGTGAACCTGATCAGTTCAGGCAGGGAATGGTACCAGCAGGTCATCCCCGGGACAGAAAACACTGTAAGCCCGCCGTTTGAAGACCTCATCACTACTGAACAGGTAAGGTACAATTTGAGGGTACTGGGCCGTTCTGACACTGAAAGCTCATTCATACTTAAACAGGGATCAACAGTATTGGAAACGATCTCTGTTCCGCCGGTCAGCATGACTGATCTTAACGGTGTTTATGCCAACATTGCCTTCGAGGAGGATTCGTGCCTTCCGGCTTCCGCCGCACCGTCATTCACCGTCACTTTCCGGAATAACGGCAACCTTGCAGCGACAGGTTATATAGATTATATTGATTTCTTCGCCAGGTCACTGCTAAAATACACTGATAAACAGCTGTTTATAAGTGACAGCCGAAGTGTTGCGCCAGCGGGGGTGACCCGCTTCACTGTCTCAGGATCTTCGGGACTGCAGGTCTGGGATGTTACCGACCCCTTTGCTCCAAAAATTCTGGAGACAACCTCACTTGCCGGCAGCACAATATTCATCGCCGCCACTGACAGCCTCCGCAAGTTTGTTGCCTTCGCCACCTCACAGGTACTGCGTCCTTCAATAAGCAAGGATCCGGTACCAAACCAGGATCTCCATGCGCTCGGTCCGGCAGACATGATTATTGTGACGCACCCTCTCTTCAGAGAGTATGCACAACAGAATTGCCGATATCCATCTGGCTGATGACGGTACAAGCTCAATAATAGTTACACCGGGGCAGATCTACAATGAATTTTCGGGAGGAATACCCGATGCCGCGGCCATAAGGAATTTCATCAGGATGATCTACAGCAGGGGAACTGAAGGAGGCTCCCCGTTGAAGTACCTCCTCCTGTTTGGTGACGGATCCTATGAAAATAAAACTCCTCCCCCGGGGAACACCTCATATATCCCAACATGGCAATCGGTCAACTCTCACGTCGGGGTTCTTTCCTTCACATCAGACGACTTTTACGGTCTTCTTGACGACGGTGAGGGTGAGGCAGACGGTTTTCTTGATATCGGCATCGGACGGTTGCCTGCGTCTGACACAGCTGCCGCAGGAATAATGGTGCGCAAAATCGCCTCTTACATTGATAACTCAGCAATGGGTTCATGGCGAAATGTGTTGTGCATGGTGGCCGATGATGAAGATGCCAACCTTCACATGATGGATGCCGAGAACCTCACCGTAGCTGCAAAGGAGGCTGCTCCGCCTCTCACAGCGGAGAAGATTTATCTCGACGCCTTCCGCCAGGTTACAACTGCAACAGGAAACTCATATCCTGATGCGGAGAAAGCCATCAATAACAGGATAGCGGCAGGCTGTCTGGTACTTAATTATGTAGGCCACGGAAATGAATCCGGACTTGCACATGAGAGAGTGGTAAGGACCGATGACATAAATTCGTGGAAGAACAAAAACATGTTACCCCTGTTCATCACAGCCACATGTGAATTCTCGAGGTTTGATGATGTGGAGATAAACCAGGCGACAGGCCTCATCTCATCAAGGACCTCCGCCGGAGAGATGGTCCTGCTTAATCCTGAAGGCGGAGGCATCGGGCTGATGAGCACAACCAGAGTCGTTTACTCGGCACCGAACTATATGCTTAACCGAAGGATCTACGACTATATTTTCTCAACGGCGCCGGACGGCAGATCGATGAAACTGGGTGATATCATCAGGCTGGCCAAGATCAATTCGGGGACCGGGATGAACAAGCGTAATTTCCTTTTGCTCGGTGACCCGGCTCTGAGGATTGCATGGCCGGTGCAGGGACGGGTTGTCACTGACAGTATTAACAGCATGTCTGTGGAGGTCGCTACCGATACACTTAAGGCATTGTCGCTGATAACAATAACCGGCCATATTGAAGACAATGACGGTAACAGTATGGACGGGTTCAACGGAGTGGTGGAGCCCGTTGTTTACGATAAAGTCAGCACTGTCAGCACCCTTGCCAATGACGGCGGGTCGCCGATGAGCTTCCCGGTGACAGGTAATGTGATCTTCAGAGGTACCACAACTGTCAATGAGGGAAAATTCAGCTTTTCCTTCATTGTGCCCCTGGACATAAATTATTCCTTCGGGAATGGTTTTATAACCTATTATGCCCACGATGACAACCAGGATGTTAACGGCAGTTTTTCTGATATAATTGTAGGAGGATTTTCAGACATAAATATTAATGACACTGAGGGTCCGGTTATCAAACTTTATATGAATGACACCCTCTTCAATGAAGGAGGAATCACAGACACCGCACCATCGCTTCTTGCGCTTATCAGTGATGAGTCAGGTGTCAATGCCACCGGAACCGGCATCGGACATGATATCATTGCCTGGATTGATGACGATATGCCGGACGCAGTGGTATTGAACGGACTGTTCAGTGCAGATATCGGGGTGCACACTTCAGGGAGCCTGACCTACCCGTTTATCATCAGTGAAAAGGGTGAACATACCGTCTCACTCAGGGCCTGGGACAATGTCAATAACCCTTCGGTTGCCACCCTCAGATTTGTTGTTGAAACAAGCGGTGTCTTCAGGCTGACAGACCTTCTTTGTTTCCCCAATCCTGTCACCGAAACTGCAACATTTACCGCCGGGCACAACAGGCCTGATACAGAGATTGATGTCACTATAACAATCCTGAATACCGGAGGCAGCACAGTGCGGATCATCAGGGAACAGTTTTACAGCACCGGATATTCGCTTCCGGATATACCCTGGGACGGCTGCAATGAAAACGGCAGCAGGCTGGCACGGGGAATGTATCTGTGGCGTGCCGAAGCTGTCACGGCAGAGGGAGAAAGAGCATCTGCGACAGGAAGGATCATCATTTTGTAATACAACACAATATTCCGGCCTTTTTTTTGTTATATATTTGCACAAATTTTGACTCTGACGTGAACATGAAAAACAAGGCGCTGATATTCAGTACTATATTTCTTTTAACGGCACTGCTGATGCCACTTACAGCACAGGACAAGCATCCTCTGAATGTCATTCAGACGGTGGTACCGTTTCTTACCATCGCGCCTGACTCCCGCGCCGGGGCAATTGGTGATGCCGGTGTTGCAACATCACCTGATCTCTACAGCATGCACTGGAACCCGGCCAAATATGCATTTATTGACGGTAACGGAGGTTTCGCAATGTCATACTCACCCTGGCTCAGGGCTCTTGTACCGGATATCAATCTGGCTCTGCTGACAGGCTATTACAGGATCGACAGCAAGCAGGTACTCGCCGGCAGCCTGATGTACTCATCACTGGGAGAGATACAGTTCACTGACGATTACGGCAACTACCAGAGCACACATAATCCCAACGAATTTTCAATTGACGCAGCTTACTCCCGCCTTTTTTCCCAGCACTGGTCAGGAGGTGTGGCTCTGCGGTTCATCTATTCAAATATCACGGGAGGACAATATGTCGGCAGCACGGAGACCAAGGCCGGTATAGCTTTTGCAGCTGATGCTTCCGCTTATTATACAACCGCTTTAAAGCTGGGTTCAAAGACAGGAAATATATCTGCCGGAATGAATTTTTCAAACATCGGGTCGAAGATGAGCTACACATCCGATGAAGATCCTGATTTCATTCCGATGAATATGCGTCTGGGAACCACATTCACGGTTGATCTTGACAGGTACAACTCAATAGGGATCTCATTTGACATTAACAAACTGCTGGTACCCACACCTCCCGTTTATGAAGACGGGGAAATTGTTGCAGGCAGGGATCCGAACGTCTCAGTACCGGTGGCTATCTTCCAGTCGTTCTATGATGCCCCCAACGGATTCGGTGAGGAAATGCATGAAATAACAGAATCAATCGGCATTGAATACTGGTATAACCAGCAGTTTGCCCTGCGGACAGGTTATTTCAACCAGGCAGACTGCAAAGGCAATATGAAGTACTTCACTGCAGGAGCAGGATTCAGGCTGAGTGTCTTCTCACTTGACTTTTCATACCTTATTCCGATAACACAGAACAATCCGCTGGCCCGCACACTCAGATTCTCACTCGGCTTTGAGTTTGACTCACTGCGGAACGTAAGCAAAAAATAACCGATGACACCTCACCAGAGAATTGGTCAGGGCATTGATTTTCACCGCCTTGAGGATGGTCGTGAACTTTGGTTAGGCGGTGTGCACATTGCATCTACCAAAGGATGCGTCGCACACTCCGACGGTGATGTACTGATTCATGCCATCTGCGATGCTCTGCTGGGAGCTGCGGGGATGAATGACATCGGAACACAGTTCCCCGACACATCTGATGAATATAAAGGTATCGACAGCAAGATATTACTGAAGCGGACCGCAGACATGATAGGCGATAAGGGCTACAGGATAGTGAATATCGACAGCACAGTATGTCTTGAGGCGCCAAAGCTGGCTCCTTATATTAATGCCATGCGAAAGGCTATGGCAGAGGTTACCGGAATTTTACCGGATGCCATCTCCGTTAAAGCCACCACCACTGAGAAGATGGGTTTTACGGGCCGTGGCGAGGGGGTTGTGGCGATGGCTGTCTGCCTTATCGCTGACCGTATCCCTGACAGTTTTTAACTTTTAAGTCTGAAGGTCAGAAGGATTTGCGATTTGCGATTTGCGATTTGCGATTTAGCTGATAATCAAATTCTTAATTCTTAATTCTTAATTCTTAATTTCCTCCACCCCTGCATTCTGGCTCCTCACTAAAAAAGCCCACCGGGCTTTTTCTTTACGTTCGCCCTCTACTCCCTGACTAACGAGTTAATAAGGCTGTCATCAGCCATTGACGGCATTGTCACCACCAGTCCCGGTGTGCGCTCCATCTCCCTCGTTATTGATGAGACTGCACCGGCGTTTCTTGCCCAGCTGCGGCGTGCAATGCCGTTATTGACATCCCAGAAGAGCATTGTTTTGATTCGTCTTGCCGCTGCCGGAGTGCCGTCGAGTACCATCCCGAAGCCCCCGTTGATCACCTCTCCCCATCCTACTCCGCCGCCGTTATGCAGTGAGACCCATGTGGCACCGCGGAATGCATCGCCGATGACATTCTGAACGGCCATGTCAGCCGTGAAGCGTGAGCCGTCATAGATATTGGATGTCTCCCTGAACGGTGAATCGGTGCCGGAGACATCATGATGATCGCGGCCGATAACTACCGGTCCGCTTATTTTACCGGAGGCGATGGCATCGTTGAAAGCCGCGGCTATCATTGTCCTGCCCCGGGCATCAGCATAAAGAATGCGGGCCTGCGAGCCGACCACAAGTTTGTTGCGTGCGGCTTCACGTATCCAGTGAATATTGTCAGACATCTGGAGATGAATATCCTCAGGGGAATCTTTCATCAGCTTTTCGAGTGTTTCGGCAGCCAGGGTGTCAGTAGTCGCAAGATCGGCAGGATCACCGGAGCAGCATACCCACCTGAAAGGACCGAAGCCGTAGTCAAAGCACATGGGTCCCATGATATCCTCCACGTATGACGGGTAGCGGAAGCCACCCATTCCGTCGGAGATATCCGCTCCCGCGCGTGACGCCTCAAGAAGAAAAGCATTGCCGTAATCAAAGAAATAGGTGCCATGCGCCGTGTGCCTGTTGATGGCTTCAACCTGGCGGCACAAGGAAGCCTGCACCAGGCTCCTGAACCTGTCAGGATCGGCCGCCATCATCTCATTGGCTTCGTCAAATGTGATACCGGCAGGATAATAACCGCCTGCCCAGGGGTTATGGAGTGAGGTCTGGTCAGAACCGAGATCTGCCCATAACTCCTCATCGGCAAAGCGCTCCCACAGATCAACAATATTTCCCAGAAATGCCAGGGAGACCACTTCTCCCGACCCGCATGCCTTTCTTACACGCTGTACCAGACTGGTGAGGTCATCGAAGACCTCATCAACCCATCCCTGTGAATGACGTGTTATGATAGCCTTGGGGTTTACCTCGGCTATAACCGATACCATTCCGGCGATGTTGCCTGCTTTTGGCTGAGCGCCTGACATGCCTCCAAGGCCTGATGAAATGAAAAGCCTGCTGCGCCTGTCGCTGTCATCTGATGGCTTAAGCCTGCGCCCTGCATTGAGGAGGGTGATGGAGGTTCCGTGAACAATGCCCTGCGGACCGATATACATGTATGACCCGGCGGTCATCTGCCCGTACTGGGAGACACCCAGGGCGTTGAATTTCTCCCAGTGATCCTGGGAAGAGTAATTGGGTATTACCATTCCGTTGGTCACCACAGCCCTCGGAGCCTCAGGATGAGATGGGAAGATGCCGAGGGGATGCCCTGAATACATCACCAGGGTCTGCTCGTCAGTCATCTCCGACAGGTATTTCATGGTGAGCCTGTACTGTGCCCAGTTCTGGAAGACGGCGCCGTTGCCGCCATAGGTGATGAGCTCATGCGGGTGCTGGGCCACTGCAGGATCAAGGTTATTGGTTATCATCAGCATAATGGCAGCGGCCTGCAATGACTTATGCGGATATTCGTTCACAGGTCTTGCCTTCATCTCATAAGAAGGCCTGTAACGGTACATGTAAATGCGTCCGTAATCACGCAGCTCGGCAGCAAACTCCGGAGCAAGGACACCGTGCAGCTTTGCAGGAAAATATCTCAGGGCATTCCGCAGGGCGAGCTTCTTCTCATCTGTTGTGAGAATGTCGCGGCGACGCGGAGCATGATTGACCGAAGGGTCATACGGCTTGGGTTCAGGAAGGTGTTGAGGAATACCCTCACGGATCTGGGTCTTGAAATCGTTCATATTATCAGAATATCTACCAGATACAAATATATAAAACATGAAAACGACGCCCTGATCGGGCGTCGCTGCACTGAGTAATGACGTGCAAGGTCTGCAGCGTCGTATATAAATTTAACCCTTTATGCTTTTTCGTTGACGATTTCGTCGTCGACGAGGATACGTCCGCAATATTCGCAGACGATGATCTTTTTCCTCGATCTGATATCAAGCTGCCTCTGGGGTGGTATCTGGTTGAAACAACCTCCGCATGCATCTCTCTGTACCGAAACGACAGCCAGGCCGTTACGGGCATTGGTGCGGATACGCTTGTAGGCGGTCAGCAGTCTCTCCTCAATTTTTGTCTGCAGTACTTTCGATCTTTCATCAAGCTGCTCCTCTTCCTTCTGGGTATCACGTGTGATATCATCAAGCTCACCTTTCTTACCGTCCAGGTCGCGCTTTCTCTCATCGAGAGCTGCCTGAGCCTCGGCCATAACCTCTTTTTTCTCTGCCACCTGTACTGTGAACTCACGGATCTTTTTGTTGCACAGCTCAATCTCAAGTGTCTGAAACTCGACTTCCTTGGAGAGAGAATCATATTCGCGGTTATTACGGACATTATTCTGCTGTTCCTCGTATTTTTTGATGAGTCCCTGTGAAGTTGTGATCTCGTTGGTCTTGCTTACGATTGATTTTTCAAGCTCGGCGATCTCACTTTTAAGATTGTTTATCCTTGTCTCCAGCCCTTCTACCTCATCCTCAAGGTCCTGCACCTCGAGAGGAAGTTCGCCCCTGAGCGTGCGTATTTTGTCGATCTCCGAATCAACAAGCTGCAGTGAAAAGAGTGCTCTGAGTTTTTCTTCTATAGTAAGTTCAGGTTCAGCGGTTTTGGTCTGTTTCATCAGTGTATTTATTTAATTTTCAATGGTCTGCTGGAACCCACATGGTTAGACACAATGTTCACAAATGTTTGTGTTTGTTATCCATGTGGGTTTCATCTTTAATAGTAATTAATCGGATTGGTTTTTATCCCGGAAAACCGGAGTGCAAATTTAGGAAATTTTTTGTTAATCAGGTCGTGGAGCAGCTCTAAAGAAAATTTTTCACTCTCATAATGTCCGATATCGGCCACGATCATGTCACCGGGTGCCTGCGTGAAGGAGTGGTATTTGATATCGCCGGTGACAAATGCATCGGCGCCGGCGCGGGCGGCAGTATTGATAAGGTCGGAGCCTGAACCTCCGCACACGGCAATGGTTTTGACAGTGCGGGCGGTGTCGCCGCTGTAACGTATTACAGGTATGCCGGTAACCTCCTTCAGTCTCTCAAGCAGAGCGTCGACGGTGAGCGGGGCGGGCAGGGTACCGATGGCGCCCGCGCCGGCGCCGTGATATTCATTTTCAAGGGCGATGATATCATAAGCCGCCTCCTCATAAGGATGTGCCTGCAAGAAGAGCCCTGACACATGCGGTGGAAAGATATGATGGCACGACAGCTTCTATCCTGATCTCCGGTTCGGAATGATCCTCTCCCACCTGTCCGGCAAAAGGATCGGCTCCCTCACCTGCCCTGTACGTCCCGTCGCCTGAAACGCTGAAGCTGCAACGGTCATAATTGCCAATATGACCTGCACCGGCAGTGAAGAGCGCTTCCCTGACCCTGCCTGCATGGGAAACGGGAACAAAGGTGATGATCTTTGAGAGCTTTGCCTTTAAGTGGAGCAAGCACCCTGATCTTCGTCAGTCCGATCTTTTCGGCGAGTATATGACTTACACCCCATGATACGTTATCAAAACTTGTATGAGCTGAATAGATGGCAATGCCCGCTCTGACAGCGGAGGCAACGCAGCGCTCGGTCTCACTGCCGCCGGCAATACGTTTCAGAGGAGTAAAGATGAGGGGATGATGAGAGATGATAAGGTTGCAACCGTACTGCCTGGCTTCAGCAATCACTTCCTCAGTGACATCCACCGTGAGCAGGACTGAATTGGTCAGTGCTTCCAGGGTCTCCGACCTGCAGTCCGCTGTTGTCATAATGTTCCTGAAAGGCAGGAGGAATAAGTTCTTCAAGCCAGTGAGTGAATTCTCCCAGCGTAGCCGCCATACTGTCAGTTTATTTCGTCTTTGATATCGGTGAGGATATCCCTTATGTTGCGAAGGGTGTCAGCGATCTCGAGGCGATAATCGGTATCTTCACGGTTGTTCTTCAGATATTTCCTGGCACCTTCAATAGTCATGCCCCTTTCCCTCAGCAGGTGGTGTATCAGTCTCAGGTTTTTTAAATCCTCTTCCAGGAACAGCCTGTTCCCCTTATTGTTTTTTTTTGGCTTAAGGATATCAAACTCTTTCTCCCAGAAACGGATTGTAGAGACAGGCTCGGAGAACATTTCGGCCACTTCTCCGATCTGATAAAACAGTTTGTCAACTTTTTTTTCCCTGTATGGCATAACCTCCTGTGCTTAATCAGTCGAACGACTGTCCGCTCTTGCTTGAGATCTCCAGCATGCGGTCATATTCACCAGGGGTGAGATCATTGAAGAAATAGAGCGCCGGGTCCACGTTATTGCCGTTGACCTTAACCTCATAATGCAGGTGTGGCGCTGTTGAGAGGCCTGTACTGCCTACATAACCGATGATATCGCCACGCTTGACCTTCTGTCCTTCCTTTACATTGAAAGCGGTCAAGGTGGGCATAGACGGTCTCGTAACCGAAACCGTGGTTAATGATGATATGATTCCCGAGTTCCCGGCGGGCCGATTTGACTGTGCTGACAACGCCATTGCCGGTGGCATAAACCTCCGTGCCCGTTGGCGAAGTGAAGTCCATTCCGGCATGAAACTTCGATATCTTGTAAATGGGATGTATCCTGTAACCGTAACCTCCGGCAGTACGTTTCAGGTCTTCATTTGATATAGGCTGTATGGCCGGTATGCTGCTGAGCATCTCTTCCTTTTCCCTTGCATAGGTAATCAGCTCATCGAATGACTGCGACTGGACATAAATCTGCTTCCTGATCTTGTCAAGCCTGGTTGCCGTTTCAATAATCAGCTCGGAATTTGAGAATCCCTGAAGCTCCTCGTAACGGTTTACTCCTCCGATACCCCCCACGCGGTATGATGATGGTACGGGTTCAGCCTCGAAGATGGTCCGGTAAAGGTTGTCATCGGTCTCCTGGAGATGGCCGAGCACCTTCTCGACGTTATCCATCTCCCTGTTCATCAGCTCATACTGAAGAGTAAGCTGTTCGATCTCACGCTTGAGAGTCTTCTCCTTGGGTGAATCAAAGACAAAGGCAAAGATGAAACCGTAGAGGCCTGCCAGAAAAAGTGAGCCGATGAAATATCCGAAGAGACGGAGGAGAAGCTGCCTGATACCCAGCCTCATTTTATCGAAGCTGAGTGTCTCGTGATTAAACTTATACTTTGTCTTTGGCATCCGCTGTGCAGGCAAACTAAGTGCCATGCAAACATAAGAAATAATAGACAAAATACAAAAATACTTTCAGCTTAAGAAAACAGGGATTTTTACCGGTTCTTACCTTTTAGTAAGGTAATCAAGCATTTCGAAATACTCATTTTCCGTGAGATTGTCTTCAAAATACAAGAGCGGATTCACATGCGAGCCGTACAGATCGATCTGGTAATGAAGGTGCGGCCCTGTGGAGATACCGGTGGTACCGGACAGCCCGATGAAGTCACCACGTTTGACCTTCTGTCCCCTCTTGACAGTCACCTGGCTCAGGTGACCGTAGATGGATCTGTAACCGTAGCCATGGTCAATCACAACTTTTATTCCGTAACCGTCATTCTGGTTGCCGGCATAATATACGGTTCCGGCACCGGTTGCATACACTTCCGTTCCGATGGGGCAGCAGAAATCCTGGCCGAAATGCCAGCGGGGCGATCCCAGCACCGGATGATGCTCCCTGAATTTCATCCCGTCTCCCAGTCTCATTGTAACATTTACAGGCCTGATATATGGCAGGTGAGCCCACATATCCTTCCATTCATCAGCAGCTTCTGTGAGACTGGTAAGTGAGTTGTACTGGATATTGGTCTCGGTCCTGAGATTTTCAAACTTAGAACGTACGGCTATCATCATATCTGAATTGATGTAGCCCGTCAGATCACCGAACCTGGAAGTACCACCGGCTCCTCCTTCAGATATATCGGCAGGGATCTCCTGAAGGTCAAGAATGGAACGGTAAGTATAATTATCCGAGGAGCGGATGTCTGCAATGACTGCCGAAGAATAATCAATTTTCCGTTCAAGGAGGGAGTAATTCAGTTTTATCTCCTCTACTTTCTGTTTCAGTTTCTCCTGGCTCGGATAACCAACGAGACGATGGAAAATAAAACTGTAACAAACTGTTAATAAGATTGATATCCCAAAAAATATCGAGAATCGAATAAGCTTTTCACCCCACTTGCGTTTATGCTGAAGAAAACGAAGGTCAGATGTATCAAAAACGTATTTATTTCTCTTGAGCATCAGTATCACAGAAAGTTCAGACTATTTACATTGACATTAGACAAACGTAGAATATTTGAATTAATTTTACAAGCCCGGAATTAAATGAATTTAACACTGTGTGAGGATTTATGATGAAGGCCACCGAAATCAGAGAGGAATTTCTGAATTTTTTCAGTTCCAAACAGCATAAAATAGTACCCTCGGCGCCGATGGTGATCAAGAATGACCCGACGCTCATGTTTACCAATGCTGGCATGAACCAGTTCAAGGATATCTTCCTTGGAAATCAGCCGGCGCAGTACAAAAGGGTGGCTAATTCGCAGAAGTGCCTGCGCGTGTCCGGCAAGCATAATGATCTTGAGGAGGTGGGTCTTGATACATATCACCATACAATGTTCGAGATGCTGGGTAACTGGTCATTCGGCGATTACTTCAAGAAGGAAGCGATAAACTGGGCATGGGAATTTCTCACAGGCCGTCTGCATATTCCCGAGGACAGGATTTACACCACGATCTTTGAGGGCAGTCGCGAGGAAAAAGTGCCCCGTGATGATGAGGCTGCCGGACAGTGGATGAAATGTTTCTCAAATCCTGAAAACCGTATTATTGAAGGTTCAAAGAAGGACAACTTCTGGGAGATGGGTGAGACAGGTCCGTGCGGCCCCTGCTCAGAGATACACATCGACATAAGATCTGACAGCGAGCGGTCTGTAAAGCCAGGTCACCTGCTGGTCAATACAGGACATCCACATGTAATAGAGATATGGAACCTGGTGTTCATACAGTATAACCGAAAGGCTGGCGGTGAACTTGAGTTGCTGCCTGAACGGCACGTTGACACAGGCATGGGGTTCGAACGGCTCTGCATGGTGATACAGGGCAGGAAATCGAACTACGACACTGATATCTTCCAGCCGCTGATAGCAAGCACAGCAGCTGTAACAGATAAACCTTACGGCGAAAAGGAAGCCTGGGATATTGCCCACCGTGTCATAGCCGATCATCTGCGCACAGTTGCCTTTTCGATCGCTGACGGTCAGCTGCCGTCAAATAACAAGGCCGGATATGTTATCAGGAGAATACTGCGCCGGGCCGTGAGATACGGGTATACCTCCCTGGGAATGACCGAGCCGTTCATCTACAAGCTGATCCCGGCTCTCATCACCTCAATGGGCAAACATTACCCGGAACTGTCATCCCAGAAGGAGATTATTACAAAGGTCATCTTCGAAGAGGAACAGGCATTCCTGAAAACGCTCGGTAAAGGACTGAAGATGATCGAGCGCAGGGTGGAAGTACTCAAAAAGGAAGGCCAGAGTGTTTTTCCCGGAAAGGAGGCATTCGAACTCTTTGATACCTACGGCTTTCCTGTCGACCTGACACAGCTTATACTGAAGGAAAATAAAATGACCCTGGATGAGGAGGCGTTCGCTCATGAACTGGATGCCCAGAAAGGCAGGTCAAGAGATGATGCTGCAGTCACAGCAGGCGACTGGGTTGTGATTACCGATGTGGATAAAACAGTATTTACGGGTTATGACCGCACTGAAGATACAGTGCACATTGCCCGCTACCGGAAAGTCAATTCCAGGGGAAAGGAACTGGTTCATCTTGTTTTTGACAGGACTCCTTTTTATGCTGAGTCCGGCGGTCAGGCAGGCGATAAGGGGTTTATCTCCGCAGGAAATGAAAAGATCATAATAAGTGATACAATAAAGGAAAACAACCTTGTCATTCATCTGGCGGCAAGAGTTCCATCAGACCCATCGCAGCCATTTACAGCCATAGTCGACGGTAAAGCCAGGCAACAGACAGCTAATAACCATACAGCAACTCATCTTATGCATCATGCACTGCGAGAGGTACTTGGAAAGCATGTTGAGCAGAAAGGATCTCTTGTCACCGCGGAGAAGCTAAGATTTGATTTCAGCCACTTCAGGCAGGTGACCGCTGAGGAGATCGCAGCCACGGAGCAGAAAGTCAACGAAATGATAATGAAGAACATTGTCTCTGAAGTGCACGATGACACACCGATGGAGGAGGCTCTGGCCATGGGCGCAATGGCCCTCTTCGGAGAAAAATACGGTGAAAGGGTCAGGGTGGTGACATTCGGCGATTCAGTGGAGCTCTGCGGTGGCACACATGTAAGCAATACTTCCGTAATAGGCCTCTTCAAGATCATTTCAGAGGGTGCCGTGGCAGCCGGGGTGAGAAGGATTGAAGCTGTAACAGGACGTCAGGCACTGTCATATGTAAATGAGAAACTGAAAACCCTCGACGAGATAACACTGATGCTGCGGAGCACGGGGAACCCTGCCTCCAATGTCTCGAAACTGATGACAGAAAACAGCTCACTGAGACATACAATTGAAAGGATGCAGAACACTGCAGCCACTGCTGCACGCATTGAGCTTGAAAACAAAGCAGTCGTGGCAGGCGACTGTAAGATTTACTCAGGTGTTCTGGAAGAGATGCCGGCAGAGACACTTAAAAATATTGCCCACCAGATCAGGCAGGCCGACAGCAACAGTGCAGTGATCATCGGATCTTCGAACGAAGGCAAGGCATCACTGCTGGTCAGCCTTGGGGAAGAGATCATCAGGATTTCGGACCTGAGTGCAGTTGAGATCATCAAGTCCGTGTCAGTCTTTATCAACGGCGGAGGCGGCGGACAACCCTTCCTTGCGACAGCCGGGGGTAAAAGACCGGAGGGCCTCAGCGAAGCCGTTGAAAAGGCCGTTTCACTTGTAAAGAGAGCTTTCTAAAGCAGCTGTATGAAAGTGATACGGTCCATATCTGTTGTCAGCGCGATTATGACGCTGGTTCTGCTTCTGGAATCATGCGGGGAGCAGGCCTGTTATGATAATACGGACCCGATGATGAACTCCTTGCTGCTTGAAAGCGGCACAGGCGTGTCAGTCAAGGCCACCAGTATAGTTGTAACCGGTATCACTGCCACTGACACAATTGAATTTGTGAACGGAAAGACCGTTTCATCCTTTTCCCTGCCTCTTGATCCCGGCAATGACGTCTCGACATTTTATATCGTTCTTGACGGCATCACAGACACTGCGGTAATAAATTACACCCGTCATCCTCACCTTGTCTCCGCTGAATGCGGATACACATTCGTTAGCGAGCTGACAGAACTGAGAACCACACACAATATCATTGACACACTGATTATTGAGAACAAAAGCGTGAACCTGAATGGCAAAACGAACCTGCATCTGTTTTATTAGTCTCTTTCTCCTTATTGGCAGCAGGGCGGTGTCACAGGATACCGTAACGGTTCCGTTGCATATCCGGGCAGGATTTGATATCTCAGGACCAATATTACATTTATTGAACAATGACATAAGCAGTTACGGTGTGCTTGCTTCAATGGATCTCAATCAGGCCCTCTCACTTGATGCGGGATTAAGATACACCTCATTTTCATCGGTAGAGTACAACTACGATTACAGCAGCCAGGGTACCAGCATTGTCATTGGCGCAGGCTACAACTTCATGAAGCCTAAAATAGCACAGGGCAAATACTATGCCGGCATCGGCCTCAGGTACGGGCTCAGCTTTTACAGCCAGGAGGCTTCGGGCATTAAATACACAAATGCATGGGGAGAAGGCGAATCATCAATGCCTCTCTCTCACCATACCGGACATTTTCTCGAGATCACACCTGGAGTACGTGCCGAATTGTTTAACGGTGTCACCATCGGATGGAATGTCTATATGAGGTTGCTGATCAGTGCAGGTGCCGGTAAGGACCTCAATCCGATGTGGATGCCGGGTTACGGTGATGCTACCAAAGGCATGAGAACGGGAGCCGAGTACTATGTATCTTTTTCAATCCCCTACAAGAAAATAAAGGTGATCATCAAACCTAAACGTGAGGAAGAAGAGGAAGAAGAGGGAGATACGGGTACAGAGGGCTCAGAAACAACGAACAGTACAACCGGCACCGGATCAACTTCCGGAGGACGGCGGTAGATCATTTTTCCTGCTGAAGAGCAGCAGCCCCATGAATGTCAGAAATCCGTTTACAAGCAGCATCTCAAATCCGAATTTATAACCGTTGAACAGCTGCTCTGAGTAGAGGTTCAGCACATAACAGACAACGGGTGATAAGATAGCAATCCACGGCGTCAGCCTGTCATTAACTTTCCTGCTGGTAAACAGGCCAAACGTAAACAGCCCCAATAGCGGTCCGTATGTATAACCCGCTATAGTAAAGAGTTTGTCTATTATAGCCCTGTCATTCATCTGTCTGAAAACGAGTATGCAGATGAAGAATATTACTGCAAATGACAAATGTACAATGTACCTTATCCTGGTTTTCTTATTATCGTCAATGTCTTTCCTTTTCTCCAGTCCGAGAAAATCTATGCTGAAGGAAGTTGTGAGCGACGTAAGAGCACCGTCGGCACTGGGAAAAGCAGCCGAAATGAGTCCGATAAGGAAGATAACGCCTGCAGCAGGACCCAGGTAGTTGAGGGCTATGGTCGGAAACAGATCATCGGACATTGCCACGGATACACCTTTCTGCCGTGGCAAAGAGCAGAAGGAAAGCTCCGAGTGTAAGGAAGAGGAATACAACAAATACGTTTATGGTGCTGAATGTAAACATGTTCTTCTGAGCGTCCTTCAGGGTGCGGATGCTGAGATTCTTCTGCATCATCTCCTGATCAAGCCCGGTCATGGTTATTGTAATGAACATGCCGCTGAAAAACTGTTTGATAAAGAACCGCGGATGATGCCAGTCAGTGATGATCATTCTTGAAATGTCACTGTCAGACACCTCCCGTGCCAGTTTGAAGATTGGCTCTCCAAGTTCCCTGCTGATATAGACCACTGAAAGAATTACGGCAAGGAGCATGAATGTTGTCTGAAGAGTGTCAGTCCATATTATGGTCCTGATGCCTCCCTTCAGGGTATACAGTATTATCAGGATAATGAAAATCAGCACATTGACCCAGAAGGGGACATTCCATGCATCAAATACGAATATCTGCAGCACGTATATAACCAGGAACATTCGCAGGGAGGCTCCGAGCACCCTTGACAGAATGAAGAAGCCTGCACCGGTCTTGTATGACCAGAAACCGAAACGCTGTTCGAGGTAGCTGTATATGGAGGTCAGTTTGAGCCTGTAGTAGAGCGGCAGGAGAACAAGGGCGATCACCGCATACCCGAAGAAGTACCCGAAGACAACCATCATATAACTGAACTGTGTCTCCCCCACCCAGCCAGGGACAGACATGAAGGTTACGCCGGACAGCGAAGCGCCTATCATTCCGTAAGCTACCACGTACCAGGGAGAGACCTTGTTTCCGATATAGAACGACTGATTGTTTGCCTTGCGTGCCGTGACCCATGTCACTGCAAAAAGCACAGCGGTATAGACGAGAAAAATAGATAGTATGAGTGCTGGTGTCATTTCCCGGAAAACATGACTGCAAGGATAATAAAAAGATTGCAGATAAAAATTATACCCCTGTCAGGTTTCCGGGAAATAATTGAACTATTTTTGCCTCAAAGCATTTGTATGCCGACAAAATTTACCTCAAAACTCCTTGAGGAAGCGGTGGATGAGTTTTCTTCCCTTCCTGGTATTGGCCGCAAGACTGCCTTCAGGCTGGTCATGCACCTGCTAAGGCGTGACAGGGCAGAGGTGAGAAGGTTTGGCGAGACCATCACGCGGCTGCGGGAGGATGTATGTTACTGCAGCATCTGCCATGGAATAAGCGACACCCCTGTCTGTGATATATGCAGTGACCCTGAAAGAGACAGGTCGCTGATCTGCGTTGTGGAGAACGTACAGGATGTGATGGCAGTCGAAAATACAAGACAATTCAAGGGGCTGTATCATGTCCTTGGCGGCATCATATCACCCATAGACGGTATCGGGCCTTCCGACCTCACTATTAACAGGCTGGAGGAAAAAGTGCGCGAAGGATATGCAACAGAGATAATTCTTGCCCTCAGCACCACCATGGAAGGCGACACCACCAACTTCTACATTTTTAAACGACTCTCGCAGTACAATATCCGCATCTCCACTCTGGCCAGGGGTGTGGCGATAGGAGATGTACTCGAATACACCGATGAGATCACCCTTGGTCAGTCTATCGTCAACCGCCGGCTTTTCTCACTCCCGTCCCAGGGATGAGCTACGACAGTCCGTTTAATCTTTTTTATCATTTTTTAATTAGGAAAATATTGCTTATTTTGATAAAAATAAGGAGCTCATGGCAGAGACATTTGACAGGTTCTTTTCGGTCTCATCGCAACAGATGAAGAAATCGGCAATACGTGAGATCCTCAAGCTGACACAGAAGCCTGAGATGATTTCCTTTGCCGGCGGGCTGCCCTCGCCGGATTCATTTCCGATTGACGACATTAAAAAAATCACTGCCGAAGTCCTTGAACAGGATGGACCTGCAGCGCTGCAATATGGTACCACCGATGGTGACAACAAGCTCAGATCATTGCTGGCGGAGCGTCATAAAAAGGATGGCCTCAGCCTGGCACTGAATAATATCGTTATCACAACAGGTTCACAGCAGGCACTTGATCTCGCCGGAAAGATCTTTATTAATCCCGGTGACGTTGTTTTATGCGGCTTACCATCTTACCTGGGAGGGTTGAATGCTTTTGCCGTTTACGGTGCCCGGCTGAAAGGCATACCTCTTGACGATCATGGTATGCGTCCTGATCTCCTTGAGAAGGCTATTATAAAGCTGAAGACGGAAGGAAGCATAATAAAATTCCTTTATGTCATCCCTGACTTTCAGAATCCAACCGGTGTGACAATGCCCCGTTCACGCCGTCTTGAGATAATACGGATGGCAGAGAGGTACGACTTTCTCATTGTCGAAGACAGCCCCTACCGTGATGTACGCTTTGAGGGCACGCCCCAGCCGCTGATGGCATCACTTGACACCTCAGGCAGGGTCATTACTCTGAGTACCTTCTCCAAGATCCTTGCTCCCGGATTCCGTCTTGCGTGGGTGATAGGTCATCCCGACCTGATCGATAAAATTATCACTGCCAAACAATCCGCTGACCTGTGTTCCCCTGCCTTTGTGCAGAAGATCACCGCCAGGTACATGGAAAAGGGACTGCTTGACGTCAACCTGAAGAAAACTGTAGCGCTGTACCGTGAGCGGCGTGATCATATGCTCAGGTGCTTCCGGGAATTCATGCCTGAGGGAGTCAAATGGACCGAGCCTGAAGGAGGGCTCTTCCTGTTTGTCACCCTGCCCCCGTCGATGGATGCTGCGAAGCTGCTCGAGAGAGCAATTAAAAAGAATGTGGCTTTCGTCTGCGGATCGGTCTTCTACTGTAATAACGAAGGACAGAACACCATGCGCCTCAATTTTTCCTTTGCCGGTCCTGAAGATACCTGCAAGGGTGTGAGCAGGCTCGCCGATGCGATCAGGGAGGAGATGGCAACCCTCTGATACAGATGGAGCTCTCGGTTATAATCGTATCATTTAATGTCTCCGCCTATCTGCGACAGGCGCTGGTCTCATTGATTTCAGCGGCAGAAGGGACTTCCCACGAAATAATAGTCGTTGACAACAGCTCCTCTGACGGTTCGGCAGAGATGGTGCGGAATGAGTTTAAAAGAATCAAACTCATTGTCTCAGAGAAGAATGAAGGTTACGCGGCAGCATGCAATAGGGGCATACTGGCTTCTGCGGGCAGTTACATCCTGATCCTAAATCCTGACACCGTTGTTGAACCTGATGCCATCACCACAGCGCTTGCGTTCATGCACAGCCATCCTGAAGCAGGCGCCGCAGGTGCAAGGATGGTCAACGGCAACGGGCTCTTCCTGCCTGAATCAAAACGGGGATTCCCATCCCCTCTTACCTCGCTGTTCAGGTTCACTGGCATGGGTAAACTTTTCCACCGCTCAAGCTTCTTCAATGCCTATTATTTAGGACATCTGCCTGAAAATGAGAGATGCAAAGCTGATATACTTACAGGCGCATTCATGCTGATACGGCGCGATGCGCTGGACAGGGCCGGTCTGTTTGACACCGCTTTTTTCATGTACGGGGAAGACATAGACCTCTGCTGGCGGATCAGAAAAGCAGGTTATGTCAACTACTATCTCCCTGATGTCCAGATAACTCATTTTAAGGGTAAAAGTGCCATGCAGGACGAAGCGAGCTCGATCAGACACTTTTACGGTGCAATGAATATATTTGCATTGAAGCACCTGCACCCCGGATGGCACCTGCCGGTAAAGGCAGCCGTAAAACTCATTGAATCAGGCGCATTGATCTCACTTCGGATCAGGCGGTTAATTAAAAAGTAAGCCCTGTTGTTAAAAAGGGATGTCTTGTATATCGTCTTTTTACAATATTTCGCTTATATTAGTCTCTTTATGAAAACATACCACCTGAATGAGAAGAGCTAAATATCTCCTGTATGTGCTGGCTTTTATGTGCGCAGTGCCTCTTCAGGGTCAGACAAAGAGCGAATTCAGGGAGATGTTCGTCTCTGCAGAAGGTGATATATTGTTCGAAGATTACGCTGAAGCCCTTCCCAAATACCTTAACCTGCTCCAGTTTTACCCTGAAAATTATAATTACTATTTCAGGATAGGGCAATGTTATCTGAATACTCCCGGCGAAAAGGACAAATCAATTTCATTCCTTGAGACTGCAGCCCGGAACATCAATCCGGAATACCGGCCAGGCAAATTCCGTGAGACAGGTGCTCCGTATGACGCACTCTATTTCCTGGCAAATGCATACCGTATCAGCAATGACCTTGACAAGGCTGTTGAGACCTACAAACAGGTCATTCAAAATGTTGATCCGGAGGTCTATGACACAAACCTTGTCAGGTTCCAGATTGAAGAGTGCTACAATGCACGTGAGATGATGAAGAAGCCTGTTTATGTCATTGAGAAGAACCTCGGTGACCGTATAAACCAGCGCTTCTCAGAATTCAACCCGGTGATCTCCTCGGACGAGCAGTCGATGCTCTTCACGCGTGAACTGCAGTTTTATGATGCAGTCTTCTGGTCAACAAAAGTAAACGGTCAATGGTCCAATCCTGTCAACCTTACGCCTGAGCTGGGCATTGACCAGGATTATTATACATCTTCTCTTACGGGTGATGGAAAAACGCTGCTGCTTTACAGGATTGACAGGTTCGACGGGAATATCTATCAGAGCAGACTGTCGGGTGAAAAGTGGAGTGATGTTGAAAAGCTGAACAGTAACATAAACACAAAATTCTGGGAGTCCCATGCAACACTGACACAGGACGGCAGGAGACTCTTTTTTACAAGCAACAGGAAGGAAAGCATCGGCGGTCTTGACATCTTTGTCTCTGAACGCGACAGCACAGGCGATTGGGGACCGGCAAAGAACATAGGCCCTGTCATCAACACGGAATATAACGAGGAGACGCCATTCCTGGCCAACAACGACCGGACTCTCTTTTTCAGCTCCCGAGGTCATTATAACATGGGTGGTTACGATATATTCAGGTCTGACCTTGACGAGAAAGGTGAATGGGGTGCCCCTGTCAATATTGGATATCCTGTCAACACTACCGATGATGATCTCTTTTTCATGCCGGTGGGAAAAGGCAACCGGGGCTACCTGTCCAGATTTACCCCTGAGGGTCAGGGAAAGATGGATATTCTCACTTATGATATCTATTCAGACCTTAATCCGCGTAACTTTTTCATAACAGGAAGAGCAGGCATCAGCAACCTGCTGAGCGAGTATCTGCAGACAATCGAGGTCACCGCTATAAACAATGCTGACACGAAAAGAGTGATATCTGCTATTACCAATCCAGTCACCGGACTGTACTCTTTCTGGCTCCCTCAGGGATCTTACCGGTTCACATTTACTTCAGACGATGCTCTGACTATGTCCAGACTTATGAGATGCCGTTGACCCACAAGGGTGACACAGTGAGCATTGATCCGGTAACCCTTTACAATACAGATGTGACAGCTTACCTGAAACTGTCCGGTGATAGTGTCATAACCGTCACTTCCGCTGATCCTGTACCTATCGGGTTGATGGTTGAGACCATGTCGACACTGGATATAACTGTCCTGATGCCTGACTCAAACCTGATAGCAGAGCAGCACCGCATGAATGACACGACCTTCACTTACAGTTTTGTGCCATCCCGTGGCGACAGCAGGATTACCTTCGATCTTACTGACCGCTTCGGCAACACAGCTTCGGCGGCTGTATTGGTGACCCGCACCGGCCGTCCTCATGCACAAAAGCCTCTTTATAAGGAATTGCCGGTGCGACCGCCCTCAGAGGCAGCTGTTGAAACCACAGTGGCAGACAAGGGTACCGTCAAAGCCGATACAACGGCCGCGGCACCTCCAATGACCGGTGATGAAGTGACGCCGGAGAGCAGACCGGGGCGAAGGATGCAGCTGCCTCTGGTGGCTGTTGCTCCTGGTACCGGTGATTATTTTCCTTATCCTCCGGAGAAGGAGAAAGAAGAAAAAAGAAGAAACTGATAAAGCATAATACCGATATGAAAATCAAGAGATTTACTGTTTTGTTGTTCCTTCTGGGGCTTGGCATTACGGCAAAACCACAGGACAACACCAGACTGCAGGAAGCTTTTTATGATGCAGAGTACTTCCTCATGAGAGGAGACTATGCTGATGCGCTGCCTTATTACCAGGGGATCTACACCTCCATGCCGGATAATGCGAGCATTGCCTTCCGCATTGGATTATGCTATCTCAACATTGAAGACAGCAAGAACCTGGCAATTGAGTACCTGGAGAAAGCTTCTCAGAAAATCTCGGCCAAATACCGTGAGGGTTCACTGAGACAGGTTGATGCGCCATACGAAGCACTTTTCTTCCTTGGCGATGCATACAGAATCAATTACATGTTTGAAAAGGCCAAGGAGGCTTATGGCAGATACAGGGCAACCCTGATGGCCGACCGACATAGAAAATATACTGTATGTCGATCAGCAGATCGCCGCCTGCAACAACGCACCGGCGATTATGTCTGACCCCGTAAAATTCTCTGTTGAATCACTGGGGGAAATGATCAATGACGGCAATGATAACTTCTCCCCTGTGGTTTCGGGTGACGGAAAGTCGCTCGCATATATGACATCGATGAAGTTTTATGATGCCATTATGGTCTCACGACTGGTAAAAAATGAATGGTCACAGCCTGTAAATATCACCCCTGAACTGCAGTCCGACGGTGATCATTATGTCTCATGGCTCTCAGCCGCCGGTGACCGTATGCTTCTGTCAAAGGATGACAACATCAACAGTGATATCTGGATCAGCACATACAACGGAGAACGCTGGGAAGCTGCACGCAAGCTGAAGAAAGAGATAAACACAAAATACTGGGAAGCGCACGGTTTCATAACCGATGACGGCTCCACCATGATTTTCTCCAGCGACAGGCCCGGTGGTTTCGGAGGGCTTGACCTTTATCTTTCGAAGCTGATGCCCGACGGCGAATGGGGAATACCATCTGAACATGGGGCCCGAGATAAATACCCCGTTCAACGATGACAGGCCTTTCCTCATCAATAAAGGTACCATGCTCTTCTTCGCCTCACAGGGTCATTATAACATGGGCGGTTATGACATCTTCAGAAGCGAATTGCAGAGTAACGGTCTCTGGAGCAAACCAAAGAACCTCGGCTATCCTGTCAACAGCCCTGACGATAACATCTTCTTCTGCCCCGCAGATGGCGGCAAGGGAGGTTTTATCTCCATGGCACACAGGGACAACGGAGCAGGAAAACTGGACATTTACCACATCAGGTTCAAATGATACTGGCAAGGCAAGGTCATTGTACGATGATGACCGGGAAGAATTAATGTTGTAGTAAAAAAGAAAAATGGGAATAAGGGGAATAGTTTTTTGTGCAGGACTGCTTGCAATTGTGCCGCTCAGCGCCCAGAAGAAAAGTCAGGTAAAAGCGATATGGCTGGAGGCTGAATCGCATTATCTCTACGGCGAATTTGAACTTGCCAATCCGCTCTACCTGATACTTAATGACATTAAGCCGGGCAATGCAAACATCAAGTACAAGATAGGCAACTGTTATCTGAATATCTTCGATGAGAAGCCAAAAGCAATTCCTTTTCTTGAAGATGCTGTAAAGAATACCAGTTACAACTCCAAAACCGGTCTTCTCAAAGAGAAGAGGGCTCCGCTTGATGCATACTTTTCGCTTGCCAATGCCTACAGGATAACAAACCATCTCGACAGCGCCCTGAACACCTACCGGTTTTTTAAAAACCTTGTTTCCGAAACCGGTGAGATGAGGAACCAGGAGTTCATCAACCAGCAGATTCAGGCATGCAATCTTGCTTCGGTGCAGATGAAGACACCCATTGACGTGCTGATCACACCCCTGAAAGAGTACATAAACCAGGGCTCTGTCAATGACAGGCCGGTGGTGAGCTATGACGGCAGCACAATGGCCTACACCGAACGCCGCGGACTGGAGTCCGTCGTTTACGTCACCAGGAAGGATGGCGACAGCTGGGGCACACCCGTCGATATCACTTCCCAGGCTGCAATGGGAACTGATTGCTATACAACATCGCTCAACAGCGACGGAACAGAACTGTACCTGTTCAAGAAGGACAATTACGACGGTAATATCTACGTGACGACCTTCAGGAACGGGAAATGGTCAGACATCGTCAGCCTCAACAAAAACATTAATACCAAATACTACGAATCTCACGCCGCCATATCGTCCGACGGAAAGAAGCTGTATTTCACCTCCAACCGCGAAGGCGGACTGGGAGAGCTTGATCTCTGGGTGTCAGAAAGAGACCAGACAGGCGACTGGGGCGTGCCGGTAAACCTCGGGAACATAGTCAACACCCCTTATAATGAAGAGACCCCGTTTATTTCTCAGGACGGACTTACACTCACCTTCAGCTCGGAAGGTCACGGATCAATCGGAGGCTATGACATTTTCAAATCAACATCTGCAGCAGGCGTATGGGGTAAACCTGTCAACATAGGATATCCCGTCAGCACCACCGATGACGATCTCGGGTTTGAGCCTTTTGACAACGGCAAATTCGGTTATTATTCAATACTGACTGCCTATAAAAAGAAGGAAATAACCCTCGTTGCCTTCAATCCTCCTTCTGAAGAGCCGAGAGACACAGTGACTATCAGCTTTGACCCTAAAGACCTGCCTTATATAACCCTGACAGATTCCTCCTCGCTCATTATGAACCTGGTTATAAAAGATGTGCGTGATACCGATGAGGAGGTTGACCCGGAAGTTCTCTATTATACTGTCCAGGTAATGGCGCTCTATAACCCTGTCGATCCGGCATACTTTCAATATGCGGATATTGCCGTGTTCTATAATCGCCAGGACAAGTTCTACCGTTACGTCACCGGGCGTTTTGACACGAAGCCGAAAGCATATGAGGAAGTTGCCAGGTTACTCAGGCTGGGATATCCAAACGATATCTTCGTCAAGAAAGTATACAGAGATGATTCTCGAAAGTGACAGTGTCAGGCTGAGAGCGGTTGAACCTGAGGATCTGGAACTCCTTTACACCTGGGAGAATGAGGAAGCAAACTGGAAACAGAGCAATACGCTTGTTCCCTATTCCAGGTATACACTGAAGCGGTATATTGCCAATTCACACAAGAGTCTTTTCGAGACAGGACAGCTGAGGCTGATGATTG
Organism: uncultured Bacteroidales bacterium; assembly: GCA_963730615.1. Taxonomy (GTDB): domain Bacteria; phylum Bacteroidota; class Bacteroidia; order Bacteroidales; family VadinHA17; genus SR-FBR-E99. The sequence continues at coordinate 149,883 of CAVSSR010000008.1, read as the reverse complement.
ATGTCACTTCCGGAAAGAGAACTGTCGGGACGATTGACCTCTTCGATTTTGATCATTTTCACATGAGGGCTGGCGTAGGCATACTCATCGCTGACCCGGACGACAGGAGAAAAGGTTACGGTTCGGCAGCCCTGGAATGCATCATCAGATATGTCTTTGAGACACTCAACCTGCATCAGTTGTGGTGTAATATCCTCGAAGGCAATGAAGAAAGCATGAACCTCTTCCTGCACCACGGTTTTGTCCGCAGCGCCGAAAAAAAAGAATGGGTACGGACTGACGGCAGGTTTGTCACTGAATATATGCTTCAGTTGCTGAATCCCGCAAAATAAATTCCTGACTATTCTGTCCTTCCCCGGATATTCCGGTATTCGCCCCTGAAGTAATTAATATTCATGAGGTCATACCTCTCTTTCTGGGCCGTGAACCTTGCAAGGAAATCCTCGAAGTCCTTCTTCATTGCGGGTGTCCACCCTGTCTCGGCAATGGCAAAGGCTCTCGGGAATGCCATATATTCAAGATGCTCCGGGGTGGAGATGTATTCGGTCCAGATGTTACCCTGCAGGCCAAGCACATATTTTTGTTCCTCAGGTGTCAGTTCATCAGGCAGGGGCTCGTATGAGTAAACCCACTCAAGCGGTAAGTAGCCTCCTATTCCCAGAGGTTCGCCTTCAGGTTCGCTCTGATAATAATCCAGATACAGATGTGTGCTGGGAGTCATAATCACATCATGCCCCATCCTGGCTGCCTCGACCCCTCCTTTTATTCCACGCCATGACATCACTGTTGCCTCCGGGGCCAGTCCTCCTTCAAGTATCTCATCCCAGCCTATAATCTTTCGCCCTTTTGAATTGATGTATTTTTCCATCCTGGTCACAAAATAGCTCTGCAGCTCATGTTCATCCTTCAGACCCTCATCCTTCATTCTCTTCTGGCATGCGGGACATTTCTCCCAGCGCACCTTCGGGCATTCATCACCTCCTATATGTATATACTCTGACGGGAACAATTCCACAACCTCGTCAATTACATCCTCAAGAAAAGCAAAGGTGGTGTCCTTGCCCGCGCAGAAGACATCATCAAATACGCCCCATCGTGTCATGACATCCACCGGTTTGCCGGTGCAGCTCAGGACAGGGTATGATGCCAGTGCGGCCATAGCATGACCGGGCATTTCAATCTCGGGGATGATTGTGATGAAGCGGTCTGATGCGTACTTCACTATCTCCCTGATTTCTTCCTGAGTAAAGTAACCTCCGTGAGGTATGCCGTCATAAACAAACGGGGGTCTGCCACCGTGACCAACAAGGGTTTCCTTGCGCTGTGAGCCAACGGTCATGAGATTGGGATATTTCTTTATTTCAATCCTCCAACCCTGGTCATCGGTCAGATGCCAGTGGAACGTATTGAACTTGTGCAGGGCGAGTACGTCAATATATTTCTTTATTTCTTCCACCGGAAAGATATGGCGGCACACATCGAGGTGCATACCGCGGTATTTGAATCTGGGCTCATCGGTAATCACGCAGGCCGGCACCACAGGTCTGATCTCTCCGGCAAGTCCGCCTGCCACCTCCACCTGCGGAGGAAGAAGCTGCCTGATGGTCTGTACACCGTGGAACAGCCCTGCTGCAGTAGTCGACCTGAGTTCGATTTTTTTCTTCGTGACCTCAAGAACATAACCCTCCGGGCCGGTTGTAAGGGTTGTGTCAATAATCATTAATATACTGTTGTTTCCTGCTTTCGCTTTATCGATGACGGGAAGAGTGATCATTGCGCTCTTACTTAACATATCAGCCATGAACCGGGCTGCAAGGGCTGTCTCACCTGTCAGTGGGGAAACCACAATGGCGGTTTTATCGTCAACCGTGAACGCACCATTAAGCATTATCAGCTCAGCCGGTGCAGGAATAATGTTGTAACTGTTTTTCATTTCCGGATTCTTTCCTGAACAACTGCAAATAAGTATCATTGCAGCAAGGGGTAATAATGACGGTTTTCTCATGTCTGTTCTATTATCTGTTAATTCTTTATGATTTCTTCCGGTTGCTGACCTCCGGATGCTGACCGTTGCCCCAGGATGCGCCCCTGCTCTCATGCCCGCTGCCAGCATGCCGCATGCAGCCTCAATATCCAGGCCTCTGGATTTACGCACTGAAGCACCGACCCCGGAGGTTACCAGACGATGTTTAAATCTCATCATTGTCGCACTGTCAGCGCTCAGGTCACCGTCTGTTCCCGTGTTGTGATAAGGAAGAAGATTGACTCTGATGCCTGTTCCCGAAAGTAACCTTTCTAGTTCCTCAAGATGCTTATCCGTGTCATTTTTCCCTTTTATCATGACGTACGCGACAGTAAAACGCCTGTCCCGGTCTGTCATAGTTGTCCTCATCAGATTCAGGGTTTCTTTGAAAGGCCATACGTTCTCCGCCGGTATTGCCTCCAGTCTCTCTTCAGGGAAAGGAGAATAGAGGCTGAGGGTGATGTTACATTCTGTTTCATCCAGAAGTCTTTTTACCGCAGGTGTGATGCCAACAGTTGAAACGGTCACCCTCCTCTTTCCTATTGCCATTCCCCACTCAGCGGTGAGCACCCTTAATGCCTTTATTACTTCGTCAATATTATCGCCTGGCTCACCCATTCCCATAAGGACCACATGAGTCACTTTATGCCGCAGGCTGACAACCTGGTTGACAATTTCACCGGCTGTAAGGTTACCTCTCCATCCGTTCTGTCCTGTTGCACAGAAGCTGCAGCCCATGCGGCATCCTGACTGAACTGAAATACATAACGTTTCGCGCCTGCCGTCAGGAATGTAAACTGATTCATGGAGAAGGCCTTCATCTGTTGTGAAAAGATATCTGACCGTTCCGTCTGCGGAAACAACTTCTGATACAGGCTTACTGAGACCGGTGCTGAAGCTTTCCGAAAGAGCTGACAGCACCACTCTGGGAATGTCGTTGATTTCACTGAATGCCGTGATGCCCTTTTTGTATATCCAGTACAGTATACGGCGGGCGTAACGGCGTTCAATGTCAGTACGCGCCAGCAGGTCCTCCGTTTCCGTGAGACCCAGGCCTGCCAGGGGGATGATGTTGGCTTTTTCTCTCACAGCCGTAAAGATATTAATTAACGGCCATGAACCTTTTTCCTTAATTCAGTCCCCTGTTTCTCAGCATCGGTTCTATCTGCGGTTCACGGCCACGGAAATTGAGGTACTGCTGTTCAGCGTCCATGATGCCCATCTTTTCAAGAATGTTGGTCCTGAATGATGTTGCTGTGGCCTGATCAAATATTCCGTTTTCCCTGAATGCTTCAAAGGCGTCATTATCGAGCACTGCAGCCCATGTATACACATAATAGCCTGCATCATACCCGTCAATGATGTGAAGGAAGTAAGTGCTCCGGTATCTTGGTTCAATTTCGGGGATCAGACCTAATTTCTTCATCGTCTCCTTTTCAAATTTCTGTACGTCAACGACTGCAGGAGCTTCGAGTGAATAGTAAGCCATATCGAGCAATGATGCGGCCATGATCTCCACATTGTCAAATCCAACGTTAAAGTAACTGCTGTTTTTTATTTTTTCAACCAGCTCGTCGGGAATGACTTCTCCGGTTTTATAATGTTTGGCGTACATTTTAAGGACCTCCGGTTGGGTGGCCCAATGCTCCATTATCTGTGAAGGCAGCTCGACAATGTCTTGAGCGGTGTAGGTGCTTGAATAGGTATTGGCAGAGAACAGACCCTGAAGCCCATGGCCGAACTCGTGGAAGAGTGTGCTCACGTCATCCATGCTCAGCAGTGCGGGCTCATCCGGTGCCGGAGGGGTGAAGTTGCCCACTATGGTCACTACCGGAGTTATCTCCTTGCCGTCTAGCACCCTGTGATCACGGTAACCACCGCACCATGCACCCTGGCTTTTGCTCTCCCTCGGGAAGAAGTCCATATAGAGGACACCGAGGTGACTGCCGTCGGCTTCCTTCACTTCGAAAGCCTGTGCATCAGGATGAGGGAGAGGCATGTTTTCGAGACGGGTAAAGGTAATTCCGTAAAGTTTGTTTGCCACGGCAAAGGCACCGTCGCGTACGTTGTCAAGGCTGAAATAAGGTCTAAGCTCATTTTCATCAAGATTATATTTTGCATTGCGCAGTTTCTCGGCGTAATACCACCAGTCCTGAGGCTCAAGTTTGAATTTGCCGCCTTCGCTGTCTATGATCTTCTGCATCTCATCACGCTCGCGAATGGCTACCTTCTGCGATCTGGCGAACAACCCGTTCAGAAGGGCGAAGACATTCTCAGGTGTCTTGGCCATCCTGTTTTCAAGATTTATATGGGCATGTGTCTTGTATCCCAGAAGCTTCGCCCTGTCAGCCCTCAGTCTGACCAGGTCAGCAAGCACCTGGTTGTTGTCATACTCGTTTCCATTGTTGCCGCGGTTAAGGTATGCGTCGTACAGTTTTTTGCGGAGATCGCGGTTGTCAGCATACTGCAGGAAGGGTATCATGCTGGGTTTCTGGGTGGTGAAGACCCACTTGCCTTCGAGGCTGTCAGCGCTGGCCATCTCTGCGGCATTGGCAATTACACTCTCAGGCAGTCCGGCCAGGTCAGCTTCATTATCTATGACAAGCTTGAAATCATTTGTCTCCGAAAGTACATTCTGATTGAATTTTACTGCAAGCACTGAAATATCCTGGTTGAATTTCTTCAGGGTCTCCTGGTCTGCCGGGTTCAGGAGAGCACCGTTGCGGACGAAGCTTTTGTAAAGGTTCTCAAGAAGGTAGAGTTCCTCGTCGTTAAGTTTTTCGTTCTCCCTGTTTTCATAAACTGTCCTGATCCTCTTAAAGAGTTCTGCATTGAGCAGCACCTCATCGCTGTAGGCTGACATTTTCGGAGCGAGCTCCATCTCGGTTGCTTTAATGCTGTCGTTGGTGTTGGCACCGGCCTGTGCGTAAAAGACGTATGCCACCTTATTCAGCAACTGACCACTGCGATCGAATACTGCAATTGTATTTGCGAATGTCGGCGCCTCGGTGGAGGCGGTAATGGCTGCTATCTCAGTTTTGGCCAGGGTGATGGCTGAGTCAACTGCAGGCATGTAATCCTTATTATGTATCTGGTCAAAAGGAGGCACTCCGAAGGGTGTCTGCCACTCGGTGAAGAATGGATTGACTGTTCCTTTTTTCTCTGAAGTACATGAAACAACCGCAGCAAATGCAGCAATCAGGATGATAATGATTTTTTTCACGCTATTGTTTTTTAATTGTTTATGAATCATTTTAAAGCGGCGGCTAAGATAATTTTTTTGTCAGATCTTACCTGTGACAATACGCATGTTTTAGTCAGATGCAAAAATTATAATGATTCTGATACCTTACAGGCCCACAGGCTGACCTACAGGGTATGTAGGCCGGCAGCTGCTTTGCTTAATATTTAATGCGTGATTGGTTAAATGAATCGCTTGATGTGAATAACTCAGTCAAAAATGAAACTTTTGAACAAAGATTTGAGTTTAACATAAGCTTTGTATTATTAAATTTACCCCCTGTAGTGATTTTGGAAATAGTAAATATGAAAAACAGATGCTTATGAAGAGATCTCTACCCCTGTATGATTTTGTAATTCTCATCACCGCAATAATTCTTGCCACTGGCGTTGCCTCAGGCCAGGCACCTTTAACAGAGATATCAAAAGACGTTAAGACTGTTAATCCTGACTCAATTACAGTAAGCTTTGCCCAAAAGATTAAACTGTATCCTGTGCCTGTTATTTCTGATCTTTTTATAGACAATATTGTGAATGTAACCCGGATAGAGATCTTTGATGTGATGGGTAATAAGCATATTTCCGAAACCTGTGACAATCAGGATCATTTAAGTATACCTGTCAGTCAGCTTCCCCGCGGTATTTACTTCATAAGGTTTTTTACTCCCGGGTCAACAGCCATTAAGAGGTTTACGAAAGAATAAGCAATACTGTTTTTTTGGTCCAGGCCATCCTTTCAATCATATGAGCGAAGAGATGGCTTTTTTCTTTTGATGCGCTTTATCGGAAGTAATTTCATTCACCGGGCGGGGATTACCAGATGCACCTGGAGAGATTATTCGCTACGCTCATGATCCCTACGGGGGAACCTGCAGACCATATCAACTCCTCATGAGCTGTCCTCAGATGGGATTACCTGCTTTTCTGGTGATCCCTCACCCTCGCGGGAGGCCCTGCAACACATGAATGACCTTTCAGGTCTTATTTATTTTTCCTCCACCGCTTTTGAAAGCAAGCTTTCAACGCGTTGTCGGCAAAATAAATAACCCCGCCGATGGCGGGGTCATTCATGTGTTGCGGAGAGAAAGGGATTCGAACCCCCGGTCCAGTTACCCGGACAACGGTTTTCGAGACCGCCCCATTCGACCACTCTGGCATCTCTCCTATTATCCGCCTCAGCATTCTTCGACATTCCGGTGCGCCCGTTTGGCGGAGAAATCAGTGATGAAAGCGGAATGCTGCAAATATAGCCTCTTTTTTGATTTTAACCGGAACATTTCCAACGCCGCAATGTTTTAGTTAATGTAACTTTGGCATCTAATGAAAGACAAGACACTGACCATCGAGGGGATGAATTGCGCGTCATGCGCAGTTAACGTGGAGAAAGCTGCAAAGAAGGTAGAAGGTATATCATTTGCCGGTGTAAACCTGGCAACAGGCCGGTTGACAGTCAAGTATGACGAGAGACAGGCCTCTCTCAATCAGATCATGGAGGCTGTCGACAAGGCAGGTTACAAGGCCATCGATGATGAAAAAGAACGTAAGGTCACCCGCCCGGTGCAGGAAAAGCTGAAAGACAGACTGATCTGGTCAGCCATTTTCACTATACCACTTTTAATACTTACCATGTCGCATATGGCGGGGGTTTCTCTGCCCCGTGCCATCTCCCCTGATAACAATCCGGTAGTATTCGCACTTATTCAATTGTTGCTGACGATGCCGGTTATCGCCACCGGATGGAACTTTTATTATACTGGCACCAAGACCCTCTCCAGGGGTAACCCCGGGATGGATACCCTTGTTGCTATGGGTACCGGTGCGGCATTTCTTTACAGCCTGTACGCAACAGTACGTATTATTGGAGGTGATACACATCATGTGCATAATCTCTATTTCGAATCCGCCGCTGCCATCCTGACCCTGATCACAACGGGCCGATATCTCGAGGCACGCTCAAAAGGCAGGGCAGGCAGTGCAATCCAGAAGTTACTCTCACTTGCACCGCAGCTTGCCACTGTCCGTCGTGACGGGAAAGAGAAGACGGTACCAGCCTCTAAGGTTGTGCCTGACGATCTTGTCATTGTCCGGCCGGGCGAACGCTTCCCTGTTGACGGAACAGTCACTGAAGGAGAAACAACAGTCGATGAATCGATGCTCACAGGCGAGAGCACACCAGTTGAAAAGAGTATTGGTTCTGAAGTCACGGGGGCAAGCATCAACATGCATGGATCCGTCGTTTTCAGAGCTACCAGGGTAGGCAGCGAGACCACACTTGCCCGGATCATAAAACTCGTTGAAGATGCACAGGGGTCGAAAGCCCCTATAGCCAGGATGGCTGACAGGATTTCCGGAATCTTTGTTCCCGTGGTGATGACACTCGCAGTACTGTCAGCCGGGGGATGGCTTATTGCCACGGGCGATTTTCGCCTGGCATTCACCATTCTGATTTCAGTGCTTATAATTGCCTGTCCGTGCGCACTGGGACTGGCAACACCTGTGGCAGTCATGGTCGGCACCGGCAGGGGTGCCGAGCAGGGCATACTGATCAAGACCGGGGAGGCTCTCGAGACAGTGCGGAAAGCAACGATGATAGTACTTGACAAGACCGGAACCCTTACCACCGGCAGACCGGTTGTAACTGACATAATCGTGACAGGCACCCATGATGAGAAAAGCCTTCTTGCCCTGACGGCATCCGCTGAGAGACGGTCAGAGCACCCCGCAGGCAAGGCCGTGACGGCATACGCAGAACAGACCGGAGTGGCATGCAATGATCCTGAGAGGTTCACAGCCATGCCGGGCTATGGTGTTGAGGCATTCACCAAAAGTCTTCATTTACTTGTCGGAAGCAGAAGGCTGATGGAAGAGAGAAAAATTGACCTGCAGGCAACTTTCAAGACTTCGGTAAGACTTGCCTCAGAAGGGAAGACATTACTTTATGTTGCCGTGGACGGCAAATGCGAAGGTTTGATTGCTGTGGCCGACACGCTTCGCCCGGGATCACGCGAAGCGGTACAGGAGCTGATCGCGATGGGACATGATGTGATGATGATAACCGGTGACAGCAATGGCACTGCCAGGCATATAGCAGGCGAGGCAGGAATTACAGGAGTGATCGCCGGACTTCTGCCCGGCGATAAGGCAGAGGAAATAAGAAAGCTCGGGCTGGAGGGTAAAACAGTGGTTATGGTCGGTGACGGAATCAATGATGCTCCTGCTCTTGCCGCAGCAGACGTGGGCATAGCCATAGGTTCAGGGACGGATGTCGCGATGGAGGCCGCTGATATAGTGCTGATAAAAAGTGATCTGCGTGACGTGGTTAAGACACTTAAACTCAGCAGGGCTACAATTCGCAATATAAGGCAAAACCTTTTCTGGGCATTTTTCTACAATATCCTGGGTATCCCGGTAGCCATGGGTGCACTGTACCTCTTCGGGGGACCGCTGCTTAACCCGATGATCGCCGCAGCAGCCATGAGTTTCAGCTCACTCTCGGTTGTTTGGAATGCACTGAGACTAAGAAAAATAAAAATATAGAATCCAGCTCTTCCCTTCAATGTCTGACCCATGGGTTGCACATGGTCAAATCGCAGTGACATCGTATCAAAGACAAAAAAATAGTGAAACGCAGCCCTTATTTCAGGTCACTCCGTTTTAATATTTATTTGTCTATTGCCTAATCCCTGCTAACTTTAACCTTTAACCTTTAGCCTTTACCTTGCACCTTTCAATTATTATACCGGTATACAACGAAGCTTAATAAATCTCCATTATTCTTTTCTCACGCATTCTTCTTAGGCAATCATAACTAATTTCTTCATAAAACTTTTTTATATTTTAACCATTCAATCTATTCACTTTATTCTTAATCATAATATTTCATTATTTCTTCTCACTATCATATTCTGGCATTAGGCAGCAGGTAACAAGGCAATAGCCTGAACTGAATTTACAGTCCCTGACGGGACTCATTTTTTTCCCTCACTATCACACAACTGCCTATTGCATATTGCCTATATTGTCTCCCCTGCAGTCTGTCTCCTCGCTATCCCGACATACATTGTCGGGAATTAACGCCCGGTCCTCTATTGCGCATTGCCTGATCTGTAGTAACTTTAACCTTTCACCTTTAAAAGTTAACCTTGCACCTTTCCGTAATCATACCGGTATACAACGAGGCCGACGTGATCACCAAAACACTCGACAGGCTGAGGGACACGCCCATGCCTGATTTTGTGGAGAGTATGGAGGTTATTATTGTCGACGACTGTTCTACAGATGGCTCGGCTGAACTGACTGAAGACTATCAGGACAACCAACCTTGTGACAAAACTTATCCGGCTCCCTGTCAACAGCGGGAAAGGTGCAGCAGTGGCCGCTGGTGTCAGAATATCAACCGGTGATACTATAGTTATTCAGGATGCTGATCTTGAACTTAATCCTGCAGATATTCCCGCATTGCTTGAGATGATGCACCGCAAAAATCTCGATATCGTCAGCGGGACACGCTTCAGGTCAGGGCAGAAGTACCCCGTTCATGCCTTACCGGCAACAACTGCGAACAGGATCTTTTCATTTGCTGCGTCGCTGATCACCGGGAGGAAAATAACGGACATCACATGCGGATATAAAGCTGTGAGGAAAAACCTTTTCGACCGGCTAAAAATTCGGGAGAGACGGTTCGGATTTGAAACGGAACTGATGATGGCATCTCTTCGTGACAGTACCACTGCTTACGGTGAATGCGATGTCGGATACATCCCGAGAAGAAAAACCGAGGGTAAGAAATTCAGAATAAGTGACGGCATAGGAATTCTGGGTAAAACCGTCAGGTACGGCCTCGACGGAAAAAGCTGGTTGTCAGCTCTCACTGTAGCCTTCATAATCACATTCATGACCGTCAACATGCTGAATGTAAAACACTGGAAGGAAGAGCAGCGGGTCATTGAGTGGGATGCCATTTCGTACTACGCTTACCTGCCGGCAACCTTTATATATAACGATCTTTCGCTGAGCTTTACGGACGGATATGACGGCCCTCACAAGTTTGTCTTCTGGCCGGAAAAGGGTCCTGACGGAAAGTATCTCATAAAAACAACCATGGGACTCTCTGTCATGTGGCTGCCCTTCTTCATTGCAGGACACATCACCGCCCTGATAACCGGTGCCGATGCCGGGGGTTACTCTGAACCTTACAAATTCTTCCTTCTTGTTAGCGCGCTTTTCTATCTGCTTACCGGCTTAATCTATCTCCGGAGAATCCTGCTCACTCATTATTCAGATATAGTGGCATCACTGGTACTGGCAGGATTTGCCTTTGGCACAAACCTCTACTGGTACACGCTCTTTCAGGGAACGATGTCACACGTTTATTCGTTTGCGCTCATAAGTGTATTTGTATGGTACTCAATGCAATGGCACGGAGCAGGGGGCAGGGAGCACAGGGCAGGGAGCTCGGAGCTCGGAGCACGTGACTCGGGGCGCAGGGCATGGAGCGGAGTGCGGTTAGGGTTGTTGCTGGGATTGATATCACTGATCAGACCGACGAATCATTATCATCATCATTTTCTTCCTCTTTTACGGAGTGATATCTGGAAAAGACCTGAAAAACAGGATCAGGGAACTGGCAGCAGACTACAGGTACATCTCTACTGATGCTGCTGATGGTTGTGCTGGTGTGGGTGCCGCAGATGATATACTGGAAGGAGATGACCGGCCACTGGCTCTATTTCTCTTACGGCAGTGACGAAAGGTTCTTCTTCGGTGACCCTGCAATAATCAAAGGCCTCTTCAGCTACCGCAAGGGCCTGTTCATATATACACCCCTCCTGCTGTTCGCTTTCGCCGGGATTATATCACTGTGGATGAAGCGTTCGCCGCATGCGCTACCTGTCACCGTATTCGTACCGCTGAACATCTACATAATTCTTTCATGGTGGTGCTGGTGGTACGGAGGCGGCTTTGGCCAGAGAGCGTTCATCGACAGCTATGCCCTGATGGCTGTCTCTGCCGCAGCTCTGCTCTCCGGTGCTTTTTCTTCCGGCAGGAAGATGGATCAGAACCGGAATTATCACAGTGTACCTGCTACTGATGTCGCTTGGAATATTTAACAATATTCAATATTACAACGGAGCCATACATTGGGAATCAATGACAAAAGCAGCATACTGGGATTCTTTCGGCCGTATCAGGCCATCCGCGGATTTCAATAACCTCCTCGAGGCTCCGGATTACGAGGCAGCCAGAGCAGGTAAAGGCAGATAAGTACTTTATCCTTTATCCTTTATCCTTTAACCTTAAAGGATCCTTACCTCATGTGTGATCTGAATATCCGCCTTTTTGTAAACGGCCGAGACACCGCAATACCGCTCCATTGACAGGCTGATTGCCTTTTCAATCTTTTCCGGGTCGAGATCCTTTCCGCGGAGTTCATAGATGATATGCATCTTCACAAAGGCATTTGGATGCTCTTCTTCTGTATCTCCCTCAACAATCAGGTTGAAGTATTCGACCTCCTGTCTCATTTTTTTCATTAATGATACTACATCAAGCCCGGTGCATCCTGCCAGTGCAACAAGCATCAGAGGCTTCGGTCTGCGGGCCGGCATCTTCACCGCCTGACTTCTTCCGGCAGATCCATTATCACATGATGTCCGTTCACCACCGCGTCGAACTTCTTCTTACCCTGCCAGGTCGATTCTATCTTATGCTTCATGAGTTTCTGTTTTGCTGCAAAGAAATAAAAAATATAACAATCCTCTGATACTAACTGACCACCCCCGCGACTCCCGATCACTTCGGCTCCGGGACACCCCTCCTCGCTGAGGAGGGGAAACATTTCTCATACCCTAATAAATATAACCCGCAACACGCTTATAGCCTGATCACCTGCACCGGAAGGTTAATACCTTCAAGGTGAAGGAGCAGGGGTGTGCTTTTATTCTCCTCAGTCAACATTGAGGTGTCGACGGTAATGCTCTTCTTTTCGCCAGGCAACAGAACAATATAATTATCGTCATAGAATACCGGAGTGACGATCTCCCGGTCGGTAGCCCTGATAACCTTCATCCGGACAAAGAAAGCCGCCACTTCGCCGCTGTTTGCCAGGTCGATTGTGAACTTGCCGTTATTGCTCTTCATCATCTGACCAACAACCCTTGCCTCCGGCAGTTTCGTAAAAGCTGTTCTGTCATCGTTATAGGGTAACCAGTAAGTATTGTCATCCATGGGCAGCCCGGTAGAGACATATGTGATCCTCAATTTCAGTATTTGCATCAATGCAGGAGTACCCCGCAGGTCAACATCCCATAACTTAACGACACTGTTGGCCGGGACACTGCCGTCCTGAGCCTTTTTCCAAATCTGCCTGCCATTCTCATCAGCAAGCAGGGCCTCCAGCCTGACACCCTTACGTTCCTTGGGTGTGGCATTGACTATATAAACCGCTGAGTCGACAGGATTAAACTGAAGATGAATTGGTGCAGCACCATGTTTATACCCGTAAAATCCAGCGTTCTGGTCAAGAAACCAGTCGTAGAACTGTCCTTTCAGAGCCGGCCACGGGTTCTGACTCTTCCACACCAGCACACCTGTGTACCAGTCCCACATATGGGAGTTATGTCCTTCAATCAGTGACCGGTATTGATCATAACCTGCTATCTGTGCCCGGGTGACAAAATCCTTCAGGTCACTCACCTCCCCCATACTGCTTATCATGTCGCCGTAGCCCAGGTACTTGTGATATTTCCAGACTTCATTGACAGTATCACCGGTGGGAGGAACAAGATCCTTTTCCTCCATGATCTTTTTCAGTGTCTCAATGTTGGGCATGCCCACCGATCCTATCTCCGGATTGAATGGAAATCCTTTTTCCGTGAAGAACCAGAGCGGCTCCTGGATTTTATAAGGGCCGTCGGCGGTGCCGCCTTTGGTGTTCTTAATCAGGTCAGGCGATGTTGATTCATCAAGGTAAACCCAAAGTCCGCCGAGATTGTCAACAGCTTTTTTAACAACCGTGTCCAGTCCCGGTGGCGGGGGAAATTCATTGCCACCGCAGATGAGATACAGTGACGGGTGATTGCGGGTCATTCTCAGCTGATCTTCCAGTGATCTTAAAAAGAGAAAATCGTCATCCGGATACTCGCGCCGGCGTTCCTGACTCTCATTTTTTGAAGGATCAGGCCATCTGCCGTTGCAGTCGCCGGTGATCCACAAATCCTGCCACACAAGTATGCCATTTCTGTCGCAGGCATCGTAAAACTCAGGTCTCTCAAATATCGATCCGCCCCAAACCCTGATCATATTCATATTCATCTCGGCGTGCATCTTCACCTCGGCATCATACCTTTCCGCGCTCAGGCGGAGCAAAGCATCCGATGCTATCCAGTTGGCACCCCTGATAAATAGCTTCTGTCCGTTGATGGTAAACACCCGTGAACCTGTTTTGTCGTCGAAATAACTGCCCGCTTCCCTGAAGCCAAACATAAGGTCTTCCCTGTCAAGCGCAACTTCATCCCTGGTCTCGAAGGTAATTACTGCCGGGTAGAGCGCGGGCTGTCCGATTCCGTTTGGCCACCAGATGCGGGGGTCTGTCACCTTAATCTCGCCGAAGGTCACGGTAACGGTTGAGGATGGCTCCAGTTTTAACTTCTTCTTTTCTTTCCTGCCCAGGAATAAAACAATAGCATCACCCTCTATTATCTTATCTGTCGGGTTTTCGATCTCTGCCGAGAATGTGACGAAGGCAGGATCCTGCAGTTCGCCCGGAAGCCGGGCTCCCGGCACGCGTGTCCTGGCAAAGGTATTCCGTATATCCGCATCACCGGTGACCTCAATCGAAACCTTATCCCAGATACCTGTATTACGGTCCCTGACAGGCTGAATCCAATCCCAGCCCGCAGTGAACTGCATCGTCGCATCACGTCCTATCATACCGTCACCCCCCTGGCCTCCGTTAGGATTGCCCGGGTTGGCCGGCGGTTCAACAAGGACGGCCAGACGGTTCGAGCCGACCCTGTTCAGGTAAGGGGTGATATTGTATTTTTCACGGAGGAACATGCCCTCATGCCTGTTCACGTTTACATGTCTGCCGTTAAGCCAGATCTCAGCAAAATAATTTATACCTCTGAAATTAAGCCATACCTGCTTTGTGGAATCGAGGCTCTCGGTAGAAAATCTCGTGAAAAACCAGTAAGTGTAATAGTCCCTGCCCTCGGTATAAACATCCGGTATTGTTGCATTATTCATACCAAAATAAGGGTCAGGCATCACTTTGTTATTGATCAGCGTCGTCAGCACCGTACCCGGCACGGTGGCAATCAGCCAGCCTGCCATGTCAGGCTCACTCAATGTCAGCTGTGAACCGTCTGCCGTAACGTCTGAGGCTATCTTCATTCTCCACCCTCCGGTGAGAGGTATCTCCTGCGCGGTAACGATAAAACAACTCCAGGCTAATGCGCTGAATATTAATAACTTTTTCATTTTATTCAGTGATTACAAACAAGTACGGCAAGTTATTAAAATATTCTTTACATTGCAGATTCTATCTTTTTGCAGATGCTGCCCGCCGGGGAGAGAGAATATGAAAGGCTTTTTGTGCTGGTGCTGACACAACACCGGCGCTGGGGTTCCGTTTTGCTGCCCTACATTATTGAACGGATGCCAGGTGTTGCCTATTACCGTATGACCGAACCGCTCTCACCCCATCCTGACAGGGTAACTCTGTCACATCTTGACAATGAAGAAAGCGAGCTGGTGCGGCTGATAAATGAATACTCCGACCGTAACCTCTTCAAGCTTTTCTCAAAACACCGTGATGCAAGGGAATTCATTGAGAAGGTTACCGACAGTGAGTTTGAACAGCTCATCAAGCCTTTTATTGAGGCACGTATCCATCACAGCCTGCATATAGCGCAGAATGAGGAGATACCGGTCTATCTTCAAAAAACAAAAATCACGAGCCTCCACCCCGAAGACAGACTGGTCATCGCCCATGAACCCGCCTTGCCGGTATTCAGTTTCAACCGGTATTCGGAAGGCAGCAGCTACTGCCTGTTCATTGAAGCGGAAGGCAAGCCTTTAGACCTCCGCAAATCGACAGTTGAAATTCTCTCGAACAAACCATGTGTCATCAGGGTAAACCACTTCATTTATTTCGTCTCTGACATTGAAGGCACGAAGCTGAAGCCTTTTCTCACCCGCAGCAGTATCACAATCAACCCTTCAACTGAAGAAAAGTACTTCGGCACATTTGTCCTTTCGGTCATTAATGATCATAAAGTTACCGGCAAGGGGTTCGTTATTGAGCAGGGGGAAGCTGTCAGGCAGGCTTACCTGACAATTGAGAAGGGCATCAGGGGTCTGCCTGTTGCCATCCTGAAGTTCAGGTATGATGAACATGATGTCTTTTTCCCTGAAGATATGACACACTTCACATCATTCAGCAACGAGGGCGGGAAGTTCATCTTCCGCAGGAAAGAGCGCGACCGCGAATGGGAAAAGAAGTGCATGAGAGCCCTTGATGATGCAGGACTTTTCTCGGAAGACGGCATTAACTTCATGACGCCGGGCACAAGGGAAGGTAACGGTGATGCCATCTACGATCTTATTGAGACTGTTGCCGTCAACAGGAAAAGGCTGACTGATGCCGGCTTCATTCTCCGTACTGGCAGTCTTGGCAGCCCCTACAGCCTTGAGCCGGTTGAGATAAAGCTGAGCCATCAGCTTGTCAATGACTGGTTTGACCTGAAAGCTGTCGTACAGATAGGCCAGTACAGTATCCCTTTCACACGGCTGAGAAAGAACATACTGGAGGGTATTCGCGAATACATTTTACCTGACGGCACAGTGGCAGTGCTTCCGGAAGAGTGGTTCACGCGCTACAGGAGTCTCTTTGAGATGGGAAGAGACAACGAGGAGAGCCTGATGGTGCATAAGCAGCATTTCGGTATCATCAGCGAAGTGATGTCAGGAGCCGGTTGTGACATATGCCTTAAACTGGAAAAGCTCAATGTGCCTGAAGAACTGCCCGTCCTCTCCCCTCCTGACAGATTAATGACTGAGATGCGTCCCTATCAGATCGAAGGGCTGAGCTGGCTTCATTTTTTGCAGACGAATAACCTCGGAGGATGTCTTGCCGATGACATGGGCCTCGGTAAGACTGTTCAGACCCTCGCTCTCCTGCAATGGAACAAGGAGAACAGGGAATTAGACGGAAGAGAAAACAGACAGCCAGATGGCTCTTTTCGGCAGCAATGGCAACAGTACCACTTCGCTCATAATTGTTCCTGCCTCACTGAGCCATAACTGGTATAACGAGATAGTAAAATTCTGCCCGTCACTGAAAGCCCTTATCCATCACGGTACCGGCAGGCTCAAGTCAGCATCGCACTTTTCAAAATACGACATCATTATTTCAAGCTATCATACAGTTCGCCAGGACATACAATTTTTTACCGCGATGACCTTCTTCTATGTCGTTCTGGACGAGAGTCAGCATATAAAAAATCCGTCTTCAAATATTTACAGGGCAGTCATGCAGCTGAAGGCCGAACACAGGCTGGTGCTCACCGGCACGCCTGTTGAGAATTCACTCACCGACCTGTGGACCCAGCTAAGCTTCGTCAATCCCGGTCTGCTTGGCTCGCTCGCCTTCTTTAAAAGAGAATTCGCCAGCCCCATTGAAAAAAATAACGAAGAGGATAAGGAAAAGAGACTGCGGAAAATCATACAGCCGTTCATCATGAGAAGGACCAAGGAGATGGTGGTCAGGGAGCTTCCTCCGGTCACGGAACAGGTCGTACACTGCGATATGTCTGAGGAGCAATCGGCGATTTATGAAAGAGAAAAATCAGCAGTGCGCAACAGCATCCTCGAGAATATTGAAAGCGTAGGGGCAGAAAAGTCAGCCATCATTGTTCTGCAGGGACTGATGCGGCTCAGGCAGATTGCGAACCATCCGCTCCTTACCGATGAAACCTATGACGGCGGATCAGGCAAGTTTGACACTGTAACGCGTAATATTGAGAGTGTCATTTCAGAGGGACATAAGATACTCATCTTCTCATCGTTCGTCAAGCATCTTGAACTGTTTCCCGGGTGGCTGACCAGGAACGGGATCGGATATTCAATGCTGACAGGCTCTACCCAGAACCGTGAGAAAGTCATTAACCGTTTCAGAAAGGATGATTCGATCAAGGTCTTTCTCATCTCCCTGAAGGCAGGAGGTGTGGGCCTCAACCTCACCGAAGCCGATTATGTTTTCATCCTTGACCCGTGGTGGAATCCGGCATCGGAAATACAGGCCCTCAGCCGGGCCCACAGGATAGGCCAGGAGAAAAGAGTGTTTGTTTACCGTTATATTTCAGGTGACACGATCGAAGAAAAGATACAGCATCTCCAGGAGAAAAAATCGAAGCTTGCCGAGACGCTTTATAGAATCGACCAACCCGTTCGGCGAGCTTGACATCAAGGGAATGCTTGAGATACTGAACTGATTTTTTTTATCTTTACTTATACTTTAAACCCAAATACAATGAATGATTACCAGTAACCATCCGCTGGCAGGAGCTGACGACCTCGACAGCGCCATGTCAAAACTATGGGCCTTCTACAAAAAATATTTCGTCGGAATGTATATTATATCTGTGACAATGGGGCTCCTGTCGGGGATAATCAGTTCCGGATTTGATATGTCATCATTGTACTCCGGTTATACAGGTGACCCTCAGCAGGTCATGGAAATGATGAAGGGCATGGTCGTACCTTACTCGCTGCTGCTGATCATAACGTTTGTGTTCGGGGTTCTGCTTCATGCCTGGATTCTTGAAAGGCCCCTCGGACAGGAAAATACGATATTGAAAGTATTGAGGAGCAGTCTGATTGCCTTGATTCCTGTTCTTATTGTCTTCATCGTATTCTGGTATCGCCGGTACCATGCTGACGACAATCGGGCTTGTCTTACTTGTACTGCCCGGACTCTTCGCCGTATGTATATATCATGACGGTTGCCATCTTTGCCCTCCCGGTGACCCTTATCGAGACCCGCAATCCGGGGACGATAATATCCAGGTCGTTAAGTCTTGCCCACAATAGATTCTGGCCGAATATGGCATGGGTTATCGTTCTGGCACTTATTATCATAGTTATCGCCATCGTGATAACCGGCCTTATCATGCTGCCATTTTCCGGTACCTTTTTCAAGGCACTTGCCGATCCGGGAGATGCCACAGCCATGATCGAAATGGCAAAGAACCCGTTGTATATCGGTCTCAGTGCTCTCGCAACCGCACTGGTAACGCCGGTGTTCCCAATTCTGGCCTTCATCCTTTATTTCAGAAACAATGATGATGACCCGGCTGTCATGGTAATTCCGGAAGAGGAAAATAAAGTAAGGGTGGAAGATCTCTATCCTAAAATGCCGGATAATCAGTAGGCAGCAACATTAGTGACACATAAAAAAGAACCCCCGCCTGAGCGAGGGTTCTTCGTTTTACGTATTAATAAGATTCTCTCTGTACGTAATGGGTATGAAGCAGTTCGTGCGACTTATGCCCGTTGGGCTCGATCAGAAACTCCTCATATATTGCTTTTATTTCAGGGTTCTCATGAGACTTTCTGATGGGCATGCCGGTGTCTTCCATATAGATGGCCTCCATACGCTTCTTCCTGATGTCAATATTTGTGGGGATAGGCTGGCCGCCTCCGCCGATGCATCCGCCCGGGCAGGCCATGATCTCAATGAAATGGTATGAAGCCTTGCCGGTACTTACCGCCTTGGTAAGTTTGTTGGCATTCACCAGTCCGTGTGCGATAGCCACTTTCAGTTCAGCGCCTTCCAGGAATTTCCATTCTTCCTTAGTGCCCTCAATCTTGATGGTAGCTTCCTTTACCCCCTCCATGCCGCGTACCGGAATAATATCCAGATTCTTGAACGGAACGCTTCTTCCGGTGACGATCTCGTATGCAGTGCGGAGAGCAGCTTCCATCACGCCGCCGGTAGCTCCGAAGATGACTGCAGCACCTGTGGAAGCACCCATGAATGAATCATATTTGCTCTCTTCAAGGGTACGGAAATCAATTCCTGCCTGCCTGATCATCACTGCCAGCTCACGTGTTGTAAGTACGAAGTCAATGTCTTTGTAGCCGCTCGATCTCATCTCCGGCCTGTCAGCCTCATATTTCTTAGCTGTGCAGGGCATGATGGAAACAGAAACCACTTTTGACGGGTCAATATTGCGCTTCTGTGCGTAGAATGTTTTTGCCAGGGCGCCGAACATCTGCTGCGGTGATTTGCAGGTTGAGAGGTTCGACAGCATGTGCGGGTACTTATGTTCAATGAACTTTATCCATCCCGGAGAGCATGAGGTGAACATGGGAAGTGCAACACTCTTGTCGCCATCAACCAGCACCCTTTTCAGCCTCGTAAGCAGCTCTGTTCCCTCCTCAATGATTGTCAGGTCGGCGGTGAAATCGGTGTCGAGCACCGAGTCAAAACCAAGCTGGCGCAGTGCGCTGACCATCTTGCCAGTCACTCTCTGCCCGGGATCATAGCCCAGGTCTTCACCCAAAGCCACCCTTACAGCAGGGGCTGTCTGAACAACCACATGCTTTTCGGGATCATAAATGGCATCCCACACCTGGTCAATATATGTCTTCTCAGTAAGTGCACCCGTCGGACAGCGGTTTACACACTGTCCGCAGTTGGTACATACGACATGGCTCATAGGTCTGTCATGAAACGAGGATATTTTCTGTTTCGAGCCTTTATTGGCAACTGCAATAGCAGATACATGCTGCAGCTGGGAGCAGGTTCTCACACACCGCTGGCACCTGATGCATTTGCTGTCATCCTTGGTGAATGACGGTGATGATCTGTCAATGATATATGGATGATCTTCAACCAGGTCGAGGAAGATATGTTCACCGAAAGAATATTCGTTTGCCAGTGTCTGCAGCTCGCAGTTCTGGTTCTTATAGCACTTGGTGCAGTCTGCACGGTGTTCTGACAGGAGCAGTTCTACAATATGCTTGCGCGCATTCCTCACTTTAAGTGAGTTTGTAAAGATCTCCATTCCCTCTGAGGCGGGCATGGCACAAGAGGCAATCAGTGTGCGGGCGCCTTTCTGTTCCACCACACAGACACGGCAGTTGCCTGCAACACACAGATCCTGATGATTACAGAGTGTGGGAATATTGAGACCCAAACTCTTGGCAGCATTCAGTACTGTTGTTCCTTCTTTTACCTGAACCTGATGATCGTTTATCTTAAGTGTTATCATAGTCTTCTGTTCTGTTTTAATAAATAACCTCTTCCCTGAAATTCTCAACAATCGATCTGAAGGCATTGCCTACTGACTGACCAAGGCCGCATTTTGAAGCCACCTTCATGGTGTCGGCAAGCTTTACCAGCTCATTCAGATACGTTGATTTTGCCTCGCCTTTTTTGACTTTCTCAATACCCTTGAGCAATTGCTGGCAGCCGACCCGGCAAGGTGTACACTGGCCGCATGACTCTTCAGTGAAGAACTCAAGGTAATTGTGAAGCACGTTGTACATTGAGCGTGAACTGTTGAACAGTTTCATGGAACCGCCTGTCGGAACGCCTTCAAAACCTATTATTGTCTCTCCGAATTTCTTTCTTGGGACACAGAACCCTGAGGCACCTCCCACCTGCACAGCCTTGGTATCGCCGTCGCCAAATTCATTCACGAACTCCTGAACGCCCATACCCAGCTCCAGCTCGAAGATACCCGGGATAGGTGTATCTCCGGAGATGGAGAACACCTTTGATCCGCGTGAGTCTTTCGTTCCAAGTTTGACATATTCGGCACCGCCCATCTTCATAATCATCATGGCCGTGACAAGTGTCTCCACGTTGTTTATCGAGGTTGGTTTGTAGAATAGCCCGCTTGTTGTGGGATAGGGTGGTTTGTTGCGTGGTTCACCGCGAAATCCTTCTATAGACTCAAAGAGAGCGCTCTCCTCACCGCAGATGTAAGCTCCGCTGCCCATACGGTATTCAATATTGAAATCGTACCCTATTTCACTGATCAGTTTATGAAACTTATGAAGATCAACATAGAGCTGCGGCAACAGGAACCTGTATTCACCGCGCAGATAGATAAATCCTTTTTTTGCTCCCATGGCTTTGCCTGCAATGGCCATCCCGCCGTATACTTTGTAGGCAACCTTGTCAAGTATCTCACGGTCCTTGAATGTGCCCGGCTCACCCTCATCAGCGTTGCATACGATATATTTTTCAGTTTCTTTCTCAGCTGCAGTATATTTCCACTTCAAACCCGTAGGAAAACCTGCACCTCCCCGACCTTTTAGTCCCGAATCAAGGATCTGCTGGATGATTTCTTCGCTTGTCATGGCGAAGGCTTTTGTCAGAACCTCTCTGGCGTCTATATTTTCAAATATGAGGTCTACCTTGCTAAGTCCTTTGTTTTTCATGTCTTTCTCTATGAGTTATTTACGCATATAACCTTTTATCACATCAATAACTGTTTCAGGGGTCAGGTCAGTGTACGGCATGTCATTGACGAGGATCGCAGGAGCTTTATGACACCACCCGATGCAGTTGGTCTCAAGAAGCGTGAACATCTTGTCCGGGGTGGTCTCTCCAACCTTAATCTTGAGTATATCCTCAAGGGTGTTGACTATATCATTCTTCCCTTTCATTGAGCATGTTATTGTTTTGCACACCCTGATAATATTTTTCCCTCTTGGCTGAGTATCAAGGAATGTGTAAAATGAAGCCGTCCCGTATACTTCAGCTGCTGAGATATCAAGCTCGGTAGCAACTTCTACCATTGCTTCGTCAGACAGGTAGTTATGTTTCCTGACAATATCCTGAAGGATCGGCATCAGGCTCTCTCTCTGCCGGCCGTGCTTCTCGGCCAGATCTTTCACAAGATTACCGGTATGATACATTTTTGTTTGGTTTTTAAGTAATTAAGTTATTAATGAAATTTCTGATTTTTATTTGGCTGTGAAAATAATAACAATACCTATTGAAAAACCTTACTTATATCATGTTTATTGTTAAGAAATAAACAAATAAAAGCACTGCGTCAGGGTACGGGGTATGTTCAGGATTCAGCCTGCGGGAGAAGATTTAATCTGATACTCAAGCCATTCAAACCAGCTTTGCAGTCCATCTCCCCGGGTGGCTGAGATTTTAAAAAGAGTTACGCGCGGATTGATGGCGGAAAGGTCTTTTATAAAAGCCTCGATATTAAAATTTGTATAAGGGAGCAGGTCCGTCTTATTCAAAATGACTGCCCCGGCCTCGCTGAAAAGCCTAGGGTATTTGGCCGGCTTATCATCTCCCTCGGCAGTGCTTACAACAGCCAGTTTGAAGTCTTCGCCGAGATCAAACTCTGAAGGACATATTAAATTCCCCACATTTTCCACAAAAAGAAGATCAAGCTTGTCAAGATCAAACATCCCTATCACTTTTGATATACTGTGGGAATCGAGATGGCAACCCCCTTCAGTGTTTATTACCACAATCGGGATGTCGTATTTCTTTAGTCTCTGGGCGTCGCGGTCAGTGGTAACGTCACCCTCGATTATACCAATCCTGATCTTCCCTCCCAGGGCTTCGCATGTCCGTTCAAGCAATGTGGTTTTCCCTGCTCCCGGTGAGCTTATTATGTTTACCATTTTCACATTTTTTTCCGCGAGCAGGTTCCTGACTTCATCAGCTTTATTCTGATTCCTGTCAAGGATATTTTTCATGATCCTGATTTCCATAGTCATTCTCCTTCTATACTTTTTATAAATAATTCTTTCCCGTGTACAACAGTAATTTCAAGATGCTCCGCATGCGCGACACGAAGGATAATTTTCCGCAGGGTTATATTCCGCACCGCATGAGAGGCATCTCATTTCCAGAGGAATGATCTCAATGTTCAGTGCCGCTTTTTCAGCAACGGTATCTCTCACGGCTTCCCTGAAAGCAAACTCAAATATATCAGGTACTATCTGGACAAGCTGCCCGAAGCTGACATTCACGGTTTCAACAACCGAAAGCCTGGCTTCCCTTGCCTTGTCAACCACGATAACCGATAGCTCTTCTGCAATTTTTATCTCATGCATCTCATTCGTTTCAACATATTCTCGGCAGGAGAAGTCCTGATGGCATATCCAGAAATCGTCTTCCTCCCGTCGAACTGTTTACGATTACCCTGCCCGGTTTTTCGACGGTTATCTCCCCGATTATTGATGAATCTCTCCCGGCGGGATCTGAACGCATTATATTCAGGATCTTTTGTGCCTCGTCCGCTGCTGCAGCAATGATAATCCTGCCCTCGCTGGCAAGGGTGAGAGGATCAAATCCAAGTATTTCGCACAGACCTCTGACCGGCTCCTCAACCGGTACCAGAGCTTCATCAATCATTACACCACATAAAGTCATACCTGCCAGTTCATTGAGTACGGCAGCAAGACCACCACGTGTCAGGTCTCTCATAAAATGGACCCCTGAGGAATGTTCAAGTACTTTTTTTATCATATGGTTCAGCGAGGCACAGTCGGAGGTCAGCGGAACATCAAAGGTAAGTTGCTTGCGTGATGCAATTATTGTCACCTCATGATTTCCGGGCGGACCGTTTATGATCAGCCTGTCACCGGCCCTTATGTGTGCTCCGCTGCTTATATGTGAATGATCGTTTCTGAGTATCCCCACCCCGGTGGTAGTGATGAAGATCCTGTCACAGTGACCCTTCTCAACTACTTTGGTATCGCCGGTCACTATTTTCACTCCTGCAGTCTCAGCCTCCTCTGCCATTGAAGCCAGCTATCTTATCCAGGTCACTTATTTCGAAACCTTCTTCGATAATAAAAGATGCGGCAATATATTTCGGATCAGCACCTGAGACTGCCAGATCATTGACAGTGCCGCATATGGCAAGCTTTCCTATATTCCCTCCGGGAAAGAAGATCGGATTTACCACGTACGAATCAGTTGTGAATGCGATCATTTCTGACGGAACGGTAAGCAGTGCCGAATCTGTCATCGGCTCCTGCATACCGAAATGCCTTGCAAAGACACTGCGGATGAGGTCATGAGTCTGCCTGCCTCCACTTCCATGACTTAAAGCTATCTTTTCACTCATGCACGCGATATTTAAAATAGGTGTTACATGCCCCCTCTTCTGATACCATACATGCTCCCGAAGGATGGTCAGGGGTGCAGACTGATGCAAACAATGTGCATTCGTCAGGCATCCTGATTCCTCTGAGAATGTCTCCGCAGATGCATACTGTATCAGGCTCATTATTAGCCACATCTATGTTGAATGAAGCGCCGGCGTCAAAACCGTTATACTTATCACGCAGCCTTAATCCGCCTGAAGCAATTACGCCCAATCCTCTCCACCCGGCATCACAGGGCTCAAATACTTCATTCATATATGCCTGTGCCTTAAGGTTGCCAGAGCGGGTCACCGCCCTGTTGTACTGTATCTCCACCCCGGGATTGTGACTGTTGACCTGCCTGATGAGCATTAGTATTGATGAAAGTATATCAGTTGGTTCAAAGCCTGTTATCACACAGGCAAGTCTGAATTTTTGAGGTATGAACTCAAAGGCTGATGACCCTGTTATCACCGAGACATGACCGGGGCAGATGAAACCGTCAATCCGGGACCCTCCCTTTATTATCTCCTCCATTGCTGGGGGCATGACCTTATGTGCGTTCAGTATGAAGAAGTTTTCTGTGCCCTCTGCGTCAGCTTTCATTACTGTTACGGCTGTGCCCGGTGCGGTAGTCTCAAAGCCTATCGCCGGAAAGACAACCTTCAGGTCATGATTTGACCGTGCAATCTCAAGCGCCTCATAAGCTGAAAGCACTACCCTTATGTCAGCCCCTTCAGCGCGGGCTTGAGAGAGTGATCCTGCTGTGCCCGGTACCCGCATCAGGTCGCCAAAGGTGGCAACAGTAACCCCGCTTATGAAAGAGAGGGCAATAAGCTCATCGATATATGTTGCTGCAGTAACACACACCGGGCATCCCGGGCCCGAAATGAGTCTGATTCCCGGAGGCAGAAGGGAGGGTATGCCAAAACGGTGTATAGCAGCTGTATGGCCTCCGCAAACCTCCATAAAAGTATATTCACCTGTTGCCGACCGTTTGATCTGATCAGCCAGGTTCATTATCAGCTTCCTGTCCCTGAACTCGTCAACATATTTCATCGCCGGATCATTCAGTCATTATGTCATCCATCTCCTTCAGCAGGCGAAGCGTCTCAAGGGCATCATCTTCATTCAGCTTCTCAATGGCAAAGCCTGCATGAAGGAGTACATAATCACCCACTCCGACGTTTTCTACCATTTGAAGGCCTGCGCTGAAAATTGCGCCTCCAACAGAGACATCAGCCATGTCTCCGTTGACAGAGACAACTCTTGCCGGGATACTCAGGCACATGATCCTCTCCTTTCTGCAGCTATCATAAGCTGCCCCAGTGATACACCACCGTCATTTGAGGGAACCTGATTATTAGTATACGCTTTGAACCTGTTCACGGTTAAAAGATACAAAGATTTCTCAAGCAGGTACTTATTCTGAAATACACCTCCGGACATCACAACCGAATTAAGCCCTGTCTCTTTTCTTATCTCAAGGCAGACATGAAGGATTATCCTTGCGATAGTATTGTGAAACTTGGCTGCGATACGGGAGGCATCGGTATATTTAAGTTCTTTCACAATTTCACGGAACATCTCCCCTAATGAGACAGTTTCTGCAATTGCAAACGGATAAAAGTCATCCCTCCCGGGACTGATTGCAGATTCGAGACGCATAGGAGCTTCTGAATCAAATGAAGCCTCCGGGCAAAGGAGCAGGAGTGCCGAGACGGCGTCAAAGATACGACCGGCACCTGAAGTAAGCGGAGTATTTATACCGTTGTCAAGCATATCCCTGACGACAGACATTTTATTTTCATCAATCTTCTGAAAGAGTTTCAATTTCTGAAAGTCATAACCGCTGCCCATATATTTGTAAAGGCATGACATCGCCATGCGCCATGGTTCTTCAACGGCAGCGTCACCACCAGGCATCATGAAGTAGTCAAAGTGCGTATATCTCTTAAAGTCCCCGGGCGTTACGATCATGAATTCACTTCCCCAGATATTTCCGTCAGTACCGTACCCGGTGCCGTCCATACTTACGCCAATGACTTTTTCGGTGATGCCATGCTCAGCCATCACGGAGACAGCATGAGCATGATGATGCTGAACCCTGATCAGGGGAAGTCCCGTCTCCACTGCCAGTGATTCCGCAAACCTTCCCGACAGGTAATCCGGGTGCATATCGCAGACAAGAGATGAGGGAGTGAACCTGAAGAGAGAAGAGAACAACCTGTACGTTTCCTGGTAGAAATCAGATGTTGCCACATTCTTTATGTCACCGATATATTGGCTCATGAAAGCCTGGGATCCCTTCCCGATACAGAAACTGTTCTTTTGCTCCGCTCCCGCTGCAAATATTCCCTCCGCATCACTTATAAGGTCTACAGGCTGGGGTACAAATCCTCTTGATCTGCGTATAATGCTTGTATTGTGATTGATGATCCGGATGACAGAGTCATCGACCCTGTTATGTATCTCCCTGTTATAACTGACAACACACCCTGTCACAGGCATGAGATCCTGTGCAGCGAGGCGGTCATCGGTGATTATGGGTTCATCAGACAGGTTTCCGCTGGTCAGTACTACAGCAGGTGAGTCAATCGTTCTGAACAGCATATAATGCAGAGGCATATACGGGAGCATAGCCCCAATGGTGTCCAGTCCGCTGTTCGCTGAAGGTGCGAGTGCCTTCAGCTGTTTCAGGATAAGTATCGGCCTGCGCCACGAGGTAAGGGCAGCCTCCTCCTCTTCCCCGACGACGCAGTACTCTTTGACTGCTGAGATATCCCTGAACATTACAGCAAAAGGTTTCCTGTCACGCTGTTTCCTCTGCCGGAGGATTTTGACTGCCTCATCATTCAGGGCATCACACATCAGGTTATATCCGCCAAGTGATTTGATGGCAACACTTCTTCCGGAGTTTAGCCGGTCAGCTATTGCCTGCAGGATTTGGCTGATACCGGACCTCTTATGCCCGTTTTCATTCATGAAGTACTCAGGGCCGCAGCTGTTGCATGCCACAGGCTGGGCGTGGAACCGCCTGTCAAGGATGTCATGATACTCTGATGCACACCGGAGACACATGCTGAATGGTTCCATCGTAGTATTGTCCCGGTCGTATGGCAGAGCTTTAATTATAGTAAAACGAGGTCCGCAGTTCGTACAGTTAACAAATGGATAATCAATGCGCTCCGGATCAGAATCAAGGTCAGCAAGGCATTCTTTGCATACCGCTATGTCAGGACTCACCTCAGTGATGCTGGCATCTGTGTCCTTGCTGGCAGTAATGCTGAAAGTACTGTAGCCGGCAATCATTTTTCTTTTTATCTCTATGGACTTAATATTGGCAGCCGGAGGGGCCTGGGTTCGGATATCGCTGACAAAGCGTTCTGCCGACTTGCGGTCACACTTAATAATCACTGTAACACCATCTGTTCTGTTTATTACCTCACCGAACAGATTGTGATCGAAAGCGAGCCTGCAGATGAACGGGCGAAATCCCACACCCTGAACCAGGCCTCTGACCGATATCTCATACCCCGTTTTGATGGCCGCCATTATAATGTTGATTCTTCCTTCGCCTGTTTATGGACAGACCAGATAACGCTTTCTATTTCATCGCTGAGGTTGACATTATTTATAACGATATTGCCAGGTGCTTTCAGCAATACAGGTGAAAAATTGACTATTCCTCTGATGCCTGTTTTCAATAAGTTCATTGCACACCTCCTGGGCTGATATCTCCGGAACGGCAATGATTGCAACACTGACCCTGAACCTGTTCACTATCTCCTGAAGACGTTCAATAGGGTAGACATGGTGTATCAGACCTCATCTTCTGTTTATAAGGATCAATGTCGAAAGTGGCAACGATGTTTATGCCGCGCTGTGCAAAACGTCGAATACCTGGAAAGTGCCAGTCCCAGATTTCCCATGCCGACGAGAACCACATTGCTGATCTTGTCCCTGTTAAAGAGAGCCTCCATATCATGCAGCAAGTTTCTGTTGTGTAACCTCCCCTCCTGTTACCCCTGATGCAATACTCCGAGAAGTCTTTCCGCACCTGTTCGGGGGTAACCCCTGTCTCATGGGCAATGGTATGTGAAAAGACCCTGGTGACACCCATCATATTAAGCCTGACCAGCAATCCGTGATAAAGAAATATCCTCCTCAGGCTGTTCCTGATATTGTATTTTGTGAATTGTTTCACAATTAAACATTATCACCCGGTTCTCCATGCAAGTTAAACCAACTTTCTTAAATCACATAAATATAATTTTATGTAATTGATCTAATGAAAATTACAATCTACTTAATAATTTTTATGCCATATCGTTAAAAATAAAATTTGACTTGCGTCAGGTATGGGTGTAAATTTATCTGTGAATCTTCTCACATAAAATGTACTATATAAACATTAAGAAAGAAGATTGGCATAGTTCACTGGAAAGATTGCTTTCGTCGTATGACATTTTTGTTCCGGTGAAGAATGAATTTAGCCTCGATTATGAGCCATTCAGGCTTAATGAGGCTGATAATATTTCATATAACACACCCAAACCTGCTACTCCGCTAAAGAACTTCTTCCTTCCCGTCAGGGAGAATGTCACTGCTGACAGGGTGAGTGAGAAGCCCAGGATCATTATCGGTTCCCCAAACTGTGACATAGAAGCTCTCAGGCTGCTCGATGAAATATACCTTGACAAGACCTTTACCGACCCCTTTTACAGGAATCGACGCACCAGCACCGTACTGATATCATCTGATTGCTTTTCGGTAAATGAGCATTGTCATTGTACATCCTATGGTGTGAAACCCTATTCGCTTGATAATGCCGATATTGCCATAGCCGTTGACAATGATGACATCTTCCTGCGTGTAATCAGTGAAAGGGGCAAGAAGCTTGCAGCACAGTTTACACCTCAGCAACCGGTTGAGAGCAGCCACTGCGTTTCATTCACAGACCAGAAACATCAGTCGGTCGAGGCATTGCTGGCCGCCCGAAACAAAGGTCTGCCTGATTACCAGGCTACCGGACAGATCGTACAGAAGGCCGGTCATGATATATGGGTTAAATATGCTTCAAAGTGTGTTTCCTGCGGCGCCTGCACAACCATCTGTCCCACCTGCAGCTGCTTCCTTCTTATTGACAAGCCCGACTTCGAAAAGGTGAAACAGATGGATGCATGTCAGTATCCGGGGTTTGAACGCGTGGCCGGGGGTGAGGATGCACTCTTTGAGCTTCCGCATCGCTTCAAAAACAGATATATGTGCAAGTATGTGTGGAAACCACAGGTATTCAAGGCGATAGCCTGCACCGGATGCGGAAGGTGCATTGAGGCTTGCATTGGTAAAATAAACAAGAATGAACTGTTCATGGAACTCACCTGACAGGCTTTATGGCGGATACAACTAATATATATAAGCCTTTAAGGGCAAGACTTGAGGAGGTTATCGAAGAATCTCCGCTTATTAAGACCTTTGTGCTTATCCCGGAGAGGGAGTTCGTTTTCAGCACCGGCCAGTTTATAGAGTTATCCGTTGACGGCGTTGGAGAAGCGCCTTTCACCCCATCATCATCTCCCCATGTCACGGACAAGCTTGAGGTTACAGTGATGAAGACAGGGTATGTCACAAACATTATGCATCAGCTTAAACCGGGAGCTATGATGGGCATCAGAGGCCCTTACGGCAGAGGCTACCCTGTCAGGAATTTTGAAGGCAGGGAAGTCCTGATACTCGGTGGCGGATGCGGTTTGGCACCAATACGGTCACTGCTCTTTGCGCTGGAGCACATGAAAGACGATCTTGAGAAAGTGATCCTCTGCTATGGCTCCAAAACCCCTACCGACTGCATATATAAACCTCTCTTCAGCAGGCTCAACAGCATTGACAAGTTCGAAGCCTACCGTACCGTTGACATGTCAGAAGAAGGCTGGGACGGCCCTGTAGGTGTGGCAACCACATTGCTCGGCAAGGTAAAAGTGAAGATCGAGAACTCTGTAGCAGTGGTCTGCGGCCCTCCGATCATGATGAAATTCGGAACAATAAGGCTTCTGGAAATGGGCTACCGCGATGACCAGATATACCTGTCAATGGAAAAGAATATGTCATGCGGACTGGGTAAATGCGGTCATTGCATGATGGGTGAATTCTTCGTCTGCAAAGACGGCCCTGTATTCACCTACAAGGAAATCAAGCATAATCCTGAAATCTGGAAGTGATTTAAATAAAAAATCATGAAAATGGAAATCACAGATTTTAAACAGATAAAGTTCTTTGAAAAATACACCGTGGAACAGCTGCAGAAGCTGGCATCGATCTCTACTGTCAAAGAGTTCAAAGTGAAGGAGATAATCTTTGAACAGTATGATGAACTGACGGAGATTTATGTACTGCTTCAGGGATCGCTTGTCACTTGGCATCAGCCTTCCGAAGGATAAAAGGATCCATCTCGGTACCATTGAGGAAGGTCAGCTTTTCTCATGGTCTGCCATCTTCCCTCCCTACATCTCAACCGCATGGGTAATGGCCGTCACACCTGCAAAAGTGATCGCTATTGATGCCAGGAAGCTGAACGCTGAGATTGAGCAGGACTGCGACTTTGGATTTAAGACGATGTCAAAAATCGCCCAGACGATCTCTCACAGGCTCAGTGACACCCGGTTCCAGCTTATGAACCAGCTTAACGTGTAAGAACAGATTATTTATGAAGGTGTTGATAGATATGATAAAACTGAGGGCTGCCATGACGGAAAACCCGTCTATGGAGCTTCCCGAGGCTCTCTGTTACAACACCGCGAACACTAACGGCCTCAAGACCATACGTGAGCTGGCTACCTTCAGGTATACCTGCCGCAGGTGCGAAGATGCCCCGTGCATCAGCGTCTGCCCCACGGAAGCCCTTGAGAAAGATAAAGATGGCGTGATAATGCGTCACACCAACCTGTGTGTTTCATGCAAATCATGTGTCACCATCTGCCCCTTCGGCACAATGATGACCGATTTTTTTAAACATCACCGCAACAGGGACCTGTTCTATAATCTGTGTGACGATGAACAGGTTAAAAAATTTGTTGCTGCATGTCCCCCGGGAACAGCAACGCTAACTGACGGGAATGAGAAACCCGGGGAGCATATTTATAAGCTGAATGATAAGGTGCTTATCAGGGAGTACATATATACCACTGAAAAAGAGTAAAGAGAAAGAATATGGCGGTTAATCTCTTCTATTTTTTCATATTTCCCGGACTGCTTTTCCTGGCAGTTGCAGGAGCTTTCCTTTCATGGTTTGACAGGAAGATATCCGCCAGGGTACAGTTTCGCAAAGGGCCTCCCCTGCTTCAGCCTTTATATGATTTCTTTAAACTGCTTCTTGTCAAGGAAACGATACTCCCAAAGTATGGTTCACGATTTATCTTCCTTCTCGCCCCCGTGCTGGCTGTGTTTGGCGCTACAATGGCAGGGGTGTTTATCCTGCTTCCCCTCTTCAATATTGATACTGGCTTTCAGTGGTGACATGCTGGTCATCTTTTATCTTCTGACACTCCCCTCCTTCTCCTATATTCTTGGCTCACTGGCCTCCGGCAACCCGCTTGCAGCTGTCGGCGGATCACGGGAGATGAAGCTGATCATCAGCTATGAACTTACCTTTCTTCTTTTGATAGCCGCTATCATAATGAAGAGCGGGCAACACTTTGACCTGAAGACGGTTATAGAAACACAGCAGTCAGGCCATCCGTTCATAGGCAGTATTTCGGGAGTCCTGCTCTTTATTGCCGGCATCTTTTGCATCCAGGCCAAGCTGGCCATGGTGCCTTTTGACATGCCGGAAGCAGAAGCAGAACTGGCTTCAGGTATATACATTGAATATTCGGGTCCTCCCTATGCGATGATCAAACTGGCAAAATACATTATGCTTTTCATCCTGCCGGCTTTCCTGGTCGCACTGCTGATGAACGGCATGAACCCAGGCATTAATATTGTCTGGGCTGTCCTTAAAATTCTCGGCGTGGTACTGCTTCTTGTACTTATAAAGAACACTAACCCGAGAGTGAAGATTAAACAGGCATCCGGCTTCTTTTTCATCTGGATGAACCTGATTGTTGTGGTTGCTATAGTGCTGATTGCATTTGGATTATAAAAACAGAAACCGTGGGGTTCAAGGATTATTGTTTCAGGAAATCTCTCTGGGTCTTTCACTTCGGTGGAGCCTCCTGCAATAACTGTGATATCGAGATCCTTGACTGTCTTACCCCGAGGCATGATCTTGAACGGTTTGGCATCCTCCTGGTAGGCAGCATAAGGCATGCTGATGTTCTGCTTGTCAACGGTTCAATAAACAAACGCGATAAAGACAGGCTTCTTGAGCTGTATCATCAGGCTCCAAAACCGCTTCTTGTGGTAGCTGTTGGCGCCTGCGGCTGCACCGGCGGCATCTTTGCCGAAGGTATTACGTTCGCCGGCCCTGTTGATGCCATCATCCCGGTAGATGCATATATTCCGGGTTGTCCGCCCAAACCCGAGGCAATAATTTCAGCAATAGTAAAACTGGCAGGGAAGAAATAATGACATTACAATGAAGGCAGAGGTAACCATAAAAAATATTTCGGAAAAGTTCTACGATGACATTGTTGATATAAGTCAGGATAAACCCAACCGTGGCGTTGTTACGATAAAGCGGGGTGTCATTACCGATGTGGCTGAATATCTTTACAGGAGTGAAGGCTACAGGTTCATTATTGCCACTGCAATACACACCAGGAAAGGCTTTGAAATTTATTATCACTTCAGTTTTGACGCCGAGGGACTGATACTCAGCCTGCATGTAATACTTGATAAGGATAACCCCCGCATCGAATCACTCTCCAACATGTTCAGCGCTTCAAACTGGATTGAGAGAGAGATGCATGAACTCTTCGGGATTGATTTTCTCCACCATCCGAACCAGGAGAAGCTGCTCTCGGAGGGTAACTGGGCTGAGGGCGTTTACCCTTACAGAAAGGAGTTCAAATAGATGAGCAGAAAAACACTCATACCGATAGGCCCCTATCACCCCCTGCAGGAAGAACCTGAACTCTTCAAACTCTACTGCGACGGAGAGATAGTTAAAGATATCAAGTGGGAAACAGGTTACAACCACCGGGGTATAGAGAAGCTCAGTGAGTCGAAGACATACGACCAGGTATTCTTCCTCGTAGAACGTATATGCGGTATCTGCTCAACATCCCATCCCTTTGCTTTTGCCAATGCGGTGGAGGAGATTGCCGGCATTGAGGTCACGGACAGGGCCAAATACATCAGGTCAATCATCGGCGAGCTGGAACGTATCCACAGCCACCTGCTCTGGGTTGGTCTCGCAGGGCATTTCCTGGGTTACAACACGGTTTTTATGTGGGCGTGGAAATACAGGGAGCCTGTGCTTGACCTCTTTGAGATGATAACAGGCAACCGGAACAGCTATGCCATGTTTAAAGTCGGAGGCGTAAGGCGTGATATTGAGAACAGCAAGATCGCCGCGATAAGAAAAGTGATGGCCGACGTCCGGAAAAAGACAGATCTCCTTGCCGGAGCCGTGATGGACGATCCGGTTATACACGCCAGGACCAAAGGTGTGGGAATACTTACCCGCCAGGATGTCATTGATTATGCCGCTGTAGGTCCTACTGCCAGAGCCTCAGGAGTGGCTATCGATGTAAGGAAGGATGATCCTTATGCCGCCTATCCGCTTGTGAACTGGAAAGTGATCACTGCCGAAGGCGGCGATGTCTTTGCCAAGGCCGAAGTAAGACTGCTTGAGATGTACGAGTCAGCTTCGATAATTGAACAATGCCTTGACGGCCTGGAGAAAACAAAAGAGGGAGATATTAATATTAAGGTGAACGAAATACCTGAAGGTATAGGAACAGGCCGGGCAGAAGCCCCCAGAGGTGAAGTATTTCACTTTGTTGTCTCCGATGGTTCCAACTCACCTGCCAGGCACAAGATACGTGCCCCGAGCTACGTAAATATTGCTACATTCAAAAAGTCCTGCATCGGGCAGACCATTGCCGATGCAACAATTACCCTCGCGGCGGTTGACCCATGCTACTGCTGCACCGAGAGAATGGCAGCAGCCTATGACATCTCTTCAGGCAGAAAAATGCTCAATGCCAATGAACTGATCGAGCTTTCACTGAGGAGAACTGCAGAAATCAGGAAATCAGGTGCCGGTCATGAATGAGCCTCTTTCAATATTCGCCCAACCGTCAGCATGCATGATTCTGCAGCTGTTGATGACGCTCCCTCTGGCGGCAGGATTGCTTTTGTTTCTTATACCTGACAAGATTCCTCACTGTAAAAGGGATACTTGCACTGGCTGTCAGCCTGGTGACCGGATACCTTTCCGTTTCACTCTTTTCAGCAGCCTCACAAATGACGATGCAGGGAGAGATAATCAGAAAAGGTTGCATGACCCTCTTTAACCTTGACCTGTTACAGGATGCCGGCAATTATCTGACTTTTACCGTTGACGGACTAAGCAAGCTGATCATACTGTTCATTAGTATTATCTCGATGCTTATCCTGCTCTACTCACTCGTCTATAACAGATCAGTAAAGGTCAGCAACTATTATACATGGTTCATGATCACCCTTGGATGCTCATTACGGTGCCGTGCTCTCTGACAACCTGCTGCTCTTCCTTATTTTCTGGGGTATGCTTGGCATCACCCTTTACAAACTCATTCCGGGGAGGGACGAAAAGAGTTCGGCTGCCGCGAAGAAAACCCTTATACTCATCGGCGCCTCAGACACAATAATGATTGTTGGCATAGCTCTCATATGGAGGCTGACAGACTCGCTGAGCATAAACAGCATATCACTGGGAACCGATAATATACTTACTGTATCAGCATTCCTGGCGCTGCTGGTCGGGAGCTTCACCAAGGCCGGTGCCTTCCCGTTCCACTCGTGGGTGCCTGATTACTCGGAGACTGCCCCGGCCTCATCCTCAGCCCTTCTTCCTGCCTCGCTCGACAAGCTGTTGGGAATTTATTTCCTCGCCAGGCTGACAACAAATCTCTTTGTCATGAGCCAGGGGATAAAACTTCTTCTGCTTATCATAGGAGTTGTAAGCATCATCACAGCGGTAATGATGGCACTTATGCAGCACGACTCTAAGCGTTTGCTTGGCTATCATGCTGTTTCACAGGTGGGTTATATGATACTGGGCTTTGGCCTCGGTTCAGTGATTGGCGTTGCTGCAGGTCTCTTTCACATGATCAATAACGCAATCTATAAAAGCGGCCTGTTCCTTAGTACAGGAGCAGTAGAGCGCCAGACAGGAAAGAGCGATATCAGTGAGCTGGGAGGCCTTTCGAAAGCCATGCCCATCACATTCTTTGCCTCACTGATCTTTGCCATGTCGATATCCGGTGTTCCTCCCTTCAACGGTTTTGCATCAAAATGGATGATCTACCAGGGGATCATCGACTTCGGTGCGGGTGAAGGCATCGCCAGCAGCCTGTGGATAGTCTGGCTCGGACTGGCCGTCCTTGGCTCGGCCCTGACCCTGGCCAGCTTTATCAAATTCATAGGCGGCATCTTCCTTGGAAGGGAAGAACCAGCCTTCAGCAAAATTAAGGAAGTTCCCATTCTGATGTGGCTCCCCATGGCAGTCCTGGCACTTTTTTGTATCGTATTCGGAGTTTTCGCCACGGGTTGGATCGTCCCGAAACTTTTCATGCCGGTGACAGGTGCCTTTACATTCAGCGGCCTCTGGAGCTCATCCTTCGTCTCCCTGCTTGGTCCTGATATCTATTATACTTGGATTGCTTGTTTATCTCGCAACAGGAAAAAAGAAATTCAGAACTGAAGACAGCTTCATCGGAGGCGAGAAGATGCAGGACAGGACCGCATATCCTGCTACTGAATTCTATAAGACCTTCACCGAATTCAGTTTTGTCTCACGCATTTATAAAAGAGCTGAAGAAAAGGCATTTGATATCTACGACATCTCCAAACACGCTGTTTTCTGGTTCAGCGGAAAACTGAGCAATGCTCATACCGGTTTACTGCCCGCTTATGTCATCTGGGTTTGTGCCGGGTTGATAATCATGTTGCTGATAATGATGTGATACAATAAATAATAATGGAACTGGCAATATCGATTATAGTAGGATTTATGATACTGGGTGCCATCTACGCCATTCATGCCAAAGATATTCTTTCAGCAGTGATAACCGGAGGCATAGTAGGGTACAGTCTCGTCATCTGTTTCCTGCTCCTTAAGGCACCTGATCTGGCTATTGTACAGATAGTTGTTGAGACCATTACCCTCATCCTGATGGTGGCAGTGGTCCTTGACAGCTCCCGCACAGAGGCCTATAGCAAACTTGACACACAGGGGTGGGTAACAGCGGGGACTGCCGTTCTGATACTGCTAATCCTGTTCTGGTTCTTGAAAACAGCATCGGCACCTCTTGATCATTTCGGTCAGGGTTCAATGAGGATGGCTGATGCATATGTGAACGGCGCAGTCGAAAAGACAGGCAGCACCAACCTCGTCACCGGTGTTGTCTTTGACTTCAGGGGATACGATACACTCGGCGAAGCAACGGTGCTGGTTACGGCAGTACTGGGCGTACTGACTATACTCAGGATTAAAGGCAAGAAATAAAGAATTAAGAATTAAGAATTAAGAATTAAGAATTGAGCCGGATGAAGGGAATGACAATCATAGTAAAAAAGACAACGCAGCTGATTGCCGGGATAATTTTTCTGTACGGCATTTACATAATTATTCACGGGCATCTGACACCAGGGGGAGGATTTGCGGGAGGCGTGATCCTTGCCGGTTCATTCATCCTTCTTATCCTGGCCAATGGCAGCGATTTCCTGAATCTGGTCAGGGAGGAATCCGGTTCAACTTTATATGAAAATCTCTCCATCCTCGTCTTTCTTTTCCTGGCTCTGACAGGGCTTCTTGCCGGGGCACATGTCTTCTTTGCAAACTGGCTCCCTCATGGTACACCCGGTACACTGATAAGCGCCGGCTTTCTGCCTCTCTACAACATATTTGTCGGAATTGAGGTCGCCGCTTCCATCCTTACAATATTTCTGGCGCTGATAATTTTCAAAGAGGAGGTACTGAGATGATTGTATACTTGCTGTGCTTTATA
Organism: uncultured Bacteroidales bacterium; assembly: GCA_963730615.1. Lineage (GTDB taxonomy): Bacteria > Bacteroidota > Bacteroidia > Bacteroidales > VadinHA17 > SR-FBR-E99. The sequence continues at coordinate 112,320 of CAVSSR010000008.1, read as the reverse complement.
CTGTTCCTTACAGGCCTCTATGGAGTGATAACCAGGAGAAACCTGATCAAGATAGCTATCTCCCTGTCGATAATGGAGTTCAGCAGCTTTCTCTTCCTGGCTTTAATCGGGTATGTCGACGGAGGTGTCGTTCCTATCGTCGACCCGGCTGACCCTGTAAAAACATATGTCGATCCGCTGCCGCAGGCATTAGTGCTGACGGCCATCGTGATCGGACTTGCCACTACCGCAATGCTGATGGCGGTGATCATCAGGATCTACAGGAAATACGGAACCTTCGACATAAGGCAGATAAAGAACTTAAAAGGGTAAATGATGAATTCGCTGATACCGTTCTTCGTGGCCGTACCGTTAGCCGGAGCATTCCTGACAATGATCCTGGGAAGGTTCACCACCCACATCAGCAAGTATCTGGCCACTGTCGTTCTGCTCTTTACCGCCTTCATCAGCTTCTGGTCACTTTTTACCACAGGTGAAGCAGTATCGGTTTACAAGGTAGGCGGATGGGAGGCGGTAAACAGCGTCCCGATAGGTATCTATCTTGTTCTCGATGGTTTCTCAGCACTGCTTTTATGCGTCATAAGTTGTATCGGCCTTATGTCCGTCATTTATTCGATCTCATATATGGCCAGGTATACCTCCGTGAACTATTTCTATGCCCTCTTCTGCCTTATGATCGCAGGCATGAATGGCGTGGTACTCAGCGGTGACATCTTCAATATCTTCGTTTTCCTTGAGATCTCTACGATATCATCTTATGCACTTGTTGCTTTCGGGGTGGAAAAGAATGAGCTTGAGGCTACACTTAAATACCAGGTACTGGGAGCTATTGCCTCTTTCCTGATACTTTTTGCAATTGGATTCATTTACTGGAAAGCCAAAACGCTGAACATCGCCGACATCAGAACGGCATTCAGCGAAGGTCATGATGCACGTTACTATCTTCTCGTTCAGATACTTCTGCTTAGCGGTTTTGGTCTCAAGGCTGCCATGATACCTTTCCATGCCTGGCTTCCTGATGCGCATTCGTCAGCCCCGTCTCCAATCTCTGCTATGCTCTCGGGTGTTCTCATCAAAGCTATTGGCATATATGTTATCATACGCCTCTTCTTCAACATGTTTGAGATTACTGAAGGGATGGCCATTGTGATAACTACCCTTGGCACCCTATCAATGGTCGTTGGTGTATTTCTGGCAATCGGACAGTGGGACATAAAACGGCTGCTGGCATATCACAGCATCAGCCAGATGGGCTATGTGATAATGTCAGTAGGCATTGGTATGTTACTCATTGCGAGAGGATTAAGAAGCGAAGTAGCTGCCCTGGCAATTTCCGGTGGTATCTTCCATCTGCTTAACCATGCTGCTTTTAAGGGACTGCTCTTTCTCAATGCTGGTGCCATCGAATATTCCGTCGGGACACGTGATCTGAGGGAGATGGGAGGACTGGCAAAGAGCATGCCTGTCACCTCTGCTACATCATTTGCAGCATCCCTGGCAATATCAGGGATACCTCCGTTTAACGGTTTCTTCAGTAAGCTGATCATAATAGTTGCAGCTGTGATGGGTCACTTTTATTTCCTCGCTGCAATGGCTGCGATCGTGAGCATCATTACCCTGGCATCCTTTATGAAATTCCAGCGTTATGCCTTTTATAACAAGGAGCCTGGAGAACTGAAATCGGACATAAAGGAGGTGCCTGTACCAATGCTGGCGAGTATGATAATTCTGGCTGTCATCTGTCTGCTCCTGAGCGTTCTTGCCATTCCGGGCGTGCGTGAAACGATACTGTCGCCAGCAACAGACATTCTGATGGACCAAATGAAATATTCCTCACAGATAATGGGTATGTGATATGAGATATGTGACAGTATTTATATTATCCCTGATCTTCTGGCTTCTTATAACCTTCAAATTCACAGTAGCGAATTTTGCGGCAGGAGCCGTTGCCTCACTGATCACTTCAGCTATTTTCGGCAGGTACTACTTCCATAATGTCTATAAGTTCCTTCAGCCGCACCGCTATTTCTGGTTCGTTGTCTACCTGATTACGTTCATCTGGGCATGTATCAAAGCCAACTTCGATGTTGCCTACCGTGTTTTGCACCCCGCTATGCCTATAAGACCCGGTATAGTAAAGATTAAAACCTCACTCAGATCTGAGTTTGCGAAGACTTTGCTGGCTAATTCAATAACCATGACACCGGGAACAATAACCGTGGACATAATTGACGATGACATTTATATACACTGGATCTATATCCGGTCTGAGGATCCGGCAGTTTATACAAAAATGATCACCGGACAGTTTGAAGAATACATAAAAAAATTTGCAGAATGAACGATTTCCTGAGCATACTGCTTTACATACAGATAGCCCTCGCTGCTCCCTGTCTCTACCGGATCATCAGGGGCCCGACAATCCCTGACAGGATGGTAGGCATAGATATCTTCGGGATACTCGTTGTGGGCATCTGCGCAATTATCTCAATTGAGACTGGTAAGGATTTTATTCTGGATATCGGGATTGCATGGATCATACTGAGTTTCATCGGAACGCTTACTCTGGCAAAATACCTCAGCGGCAAAAAACTGAATGAATGATATGGCTACCATAATCTTAATATCGATAGGAGTACTCTTCAACATCTTCGGGTGCATAGGTCTGTTAAGGCTTCCCGATATGTACAACAGGCTGCAGGCGGCTACCAAATGCGTGACACTGGGCTGCTGCAGCATCCTTTTAGGTGTTCTCGTCCACTTCGGTTTCGCGGGTGGAGGATTTAAAGCCCTGGTGGCTATTCCTATTCTCTTCTTCACATCCACCGTGGCAGCGCATGCCCTGATGAGGGGAGCGTATCACTTCGGAACCAAAATGGGCGATAAGACTGTCAGAGATGACTACAGGGAGGCAGTGAAATGAGGTACCCAAAACTGAGAGAGCTGAAAGAGGCAGTGATATCACTGGTCACTCCGGCATATACATCGAAATTCCCCGCTGTAGAACATGTTCCGTACAAGGACTTCAGAGGGAAGCCTGTCGTCGACGATGCAAACTGTGTCGGGTGCGAGACATGTGCAAATGTCTGTCCGCCTCTGGCGATAACCATTCACTGACGATAAAGAGAAAAGGATACGCACCATCAGAAGAGACTACGGCAAATGCATCTTCTGCGGCCAGTGCCAGGAACACTGTATAACCGGCAAGGGTGTCAAACTCTCTGATACCATCTATGATATGGCAGCATTCGACAGAAAAACCATTGTCGAGTACCAGGAAAAAGAACTGCTTGTATGCGAGAGTTGTGGCGCAATCATTACAACCGTCGAACACCTTCATTTCATGCACCGTAAGCTTGGTCCCAAAGCATTTTCCTCAATATTGAACCTTAGTATTCTCAACCGTAAGCTGAAGCTTGCTGAAGGGCAGGATCTTTCGGCGGAGATAAAGGAAACCCTTCAGCGAAAGGATATGTTTAATATCATCTGTCCCAACTGCCTGCGGCAGATAACAGTCAAGTATCTCTTCAAAGGTGTCTGACAAGCTGGCAGAACTGCTGACAGGCAAAGACCGGAAGATCCTCTTCGTCGGTATAGGCAACCTTCTCAGGCAGGATGACGGAATAGGTGTTTATATAAGTACCCGCCTTAAGGAAGGTGAAAATAAAAAGGTAATCACAGCTGAAGTCAGTATCGAGAATTATATCGGTAAGATCAACTCAATAGATCATGACACCCTTGTTCTGATCGATTGTGTGGATATGAAGAAACAGCCGGGTGCCTATGAACTAATCCATCCTGACCGGGTGCATGATATGACATTCAATACACATAATATTTCCCTTAAAAGATTATCGGAATTTTTCAGGAATGAGATATTAATTCTGGCAATTCAGCCTGAAAAAGTTGGATTTGGTGAAAATTTGTCCTACATTGTACGTGATGCCGGTAACAGAATTATTGAACTAATAAATAAAAAGGAGGTATAAAATGGCAGTTGACTTTTTATGCAAGGCATGCAGAGGAATTCTGAACGTCAAGACTTCGATAATTATCTCTGCCACGAAGATCAACAGTACCAAAAGAGGATTGGTCTATCTCAATCCCGAGCTGGGTAACTATACCAATACCACACATCCTTCCTTCGGGATGGAAGATGGTGCGGAGTACATATACAACTGTCCCATCTGTCACTCGCAGCTCAACAGTGCGAAATACCCTCACCTGGTGAGAATCATTCTGAGGGACGAGAAGGGGAAAGAGTCTGACATCTATTTTTCGAACATTGCAGGTGAAAAGTGCACTTACAAGCTGAGTGAGACCGGTGTCGAAAAGCAGGGTCCGGACGCCGGCAAATACGATAAGTATTTTGATATCCCGGATGAGGACAGGAAGTATCTCTAGCTGAAGCGTTGAAAAGTTGAAGGGTTGAAGGGTTTCTAGTCTCCAATCCTCAGCCCTCAGCCCTCAGCCCTCAGTCTGTCAGTCCTCACTAATTTGCAGACTGCCGACTGTAACATGCCTCCTTGCTCGATGCACCACACTATTGCCTACTGCTGCTGCCTATTGCCTCAATATGGCTGATCTGGTGAATATCTGCCGGATTGGAATAATCATACTGGTAAAGGCCGTCATCACCTATCATCATCAGCACCGAACCAAAAGGGATAACATCATAAGCCTTCAGGGAGGGGTAGCGATACAGCAGATGCTGCGTTATGGTCATGTAATCCGATGCGTCATATATCTTCAATCCTTCAGTACCGTCACATACAAACAGCAGGTTACCGTCCTTGCCAAGTCCGTATGGGTTGGCCAGCGCATATGTCTGCAGCAGTGTCGGGGATGTTATCGGATTTATGTCAATCACATCCAGGCTGTTGGCTGCTCCACCGCATACGGTTCCCGAGCGAAGTGTCACGTAGGCAATATCGCCGTCAACAATTACCGGATCGCAACTCCGCATATGGCTGTAAAATGATACGTACACAGGATTGAGGGGAATGGTAATATCAAAAATCACCATCCCGGTTGTAGTTCCAAGGAACATATATTTATCTGCAAGGAACATGGTCTCTATACCCCACCAGGCACTCACGCCCGAGAATTTCTTCGGATTTACCCTGTCTGATATGTCAAATATATTTATTGTATTGTCGCCGACTGCGTACAGAACGTTTCCGCTGATGGCAAAGCGTGCCATCGATCCTCCCATGCCAACACCCGAACCGCTGACACCTGATGCTGTTTTCCCTGCGTTTGACAACTCCATGTAACCGTCATACATGACCGGATACCTCGGGTAGCTCATCTGCACCTTCTCCCTTATCATCCTGACCTCATAGCCCGTCACCACTCCCTTATCCTGGTCAATCTTTCCGACCGGAAGATCATTTTCTGTTTCAGGTATCAGGTATGGAAATGCATCATTGACCCTCGACACCTCATGTATATTATTTATATCTTCCGCATCCAGAACAACCAGGTCAACAAAACTGTCAACATATATTATATAGCCGGCAATTGAAATATCCACAGCTCCCGGCACTTTGACAAAAGTCTTGTGGACAGGTGCCGAAGGATTGCTGTTATCGTAAACATGAATACCCTCAAGGTTCTCGATAATAAAAATATAATTGTCCTTGAAATATATTTTCCCCGGATTTTTCAGATCTCTGTCTCCCTCTGTAGTCACTGAATTTCTGAGCACTTCATAGGACATATATACGGGAGCATTTCCTTTAAATTCACGGTAGACAGACTCCTCGCATGACGTTAAAAGGACAAAAATTGCCAAAATTGGAACGATTTTTGTTTTCATAGTTCAGGTTTTGGTTCTGTTAACCGGAACAAAAATCATGCTAAACTCTGAGACCTGAAACACAATAACCATGAAAAAACCTTTCATTATTACAGTCATACTGCTGATTATCAGCATAAATTCCTTCTCACAGAAAAATAAAGATGCCCTTTTCCTTAAGAACGGAAGTCAGATCTTCGGAAAGATGGAACAGGCATCCGGTGATAAAATTTCACTCCGCACCTCCGACGGAAGCCTCTTTGTATTTGACAGCACCGAAGTCGATCATTTCGTAATTCACGATAACAGTTCAGTTACCCGTAAGAAGGAAGGTTTCGGTGTAGGAACAGAGATCGGCTTTCTTGCAGGTCCGCAGAACAGCCAGTATCCTGCTCCCTTCTCATTCGGATTCAGTGGAGGCTATACCTTTGGAACCCGGTATCTGGCAGAAGCAGGGTCGGGACTGGAATTCATCGGTCATTCCTACATGCCATTCTACGGAGGCTTCAGGTACTATTTCCGTGAGAGCCGCACGGCACCGTTCATTTTCGGACGGGCAGGGTATATGGTTATGATATCAGAGAATGAAGCAGAGACTGTCTACTACCCTCTATGGTCAAGTTATTACCCACCAGACTACTGGTACACAGACGAAAGGGAATACAAAGGCGGACCAACTTTTACATTGGGTATGGGAGCCTCTTTCGCCATAAGCGACATGGAGACTTATATAAGCTTTGCCTACAGACATTTCAGTACCAAAGAGATCGTTACAACCTCTACCTCTCAGACTGAAACCTTCTATTACTACTATAACAGGCTGGAAGTAAAATTCGGATTCAGGTTCTGATCCCGGGTCCAAAGCCTGAGGCCTGAGGGCCTAAAGTCTGAGGTCTGAAGGTTGAGGAAGTTGATGGTTGATGGGTTGATGGGTTGAAGTCCGGCAGGTCATGCGGGTCTGCTGTTTTTCCCCTTATCGGTCAATCGCTACTGCCTATTGCCTGCCCTGCAATCTGACAGCTCCCTATCCCGACATACTATGTCGGGACTTTACGGTCGCTTCCCTGCTGCCTAATTTCTCCACCTTTTGCCCAAATCCTCCACTTTTATTGCTTATTTTAAACGACTTTTGTTATAACCAACATTTTATTTATGAAAACCAATATCGAAGTCAGGTATGCTGCTCATCCTGATGATGTAAAGCACTGGGATACAGGTCGTTTAAGGAAAGAACATCTCGTGCAGTCCCTGTTTGTGGATGACACCGTATACAATGGTCTACTCACTGTATGACAGAATGATTGCCGGGGGTGCAAAACCCGTCAGTGAGCCCCTTAAGCTTGAACCGGTTGAAGAGGTCAAAGCATCTTTCTTCCTGCACCGGCGTGAGCTGGGCATTTTTAATGTCGGCGGAAAAGGAAAGGTCAGAGCAGGAGATAAAACCTTCGGCCTGGATTTTAAGGAAGCCCTTTATATTGGCAGCGGCGACAGGGATGTGATCTTTGAAAGCGAAGATAAAAACAATCCTGCCCTGTTCTATTTCAATTCCACCCCTGCTCACCGCAACTACCCCGATAAAAAGGTCACAAAAAATGAGGCTGTCATCGCGGAGATGGGAACGATGGAAGCAGCCAACCACAGGGTGATAAACAAAATGATTGTAAGCCAGGTACTGGAGAGCTGTCAGCTCCAGATGGGAATGACCGAGCTGAAACCCGGCAGCGTTTGGAACACCATGCCCCCTCACACTCACGGCCGCAGAATGGAGGTCTATTTCTATTTCGAGGTCCCCGATGGCAACGCAATATGCCATTTCATGGGAGAACCCACCGAGACACGGCATATCTGGATGAAGAACAATGAGGCGGTAATCTCACCCCAATGGTCGATACATGCTGCCACCGCAACATCAAACTATACGTTCATATGGGGCATGGGCGGAGAGAACCTCGATTACGGTGACCAGGACTTCTTCAAACAGACTGATCTGAGGTGACCTGGGCAGGAATTCACAAGTAAAGCATCATGAATAGAGATCTTTTTAATCTTAACGGAAAAATTGCACTTGTCACGGGCGCCTCGTACGGTATCGGGATGGCAATGGCAAAAGCTCTGGCACATGCCGGGGCAATAATAGTCTTCAACGACCGCGTTCCCGAGAAAATTCAGACTGCTCTCGAAGAGTATGCCGTCGACGGAATTACTGCTCACGGATACCTGTTTGATGTCACCGATGAAAAGGAAGTCAAGGCTCACATCGAAAAGATCACGCGGAGAAGTCGGTGTCATAGACATCCTTGTCAATAATGCCGGTATCATCAAAAGGATACCCGCCCTTGAGATGGATGTGGAGGAGTACCGCCAGGTGATTGACATCGACCTCACCGGACCATTCATTATGTCCAAGGCTGTCGCTCCCGGCATGATTAAGAAAGGCGGAGGCAAGATCATCAATATTTGTTCGATGATGAGCGAGCTGGGCCGCGAGACGGTCTCTGCATACGCCTCTGCCAAAGGCGGTCTCAAGATGCTGACAAAAAACCTGGCCTGTGAATGGGCCGGGTACAATATCCAGGTCAACGGCATCGGCCCGGGCTATATAGCAACACCTCAGACAGAACCTCTGCGCACTGAAGGACATCCCTTCAACTCATTCATCATCGGACGAACACCTGCTGCAAGATGGGGAACACCGGATGACCTGCGGGGACCGGTTGTCTTCCTTGCTTCGAAAGCATCCGACTTCGTGAACGGACACATCCTCTATGTCGACGGAGGTATTCTCGCATACATCGGCAAGCAACCCAGGTAATTAAAAAGAACCAGCTATGAATAAAACATCATTATTTCTGACACTGGTACTCGCACTGCTTCTGAGCGGGTGCGGTAATGACGGCCTGAAAATCACCGTCACCAATCCCCTTGCATTCGACAGATCAGGCGAGACCGTTGAAATTCCGGTTCAGTTTATACAAGCACAGACCGGTGATCTTGCTCCTGACGGAATAATAGTGACAGATGCAAAAGGTAATGAAGTACCCTCACAGATAATTTATAACGGGCTTAAAGAACCGCAGTCAATCATTTTCCAGCCGGAGGTAAAAGCAAATTCTGACGCTGTTTATTACATCGGTAAAGGTGTCAGAAGTGCCTATGATACAAGGGCTTTCGGCAGGTTTGTGCCTGAACGCATGGATGACTATGCCTGGGAGAATGACCGTATTGCATTCCGTATCTACGGTCCTGCACTCATTGCAAAGGACGGACCCAGCAACGGCATCGATGTATGGATCAAGAGAACGGACAAGATGGTAATTGACAGGTGGTACGCCGACTATCTCGCCGGTAAGAACACCTATCATGATGACAACGGCGAAGGCTGTGACTGTTATAAGGTAGGACGCACGCTGGGTGCAGGGGCTATGGCTCCTTATGTTAATGATTCCCTTTGGCTTGCAATCAACTTTGAAAGCTATGAGACCCTTGACAACGGACCGCTGCGCATTTCATTCAGGCTGAAGTATCCACCCTTCCCGGTGAACGGGGTGATGGTCTCGGAGACACGTACCATTTCGCTCGATGCCGGCAGCCAGCTGACAAAAGTTACCGAGGAGTATGCCGGATTAACCGAGGAGTTCCCGGTCGCCGCAGGCATAGTTAAAAGGGCGGAAGGCGCTCCCCTGTCTCCTGCCCCGGAAAGCGGAGCTATCGCCTATCGCCTTGACGGCGGCGAAGGCGGCATTACCTATGTCGGCACTTTACTCACGACCCCGGTCGTGTCGCGTCAGGAAAAGAACGATCATCTTCTCATAGTTACGAAATATACTCCGGGTACTCCTCTCACCTATTATACAGGAGCAGGCTGGAGTAAATGGGGATTTGAGACAGACGAGGCCTGGACGGACTATCTGAACGCCTTCTCACAAAAAATCAGCTCCCCGCTTCAGTGGAAATAGGATAACCACTCTATGCGACCGTCAGTCAGAGCAGCAGCACTGGTTGTTCTCCTGTGTGGAGCAACACTTCACGAGGGCTACAGTCAGCCCAAGTGCGCTTTCACGCACTATTCGGTCAGTGACGGACTGTCGGAAGGAGTGGTGCTGGCAATGCACCAGGACCGCGACGGGCTCATGTGGTTTGGCACATTTGACGGTCTGAACCGCTTCGACGGTTACGGTTTCAAGGTGTACAAATCGGGATTTAATTCCACCTATGCGTTAAAAAATAACCGTGTTGACCGCATAACCGAAGATGACCTCGGGTATCTCTGGATGATGAACAATGACGGTGAGGTCCATCGTATGAATACACACACCGAGGAGTTCGTCAGCTTCAACGAGATCAGTTCCCGCGGATCTGAAAACTACTCTCCTGTCAACCATATCTTTCACTTCGGCGACGGAGAAACATGGATGTCCACCGAAGCAGGCAGCTGCATAAGAGTCATCTCATACCCCTCATCGCCCGATTATAAGATTGACCGGTTTGCCTTCAGCAACGATTCATCATCCGCCGAAAGGGTTAACTTCATCTATCGCGACAGCCTAAAAAGTGTCTGGATACTTGCCGGCAACGGACTTTTCCGGCTTCCGGAGGATAAGGATCAACCTGAAAAGGTCTCCCTGGATAACGAAATGCAGAAGCCGACCTCCTTTTTTTGTGTTCATGAGTTTGACGACCGGATCTGGTTTGGCACATCGGGAGGCACACTGAGAATGATCAGTAAAAAAACCGGGGTGACTGAACAGCTCAGCTTTGGCGTAAGATCTGATATCATCGCAATCAAGCCGTTGAACCCCAAGGAGCTGATAATACTCACTTCCGGTGACGGTTTCTTTGTTTACAGTCCGCTTACCGGCGAGAAGAAGCATTATGAAACCGGCAACAACCCTCTCATGCCCTCGAACAGGATGGTTTCTGTTTACATCGACAGGTACGGTGAGGTGTGGCTCGAGACATCGGCAGACGGAGTTCTGCATTTCGATCCTTTAAACGGTAACATGAAACACTTCAGGATGAAGGTCGATCCCACTAACCCTTTTGTTCTGCTGCCCAGCTTCGCGATCTTTGAAGATATAAATAACAACCTGTGGGTTTATCCCCGCGGAGGCGGCTTTGCCCTGTATAACCGTACAGAGCAGAGGCTTGAGTACTTCTTTAATGAACCCGGCAGTGCCGGCCGGCGCTTTCCCAACCTTATTCACTCTGCCATCGCAGATCACCAGGGCAATCTCTGGATGTGCACCATCCAAAGGGGTATTGAGAAGGTTTCCTTTTTCCCGAAACAGTTCAGTGTGCTGAGCCCCAGACAGGCTCCTTCGACACATTCGGAGAATGAGGTAAGGGCTGTCTTTGAGGACAGGAACCATTATCTCTGGGCAGCTACAAGGGACGGAACCGTTTATCTGTATGACCGTGACAAAAAACTCGCAGGCTACCTGAGAGAGAACGGTACCTTTGTGTCAGGCCCGCCTTTCAAAGCACTGGTTTATGCCATCACCCAGGACAGCAGGGGGATCATCTGGATGGGATCAAAAGGCAGCGGACTCTTCAGGCTTGAACCACTTGGGCAGGGCCCTCCTGACCGCTACCGAATTACAAATTACAGGCATGATCCTGCTGATCCTTTCAGCCTGAGCCATGACAATGTATATTCAGTGTTTGAAGACACCTCAGGAAGGATCTGGGTGGGCACTTTCAATGGCGGACTGAACTTCATGGAGGAAGACAAAGATGGTATCAGGTTCATTAACGCCCTCAACCTCCTTAAAGATTACCCCTATGCCAATCACAAGCGCGTAAGATACATCACTGCAGACCTCAGTAAGCACATATGGGTAGGAACAACGAGCGGGCTGGTAATATTTGACCAGGATTTCACTGATCCGTCAGACATCAGTTTCATATCCTGCTTTTTTGACCCTGAAGATGAAACAAGCCTGGCCAACAATGATGTGTATTATATTTATTGCGCTCCTGACAGTGAGGTTTATGTAGCTACTTTCGGCGGGGGGCTGAACAGGGTGATAACCCCGGTCTCCGAAGGCAAAAAACCGACATTCAAATCATATACGGTAAGCAGGGGAGCTCCGGACGATGTGATACTCAGCATTGTCGATGACCTCGACGGCAATCTCTGGCTCAGCAGTGAAAGAGGCATCCTGAAATTCCATAAAGAGGACGAATCTTTTGAGATCTACAGCGACCAGAGCGGGGTGGAAAAGAGTTACTTCTCCGAAGCCACCGGGTTACGTACATCGGACAATGAAATACTGTTCGGCTTTGATAACGGCATCTATCTTTTCAATCCATTACAGGTCAGGAAGACAGACTATGTTCCCCCGCTGGTCTTCACACGCATCACTGTTTCAGGTAACGAGATTCATTCCTCTGAAATGCCTCCGGGCAGACCGGGTACAGCTGATAATGAGTGGCATATTGAACTCACTCCAAAGCAAAAGAGTCTCGATATTGAATACTCAGCCCTCGATTACCGTAACCCGAAAAATATACAGTATGCTCATATGCTCGAAGGTGTTGACCCGGACTGGTCAATTGAGCGCGGGCAGAGGACAGCCTCCTATACCAACCTTGAACCCGGGGAGTACCTCTTCAGGGTCAGATCGACAAACTCAGACGGGATCTGGGTTGACAATCAGCGCAACATCAGAATCACTGTGAACCCGTCATTCTTTGAAACCGTTCTGGCTAAAATACTGCTGGCAATAATTGTTATCGGGCTGATAGCGCTTGCCATCTACATAACCTTTACTTTTTACAAGCTGCGCCATAAGGTCGAGGTCGAAAAACTGATAACAAATCTCAAGCTTAAGTTTTTCACTGACATCTCGCATGAACTCAGGACACCTCTGACCCTCATCTCGTCACCGGTAACAAATATACTGAAGAACAACAAGCTTGAGCCCGAAGTAAAAGACCAGCTGACACTGGTTCAGAGCAACACTGAAAGGATGCTCCGGCTGGTTAACCAGATACTCGACTTCAGGAAAGCCCAGAATAAAAAAATGCGCCTTAAGATCGAGGAATTTCCTCTTGGTGAATTCATTTCCGGCATCTGCACAGACTTCCGGAAGCTGGCCGAAGACAGGGGAATACGGTTTGAGGTCATAGATCAGACTGAAGGACAGACAGTCTGGGCGGACAAGGATAAGATTGAAAAGATTGCGTTTAACCTGATAACCAACGCCCTTAAATTCACTCCGAGGGGACGAAAAGTAACAGTCACGACCAGAAAGGTCATTGACACTCTTGAGCTTACGGTGGCCGATCGAGGGCACAGGACTGTCGAAGGAGAAGATGAAGAATCTCTTCATGCGCTTCGACAGCGATGAAAAGGAAACGATGTCTATTCAGCCAGGTACAGGCATTGGCCTTTCACTCAGCAAGGAACTGGCTGAACTGCACCAGGCTGTGATGACGGCAGAAAGTGAGGAGGGTAAGGGCGCCACATTCCGGATAGCTTTCAAGCTTGGGTTCTCGCACTTTGATAACAGCATTGAGTTCGTCGTCACCGACGGACAGAGCCCCTTCCCTGCAAGGTCATCCCGTGCTGAAACACTGGAATACGAAGAGGAGGATGACCAGGACGGGAAGGAAGACGACGAACCGGTATTGCTTTTCGTGGAAGACAATGAGGAGCTGAGGAGCTTCCTCAAAATAATATCTGTCTGACGGCTTCCACGTTATTGAAGCCGGCAACGGCAGCGAAGGCTTTGAAATAGCCCGCAGCCAGCTGCCTGACATAATCATCACTGACCTTATGATGCCGGTGATGGACGGTCTTGAAATGGCACGCAGGATCAGGGAGGAGGTCACCACTTCCCACATACCCATTGTGGTGCTCACGGCCAAAACTGATCTTGACACACAGGTGGAAGCACTCAAAACCGGAGTTGATGATTTCATAACAAAGCCCTTCAGCTCAACATACCTGAGAGCGAAAATTGAAAGCATACTGAGCCAGCGGAAGAAACTGCAGGAGGCGTTCATGTCGAACCTGGCGGATTCCCGTCCGGAAATACAGGCGAAAACTTTCGAGGTCAACCCACCTGCTCCGGCAATAGAACCTTACGATGACAAGCTCATGAAAAAGGTCATGGAGGTCATGGAAAAGAATATCAGCAACTCGGCCCTTACCGTCGAGGAGTTCGTGGCAGGTATCGGCATTGGCAGGTCGGTCTTCTTCAAGAAACTCAAAAGTCTGACAGGTCTCTCCCCCATCGAATTCATCAGGGAGGTGAGGGTGAAAAGAGCGGCACAGCTGATTGAGTCAGGTGAGTACACCATCTCACAGGTGACATATATGGTAGGCTGCAATGATCCCCACTATTTCTCGCGCATCTTTAAGCAACGCTTTGGACTGACCCCGACAGAATACAGGGACAGGCATTCAAAATAAAAGCGATCCTGAATTTACACAACAAAAAGAGACCATTCATGAAAACAGTTTCAGCAGCAACAATAACATGCCTCATGGCAGTGATTTTCATCGACTTCATGCGGAAACAGCACAAGCCGAAAGGCTAAAGGGCTTAGTTCCCCGCTGTGGTCAGTTCGTATGGCCGAGTCAGAGATGGTAAGAAATCCATCGCTGTGGACGGTTGATTTTGTCACTGAAAAGAAGTGGAACTACACACAGGGACTGATGGGGCTTGCATTCCTGAGACTCAATGAAGTTACCGGCGACGAGCGGTACTACAACTATGCCAAAGGGTATGCCGACTCCCTGATTGATGAGAACGGCAACATCTATAAATATAATAAGGAGAATTACAATCTGGACCAGATTAATCCCGGGAGGATGATTTTTACATTATATGACCGTACGAAAGATCCGCGATATGAGAAGGTCATCCAGACCCTTAAGGAGCAGCTTGATTCACAGCCAAGGATAGCAGAGGGAGGGTTCTGGCATAAAAAGGTTTATCCTGACCAGATGTGGCTCGACGGTCTGTACATGAGTGCACCGTTCTATGCCGAATATGCTTCCAGGTATAACCGGCCGGAAGACTTTCAGGATGTGATCAACCAGTTTCTCATCGTGGCCAGGCATACCTATGACCCTGCCACAGGACTGTACAGGCATGCCTTTGATGCTTCGAAGAAAATGCCCTGGGCTGACAGCATTACCGGTCAGGCGCCGCATGCATGGGGTCGCGCCATGGGATGGTTCTCCATGGCAATTGTCGATGTCCTGGATTATATTCCGGAAGACCAGCCGCGACGTGGTGACCTGATCATTATACTGCAGGAAATGGTTGAGAAACTGTCAGAAATACAGGATCCGCAGACAGGCGGATGGTACCAGGTGCTCGACCGATCGGGCGACCCGGGAAATTATATTGAGACCTCCTGCACTGCCATGTTCACATATTCAATATTGAAGGGAGTGAGAAAAGGTTACCTTGATGCACGCTACCTTGACACTGCAAAGAAAGCCTATAACGGACTTATTGATAACTTTATAACCGTCGACAGCGAAGGCCTGGTGACTATGTCAGGGATATGCGGCGTGGCCGGCCTTGGAGGTGATCCCTACCGTGACGGATCATACGAATATTATATCGGTGAGGTGATACGCGACAATGATCCAAAGGGTGTCGGTCCTTTTATAATGGCGAGCATCGAATTCGAAAGGCTTTCAGAATAAGCTGAATATATCTTTCCCTCCTCTTCCCTAAGCCACAGCTTTCCCTCCTTCTTTTCCCGGGTCAAAATATACACCCTTTTGGCAAAAAAGTGTACCTGTCAGGATGGTGACAGGACTAACTTTGATATTGCGATTTTATATCCTTATCATTCTAAAACTCTAACTCATAACCTATGTTGAAAAACAATCACAAATTCAGGAAACTGGTGCTTTGTGTCATTGCATTGTCTGCAGGCATGATGGTCTATGCACAAACAAAGACCATTCAGGGCACCGTTACAGGACCAGCAGGAGAACGGCTGGCCGCAGTCTCCGTCAGTGTACCCGGTACAACAGCCGGAACCCTTACCGATGCCAGCGGGAACTATTCACTTACCGCTCCTGCCGGAGCAACAACACTGCAGTTCTCGTTCATCGGCCTTGAGCCGTTGACCGAGACTATTGGCAGCAGAACTGCAGTCAATGTCGTTATGCATGAGAGCACGCTGGCTCTTGATGAGATAGTGGTGGTCGGCTACGGTACTGTGAAAAAGAGAGACCTTACAGGCTCAGTCTCCTCAGTAAGATCTGCAGAGATAGTCAAGACCGCATCAAGTAATGCCCTGCAATCAATACAGGGGAAGGTGGCCGGTCTTGATGTTATGCGTGAAAGCGGAGAGACCGGATCAGAAATTAATATGACTCTTCGCGGTGTGCGGTCAGTAAACGCATCCAACTCACCCCTTTTCCTTGTTGATGGTATTGAATACGGCTCAACACTTGACATCAATCCTTCGGATATTGCTTCCATAGAAGTCCTTAAAGACGCTTCCTCAACTGCAATATACGGTACAAGGGGAGCCAACGGAGTGATTATAGTGACCACAAAACGGGGTGATGGTGCCGCAACTGGCAGAACAGCCGTCTCTTTCAACGCCTATATGTCAGTTAACTCTCCCACCAACCTTCCAAGACTGATGAGCGCTGAGCAGGATTATCTGTTCATGGCCGAACGATTGCGTTATTCGGCCGAAAAGGCTGACAGCAGCTGGGGTGAGACCAACCTGGCAGACTATCCCCCTGAAGATGTGCTCTCAGATGTGCTCACATCACCGTGGGAAAAAACTGTGCTTGACCTCTACAATGAAGGAGGGGTTGACTGGTTTGATATGATGTTACAGAATTCCGTTACACAGAACTATGAGCTGTCTGCTTCAGGCGGATCCGACAAAACATCGTTTATAATCTCCCTGGGCTATATGGATGAGAACGGGTTGCTGAAAAACGATAACCTGAAAAGATACAACGGAAGAGTTAATGTAACCCAAAAGATCTCCTCAATGTTCACTGCCGGGGCGAACATACAGTTCACCTATCGCGACTGGGACCGCAGGGAAGACAATGTCTATTCCCAGCTTATCAAGATGCACGCGATGGCACAACCTTACCTGGCAGACGGATCGATCCTTGATCGCCCTTCCGAGCTGGCGCCCAGCCATACAAACCCACTGCTTAACGAGGTCGAAGGGTTCTATGAAAACAATACTCTTTCAAGCCGTCTCTTTGGAAATGTTTTTGTAGCATGGGACATTTTTAAAGGGCTGCAGTTTAAAACATCACTCGGCATTGACGGTCAGTCAGGCAGGCAGGGTATTTATGAAGATTATATGTGCACCTCAAACTACCAGTCCGGCCGAGGCTCATACCTCTCCAATGAAAACGACCGTACAATGAAATATATCATTGATAACACGCTTACATACACAAAGTTAATAGGTAAAAGTGAGTTGCAGCTTTTAGCCGGCCAGGAAGCAATAAGAGACATATATGAGTCTCACAGGGTGTACGGATTCGGGCTTCAGGACCATTACGCAAAAACTTCATTTTACTTCCTTCAGAACATCATTGGTTCAGGCCGTCAGCTTGAGGATATTTATACCGAAAGTTCATTACTCTCATTTTTCGGTAGGGCAAACTACAAACTGCTCGACAGGTATCTCTTTACTGCCACCCTGCGTGCTGACGGATCATCTGTGCTTGCCGAAGGAAACAAATGGGCCTACTTTCCCGTCGCTGGCGGCAGCATGGATAATCTCCGAAGAATCATTCATGGAGTCAGCTGATGCAGTTGACCTGCTGAAGTTGAGACTGAGCTGGGGTAAGGCAGGTAACTCTGCGGTTGAACCTTACATGACCAAAACAAGGCTTGGCTCAACCATGGTTCCCTATACCTTTGGTTCTACATTATATAATGGTACACTGCCGGCTGTTCTTGGCAACCCCGAAGTGACATGGGAGACTACATCGACATTTGATGCAGGCATTGATCTTTCGCTTTGGAATGAAAGGTTGTCACTCGTACTCGATGGCTATTATTCAAGGACCTCCGACCTGCTGCTCTACAAAGGCCTGCCAGCCACGTCGGTCTATCCGCAGGTACTCGCCAACGTGGGGGAAACAGAGAACATAGGGTTTGAGGCGCTTGTCAGCGCCAGGGTAATTCAGACCAATGACTTTCTGTGGGTGTCAGACGTTACCTTCTCAACCAACCGTGACAAAATAGTTTCTCTGGCCAGCGGTGAAGATCAGGACGTATCAATCCCTGATAACGCCCTGGTGGTCGGTGGTCCTGTCAGGGCTTTCTATAATTACGAGGCGGACGGATGCTGGACAATAGCTGAGGCTGACGAGGCTGCCGCCTTTAAGCGTGTTCCGGGTGATATTAAAATTGTCGACGTCGATGGCAACGATACCATCAATGACCTTGACAAGCGTCTGTACAACAAGAGTCCTCAATTTATAATCGGATGGAACAACTCGTTCACTTATAAAGGTTTCACTCTCTCAGGTCAGTTTTATTCACGTGTTGGACAATGGATAAAATATGACTACAACACTGCATACAAGCCCACCGAACAGGATGGTTCACCAGATGTTGACTTCTGGACACCGGAGAACCAGAATGCAAAGTTTCCACGCCCCGGAATTGCTTCACAGAATGACATGCCAGCCCTGGCTTTCGAAAAAGCTTCTTTCCTGAAGCTGAGGGAAGTGACGCTGGGTTATAACCTGCCAAAGAGTCTGCTTTCAAAGGTGCGGATAAGCAATGCCAGGATATATGGTTCGCTCCAGAACTTTTTTACCTGGAGCAATCTTGACAACTATGACCCCGAGCGGGGAGGAAGCATCTCAAATCCAATGGCCAAGCACGTGGTGTTTGGTCTTAACCTTGATTTTTAACGGACTGTCCGAAAAATATATATCCATGAAAACAACATACAAACATTTCATACTGGTGCTTATACTGCTGATGGCAGCGGGCACATCATGTACGGACTTCCTTGAGGAAAACAACCGTACGAGCAATACAGAGGACATTCTCTATTCGTCTAAGAGTGGAATTGACGGACTTGTTGCTTCAAGCTACTCCTTCCTGAGAGGTTGGTACGGTAAAGAGGCCGCTATAGGCCTGAGTGAGGGAGGAACTGATACCTGGCTGACAGGATATGACAACAGGCAGAAGGTTCTCATAAACTATTCAGGTATCACGCCTGAAGTTGCCAGCTCAACCAAGGAGACGATGAATGCATGCTTTGACGAGTACTGGGAGATGCTTTACCAGGCTGTCAATGTGTGCAACACCGGAATAAAGGCAGTGAATAATGCCAGTGAGCAGGTTTTGTCAGCCCTTGAAAGAGATGCCTATCTCGGGGAACTGAAGACACTGAGAGCATTTTATTACTGGCATCTGGTAGAGACCTGGGGCCCGGTACAGATAAACAGAGAGGCTGTTAACAGTATCTCAAGCGTCGCCCATCGCGATTCCGAGGAGGATGTCTATGATTTCATGCTGAACGATGTTGACGAGGCTATTGTTCACCTCGCCGCCAAAACTGCCAAGACAGGACGTATAAACCTCTGGGCCGCAAAAGCCCTGAAAGCACGGCTGCTCCTGTACAAAGGCAGCAAGTTCGGTGACAATGCCTGCATACACGGCTGCAGCAGCAGAGGCAGAGGAAGTCATATGCAGGAAGCGGAGCCTCTTCTTCACCAAACTATGCTGACTGCTGGCTTGGTGCTAATGAAGATGGTGTAAGTAACAAGGAAGTCATCTGGCACGTTGATTATTCAACTGAGCTTTCATACAACATATTGCCGAAAAGGCTGAAGCTTGATGCCAGCAACAACCAGATGACATGGGCTGGAATGATACTGCGTAATGCGGCTAATTCTATCGGTGGTAATGCAGCCCATCTTATGTTCACTGGCGTGTGGAACAGTGTGCCTGCAACTTCAGCAATACTGAGACGTACTGACACTGAGGCTAATAAGAATATTACCTACAAGGGTGTTGTTTATAACGTTGGATTAAGCTATCAGCCATACTCCAAGGGTTTTACAAGGTTTGTTCCATCAGGGTACCTCCTTGATGTATTCAACAGGCAGACAGACCAGCGTTACCAGGCATCATTCCGTGATGTGTATTATGTTGCACCCCAGTTCACGACTGCTTTTGCAGGAGGCGTTGCGCCTCCGACAGGTTATGCGCTGATGCGTGACACTGCATTGTATCTCTGTCCTGAGACAGTCACACCGGCTCAGGTGGCAAGAGCTGCAAACAGATATGTTCTGTTCTCAAGAACCGATGTCGGTAATGCAGTTGTATGGCCCCTGTATGAAACTGAGGCTGCCATTATGCCGACAATCGCAACCTCCACCAGCGGTGTACAGAACAATAAGGGTAACCGGATGTATATTGCACTTAAGAAGTTTGATGATTATACCGGAACGGTGATCAGGGACCTCGGTTCAAAAGATGCATTTATCTTCAGACTTTCCGAGATGTACCTCATTGCTGCTGAAGGATATATGATGGCCGGACAATCAGGTCCTGCGATGCAGAAACTGAATGACCTGCGTACTGCACGGGCCATTGCAGGCCAGGATAACACCCTGACCCCTGCCGAACAGGCACAGGTGACCGCCAAAGATATAGCCGTGATCCTTGATGAAAGGGCTCGTGAACTATGCGGTGAACAACAGCGCTGGTTTGACCTTAAGCGTACCGGGACTCTTGTCAGCAGGGTTACGCTGTATAACGGCGCTGCAGCACCAAATATCAAAGACTTCCACATTTTAAGGCCAATACCGCAGCCACAGATGGATGCAGTTTCAAATAAAACTGCCGGTCCTGATCCGGAAGGTTTCTGGCAAAACACAGGTTACTAAACATGAGAAGGATTATCCTATCCCCTTAGTCTTCTGCTTGTCACTGTCGTGCTGTCATGCACGGGCAGTGACAAGTGGAAGATGGCTGCAGAAATTGAGAATGCGATAGTAAAGACATCATTCCCGGCTGACACTTTTAATATCACCGACTTCGGGGCAGTTGCCGGTGACACCTCATTCCTTAACACAGGAGCAATCGATGCTGCAATTACTAAAATGCAATAATGAAGGCGGTGGAGTAGTTCTCGTTCCTGAAGGTAACCTGGACTACCGGGCCGGTGACACTGCTGAGCAATGTTAACCTTCATATTTCCGAGAATGCCATCCTGCTCTTTTCCACGGACTATCAACATGTACCTGCCTGCCGTCCTTACACGCTGGGAGGGTATGGACTGTTATAATACACATCCTCTGGTATATGCCATCGATGCTTCCAATATTGCACTGACTGGCAAAGGCACCATTGACGGACAGGCCTCGAATGAGATCTGGTGGTGGATGAACGGTAATCCTGAGTACGGCTGGAAGGAAGGGATGAACTCCCAGAAACTGGCCGGGAGGCCCAGATTGCTTGCGTATGAACAGAACCAGACACCGGTGGAGGAACGACGTTTCGATATCGAAGGGGCGCTCAGACCTCAGCTGGTTAACTTCATGAACTGCACCAGCGTACTGATTGAAGATCTGACCCTGAAAAACTCTCCCTTCTGGGTCATACACCCTGTAAGAACAGAAAGTCTTATTGTGCGAGGTGTGACAATCAAAAGTGCGGGACCGAACTCCGACGGCTGCGACCCGGAGTCATGCAATAATGTTCTGATAGAGAACTGCTTCTTCGACACCGGCGATGACTGCATTGCAATCAAGTCGGGTCGAAACAATGACGGCAGGAGATGGAATATTCCGTCACGCAACATTATTGTGCGCGACTGCCGCATGGCTGCAGGACACGGTGGGGTTGTCATCGGCAGCGAGATTTCCGGAGGCTTACTCGAACCTGTTCGTTGAGAACTGCGAGATGGACAGTCCGGAGTTACTGAGGGTCATCAGGATAAAGACTTCTGAGTGCCGTGGAGGAATAATAGAGAATATTAACGTAAGAAATGTCAAAGTAGGAGTATGCTCTGAGGCAGTGCTGCACATCACTCTGAACTATGAGCCCACTGAACCCTGCATCAGGAATTTTCCTCCTGTTGTAAGAAATGTCACCCTCGAGAATGTAACCTCGAACAAGAGCAAATACGGTATTTATATTGAAGGGCTTGACAAATCGGTAAACGTCTCTGATATAACCCTGAAGAACTGCGCCTTCAACGGTGTGGAACAGGGCACATCGATCACAGGTGCGGAACGTGTGAAGCTGAAGAAAGTATTATATCAACGGAAAGAAGATCAGGCGTTAAGTTATCATTGAACGGGATTCCATCCGTCATGCCGGGCAAAGACTTTCTCAACAGTTACGGCCTTTGCCTCCCTGCGGCTGAGCTGGCGGCTCCAGCTGACACGGGCGGCAGGATTGGCTCCCGGACCTGTGTTGTGATACTCTGCGTACCGGGCAGTCTGCTCATTGGAAGGTTTGTCCCAGTTATGCCACCCCTCCGGAACTATATGACTGCCCAGCTCGCAGTTGAGAAAGAGCGTTGCTGCAAACGGGCGCCACGGCCTTCCGAGATAGACCTTCGTGACGCTATCTGCAGCCGTGAGCCTGCAACGGTTAAAGATGTAACCGTATTCATGCCCTTCGACTGTGGAGGCTGCCGTAACATAAGAATTCTTCTTGCTGTGAATATGACACTTCTCAAACCAGGCTGTGGCAGGACCAAAGATAAAGTCAGTGGTACCTTCGATATAACACTCTTCATAGTACTGTCTGCTCTCCTGGTTCGCAGTCAGAAGCGTGTCCTGGTTACCCAGCAACCGGCATCTGCGGAACACAGCCCTGTCGCCGTCAACATGCACCGCCACGGCCTGTCCGAGCATTTCGGCATTATTCTCGAAGGTGATATCCTCAGCAGTGAAACCGGCTCCGAGTACCCATATCGTATACGTCCTGAAAGTGCCCATATTGCGAATGTTGGCATGGTCATTCCAGGTAATTATTGTATTCTCAACGCTCTCTCCTTTCATGAAAAGATTGGTCACCCACGACGGGATAACCACCTTTTCACGATACGTTCCGTTTTTGATGAACATGAAGGTCGTATCAGACATATATGCCCTGATGGAGTTGACAGCTTCCTGCACCGAGGTGAATTCACCCGTGCCGTCTGCGGCAACCACGATACGCCTCTCCTGACAGACGACAAGAAGCGATGGAAACATCAGTATAATGACGAAAAGAAACTTCTTCATGACTGCTCAATTAATAAGGAATTAAAACTCTAATTTAGTTTTTTATTGCTATTTTTCGAGACAGCTGAAAATCATATGCAGGAATACAATGAAAGAGACTGGCAAATATTCATTCGGAATTGGTGACAGGTTCCTTCACCAGGGCAAAGCTCAGCTTGAAGCCCTTATGAAAGCATCTGAGACTCTGGGAATAAAGATTACACCCGTCTGGAACAAGTCGAACAGGGAACATAATATAGTGCATTCAGAACCATCCGACACCCGTGCAGAGGCTGATGCCGCAGTCAGGGCACTTAATTATGCAGGTCCCTATTTTGTTGATGCTGACCATATTAATCTTACAACAGTAGGACGCTTCATCGATAACTCCGACTTTTTTACCCTTGACGTTGCAGATTATATCGGGAAAAAGGCTACCGGCACAGACATCGAGGGCTTTGTTGAGAGCCACAGGTATCTCTGCGGATCACTGGCAATACCCGGCATCGCGAACATTTCACAGTTACTGAAAATTATCTGAGAAGCTTCGCTGAGAAATTCCTTTTTGCAATAAACGAGGCAGCGGCAATTTATGATCATATTGCCTCAGTTAAGGGCGCAGGGACTTTTATCACCGAAGTATCAATGGACGAGGTTGATGAACCGCAGAAGCCGCTCGACATGCTTTTCATTCTTAAAGGACTGGCTGATCTGAAGGTGCCGGTGCAAACCATTGCCCCGAAGTTCACCGGGAGGTTCAACAAGGGTGTTGACTACGAGGGTGACCCCGTCCGTTTCGGGAAAGAGTTCGAAGAGGATATCCTGGTCATCAGCTATGCAGTCGCGAAATTCGGACTGCCGGCTTCTCTCAAACTGAGTGTGCACTCAGGCAGTGACAAGTTCTCAATCTATCCCATTATAGGTTCTGTCATCAGGAAACATAACTGCGGACTTCATCTTAAAACTGCAGGCACAACCTGGCTGGAGGAGGTCATCGGCCTGGCCGTCTCCGGCGGAAAAGGTCTTGAGATAGCAAAGCTGATTTACCGGAATGCGTTCGAGAGAATGGAAGAGCTCTGTGCTCCCTATGCCACTGTCATCGACATCAAACCTGAACTGCTGCCACTTCCCTCGTGAGGTAGATACATGGAGCAGTGAAAAATACGCTGATACCCTCAGACATATCCCGGACAATCCTTCTTACAATCCCGGATTCCGCCAGTTGATTCATGTCGGTTACAAGGTGGCCTCAGAACTCGGAACCGCTTATACCGGTGCACTTGAAGCAAATGCTGAAGTGATCGCAGGTTGTGTGAGAGAGAATATCTATGATCGTCATATTATTCCTCTCTTTACTTTTTAAAATACTAAAATACAGTCGTTTATGAAAGAATTTATACATGATGATTTCCTGCTGCAGACTGATACTGCAAAAAGACTGTATCATGATCATTCAAAGGCTCTTCCGATAATAGACTACCACTGTCATATCAGTCCTGAGTCCATTGCCGCTGACAGGCAGTTTAGACGACCTCGGCCAACTGTGGCTTGAGGGTGATCATTACAAGTGGAGGGCAATGAGGGCTAACGGTATAGATGAAAAGTTCGTCACAGGCAAAGAGACCACCTTCCGCGAGAAATATGACCGCTGGGCAGAGACAGTGCCGTATACAATGCGTAATCCACTCTATGCCTGGACTCACCTCGAACTCAGCAGGGTCTTCGGAGTCAATAAAATCCTGAACCCTGCCACCGCCGCCGAAATCTGGGAGGAATGTACTGCACTACTGCAGCAACCTGGTTATTCCGCCCGCGGTCTGATGAAGAAATTCAATGTTGAGGTGATATGTACCACTGATGACCCTGCAGACTCCCTTGAGCATCACATTGCACTGAAGAATGAAGGATTTGAAATCAAGGTACTGCCGGCCTGGAGGCCTGACAAGGCAATGGCTGTGGAGGACCCCGAGCCTTACAGAAATTACATATCGAGGCTCTCTGAGGTGTCAGGCGTTGACATTAAAAACTTCGATAACCTTATTGAGGCCCTGAGGATCAGGCATCAGTTCTTCGCCGATGCAGGATGCAAGCTCAGTGACCACGGCATTGAACAGTTTTATGCTGATGACTATACCGAAAAGGATATAGATCTCATCTTCCGCAAAGTGATATCAGGCCGCAATCTTTCCCTGGATGAGGTGACAAAGTTCAAGTCGGCAATGCTCTATGAGATGGCTCTCATGGACTGGGAGAAGGGATGGACACAGCAATTCCACTACGGGGCTATCCGGAATAACAACAGCCGTCTGCTCAACACACTGGGTCCCGGATACAGGGTTTGACTCAATGGGCGATTTCACAGTGGCCAGAAGCCTTTCACGGTTCCTTGACAGTCTTGATATCGAGGGCAAGCTGGCAAAGACTATCCTGTATAACCTTAATCCGCGCGATAACGAGCTTATTGCCACAATGATCGGCAACTTCCAGGATGGCAGTGTCGCCGGCAAGATGCAATTCGGATCGGGATGGTGGTTCCTCGACCAGGAGACGGGCATCATTAACCAGCTTAACAGTCTTTCGCTGATGGGGCTGCTTAGCAGGTTTGTGGGAATGCTGACTGACTCCAGGAGCTTTGTTTCCTATCCGCGCCACGAGTATTTTCGACGTGTGTTATGCAATATGATCGGTGACGATATTGAGAAAGGCAAGATGCCTGCCTCGGAATTCAGCACTATCAGCATGATGGTTGAGAATATTTCGTATTACAATGCAAAGAACTATTTCGGTTTCTGAAATCATAAAAGACAATTTATATAAAATGGCAAAGTTCACACGTATTGAAGTAGCGCTCGCGATGGCTGAGACAGGCCTGGTACCTCTCTTCTACCACAGTGATACCGGTATCTGCAAAGAGGTTATCACTGCTTGTTACAAGGGCGGAGCAAGGGTCTTCGAGTTTGCCAACAGGGGTGATTTCGCCCATGAGGTGTTCGCAGAAGTGAAGAAATGGGCCAATGTCAATTATCCCGAACTCATGATCGGCATCGGGTCAGTGCCTGATGCTCCTACGGCAGCTATCTTTATTCAGATGGGAGCTGACTTCATTGTATCACCCTTCTTTAATCCTGAAATAGCCAGGGTATGCAACAGGCGAAAAGTGCTGTGGATACCCGGATGCGGAACAGTGACGGAAATATCGGAGGCTGAAGAGCTTGGCGCTGAGATAGTGAAAATATTTCCCGGTCCCGCGGTCGGCGGCCCGGCATTTGTCAAGGCGGTCAAAGGACCATGTCCGTGGACCAGCATCATGCCCACCGGAGGTGTCGAACCCTCGGAAGAAAGCCTGAAGCAGTGGTTCAGTGCAGGCGTGACATGCGTCGGGATGGGAACAACACTGATAACCGATAAGTATGTCAAAGCCGGCGACTGGGCCGCAGTAGAAGAGAATGTGAAGAACACTCTGGATTTAATAAAGAAACTGAAATAGACTATGCAGGCACAAACCACTGACGGAAAAATGACAAACTACAGGTGGGTTATCTGTGGATTGCTGTTTTTTACTGTTGCAATCAACTACATGGACCGTCAGGTCCTGTCACTTACATGGAAGGACTTTATTGCTCCCGAGTTTCACTGGACAAACAACGATTACGGAACCATTACCGGCCTTTTTTCAATTTTCTATGCTGTCTGCCTGCTTTTTGCAGGCCGGTTCGTTGACTGGATTGATACAAAAAAGGGGTTTCTCTGGGCGATAGGTATCTGGTCGACAGGTGCTGTCCTCCATGCCTTTTGCGGAATAGCTACCTCAGGCATCATAGCCGGCAAGTGGTTTGTAGGATTTGAAGAAGCCAGGAACATCATCGGTAAAGTTGATGATGTCGGCATGATAACAGTCGTGAGCGTGACCTTGTTTATTTTCGCACGCTTCGTTCTGGCTCTTGGTGAAGCAGGCAACTTTCCTGCAGCCATTAAAACCACCGCCGAGTTTTTTCCAAAGAAGGACCGTGCTTTCTCAACCAGTATCTTCAACTCGGGAGCACAGGTCGGAGCTCTCATTGCCCCGATCTCCATTCCTGTGATCGCTGCCAGATACGGATGGGAAATGGCATTTATTGTTATCGGCGTGCTTGGTTTTATCTGGATGGGCTTCTGGATATTCATGTATAAAAAACCCCATGTCCATCCCCTGGTTAATAAAGCTGAACTGGATTACATCAATCAGGACACGATAGCAGAGACAAAAGCAAACAACGGCGTAGAAAAGACAGAAAAGAAAATGTCATTTAAGGAATGCTTCAGGCACAAACAGACATGGGCTTTTGCTTTCGGTAAATTTATGACAGACGGTGTCTGGTGGTTTTACCTGTTCTGGACTCCAGCCTATCTGAGTGATGTATACGGGCTTACTTCCGATACAACCATGGCCAAGTTGCTGATATTTGTGCTTTATGCAATAGTCATGCTGTCAATCATCGGAGGCTGGCTTCCAAGGTACTTTGTCGACAAGCTGGGAATGAATCCGTATGCAGGCCGCATGCGTGCGATGCTGATCTTTGCATTCTTCCCGCTCCTGGCCCTGCTGGCTCAGCCAATGGGGCACTTTTCTTACTGGTTCCCGATTATCATTATCGGTATTGCAGGCGCCGCGCACCAGGCCTGGTCTGCCAACCTTTTCTCCACTATTGGTGACATGTTCCCTAAATCAGCTGTTGCTTCCATTACAGGTATCGGTGGTATGGCCGGAGGCCTGGGTGCGTTTCTTATCAATAAAGGCTCCGGCGTTTTATTTGACTTCTCATCGGGTTCAACAATGGTAGATGGTACCGTTTCTGTAATGACAAAGGAATTACTTGCCAAAGGCGCGCAGTATGTTACTGAACCAATGAAGTTTTTTGGATTCGAGGGAATAAGGGCCGGTTACTTTATCATCTTCTGCATCTGCGCAGTAGCTTATCTTATCGGATGGATAGTGATGAAAACCCTTGTGCCAAAATATAAACCCATAGTTATTGAATAGAAACACATATAAACATGACTGATTTCAGCGATCTGAAAGGAAAAGTTGCCGTTATCACCGGCGGCGGAGGGATTATTGGCCTGGCTCTTGCCAGTGGAATGGGCAGAGCGGGCATTACGGTCGTCATCCTCGACATTAGTGCCGAGAGAGCTGTTGCAGCAGCTGATGCTGTGTCTGCTGCAACCGGCTGCCGAGCCGCCGGCCTGAGTGCTGACGTGACCGACAAGGTGTCACTTGTAAAAGCCAGGGATGAGATAATAAAAACGTTCGGCGCGATAGACATACTTATCAACTGCGCCGGAGGCAACAAACCTACAGCCACCACCGGGAAGGAATTCATAATGGCCGGGGACAATGAACTTGAAACCACCTTTTTCGGACTTGACATTGCAGGCTTTGACGGTGTCTTTAACCTGAACTTCAAAGGTACAGTACTGCCGACAATGGTCTTCACCGAGGAGATGGTCAGGAGAGGCAAAGGAAATGTTCTGAACATATCATCAATGAATGCCTTCAGGCCTCTGACAAAGATTCCTGCATACTCGGCTGCCAAGGCGGCTATAAATAACTTCACCCAGTGGCTGGCCGTGCACTTTGCCCCGTCAGGGGTAAGGGTTAATGCCATTGCACCGGGCTTCCTTCTGACAAACCAGAACAGGTTTCTTCTGACTGATGAAAAAACAGGTGAGATGACGGCACGCGGTAAAAAGATAATTGCCGCAACACCAATGGGCCGATATGCAGAGCCGGACGAACTCGTCGGAACCATGCTCTACCTGCTGTCTGATATCTCAGGCTTTGTAACAGGGGTAGTGATACCCGGTCGACGGAGGATTCAGCGCTTACAGCGGCGTATAATTGAACAGAGATTAATTGAACATTGTTAAATTACTGACTACTTTAATAAATGAAGCGGAATGTCATCATAGCACAATCGGGAGGCCCCTCCCCTGTCATTAACAACACTCTCAGGGGCATAATCGATTCATGCCTCTGTTACCCTGAAAACTTCGGTAAAATATACGGCGGCTGGCACGGAATAGAGGGTGTGCTGAAAGAAGAACTGCTTGACCTCTCGGCACAGGACAAGGATGAGATCGGCCTTCTGAGAACGACACCGGCAGCAGGCAGCATAGGTACCTGCAGGTATAAGCTCAAAGATCACCAGAGCTTGATTTTGACCGTATTGCAGAAGTTTTCAAGGCTCATGACATAGGCTATTTCTTCTATATCGGAGGCAATGACTCACAGCATACTGCACTGAAGGTGAGCACACTGTGCACCCAGAAAGGACTCGATGTCATTGCCGTGGGTGTGCCTAAAACCATCGACAACGACGTTGGTGACAGTGAATTCAAACTCATTGACCATACTCCCGGCTACGGCTCGGTGGCCCGTTACTGGGCATGCATGATACAGAATGCCAACGAGGAGAACGCAGGCTCATCGCCCGCCGACCCGGTGCTGGTAATGCAGGCTATGGGCAGAAAGATAGGTTATATCCCTGCTGCAGCCCGACTGGGTGATCCGGAGAGACAGATGCCCCTTCAGATCTATATGACAGAATCAGGAGTGACACTTGAAGAGATAGCTGATAATGTCAACGCCCAGCTCGTAAAGGACGGCAGATGTATGGTTGTCGTCAGCGAAGGACTCAGCGTGGGAGACATTGGTGAAAAGAAGGATTCCTTCGGGCACACTCAGTTCGGATCAAGCCAGCTCACAGTGCAACAGGCAGTGGTCAACTATCTTAATTCAAAAGGAATAAAGGCAGCAGGGTCAGCACGTGGACAGGTGCCCGGCACTGACCAGCGCCATAACATGATATACGCTTCGGTAACTGACCTCGATGAGGCCTATAATGTGGGACGCAAAGCAGTGGAGATAGCTTTGCATGACGGTAACGGGTGGATGGCAACAATACTGCGGAACGAAGGACCTGTTTACAATGTCAGGTATGACAAGGTGCCCCTCGACAAAGTGGCACTCTCGGAGAGAACATTCCCTGAAGGCTGGATATCACCCTCACGGTATGATGTGACGGACGACTTTGTCAGCTATGCAAGACCCCTGATCGGCGACGACTGGGTGAGCATTCCTGTCATAAACGGCATACAGAGATTTGCCAGGCTGAAGCTTGTCTTTGCTGACAAAAAACTGCCCGGCTATAAACTCCAGGGAAAATGATCCGGGTAACCTGGGTTCAGTTACAATACTTTAATTGCAAACTTTATGACCCAATTTGAACCTTAACCTTAAATTTTAATTTTAACTTTAATAAGCATGAATGTTTTGCAGGAACTGAAACCGGAAAAGGAATTCTTTATAGGCATTGACTCTGACGGATGCGTGTTTGACACTATGGAAGTGAAGCAGAAGGAGTTTTTTATTCCCAATGCAGTAAAGTTGTTCGGGCTCTTTGCCATCTCGAAATATGTGCGGGAGACATGGGAATTTGTTAATCTTTACTCCGTCACCAGGGGTATCAACCGTTTTCCTGCACTTGTAAAAGTCATTGACCTTCTCGCTGAGCGTCCCGAGATAAAGGAGATAGGTGTGGCACTCCCGGATATGGATCCGCTCAGGGAGTGGATAAGCAAAGAGACAAAACTTGGCAATCCTGCCTTCAAGGAGTATGTGCAGAACAATCCTCACCCGGCACTTGATCCGGTTTTGAAATGGACCCTGTCCGTCAACGATGACATAGCCTACTGGCTTCGGAATACCCCTCCTTTTCCCTATGCCAGGAAATCGATTGAGAAGCTTAGTACCCTGGCTGATGCTATTGTTGTATCACAGACGCCTTACGAAGCGCTGGCCCGGGAATGGGAAGAACATGGCATCAACGGTTACGTAAGGGCTATCGCCGGGCAGGAACTCGGGACGAAGACCGAGCACATAACCATGGCCGCCAAAGGAAAATACCCTGACGAAAAGATACTCATGATCGGTGATGCTCCCGGTGACCTTCAAGGCTGCAAGTGAGAACGGAGCACTCTTTTTCCCTGTAAACCCGGGGCACGAAAACAGTTCATGGAAGGTCTTCTACGAGGAAGCACTCGGCAGGTTCATCGCCGGAACATATAAGGGCGATTACCAGGATAACCTTATCAGGGAGTTCCGGAAGCTGCTTCCCGAAAAACCTTCATGGTAAATAACGGACGAAGATGATCTATTATGCAACAGGAAGTCCCGGCAGGGATCTGAAGAAAGATGACATCAGGGCAGCTCTCAAAACTGCACTGGAGTTCTTCAGCGACAGAAAGAGCGTACTGATCATCCCTCCCGGATATAACCCGTGCTCACTCAGGGGCAGGACTGATCACCGAGCTGCTGTGGCAGCAACTTGACCTGAAGATAAAGGATATTCTTCCTGCCCTTGGCACACATGTGCCGATGGAGAAGGATGAAATATCGAAAATGTACGGCACTGTTCCGGCATCACTTTTCAGGGAGCACAGGTGGAGGACTGATATCGAGGAGCTGGGCAGGGTGCCTTCATCATTTGTCTCGGAAGTCACCGGCGGCAAACTCAATTATGACTACCCGGTGCAGGTCAACAGGCTGCTGGCTTCAGGGAAGCATGACCTGATTATTTCAGTCGGCCAGGTTGTGCCGCATGAGGTGACTGGCATGGCCAACTATAACAAGAATGTGTTCGTCGGTTGCGGTGGCAGCGAAGCCATCAACAAGAGCCACTTCATTGGCGCCGTCCACGGCATTGAGAATATCCTGGGGACAGTCGACAATCCGGTCAGGGCAGTGCTCAACAAGGCATCAGAGATAGCCTCCGGCAGGCTGCCGCTCCTTTATATGCTTACGGTGGTATCGCCTGACGGCAACGGTAGTTCTGAAAATACGCGGCCTGTTTATCGGTGATGATATTGAGTGCTTCAGACAGGCAGCCGCACTATCACGGGAAGTCAACTTTACCACTCTGCCGGAGAGACTGAAAAAGGTGGTTGTTTATCTTGACCCGGAAGAGTTTAAAAGCACCTGGCTGGGCAACAAGAGCATCTACCGCACGCGCATGGCCATAGCCGACCGGGGAGAGCTCGTTGTGCTGGCTCCGGGGGTGAGAACTTTCGGCGAAGATCCGGCTATTGACGGGCTGATAAGAAAATACGGTTACCGGACCACACCTGAGATCCTCTCCTTTGTTGATGAAAACAATGACCTGAGGGAGAACCTGAGCGCTGCCGCCCACCTTATTCACGGATCACCGGAGAACAGGTTCAGGGTCACCTATGCCGCCGGACATCTCACCCGTGAAGAGGTGGAGTCTGTCGGTTACAACTTTGGAAACATAAACGAGCTGATGGCCAGGTACAACCCCGGAAACCTAATGACTGGCCTCCATAAGACTGCCGACGGTGAAGAGTTTTATTTCATCTCCAACCCGGCTACAGGCCTCTGGAAAGCCAACAGGTGAAAGAATGAAGATTGTCATTGACGAAAAGATACCGTTTATTAAGGGTGTGTTCGAGCCCTGGGCTGACGTTGTGTACAGTCCCGGACGTGCCATTGACAGTGCCATGGTGGCTGATGCCGACGCTCTGATAGTGCGCACCCGGACAAAGTGCAACAGCCAGCTCCTTAAGGGAAGCCGCGTAAAGATCATCGCCTCGGCAACAATAGGATTTGATCATCTCGATACCGCATGGCTCGATGCAGAAGGCATCAGGTGGGTAAATGCGCCCGGATGCAATTCAGGGTCAGTGATGCAGTACATCGTGACCTCCCTGTTTTATCTTGCATCAAAGAATTCGTTTAACCTTAGCTCGCTCACACTCGGAGTGGTGGGCGTCGGCAATGTCGGCTCGAAGGTTGTCAAGGCCGCAAGCGCTATTGGCATGAAGGTGCTGCAGAATGACCCTCCCAGGAAAAGACGCGAGGGGCTTAAGGATTTTGTGCCGCTTGAAAAAATCATTGCCGAATCCGATATTCTGACATTGCATGTTCCGCTGACAATGCAGGGCCATGACAGAACACACCATCTCATCAACATGGAGAATCTTTCACAGATGAAGAGAGACTGCATCGTGATAAATTCATCGCGCGGTGAGGTGGTTGACAATACTAGCCCTGCGCAAGGCACTGGAAAAAGATAACCTTGGGGGCACAGTACTTGATGTCTGGGAGGGTGAACCCGAAGCTGACAGGAAGCTGATTGACCTTGCTGATATCGCCACACCGCATATCGCAGGTTATTCAGTCGACGGCAAATCCAACGCCACCATTACCGCTGTCCGGCAGGTCTCGGCAGCGCTGAATATTCCCCTGAACGACTGGCTGCCCGGGGCGCTGCCGCAGCCAGCCGAGCCTGTCATCGACCTCCGCCGTCATGAAGCAAGAAATACTTCGCCTGATCTGGTGGCAATGGCCGTGAAACATACCTATCCCATCGGGGAGGATGATCACCTCTTCCGCACCAATCCTGAGAAATTTGAGCTTCTGCGCGATAACTACCGCCAGAGAAGAGAATTCAGCTCGTTCAGCGTCAGGGTAAATGATGAGGAAGCAAAACGAATACTTACTGATTTAGGTTTCCAGATAATTCAATAACACAATAATTTCAAAGATGAAAGCTGACATAGGATTGATAGGTCTCGCCGTAATGGGAGAAAACCTTGTACTGAACATTGAGAGCAGGGGATTTACCGTTGCTGTTTTTAACCGTACGACGGAGAAGGTGACGGATTTCGTGAACGGACGGGGCAAAGGCAAGAAGTTTATTCCCGCCTACTCTCTTGAGGAACTTGTCGCTAACCTGAGCCTTCCGAGAAAGGTGATGCTCATGGTCAAGGCCGGCCAGCCCGTCGATGATTTCATCGAAAAACTCATCCCGTTGCTCGACAAAGGCGATATAATCATTGAAGGGGGTAACTCACATTTCCCCGACACCATCCGGCGTACAAAATATGTCGAGAGCAAGGGACTGCTTTATATCGGCACCGGTGTGTCAGGCGGTGAGGAAGGTGCACTGCTGGGACCGTCGCTCATGCCAGGCGGATCGAAGGAAGCATGGCCTCATGTGAAGGATATATTTCATGCCATCTCAGCAAAGACCTCTGACGGCGCCTCCTGCTGCGCATGGATAGGTGACAACGGCGCGGGACACTTCGTAAAGATGGCGCACAACGGCATCGAGTACGGTGACATGCAGCTTATTTGTGAGGCTTACCACCTGCTTGTCAATGCAGGGTTCAGCTACGATGAGATGGCTGACATATTTGATGAGTGGAACAAGGCCGAACTGGATTCCTATCTGATACAGATAACCGGCGAAATACTCAGGTACAGGGATACTGATGGTAAACCCATAGTCACAAAGATACTTGATTCCGCCGGCCAGAAGGGAACCGGCAAATGGACGGTCACAAGCGCACTTGATCACGGTGTGCCGCTAAGCCTTATCGGCTGAATCAGTGTTTGCCAGGTTCGTCTCTTCGATGAAGAAAGAAAGGGTAAAGGCATCTCCCCTCTTCAGCAATCCTCCGAAAAATGCAGTCCCTGATAAAAAGAAGTTCACCGATGACATTCGCAAGGCTCTGTATGCATCAAAGATCGTTTCATATGCCCAGGGCTTCAACCTGCTGAGAAACGCTGCAGGTGAGTACAACTGGGTCCTCAACTACGGTGAGATAGCCATGATATGGAGGGGTGGATGCATCATCAGGTCAGCTTTCCTGAACAAGATCTATGAAGCCTTCACCCGGGATC
Source organism: uncultured Bacteroidales bacterium (assembly GCA_963730615.1). Lineage (GTDB taxonomy): Bacteria > Bacteroidota > Bacteroidia > Bacteroidales > VadinHA17 > SR-FBR-E99. Next base: position 77,568 of record CAVSSR010000008.1, on the reverse strand, counting down.
CGCAGCTGCCCAACCTCATCATGGACGGTTATTTCTCATCTATCCTGGGGGAGAACAGCGAGAGCTGGAGAAAGGTTATTGCCGGTGCTGTCACTGACGGCGTGCCCGTGCCTGCCATGAGCGCTGCACTTTCATGGTTTGACAGCTACAGGTCAGCATGGCTTCCCGCCAACCTGCTGCAGGCCCAGCGCGATTACTTCGGTGCACACACCTACAGGCGCATCGACAAACCGGAAGATGAGATTTTCCACACTAACTGGACAGGCCGCGGAGGAGATACAGCCTCCTCAACCTATAATGCGTGAGCTAAAATTGACTGACTAGCATTACCACCCCGTCCCGATTTCATCGGGACACCCCTCCTTGAAAAGGATGGGAAATAATTGATTTTCAAACTATTAAGATTCTCCCCTTGATAGGGGGAGTGTCCCGACCGAAGCGTCGGGACGAGGAGGTTAACTTTTCACTTTGCTTTCACTCACGAATTTTTATTAAATTTACTTGAACCAAAAGTCACATACTGTCATGACTAAAAATGTAAACGAACGTGCAGCCGACAATATCAGGATCCTGTCAATGGCGATGGTCGAAAAGGCCAATTCAGGTCACCCGGGCGGTGCAATGGGCGGAGCAGATTTCATCCATATACTGTTTTCCGAGTTCCTCCGGTTTGACCCTGCTGATCCGCACTGGATAAACAGGGACCGCTTTTTCCTTGATCCCGGACATATGTCGCCGATGCTCTATTCAGTACTGACACTCACCGGTCATTTCACTGTTGATGATATTATGCAGTTCAGGCAATGGGGCAGTGTGACTCCGGGACACCCGGAGCTGGATCTGAATCGCGGTATAGAAAATACCTCAGGCCCGCTTGGCCAGGGGCATACCAACGCTGTCGGCGCAGCGATTGCCGAACGGTTTCTCACTACCCGCTTCGGCAGATTGTTCGAACATAAGATCTACACCTACATTTCCGACGGCGGTGTCCAGGAAGAGATATCGCAGGGCGCAGGACGCCTCGCCGGACACCTCGGGCTGAGTAACCTCATTATGTTTTTCGACTCCAACCGCATACAACTCTCCACTGAGACCTCTGCAGTGACATCGGAAGACACTGCCGCCAAATACAAGGCATGGGGATGGCGTGTGATGACCATCGACGGTAACAACCATGACCAGATACGAGGCGCACTGCGCATGGCAGCACGATGAAAACGAGAGGCCCGTTCTGATCATAGGTAAGACAGTGATGGGTAAAGGCCTTGTAGACGAGGCCGGCAACAGCTTCGAAGGCAAGGTCATCAACACACGGACAGCCTGTGACACATGCCGGTGGCTTCATTTAAGAAGTCTGTAGTAAACCTTGGTGGCAATCCTGACAATCCCTTCGAGATCTTCAGCGATGTGAAGCAGCTATACGCTGAAGCTCGTTGCCGGCAAGGCGCACTGCCGCTGCTGAATGGAAAAAGAAAAAGGCGGCATGGGCTGCTGCAAATCCGGAAGCTGACAAGATGCTTAACGACTTTTATTCCGGCGTTGTTCCGGCAATAGATTTTAAGGCTGTTGTGCAGAAGGAGAATGATGCCACACGAAACGCCTCGGGTGTTCTGCTGGCACACTTCGCTGCTGCGATCCCGAACATGATCGTGGCCTCCGCTGATCTGGCCAACTCTGACAAGACCGATGGCTTCCTGAAGAAGAGCAAACCCTTTAAGAAGGGTGATTTCTCCGGAGCATTTCTTCATGCCGGCGTCTCGGAGCTGACAATGGGTGCTGTCATGAACGGCATGGCTCTACACGGCGGCGTCATCCCGGTATGCGGGACTTTCTTCGTCTTTTCCGATTATATGAAACCCGCCGTGCGGCTGGCAGCCCTCATGGGACTGCCTGTCAAATATGTCTGGACACATGATGCCTTCCGTGTCGGTGAAGACGGACCCACGCACCAGCCTGTTGAGCAGGAAGCACAGATAAGGCTGATGGAGCACCTGAAGAACCATCACGGCGACAGCATGCTGGTTCTGCGTCCGGCAGATGCCCCGGAGACGAACATAGCATGGAAGCTTGCGCTTGAAAATACAAAGACACCCACAGCACTGATACTCTCGCGTCAGAACATCAAAACCCTTCCTGCCTATGGGGTGGAGAGGATTGATGCTGCAGCCATGGCTGCCAGGGGCGCTTACATCGTTACTGACACACCGGGAAAACCACATGTGATAATGGTTGCCAGCGGTTCGGAAGTTGCAACGCTGGTGGAAGCGGCCAACCTCCTGGGAAACAGGGGGATCAGAGTCAAGAATTGTCTCTGCCCCTTCAGAAGGGCTGTTCCGCAGACAGGATATCGAGTACCGGCACAGTGTCATCACCCCGGGCATACCGGTATTCTGTCTTACCGCAGGACTGCCGGTCACGATGCTTGGCTTCGCCGGGTCGGAAGGGAAGGTATTCGGCCTTGAGACTTTTGGCTATTCGGCTGCCTATGGCGTTCTCGATCAGAAATTCGGTTTCACCGGAGAAAACATCGCCAAAGAGGTGATCGATTTCCTGAAGACCTGAACCTTTTAGGCTTAATTTGGTTTAACCTTAATAAACTCCAAAACCAAAGACTATGAAAGCATTGAAATGGATCCTGATTGTGGTACTCGTGTTGCTGGTACTGATCGTTGGCATAGGTTATATTATGCCAAAGCAGGTGACTGTAACAACCACGGAAGAGATAAATGTTCCTCCCGCCAAAGTGTTTCATTTTGTTGCAGGCTTTGTTGACCGCACAGCCTGGGACCCCTGGATCAAGGATGATACCGCCGCACAGACTACTTTCGACATCAAATCGGGATACGTTGGTTCAAAATATAGCTGGGAAGGACCCAAGGTCGGTACAGGAATGATGGTTGTTGATTCTGTCGTGCCCGGATCGTACCTGCTTAACAGTGTGTCATTTGCAAAGGGAATGACTATTCCCGAAGAGTGGACCTTCACTCCCACTGATAAAGGAACAAGCCTCACCTGGACCATCACGATGAGCTCCGGCTCGCCTGTCGGGCGGCATTATGAACTCGATGTTCAGGGGAATGATACAAAAGACCATCGACAGCGGCAAGGTGGTACTGAAAAACTACCTGGAAACACATGAGGTCGTCATGCCGGAGGAGGAATGATTATTTCACTACATTTGCCCAACAATTTTTGGACAAATGACCTTTGACATCACCCCCGGGGTAAAAGGACTGATCTTCGACCTCGACGGCACACTGGCCGATACCATGCCGTGGCACTACCAGGCCTGGCAGAAAGCCTGCCTCAAATTCGGCATAAGCATGGACACGGCGTTCCTGCAGGATCATACCGGCGCACCCGGCTGGCAGATTGCCGAAGATATCATTGAACACAGCGGGATGAAAGGGAAAATATCCCCTGATGATATTATGAAGGTCAAGCTGGACGAATTCTATCTGATACAGCACAATGTGACCCCGATCGAACCGGTAATCGCGCTGGTGCAGAAGTATTATGGCAAGATACCTATGTCAGTCGGCACCGGGGGGCACCGCGAAGCCGTCGAAAAGACACTTGAGATAATAGGCCTTCGCAAGTACTTTGACATACTTGTCACTGCCAATGATGTGACAAAGTATAAACCCCATCCCGAGACATTTCTCAGATGTGCTGAGCTGATGAATGTAGCTCCGGCAGAATGTGAAGTGTTCGAAGACGGTGACCTGGGCATCGAGGCCGCAAAAAGGGCAGGTATGATTGCCACAGATGTACGCGGCTGGTATGACTCGAACTGGCAGTGAAGTCAGAAGTTGAGGGGTTGAAGAAAGGGTTGAAAGGTTGATGGGTTGATGGGTTGATGGGTTTTCGCAAATCGCAAATTCTGATTGATAAAAGACAATCATACTGACTCTGACAGCCTGGAATTAAGAGTAACCGGAGACGGTTCCCATACCTTGTATGTGCCGGCCCTTGACGAGCATTATCACTCACACTTCGGTGCGCTGACGGAGTCGAAACACATATTTATCGACGCAGGCCTTGCGAGTCTGACCAGCAAAAAGGTCAGCATACTGGAAGTCGGCTTCGGCACAGGACTCAACGCATTGCTGACAGCAATGCATGCCAGCGACAATCAGGTGACCATCCACTACGTCACTCTTGAGAAATACCCCCTTGACCCTTCCCTCCTTTTCCGGCTTAATTACCCGGCAATAACCGGTACGGGGGGCCGGGAGCTGTTCGAAGCTATCCATAATGCACCAGTGGGAGAAACCGGTGAAGCTGACACCGTGGTTTACCCTGGAAAAGAGAATGATGGACCTTACATCAATGAGTGTCGAAGGTCTTTACGACCTGGTTTATTTTGATGCTTTCGGGCCCGGCAAACAGCCGGAGATGTGGAGCAGGGAGGTAATGCAAAAGATAACGGCATGTCACCCATCCCGGGACAGTGTTCGTTACCTACTCGGCAAAGGGAGAGCTGAAGCGAACACTCAGGTCCCTTGGCTTTGAGGTGGCGCTGTTGCCGGGCCCTCCGGGAAAAAGGGTGATGACAAGAGCGGTGAAGAAATGAATTATGGTATATTTGCGGGATTAAAAAATAAATGTAATAGAAGTTGCATGCAGTGTTATTGCTGCGAATTTTAAAAAAGAATATTATGAAAAAAATCAGAATGATTATTTTCCTGGCTGTTTTGGCCATGACCATGGTTCCTGCGACAGCGCAGAAATCGAAGCTCGTTACACCTGAAGACTCGCTCTCCTATGCACTGGGAGTAGCCAATTACAAGTACTACATCGCAGACAGCATAAATATCAGTACCAAAATGTTCACAAAGGGAATGACTGATGCCTCAAAGGATAAAGCCCTGATGAATGATACAGCTGCCAGCGCCTTTATTGTCAAATATATGCAGAAGCGTGAAAGAGAAAAACTGATGGTCGAGTACGGACCTCAGATTGAGGCAGGTCAGAAGTTCCTGAGTGAGAACGGCAAGGCAGAGGGTGTTGTGACGCTGCCCAGCGGACTGCAATATAAAGTCCTTACCCAGGGCACCGGAGCAACACCCGGTCCGGAAGATATTGTTAAGGTACAATATACAGGCACAACCATCAGCGGCACTAAATTTGACTCTTCATATGACCGCGGTGAGCCAGCCACCTTCAGGGTAAGCAATGTCATCCGCGGATGGGTAGAGGGGCTTCAACTGATGCAGGAAGGATCAAAATACATGCTGTATATTCCATCTGACCTTGCTTACGGCGAGAGAGGCGCAGGCAGCATCATCAAACCCTTTGAGACCCTCATCTTTGAAGTCGAGCTTCTTGAGATAATAAAAGAGTGAAATCAGGCTTGCGGTTGAATACCAAAATATTATCTTTGCCAAAATTTAAATTAAAACATATACAATGAAAATCAAAGGTTTAGTAATCTTCGCTGTGATAACAGCCCTTATCGCATCATCATGTAATACCGAAATCAGGTATAACCAGCACCAAAGTTAAGACTGCAGAGGACTCACTTGCTTATTCACTTGGAATAGCCAGTTATTTCTATTATCAGGGTGACAGTCTTAACATTGATCCGGTACTCTTCGCCAAGGGAATGATAGATTCCAAGAACGGGAAGAACGCTCTTGATGAAACAGCTGCACAGGGATATGTTATGACTTTTATGCAGAAAAGGCAGGCTGAGATGATGAAAAAACAATTCGGAAAAAACATTGACGAAGGTGAAAAATTCCTTGCTGACAATAAAAAGCGTGAAGGCATGCAGGAAACTGCAAGCGGACTCCAGTACGAAGTGATCACAATGGGTACAGGCCCGAAACCGGCAGCTGAAGAAGTTGTGAAGGTTCATTACACCGGAACACTCACTGACGGCACAAAATTTGACTCATCAGTCGATCGCGGCGAACCTGCAGTGTTTGGTGTCAACCAGGTCATCAAGGGATGGCAGGAAGGCATACAACTCATGCCTGTAGGGTCAAAATTCAAATTCTATATTCCTTACGAGCTTGGATACGGTGAGCAGGGCACAGGTCCGATACCTCCTTATTCAACACTGATTTTCGAGGTTGAGCTTCTCGAGATAGTAAAACAATGAGATTTGCCGAGATACATACCCCGAAAGGGGTGATGAAGGCAACCCTTTACGATGATGACGCCCCCGGCACGGTTGAAAACTTTGTGACACTGGCCGGAAAGGGCTTTTATGACGGACTGGCATTTCACAGAGTCATTCCTGACTTTGTCATTCAGGGCGGTTGTCCTTTTTCAAAAGACATGAGCGATCCGCGCATAGGTACCGGAGGACCGGGTTACAAGATCAAATGCGAGCTCACCGGAACAAAACAGTATCATGACCGTGGAGTCCTCTCCATGGCTCATGCCGGGAAAGACACTGGCGGCTCACAGTTTTTCATCTGCCACAGCAGGTCAAACACAAAGCACCTTGACAGAAAACATACCTGTTTCGGGAAAGTAACCGAAGGACTTGAAGTGATTGATTTGATAAAGGCAGGTGACACGATTGACAGGATTGTCATAACAGAGTCAGAGTAATGGAATATCAGATCACAGGCAAGGTTGCGGAGGTTTACCAGATCATCAGGGTAAATGAACGCTTCCGCAAGAGAGAGTTCGTTATTGAACATAAGGAAAGCGGAAGCGGTCAGCCTTATGTTGACTTCATCAAGTTCCAGCTTACACAGGACAAGTGTGAGATCATTGACGAATCATGGCTGAGGCAGGATGTCACTGTCACCTTCAGCATCAAAGGCAACCGGTGGGAGAAGAACGGTATGGTGAATTACATCACCAACCTTAATGCCCTGTCGGTGACAAGGGGCATCGTTGCTGCAGAGGATGGCCAGCAAACTCCCAGGCACAATGTCAAGCTCGAGGATGCACCCTCCCCCAGCCCGGAACTGGACGACCTGCCATTCTGATTTGGATGTAAAATAAAAGAGGCTGTCGTGCAAGTGCATGGCAGCCTTTTGCTTTTATATTTGCATATAATCTTCCCCGCAATGAGCATTCAGGAAAATCCCCTTCTGACAAAATGGTCAACACCTTTTGGAATTGCACCCTTTGAGCTGATCAAAGCTGAACATTTCAAACCGGCGATTGAGGCTGCAATAGAAGTTGCCCGGGGTGAGATCGATAGCATAGTCGCCAGTACTGCCGAGCCTGATTTTCATAATACAATCGAAGCTCTTGAGAAGGCCGGTGAGCAGCTGGGCCGCATCACGCCCGTGCTCTTCAACCTCAACAGCGCCGACACCACCCCGGAGCTGCAGGCAGCTGCACAGGAAGTCTCTCCCCTGCTCACCAATTTTGCAAATGATATTTCGCTCAATTCTGCTCTCTTCAAAAAAGTAAAAGCTGTCTTTGACAGAAAGGATTCGCTTGGACTAAACCCCGAACAACTAATTCTTTTGGACCGCAAGTACAAGGGGTTTGTGCGTGGAGGTGCAGCGCTCTCAGATGAAGACAAGGAAAAGTTCAGGGCCATCACGGTGGAGATGTCGACCCTCTCCCTGAAGTTTGAGGAGAACGTTCTGGCGGAGACCAACGACTATGAACTGCTTCTTACATTCGGAGGAAGAGCTTGCAGGCCTTCCTGAGGGTGTACGCGAAGCTGCGTCTGCCACGGCCCGTGAGAAGGGTAAGGAAGGCTGGCTGTTCACCCTTCACTCGCCCAGTTATGTTCCCTTCATGCAATATGCTGACCGTCGCGACCTGAGGGAAAAGATATTCAGGGCATACGCTGTGCGCGCCTACCGCGGTAATGAACATGACAACAGGGCACTGACAGTTCGACTGGCCGACCTGCGCCTGCAGCTTTCAAGGCTGCTGGGTTTTCGTGATTACGCTTCCTATGCACTTGAAGAGCGCATGGCTTCAACACCAGAAGAGGTGAACACTTTCCTCGGAGACCTGCTTAAAGCCTCTGCTCCGGCAGGCAGGCGCGATCTGAACGATATCGAAGAATTTGCCCGCACCCTGGGCCACCAGGGAAGAGTGGAGCGGTGGGATTGGGCATATTACTCCGAAAAGCTGAGGATGCAGCGGTATAACATCGATGATGAGGCGCTCAGACCGTTCATGCCCCTTGAAAAGGTGAAGGATGCGGTTTTGGGCCTTGCCACAACCCTCTACGGCCTGACTTTCAGGGAGAATAAAGAGATACCTGTCTATAACCCGGAAGTAACTGCATACGAGGTCCATGACGGGGAAAAAGGGATCACTGCCATCCTGATGCTTGACTTTCACCCGCGCCCGGGCAAGGGAGGCGGGGCATGGATGACAGGATTCCGGGAACAACGAAGGGAGAACAATGAAAGGGTCATACCTGTGGTATCACTGGTGATGAATTTCACCCGTCCGACTTCCGCCAGGCCTTCACTCCTGTCCCACAGCGAGATGAATACCTTCCTCCATGAGTTCGGCCATGCCATGCACGGCATGCTGTCGGACTGCACCTACGAGAGCCTGTCCGGCACCAATGTAAAACGTGATTTTGTCGAGCTGCCGTCACAGATAATGGAGAACTGGTCGTGGGAGAAAGAGTGGCTTGACACCTGGGCAGCCCACTATCAAACCGGGCTGAAAATTCCGGAAGATATCCTCATAAAGCTGAAAGAATCTCTGACCTATAACGAAGGATATTCATGTTTGAGACAGCTGAGCTTCGGGTTTCTTGACATGGCATGGCATACACTGACAGGGCCTTTTAAAGGCGACATACAGGCCTTTGAGCGGACGGCCATGGCTGCCGCCGAGATACTGCCGGCGGCTGACGGGGCATGCATGAGTGTGTCGTTTGCGCATCTCTTTTCAGGAGGGTATGCTGCAGGCTATTACAGTTACAAGTGGGCAGAGGTGCTTGATGCGGATGCCTTCAGCATGTTCAGGGAAAGAGGTATCTTCGACAGGGAGACAGCCATGTCATTCCGTCACAATATACTGGAGAGAGGCGGCAGCCGGGAGCCTGATGAACTCTTCAGAAATTTCCGCGGCCGTGAACCATCAATTGATGCGCTGATAGAAAGAAGCGGTTTCAAAAGATTATAAAGTCACCGGCGATTTTTGACCACATTACCTATAAAAACGTAAAAGAGAGTACCCACCCGGGGCACTCTCTTTTATCCGACCCAAATTCTACCACTAAATGGTAGTTTATTCTATAAGGCTGTAAATATTCTTACTGATGAATTGGGTGATTTAACAGCTCTGAAACCGGCCATAATATGGTGATACCAGCGACCGATGGTAAGAGTTGCCGTACCGGTGTAAGCTACATAAGTACCGCTGGAATTCATAATCTGCAAATCGCCTATAATATTTCCACTTGCATCCACTTCCTTCATCTTGAAAGTTATAAGGCGGGAAATATCCAATATGTTTGCTTTAATCACAGTCACCTGTTCCCAGTCTGTAGCCTCACCAAAAGCCACCGGCTCACCAATGTTTACCACCGCATTGGTACGTGTATTAACGTACTGATACTGGATTAACTTGGTAGTAGGGACACCTGCAGTCTCATACAGGAAATTGTAAAACTTGACCCAGGCTGTTGAGTCGGTAGTTACTGTTTCCCTTTTAATATAAGGGAAACCGTTATCGAACCAAACCAGCGGCTGTGTGAAGTCGTGGACAAATACATTCTGCTTTCCGGCCTGCATTGTCACACTCTGATCATACACCAGAGAGTCGCCTTTTGGGTCAAGCTTTGCAGTCAGATAGAGCTTAAGATTTACATTCCCCGGATTTACTGTATAAAACTTTCCCGACAGAACCGCTCGGAATGGCATTGTATGTATTAAGGGGTGCTTTGGCGTTGGCCACCATCTTGCCGTTGACCTCAACCCTGGTGATGTAGTTTGCTGCAGCGGCAGCAACCGGATTCATATAGTGAAGCTGAAACTCTGCAACATCCCCGATGGGTGTGGCATCGTAATCAATCACGTGTTTCTCGCATGACACGGTCAGAGCCATTGCCAGAACCAGACTTATATATTTCATTATTTTCATAATCGTATGCTTTATAATTTGATTATTACTTAGTAGTTGGCATCTCACCCGGGTAAGCAAACCATGGAATTGAGCACTGGTAGTTATCAGCCGTACCTGTAATGGGTTTCAAACCCTCAAGTGATGGTTTGTTCCACATATATTCCGAGTTGTAACGCGGACGTACCCGGTAACATGGTGATCCTTGATTATATGTATTGTAAGTGATCTTCCTGCCCTGAACCTGAGCCGGAGCCAGATAGAAGTCCCTTGTAAACCTTGTCAGGATCGGTATCCCATTTCTGGGTTACTGTATTCAAGGTCATATCCGTTATCGCTTTTAGGATATTCACCAGTATAGTCAATATCATAATGATATTTGCGCTCATCCACCCATGCTTCTAAGGCACCCCAGGGATACAGGGCAACCCACTTCTGCATCATGATGTGAGACAGTGAGAAATCTGCCAGTGGAAGTGCATTTACAAAAGGTCCTGCAAGATATTCATTTGCTGCAGTGGTAAAGACAGCTTTAGTGATCTTATCGCCGCCTGCAGTCTGTCCTTTTGTACCGGGTTTGATATAGTTTGCCGTGAACTCCAGGTCGTCTTTGACACCTGCTTTAAAAGCTTCAAAAGCTTCTGCCTTCATCCCCAGTTTCCAGTATGCCTCAGCGAGACAGAATTTTAGCTCTGCACTGGTCATAAGGATATAGGGTGCATCATCCCTGTACAGCCACCGGCCTGAACCATCGAGAGTAGTAGATCCGGTCGCATTTCTGCCATAGTAGGAAGGTGCTGTTCCGATCGGACCGCTGAGGCTTGAAAATGATCCGCCATAGTACTTATTTCTTTTTATGCTGTTTATCACATCCATATTATCATAAGTAGGATCACTGGTAGTTCCCAGCTTGACGGCCACACGCGGATCATAATGCCCGGTTGCCATGACATTGGTGTCACAAATTATCTGCTTATCAGCCGGCTGATACGGATAATAAGTATTTGTCGGGACTGTAGCTATCTTATTACCGGTAGATGGATCATATTTCGGAACAGTTCCGGTAAAAACCTGAACAGCATATTCATGCTGAAAGTAGCTGCGTGAAAGGTTTGCCCTGTTTGTACCCCAGAAATTGTTATAGGCTGACTGTGCTGCTGTTGCACCGCCTCCTCCGATTGTCAGGGTAGCATTATCAGCATTTGAGGTGAATGATTTACCTGCAGCTGCTATCAGATCCTGAGCATAAGCTGTACTGAAATCTGTTTTATTTGTCAGTGATGTAAGGTTACGGACAATAACGCCATAGGCAAACTTGATCCACAGGTCTGTCTTTCCGCCATATATATAATCATTGGCGCTGATCTTTGTACCGTAATCATGACTGTCATCCATTTCCAGGTACTCGATTGCCTTGTAAGCCCAGTTACGCACTGCAGTATAGATCGTATCCTGGTAGTCATACCTGTGTGACAGAAGTCCGGGGACAAAAGCATCCTTCAGGATAAGTTCTCCGTGATATTTGGTCATCTGGTCCCATGAAAATGCTTTAATTGCATAGTCCAATCCCGGCCAGTTTCCATTCCTCATTCGCAACTGACTGGTTGATCAGGTTTTCAAGGTTCATTCCCTGATGCCAGTAAACCATCCTCCATTGTTCAGCGCCATTATCATTACCTACTGTAGTGTAATGTTCTGCAAAGTAGGTCATAGCTGGTAGTACCCATCATCTGGGTCAGGGGGCCTGCGGCACGTATATCCCAGTACAAGCCCTGATACTGCTGTTCGATGCCGGCCAGGTAAAGGTAACCCTCCACATAGGCAGGAGCATCCACATTCTGGTTGACATCGAGCCAGTCTTCACAACTTGTGTTCAGGAAGAGAAGCGATGCCGCCAGAAGAACGGAAATTGATATCTTTTTTATCATTGTTTCAGTTTTTTCTTGTTATCAATTATCTGTTGAAAACTCACCTGCAAGCCAAACGAAAAGCCTCTTGGATTGGGCAGTGACTAGACATCCATACCTTCGCCTCCGACACCGCCAAGGGCAGCAGATACTGTATTACCAACGGCATCAATGCCTGAATAATTGGTCCACACAAACAGGTCATTGCCGGTAACAAATACATTTGCCTGTGACAGAGGTGTACGTTCAAGAAGTTTGGCAGGAAGGTTATAATTAAGCCGAAGTTCCTGCAGGCGGAGATAATGTACATCTTTCTCCAGCCAGTCTTCATCATTCCCGGTAAAAGTCGTTGAGTAAAGTCTGTAGTCAACTGCGATAGTGTTTGGTGTAGGATTTGCACTTTCTTCATTGCCATCCTGCAATACACCGTTAAAGATCACCGGATCGCTTTTGCCTCATATCGACAGATTCCTGACTAAGGCCATACTGCATCATAAGACGCTTCGTTCCGTTCACCACGGTTGCCTTGTAGCGGCCGGCGAACATCGCATTTAGGCTTAATCCCTTATAACTGAGAGTGGTAGTAACACCAAACCGTAACTTGGGTTCGCGGTCCCCTATCACGCTCCATGTGGAGTTTACAATCGGCAATCCGCTTGTCGGGTTGATAAGAACATCTCCGGCAGCATTACGCTTATATGCATTCCCGGTATAAGTCGTAACCGGATAACCAAGCTGGATACCGTTACGTATGTTTCCGGAGTTCCATGTGTATGCATTATAGTATTCCGTCACGTTTGCGGGCAGGTAAACAACTTCCGAATCTGTATGTGAGGCATTAATGCCGACATTCCATCGTATGCTGTTTGCCATTCTCACTATATCTCCGTCAACATGGCCTTCCCATCCCCATGTTTCGAAAGTACCGACGTTCAGGGTATTCAGTACGAAACCTGTTCCATAGCTTAACCTGAAGCCCTTTATGATCTGATCATCGTTATGTGTCCAGAAATAGGTGAAATCAACATTGACCCTGTTATCAAGGAGACGGCCTTCAAGGCCTATTTCTTTTGAAGTAAGTATCTCAGGCACCAGGTTCTTGTTAGGAGCATAGAAATCATACTTGTATCCTCCACCCCATAAACCTGTCGGAATCAGCTGGACATCGATCTGGAGCGGACCGGCATCTTTGCCAACCTGTGCAATAGATCCACGGATTTTCAGATAATTGACAAACTTAACATCCTGGAAAAAAGGAAGCTCAGTAACAATAAAAGAACCCTCAATAGCCGGATAGAAATAACGGTTGTTCTCAACCGGTAAAGTTGAAGACCAGTCGTTTCTTGCGCGGAGGGTCACGTAAGCCATGCCGTTGTAGCCCAGTTCCACCTGTCCCGAAAGCGCCTGTATCCTTCTTTTTGTTGTTCTCTGTATTGAGCTTATTGTTGACGGATCACAGTTGTTAATTGACTGAAAGTCAACAACAGCAAACTTAGAACCTGTGGTAGAAAGCATGCTAATGCCGTTCTCCAGCTGGTGATATCCGAACTGAACCGAAAGCGAAAGCTTGTCGCCAAGAAAACTATTTGTGTAACCTGCAATCAGGTTCACGGTCGGGTCAGAGAAGTTTGAATGCGTATATATTATAATAGCCAGTAGCCGTCCTGATATGTGTCGTAATAAGGGTGCCGGGAGCTTAGATAAGTCTGCGTACCCACGTCCCATCCAACCTGAGCACGTAAAAAAGTATTCTTGATAGGTGTGAAGTTAGCAGAAACATTGGAAAGGAACCTGTCAGATTCGTCAAGAAACTTATTCTTGTATAAGCCGAATATGGGGTTAAGCAGGTCGCCATCAAGATAATAATCCGGCGTTGACATATGAGAACCGTCTTCAGCAAGCCATTGTGACATGTCATCAACCATCGGCCATAGCATTGCCCTGTATAACGGGCCTTCTGTTCCTATCGGCACTTTATTGACTTCAGTAGAAGCGTAAGTCATCGAGGATTCAATAGACAACCATTTAGCGACGACGGCACTGCCTGACAAAGTCACGTTAAACCTTTTAGCATCCGATGTTTTGACAACACCCTGCTGATCAAGGTATCCCACTGATGCGCGAAGAGTTACTTTATCCGTTCCTCCTTCAGCCGATATGTTATGTTTTTGTGTAAAGCCCGGCTGCATAAACGCAGTAATATTGTTGTAAAGCTTTTGCCCCGGGATATAAGGGCCTCCGTAACGGTTCTGGTAATAATAGTTTGTAGTTCCATAATAGCCGCTTGTAAATTGGTCCTGAAGCTCCGGATAACCATAAGCCTGATCCCAGCGGAAAGAGTTGTTGTAAACGATTTTACCTTTTCCGGCTGATCCTTTCTTGGTAGTAATGATGATAGCGCCGTTTGAAGCATCCGACCCGTAAAGTGCGGCCGCGGCAGCTCCTTTAAGTACGGTCATTGATTCAATGTCTTCAGGGTTAAGGTCATTGCCGCGTGAAGAATAGTCCATGTTACGTGGAGAGTAATATTCCTACTGCACTGCTGACCGAGCCAACCGGGTCAAATGTTGAGTTGTTCATGGGAACACCATCAACAACATACAATGGCTGGTTATTGCCCGAAATGGATGTGACAGTTCTTAAAATAACGTTCGATGATGCACCCGGAGACCCGCTGGTACTTCCGACACTCATACCTGCAACGCGTCCCTGGAGCGCAGTGACGAAGTTGTCACGGCCGGAAACAGCAATTTCAGCAGCGTTTACATTCTGAACCGATGAGCCAACGGCCTTGGAAACACGTTTCATACCAAATTCAGCGGTTACAATAACTTCGCCAAGTTCTGTTGGTGCAAGGGCTAAACTGGCATTTATCCTGTTCGAGGATCCTACGGTAACCTCCAGCGGTGAGTAACCGACAAAGGTAAAGACCAGGATATCGCCCGGCGACGCACTTAGTGAGTAAGTGCCATTCGCCTGAGTCATTGTCCCAACGGTTGTGTTTTTAACTACCACATTCACGCCGGGCATTGTTTCATTGGTGCTGGCGTCTGTGACAGTTCCTGTCACGATTTTGGATTGTGCCATGATGCCTTGGGAAAGCATCAATCCCAAAACCGCAAACAACGTTAATAGTTTTGTTCTCATGTGATTGGATTTAGGGTTAAATAGTATTGGTTAGGATATATTGTATTTAATAGGAAATTTTCTGCCGGGATCATCAGCGGAAGATACATTTTTTCTCCACAAGATGTATTACACGTCATCATTTTTTTTCTATTATTCCAATGCCGGGTCTGTCAGGCAATGTCACTTTGCCGTCGACAATGGTCATGCCCTCGTATATATCATTGCCTATCAGCAGGTTGCCGTCAAGATCAGCCCAGTCTACCAGTGGCGAAAGCTGTGCTGCAGCGGAGACTGCACATGATGTTTCTGTCATACAGCCGATCAGTATCTTCATGCCCATCTGCCTTGCCATGGTGATCATCTTGTATGCGGCATTCATTCCGCCGCATTTCATCAGCTTCACATTGATACCTGAATAGATCCCCTTCATAGGCAGGAGATCGTCCACTGTCTGCAGAGCCTCGTCAGCCAGTATCGGCAGGGGGCTGTTAGCCGTCAGCCAGGCGATGTCATCCTTCTGTTCCTTAGGCATGGGCTGTTCCACAAACTGAATGTTTTTTTCACTCAGCCAATGCACCATCTCGAGTGCCTGATTCTTATCCTTCCAGCCCTGGTTGACATCGACATACAGAGGTACGTCTGTTACTGACCGCACGGTCTCTATCATCTCCTTATCGTTATCCCTTCCGAGCTTGACCTTGAGAATTTTGAATGCACCGGCTTCCTGCGTCTTTTGTTTTACAACTTCCGCCGTGTCAATGCCAATGGTGAAGCTTG
Organism: uncultured Bacteroidales bacterium; assembly: GCA_963730615.1. Taxonomy (GTDB): domain Bacteria; phylum Bacteroidota; class Bacteroidia; order Bacteroidales; family VadinHA17; genus SR-FBR-E99. The sequence continues at coordinate 61,735 of CAVSSR010000008.1, read as the reverse complement.
TAGTAGGGCGTTTTTTCAGGATTAAGTCCCCACAGCCTGAACCATGGCTGGCCGATAAGCTTACCGGTCAGGTCATGAAGTGCAATGTCAACTGCGGCCTTGGCGGCATGGTTGCCCGGCATAATACCGTCTACATAGTCCAGGATATCTTCCATCAGGAACGGGTCCCTGAACTGTTCGAGGTTCACTTTTGAAAGAAACTCCGTGACAGACTGCAGGCTTTCTCCAAGATAGGGTGGCATTGATGCCTCTCCATATCCGACAACGCCGTCATACTCAATGGAAGTAAGCACATCAGGTGTTGTTGTCCTGGAATTTGCCGCCACTGTAAAAACATGCCTGAGCTGAAGCTCATAGGGTCTGAAACTGAGCTTAAGCCCTGTACCGCCTGCGTTTGCGGACCTGGTCTTCTTGCCTGACATATCGGCCGGTGAACCTGTGCATCCTGTCAGCAATACTCCCGTTGCCAGTCCCGCCGATTTTGATAAAATCTCTTTTTTTCATATTAAAAATACCAGTTATGCTGTGAAATACGTTCAAATCCTTTTCCGGGAGTAAGGCCTATGATCCTCCTTGCACCCTGCAAAATATCAAGCAGATACTTACTGTAATTTACCCTGGTTGAATCGAAACTGTTGATCCTGACCAGACGGGATGAATGGATGAACTCAGTATCACCTATATACATTCCTGTATGAGTAATTCTCACTATGCCATCCCTGTCCCTGCCAAAATAAAGCAGATCACCGGGGGCAAGTGAATCACATCCATGTTCAATACTTATTTCTGTACCGTATCTGTATTGACCGGATGCGTCACGGGTGAGTATCAATCCGGCTGAGTAGTATATCGTTTTCGTAAAACCGCTGCAATCGATGCCTTTTGTTGATGTTCCTCCCCAGAGGTATGGTGTGCCGAGGAAGGAGCGTGCAAATTCAGTCATTTTGCCGGCGTCAGGCGTGACATTCGCCGCCCAGGATCTGAAATCGGCTGCGTCAGTCTTGTTTATCTGTCCTTCCCTTCCGTCAGGAAGCAAGACATTATATTTATCTTTCTGTTCTCCTGTTTTCTGCAGAATTACTCCGAAAACAATGTCTGACACTGATCTGACCATGACTGTCAGTAGATCACGCCAGTGTTTTTGAGGTAAATAAGCCTGTCGCTGTTTTTCCATTTCTCCAGTTTACTCGTCGCTTAATTCTTCAACGGGATCATCGGTCCAGCCCAAATAAGAGTCAGGTGTCTGAACAAGAAGCCAGCCTCCCTGCTTATTCAGTATCTTCACCGGCGTTCCCATAAGAGCCTGAGTGGCCATTTCAGCCTTGTGTGCCGGTTTGGTTCTTATGTTACAGACACTTACCGTAACAAGGCCCCAGGGCTTCTTAACCACGGAGGTGTCAGGCAGGACAGTAATACTGTCAATATATGTATAGCCTGACCGGGTGAGAAGTTCAATAATCTTATCCTTTGCTTCAGGCAGGTTGGTCTCACCCCTGACGGTAATGTTTTTGCCTTTATTCATTACCAGCGAGAGGTCACACAGGGCTTCTGCGTGCTGGGGGACCATAGCTGCTGAGATAGAGTCAAGCTGAGTCTGGAGGTCGGAAGGCACCTCTTTATTCTGGCATCCGGTAATCTGAACCGTGCACAGAATGATGATCAGGTATTTCCAGGATTTCATGAAATGTTGTATTACATCTTACAAATTCAAATATAAAAATTTATCATATTCAAGTCAATAGATGAATGAATTTATTTATTTTGAGGGCCGGAAGTTTGGAGAGAGCTAAAGTTCGGAGTGAGCTAAAGTTCGGAGTGAGCTAAAGTTGAAAATGGTATAAATAATATAGGTGTATGAGAGCGATAGTTAAATTATCAATCAAGTCATGCATGGTGATTATTATGACTGCGGCACTGGCAGGAGTTGTGAGTGGTCAGACAGTTGAGACCGGAATAGAGCAGCTGGTGAAGAGCGATTTTGGAATTCTGAAAGGCAAGAGGGTCGGCCTGGTGACCAATCCGACGGGTGTAGACCACAATCTCAGGTCAACGGTTGATATTTTATTCAACGCTCCCGGCGTTAAACTGGTTGCCTTGTATGGCCCCGAGCACGGCGTCAGGGGAGAATTTACCGCCGGGGCACTGGTGCAGGGAGAGACTGATCCGGCAACCGGGTTGCCTGTTTACAGCCTCTACGGAAAGACCAGGAAGCCGACTCCGGAAATGCTTAAGGGAATAGATGTGCTTGTATATGACATACAGGATATAGGATCCAGGTCATACACTTTTATAAGTACCCTTGGCCTTGTTATGCTTGCGGCGGCAGAGAATAACATCCCTGTGGTGGTGCTTGACAGGCCTAATCCGCTTGGAGGTATACGCATGGAGGGTGCTGTCACCCGACCGGGTTTCATATCCTTTGTGAGCCAGTTTGAGATACCTTATATACACGGTCTCACAGTTGGTGAACTTGCCATGTTCCTGAACGGTGAACAGATGCTCCAGGGCATTTTGAAGTGCCAGCTTGAGGTGGTTAAGATGCAGGGCTGGACCAGGGATATGTATTTCAATGAGACCGGACTGCCATGGGTACCCTCATCACCACAGGTACCGTCCGGTGAAACTCCGATGTACTACGCTGCTACCGGAATTGCCGGTGAACTGCACACTATAAACGAAGGGGTAGGCTATACACTGCCTTTCCAGCTCTTTGCCACGGACTGGATCAATGCTGATCTGCTGGCCGGCAGCCTGAATAATCTTAAACTGCCCGGCATTATCTTCAGACCGATTCATTACACACCGCGTTATGGCACCTATAAAGATCAGCTGGTTCATGGCGTTCAGGTTCATCTGACTGACCCTGAGAATGCCCCGCTGACTTTGATACAGTTTTATATTATGCAGGAAATCCACCGGCTGTGGCCTGAAAAAGATCTTTTCGCCGATGCCTCAAGGCTGCAGATGTTCGATAAGGTGTGCGGCACTGACAGCGTCAGATTATTGTTCAAAAAGTCATACCTCGTGAACGATATATCTGAGATATGGTCACGCGATATACCTGCCTACAGGTTAAAAGCCTCCGGATACTTCCTATACGAATAAACTGTTCTGAACAGTATTCAGCTGCTATAAAGATTCTCCTTCGACGCTTTTTTCAAGTTCACGTGCATGCTTCAGGAATTCGTCGAGGTGCATTTCCTTATAATACACCATGCCGTGCGTACCTCTTATCTTTGGGCTTTCGTTTTCGTAAAAGAAGTCTTTGCCTAATATAAGCTGTACCTGCTTGAACTGTTCAACCCACACCTGCTGCGAGAGGTGGCTGAAGGGCCCGTCATATTCAGGACTGGGGAAAGAAGCATTTACCTGGCTGACATAACAATCGCGGAATGACTGGTTAAGCACGGCCATGGAGTTCAGTGAGACCGGCACAAAGACATTGGCTTCAGAAGGATTAAACCTGAACCATACATTCCGGTAGCCTATAACCCTGAATTCCGAGAGATCCCTTTCCCTGCCCCATTGCTTAAGGGCCTCGGCGATAGCCTGCAGGACCTTGTAATGTGTATCAGGACCCGATCCCTCCGGGTCGAATGCAAGACTTATCACTGTCGGTTGTATCCGCCTGAGCAGCTCGAGTATCGGATCAACATCCCTTTTGCGGTCAGGCTGCTGGGTAAAGATATCGCCGGTATAGAAGCCCAGACGGAGATGTTCAATATTCTTCACCGGCACGCCGTAGTGCGCCCACACGAGCTCCTCTTCAAACTCCCTCAGCATACCCTTGAGCCTCTGTATGTCAGGCGGATTCTTTTCGCCGTTGTAGCTGTCATTGATAAGGTCTATATTCTTCTGTATCTGGCCAATCAGCTCTTCCTTCGATTTCAGACCATAGATATCGACCATTGCCCTTACAATCCGGTGGCAGACACCCCTGTGTTTGCCGGCTTCATCCTTGTCAGCCACCTTGTCAAGATAATGGCTGACATCCTTGTCCCACTTGAATTTATAACCGCTTTCGAAAAAGTCGTCATACTTCAGCATCTGTATCTTATTGATTGATATGAGATACAGGGTTTCATCGAGGATCTGCAGCAGCATATTGTTGGTAACCGCTGTAAAACCTGAGGTAAGCACGGAGAAATGAAACTTATTGGTAATTTCCCTCAGCTGAGGTATTATTGCAGGGAAAATGCCCAGCATAATGTCATCATGATGAGGTCCTGTGTGGAGAAAAACAGAATTCATCTCCTTCTTCAGGCCGGTCTCCATTTTTTGCTTTGTCGCTTCAATGACATCCGTGACCCTGTCCATGCTCAGGTCCGGGATCATTGAGCAGTACTCATCCTTTTCAAGGTCTTCAATGACAAGCTTATGAGCATATTTGTCGATCCGCTGGCAAAGATCAAAAACTGCCCTCTCCGTCTTTTCAAATGTCCATTCCCCTTCCCTGTAATATTTCTCAATGCTGTCATGAAGCTGCACGGAAGCTCCTTCAGTGATATAGAAACGGGCATTTTTCTGATTCTGCAGGACAGTGGCAGGGTACAGGTTGTCAGGGCTCATCTCAAGTGCATTCCTGACCACCAGCGCTTTTGCATCACCGGCAGCAAAGATCACTGAGACAGCCTCAGGATTAAATGTTATCGTCCCCAGGCCAATTGTGATGACAAGGCGGGTTCTTGAAACCTCAATTCCTCCGAGGTCGCCTGCCGATGCAGCCTGTGTCTCAAAGTTGGTCGGAGTAAGCCTTGTTGTCGAATTATGATCTGTGCCCCTTGTATTAAAAGCTATATGGCCGTCGGGGCCTATCCCGCCAAGGAAGAACCCTATTCCTCCCAGGGCACGTATCTTCTTTTCATAGTTTGTGCACCAGTTGTCAATCTGAAATATTGATTCCTGCTGAAGTTTTTCAAAAGGATTCATTGCTTCCCTGTTCCTGAGTGTAAGGTCAATGAGGTTGTCAGGGAATACCTCACTGTAATGTTTACCCTCAGCCAGTGTTATTTCATCAGAATTGATGAGAAGCGCTTTTGCCGGGTCGAGGTCAAAGGCTTTGAAATAGAAATTGATGACATAATCAAAGAAGCTGTTGTGCTGTTTGGGATTGATCGGATAGAACTCGTCTATCTGAACGAAATGCAGGTCCTTTGAGCGATGGCTTCTTGTCAAGGAACAATCCGTTCTTTTCACGGATCTTACGGGCTTCCGGCTTGTCCCAGTTTTTCAGGAGATACTGTGTCCACTTGATGAAATACTCCGGGGTTTTGCCGGTCGGAAGGCTGATTACTCCTTCGGGATTGTCAGCCACCCATTCGAGAAATCTCAGAGAGGTGAGTAATCCGAGGCTGGGGAAATTGTTTACAACGATATACGGCAACTTTGTTGTTATCTGCTTCCTTCCCGAATGCTAAAAAGAACGACTGTTCAACTTTCGTAAATCCTGTAGTATTCATTTCGGTGTTTATTTATTGTCAGTTTTTTTTTATCAGTGCATCATACATTATCTCAACGGGATGAAGTGCTTTTTTCCCGGTGCCGTCAGCGATGTGGTGACGGCATGACGTTCCCGGAGCAGCGATGACAGCATCACCGGCGGCGTTCCTGACGGCCGGGAAGAGCACCATCTCTCCTATCTTCATGCTCAGGTCATAATGTTCCTTTTCGTACCCGAAAGCTCCTGCCATCCCGCAGCACCCGTCATCGATTTCCTCAACATGATAGTTGGCCGGCAAAGACAGCATGCGGCGTGTTGTCGCCGTTGAAGCAACAGCCTTCTGCTGGCAATGCCCGTGAAGCAATATATTCAAAGGCCTGTCGGTGAACTCGTCAGATCTGATGTTACCCTTGTCAGCCTCCCTGCAGATAAACTCCTCAATCAGGAATGAATTGCGGGCTATTGATCTTGCAGCACTCTTCATACTGGCTGCCTGCCATCTCAGGGTACTCATCACGGAATGCAAGGATTGCTGACGGCTCGATGCCTAACAGAGGCTGCCTATCATTTACCTTATCCCTGAGCATCAGGATGTTTTTAATTGCCACCTTCTTTGCCGACCTGAGCAGACCTTTCGACAGGAAAGTGCGTCCGCTTTCCATGTGACGCGGAATGATGACCTTATAACCCAGGCTGTTCGAGAAGCATTACGGCTTTTATACCGATGTCGCTTTCATTATAGTTGGTGAACTCATCGGCGAAGAGGCATACGGTTCCTTTAAGGTTATCAATGGGCAACCTGTAAATTTCATGCTTTTTCTGCCAGCTGCGCAGAGTAAAGGGTGAAAGGGCCGGTATAGAACGACTGACTGAAAAGCCGATCATTCTTTTGAACAGGGAGGTGCCTGTAAGGAAATTCGTCACCGGGCGCATCATCATCCCCGGCGCATACAATCGCGGCAGCCATCCTACCAGCCATGCTCGGAACGGGACATGGTGGATATCATAATAATGCTGCAGGAACTCAGCCTTGAATTTGGCCATGTCAACGTTTGAAGGGCACTCCGATTTGCACGCCTTGCATGACAGACAGAGGTCCATCACCCGGTAAAGCTCCTCGTGGTCAAAACGGTTTTTCTTATCAGACCGGGTCAGGAACTCCCTGAGGATATTTGCCCTTGCCCTGGTCGACTTGTCCTCATCGCCCGTAGCCATGAATGTGGGGCACATGGTGCCTCCCATAGCAGCGCTTTTGCGACAGTCGCCCGAGCCGCTGCATTTCTCAACAGCATACAGAAGACCCTTCTCTTCAGGGAACCCGAACACCTGGCCCGGGATGCTGGTTCTTATTCCGGATGAATATCTCAGGTTCTCAGTTATTGGGGGAGTGTCGGTGATTTTTCCGGGATTGAAGACATTGTACGGATCCCAGGTCCTTTTCAGCTCCTTGAGCAGATTGTAATTATGTGTGCCAAGCATCAGCGGGATGAACTCACCCCTGAGCCGGCCGTCGCCATGCTCCCCGCTGAGCGAGCCTCGGTATTTCTTAACCAGGTGAGCCATGTCAACGGCAAGGTTGCGGAATATCTGTACATCATCGGGGTTACCCAGGTCAAGCAGCGGGCTCAGATGCATCTCGCCTGTCGCAATATGTGCATAGTAGGCGCAGCTGATACCGTGCTTTTCAAGCATCTGTCCCACTTCTTCAATGAATTCAGGATAGAGTTCCGGAAGCACAGCAGTGTCTTCAATGACCTGCACGCTTTTTCTTGCACCGGGGATATTCAGCAAAACTCCCAACCCTGCCTTACGCAGTTCCCACACCCTGAAGATCTCATCAGCACCGGTGAACACCGGGAAATGATACCCGTAACCGGCACTGACCATCTCCTGCTCAATGGCGTGCGGCAGTCTCCTCAATCTCTTCAACTGTCGGTCTGTTTATCTCGATAAGGAGAATAGCCTTTGGATCACCCTTTACGAAAAAGCGGTTCCTGTTCTGCTCAATATTATCCTTTGTACAATTAAGTATGTAATCATCAATGAGTTCAATCGCTGCCGGATTGTGTTTCAGCGCAAGGATATTTGCCCTGACAGCATCCTGAAGGCTTGAGAAATGAGCACACATAAGTCCGGTCTTTCCTTCAGCCAGGGGCACCAGGTTCACCTTCATGGCCGTGGTGAATGCCAGTGTGCCTTCCGACCCTGCCAGGAGCCTGCAGACGTTTATCTTTTCTCCGTTTCCGGTGAATGGGTCAGTCTCGAGCAGACTGTCAAGAGCATAGCCGTTATTGCGGCGTCTGAGCTTCGGGTGGGGGAACTCCTTTCTGATTTCCTCAGCATTAGCCGGATCAGAGAGAGTATCACGCAGGTTCCTGTAAATTCGTGTCTCGAGGAGGTCCGGGTCCCCGTTGCACTTTTCCCTGAATTCATCAGTTGTCAATGATCTGAAGAGAACTTCAGACCCGTCTGAAAGGATCGCCTCCACTTCGAGAATATGATCCCTGACACTGCCGTGAATAAGAGAATGCAGCCCGCATGAGTTGTTTCCCAGCATGCCTCCCATGCAGCAACGGTTTGCCGTTGATGTCTCAGGCCCGAACTGCAGTTTAAACTGGGCAAGGTACTTATTCAGCTCACCCGGGATCACGCCAGGTTCAACCCTGATCCAGTGCTCTTCCGGTTGAATTCCAGGATACGGTTCAGATATTTTGAGATGTCAACGACGATACCCGGGCCCACAACCTGGCCTGCAAGCGATGTTCCCGCCCCGCGTGGTATGACTGAGGTTCCTTCGCTGCGCGCAAAAGCTATGATCTTTTTAATATCTTCAATGCTGGCAGGACGCGTCACTGCCAGAGGCATCTCGCGGTATGCGGAGGCGTCAGTGGCGTAGAGGATACGCTGCGTTTCGTCAGTGTAGAGATCGCCACCGATCTCCTTCCTCAGCTTTTCAAACCTGCTCTCCTCTTTCATCATAGCATTATCATGCGGCACTATTCTTTCTTCTTCAATCCAAATGCCGGATCAATCTTCAGAAAATTAATCGCAATTATCCCCGGTACTGGAACAGAGGATCACGTAAATGAAGAAGTGCTGATAACTGCCAAGCAAGCCGAGCATTTTCCCGGATATCATTCCCGGAATCATCATACCCAGGGCCATAAGAGAGGTGCCAATGGCAAACTCCGCGGTCTTGTATTTGCTTTCTCCCACAAAATGGAGCATATAGAGCATATAGGCCGTGAACCCGAAGCCGTATCCGAACTGCTCAAGGGCAATTGAAAGATAGATCGGCAATATTACCCGGCATCGGCTGGGTGGTATGACAGGAAGATATAGACACTGATGGGAATGTTCATGGCCAGTGCCATAAACCAGATAAGTTTCTTCAGTCCGAACTTTGAAGCCACAATACCTCCGAGAATGCCTCCTGCTGTCAGGCAGAGCATGCCTACCGTCCCGTAGGCTATACCGTACTGTGCCGAGGTCAGGCCTATACCTCCGGCACTTCTTGAGTCCACCAGGAAGGGTGTGGCCACTTTCACCAGCTGTGCCTCGCCAAGCCTGTAGAGAAGGAAGAATATCAGTGCGGGTATAATACCCGGTTTTGTAAAGAAAGAGACAAAAACTTCCTTGTATACTTTCCAGCCTACCTTCTCCTTTGTGCTGTGTTCATCAGGGTGAGGCAGCGCGAAGCGGTTGTAAAATGCCAGCAGAAGCAGCACCAGGCCCAGCACTGCCAGTGAGACAGTCCAGCTGAATGCAATATTGCCGGCCGTGATGTTAAACTCCGATTTTGTCTCAGTGGTCAGGTTATGATGTGTCTTCAGCGACAGTGCGGCCGGCACGTTCCAGTTCTCGGCTGTTGAATTCAAACCTGCCGGTCTGGCTCTTTGAAATGTCAATATCCTTGCTGCCACCCTTTCGTGCCATGTTGACAACAATAGTCTCCCCCTCCTCAGGAGGTGCTGAGAGCGCAACATAAATGACAGCTGAGTCGAGCTCTGATTTCCCTGCCTCATAGAGAGGCACTGATATGTCAAAGGATAAAGCAATATTTTCGGTTCACCGGCAGCAGGCGTTATGCTGATTGCTGACGGATCAAACTGGGTGAACAAGTCCGCACGCACTGACCGCGCTTCAAATGGCACCGGCTCAAGACCTGTGTTCTTCTGTATCAATCCGGCTACCAGCGGCACCAGACCAAGGGCAGTCAGCATTGCAAAACGGTAAAATGTACTGCGTATACCTACGAAAAAAGCCTGCTTATGCTGATCAAGCGCATACATGTAAAAACCGTCAGCAGCAATATCATGACTTGCCGATGAAACGGCAATAAGCGCGAATATCGCAATGGTAACAGGATAAAAGAACTTCACAGGCATCGCCATACCTGCACCGATGAATGCCAGGGCAAGGAGAAGCTGTGTCCAGACTACCCAGTTGCGTTTGGTTGAGACCACGTCTATATACGGACTCCACAGCGGTTTGACAGCCCAGGGCAGGTAAAGCAGACTGGTCCAGAACGCAAAGGAGGCTATGGATATACCCATGGTCTTGTAGATAAGACCTGAAGTGATCATCACTATGCTGTAGGGAATACCCTGATAGAAATACAGGGTCGGGACCCATGTCCAGGGCGATCGGTTTTTATCCTGTGCTGCCATGCTAATCTATAACTTACTAAATGTATATCCTTTTTCTGAAAAATGCTCAATGATTTCACCTAACCTGAGGTACAGCTTATCAGTGCGTTCAGGGTCGGTCCCGGGATGGATCAGTATCAGGGCCCCGTTAAGTCCGTCAGGCGAACTCGCCTCAAAATTATACAACCTGCTTATTAATTCTTCTGATGTTTTGTAGTTGCTCATCCCCGGGGTCGTATAATCGGCAGCTGTGCCTGTGCCCGGCGTAAGGTTCACCAGCGTGAGTCCTGTCTCGGCAGTCCATCTGCTGATTGCACTGTTGTACCATTCGTAAGGCGCCAGGAAATATTCCGGTCTCTGTGTCTTCAGTCCTGCCTTGCTTAGCTCCACGCAGTTCTTTTTCAGGTCAGCAGTGAACTGCTCCTTCGTCACCAGGAGGGTGTCACGGTTTTCCCACGGGATGTAAAGGAGATGGCCGTCAGAGTGAGGGCCCATATAATGACCTTGTGAGATAATGCGTTTTGTGACTGAGGTGTAGTTTTTGTTTCTCAGGAAGTTGCCCGTCAGAAAGAATGAGGCTTTGATTTTATGTTCATCCAGGGTTTTCAGGATATGATCAAAACCCTCGCCAAACTCATCAGCTGAAAATATCAGGTAGATTGTCTTTTCATCCGATCCTTTTCTGATCAGGGCTCCGTTGTCATCAAAAACGTCCCCGGAGTTCTTCGTGCTCACCGACCGGCCCTCCTTTTCAAGAGTTGAGAGATAGTAGCTCAGGCCTGCTGTCCCGTCAAGGGTAGGTTCGTTTGTGCTGTAGTCACCAATATCATCGTGATACACAACGTTCCCGTTCTGGAACGCGGCGTAGGTGTCAGGTCTGAGGAGGCTGAGGCCGGCCCGGGTGTCATAAATGCCCTTATAAACAGGCCCGTCAACAAGTCCGCCGAAGGTTGTCTCTCCAAGGAATACTGTGACAGCTGAGTGCGGATAGAGGGGATAGTCGCCGCCGGCGGGAAGACCGCATATCATTGAGGTGCCCCACGGGTTGCATCCGAAGAGCCAGTCTCTCAGTGCTGCTTCCATATAGAGGAACCGGCTGTCACCTGTCGCTTCATGAAACAGTCTGCACTGGGTCAGTACTGCTGATACATAGTTATTTGAACACCAGACGAAAGGTATCTTAACCTGGAAGACATCATTTGCGTCACGCCGGTCAATGATATCCAGTCCTTTGCGCATGAAGTCAAGGTACCTTTGCGAATATTCTGTTGATGACATGGCGATGTTTGCATGTCCCAGGTTAACAAAGGGATAAAACTGGTAGTGTCTTGCAGTGTCTTTCTCGATCCATGGAGTGTAGGGTTCGAGTATTCCCCAGTAGTCAGCCTGTACAAGAAAGTTTTTATCGCCGGTAAGCGAGTAGAGCTCCCAGGCAGCCAGTTCCATGTCGTCCACGTAATTATCTTCCTCATAGAAATAGGGCGACACATTACAGGCTGTCTGGGTTGCTCCCGGATCGGTCAGGGCGAACTCAAAAGCGTCAGTGGCCCTGGAGGCCATCTTTTCTGAAAACGACGGATCGGTTTTGGCAAATACCTTTGCTCCCATGGCGAATACAGAGGCAAACTTACCGGCTGTGGAGGCAACACCCTCAGTGCGGTTTTTAAAGGCAGCAAGTCCCTGCGGCTTGCCGGTCACAAAATAGACCGGTCTGTTGTAGGGCCCGAGGCCATAATCGGCTTTGTCGAGGTTCGGCAGACGGAACCCCCTGTGGTCACGATCGTCGGCCACCTGGTTATACATCACCCCGCTGTCAGGGTTCATCTTCAGCAGCCACTCAAGACCCCATCTCACTTCATCAAGAATGTCAGGTATGCCGTTGCTGCCCGGTGCACCGGCAGCATCATACCAATCACCGTAAACCTCAGGTGATCTGTTGTATGCAAACATCATCTGGTAAACTGATGTGGCAGTGGTCGCCGTGTATCTGAGATGATCGCTGGCATCATGATACCCGCCTTTCACGTCTATCGCAGTGCCTGACAGGGTCGGGTGATCAACAATTATTCCGTCATGGGTATGGCATGAGTCGGCAAGGAACGGGTTGTAACCGCACCGCTGGGCCCTGATATATTTCAGGATATAATCGGCTGTGCCGTCATAGACTCCGGCGTCAATGCGGAATGTTTCCGAGCGTGTTCCTTCATAACTGATGTAGTATCCTCCCGGATGTCGTCAGGCCGGAGAAGTCAAGTCTTGCCGCAGAAGCCATTCCCCACACTGAACCATCATACATAACAGCCTTACCTTTATAAACGACCTTGTCAGTGAGGGCATCATGAACCGTAAAATCAGGCCCTGTATCCGGGTTCTGCGAGATATATACGGCAACCTTGACCGTATTAGGCAGATAGCCAAGCTGGTTTATCCTGATCCACGACTGTGCACCGGCAGGCAGGAGCATTATAATAAGAAGCGCAATAGAAAGTTTTGTCCGTCTCATTTCAGTAAATCTTTCTCAGGTTAGCATTCCTGAAATAATGTGTAAGTATATCCCTGTAAGAATATCCTGATGCGCCCATGACCGCAGCGCCGATCTGGCACAGCCCCACTCCGTGGCCCCACCCGGCACCGTGCAGGATGAAGATTGTCTCCCCTCCCCGTGTCTCCTTTTCGACAGCGAAGGCCGAGCTGTAGAGATGTGTCTTTGAAAGCGCTTTCCTGATCTCCAGCTCTTTGCCGATGATCAGGGTCTTCTTTTCACCTTTAATCCGGAGCCTGATTATGCGGCCGGAGGTACCCCTGGCAACCGGTTCAAGTTCGGTGATCAGTCCGAAGTCGATGCCTGTCTTCTCCCTGATCAGGGCGCTCAGTTCCTTCTGCGGATAGGTGACCTTCCATCTGAAAAAGTCATTTGTCTCCTGGTCGTAATTGTTGAGCACCTGCGAGAGGGTTTTTTTATCATTTGTATTGCAGAAGGCGTCCGGAGCTCCCTTAATCCATGTCACCGCATTCGTTTCCTGCGTCAGGTCGTCATTGAAACCATCAGGCTGCAGTTTGCTGTCGGTGATTTTCTGAAGGTAGGGATGGTTCACCGGCTCCCATGCATTTTCGAACAGTTCGGTGATGCCGCCGCAGCACTTGGAGTATCGTGCATCGCATATCAGGCTTTCGTACATAAGCACCTCCCCGGATGTCTCACGCACAGCCTGCTCAACAATCTGTGTTGATGCCCTGGTTATGCCCTGGTAGCGCTGACAGTGATCGTCTGCGCAGACGTCAAAGTTACTGTGGTCCTCACGGTCATACCACCTGGTAATTTCAGAGTCTGTAACGACGCTGGTTGTGTATTTGCCTTCTCCGGTTTTCAGTCTTGCAGTCTTCTCCATCTGCGCCAGCAGCCAGCTTCTTGAGATCACGGCATGTGCCTTCAGCAGCTCTGCGGATGAGGTTGCACTCATCTCCGACGATATCACACTGAGAAGATAATCTTCCACAGAGAGGATATTAACAGCGGTAAGACTGTTATTTTCAATAATAAACTTCAGCCTGCCGCGGAAAGTCTGGTCTTCATTGCGCTGCCAGTGAAAAGCTACACCGATGGTGACGGCGTGCAGGGTGAAGCTGTCAATCCCGGGATCTGACGGGACAAGTGTGATCTCATCACCTGCCTCAACAATGGCGGTTTTATTCCTGAGCAGGATCCTGCCATCCTGCAGCATGGCAGTCCACTGTCCGGAAAGCCTGCGATTTCCTGAGCTCTCTGTAAATTGTCCGTTAAGCGTGAATGTAAGTCCGCTGCCGGATACTATTCCCACGCTGATTTCCGGTGCCTGGTCCATCATAATAAAATATCTTCGGTTAATAACATTATCTCCTTTTCATTAAGGCATACCTGCATGAAAATACCGGATATGTCTGCTGATGTAATTTTAATAATAGTCTTCCTCCCTGGGTGTAATGAGCACTCCGCCAAGATCCACCGAGGCTGGGCTCAGCAGGATTCTTTCATTACCCTCTGCGAAATAGCATGCCGGCCTGTGGAGCTTGCGCGGTATCACGTGGATGATCCAGCTGTTATCACTGTATGAAGCCAGGATGTTAAGCATGGGCTCAGGCTTGTCAGGCTGGGTAAGCGCAAACCTCGAACAGAATTTAGAAAAGACTGCCGCAAGGGCTTCCTTATCAGATCCTCTGAGCGTCATAATTCCTCTGCCATACTTGTGCCATGACCAGAATTCAGTTACATGGTCAACCTCAACCTTTCTGCACAGGCTCTTGTTCCTGAAATCCTCCTCAATGAGAAGAAAACCCTTGTTCCCTGCCTGAAAATGCAGATGGTCAGGTGCTGAAGCTCCGCACTCCGGCCCGTTGTAAAAGATTACATACTCAGGCAACGCTTCCGCCAGCCCGAGCATTGTCAGGAAGTTTCCTGCAATGCGCTGATCAGTATGTATGTCACTGACAATGGTGAGGTGCCTTCTGAAGATGGGAAAAGGATTTATGAGGATTGTATAGTTCTGTTCAAAGCTGATACCTTGCTGTTGCGCAGGCCTGTTCTTTTCACAAAGAAAACATGGTCTTGCCTCTATCGACCTGGCATCGACCTTTGCGGCGGATGAGGTGATGCGGCCGGGATTGAACTGTACTACAACTTCAAATTCCGCGAAGAATATCTTTCTGGCCTTAACATTATCAAGCTGGCGGTAGTTATCGCGCGCCAGGTCCCACTCCCTCAGCTGGCTGTCAAAAAGATCGCTTACGCTCCGTGAATAATCTTTCATACAACCGTTTATTTATTGGTGCTGCCCATCATCCGTTTTCGTGCAATAAGTTCAATGGTCCTGATTTTATCCTTATACAGGTTATATGTATTCATCCTGTTCACATCCAGGGAAGCGTCAGAGTTTTCATCCCACCTGCGGCAGAGGTAGAGAGGTTCATAGATTCGTCCTATCTGGTAATGACGGCTTATGGCCAGTCCCACCGCATAATCCTCTCCGTAGCTCACATTTGGCACCCTGATGGTCCGCATCACCGGTGTATAGAACGCCCTCGGCGCTCCGAGGCCGTTAATCCTCAGGGCATTGTTGCGACCGTTATCGGGCGTCCACTCCTTATGATCAATAAGTCCGGGGGGTATATCATGAAGGTCAAAGTTTACCATTTTGTATGAGCCCACCAGCATGGCGCACTGCTGGGCGTAAAACCCGTCAACGATCCTTGTGATGACATTATCATCTATATAAAGGTCATCGCTGTCGAGCTGTATCGCGAACCTGCCGCATTTTTCACTGAACACGGCCTCGTTCCAGCACCCTCCTATGCCCAGATCCTTTCTTTCAGGAATGATATGCACTATCCTGCTGTCGCCGGCAAATGACCTGATGAGGTCAGTGGTGCCGTCGGTTGAGTAGTTATCAACTATGATCAGGTTGAATTTGTATTTTGTTTTCTGGCTCAGGACTGATTTTATGGCATCGCTGACGGTCCTGACCCTGTTCTTCACAGGTATGACGACTGATGCGTCATATTCAAAGTTCTGATCATCGAACTTCATTTCCCGGAATACCGGTTTCAGCCAGGCATTGATGCATTTAAGATGGTGAGTACAGGCCTTCTCCATCTCAATCTGCACAGCCCTGTTACGGGGATCGACATAGTCAAACTGCTTCTCGCCTGTCTTGCGGATATCAGTCTCCACCTCGGTATAGAGCATTTCCTGTATATGAACCAGGGAGTGGCCCTGTGATATCTTCAGCCTGAGGTCATACAGGCCGGCAAAAATGTAATCTTCATCCATCCGGCTGACTGCCTGCTGTAAAGGCTCCTGCATTATACAATATGACAGAGCCAAAGTTGAAATCATCTCTCAGGCTGCCCTCCTGGTAATCAATAACCGGGTGAGGAGAAAGGGTGTCATTCTTTTTTTCAAAATAATCCGAGTAGACCAGTCCGGCCCCTGTGTTGTCACAGATCTGCATCATCCGTTTCAGAGCAAATTTCCCGAGGTCAAGCGGAAAGCCCTTGCTGTAAGTCATAACATAATCGGTATCAGCGACAGCAGCCATTTTCCTGAGGGCATCAGTGGAGGTAAAACCCGCCGAGCGCAGACAATCTGCCTCAAAGTCTTCGAACCTGCCGGGGTGGTCCGGCGGAATAACGATGAAGATCTTGCTGACATCACCTGACGCCTTCAGCGAAGCGACTGTAGATTTCAATATTTCAACCTCAGAATAAGGTATAAAGCATGTAACGGTTTTATCCATGATTGCCGGTTATTTTTTTATTAAGAAATTCAATACCTGTGTCATAAATGTATCCCTCTCGTCAGAGGAGATGATTGTTTCAAACGGGAAACCAAGCACCACTGTGCCTGGCACCCCCCTGTAGATCACTGCCGCTGAAGTGTTATTCTCCGAATAGCGGAATGCCGTTATTGAACCTTTGTCTGCCGGTTCGATTGCATCAGGCGCCTCAGCAGCATAGATGCCCGGACTGTCAGCAGCATCAGGTGCCTCAGCAGCACAGACACCCGGACTGTCAGCAGTGTTGAACGTGTAACCGCCTGTGAATGCCTGGTTTGCTAAGTCAGTAGCATAAAAATGACCGCTCCTTACCGCATGATCAGTGCGGTGATTGAAATGCAGCATCTTCTTCACCCTGGCAACAGTCATTGTGTCACCCGTCATTTGCAGATCTGTCCCGGTGTAAGACCCTGACATAAAGACAGGAACGCCGGAGGCAGTCATTTTTTCAAGGGCGTTGATGAACCCGGGAGTATAAATCTCAAAATCCTTACTGGAAGAATCAGCGGCAGAAAGAGTGGTCTTCTCCTCTCCGAAGATCAGGTCTGCCGCGCAGTACGGAGCAAAGTCAAACCCTTGACCTTCGAAAACCTCGTCACTGACGGAAATGAACGATCTCCCTGCGGCCATTATCGATTTGCCATGTATATAAGGGTAGTCAAAGGTGTTGCCGGCAATGATTTCTCCCTCCTTGTCAGAATATGACGCGCCCCATCCGGGATTATCATCATCAGTCCACGGCGACCTGCGGGAAAAGTCATACTGATCGCCCGTTGTGACAAAGTTATAGTGATCAGCTACACCCCGGTCGTTCCACCATTCAACGCCTGCCATCCCATCCCTGTCAAACCACGCAGGTCCGGATATGCGGTCAAACCCGTTGACCACAAGCACTGTTCCGGTGGCACCGGAACGGAATCCGGCTGCCAGGATCTCGGAGGGGAAGCTCTCTCCTCCCTCATTTACGGCAGTGACCCTGAAACTGAAGACGGTATCATAGGCAGGGAGTTCAATTTCAATTGCCGTGCCCGTCACAATCATGCCATTGTCAAATCCGTTATCTCCCCTCCGGGTATAGACTTTGTAAGAAGCCGGTACAGCGGTCTTTTCCAGAGGGTCAACAACAGGCTCCCAGCTCAGCCTCACTCTCTTCCCGCCAAGGTGAGAGAGCGCCATGTGTGTCACGGGAAGCGGATGAACGACGTATTCACTTCCGGAATTATATGCCAGGTACTTCAGAATTCCCTTGTAAACGGCACGGCTGACATGGAACCTGAACCTGGGATCGAGCCCGTAGCTCTGATCTGCCAGGTTCTGATGAGAGAGCAACTCAAGGAGCATGGCAGGTACACCGGGCTTGCGCGCCTCGTAATAGGACCTGTCCCATAGACCGCGGCGTGTCCAGTCAGGATTGAACAACTGTGATATATCTTCAACTATCTGTGTCTGTACAATATCCGACAGATCACGGCTGGCCAGGCGGCTGATGCCGTCAGGGAATTTACCTTCCCCGGATGCAGTTGAGTAGATGGCAAGCGTGCCTATTATCGAATCGCCGGGGGTAATTCCCGCATCGGTGTGAAAAGCCAGAGACAGGTCAAGAGGGATACCCGGCCGTGAAGAGTTGTCAGTATCAGCCGGGCCCGCCAGGTAATTGACCCACTCGGCGCGTGACATATAATCGTCATTATAATCGTTCTTCCCCTTGCTGGGACTGTAAACAAGTGAATCAGGCATGCCGGCATATTGCAGCCAGTAGCGTGCAGCCTCAAGATATCTTGGTTTGCCGCTCAGCTTCCATGTGTAGTTAACCGTATCAGCCGGAGCATCAGCAGCTGCAGCAGGCGTATTTGCATTCAGTGACCACTGGTTTGATATCACAGATGATGAAGGTCGCCGTGCAACGTTACCCATCCCTCCGCCAAAGCGCACGGCATCAAGGGCAGCCTTCCCTCCTTCTTCACAAATCACAGTAACAGACCCGGTTGTCTGGTCAGCGCCTGCATTAAAGAGATACGTACCCAGGTACAGCCAGGTGCCTCCTCCCATTGTCTGGTTAACAATAAAGTCGGTGGTGCCTCCGGCATGACTGATCCGGTACCTTACTTTCTCTGAATTGTCTTTCAGCCAGGGATAAGAAATACTGACTGAATAATACCCCTTTTCAGGTATAAAAGGGATATATGTGGCATTACCGTCGGGTATTCTCAGGGAAGTACCCATTCGGAACGGGTTGTCGCCTGTAAAGAGGGTGTCTCTTATGAGAAAACCCTCCCCGGCCGGCTCCGCCTTTCCGGCAACATGTATGACAAATTCACAATCAGGCGATGAAATATCGTTGTCAACCACAACCTCATTGACCTGAATATCTCTCTCACGGGGAAGGAAGACAGTTGCGCCGGAGTTCTCGAGCATGGGTGTCAGGTAGGGATGACGTACGCCATTACCGAAAGATCCTCGACGGTGCCGAAGAGCTTTGCCCGCTGCCATTCCCAGCGGTCAAGCGGCATATCGAAATAATAGCCGTGGCTGTGCCACAGGGCAATATACCGGTTATTAAGTCCCATGGAAGGATGAACGCTGTTGACCCGGTCAAGAAGCACCGGTTTTCCTGTTCTTAAGGCAGGTATGCGGGTTGTGTCGGCGGCAAGGCTGTGTCTGAAATAATTCGGAATAAGCTGCTCCGGTTCAAACCCGTTTGTGTATATGTTAATCGTATAGTTCCTGAATTTTTTGCCCAGTGCTTCCTTCAGGGAATTCCTGAGACGGGTGATGGCCTCCTCCCTGACAGGATTGAATGACATGGCAACGGGGAACCAGATTTTAAGCTCCCTGCTTTCCGGGTTTACTTTAAGTGAGTCAATGCGCAGATCGCCGGGATAATACCATTCAGTAACCGGGCTGGTCCACCCGCTGAGCCTGGCTTCGGCAGCCTTCTGCAGTTTAACCGGAGACTGGCCTGATGCCCGTGGGCGAGCAAACCAGAATGACCACACACAGCCATATTAATGTCAGAGGATGGAATGTCCGCATCGTTGAAATGATTTTGTTGAATATAGTAAATATGATTCAAAAATAGAAAGATTTTTAAAACTTGTCAGACATCTTACAAAAAGTGGTTTTATTAATTTATTTATTTACATTTGTTATGAGTAAGCGGAACTGATGCTAATTCGTTTCATTTACCCGTTTAATCGTTTGGAAAATAACCACATATCAATTTCTGTCTGCCAATGATACTTATCGCTGACAGTGGATCGACCAAGACTGAATGGAGAGAGGTGACTGACGGTGTTGCAGGGCGGTCATACATCTCTTCCGGCATTAACCCGTTCTTTGTGACGGGAGAAGAAATTATCAGTCTGCTGAGGAAAGAAATACCTGAACTGGAAGGCTCAGCTATAAGCCGGATCTTTTTCTACGGCACAGGTGTCAGCAGTGCTGCCAAGGCTGAGATAGTAAGAAAAGGCCTGGTAAGTTTTTTCGGCACTGGTGAACTGTTCATCGGAAGCGATCTGCTTGGAGCCGCAAGATCACTTTGCCTGAATGATCCCGGTATAGCATGCATAATAGGTACCGGATCAAATTCATGCTATTATGACGGCAGGGAGATCGTTTCGAATGTATCACCGCTGGGATATATTCTCGGTGATGAAGGAGGGGGAGCAGTATTGGGCAGGAAGCTTGTGTCAGGCGTTCTGAAGAAACAGCTGCCTGGGCATTGTCATCGAGAACTTTTTTAAAGCATATCCCTATACTCCCGCCGGAATACTGGACAATGTATATAACATGCCGTTCCCTAACAGGTTCCTGGGCCAGTTCACCCGTTTCATCGCAGATAACATACATGTCCCGGAGCTGCAGGCGATAATAACATCCAGCTTTGATGAGTTCATGATCCGTAATGTGCTTCAGTACCCTGAAGCCAGAAAGTTCCCGGTGCATTTCACAGGCAGTGTCGCATATCATTTCAGGCCGTTCCTTGAGGAACTGTTAACAAAATACCGTCTCCGGTCCGGGTTGTTCACCCTGACCCCGATGGAAAATCTTGTCAGGTATCATATTCAGAATCCACACATCTAAAAATATGGGTAAACAGGATTACACCAAGCAGGCATTAAGCATCACAGAGTCACCCTCCAATTTTGACAATCTTGAAAAGATGACTGTCAGTGAATTGCTGACTAATATCAACAAGGAGGATTCGAAGGTACATCAGGCTGTCAGAAAAGCGCTTCCGCAGGTTGAGATCCTCATCGAAAAGATACTCGTCAGGATGCAGAAGGGAGGCAGGCTTTTTTACCTTGGTGCCGGAACAAGCGGGAGGCTGGGAGTGCTTGATGCATCGGAGGTTCCTCCTACCTTCGGGGTGCCTGACACCATTGTCATCGGCCTGATAGCCGGAGGCGAGACTGCACTTCGCAAAGCCGTTGAGGCTGCAGAGGATGACCCCAACAAGGCCTGGAAAGAACTTGAGATTTTCAATATCAACACCAAAGATACCGTCATCGGCATTGCAGCATCCGGGCACCACCCCATATGTGATCGGAGGCATTCAGAAGGCACGGGAAAATGGTATCCTGACGGGATGTATAACCTGCAATCCGACAAGGCAGAATTGTAGAGGTGACTGAATACCCGGTGGTTGTGGTGGTCGGACCGGAATTTGTAACCGGAAGCAGCAGGCTGAAAGCAGGTACCGCCCAGAAGATGGTGCTGAACATGATTACCACCACGCTTATGATCAAGCTGGGAAGGGTTAAGGGCAACAAGATGGTCAACATGCAGCTCACCAACAAAAAACTGATAGAACGAGGCACCCGTATGATCGTTGAGGAACTTAATATCCAGCGTGATGCTGCACGTATACTGCTATTGCAGCACGGATCAGTCAAAAGAGCACTTGAATTTTACAGGGAAAACTACCGTTAACCGGACAACATATTTTAATATTCTATCGGGGAAGTTTATCTGATTAATACCTGGCAATATGAGCAATGACATGTTCAGTAAGATCGGTTCAGGACTTACCCTCAGTCAGAAGATTGAGAGGAGGATCGAGGAAGCGATACGGCAGAAAAAATTGCTGCCCGGTTCCAAGCTGCCAACGGAGAAAGAACTGTGTGCACAGTTTGCCGTCAGCCGGACAGCCCTGAGGGAGGCACTGCGCCGGCTGAGTGCACGGGGACTGATTGACATCAGAAAAGGCAGCGGGATGTATATCACCGAACTGAAGATTGAGGATGCAATCAATTCACTGCATCTCTTCTATGACCTGAGGTTCAACTCTGATCTGATACTCCAGATAATTGAAGTAAGACGTCTCTTCGAGCCCGAAGTGGCGAGGCTTGCAGCCCGTAACAGGACCGATGAAGACATTCGCATCCTGGAAAAGAACCAGCATGAGCTGGAGAAATGCAATCCCGACAACACACAGCTCGAGGTTGACCTGATTAACCGCTTCCACATGAACCTCTCCAAAGCTACCGGCAATCCTATTGTCATCATCAGCCTTGAACCGGTTTATTCCCTCCTGCCAAGGATGAGAAACCTGATTTACGGTAACATCGAGGGTGAGAAGGAATATACAATGAAATATCAGAAAGAGCTTATCGAAGCACTGAAGATTAAGGACAGCCTGCAGGCATACAAGCTTTCCGTGGCCCTTCTGGAGCGCAACATGGAGATATACAATAAGTATTTCAAAACTCCCTGACACAATTCCTTCCTCTCCTTCTGAATGAGGATCAAGATAACACTGACTTTTCTGCTGTACACCCTTGTATGTACGGTTGTTCCGGCACAGGAGCCTGACACCATTCCTGTTGGCATTCATCAGGCTGAGAGTGAATATTATGCATCTGTTTTCGATTCTGTCAATCCTGCCGGTAATGTATCTGCAGAAATGCCTGCTGTTCTTAAGAGCAGGACTGCAAGCGACCTTACCCACATGGTCTACGGATGGCATCCCTACTGGGCCGGCTCTTCTGCATACCTGTCATATGACTATGAGGCCCTCACGCACATCGCTTACTTCAGTTATGAGGTTGACACTGCAACCGGAGGGTTTACAACACTGAGAGGATGGGACACGACACCGGTAATAGACTATGCTCACCAGAGGGGAGTTAAGGTAACACTCACCGTAACCAATTTCGGGACGCTGGGTAATACAGCTATATTAGCTGACACTGTCAAACAGTGGAATCTCATCCACACTCTTATTAACCAGCTCAGGGCACGAAACGGTGACGGCGTCAATTTCGATTTTGAAAGTGTACCCGGAGACGATGAAGGAAAACATGGTAAGCTTCTGCAGGCGGGCTGTCAGGGGAATAAAAGCCGAGCTTCCCGGAGCGGAGATTTCACTGGCCACACCGGCGGTGAACTGGTCCGGCAGGGCCGATCTGAAATCGCTTGCCGAGATTTGCGATTATATTATCATGATGGGGTATAACTATTACTGGAGCGGCTCAACAATTGCAGGACCGGTCGCACCGCTGACAGGAGATACCTACGATGTCACCCGGAGCATAGATGAAGAATATCTCGGCGTGGGGGTCCCTCCGGGTAAGCTCCTCCTCGGAGTGCCGTGGTACGGATACGACTGGCCGGTTGAAAGCAGCGCACGCAAGGCAGCTGCCACCGGAAAAGGCACCTCCCGCACCTATAATTCTGCCGAGCTGCTGGCTGACACCTACGGAAAGACATTTGACGATATCGTTAAAGTACCCTGGTTCAGTTATTTCAGCTCCGGGGAGTGGAGGCAGCTATGGTATGACGACAGCCTCAGTCTTGCACTGAAGTATGAACTTGCAAAAAACAGGGGCCTGGCCGGCATTGGTATCTGGGCTTTAAGCTATGAAGCAGGAAGAGATGAAATATGGCAGGGCATTAAAAAAGCCTTTTCAACCGGCGGTTCAACGGCGATCGAGACTGTTGATGTGACCACCAATATGCTCACGGACAGGCCTGCGGTCAGCGAAATCATGAAGATAACCCCCAACCCGGTCTCGGAAGAAACTGTTATCAGTTACTGCATCTCAGAAAGGTGCCATGCCACACTAAGGATCTATGACACCGGCGGAAGGCTTATTGCTTCACTCGCTGACCGTATTAACCGATGCAGGTTTCTATGAGGAACCGATAAAATATGAAACATTGGCTTCAGGTACTTATATTTGTGTACTGCAGACACCTTCAGGCAGGTCCTCAATGAAGTTTGCAGTGATTAAAGACCGGTGATACGGATAAATCAATTCACGATGAAAAAAACAATAATGGCTATGATTCTTCTGGGTTCACTTCAGGCACTGAACGGTCAGATGCAACAGGCAGTGGAAGATATACGGAACAAGTATGATCTTATGGGTCTCTCCGTTGTCACGGTTTGTGACGGGAAGATTTCAGGGACTTTTCATGCGGGACTGAGGGATTTTGAGCGCAACCTGCCGGTCAATGACAGTACCAAATTCAGGATTGCCTCCATATCAAAGCTGGTCATGACCACTGCAATGATGAAACTCTACGACAAAAAGCTCTTTAAGCTTGATGACGATGTTAGCAAATACCTTGGTTTTACATTGCGTAATCCCAATCACCCCGACCGGCCCATTACCATCCGGATGCTGCTGTCGCATACAAGCAGCATAAATGACGGAAGCAGATATGAGGAGTTCCTGATGGCCAACTACAAAAACGTCAGTAATCCGCTTGATTTTTCACAGTTGCTGGTGCCGGGCGGTCTTTATTACACGGATGACATGTGGTTAAAAGAGCCTCCCGGAGAGTATTTCATTTACTGCAATGCAAACTTCGGCCTGGCCGGCACTCTTATTGAAAAGATCAGCGGACAGAATTTTGACAGGTTCATGAGCGAGAATCTCTTCATTCCGCTGGGCATAACGGGATCATATACCGTCGAAGGCGTCACTGATATAAACAATCTTGCCGTAATATACAGGAACGAAGATGGCAAGTGGGCTCCCCAGACTGATGACTTCAAGGGCGCTTTGCCGTCTCCGCGGGATTTCTCAGGATATAAGACCGGCACCAATGCTGCCATTTTCTCTCCGCAGGGAGGGCTCAGGATCTCAGCGGTCGAACTTGCAAGGATAATGGTCTTGCACATGAACGAAGGCGTCTTCAACGGCAAGAGAATAATCTCGAAGAAGAGCATCAGGCTGATGCACACTCCTCAGTGGACCTGGAACGGGAGTAACGGAGACCCCGAGGTTGGCCCGGAAAGAAGCTGGGGACTGAGTGTCAGCATCATTACCGGTACTGCATCGGCTGACTTGATCAATGGCAAGTCCCGAATGATGGGGCACGGAGGAGATGCCTACGGACTGATATCAAAATTCTACTTTGATCCTGACACAAAAACAGGCCTGATCCTGATCACGAACGGAATGTTTAACAACCCAACAAAAGGCCCTTCTTCTGTCTTTTACGATTTTGAAGAAGCAATTTTTTCAGCTGCAAGAAAGTATATTTTTACTGACCAATGAATACTGAATTAATCACAGCCGTGGCGATTGGCATCGGGCTGGCTGCCAGCGCAGGTTTCAGGGTATTTGTCCCCATGCTTGTGGCTGCTGTTGCTGCTACCGGAACATCCATCCTTTCACTTGTCATTCCGTTCTTTATAGTCGCCCTTTTCCTGATCCTGATAATCTTTATCTTCACCCGCCTGCGCAGAGTGCTCAGCAAAAAGAAAAAACTGCAGTCAGAGGAATCCTGATTAACCCGAAAATCAGGTAATCAAATCAAATTGACGATGGCAACAGAACCTATAGCCGTATTCTGGTTCAGGCGTGACCTGCGGGTTGAAGATAATGCGGGACTGTATCATGCACTTAAGTCAGGATACAGGGTACTGCCTGTTTTCATTTTCGATATAAATATTCTTGACAGGCTTGATGCGAAGTATGACCGGCGTATTTCATTCATCCATGGGGCGTTGAATGCCCTGCAGAAACAATTGACCGCTGCCGGAACATCTCTTGAAAGTATTGCACGGCACTCCGGAAAATGCCATTCGTAAAATCCTGTCCGACTTCGATGTAAAGGCCGTTTACGCCAATCATGATTATGAACCATATGCTGTAAAACGTGACGGACTGATTGCCGGAATACTGAAAGAATCAGGCATCCCTTTTCATACCTTTAAAGACCAGGTGATTTTTGAAAAGGATGAAGTGGTCAAAAGTGACGGAACACCGTATACTGTTTTTACACCTTACTCAAGAGTATGGAGGAAAACACTGACTGAAGATCATCTGAGGCCTTTCCCGTCAGAGAAACTGACAGGCGAATTTCTGAAAACAGAATCCCTGCCCCTGCCTTCAGTCGAAGAGATCGGATTTTACCGGACTGAGTATGTTTTCATGAAGCCTGATGTAAACAAAGATATTATAAGGAATTATCACAGAACCCGCGATATACCCTCACTTAACGGGACAACAAGGCTGGGTGTCCATCTCCGGTTTGGCACAGTGAGTATACGTGAACTGGTCAGGACAGCCGTGGCACTCAATGAAGTATGGCTTAATGAACTGATCTGGCGCGAGTTTTTTATGAGCATACTGTGGCACTTCCCTCAGGTAACTGACAATGCCTTTAAAAGGAAATATGACAATATACATCTGGCGCAACAATGAGGACGAATTTGAAAGATGGTGCACCGGCAAAACCGGCTACCCGATCGTTGATGCCGGAATGCGTGAGCTGAACGAAACCGGCTTCATGCATAACAGGGTAAGGATGATCACTGCCAGCTTCCTGACCAAACACCTGCTGATCGACTGGCGATGGGGAGAAGCATATTTTGCCGATAAACTGCTTGACTACGAGCTATCATCAAACAATGGCAACTGGCAGTGGGCAGCCGGATGCGGATGTGATGCCGCACCTTACTTCAGGGTATTCAGCCCGGAAGCACAGACAACAAAGTTTGACCGTGACTTGTTGTATACAAGAAAATGGGTGCCGGAGTCCGGCAGTAAAGATTACCCGGGTGAAATAGTCGAACACAACTTCGCAAGGGAGAGAGCCATGGCAACATACAGGAAGGCATTGGAAATTAACGATCAGATATGATCCTTGCAAAACAAATAAGGTCACTATTTAATCCCGAACAGTACCAGGGCTGGGGCATGACCAGGAAATACTTCGAAGGATGGTATTTCAAGGTTGTGAATGCCACCGAAACAAAAGCTTTTGCATTTATTCCGGGTATCGGAATGGATGAAGCCGGTAACAGCCATTCTTTTATCCAGGTACTCGATGGGGTGGAGAAAAAATCAGAGTATCATACTTTCAGTTCATCGCTCTTTGTGCCTGCTTCAAAGGTGTTTGAACTCACGATAGGAAAAAATTTCTTTTCCACAAACAGAATTGTTCTTGACCTGCCTGCTGTCAAAGGCGCCCTGGATTTTTCAGGGATAGTACCCTGGCCAAAACCATGGTACTCACCGGGTATAATGGGACCCTATACTTTTGCTCCGTTCATGGAATGTAATCACGGAGTGGTAAGCATGGATCACAGTATCTCGGGCCACCTGGAAGTCAACGGAGAGTTGATTGACTTCACCGGCGGACGGGGATATACCGAGAAGGACTGGGGTCATTCGTTCCCTTCAGCGTATGTCTGGGTACAGACTAACCATTTCAGCAAACCGGGCATATGCTTTAAAGGCTTCGGTTGCCAGAGTTCCCTGGGTCACCGGCACATTCACCGGCTTTATCGCCGGAATATGGTTTAATGATCACCTTATCAGGTTCACTACTTATAACAGGTCAGCACTTAAAAGACTTAAGGTCACTGAAAATTTTATGGAGATGGTAATGGAGAACCGTGATTACATCTTTGAAATGACCGCACCGCTTGACCTGGCAACCGGACTGGCTTCTCCGGTAAGGGGTCTCATGGATGGCAGAATTGAAGAAAGCATGACTGCCGGGATTTCATTATTGCTCACAGAAAAAAAGAATGGAAAAACGGTGCTCGATGACCGCGGAAGAAATACCTGTATCGAAGTATCAGGCGATATGAATTCATTAATGCCCGGTTAAAAATTAAGTGTTCAGGCTCGGCCTGTGGCTATAAATGAGAGTTACAGTGACACGCGGAGTTTTATTATATTTACCTGCATAAAGAACAACTGGCAATCCAGCCATTATAATGTTCTTTATCAATATATTATGACAAGCAAAGATAATACTTTTCTTCGAGACACCCTCAGCGAGCATTATAGCAACAGGAACTGACAGGGAGCTATCGCCTGAAGAAATCAGCAGGCTTTCATGGCTCTACGGCAATGCCGTTCAGATAACTTCCGAAACCATCATGGGCACCTTCGTCGGACCCCGTCGCGAAATGATCACCCCCTGGAGCACCAATGCCGTGGAGATGGCCCAGAATATGGGAGTGACGGGTATTTCAAGGATTGAAGAGTATTTTCCTGCCAAAGGAGAAAATCCGGATCATGACCCTATGCTGCAGCGTGTCTATCATGACCTTGACCAGGAAATATTCACCGTGCACCATGAGCCTGAACCTGTCAGGGATATAGACGATATTGAGGCCTATAACCGGCAGGAAGGACTTGCCCTCAGCCCGGAAGAGATTGAATATCTTGAAAAGCTAAGTCATACTCTTGGCAGAAAACTTACAGACAGCGAAGTCTTTGGCTTTTCACAGGTCAACTCCGAGCACTGCCGCCACAAAATCTTCAACGGAACTTTCATCATTGACGGCATTGAACACCGAGTCGTCTCTTTTCAGCCTTATAAAGCGCACCACCGGAGACAAATCCCAATCATGTTGTCTCAGCCTACAAAGACAACTGCGCATTTCTGAGCGGTCCGGTAGTTGAACAGTTTGCTCCCGCAACGCAGGACAAGGCTGACTTCTTCGAGGTTAAAAACATTGCAATCGGTCCTTTCACTGAAAGCCGAGACGCATAACTTCCCCACAACCGTGGAGCCTTTCAACGGTGCATCCACGGGTACCGGAGGTGAGATACGCGACCGCATCGCAGGCGGAAAAGGCTCATTGCCCATAGCAGGAACAGCAGTCTACATGACCTCCTACCCCCGTCCCGACGGACCACGCGAATGGGAAAAAGCGACAGCACCGAAGGAAATGGCTTTACCAGACCCCTGAAGAAATACTTATCAAAGCCTCCAACGGAGCCAGCGACTTCGGCAATAAATTCGGACAGCCACTCATCTGCGGCTCAGTTCTGACCTTTGAGCATTTCGAAGAGATGCGGCGCTACGGATTTGACAAGGTAATAATGCTGGCCGGAGGCATAGGTCTCGGGAAGAAGGCTGACAGCGCAAAGGATGTGCCTCAGAAAGGAGACCTGATTGTCCTTCTCGGCGGTGACAACTACAGAATCGGCATGGGTGGCGGCGCCGTCTCATCAGTTGATACCGGAGCATATGACAGCACCATTGAACTTAACGCCGTGCAGCGTGCCAATCCCGAAATGCAGAAAAGGGTGTATAACGCTCTCAGGGCTATGAGCGGAGAGTGATCACAATCCTGTCATATCACTGCACGACCACGGTGCCGGCGGGCATCTCAACTGCCTCTCCGAACTGGTAGAGGCTACAGGCGGGAAAATAGATATCAGCAAGCTTCCTGTTGGTGACCCGACACTCTCGGCAAGAGAAATAATAGGCAATGAATCCCAGGAACGGATGGGACTTGTCATAAGAAAGAGTGATGCTGACAGCCTCACTGCCGTAGCCGGGCGTGAGCGTGCTCCGATATATATCATCGGCGAGGTGACCGGTGACAATCAGTTCACTTTCTACAATCCGCTGAGCGGCGAGAAGCCTATCGATCTGCAGCTTGAGCGATTTCTTCGGAAAGCCGCCCCGGACAGTTATGCGCGATACTACCCTGCCGCAGCGTTTCCGTGAGATCAGCTATGATCCCGGTGACCCGGAAAGATATCTGGGAGCAGTACTTCAGCTTGAGGAGGTAGCCTGCAAGGACTGGCTTACGAACAAGGTTGACCGTTCAGTGACTGGTCGTGTGGCAAAGCAGCAGTGTGCCGGTGAGCTGCAGCTGCCTCTCAATGACCTGGGTGCAATCGCCCTCGACTACCGGGGTAAAAGAGGCATGGCCACAGCCCTGGGCCACGCTCCGGCAGCAGGCACTGATAAGCGCATCGGCAGGCTCGGTACTGTCCATTGCCGAGGCATTGACAAACATTGTATGGGCGCCGCTGGCTGACGGCCTCAGAAGCGTATCCCTCTCAGCCAACTGGATGTGGCCATGCCGCAATCCGGGTGAAGATGCCAGGCTGTACGAGGCGGTGAAGGCTGCCAGCGACTTCGCCATGGCACTGGGAATAAATATACCAACAGGCAAGGACAGCCTTTCAATGACACAGAAATACCCTGACGGACAGGTGTACAGTCCCGGGACAGTGATAATCACCTCAGCGGCCGAAGTCGAAGATATACGGGGTATAGTCGAGCCGGTGATAAGGAACGATGCATCTGCTGCCGTTATTTTATATAGACATGAGCGGCATGGGACCGGTTCTCGGCGGCAGCGCCCTGGCGCAGACACTGAGCAGCCTGGGAAATGATGCCCCGACAGTGAGTGACCCCGGATATTTTGCCACCGTCTTTGAAGCATTGCAGATACTGATCAGGGAAAGAAAGATCATTGCCGGACATGACATCTCGGCAGGAGGAATGATAACCACCCTTCTGGAAATGTGCTTTGCCAACCGCGAAGGCGGACTGGCTGTGAACCTTACCGAAATGGATGAGGCTGACACGGTGAAGATACTCTACAGCCAGAACCCCGGAGTGATAATACAGGTCAGCGATGAGGCTGAGACTGAAGAATTTCTCCTGGAACACGGTATCCGGTTTTATATCATCGGTCATCCTGTCAGGGAGAGAAAGATCTATGTTGACAAACGGTACGGCGCAATTCGTTTTTGATATAGATCATTACCGTCACTAGTGGTACCGGAGTTCATTACCTGCTTGACCGCAGGCAGAGCGGACTGAAACTGGCAAAGGAGAGATTTGACAATCACGGCAGCAAGGCAATTGTATTCGACCTGAAGAACTTCAAAGGATCATTCAGCTCGCTTGGGATCACCCCGGAACGGAAAGCGCAAACCGGGGTCAGGGCAGCCATAATAAGAGAAAAAGGAGTTAACGGCGACCGTGAGATGGCCTATGCTCTGTGGCTCGCCGGGTTTGACGTGAAGGATGTGCACATGACAGACCTCATCACCGGTCGCGAAACCCTCGAAGAGCTGAACATGATTGTCTTTGTCGGAGGCTTCTCCAACTCCGACGTTCTCGGATCAGCCAAAGGATGGGCCGGTGCTTTCAGATACAATGAGAAAGCGCGGACGGCACTCGAA
Organism: uncultured Bacteroidales bacterium; assembly: GCA_963730615.1. Taxonomy (GTDB): domain Bacteria; phylum Bacteroidota; class Bacteroidia; order Bacteroidales; family VadinHA17; genus SR-FBR-E99. The sequence continues at coordinate 30,927 of CAVSSR010000008.1, read as the reverse complement.
AACTTTTACAGGCGTGATGACACCCTGTCACTGGGTGTCTGCAACGGATGCCAGCTGATGGCAGAGCTCGGACTGATTGTTCCTGAGCATAAAGAGATGCCTCGCCTGGAACATAACTCATCCCATAAATTTGAGTCTGACTTCCTCGGCGTAAAAATCCTTCCCGGCAATTCCGTAATGATGTCGGACCTTGAAGGTATGGAGCTTGGCATATGGGTGGCACACGGTGAGGGACGTTTCGTCTTTCCCTATCCGGAGGATAAATACAATATCATAATGAAATACAGCAGGAATCAATATCCTGCCAATCCCAACGGATCAATGTATGATGTTGCAGGAATATGTTCATCCGATGGCAGGCACCTGGCCATGATGCCCCATCTCGAGAGAGCATACTTCCCGTGGCAGTGTGCCTGGTATCCGCAACAAAGACTTGATGATGATGTGACACCATGGATCAAGGCATTCGTTAATGCGAGGAAGTGGGTGGAAAAGAAAACTGTCAGGAGAAGCTGAAAAGAAGCAAAAAAAACCCGCTGCATCGCGGGTTTCTTATATTAGTTAACCATCGGTTTGAGGATCAGTGAATTGATAAGAGTATGTTTATCAATGCTGAGCTTGGACAGATCTGATGAGTGAGTCATCACCCTGTCACTGATCACCTGGACCTGGTATACGCCCGGCTCTTTGAAGAATATTGAACCCATATGCGAGTCAGCCCTGTACCATGGTTGAATTACACTCTTGTCATCAGTCACTATCTCATCTCCTACAGGCTTTTTCTCAATACGTTCATCACCGGCAGTAATCGTTACCAGATCATTGAAGCGAAGATGAGCCGTGTCACATGTCAGGCTGGAAAGCCATACATCATAACGTCCCGCGTCTTTCACCGTAAAGTTCCACTCAGCAGTGTTGTACCTGGGGTTGGAATCAACCTCGATAAGGTCAGCATCTGTAATCAACAGTGTTACTCCTCCCTCACGAACTACAGTTTTATCATTCTTACCGTCCTTGTCAGCGGCTGTATTCCTATTATCCTTGCAGCCTGTCATAGACACAAGCGACGACAAATGCAAAAACTCCGATACTTCTCACAAATTCCTTCATTTTTCAGGTTCTTTCTATCTTAAACGAATAAAGTTACTATCTGGTTCAAATATTAAATTTCATTTTTGACCAACACTCTTAAAACATCAATCAATGATGATGTTTTGATGCCGGCAAATTATCTGTAAATAAATTATCCTGTACTCTTTTGGATGTTTTATGTTAACTCAAAAATCGTTCCAGAGTACAGAAAATAATTATGGCTGCAAAGTAAACTACTTTCCTCCATTTATAAAACACTATATAATCAGTTATTTAGCCCTGGCCGAAAAAAGTTATCAACCGTTACTTACAGTCTTTGCCAGGACTTTTTTAGTTCTGGTTTTAGCCTTTGGGAGTGTTCTCGGGAGTGCCGCAGCAACAAGTTCTGCGATGTCAGTCACCTTTGTTTCGGTGGCCTGTCCCAGTGTTTTCTTGCACAGGGGACAAGCTGTGATCAGCTCATCGGGTGATGAGGCAGTAAGTGACCTGGCAGCATCGGCTGCTATCATGGACCGCTTGCCTGATGCAAGGGTAAGGTTTCCCAGGCTGCCGCCGCAGCAGAGAGCCATATTCTTTTCGTGTTGCGACTGCTGCAGGTCAGCCACATAGTTTATCACAGCCCTTGGTTCATCATATATTCCCGAGCCACGACCCAGCTCACACGGATCATGATAAACGACTTTCCGGTGCAGGTAGCCGAGACGGAGAGATCCTTCCTCGATCAGGAGATTGATAAACTCCGAGTGGTGCATGACGCGTGTCTCAAGATAATAACTCTCATTAAAGACCTTGTAGCAGATCGGGCATGAAGTGACAAGGATTTTTGCCCCTGACTTCCAGATAATGTCTGAATTATGGTTAATCAGCTCGCGTGCTTCTTTATCCCTGCCTGCCAGCATCAGCGGCCTGCCACAGCACACACCGCCTTCCTCGTCCATAAAGTTATATCTCACTCCGGCGCTGTTCATAATCTTCTTCATTGCCACTATTATAGCAGGTGTAAGATGAGTCATGCATCCTGCGAAGAACAGCACGTCAGCTTTAGGAACAGGATTATCATTAACCAGATAATTGTATGATTGGGTTGCCGGTTTTTCCATGAAGCCCCTTTTTCTTGTCAGAGCGTATCCCTCCGGAAACTTCAACGGTTCGAAATCTTTCCTGTCCTGCCTGCGTTCAATCAAACGCATAGGTCCCAGCTCTATTCCCACAGGGCATACCTCTTCACACCTGCCGCACATCAGGCAGTTTGCGGTTATGGCAGCTATATCCTTTTCGTTCCTGAGTCCTTTGATAAAATATGCCGACTGTATGTCATTTATGCCTGCGGCATAGCTCATCTGGCAGGTACTGATGCATACGCCGCATGATGAGCACGCATGTGTCTGCACCTCAGTATATGATGAAGATTTATCTCCTGTGGTGATGCCGGAGTTACGCATGAAGATCAGGAACAGCTCGACAGGTATATGGAAATATCTTGAGACGGGAAGGAGGATGAAGAATGTGCCCAGGGCAAGTGAATAGAGCCACCAGAAATACGGAGCTAAATCTGCTGCCGGGAGGACTGATGCCAGGGAAGCTCCAAGGTTTCCGGTAAGGAAGCTCCCGCTGCCGTGAGCGCCGCAGGTGAAGCTCTCAGCCATAAGACGCGAGGGGAAGATCAGCCACAGGCTCAACAGGGTTATACGGTCTGTCCAGGTATGCTTTGTGGTCTTCTTCATGCCCATCATACCGGGAATGAAGCGCTTTACCATTGCCAGCAGCAGACCCGAGAGGATAAATGCCAGCAGCAGATCCATCCAGAAGCTGAATACTGCCGGGAAGCCGGAAGCACCGTGTTCAGGATTGTACCAGCGGAAGAATATGGAATGTGACGGCGGATTGAGGTGCTTCGCGCTGAAGAAATCAGCTTCGATGGTACCAAAAACGATAAGGAGGAACCATCCGAAGGCGAGGCTCATGTGCATGTAACCCAGTACAGGGTTTCTTTTAAATATCCTCCGGTGCAGGAGGCTCTCCATGAAAATCTCCTTAATGCTCTGCATGAAGGGCAGTCCGAAAAAGCCTCTTTGCAGACGCAGCTTGTCTGACCGCGACAGGTTACGGAACCAGATGGTGCTGCGAACCACACTGTAGATAAGTATGAAGTACAGGCCCAGGTTAAACGGAAAGACGAAGAGCTCAGAGTTCATTTCTTTCAAGTTTTCTGATGGCCTCGGCCGCCACTGCAACCACATTGCGGGTGTTGACACCCCTGGGACAGACAAGAAGGCACTTGCCGCAGAGCATGCAGCGGGTCACCTCCTCACGCAAAGGTTCTATCTCTCCTCTCCTGATCAGGTTGTTCATCCTCCTGAGATTGAATGATGTATGCTGACCTGCCGTGCAGGCTGCGGTGCATCCGCCGCATGCAAAACAGAGTTTGAAGCTGGGCTCTTTCAGGGTAACGTATTCCCTTACCTTGCGGTCAGACGTATCATAATTGATAAGCCTGCTCGGATTAATGGTGAAGCCAAACTTTTTCTCCAGCGTTTCGCTCATTGATTATTGAGATATCTTACCGTTTCCGCAACAGCGGCACGGGCATGTGAGATGGTATCGGTGATATTCATCGGAGCCGTACATGTGCCTGCATAAAAGACTCCCCTCAGGCCACTCAGGTTGTTGCCGAAATGATGATCAGCGGTTTCAAAAAACCTGTTTATCCCTCTCTTCAGTCCTGAAGCCTCAGCCAGCCGTGTACCCGACTGTGACATCTCCATCCCTACCATAAGTACCATCAGGTCGAGCTCCATCTTCAGAGGCCGGCCTGCAAGTGTGTCTTCGACCTTGATAACCAGTCTGTTGTTGATATTAACCGATGCCTCCGACACTTTTCCCCTGATGTAGTTGACGTTATATACCTCCTGCGATTCCCGGTAGAGCTCTTCGTAGTAAGGCCCGTACATCCTCATATCCATATAAAAGCAGAAGACCTCGCTTTCCGGCAGCTGTTTCCTGATCTCTATCGCCTGCTTGACAGCCGTCACGCAGCATACTTTTGAACAGTGATTGTTATTCACCTTCTCATCACGTGAACCTACGCAATGTATCAGGCCAACCCGCGAAGGTTTCCTGCCGTCAGTGGTGGTTACTTTTCCGGCAGTGAACATATCTTCAAGCTCAGCCGATGTTATTACGTTGTCATAGATACCGTACCCGTATTCCTCTTTGCGTCGTGCATCGAAGAGATCAAAGCCTGTGGCAATAATTGCTGCATCTGCGTTGATGGCAGTTCCGTCAGTAAGTGTTACTGTGACTTCATGCCCGTGATGCCTGATCTTTTCTACTCCAATACCGGTAAACACGGTAATATTTTCGTTTTCAATCCTTTTGTTCAGGTAGTGCTTAACTTCATCTGCAGGACGGTGATCGGGGAACAGAGCATGCCACTGCAGAAGGTGGCCGCCGGGGTTCTGCTCCTTCTCTACCAGGCTTACTGTATGGCCCAGCTCAGCCAGTGCTCCGGCCGCTTCCATGCCGGCAACGCCTCCACCGGCAACAATAACATGTTTTGAAGTGGTTTTCATCCGTTTACCAGGTTGGCCGGTTCGGGCAGTCTGCTGCCGTCCTTTGCCAGGAATCTGCGTGACGGATCGGCTTTGATGCCCATCTTGCGCAACAGGGCCAATGCCTGTACATTATGATACTGCATACCAAGTATCCATGGGATCATAACCCAATACCAATCCTGCCATTTCCTCGTACGTGAGTACAGGAATGCCTGTATCTGATTTTCCGTAAACTACTCCGTCAGCCTCTTTGATGACATATTGCCACCTGTCCATGAACATGGCACAACCCGGACAGTTGGCTACAATCATGTCAGGCTGATACGGTTCCATTGATTCGAATTTCTTTTTGGAAGCAGACAGAGAGTATCCGCGGTTTGCCTGAACCAGGTACTGTCTGAAACCAAATCCGCAGCAGTGACGCCGTTCAGGGTAATCAATGATCTCACCACCCCATGATTTTACCATCCCGATCAGTACATGCGGAAACTCTGCACCGCCAAAACCGTGTTTCGGAAACATCTTGGCATAATGGCATCCGATATGCTCAACAACTTTCAGTGGTTTCCCGGTTATTAACATCTGCAAGATTGACCTTTGCCTTACGGGCAATCTCATCCCTGAATTTGTATATGATATCACTTGCATGCGCTATTGATTCCGGCAGCTCAAACGTACGGCCGGTAGCCTTGTAAAGGCTGTCGCGCGTCTGGGCAAGTAGCTCCGGAAAATGCTTCCATGTCTCAAGTATCTCTGTATAAATGCCAAAGGATGTCACACACGAGATAGCGATATTCTTGTAACCGGCCTCCGTGGCGAGTGAAAATTGCCTGGCAACAACGGTTGATATGGTCTCAAAGGGAACAACATCACCGTGATATCCGATGCCGGTGCAGGTGGTATGCCGCGGATCTTCCTTGACATCCTTACCCAGATCATCCCGCATGATTTTCAGGAATATCTGCTCAGAGCCCGGGAAAAAGGTCTGCCTGATACATGATCTTACATAAAAGAAATGATCATCAGGAACCTCCTTCTGATATTCGGCCCATATTCGCTGCTTACCTGCTAACTGCATACTCATCCCTCTTTACTTCTTCTTTCTGGTGATCACCGCTCTCCGCAGATACGATAAATCTGAAATATTCAAAATCAGTTCCCTGGTTTTTAAACTCCATGCCAAGCTCTGCAGCTTTGCTTTCTGAAGCTTTTTCTATCGCTGCATAATGTTTGGTCGCCCCTGTAACATCAAAGATGTTTTTCAGCTCCTGAAGGACGTCGTCAGTAATCTTGCGGGTAGGACCTTCCTTACCGTTCAGTTCACCTCCGCAGCGGGCAAGCACATCGCCAAGGTTGTTATAAACATGTTCCCATACCGGACCTTGTTCCCGATGGTTTTCCGGTGTCACGAGGTAAGAAGCAACACAATATCCGTGATTGAGAATGTTCTCTCCAATGGTTCTTTTTATTGCCAGCTGCTGCCTGCCCTTTTCCGACTCGGTGAAATAGCCCAGTTGCTGGGACACCTTTCGCAAGGCCATTATGATCAGTCCGGGTGTGTTTCCCCGGGGACACCGGGTCTTGCAGCTCATGCACTGCCCGCAATACCAGATGGTTTCGCTTTTCAGCAGCTCCATGATAACATCATTGTTCCGGGTCTGAACCTGGTCTACAACCCTCCTTGGATCATAGTTGTAATATTCCGCTGCAGGACACAATCCGGTACAGACGCCACAGTTCATACAGGCATTCATTCCCTCCTCGAAGCGGACGTCCTGCATGAGCATTGAATAGAGATCTTCCATAATCTGAGTTTCACCCTTTTAGGGAAGATCAAAAGTACTCAGGATGCCAATGACGGGAAAGTGGATTAAGGCCTATTTTGCAGGGGGTATTTATACTTAGACATTAGCCGGCAATAGGCAATGGGTAGAAGGCAGTAGGGGAATTAAGAATTATGAATTAAGAATTATGTATTTGAGGATCTGCTAATTATCAAGTTCACCAGTAAGTGGATATAATCACAAATCGCAAATTCCCCTGACCTTCAAACCTCCTACCTTCCGAACAAAGCATCTAAAACGTCATAGTTCACCGTACAGTTTTCAATTCTGGTGTTTTCAGCGAGCTGCATCAGCGTTTTGTAGGCATCATCGGCGGCAGGCTTCGGCCCCTCTCCTTTCCAGTAATCAATGATCTGCTGGTAACCTTCGGGCATCGCAATATTCATTAACCCGCTTTCGGAATCAACTTTTTTTATCGTCCACCATGCCCAGCCGATATTGTTATCCTCGAAGAGCTGCACTGCTGATCTGTACCAGTCGTTTTTATTCTCACCCGACTCCCCCATCCAGAAGGGGACGTTGAATTCAGTCCTGATATCGAGATATTTCTGAATTGTCTCTACTGTAGTGGGGTTCCAGTACTTATGAAAACTGTAAGCCATATTGTCATCCCACGGCGGGGTCAGGCCTGTATAGTCATTGGCAAACTGGTTGCCCTCAATGAAGATAATATGGTTTGTATCAACCTCGCGCACTGCTGCAGTGATATCAAGGAACAACTCTTTGAGAGCTGTGTTGCCTTCGAGCGGGTAGTTGGTTTCATTTATCAGATCATAACCTCCTATCCATTCCTCATCCTTGTACCTCTCAGCAAGCTTGCTCCATAATGCAACTGTTTTCTGCCTGTTCAGGTCACTCTCCCACAGCCTGGGCTTCGTCGTGTCTATATCCGCAATGGGTTTGTCGTTGCCCTGACCGCCCGGGGCAGCGTGAAGATCCAGGATGACGTAAATCTCATTCTCCCGGCACCAGGCAAGCAGGGTATCAGTCATTTCAAATCCTTTTGCAAGCCATGTGTTCTCTCCTTCAACAGGCTCTTCCTCAACGGGAAGGGTAAAAAGGTTATAGTGCATCGGCAGCCTGACCGAATTAAAACCCCATACTTTCAGGGAATCAATATCTCTTTTGGTTACCATGCTGGCAAGCCAGGCATCGTAAAACTCATTCATCCTCTCCTCCCCGACAAGTTCAGTGATGCGGTTTTTGATATCATACTGGGCCACTGCCACGCCTGATAGTTTTAAGCATGTACGGCTCCTGCAGCATCCACCCACCAAGGCCGTAACCCCTGAGCAGGACATTTTCGCCGTCGCCGTTCACTATCCTGGTGCCGTCAGTACGTAAAAAGTTCCTGTCCTGTCTGCCGCATGAAATCAAGCATTGCAGCTGCCAGTAAGATTATCGTTAACCGTTTCATTTTGTATTATTGGGTTAGGGATTATTTGACAATTGGTGAATTTACGAAATATCGGTCAAAATGAAAAGTGCCTGAAATTTCATAACTTTATGTTGTCTACCCCTTGCACCATGCTCCTTGCCCCACTGCTGCCACTGCCTATTGCTCCATTGCCTGATCTATTGTAACTTTATCCTTAATCTTTATCCTTTAACCTTTATCCCTGAATTATGAAACGTCTCTCAACCTCTTCCGCAGTGATAATGACATGTGCTTTGCTGATAGCACTTGGCTCATGCAGGAATGAAAAGATCATCACCCTCCGTTCGCTGCTGAAGGAGATGGCCAGCCCTGAGGCAATAACACGATTTCCGGAACCCGTCCTATAAGCTTGTGCAACAGAGCTCATATGACAGAAAGAGCATTCATCCCGACAGTTCAGGGTGGTTCGCCAATGACGACTATACCCAATTTATCAGGGAAGAAGAAAATGATGGCAGACGTGAATATGTGATGTTTGAGGCCGACGGTCCCGGTGCTGTTGTCAGATGGTGGATGACATTCGGAAATGCTGATGCCCTCGAATCATACATCAGGGTTTATATTGACGGTGATCCGGCTCCGGTACTGGAAGGCAGGGCGCCTGATCTGGTCGGCGGCGGCATTCTGGCTCCTGAACCTCTGAGCGCCTCAGTGTCTCCCACAACAGAACTGCAAGCCAGGGGATATAATCTGTACCTCCCGCTGCCCTTCGCGAAAAGCTGCAAGATCACCCTGGAAAATGAATCCGTGATAATCACCCCGGAGAGGCGCACTCCGTCGATATATTATAATATCGGTGCCAGGCTGTATGAAAAGGACACAAGAGTTGTCTCCCTGAAAAAAGAGATGCTTTTATCTGACACTCTTGCCATCGCTGAATGCGCATCAGTCCTTCTCCCGGAAAAAGTAATTGCAAAGGAAAATGAATTGATAAAATTCTCATCCGGGAAATTTGCTCCTGGAACATCCTCCTCATTCCGGCTGAATGAGACAGGCAAAGCCGTAAGCAGATTCTCTGTCACGGCTTGAAGCCGTTGATATTGCCGCAGCGCTGCGAAATGACAATGATACGTATGTCATTCGACGGCAGGCAGACAGTCAATGTACCTGCCGGTAACTTTTTCGGAACAGGTTACTCAATTAACCCTTACAGAACATATTACAGCAATGTCGACTCAACAGGACTGATGACGGTATCAAGGCTGATGCCCTTCAGGGACAGCTGTACCATCGAAATCATGAACGGAACCGGTGATTCCATCGCCATCTTTGCAGAAGTCAGAACCCTGCCGTATACATGGGATAACTCGTCAATGCATTTCGGAGCCTCATGGAATGAATACAGGGATATTGAGACTGCAGGGGCCACCAGCTACTGGAGGCACAGGCAATCATTTCGATATTTCATTTGTCAGTCTGGAGGGCAAAGGTGTTTATGCAGGTGACGGTGTTGTCGTAATCAATACCGCTGATGCCTGGTGGGGCGAAGGTGATGAAAAAATATTCGTCGACGGGGAGATCATTTCCTTCCTCTTTCGGAACTGGCACTGAAGATTACTTATGGCTATGCATGGTGCAGACCTGAGCCTTTCTCTCATCCCTTCATCTCACAGCCCATGGGTGACGGTAATTTTCACACGGGTATGAGTGTCAATATGCGATACCGTAACCTTGATGCCATCCCCTTCAATGAATCAATAAAATCCAATATTGAGCTGTGGCACTGGGTAAAGACAACCATTGATTATAGCCTGGTCTCCTATTACTACAAACTTCCGGAGTTAACTAATTGAATAATAGAATAATGGGCTATCCCAAATCAGGATTTTAACCTATCAACCCTTCAACCCCATCAACCTTTCAACCTTATCAACCTATCAACCTATCCATTCTGCTCCACCGCCAACTGGGAAACCGACAGCATATCGCCACGCCTTCATGAACAGCCTGACAAGAAACAAGAGTTGTGTGGCCAGAAAGAACAAGAATATCATTATTCCCTTCTCCGGCATTGAACATGCGGTGAACCACATGGAGCCGGAAACGAACACGACATTCAGTATGAGAATCACCAGCACTGTGAAGTAAGATATCCAGAATCTTTTTTTAAGAGCCCTGAACCCTTCTCCGAGGGCTCTGAATACCTTTCGTGAACCGGTTGCCGCTATCCATCTGCGTGAGTAATCAGCCACGAACAGCCAGACAGGTAAGCCCAGTCCCCACAGAACGAAAAAGATTTTCATGAAACCTGACAGCGGGGATGATCCTGCCGAAGATGCCAGCATCACCCCTGACGGAATTCCAATTATCAGAGCCGTGTAAACACCTATGATAAAGCACATCATCAGTGCTATCAGCAGGAAAGGAAAAAAGTTGTGCGCTGATGCCTTCAGAAATTCCGAAATTTTTAATCCGCCCCAGGCTGTGGTGAACCTGGTGAAGAGTCCTCCGGCAAAAAAAGTGTACAGGAGAAATCCTGCCAGAACCAGCAAAAGTCCTCCGGTGGTGGCTGATGCCATCAGCTGTCCGAACGCCTTGCCCATGTCGCCTGCCAGGCCCATGTCAAATCCTTTTGACAGCTTTTCCAAAATCATGCTGTCACCGAAGACGGACTTGAAGGAGCTTCTCAGGGGAAGAGCAACAAACATGATCATCACCAGGGTAATGATCCACACGGTAAGCAAAAGTTTATATGATGACGCCGTCGCAACAGCTCCCTTTTTAAGTATTCTGATAAGATCCATATCCGGGAAATTAAATTGTTAAAAGTGAGATCATCATCTGCATGAGAAAGATAAATTTATTCATCATCCGTCGTGGTGCCTTAAACTCAGGAGTGTTGGCAATTGAATTATTGATCCTGTTGACATCAAGGTCAATCTCATCATAAGGATCAACTTTCGCCCATGTGACCTGCCTGGTACCGGTGTATTCGAAATCCATGTACCTGGCTTTGCCGTCCCACTCCGCCATCTCCTCCTCACCGTTGTCAAAATGCACAAGCACCTTGACTGGCAGCGTTACGCCTCCCAGTCTTTCAAGGCTGACCTTTGAAAGGTAGATTGTGTCACCTGCAAAGTCACTGCGTTTAAATGTCACCGTGTCACCGTCGACAATTCCCGAATAGCCTCTGATTTTATTATTGCGAATCCCGGATACCCTGTAATCACATATTTCATTTCCATAAAGCACCTGGTCAAAGTACCAGTTCATATTATCCCCGAACCTGTCGCCATGTTCATTTTTCACAACATCGTTCACTACTGCAATGAAGTCGCGGCCGGAAGGGTGCCGGAAAGCCCATCTCCTGTAATACTCGCGGAAGACATTATCCATTGTCTCTGTGCCAATCAGTCCCTCAAGTGTGTGCAGCCATACCGCAGTCTTACTATATGACATCATGCCATAGGTACCGTGAGGGTACATCCATGATGGCAGGTCATTCGTTGCTGCCTGCCTGGATGGATTCGATATATAACTGATCCTTCCCTGGTCAGTATCTGACATTTTTATGAATGGCAGTCTGACCAATCCATAGCCATCGCCATAGGAAGCATCAACTATTCGCTGTTCCCAGTATGAGTTGACCCCCTCATCGAGCCAGGGCTCCTCAAACTCATTACTGGCAAGAATTCCCATGAAGTAGGCATGGCCGAACTCATGGATGGTGACCATTTCCGCCATTTTAAAGAACGAAGGAACCATTCCTCCGCCTGACGAGGTGAATAAGGTTGTATACTCCATGCCTCCGGCGCCGGAGCCTGAAACAGGCGGGTCAACGACGGTCAGGTGAGGCCAGGGGTACGGGCCCACCCGGGCATCGAGGTATTCAAGTGCGTTAATGACTGCAGCAAACTGGTTATCAGCAATTTTCAATCCCATTTCAGTGGTCATGAGAGTTATTTCCACTCCCCTCCACTTTTTCTTCACAACCTTGTAACCGGGCCAGGCAGTCCATGCGAAGTCAACGATATCTTCCGCCCTCCATTTTATTGTTTTTGTACTGTCACCGTTATCGGTCTCCTCAATAAGCATCCCGCCTGATCCGGCGACATAGTCAGAAGGTATCGTGACAGTGACATTGTACACAGAGTAGTTGGAATAAAACTCTGAATGAGGATGAAACTGGTGGCAGTTCCATCCGTCAGTCTCCCGCTGTCTCATGCCGGCAGTTTCATACACACCAAACTTCGGGAACCACTGACCGGCAAAATAAAAATCATCACTGTAGCCTGTTCTGACTATGGGGGAAGGCAACTTTGAATCGAATTCCATATGCAACCGCAGAGTGTCTCCCGGCAGGACAGGTTCGGGCAGCGCAATCTGCAGAACAGTGCGGTCATAAACATTTCCATCGTCAGGCGATATAAAACGCATGGCTTTGGACAGATCATTTGCCGAATCATCCGTAACGGACTTAATCTTTACATACCCCCAGCCATCGTCTCCGGCAGGCGACCATCCCCTGTCCGATGCGAAGGAGCTTTTGTTGCTGCTGAAGGCGTTCAGGTACATGTGCAGCATAGCATCACCGACAGGTTTAGCGGATTTGTTCACCCACCATGCTGTCATCTCTCCGGTGACAATGTGCTTTTCAGGGTCAAGAACAGCCTTGATATCATAACCTGTTACCCTGTCGCTCACAGGTTTATCAAAAATTATCTGTCCGTACAATGCCGGAGGCAGGCAAATCAGAAAAATGATGAAATATCTTTTCATTTAGTTCTCAATGAAGAATAAACAGATAAATGTAATGCAAAAATTCTCTCCGATTAGTAACTTTGCACATAATTCCGGATTTGTGCAATGGCAAGAAAAAGCACCCGTGATATGATTATCGGTGTAGCCGCCGGGTTATTTGGAACAGTCGGGTTACGCCGGACCACCATGGAGACCATCGCGGCTGCCGCCGGTCGCGGCAGGCGCACTGTTTACATGTATTTCAGCAATAAAGCTGAGATTTATGAAGCTGTGGTCGAAGGTGAACTGAACCGGATCATTAACCCTCTTCGGGAGATTGCTGCTTCTGAAGGGCCATTCAGGCTGGTGCTGCAAAATTACACCTCTGAAAGGATAAGGCTTCTCAAGGACCTTGGCAACCGCAATCCACTGTTAATGAAAGATTTCGCACAGGGGAGCAGCAGGGTTGAGAAACTGAAAGAGAGACTTGTCAGGGAAGAGGAGAAGGTCATCACACCGTTTTTTTACAGGCACAGGAAAGAGTTAGATCTGCCCTCAGGTGCCACCATTGAGGACTGTGCTGCTGATATTTATCAATATACTCAAAGGTACCGACAGGCTTCTGGCCCGGGAGAACGGCCACGAAAAAAACGAACAGTTGTCGCTTGCAGGTACTGACCTCTTCATAAAAGGTCTGATCAGCGGATCTGAGAAAGGGTAAAAAAGAAAGCGGTCAGTTTACCCGGCCGCTCTCCCCTGGGGAATTATATAATTATTTCGCCTGTGTGAACTGTCCCTTCGTCACCCACATCACCACCTCATCTGACAGAGGTTTCACTGCCGGCTTAAGATAACCGACCAGTTTGCCGTTTTCATCGATGAGATACTTCTGAAAGTTCCAGGCTACATCAGAATCAAGGACGCCGTTTTCCGACTTTTTTGTCAGCCACTGATAGAGAGGATGCATGTCATCACCCTTGACTGATATCTTTGACATCATCGGGAAGGTAACACCGTATTTGCTGTCGCAGAACTCCATTATCTCAGCATTTGTACCCGGTTCCTGACTCATAAAGTTATTGGCAGGGAATCCGATGATGACCACCTTCTGCTTATAAGCCTTATAAAGAAGCTCGAGGTCCTTGTACTGAGGGGTATTGCCGCATTTTGAAGCGGTGTTGACGATTATAACCTTTTTGCCTTTCAGGTCAGCGAAGTTGTACTGCTGGCCGTCGATGGTCTCGACGGTAAAGTCGTAGAATGATTTCTGCGACATCACAGGAGCCATTATGAGTGTCATGATTGCGGCAAAGGTTATTACTCTCTTTTTCATTTTAAAAGTTTTAATCAGTTACCTAATAACAAACCTGGTGCCAAAGAGTTTCTCCGGCATTAATAAAAAGTATCTGAGGGGTGAAATTACGAAAATCTTTCTATTTTTGCACATTCTTTGACCGGGGTATAGCGCAGTTGGTAGCGTATCTGGTTTGGGACCAGAGGGTCGCAAGTTCGAATCTTGCTACCCCGACAAATAAAAGCCTGTCCGCAGTATGCGGCAGGCTTTATTTTTTACTGACGCGTTGACAGCTTGCTGTCATAAGCGGAAGGAAAAAATAAAGACTGCAGCGAACGAAGTGAGCGGCAGGCTTTTATTTGCAGTCAAACCCAACTCAAGATCACGACCGATCCCGCAAAGCGGGTGAGGGAGTAATCTTACTATCACGATAAAGAAAAATCCTGGAATGAGCGCAGCGAATTACAGGCTTTTATTTGCAGTCAAACCCAACTCAAGATCACGACCCCGCATAGCGGGGGAGTAATCACACTACCCTTGATTTGTCATAAATTCTGTATTTTTATATTCGATCATACAAATATCCGTGTCATAAAATCTTCATTAAACATTTTACTGTCAGTTTATTAAATATTTTAAATGCCAAAAAAGAATGTACCCCTTGTACCCAGGCCCAATGCTTTTTTGTATTATACTGTTGTCTTTCTGCTGGTTTATACTTTCGATGGTTCCTTGGACTCAGGGTAGATCGCTCTGCCATAAAAGGTATCAGACCCCCTTTTTTTGTGGTAGCCGGGCACGCCAGCTGGCTCGACTTTATTACAGTATCCATTGCGCTTTACCCGCACAGGATGAATTACATGGCTGCCTACAACTTTTTCAGGGATCCTGTGCTGAAATTCCTGTTGGGATTCATGGGAGTTATTCCCAAAAATCAATTTACCAGTGATAACCAGGCCATACTCAAAACGAAGATATGTGATCGGAAGTGGTGGCATTGTAGCCATATTCCCTCATGGATGTCTGTCCAACGAAGGTCGTCCAGGGGGATTTGCTGCTCCAAGCATAGCAAAACTCATAAAGACATTTAAAATACCAGTAGTAGCGGTACAGATTAACGGTGGTTATCTCACGCGCCCCCGCTGGACAAAAAGAATTCGCAAAGGGCGCATGGATGCAACTGTTACAAGAATTCTTAACAGTGAGGAGCTTAACACCTTTTCTGTAGATGATATTTACCGCAGAGTGATTGAGCGCCATCGACTTTGATGACTACCAATGGCAGAGAAAGAATAAAGTTACTTTCAAAGGAAGCCACCTGGCCGAAGGTGCCGAACTGGTGCTGTACAAATGCCCCAAATGCCTGACAGAATTCACATTACGCTCAAAGGGGAATAAACTATTTTGCCTTAGTTGTGGCAATGAAGCCATGTTGAACAACAAACTGTTTTTTGAACCCGGCAAGGAAGACAGTATCGTGTTTGATGGTTTTGATAATTGGTATGACTTCCAACAGGAGTGTCTTTTGACCGAAATTCATGATCCAGGGTTCAAAATTACAGCAAGCACAGCGCTCCTATGGAATGAACCAGGAAAGTATGGTTACCAGGAAATGGGACACGGTAAGCTGAGTCTTCACCCGGGAAGCAGTAATCTACGAAGGGAAAGTATTTGACAGAATGGTTACCCAATCCTTTGAAATGAAAGATATCCTTATGGTACCATTTGCTGCCGGAGAGTATTTCGAGATAGCCAACGGATCCTGACATCCGGCGTTTTGTGCTGGACGATGTCAGGATGATGATGAAATGGGTGCTTGCAATCCGACTTATCCGGGATGAATACTATGAAAAGAAAACTTGAAACATGAAAAACAGAAAAGAACTATTCAGCAAGATTGCCTATGCCTGTGGCGATATTTATGGTGGAGGAGCCTTTATAATTGTAGGCTTACTGCTGCTTGTTTACCTGACAAATGTTGAGGGGTTCTCCGGAACCACTTGCCGGCATCATCATTTTCATTGGGAAAGCCTGGGATGCCATTACCGACCCCTTTATGGGGCAACTGTCAGACAGAACCCGATCCCGTTTTGGTCGTCGCCGCATTTATTTCCTTCTGGGCAGCCTTCCTGTATTCGTATCCTGGGTAATGCTATGGTATGGTTTTGGTATCACTGGAACCACTGCCAAATTCATATACTATTCCGCTAGCTTACATCTTCTTTTCCACTGCTTTCACCATAGTGATGGTTCCCTACAACGCCATTCTGTCCGACATGGTAAGGGACTATAACAGGCGCAGTGCATTCACCGGTATGCGCCTTGGATTTTCTGCCGCAGCTGCCATCTTATGTGCCACTGTTCCGGCGCTGATCACAGGAGCCTACCCTGATCCCAAACAGGGTTACCTTATAATGGGGCTTACCTTTGGAGTAGTATTCGCCATAGGTTGGCTGGTAGTATTCTTTGGTACCTGGGAGAATGAGATGAAGCCAAGCCCTGTGATCAGCCTTAAGGACTGGCTGATTGTACTCAAAAACCGTTCCTTCCGTATTTATGTAACAGTATTCATTCTCTGTCAGATGGCTATTGATACAGTTATGACACTGGCTGTTTATTTCCTGACGGTTTCATTGCAGAAGGAGGAACTTTTCGTCCCGATTATGGGATCTATCCTTATCACCCAACTCGTTTTTATCGGTATTTTCTCCCAAGTGGCTCAGAAAACATGGCAAGACTACTCCGGCTTACATATCTGCCGGCCTGTGGATTGCTGCCAGCATTGCCATAATGTTCCTGACTCCTGCCACGCCGGATATTATTGTAATCTCGATCTGCTCGCTCATCGGGGTTGGAGGTGCCGGATGTAATCTCTTCTCATGGTCTGCCTTACCCGACATAGCCGATGTGGATGAACTTATTACCGGACGTCGCAGGGAGGGGCTCTACTCAGGTGTATCTACTTTCTTGCGTAAACTATCCGGAGGTATAGTAGTTGGTGCACTTGGTATCGCTTTGGATGTGATCGGTTATAGTAAGGAAGCTGTCAACGCAGGAAACATTTCACCAACAACAGACTGGGGCATACGCATTCTTTTCTGCGCCATACCCATCACATTCCTGATTTTCGCAATGATATTCCTCCGTAAGTATAAGTTGGGCAGACAGGAATTCACTATAATGAGTAATATTCTGAACCGTTTTAGAAATGGTGAAACGAATATATCCATTGAGGGGGAGGAACTCAGGGTTTGCCAGCAACTGACAGGACTGAAGGGGAATCGGTTCTTTGGTATCGATCAGGATCCAAATCAGATGATTTGATATGTGACACTTAAGTCCTGAAATATTTTCACAAAGGATAACAAAATCTAAGCCCCTTCGATGGTGAGCAACGGGCTTGTATTTGCAGTCAAACCTGGCTCAAAATCACGAACCTCCTCCCCGGCGGTGGCGAGTAATCATGTTACCCTGACAGGTTTTTGTTCAGTCACCCACCACCCGTATTATACACGATCTGGAACGGAAGCACCATAATGGTCAATATATGTCCCATTATTTGGATGCCAGCTTGTTTTGATGTCAACTAAAGGTGACCTAAAAGCCTTATAGTCAATTTTGGCTTTTCTATTCTGATAAAAATTAAGTAATTTTATTTGAACTGAGAACAAGTGAATAAACCAAAAAAAATGCAGGCTTTATTCTTTTGTATGATTCCGCTTGGGATTCTAATCCTCATCTTTTCAATAAAATTATTACAGAAAATCTTTTAGCGGAGAAATTATTCTTGAAATACCCTATTCTCAGAAATCAGCAGAACTGATAATTTCTAAATCCGGCTATTACTCGATATGGCATAAGGGACAATTTTTCAGAAAGGCTCCCCTCGATGAATTCAGACCTGAAATCACCAGCAAATCGACAGGAGAGAAAATCAAGCTTTCCTCTCTTGTTGTTAAGGCCAAACACAAATAATGGCAAAACAGCAAGGATGGAACTTTTTCGTTTTTCTGCACCGGCCGGGAAATATAATCTGGAACTTGCCGAAGGTTCAAGTATCAATATGGCGGAGAACACTTTAATCCGGCTTTTACCTGTCAAAATGGTTGATTACGATAAATATTTCATACAGATCCGGGAGACCAAACCTGTTTTTCACATTCTGATCGGGATCGTGCTTGCTGCTATGGCCGGATTATGCATTATTTGCGGATTCGTTTTCGGAATTCTTGCTGATCAGATATTTACAAACTGAAGCCATTTGCTGATTGGATTAATTCATTGAATTGATTAACAGAGAATTATAAATACTTACAGGAAAATAAATGAAACAAATTCTATCTGACTTCGATCGCGACCTGCTGGATAAACGCATAAATGAAGCTGAATTACAAGACTAAAGCACAGATAGTGGTTGCCATAGTTAAGAGATGTGATAACTACGCAGAAATTCCATGGAAGGCATTTGCCCTGGGTGCATCTGTTGCCGGGTTAGCAGTGGTTACAACAGATCTGGTAATGAAACACTGGGTAACTGACACAATGATGCTGTTATCTGTAACAGCAGTTCTGGCAACAGGTACTTTACTGGCGCTGCTGACATTGATATTTAAAGGATTTGCAAGGCTTTTTCTCCCAAAAAGCCGAAGGGAGTCCGAGACGCGTCAATACGCAGAATCTCTCTTCCTTTCCAGGGAACTTTTTACAACTGAAGGCCGGAAAGGAATCCTGCTCCTTGTTAGTCAATTCGAGACGGCAAGTAGTTATCCTGCCTGATACAGGGGTCAGGAAATGGTTAAGTGCTGATGTCATGGAAAAAATTATCTCTGGAATGACACCGCATCTTAAACAAAATGAGGTGAAAAATGCCATGGAGACCGGCCTGAATGAACTTGTCGCAGCACTATCCCCGCCTGTGGCAGAAGGGCCTGATAAAAACGAGCTGTCAAACGAAATTATAGAGGAGGATGGCGTATGAAAAGAATTTGGTTTTCTCTGCTACTGTTTGCGTTATTAGCTACAGTTCAGGTTTCCGATGGTGCTGATATCCCCTATCTGACCGGCCGGGTTAACGATAATGCCCGGATCATGTCTGAGGCCACTCGCAATTCACTTAGTGAGAAGCTTAAAGAACATGAGATCAGGACGACAAACCAGGTCGTCATCCTGACGGTACCATCACTGGAAGATGAAAGTATCGAAGATTATGCATATAAGGTTTTCAATGAATGGAAACTCGGGCAGAAGGACAAGGACAACGGTATTCTGATTGTCGTTGTGCCGGATGAAAGACGGATGCGTATAGAGGTGGGTTATGGTCTTGAAGGCACGTTACCGGATATTTTAGCGGGTCGCATTATCCAGAACATTATGGCTCCCCGGTTCAGGGAGGGAGATTTTGACACCGGAATTACCGAGGGTGTTAATGCCGTTATTACTATTCTTGAAGGTGCAGATCCGGCCATGATGGATGGCCTGGCCGAAACATCCGGTTCGCCGGAAACTTCAAACTTTGCAGATCTTGAAAGTCCGGATATGCCTCTCGGTATGCGTATCCTTTTAGGGGCATTTATTTTTGGAATTATCGGGTTGTTCACCATATTGGGAATTTTAACACCTGGATTTGGATGGTTCATGTATCTGTTCCTCATACCCTTCTGGGCTATGTTCCCGATTGTTATTGTTGGTACAAAGGGCGCACTGGTCTGCTTCTTCACTTACCTTATTGTTTATCCGGCGGCGAAGTTGTATTTAAAACACACCCCCTGGTATGAGAAAGCACAAGCTGATTTAAAGACTAAAGGAAAGGCTTCGATCGGAGGATTTACGTTTACATCGGGGGGCTCGGGCGGTTCAGGGAGCTCCGGTAGTTCCGGAGGCGGTTTTTCAGGAGGCGGTGGATCATCAGGAGGTGGAGGAGCTTCAGGAAGCTGGTAGCGGGATCTTTATATCATGAATTAGCTCCGGGCGTTGGGTGGTCAATTTGATACATTAACTTAAGTCCAGGCCCTCCGGGTTTCCGGAGAATTAATATATTCTCAGATGTTATTTCCCTTTTTCGTTATAAAAGAATGAAAGTGCACCCGACGGACACTTTTTCACCTGCTCAATAACTCTTTCGGCAGAGGCTCCGCTTGGATTAATCCACTTTCTGACAGCAGGGTTGAACACCTCAGGCAATTGTCTGAAACAGAATGTTGCATGCTGGCATAATTCAGGTTGCCATACAACAGTAATTTCATCGTTTGCGTAATTTATTTTCTTCATGGCACTTAATTTTTTCTGATAAAATTGGTGTATTCTTTCTTTTCTTTTTTTGGCGGGTCAATCTTACTCGCTGTAGCTTTTTTCATTTTTAACAACCATGCCATATTCTTTCCCAGTACGCGCATAATCTGTTTCCCTTCACCATCTTTCTCCACCTCGCCGGCACCTGAACCATGAATTACATCCCAATAATTGGATGTCGCAATAATCATTTCAGAATAGGCGAGATAATGATTCAGACTATCCAGTGTTGCAGAACCTCCCGTTCTTCTGACTGCCACGACTGCAGCTGCAACCTTATGGCGCAACAAGTTTCCGTTTGATCCTGAAACATAAAATAACCGGTCCAGAAAACTTTTCATTGTACCAGCTACGCCTGAATAATAGACCGGTGAACCCAGGATAATGCCATCAGCCTTCTTGATTTTCTGTATCCATTCGTTCAGGTCATCTGTTTTAATGACACACTTTTCATTTTTGTTTTTAGCACATTTACGACAGGCGGTGCAGCCATGTATCAGTTTATGGCCGATGTGAAGTATCTCAAACTCAATACCGTCTGCTTCCAGTTCATTGCCAACCATGGTTAATGCATGAAAAGTGTTTCCTTTTTTGTCAGGACTTCCGTTTATGGCTATTACTTTCATTTTGTAGGATTTAATATTTCTGCGATTTGCCGGTAATTTTGAATAGGGTAAAATTAGGGAATAATTGGCGAAACTTCGATCCCGGCGAAATGTTTAACCACTGGACAGACATCGAAGAGTTGAAGGAATTGCTTTTAATCGCTCCATATCACCACCGGGTCGGGCAGGATAGAGCCGGAAGAGAGTAATCCACTTTTAGAATTCAAGTCCCACTGATACCTCAAGCATCCCGAAAGGTTTTATTTCTGTGCCTTCACGCGGTGTGGGATCTGTATTATCGGCCTCAGGATCGTTATACTGCCAGACATACTGATTCCTCTCTGCTCCAAGGTATATCCCGGTGTTTACAAATAATGCTTTCCCTGATGAACTTGTCAAACTGCCTGTGTGGCCCGGGGATGATCTTTTGCCCAAACCTGAACCTGTAGCCGCTGTTAAGCATCAGAATCATCTTTTTGTTTTCCTGGGTCCACTCGTTGACATAAGTTTCCATATAAAGCGCATTTGCAATTTCATATTCAAACATTATGCCTGCATATGCCCTGTCCTTCTTCACATTAAAGAAATACATGGGACCGCCGCCAAAGGCGATGCCGGAAAATTTATCAGGCCTTCCGCCACGGTCAACATCAGCCTCATAAAGTATTTTTGTAAGGGCACCAACGGATGGGAACCGGGCATGCGCATTCAGTGCGAAGTGCCTTGTAAAATTGTATTCGACACTAACAACGGGACCGAACTGAACAAATCCGAGCAAATTTGAATGGACTGCCCACTTCGGAAAGTTAGCTGCCGCGGATTTGGGTTTGTATCTTTTATTGACTTTGCCCGGATAATCCTGCTGTGACGACCCTGAGGACCATGGCTCCTCTCCGCTTACAATTATCGAAGTCGAGATTAAGACTATCAGAATCAGAAATTTCTTCATTCCTTAAAGTGTTTTCAAAGGCTAAAGTAGAAAAACGTCAGCCAGTTAAACATATTTCATCTGAATTTTTTACCAGTATTTGACAGATGAAATACTTTGCCCGCCGAAGTCGCGATTTATTGGGACGAAGGTGCGTCAGGTGCCTGTTCACCAGGAATATCCTTCTCCCTGTCCTCCTGAAACTCAGTTTTGGACAGATCATTTCCACAACCGCAATGAATGAACGTGTCAAAAAAGGATATCGCTCTATTCTAACGGCGGAAGAAAAAGAGCATTGAACAATAGTTTGTATGTCGCAGGTGTCGATGCCCTGAACTGTGGATTAAAAGCATAAAGTACAATCTGTCCTTTACCTTTCTTAAGCCAGAGCATTGCAGCCATATCAGCAATCTTTTCTTCGTTCTCGCCAAAACCGCTTATGATCAGATCGTCATCAGGGAAAACGCCTATCACCCTGCGGTCCATGTCAAAACGCGGTACGCTGGTTGCAAACAGAGGCTGTCCCCTGTAGAATATACCTGTCTCTGCCGGCATCCCGTAGGTGAGCGGATGATCCTGTTTCACTGTCATACGAACCCATGAACCTGGTATGAGAAGACCCGCTTTCTGTGCCTGCTCGGCAATATTTGTAAACGGAAGTACAAACTCTTCCTTCTTCTCTCCGTCAGTTATCTCGAGCATGCCTGCAAAGAGGTCCGTCGACTGACCCCATGAAATCACCCTGCCGCCGTTATTAATGAAGATCAGCAGTTTCTCCAGTCCCTTTCTTACCCATACCCTTCTGATAATCGGGATGATAATTACTCATGAGCGGCCCTGGTTTCCGTTCCGGGTTTGCCGTTCATCAGCATCGCCTTGCCGGATGACGGAAAGATGATGATATCATAGTCCTTTGTTAAATCGGTCTTTTCAAATTCATCAGGATGGATAACCGTGTATGGCAATTTATAAGTATCGAAAAGATAACGCGTCCAGCCTGCATCCATGTCGCTGAAGTAAGTCTCCACCAGTGCTATACGCGGCATTGTGACATCCATAAGCGGAAGCCCGGACACCTTTTCAGCAAATCCCGGTTCGGTGAGCGATTCTTTTACAATACTGTTAAGGAGGGCTTCATCACCGCCCTGGATGACGAAGCTGCCTTTGCCGTAGACCTTCCCGGCAATCTTTGTCTCCTGACTGAGACGACCCACTTTCAGTCCCTTCTGCAATGCAATGAAAGCTGCCTTGAAGCTTCCGTTACTTGTTGCAGGAAACACTGCCGGCATCTTATACGTGGCTGCCAGCGGATAATATGTTCCTGTCAGCGGTTTAAGTAAATTTTCAAAGGCAAGGTCACGGGTTTTAATCTCGTGCGAAACAAGTCCCCTGTGAAGGGGCAGAGACCAGCTCGTAATGTCATAGGGACGGATCATTTCGCCGCCGGTACTGTAGTGTCTTACCGGAAACTCCTGCTTTTCCATCACCTCCTTGATAAATTCCCTGAACGGTTGTGCCAGCGGGTAAACTATGTCTCCCTCCTTCAGATTAATGCCCTCAAGGGTATAATTCTTTGACAGTCTGAATGAGTTGACCCCATGCTCGTTCATCAGTGCTGCCAGGCTGATCAGCTCACTCTGGTCAGTCTGCTCTGCAGGAAAAACATAATAATACGGAGGCTGTGTCTTACCTTTCTCCACTTCCCTCCTGCAAAGATCATTTCTGAACTTCAGGATATCGTTTTTAAGAAGCGATGCGGTTTTGATGATTGATAATGTTGATCCGATCTCCAGCTTCACGATGTCACCCAGACGCCACCATCCCCCGGGCCATGGCAGAGGGAAGCTGACGCTCTTCTCATATTCTGCAAGTCCTTTTCCGCTTGCCTCCAGCTCTCCCGGCTCAATATAAACAGGCGTGGCTTCCTTCACGCTTGCGGCTTCGGTGAGCATTCCGATGACATTTTTCCAGCTGGATGTTGTAGTTCCTCCCGGCCAGTAATCGTCAAATATTTGTTTCTGCCCTACGCCGGCAAGCCCTTCGTTGGTAAGGTCACGAAGCATGTTCGTGCCGAACACTCCCATCCACGCCCACAACTCCGCATCCACATTTTCAGCTATCGGATCATGTGACGGAGGCACAAAATAGCGGATACCGGTCGATCCCATCTGATGCTTCTCAACCGCCACCTGCGGGAACCAGTCGAGGCTGTATATCCTCGATATCGCCCTGGTGTCTTCCTGCGTGAGGCTGACAAAATCGCGGTTATTGTCATGTCCCACGTATTTATGATAAACCCTTGGCAGAGATGCCCCCTCATACTGTGTGCCCTTGTATTTCTTATAGTTCTCCACAACAAAATCCATCCCGTCAGGATTATGGTTTGGCACTATCATGTAAACAACATCCTCAAGGTAACTTTTGATCAGGGGGTCATCCGTGGTGATGAGCTTATAGGCGATCAGAGGGGCTGCCTGGCTCGGAGCCACCTCGGTCGAATGCATCGACAGGGTGGCAAGAACGAAGACCCTGCCATTGGTTATGTTATCAAGCTGCTCTTTATCCGACAGGCCCGGGTCAAGCGCCAGCACCTTGTTAATCTCACGCAGCCTGTCAAGATTCTTTATATTCTTTTCTGACGATATGAAAGCTATGTACATTTTTTTGCCCATCGGGCTCTGTCCGATCTCAATCATCTTAAGCATCGGTGACGCCTTGTCAATCTCCTGGAAATAACTTATCAGCTCCTCATAATTGAAAAGCATGTAATCGGAACCCGGAACAAATCCGAAATACTTTTCGGGAGTAATGACTGACGACTGGGCTGATGCCTGTGGTACAAGCAGGCCACTGACAACAAGTATTATACTCATTGTCAATAGGTTAATTTTTTTCATAGTTGATCAGGTTAAAGGATACAAATGCTGAGAATCAAATACTCAGTGTACTGTTAAAAGTACAAATCATTATGGTTAGATGATCATCTGAACAACCGGTAGTTTTGAACCGGCGTGATCATTATGCATTATTCCCTAAATAGCGCTGTTGAACGTGTCGCCCTGCTTTATGTCGCCTGTCTCCCATCCTTTGCGAAGCCAGCTTGAGCGCTGTGCTGCGGAGCCATGGGTGAATGCATCAGGAACTACACGGCCCTGATATTTTTTCTGAAGTACGTCATCGCCGATAGCCGAGGCAGCGCGGAGAGCTTCCTCAATATCACCTGCCTCGATCGTGCCCAGCATCTTGTCGGCATAATGAGCCCATACACCTGCCAGGAAGTCGGCCTGCAGCTCCAGTCTGACAGTGAGCTGATTGCCTCTTACCTCACTCACCTGAGAACGTGCCTTTGTCACCTCCTCAAGTATTCCCATCTGGTTCTGCACATGATGTCCTATCTCATGAGCAATCACATAGGCTACTGCAAAATCACCGTATGCGCCGTACTTCTGCTTGCAGGTCATCGCAGAAGCTCAGGTCAATATAGACTTTTTCATCGCCGGGGCAATAGAAAGGACCGCTGGCGGCAGTAGCATACCCGCATGCTGACTCCACCTGGTCCCTGAACAGAACGAGCGTGGGCTTACGGTATGTTGATCCCGACTGGGCAAAAATCTGTGTCCATATCTCCTCAGTATCTGCAAGCACAACCGAGACAAACTGAGCCATCTGGTTTTCCTCCTCAGTGGCCTCAACGGGCCCTGATGTTGTCTGTGAGCCTGTCTGATCAAGAATACTTGACGGATCACCTCCAAGGAGCAATACGATGAGTACTATAACTATTGTACCTACCCCTCCGCCTACAACCTTGGTGCCTGTGCTCATTCCTCTGCGGTCTTCTACATTATCGCTGCCACGTCGTCCCTGCCATTTCATAGTATTTGATTTTTAGTGGTTATTGTTTCGTTTAAATAAACGGTATTATAAACATCCCAAATTTAATAAATATTAAATGTGAACAATTTAGCCGGCAGCTATGTTTTAATTGAAAATAATCAATATGAAAACAAAAGCATTCTTAATTGTCACATTTATTCTCAGCATAACATTAACAAAACAAAACACAATGGCACAGGGATACACTTTTCCAGCAGCTTCCGTATGCATATAATGCACTGGAGCCTTACATTGACGCCCAGACGATGGAGATACATTATACAAAACATCACAGGGCATACTTTGACAACTTTGTCAAGGCAGCAACAGAAAACAAGATCGATAACCTCTCTCTTGAGGAAATCTTTTCGAAGGTGAGTACTCTGCCTGCAGTGGTACGCAATAACGGCGGAGGTCTGTACAATCACGGTCTTTTCTGGCAGGTGATGGGTCCGAATGCAGGCGGTCAGCCTGACGGAGCCCTGCTTGAATGCCATAAATAAGACTTTCGGGTCGTTTGACAAGTTTAAAGCTGAATTTGAAACCGCAGCGAAGACACAGTTCGGAAGCGGATGGGCATGGCTGTCTGTTGACGCCGACGGCAAACTGTTTGTCTCACAGACGCCTAACCAGGATAATCCCCTCATGGATGTAGTAGTAAAACGCGGCCAGCCGATACTTGCCCTCGATGTGTGGGAACACGCCTACTACCTGAAGTATCAGAACCGCAGACCTGAGTATGTATCTGCATTCTGGAATGTTGTGAACTGGAAGAAGGTTGCAGAACTTTACAAAGAAGCATTGAAGTAGTCTCCGGCGATTTCCTACCTTGCATCCTGTTTCAGACAGGAAGATGGTTACAGAATACCTCATAGATGCAAAAGGTCTTCACAAACACTTTAAAAAGGTAAAGGCTGTTGACGGTGTTGATTTCGCCCTTGCAAAGGGAGAATATGTAGCACTGCTCGGACCAAACGGGGCAGGAAAGACCACCCTGGTTGAAATGATCGAAGGTATCAGGACCCCTGATCAGGGACAAATCCTTGTCAGGGGTCGTTCATTGAATGAAGACAAGTCAGCTTTGTACGGCATCCTTGGAATATCATTCCAGGAGACGCGCTTCCTTGAAAAAATAACAGTACTTGAGACAGTCCGTCTCTTTGCCAGCTTCTATAAACAGCCTGATGAGAAAGATCGGGAAGGTCATTCATCTTGTCGGCCTCGAGGACAAGAAAGATGCCTATACCAAAAACCTGTCAGGCGGACAGCGGCAGCGGCTCGCCCTGGGCATATCACTTCTGAATGACCCTGAAATACTTATTCTTGACGAGCCGACAACCGGACTGGATCCTTCCGCGAGAAGGGAGATCTGGGATATTCTCCTGAAGCTTAAAAAAAATATGGGCACGTCGCTTATCCTCACCACCCATTATATGGAGGAGGCAACACAGCTGTGCGACAGGATAATCATTATGGACAAAGGCCGCTTCCTTGCTGAGGGCTCGCTCAGCAGCCTTCTCGGCAGAATGAACATGCCTGATGTGGCTCTGTTTACCGTTGAAGGAACAATTCCTGATGATACTGAAACAAAACTGAACGGGATTGCCATCCAGTGGGATAAAGAGAAAGGAAAAGGCAGATGTGAGATGAAGAATGTCGCAACAGATATGCCACTCCTTTTCGCCTTCCTCGAAAACAACAACCTGCGGCTGACTGACTTTGAACATATCAAGCCAACGCTTGACGATGTGTTCCTGTCCATGACAGGCAGACGTCTCAGTGAAGAAACAGAGTGAATATGAGAAGGAACGAACTCTGGCAGTTGATAATCATTCATTTCAAGGAGCTGCTCCGTGAACCGGGTGTGCTGTTCTGGGGTATCGGCTTCCCTATTCTGATGGCATGGGGTCTTGGAATTGCCTTTACCGGAGAGAAAGAAACAAAGAAAGATATTGCAATTGTAAATTTCCGGGAAGAAAACAAACTGTCACGTCTTTCTCACAGGACCATGCTGACAGGGATGATGACGGGAGATTCCTGCTTACAATCAATGACCCGGTCTTTGGCAAAAACATATTCAGGTTTGAACCGCTTGATTCTCTTGATGCAACATTGGGTGTCAAACGTGGCATCTATCAGCTTATGATGGATAACAAAGGCGACAGCACGGTTTTTTATCTTGATCCGGCCAATCCTGAGGCAAGGCTGCTGCAACTGCAGATTGCAACCCTGCTTGGCGAAAGACATGAGGATGATACCTTTTCGGGTGCAAACACCATCACCCTCGAGGTGAAGGGAACCCGGTACATAGATTTTCTTGTTCCGGGACTTATTGCCATGAACATAATGATGGCCTGCATGTGGGGCATGAGCTGGACCATCATAGAACGAAGAAAGGGCAACATGCTCAGGCGGATGATGGTGACACCCGTCCGGCGGCAGAATATCCTCCTGGGGCTGATGACCGCCCGTGTCACCATGAACTTTGTTGAAGCAGCACTGCTGATGCTTTTTGCCTGGATCTATTTTGACATCGACATCCAGGGGAGCCTTCCGGCCCTGATAATGGTATTTGTAGCAGGAAATATAGCATTCACGGGATTGCCATCATCACATCCTCACGTACTTCAAACACCGAGGTAGGTAACGGTATCATCAATTTCGTGAATATGCCGATGATGATCCTTTCAGGTATCTTTTTCAGCTATCACAACTTCCCCGAGTGGAGCATTCCGTTCATTCAGAACCTGCCGCTTACACTGCTTGCAGACAGCATGAGAAGTATCATAAATGAGGGCGCAGGCGTGGCTGCCGTTCTTGATAAGACATTGATAATGAGCCTTATCGGTTTTGTAACCTTCGGACTGGGCCTGAAAATGTTCAAGTGGTACTGATGCCGGCTGTTAATACTGATATTATAAACTCGGGACAGGATTAATTCTGGCAGTTAAAACAGACCTCATTTTCAAGCTTGCGGCCTGAAAAGAAATCGTCAATATTCTTCATTGTTGTTTCCGCAATATTATGTATGGCTTCACGAGTGAAGAATCCCTGGTGGGAAGTGATGATTACATTGTTGAATGTAAGCAGGCGGGCAAGGACATCATCGGCAAGCACCCTGTCAGACATGTCCTCGAAGAAGAACTGGCTTTCCTCTTCATAGACATCGAGGCCGGCGGAACCTACCTGCCCGCTCTTTAATCCATCTATAAGATCCGCGGTTTTTATCAGCTTGCCCCTTCCCGTGTTGATCAGCATCACACCTTTTTTCATTATGGCAATGGATGATGAATTGATCATAAACTCCGTCTCTTTTGTCAGCGGACAATTAAGGGATATAATGTCTGAATTCCTATACACCTCTTCCAGCGATACATAGCGACTTCCGGTCTCCGAAGCAAACTTCGCATCAGGGAAACTGTCGTTGAGCAGCACCTCCATTCCAAAGCCCCGGAGTATCTTCACGAGCACCTTCCCTATCCTGCCGGTGCCTATCACACCTGCCGTTTTTCCGTGCATATCAAATCCGAGCAGCCCGTTAAGCGCGAAGTTCGTGTCGCGGGTCCTGAAATAAGCCCTGTGTACCTTGCGGTTAAGGGTAAGCATGAGAGCCACATTATGCTCAGCGATTGCATAGGGTGAGTAGGCAGGTACACGCACCACTCTTATATTGTTCAGCGCCGCCTGCAGATCAACATTATTGAAACCTGCCGAGCGAAGAGCTATAAGTTTGACTCCGTACTCCTTGAGCTTCATAATCATCTCTGCATCTACCGTATCATTTACGAAGACGACCACTGCGTCATAGCCCTGGGCCAGAACAACATTATCAGGTGTCAGGTGAAACTTGAAGTATTTTATCGTGTGACCATATTTTGAATTAATCTCATTGAACGATTCAATATCATAAGGCTTGGCATCAAAAAAAGCAATTTTTAGTTTGTCCATTTTATAAGGTGTTGTTAATAAAATAACAAATGCCCGGGCAATTTGTTCTGGCTACAAGGATCCCCTGTATGATAAAATATGAGTATATTCATGATCTGCTTTATCTTACTATGAGTAATTAAATATTTAATAAATAATATTCCTGACTAAACCTCTATCTCAATGAAAAAACAAAGGCTATTAAGTGTTTTGTTGCTGGCAGCGATGATGTTTCTCCCTGATCTTTCAGCACAGGATGCAAGACCCTGGTTTGAGGATGGTCCGTCGCGGATGCCCGGGTCGAATCCCAAAGCTAAAGCTCTGCCCCTGATAAAAGTTCAGGGGAACAAATTCATTACTGAAGACGGAAAGACAATACTCTTCAGAGGAATGTCTATTTCCGATCCCGACAAGGTTGAGAGGCAAGGTCACTGGAACAAGGCACACTTTGAACAGGTTAAAGAGATGGGCGCCATGATAGTACGCATACCGGTGCATCCGGTGGCGTGGCGCGAACGTACTCCTGAAAAATATCTTGAGCTTCTTGACGAGGCTGCAGAGTGGTGCACCGACCTGGGCATGTATATAATAATCGACTGGCATTCAATAGGCAACCTGGGGATGGAGCTCTTCCAGAACCCGATGTACAATACCTCCAAGCCTGAAACTTACCTGTTCTGGAGAACCATCTCACAGCATTTCACGGGTAATAACACCGTTGCCTTCTATGAGATCTTCAATGAACCGACCATCTACAGGGGTGAACTGGGCTCATTGCCATGGTCGGAGTGGAAAAAGATCAATGAAAATATAATCAGCCTTATCAGGGCATTTGATACAGAGACCATTCCGCTTGTGGCCGGGCTTGACTGGGCTTATGATCTCTCGCCCCTGCGTGATGACCCGATCAATGCCAAAGGAATTGCCTATGTGACGCATCCCTATTCATTCAAGCGGAGTCAGCCGTGGGAGCCTAAGTGGGAGGAGAATTTCGGCTTTGCTGCGGATCAATATCCGGTTGTAGCAACAGAATTCGGGCTCTTTACTGATCCGGGGGCTGCGGGAGATGAAGATTACGGTAACAGGATCATCAATTACCTCGAAGGCAGAGGCATAAGCTGGATGTGCTGGGTATTCGATCCTCACTGGGGCCCGCAACTGCTGAAATCATGGAATTATGACCTGACCCCGAAGGGCGAGTTCTTCAAAAAAGCAATGCACGGAGAACTGGAAATACAGAAGGATTAATTCTTCCGATAGACTTAAGCGCGGGGTGTATATCCATCCCCGGGTCAAAAAAATCAGGAAGCCTGGTAGCTGAACAGGGGAACACCCTTAAGCGCTTTTTCTTTTATATCGTGAATTTCGGATTTCTTTAGCGGCTTCAGGTTGCCTGAAACGCTG
>CAVSSR010000007.1:0-116974 GCA_963730615.1 uncultured Bacteroidales bacterium | reverse complement strand
GCGCGCGGCGGCAGCAGCTCGACCGTGGTGACCCACTGGCCGGCGGCCAGCCGCGCGGCCAGTTGCGACTTCTCGGCCAACGGGGCCGGCGGTTCTTGCGCCGCGGCCTCGGCCGGCCTGCGCCACCACCGGCTTGACCCGGGCGCGGGCCAGCGGCTTGATCGCCTTGGCCACCTCGCGGATGTGCTCGGGCGTGGTGCCGCAGCAGCCGCCGACGGCCGACGCGCCCAGGCCGACGTAACGCTTGGCGTAGTCGGTCAGATACTCGGGCGAGCAGAGATAGATGCGGCGGTTCTCGACCTCCTTGGGCATGCCGGCGTTGGGCTGGACGATCAGCGGCAGCGCGCGTCAGCCGCACCGCCCGCTCGACCGCGCCGAGCAGCCCGTCGGGCCCGGTGCCGCAGTTCATGCCCCAGGCGATCGGCTGCGGCACGTCGCCGGCAAGCGGGGCCAGCATCCGCTCGACCGACTCGCCGGAGGCCGTCTCGCCGCTGCGCCGACGATGGCGAACGAGAGCACGAAGGGCACGTCGGGCAGGCGGCCGCATGGCCGCGGCGCAGTGCTCCAGGGCCGCGCGGGTGGGCTGCGTCTCGAAGAGGATGAAGTCGGCCCCGCCCTCCATCAGGCCCTCGACCTGCTCGACGATCATCTCCTCGACCTGCTGCCTCGTACTGCGGCTGCGTCGGGCAGCGGGCCGATCGAGCCGGCCACGAACACCGGCCGGTCGGCCGCGTCGGCCACCTCGCGGGCGAGTCGCGCCCCGGCCGCGGTCGATCTCGCCGAGCCTTCTCGGCCAGGCCGAACTTGGCCAGCGCCACGCGGTTGGCGCCGAAGGTGTTGGTCGTCAGCACGTCGGCCCCGGCGTCGCAGTACTCGCGGTGGATCGCCGGATCAGCTTCGGATCGGAGAGGCACAGCTCGTCGAACGAGCGGTTCGTGAACGTAAAACGTACCAGGCTCCCCATAAAGAACTGCGCACGAATACTATCCAACCTTTGGATTTACTTCCCACTACCGGGATGGTAATGAGATCAATTGAATAAAATTATGCTCAGCCTTTAAAAAATCAGACCTCTAATTTAAGTGAAATGTAACAGATACCATCCTTAATTTGACCAAAATGTACATATCATCCGTAAAAAGCACCCTGCCAAAGACAAAGCACCCGGTCCTTCTTTTCAGGCCACGGACCTACCTGCAACTTTTCAGTTTTTAATTAACAACAGTTGCAATTTCAAATCTTTGAAATTACATTTAGCATGATAAAAAGCGGAAATGGTACCGCAGAATTAATTTATTGATAATCAAAACATTAAAGCCATGACAAAAGGACTCGTTACCAAGAAAACACAAAAGAAAGAGCCGACGAAAAGCCTGAAGGAAAAGCGTAAGGAAAAAAAGGAAAAGAAAAACGCCAAATAGAATACTCCAATCCGGTTTCTGCCGGATGCATATTATCCACTCTTTTATTCACAATTCAGTCGACAGTCACCTGCCGCAGTGACATGCTATTTTTAGTATCTGTCGTAGGCCTTTTAGCTGCCTCCCGGTTTGTAATGATTTTTTCATAATTGTATTCATCAGGCTGGTTTATAATTTTCTACACGATGCCTGGCCGCCTCCTGACTCCCCGGTAGGATTAAAGTATTAATATATCTCTCATAATTTATATGCTTTTAGTCCGTTTTAGATGTTGACTATTTTACATTGTATTAACTTCACACCCCGGCCCAACGAGAAATTTAAGGAGCCTGATGAAAAGGAACAACAAGAAGTCGCCCTTCCCATGGACTTCTGTGAGTATGCTCATATTCACAGCCGCTGTTCTTACAGCTCTGATATTCATTTATTCATCAGGACAAAAACAACGTATTATTACCGATGCCGCTACTGAAATGGAGGCTGTCGCGCAACTCAAAGCCGACCAGATAGCTCACTGGCGCAGCGAGAGACTGAATGATGCAAGACTTATACATGAAAATGTCACCCTCGTTGAACATATTGATGCCATGTTCATCAAGGACAAAAACAATTGGGAGAAATCAAGGCTTACCCAGCTTCTCACAACGCTGATAGAGAATTATGACTTTCGCGGGGCCGTTCTGCTCGATGCTGGAGGTAGTTCCCGGACTTGCTGTTCCCGCATCTGAAGCAGTAATGGGAGAATTTCTCCGGTCACGCATTACAACTGTGATATCCAATCCCGAAATTTCTCTTTCGGATTTCCACTCTGCAACACCTGTCCCGTACCTTCATCTTGATCTTATCATACCCATGAAGATGCCTCACGAAGGCGATACGGTACTGGCCGGAATTCTTGTAATTCGTGTTGATCCGGAGAAGGAACTATTTCCGCTGATATCCACCTGGCCTACACCCGGAAAGACTTCTGAGTGCATCCTTTTCCGGTTTGACGGTGATTCAGTCACCTATCTCAATGGCTCCAGGCTTGCAGGGTTTGACAAGCAAGTTACACTTCCTGCTGGAGAAATGGAGCTCAAAGCGCTCAATCCTCCAGCCGAAGACCTGAAAGTAAATACGTATGAAGATTATACCGGAACCGAGGTTGTGGCTTCGGTAAAACAGGTCCCGGGCACCGAATGGTATCTGGCTGCAAAAAAGGAGACACCTGAAATTCTCGCCAGGTTCAACCGTGAAATAGCTATGCTGTGGCTGATCATGGGCCTCGTATACCTGGCGCTTGCAAGCATCGGTTATCTGATCACCAAATCAACCAGGACAAGATACCTCCGGGAAAAATACAGGGAGGATCTTAACAGGCAGGCCATCATGAAGCATTTCGACTTCGTGATGAAACATGGAAGTGATATTATCCTGCTCATTGACAACGACATGAATATTGTCGAAGCCAATGAGCGTGCAGTGGAGACCTACGGCTTCCAGCGCGATAAGCTCATCGGAATGAATATAACCGATTTACGGTCGCCTGAGGAAGTTCCTATGCTTTCCAAACACGTCCAGGAACTTAATACCAAAGGTTCGTCATATATAGAAACTGTTCACACACGAAGTGACGGTACGACATTTCCCATTGAGATCAGCGCTTATACAGTTGAGGTGGACGGTGCACGGTTCTACCAGAGCATCGGACGCAATATTGCTGAACGCAAGCGTGCCGAGGAGGAGATGAGAGAGAGCAACAAGAAACTGAGCACCATCATCAATAACCTCCGGGGTGTGGTATTCCGCTGTAACAATGACGCTGAATGGACCATGCAATACATCAGCGACGGCATTTATGAACTTGCCGGTTATCTTCCCAATGAATTCATTGGCAACAAGATAAGATCATTCACATCGATCATTGATCCTCTGGACATAAAGAGAGTGTCGGCCGAAATCCATAGTGCTCTCAGTACCGGTTATCTCTACACTATCGAATACCGTATCATTACCTCGGCCGGCCAAAAAAGATGGGTCTGGGAAAGAGGCCGGGGCTATTACGAGAGTGATAAGCTGGTGGCCCTGGAAGGCTTTATTTCAGATATAACCGACAGGAAGCGTATTGAGGAAGAACTGATCAGGGCCAGGGATAAGGCAGAGCAGAGCGACAGGCTCAAGACAGCATTCCTTCACAATATCTCACATGAGATCCGAACCCCCATGAACGCCATAGTGGGTTTCACAACGCTGCTTGATTCACCTGAGACTAATGATGAGAGCCGCAGACAGTACATAGACATCATCTACCAGTCGAGCAACCAGCTCCTTTCAATCATTACAGATATAGTTGACATCTCAAACATTGAAACCGGACTGGTAAAAGTGTCGCGTACCGATGTCAACCTGAATACGCTGATCAGGAATCTCTATGAGCAGTACCGTCTTCGCGCCCAGCAGCAGGGACTGGTATTGCAGTTCACATCGCATCTCGATGACAATCAGGCAAACGTTCTCACGGATGAAACCAAGATCATACAGATCTTCTCTAATCTTCTGAACAACGCACTAAGGTTCACAAGGGAAGGCAGAATTGAGTTCGGCTATGTCCTGAGAGGAGATACGGTGGAATTTTTTGTAAGTGACACCGGGATAGGCATTGCTCCGGAGCACCAGGTCAAGGTCTTTGAGCGCTTTTACCAGGTTGAGACACCAAGCTCGAAGCAGTTCAGCGGAACTGGCCTCGGGCTCTCAATTTCAAAGGCCTATGTCGAGCTGCTTGGCGGCTCAATATGGCTCATCTCGACACCCGGGGAAGGATCACTTTTCTGCTTCTCAATTCCTTACACCAAAACTGTGGAAATCCAACCACCGAAGAAGAAGACAGTCCGCAAGACTAAGATTTAATACTTCCCCGCAATAGTCACCGGAGACCACCGAAGGCCACTGAGACCACCGACGACACCGCCGAGACACCGCGAAGACCTTTTTAAGGCGCTAAATGCCCCGGACCGGTCTCAATTACCTCTGAAATTCTTTTTGAAATTACTTTTCAGCCTTCCTGATTTCTATCCCCAGTTCATCAAGCTGCGCCTGACTTATTGTCGCAGGAGTGTCAATCATCACATCCCGGGCCTGGTTATTTTTCGGGAAAGCGATGAAGTCGCGGATTGTATCCGAACCCCCAAATATTGCAGTCCATCTGTCAAATCCAAATGCAATTCCTCCGTGAGGCGGAGCGCCGAATCTGAAGGCATTAAGAAGGAAGCCAAACTGTTTCCGGGCTTCTTCTTCAGTGAACCCCAGCGTCTTAAACATGAGCGACTGTGTCTCAGGATCATGTATACGGATTGACCCGCCGCCTATCTCAGTGCCATTGATTACAAGGTCGTATGCATTAGCATGCACCCTGGCCGGATCGCTCTCCATATACTGAAGATCCTCCGGCTTTGGAGCAGTGAAGGGATGGTGCTTTGCATAAAACCGCCGCGTCTCCTCATCCCACTCCAGCAGGGGAAAGTCGGTCACCCACAGCGGCGCATATTTTGAAGAGTCCCTGAAGCCCATGCGACGACCCATTTCAAGACGCAGCTCGCCAAGGGCGGAGAGAGTTTTTTCCTTATCCCCTGCCATTATCAGTATAAGATCGCCCGCACCGGCTTTCATCACCCCGGCAAGACGCTTCAGGTCATCAGCATTATAGAACTTATCAATTGAAGATTTCACCGACCCGTCAGCTTCCACACGGGCATAGACAAGTCCCTTTGCCCCTATCTGCGGACGTTTGACAAACTCTGTCAGTTCATCAAGCTGCTTGCGCGTATAGACGGCACATCCCGGTGCACAAATACCTCCGACATATTCAGCGCTGTCAAAGACCGGAAAGTTCCTTCCCCGACCGCTTCAGTGATTTCAGTGATCTGCATCCCGAAGCGTATGTCGGGTTTGTCCGAGCCGTAGAGGTTCATAGCTTCATCATAAGAAATGCGGGGGAACGGACTGTCAAAATCAATCCCTTTTATCTCATGGAACAGATGTCGTGCCAGGCCTTCAAAAGTATTCAGGATGTCTTCCTGGTGTATGAACGACATCTCGCAGTCAATCTGTGTGAATTCAGGCTGGCGGTCAGCGCGCAGATCCTCATCGCGGAAGCATTTTACGATCTGGAAATATTTGTCGAACCCGGCAACCATCAGCAGCTGCTTGAATGTCTGGGGGCTCTGTGGAAGAGCATAAAACTCACCGTGATGGAGCCGTGACGGCACCACGAAGTCGCGCGCGCCCTCAGGAGTTGATTTGATCAGCACCGGCGTCTCCACCTCGATAAAGCCCTGGCCGTCGAGATACCGTCTGACCTCCTGCGCCATCTTATGTCTCAGGATGATATTCGAACGTACATTCTGCCGGCGAAGATCAAGGTAACGGTATTTCATGCGCAGCTCATCGCCCCCGTCAGTGTTTTCCTCAATGGTGAAAGGAGGCAGGTCAGACGTGTTCAGCACCGTAATGCTTTCCACTGTAATCTCTATGTCTCCGGTAGCAAGTTTCGAATTTTTATTGCTTCGTTCAGCCACCGTGCCGGTGACCTGCACCACAAACTCACGGCCCAGTTTTCGGGCCTGCTTGCAGAGATCAGGATTGGTTTCCATGTTAAAGACCAGCTGTGTAATTCCATAACGGTCACGCAGGTCAATAAACGTCATCCCGCCAAGGTCCCTCGAGCGCTGAACCCATCCCGCCAGTGTGACCCTCTCCCCTTTATTGCTGATAATCAGCTCTCCGCAGGTGTGTGTCCTGTACATTTCATTTTTATTGAGGTAACAAAAGTAAGAATTATTCCCGGTAATAAACGGTAATAACTTTCCGCTGCATTTTCATCCGTTTTTTTCTAAAATTGCAGAAAATCCGGTTTATTCCTTATTATGGCCAGCACCCTGAAAACAAAGACTGCAAAGCTTTCGGTGATGTCAAATACTCTGCTCATCGTCATGAAGCTTGCTGTTGGCTTATTGACCAATTCAGTCAGTATCCTCTCGGAGGCCATCCACTCGGCGCTTGATCTCGTGGCGGCAATAATAGCCTTCTTTGCGGTAAGGATTTCCGGTAACCCTGCCGATGAAAGACACCCTTATGGCCACGGTAAAACGGAAAATGTATCAGGCGTCATAGAGGCAGGGCTTATTTTCATTGCATCGGCATGGATCATCTACGAGGCAATCGGTAAACTCATTCATCCGGAAGAGCCAAGTGTACTTGGACTCGGAGTGCTCGTAATGGTTATTTCGGCAGTAGTCAACACTTTCGTTTCGCGCCGGCTCTACAAAGTGGCACGCATCACCAATTCTGTTGCACTGGAAGCCGATGCACTGCACCTCAAGACTGACGTAATCACCTCTGCCGGTGTCGCCATCGGGCTCACTCTGCTGTGGATCACAGGATGGCATATCCTTGACCCGATCATAGCCCTGGGTGTAGCCATGCTCATTATATATGAATCATGGATGCTGCTGAAAAAGGCTTTCTCTCCGCTGCTTGACACTGCCATGTCGCCCGATGAACTGAAAAAAGTGGAAGCCATCCTTAAAGAGATGAATGCAACTTATCACAGCCTGCGTACACGGGCAGCCGGTCATCAGAGATTTGTAGAGTTCCACCTCGAGGTCCCCGCCAACGAAACCATCGAGGTCATCCACAGGCAGTGTGACCGCATAGAGGAGAGGCTTGAGAGCGAATTCAGGGATATAAGTGTCGTCATTCATCCTGAACCAAAAAGCTGATTCCATGGAACCCGGAGACGATGAATATTTCATGCGCATGGCGCTCGCCGAAGCGCAAAAGGCTGCTGACCGCGACGAAGTACCTGTAGGTGCTGTCATGGTTGCCGGCAAGATCATCATATCGCGTGCACACAACCTGACGGAAACGCTCAATGACCCAACAGCACATGCGGAGATGCAGGCCATTACGGCTGCAGCGTCGTACCTCGGCGGAAAATACCTGACCGACTGCACCCTCTATGTTACAGTGGAACCGTGTATAATGTGTGCCGGTGCACTGGCATGGAGCCAGGTTTCGGCAATAGTCTACGGCGCATCTGATGAGAAGAAAGGGTACACAACCACTGGCGTGCAGATCCTCCACCCGAAAACAACGGTCCGCAGCGGAGTACTCGCAAAGGAGTGTTCCCTGATGATGAAAAAGTTCTTCGCTAAAAAGAGAGATTAGGCAGGAGCCTTACCTGACAGTTTTTTGAAAGAAATTTCTTAGATTTGTTTCAAATGATAGGATTATGACTATTGATAACGGTCAGAAAATTGTCGCGTTCAGGCTGATTGGGTTTATTGCAACACTGATATATGTTATTTATGTCTTCATGGCATATTTCCCGGAAATCTTCCGGCATGTCATGACGAAGAAGAGCGTCCATATAATAACTGCCGCTGTAACTGTGATATATCTGCTACTCATCTTCTATCCGGCCATAATGAAATTCAGATACATTTATTTCTCTGCTGATGAACGTGGCATAACTCTCCGATGGTACAAGACAGGACTTATTCCGGGTGACAGCAAAAGCGTTGAGATCCCGGCTTTACAGTTTGCCGGATACGAAATCACTACCGGCATGATGGGTATGCATCATTATCTCATCCTTTATCAAAGGGTACAGGGTCAGAAAGCTGCATACAGCCCTGTCAGCATAACAGCTCTGTCAGGCGTCCAGAGAGCAAAAATAGAAGAGGTTCTTAAAACCTATAAATCAGTAGGTTAATCCCGGAATTATAAAACATGAGTAAAGTCATTTTTCATGACTGAAGGTTACCTCACCTTTGGAAATGATTTGATTTTAGAATAAATCATAACTAAATCTATATACCGAAATGAAAGTAAAAACAATTCTGGCTGATCTCGAGAAAAAGCATCCGGGTGAAGTCGAGTTTCTCCAGGCTGTCAGGGAAGTCCTCAATTCTATTGAGGAAGTCTACAATGAAAATCCCAAATTTGCCAAAGCAGGCATACTGCAGAGACTTGTTGAACCTGACAGGATATTGACATTTAAGATTCCGTGGATGGATGACCAGGGAAACGTACAGGTTAACCTCGGTTACAGGGTACAGTTTAACAATGCCATCGGCCCGTACAAGGGAGGCCTCCGCTTCCACCCGACTGTCAACCTCTCCATCCTGAAGTTCCTGGGATTTGAGCAGATCTTCAAGAATTCACTTACGACGCTTCCGATGGGTGGTGGTAAGGGAGGATCAGATTTCGATCCGAAAGGCAAATCTGACAACGAAGTGATGCGTTTCTGCCAGTCGTTCATGCTTGAACTCTGGAAACTGATCGGCCCAGAGACCGACGTACCGGCAGGCGATATCGGAGTAGGCGGACGAGAGATAGGTTTCCTTTACGGTATGTACAAGAAGCTTGCACGTGAGAACACAGGCGTTCTTACGGGAAAAGGATTAAACTGGGGCGGATCACTGGTACGTCCTGAAGCTACAGGTTTCGGCGGGATCTATTTTGTCGTGGAAATGCTGGCAACCAAGAAGGAAACCATTAAAGGCAAGAAAATTGCCCTCTCCGGTTTTGGAAACGTTGCATGGGGCGCTGCTCTCAAGGCATCCGAGCTGGGTGGTATCGTTGTAACGATATCAGGACCTGACGGTTATATCTACGATCCTGCAGGTATTACCGGTGAAAAGATAGACTACCTGCTAAAACTCCGTTCCTCGAACCAGGATATCGTTGAGCCTTATGCTAAAGAATTCAAGGGATCAACCTTTGTAAAGGGAAAGAGACCGTGGGAAGTCAAGGTTGATATTGCCCTTCCGTGTGCTACACAGAATGAGCTGAACGGTGATGATGCAAAGGTGCTGATTGAAAACGGCGTCATGCTTGTCGCCGAAATTTCAAACATGGGATGTACACCTGAGGCAGTTGAATTATTCCTGAAATCATAAACTGCTCTTTGGTCCAGGCAAGGCTGTCAACGCAGGCGGTGTGGCCACCTCAGGTCTCGAGATGACGCAGAACTCAATGAAGCTCAACTGGAATAAGGAAGAGGTTGATGACAGACTGCACTCAATTATGGTCAACATACATAACGCATGTGTCAAGCATGGCACAGGTAAAGACGGTTTTGTCGACTATGTGAAAGGCGCAAACATAGCCGGCTTCCTCAAGGTTGCCAACGCTATGCTTGATCAGGGCCTCATTTAATACCCAATCTGATTGGTTTACACCGTGGCCCTCAGTCTCAGACTGAGGGTTACGGTGTTTTTTTATCTGATTTTGTAGACGCTTCCCGGGCACGGGGTGATCAACCCTGCCAGCTCCATCTGGAGCAACACGGTGGAAAGTCGGTAGACAGGTATTTCAAGCATCCGTGCCAGCGTGTCCATGGTCAGGTCACCGTCCGACTTCAGCGCTTCATAGACTTTCTTCTCGTTGTCTGTCATTCCGGGAAAGAGTTGCGGCTGTACTGCCGGAACAGATAGTGCCGAGGGCTTCCATCCCAGCAGGTACTCAATATTCTCACAGTTTTCAACCAGGGCCGCCTTATTGCATCTTATGAGAGCGTTGCATCCGGCGGACCACTCGTCGCCGGGACGGCCGGGTACAGCCATGACATCGCGGTTATATGAGGCAGCGATATCTGCCGTGATCAGGGCACCACCCTTGATTCCTGATTCCACTATCAGTGTGGCATCAGAGACGCCTGCGATGATCCTGTTTCGTCTGATAAAATTATTCCTTTCGGGAAGGGTGTCTGAAGAAAAATCCGTCAGATGACCTCCCTTTTCAAGCATCTCCCTGGCGACACCGGCATGAATTGATGGATACATCGATTTGAGACCATGACCCAGCACGGCTATTGTAGGCAGGCCGTTTGCCAGTGCAGCCTTGTGGGCGGCGATATCCACTCCGTAAGCCAGACCGCTGATGATAACCAGTTCCGGGAAATGGACCGATAATCCCGCTACAATCTTCTGGCACAGTTCACGGCCCCGTTGCGTTGCATTACGGGTGCCAACGATGCTTAATACATGTGATGCATTGAGGTCGGCATTTCCCCTGAAGAAAAAGGTGACGGGAAAATCTTCGCACTGACGAAGCCGGAAAGGGTAATCGTCGTCGAGGTAGTGGAATACTTTGATCCCATGTTTTCCGACAAACTCAGCCTCCCTGGCAGCTGCTTCAAGATAATCGCGTCCTGCCACAGCTTTTGCGAGGGTCTCTCCCACTCCGGGAATTTTTGTCAGGTTCCGGAACGGTTCACTGAAGACGGCCTCCACGCTTCCTGCGTATGAGACAAGTTTTCGGGCGGTGATATCTCCCACACCCGGAATCATTCCAAGTGCAATCTTGTGCACAAGTGAAGTTTGTGACATATGTAATAATGTTTGCGAGACATAGTAAAGGTACAAATAAATCAGGCAATGGGCAATAGGCAGTAGGCAGTAGTAATTCAAAATGAAAAATTGTTCAGCTGATTGGCTTTAGCCGTACTCCCACTATTGCCTATTGCCTAATGCCTACTGCCTAAAAAACACTAATTTTGCCCCATGCAGATCATTGATACTCATTGCCACATTTACCTGCCGGAGTTTGATGCTGACCGTGATGAAGTGGTCAAAAGATCAGTAAGCGCCGGAGTACAGACTATCCTTATGCCAAATATTGATTCATCTTCGGTGGCATCAATGCTGGCTGCTGAGGAGAGTTTCCCGGGGGTCTGTCTGCCGATGATGGCTCTGCATCCGACGTCTGTGAGGGAAAATTACCGGCAGGAGCTTGAGGAAGTTGAAGCCCGGCTTGCTGAACATAAGTACTATGGCATTGGAGAGACAGGCATCGATCTTTACTGGGACAAGACCTTCATTAATGAACAGCTGATCTCATTCCGGCGTCACCTGGAGCTTGCTGAGCATTACCAATTGCCTGTGGTGATACATGCACGTGAATCACTTGATGTCATCATCCGCGAATTAAAGGCCTTTGGTTCCGGCCGTGTCACAGGTGTTTTTCATGCTTTCCCCGGAAATGCAGAAGAAGCACAGACAGGTTGTTGCGATGGGCTTCCTGATCGGAATAGGCGGTGTGATCACCTTCCGGAACAGCCGCGCGGGAGAAGCTGCAATAGAGGCCGGTATAAACAAAATTGTCGTTGAGACTGACGCACCCTATCTGGCGCCCGTACCGTACCGCGGTAAAAGAAATGAGAGCAGTCACCTGACACTGGTGATCGATAAGTTGTCTGAGTTGCTGGCCATCAGTCCGTCAGAAGTTGCTGACAAAACCACTGCCAATGCAAAAAAACTCTTTAAGATTTAGAGGATGGAAAAAAGCATATCAATACTTATAATTTATACCGGAGGGACGATAGGGATGGTCAATGACCCGGTAACCGGAACGCTTATTCCCATCGACTTCAGGCATATTTCAGACCAGGTGCCTGAACTGCAGCGGTTCGGTTTCAACCTCGAGACGGTGACCTTTGATCCGGTGATTGATTCATCAGATGTCAGTCCTGATACATGGATCAGAATTGCAAACACCATTTTCGAAGAATATGATCATTTCGACGGTTTTGTTGTGTTGCACGGAACTGACACCATGTCATATTCAGCTTCTGCCCTGAGCTTTATGCTCCAGGGACTTGAGAAACCTGTCATCTTTACCGGTGCCCAGTTGCCGATCGGTGTTCTTCGTACCGACGGGAAGGAAAATCTCATCACCGCCATTGAGATTGCCGCTGCCCGCGAGAATGGCCTGCCACTTGTGCCTGAGGTTTGTATCTACTTCGAGAACAAATTATTACGAGGCAACAGAACCATCAAGTTCAGCGCCGAGCATTTCAATGCTTTCGCCTCCCCCAATCTGCCGCCGCTGGCAGAGGCGGGCCTGCAGATCCGATATAACCGCAACCTGATAAGATATCCGACGGTAAGACGTCCCCTGAAAGTCTCAGCAGGATTTGATACCGGTGTGGCCGTGCTGAGGCTCTTCCCGGGTATCGGGCAGGGTGTTGTCAGGTCATTGCTCAGAACGGAGGGGTTGCACGGACTCATTCTTGAGACTTATGGCACCGGGTAACGCACCGACGCTGGACTGGTTCCTCGGGGAGATCCGTTCGTTCATAGCAGAGGGAGGCATTGTGCTCAATGTCACCCAGTGCCCGGCAGGAAACGTTGAGATGGGTCTGTATGAAACATCTGCAGGATTGCGTGCTGCTGGTGTTATCAGTGGAGGTGATATCACCACTGAGGCTGCCGTGACGAAGATGATGATTCTTCTTGGCAGCTCATTGCCAAAGACGAGGGTCGAGGCGCTGCTGTCGAAATCCCTTGTGCGGTGAAATGAGTTGATCTCGCTGCCATCATGTCATCATTTTTTTTTGTAAATTGCGCCGTT
This sequence comes from uncultured Bacteroidales bacterium, assembly GCA_963730615.1. Lineage (GTDB taxonomy): Bacteria > Bacteroidota > Bacteroidia > Bacteroidales > VadinHA17 > SR-FBR-E99. Next base: position 104,159 of record CAVSSR010000007.1, on the reverse strand, counting down.
TTTCCGGAGAGATGCAGGAGTGGCTTAACTGGCACGCCTGGAAAGCGTGTGTACCTCAAAAGGGTACCGGGGGTTCGAATCCCTTTCTCTCCGCAACCATGAATGACCCCGCCATCGGCGGGGTTATTTATTTTGCCGACAACGCGTTGAAAGCTTGCTTTCAAAAGCGGTGGAGGGAAAATAAATAAGACCTGAAAGGTCAGTCATGTGTTGCAGGTTCTCCCGGCAGGGATCACGAGCAAAGCGAGTAATCATCCCAACACCTGCTTGCAGTGCCAATTCCTACTTTAGCGATCACGAGTATAACGAGGAATCCTTCCCATCCCACTGCACATACTTCAAGTGCCGGAGCAAATCCTTCCCCAAGGGAATCACCCGAAGCTAATCCCCGTTCCATATTATCTTAATTGCTAACTTTACTTCTAGTACTTAATGTTCAAAGTGAAAAGACAATGGAATCTCTTCAAACTAACTATCTCGGATTAAAGCTCAGGAATCCACTTATCGCAGGAAGCTGCGGATTGACAAATTCAATCTCCAATATTAAGGAATTGGCTGCCAAAGGTGTCGGGGCCATAGTTGTCAAATCCCTTTTTGAAGAGCAGATCCATGTTGAAACTCATAACGTCATTAAGTCGGAAGAAGGTGATATAAAAACATTTACACAGGCTCCCGGCAAGCTGTTCGGAAAAAGAATTTATGATTATGATGAGGCATACTCCTACATTTTCGATTTTGCGAAAACAAACACGCTGAATAAATATCTTGGATTTCTCCGGGAAGCAAAAGAGTCGGTTGACATTCCCGTCATTGCCAGTATAAACTGCGTTTCGAACCGAAGTATAAACTGCGTTTCGAACCTTAACTGGCATTCATTTGCAAAAAAAGTACAGGACACAAAGGTCGATGCCCTGGAGCTTAACATATATATCCTGCCATCGGACATGAGACGAAGCGGAGAAGACAATGAAAAAGTATATTTTGATATTATCAGGGAAGTAAGAAACTATGTCAATATACCTGTTGCCGTTAAAATCGGGTATTACTTTTCATCACTGGCACAGTCGGTTCAGAAACTGTCTGAAACCGGAATAAAGGGTCTGGTTCTTTTCAACAGACCATATAATACCGATTTTGATATTGAAAAAATCGATGTAAGCCACGGACCAATTCTGAGCTCAAATGAAGAGTATAATCATACGCTTCGCTGGATCTCGATACTGTCAGGGCATTTAAAATGTGATCTTTCTGCATCTACCGGAGTTCACGATTATAAAGCATTTGTCAAACAACTTCTGGCAGGTGCAACCACCGTTCAGATTGCTTCAGCTCTTTACAAGGAAGGATTTGATGTTATTCCTGAAATACTGAAGAATACTGCCGACTGGATGAGAAAACACCAATTTGAAACAGTCAATTCGTTCCGGGGTAAGTTAAGTCAGGCAAATCTCGAAAATCCGGCAGCTATTGAACGGGTTCAGTTCATGAAGCTTTATTCGGATATAGAATAAAATAATAATCCGCCTAGGAAATGACCCTTTGGCCTGAGTATTAATCTGAGAGACTGATCGTAAGTAAAATATTTCCAGGCCCAGTTGATGAATATCATCAGTTTGTTTCTTACGCCGATAATGCTCATCAGGTGAATAAATAACCATACAAACCAGGCAAATGCACCCTGAAAACGGAAATGGGGCAGCTCGACAACAGCAAGATTTTTCCCGACAGTTGCCATTGTTCCAAGATCCTTATATGAGAATTCCTTAAGAGGTTTGCTGTTGGATAAATTTTTAAGGTTCTCAGAAAGTAATTTAGCCTGTTGTATTGCAACCTGTGCTACCTGAGGATGACCCGAAGGATATTTTTCCTCAGTCATCAATGCATATATCCCCCATGGCAAATATATTGTCATAACCCTTTACTCTGCTAAACCTGTCAACATACAAACGGCCTCCCCTGCCATAGTTCTCCTGGGAAAATCCCTTTAACTTGTTTCCTGCAATACCTGCAGTCCAGAGAATTAGTCCTGTTTTGATAATTTCACCCGTGCTTGTTGTAACACTCTTATCATCACAGTCTGTTGCAAGTGTCCCTGTCATTACCCTGACCCCGACCTTTTCAAGAAATTGTCTGGCTTTTTCTGATGATTTAGGTGACATTGCATTAAGCAGCCTGTCAGTTCCTTCTATCAGATAAATATTTACCGCTTTGTCTTTCAGCTCGGGATAGTCTTTATGAATCACGAACTTATTCATCTCAGCAAGAGCTCCGGCAATCTCTACACCCGACGGACCGCCTCCTATAATTACAATATTCAGCAGCCTCTCCTGCTCTTCCATATCCGTGGTCGCAACAGCATTTTCAAAATTCATCAGAATGGTGTTTCTCAGATCAAGAGCCTCAGCTATCGATTTCATTCCTTTTGAGTAACGTTGCATTTTATCCGATCCAAAAAACGAATTTGTCGCACCATGCGCAAGCACAAGATAATCGTATCTTATTGTCCCTAAAGACGTATTGAGCTCATTATCTGATACATTAACTTCTTTTACTTCCGCTTTGCGGATATAGAAATCATTATACTCCTGAAATACTTTACGAATTGGAAATGTAATTGAACTTGCATCCAGGCCGGCTGATGCAATCTGGTAAAACAAAGGCTGGAACTGGTGGTAGTTATGTTTGTCGATAATGACCACCTGGTAATTGGCTTTCCGCAACTTTTTTGCAAGTGTCAGACCGCCAAATCCGCAACCTACAATAACAATCCTTTTCTTGTCCGTTGAAGGAATATTTATCATCAGATTTCAGAGTATCAGCAATGTCCTTCGTTACTATCAGGAATGATGTCAAAATCTGGCAAAAGTATAACTATTTTTTGTGTAATTCTTTGTAGCAGACCCCGATGTCACAAGCTATTTGTTTTAAAGAGCCATATGACGATTGTACTTTGACGTTTTTTTTTATTTTTGTTAAAATTTCCAATAATAACCGACATAAATGAAAAGAGTTATCCTACTTATGGTTTTTGCGGCCTTACTACTTGGCACATCGCAGACCTCACAGGCACAGACAGACCAGACTGCAACCACAACCCAGCAACTTACTGAACAGTCACAGACAACTCCCGTCCAGGGCGAAAAAGTTCTTCATAAAGAAATCAAGAGACTCTTCATTGAAGGCGGCGCAGGATTTATGGGTACAATTCTTTTGTGTCTTATCTTCGGCCTTGCCATCGCCATAGAAAGGATCATCTACCTTAACATGGCAACAACAAACACTGACAAACTGCTGGCGAGACTCGACAAAGCACTGAAAGAAGAAGGTCTCGAGGCAGCTAAAGATATATGCCGCAATACCAGGGGACCGGTGGCAAGCATCTTTTACCAGGGCCTTGACAGAGCCCATGAAGGTGTTGAAATGGCAGAGAAATCCGTTGTAGCCTATGGCGGTGTTCAGGCAGGATTGCTTGAAAGGAACCTCTCATGGATCTCGCTGTTTATCGCTCTGGCTCCCATGCTTGGGTTCCTCGGAACAGTTATCGGTATGATACAGGCCTTCGACGCCATTGAGCAGGCAGGAACAGTTTCTGCCACCATCGTCGCCGGCGGTATCAAGGTTGCCCTTATTACTACTGTATTCGGACTTGTAGTGGCAATCATACTCCAGATTTTCTACAACTACATCCTTTCAAAAATCGACAGTATTTCCAACCAGATGGAAGACTCTTCCATCTCACTTATAGATATGCTGGCCAGATACAATACAAAATAACCGGTCATGTCAGAACAAATCAATAAACTAACATCAATCCTGCTGTGGGTTTTAATGGGCCTCACAGTGATCTTCGCCATACTGTTCTACATTGGTGGGGCAGTGCCGGGGACTGAGGGAACGAGATACGAAGAGCCCAGGGTAACCAATCTTTTCATTGTCTATGCATATATATTATTATTCATTACTGTTATCATTACCCTGTTCTTCGGTTTGCGGAATGTAGTGCAAAATCCCAAAGGCCTGAGACTGTCACTTGTGGCTCTCGGTGTCGGTGCGGTCTCATAGGCCTGGCAGCATTGCTTGCTGATAACACTGTCCTGAACCTTCCGTATTATAAAGGCAGCGACAATATACCGAGCACACTTTTCTGGACTGACGTGGGACTGTTCGTTGCATACTTCCTTTTAGTGCTCGCCTTCCTGGCAATCATTTATTCAGTGATATCCAGATATTTTAAAAAATAACCAGATTGTCCGCCATCAGGCGGAATAAAATAATTATCAAAATGGCAAGAAGGCAAGTACCGGAAATAAATGCAGGCTCGATGGCTGACATTGCATTCCTCCTTCTTATTTTCTTCCTGGCTGCTACCACTATGGACTCGGATACCGGACTGATGAGGCAGTTGCCCGCTATCCCGGATCCTGATGTGCCGCAGGATGTCAATAAGATCAATGACAGGAATATCCTTGAGGTGAAAGTCAATAAGGATAATTTGCTGCTGGTTGAAGGAGAGCTGACGGAATTCAGCCAGCTGCGGGATATTGCCGGCAGGTTCATCGTGAACGCCGGTGATCTTCCGGGTATGCCTGAAAAAGAGGTCGTTAATCTTCCTTACTTTGGTAATGTTCCTGTAACGAAGGCAGTAATATCATTGCAGAATGATATCGGAACAAAATACGGTGTTTATATTGCCGTGCAGAACGAGCTAATAGCTGCAAGGTCAAAATTGCGTGATGACCTGGCAAGACAGCAGTTCGGTGTTCCCTATGAAAGACTTGACGAGGACAAAAAAGGAGCTGTTGATGATTTCTACAAGGTCCCCATTTCGGAAGCTGAACCAAAAAGGATAGGAGAAAAATAAAATGGCAAGGTTTGTAAAAACAGGTGGCAGAACCGTCAAGGCCCTCAGTACGTCGTCACTCCCTGACATAGTATTCATGATACTCTTCTTTTTCATGGCCGTCACCACAATGCGTGAGACAGATGTCATGGTAAAAGTACAACTGCCTGAAGCCACTGAAGGAAAGGTGCTTGAGAAAAAGTCGCTGGCCAGCTTTATTTATATCGGTGAGCCCCTCGCAAACCTCCAGACCTTGTACGGAACAGAGCCTAAAATTCAGCTCAATGACACATTCAGGGAGATTGCTGACATACAGGATTTCATTGCACAGGAGCGTGAACAGCTCAGCGAGGCTGACAAGACAAAGATGCTCGTGGTGCTGAAGATCGACAAGGATGCCCGGATGGGTATTGTAACGGATGTAAAGCAGTCCCTCCGCCGGGCCAGTGCCCTGAAGATCATGTATGCTGACGTCAACGTTGACAGGATAACATTCCTTCAATAGATTAACTGCGCCAGAGTAAACCGTACCATCTTATGTCCTCAACGCCCCCTACCCTTGCTGGTGACCCCGGGAACACGGGTAAAAACAACAAGGTTCCCAAACGATATCTCCTTTTTCTGCTGGTAACTGTTTTTATTGTTTCATTACTTGCAATCGTCAGTCACTATAACATTCTCAGCATCAGCAATACAGTACTGCTGATTTCCAGGTTGATTGCCATAGCCGCAATAGTTGGTTATGCCATTTACAAAAAATCTCTCACCACCTGGATACTTATCAGTATGATCCTGGGTGCTGAATTTGGACATGACCTGCCGCAGATAGCTGTTAAAATGCAGGTCGTCAGTATGATATTCCTGCGCCTGATTAAAACTATTATTGCTCCTCTGCTTTTTGCCACACTGGTAGTAGGTATAGCCGGTCATTCCAACCTGAAACAGGTAGGAAGGATGGGATGGAAATCACTTGTCTATTTTGAAATTGTTTCGACCCTGGCTCTCTTCATCGGATTACTTGCCATAAATATAAGCAAGGCAGGTATCGGTGTAAAAGTTCCGGAGGCCGTGAACCAGGTTGATATTCCGGCAGCCACTGTGACTAAGGGAACTGATCTGATCCTTCATATATTCCCGGAGAATATAGCAAAAGCCATCTACGAGGGACAGGTTTTGCAGATCGTCGTTTTCAGCATTATTTTCGGAATAGCCGTGGCCATGATCAAGGATAAATATAAAAATCCGATGATCAGGTTTACCGAAGCGCTTGCCGAGACGATGTTCAAGTTTACCCAGCTGATAATGTATTTTGCTCCGTTTGCAGTGTTTGCGGCAATTGCTTACAGCACCGGTCACATGGGTCTCGATATACTTTACAATCTGCTTAAACTTCTGGCCACTCTTTACGTTTCCCTGATTTTCTTCCTTCTTGTAGTGTTGCTGCCGGTAGCACTAATATTCAGGATCCCGATAAAAAAATTCATCAGGACGGTCTCCGAGCCTGTCGTGATAGCATTCTCCACCACCAGTTCTGAAGCAGCCCTCCCTATTGCAATGGAACGCATGGAAGAGTTTGGCGTTCCGCGAAAAATAGTTGCATTTGTGATGCCCACCGGGTACAGCTTTAACCTGGATGGAACAACACTCTATCTTTCGCTTGCAACCATTTTTCTGGCGCAGATAGCCGGCATTGACCTTCCTATTGAAAAACAGCTCCTGATAGTTTTCACCCTGATGCTGACAAGCAAGGGAGTTGCGGGTGTTCCACGGGCCTCGCTGGTAATCCTGCTCGGGACTGCTGCAAGCTTCGGGCTTCCAACCTGGCCAATTTATATAATCCTGGGTATTGATGAATTAATGGATATGGCCCGGACATCAGTAAATGTACTGGGCAACTGCCTTGCGACAGCTGTGATAGCCCGCTGGGAAGGTGAGCTTAATCTGCAGCAGGAGACTGCTAGTTAAAGAGATAAACTGATAGATTAAGCACATCTGATCTAAGGGGGCTTTTTAATAAAACCGGCATCTCATGAATTTTTGTGAAATAAATATGTCTCGCTGCATTAAAACCGCGTGTGAGTAAAAATGAAATGCAACTGAAGTTTTGGAACTTCAATAATTGACTAACAAACATTTGCAAATATTTGAATTATATTATAAATTAGGATAAAAATTTATCTGTTAGGTGTTTATCTATAATGATCAGACAGATGTACCGACTCAAGATTATCCTGTTTATTATCAATTCTGATAGCTTTGATGACTGTCAGCAGCTGTGAGATCTTCTCAGATGAAGAAACCGATAAGAAGTGTAAGGAAAATGAGCTGGATGATCCCATTACATTAATTATCAGCGTTGATTATCAAATCAACAGGCATGAAAATAAACCGAATGAGTTGCACAATCTGATGGACGCTTATCAGGTAGATTTTATCGGTACTGTAAGAAAAATGGATTGCAGAGACGATGAGGCTGAGTACAGTGGATTTTGTTACATCATGTTATCCTGTAAACTACACAAGCGGACAAAGTTCCTTTACCTGTACGGTTGATGATTTTCAGTACTTTTTTACAGAATAAAATGGAATACGTAATTGTTACTTTCCATCTGAAAGCTTATTTTAAAGATACTAAGATTTACAACTCTGGCGAATTATCAAAAGCCTCACTTGCGTATTAGAGACTGGGATGCTGGTGCTGATCATTATTTTATGAATTTTTATGGAGCATCTGACTGGCATGACATATCAAAATAGGTCAATAAGTACTGAATAAAAATCTTATGAGGTCTTTAAGTTAAGCCCTCGGATCACTTCGGGGGCTAATTCTTTAAAAATTAGTATATTCATGTTTGTGATCTCTTATCTGTCAAGCATAAGCAATCTATATGGCATTTATATAAAAAGTAATCGCTGTAAATAAATAACTTACAGCGATTAGGGTGATCCCGGGGCGACTCGAACGCCCAACCAACAGAACCGGAATCTGTCATTCTATCCATTGAACTACGGGACCGTTACGCCTGCAAAAGTAACCCGACATCCGCACTTTTCAAAACTTATCCCGGAAATATGTCCCGCCCATACCTCCCTCCTGATGCTTTTTTGCCAAAGTTTCCTAATTTTGCGACCCATAAGCCCAAACCTGAAAAAGGAAATGAAGGATTACAATTTCAGCGAGATCGAAAAAAAATGGCAGGAGTACTGGGAAAAGAACAGAACTTTCAGAACTACTGACGATCTGTCAAACCCGCATAAGTTTTATGTCCTTGACATGTACCCCTACCCGTCAGGCGCAGGATTGCATGTAGGTCACCCTGAGGGCTATACCGCAACAGACATTGTTGCACGTTACAAGCGTATGAAGGGATTTAACGTCCTTCACCCCATGGGCTGGGATGCTTTTGGCCTTCCTGCCGAACAGTATGCCATCCAGACAGGTACACACCCCTCAATCACCACCCGACAGAACTGCGACACCTTCCGCAGACAGATAAAAGAACTGGGACTGAGCTATGACTGGGAACGTGAGATAAACACCACAGACCCGGGATATGTCAAATGGACACAGTGGATCTTCATCAAACTCTATAATACCTGGTACGATCCGCAAACAGACCGCGGACGCGATATCAATGAGCTTCCCATACCGCTCGATGTCCTCAAGGCCGGCGATGAGGCAAGAAAAAAATACATCGACTCAAAGCGGCTGGCATATTATGACAATGCACAGATCTGGTATTGTCCTTCATGCCGTATCGTCTGCGCCAATGAAGAGGTGCTGAACGACGGAACGCATGAAAAATGCGGTAACATTGTAGTACGCCGCAACCTTAAGCAGTGGATGCTCCGCATCCCGACATACGCCGAAAGACTCCTCAGCGGACTTGATAACCTCGACTGGCCGGAAGGCATCAAGGAGATGCAGCGAAACTGGATAGGACGGTCAACAGGCGCTGAGGTCGATTTTAAGGTGGACGGACAAGATACAATCATCTGCGTCTATACCACCCGTCCCGACACTCTCTTCGGTGCCACTTACATGGTTCTCGCCCCGGAACACCCGCTGGTTGCGAAAATAACAACCCCGGAGAAGAGCAAAGAGGTGGAAGCATATATCAACGCTGCATCACTGAAGTCCGACCTCGACCGCACTGACCTCGCCAAGGAAAAATCCGGCGTTTTCACCGGAGCCTGGGCTGTCAATCCTGTCAATAACAAAAAAATACCTGTCTGGGTAGCCGATTATGTTCTTATGGGTTACGGCACAGGTGCTATCATGGCCGTGCCGGCTCATGACGAGCGTGACTTTGAGTTTGCGGAGAAGTTCGGACTGGAGATAAATTGCATCCTCTCACCCGATGTCACTGACGAAGCACAGAAACAGAGGATAATTTCAGGCAGGGAATGCTGGACAGGCGACGGTGAATATATCAACTCATCATCGAGTGAGCTGGGCATCACCCTCGACGGGCTCAACATGGAAGAAGGATTAAAAACCATAACTGCCTGGATAGAGCAAAGGAATATCGGCATGCACCGGGTCAACTACAAACTGCGCGACTGGCTCTTCAGCCGCCAGCGGTACTGGGGTGAGCCGTTCCCTGTCATTCACTGGGATGACGGTCGCATAACCCTCCTCGATGAGAGTGAGCTGCCTCTTAATCTCCCTGACCTTGAGGTGTATGAACCCGGCGAGAACGGGGAATCACCCCTTGCAAACGCCACCGGATGGCTGTATGTCACAGACAAAGACGGCCGCCGGGGAAGACGCGAGACGAACACCATGCCGCAGTGGGCAGGCTCATGCTGGTACTACCTGAGATTCATCGACCCGAAAAACGACCGGGCCATCTTTGATAAAGAAAAAGAGAAGTACTGGATGCCCGTCGATCTCTATATTGGCGGTGCTGAACATGCAGTGCTGCACCTCCTTTACAGCCGCTTCTGGCATAAGGTGCTCTTTGATCTTGGAATCGTTTCAACCGATGAGCCCTTCGCCAAACTGTTCAACCAGGGCATGATACTGGCGTTTGCCTATGAGACACCGGCAGGCGCCAAAGTGTCATCGGACCAGGTCACCGAACGCGACGGCAAGTATTTCAATTCGGAAACAGGCGAGGAGCTCAGGCAGATAGTAGCCAAAATGTCAAAGAGCCTCAAAAATGTCATCAATCCCGACGATGTGATCAAAAATTACGGAGCTGACTCACTGCGCCTCTATGAGATGTTCCTGGGTCCGCTCGAAGCCACAAAGCCATGGGATGAAAAGGGCGTCAAGGGAGTGCTCGGTTTTCTGTCAAGGGCTTACCGTCTTATTGCAAACAGCGAGAACATCACAACAGGTGAAGAAGACCCCGAAATACTCAGGTCACTTCACCAGACCATAAAAAAGGTGACTGACGATATTGAGAATCTGCACTTTAACACTGCCATTTCAGCAATGATGATATTCCTGAACGCTGCAGTGAAAAAGGGAAAGATCACCCGTGATACTGCCCTGACATTCATAAAGATAATGTCACCCTTTGCCCCTCACCTCGGAGAGGAACTATGGCATCTGACAGGAAATAACAATACGCTGGCATACGAGCCCTGGCCACATTATGAGGAGAAGTATCTTAAGACCGACACTTTCGAATGTCCGGTCTCAGTCAACGGGAAAATGAGGTTTAAAATCGAGCTGCCAGTTGATTTGCCACAGGAAGAGGTTAAAAAGATTGTGCTGTCGGACGAAAGAGCCGTAAAGTGGATCGGCACTGCCACTCCAAAAATAATCGTAGTTCCCAACCGTATCGTAAACATTGTTGTATGAGGATCCCTGAGATCAGATTCGTCCTGCTTGCAGTTTCCTGCCTGGCACTGTACTCATGCCTCCGGACTTCACCGGCGGAGACAGTTCAGGCGGTCGGCGAAGCCGATACTGCCACCTCCTCTGTAGCAACGCCTGATACCCTCAGACTTATCCACGGCATCCCGGTTGATTCCTATAACGTATTGACAGGAAGGGTTAAGAGGAACCAATTCATCGCCGAGATCCTTGCATCCTATAATGTTCCGTGGAACACCATTGAAGAGCTCCTGAGAGAGAACAGGGATGTATTTGATCCAAGAAAGGTGCGTACGGGTAGCAGTTACTCGGTGTTCCTGACAAAGGATACATTGAACAGGGCAGATTATTTAATATACGAACATGACCCGACTGTCAGTTATATTTTCTCACTTAAGGACACACTTACCGTTACCAGGTATGATGCCGAAGTGAAGAAAATGCTCAGGTATTCATCAGGTACAATTAAAACTTCACTCTGGGAAGCGGCACAGGAGAACCAGCTCAACCCCAACCTCTCAGCCGAGCTGTCAGAGATATATGCCTGGACAATAGACTTCTTCGGCCTGCAGCAGGGAGACAGGTTCAAGGTCATTTACGAGGAGGAATTCATCGGCGAAGGAAGCATAGGTATCAGAAAAATACATGCAGCACTGTTCGAGCACGCCGGCCACTCCATATATGCCATTCCCTACATACAGGACAGCACTATGTCATTTTATGACACCACGGGTGCCAGCCTGCGGAAAGCATTTCTTAAGGCGCCACTGCGGTATTCGCGCATCAGTTCACGCTTCTCAGGGGCAAGATACCATCCTGTTCTTAAGATAGTCAGACCGCATCACGGTGTTGACTATGCCGCACCGATTGGAACACCTGTAGTGTCGATCGGCGACGGCAGGGTGACACAGACAGCATTCGAGAACGGATCAGGAAGGATAGTGCGTGTGACACACAACAGCGTATATTCAACTGCATATATGCACCTGTCGCGCTTTGGCCCGGGAATAGCTCCCGGTGTCTATGTGAAACAGGGACAGGTGATAGGATATGTGGGCAGTTCGGGATTATCGACCGGTCCTCATCTTGATTTCAGATTCTACCGCAACGGATCTGCAGTGGATCCGCTGAAGGTGGAAGCCCCGCCTGTGAACCCTGTCGCACCGGAACAGATGGCAGGGTTTGAGAAGGTGGCCAGGGGTTATATAAGCCTCTTCGAGACCATAAGCTACTAGCCTGGAAGAGTGTCAATTATGCTGCTTATCACAGCAGGATAATGCTCATATTCAAGGGCATGCACTCTTGAAGCCAGAGTGTCTGTATCGTCCCCGGGCAAAACAGGGCATCTCGCCTGAAAAATAATATCACCGGAATCATAATGTTCATTCACAAAATGAATTGTTATCCCGCTCTCGGTGCAGTGGCTTTCAAGCACGGCTTTATGCACCCTGTCACCGAACATCCCCTTGCCACCGAAACCGGGCAGAAGAGCAGGGTGAATATTGACAATCCTTCCCTTGTATGCTTCAATTATCCGGGCAGGAACAAGCCACAGAAAACCCGCCAGAACGATCAGATCAGTGTTTCTTCCTTTGCAGGATAAAGAGCACCTCTTCCGTCTCGTAAAATTGTCTCCGGTCGAAAAAAAACACATCTACGCCGAGTGCGGCAGCCCTTTCCAGTACCTTAGCCTGAGGCTTGTTCGACAGGACCAGGACAACTTTTGCTTTCTTTTCGTTCGAAAAGTATCTGATAATGTTTTCTGCATTGGTTCCGGCACCTGAGGCAAAAATGACTATGTTCTTCATTATCTGATATTTACTATTATAAATTGCATAAGGAGCCGTCACCCCAATTAATAAGTTAAAATATTGAATTACTTTGGCTTATATTTGTGCCGGTATAAATTTCCGGCAATTTGTTTGAATAATTTGGTACAAATATATTTCTTTGCGTAGTTTTTAAAACGAGTATTAACGTAAAATTGAATAGTATGTCTGACATTTCAACACGAGTAAAAAAGATCATCGTTGAGAAGCTTGGCGTAGACGAAGCAGAGGTTACCCCTGAAGCTCATTTCACAAATGACCTCGGAGCAGATTCTCTTGACACCGTCGAGCTGATCATGGAATTCGAAAAAGAGTTTAATATCGGAATTCCTGATGACCAGGCAGAAAGCATCAGCACTGTTGGCGAAGCCATCAAGTATATAGAAGAAAACGCAAAGTAGTTTTCTTCCAATAACCTATAATGAGGCGGGTCGTAGTTACCGGGATGGGGGCCCTGACCCCCATCGGCAACACTCTGCAGGATTACTGGAAAGGTCTTGTTGAAGGGGTCAGCGGTGCTGGCCTTATCACTCATTTTGACACCACGAAGTTCAAGACAAAATTTGCCTGTGAAATCAAGGGCTTCGATCCTGCCAACTTTTTTGAAAAGAAAGAGGCCCGTAAAATGGACCGCTATGCTCAGTATGCCTTTGTTGCTGCTGACGAAGCGATCAAAGATTCAAAACTTGATCCTGATGCCGCTGACAAGGACCGTTGCGGTGTAATATGGGCATCAGGTATAGGAGGAATTGAGACATTTTTCGATGAAGTGAAAGCGTTTGTAACGGGTGATGGAACTCCCCGTTACAGCCCTTTCTTCATTCCTAAAATGATCAGTGACATAGCCGCCGGGATGCTCTCCATCAAGTATGGTTTCAGGGGCCCGAATTTTGCCACCGTATCCGCGTGTGCATCTTCCACAAATGCCCTTATAGACGCCTATTATTACATCCTCCTTGGGAAAGCTGATGTTTTTATTGCGGGCGGCTCTGAGGCAGGCGTTAATATAGTGGGTGTAGGGGGTTTTAACAGCATGCAGGCCCTTTCAACGAACAATGATGAGTTTGCCACCGCATCACGGCCCTTCGATGTGACCAGGGATGGCTTCGTGATCGGTGAAGGTGCCGGAGGGCTGGTTCTGGAGGAACTGGAGCATGCCAGGGCAAGGGGCGCCAGGATCTATGCTGAAATAATTGGATCAGGCCTGACCGCTGATGCCTACCACATCACCGCACCTCATCCGGACGGCATGGGAGCATTCAATGTGATGAGACAGGCTATCCTTGAGGCAAAACTCACACCCGCGGATGTTGATTATGTAAATGTCCACGGTACTTCAACACCTCTCGGTGACATAGCAGAAACCAAGGCCATTGTATCGGTCTTCGGAGAACATGCTTACAAGCTGAATATCAGCTCCACCAAATCAATGACCGGACACCTTCTGGGCGCTGCCGGTGCCATTGAAGCTATTGCGTCAATTATGGCAGTGGTTAATGACATTGTCCCTCCAACTATCAACTTCAGGAATCCTGACCCTGCCATAGATCAGAATCTGAACCTGACTGTCAACAAGGCACAGCACCGTCCCGTTAAGGTGGCGCTGAGTAATACCTTCGGTTTCGGAGGGCATAATGCCTCGATTTTGATCAGGAAATTTGAAGAATAGTGTTCCTCCTTCGCAGGAAAGAAAACAACACTCTCGTACATGACAGACGCGAATTTCGTTTGCGCCTGAAGGAATTGCTTGGCCGCAAGCCGTCAAACCTGCGCCTGTATGAAATGGCTTTCATTCACCGTTCCGCATCATACATCATGCCTGACGGCACCAGGATAAACAACGAAAGACTCGAATATCTCGGCGATGCAATTATTGACGGCATTATCTCCGACTACCTTTTCCATCATTACCCGGAAGCATCTGAAGGCCTCCTGACAAAGGCCAGGGCACGTATCGTCAGCAGGGAGACGCTTAACCAGCTCGGTATCTCCATGAAACTCGACAACCTTATAGTATCGAACCTGTCGTCGGCAAACACGCCGCCCAATCTTTTCGGAAACGCGCTGGAAGCACTCATCGGGGTGCTTTTTATTGATACGGGCTATACCCGGACAAGCCGCTTTTTTATTGATAAGGTTCTGAAGAAGTACCTTAACCTTGATGAAGTGCTGACCTCGGAGACAGATTATAAGAGTCTGATCCTTGAGTATTGCCAGAAGAACAAGCTGAAGCTTCACTATTCGTTTCAGGAGATTCCTGATCAGAATAATTCCCATCCACTGTTCAGGGTTACCCTCGAGATCAACACTGAGATTATAGCTCAGGGTGAAGGAGCATCAAAGAAAGAAGCCGAGCAGGAAGCATCAATGATTGCCTGGAACAAAACCGTAACACCACAGATATGAGCCCGGCAGGAAAAATAACGAAACACACCATCAAAACCGAAGAGATACCTGCATTCCTGTTCCTGGGAATTGTCTCCTCTGAACCGGACTACCGGCTCTCGGTGATGCTGAACAGGCATCTGGGCATCGATCTGCGGAAAAAACCGGAAGAAATAACAGAAGGCTCCGGTGAGAAGACTCATTCCTATTCGGTATTCACCACCGCACCTTTAACCTTCTCCCTGATTTCGAACAGGAGCATGGGCGGAACTCTTTTAAGGAAGCTTAAGAATATTGACTTCCTGCTGAATATACACGGCACACCGGACAGGAAGCATGGCAGAGACCCTGGCAGCCGCGGTAAGGGACATCCCTGAAGTGACAGCAGTATTCCTGTTTGACAGCAGAGACCTGGGCGATAAAAACATCGCTTTGCTGGTACTGTAAAAATGAAAGAGGAGACAATTTCTTGCCTCCTCTTCAGTGTTAACCCTAAAACTAACCTAACCTATGAAAAAAACTCCAAATATATTATTACAATTTTCGTGCCATTAACAGTACAAATATGAAGGAAATTTCTCGGACTGATCTCTTAACGATATGTTAATTTATTGATATTTAACACTTTTTTAACTTTTCTAACCCCTGAAATTTTCCTTTAATAGTTGTTAAAATTCGTTAAACCACTGTAATAAGGCTCTTTAAGAGTTACATTTGTCATAAGATGAAGCGTGAGTACACAGTCCTGTTAGCAGTCTTTTTCTTTTTGGCCATTTCTGCCCTGGTTGTCATCCAGGTCAGGTGGATAAACAGTGTATCCGGCGCTGAGGATCAGGCTTTCAGGTTCGGTGTCAACGATGCGTTGAAGGAAGTTGTTTCGGAACTTGAAAAAACAGAGACCTATAACCGTATAATAAATGAAATCAACCCGGCTCCGAAGGGAGATCAGGGAGATGATGCAGGCAATGAGGCTGAAGAAACAGTCGGCAGAGGAAAGGCTGCTGGAGAAATATGGCTTCCATCCCGGTGTCAGGTCAGTAGTTGTAAGCAGGGCAGGGCGAACCTATCTTCTTCGTTCCGACAGTATACCGTCTGAATCCGCCCCCGGCGACACTGAAACTGAAGCGTTGAGCCTTACTGTCGGTGCCACTGCCCGCATGACCAGCAAGGTCATATCCATTGAGAACATTGTCAGCCGTATCCTCCATGAGACACCTCCGCTGCGCGACCGGTTCACTTCCGAAGAGCTGAACCGGCAGATAAGACAGTCGCTTGATGCCGTTGGCATCCACCTGGGCTACGAGTGTGCCGTCAGGGGCGATTTCGGCGGAATAATATATCGCACTCCCAACTACAGTGAGAGGTCCGGAGCAAACAAATACCTCCGTCAGCTCTTTCCCAATGACCCTGTTCCCGGCAACAATATCCTGTCAATATACTTCCCTGATGAGGAGAAGTATAAATTCAGCCGGATAGCCTTCATGGCGACCGCATCAATGCTTATAGCGCTTTTACTGATTATCCTCTCAACAAGCACATTCATTGTCATCTTCCGCCAGAAAAAGCTCTCGGAGATCAAGGGTGACTTCATCAACAACATGACACACGAGCTGAAAACCCCGATAGCAACCATTTCGCTGGCATCACAGATGCTCGCTGATCCTAAAATACCGGAGAAATCAAGAGACACGCAGGGACTGGCTTCCGTAATCAATGAGGAGAGCAACAGGCTGAGGATCCTGGTTGAAAAAGTGCTTCAGACTGCAATTTTTGAAAAGTCGAAGATTGAGCTTGATAAGCACAAAACGGATATACACGAAGTGATCCTCAGGGCTGTTGATGCATTTAAGCTGCAGGTTAACGGCCGTGGCGGAGTGATATCCACTTTCCTCGACGCAACGGATCCGGTGGTGCTCATCGATGAAGCCAATTTCTTCAATGTTTTTATCAACCTCATCGACAATGCTCTCAAATATACAACCCAGGTTCCTGAAATAACCGTTTCCACAAGAACATATAGCAAGGGTATAGCAATATCTGTTTCTGATAATGGTATCGGCATCCCGAGGGAACATCAGAAACATATTTTTGAGAAATTCTACAGGGTGCCGTCAGGCAATACGCATAATATCAAAGGATTCGGGCTGGGCCTGAACTTTGTCAGGAAAATCGTTGAAGAACACAACGGCACGATCAAAGTGGAAAGCCAGATCAACAAAGGCACCAGAATAATCATTCATCTTCCAAAAGATCAGTCAAAATGAAAAGAGTAAGCATCTTACTTGCTGAAGACGATCCCAATCTGGGTCAGTTGCTGAAAAATTACCTCAGCGTGAAGGAGTACGAGACCGTGCTGGTCACTGACGGAGCCCAGGCGCTGAAGCTATTCAGAAAAGATAAATTCAACCTCTGCCTTCTTGATGTGATGATGCCTGAAATGGACGGCTTTACGCTGGCAAGGGAGATAAGAGCGATAGACCCGAATATTCCGGTTATATTCCTGACAGCCAAGAACCTTAAACAGGATGTCATTGAAGGATTTAAGTCAGGAGCTGATGATTACCTGACCAAACCCTTTTCAATGGAGGAGCTGGTGTACCGCATTGAAGCCATCCTCAGGCGGTCATCCAGACGTGAGAATGAAGCGCCCATGGATCAGTATACTGTCGGGGGATTCACTTTTGACGTCACAAAACAACTGCTGACATTCCAGGGACAGTCACAGAAACTGACTACAAAGGAGTCCGAGCTTCTCGAATTGCTTTGCCGTAACCGCAATCAGGTCCTGGAGCGCAATTTTGCCCTTAAGTCGATATGGATTGATGACAACTACTTCAATGCCAGAAGTATGGATGTCTATATCACCAAACTGCGCAAGTATCTCAGCAAGGACGGGAAGGTCGAGATATTAAATATTCACGGCAAGGGATACAAGCTGCTCTGCTAAAAAGATACCCCGTACGAGAAATATCGGCACGGGGTCATGCAGTTCAGGGCAGTTACATCATCTCAGTCGAGCTTCAGCACTGCAAGAAAAGCCTGCTGCGGAACCTCCACATTCCCGATCTGCCTCATCCGTTTCTTACCCTTCTTCTGCTTCTCAAGCAGTTTTCTCTTTCGGGTGATATCGCCTCCGTAGCACTTGGCAGTGACATCCTTGCGCACAGCCTTGACAGTCTCCCGTGCAATGATCTTTGCACCGATTGCTGCCTGGATGGCAATATCAAACTGTTGTCTCGGGATAAGTTCACGCAGTTTCTCACACATCCTCCTGCCAAAGTCATAGGCATGGCCCCGGTAAATAAGCGTTGAGAGAGCGTCGACCATCTCACCGTTAAGCAGTATATCAAGCCTGACAAGGTCTGCTTTCTTGTAATCCGTTAAATGATAGTCGAAAGATGCATAACCCTTGGAAATGCTCTTCAGCTTGTCATAGAAATCAAAAACAATCTCTGAAAGCGGCATGTCGAATGTAACCTCCACCCTGTCACTTGTCAGGTAGACCTGGTTCTTCATGGTGCCTCTCTTGTCAATGCACAGCTTTAAGATCGAACCGAGATACTCTGATTTTGAAATGACCTGGGCGTATATGTACGGCTCCTCTATCTCATCAATAGTGGTTACCGGTGGCATCCCCGATGGATTATGCACATCAATGATGTCACCCTTTGTTGTCAGCACCCTGAATGAAACGTTAGGCACAGTGGTGATGACATCCATATCAAACTCCCTGTCGAGGCGTTCCTGGACAATCTCCATGTGCAGCAAACCAAGGAAGCCGCAACGGAAGCCGAAGCCAAGGGCGGCAGA
Organism: uncultured Bacteroidales bacterium; assembly: GCA_963730615.1. Taxonomy (GTDB): domain Bacteria; phylum Bacteroidota; class Bacteroidia; order Bacteroidales; family VadinHA17; genus SR-FBR-E99. The sequence goes on along the minus strand of CAVSSR010000007.1, from coordinate 85,465 downwards.
CGATTCCGGGACAAACGTCAGGGATGCATCGTTGAGCTGAAGCTTTTCTATTGAGGCCCGGAGATCTTCGTAATCATCGGCATCAACAGGATAAATACCCGCAAAGACCATCGGCTTCACATCTGCAAATCCTGATATCGCCAGCTGACACGGACGGTCAACATGAGTGATGGTATCCCCCACCTTAACCTCGACTGAGTTTTTTATTCCTGAAATAATATATCCTACATCGCCGGCGCTGAGCACATCTCTTGGTTCCCTCTTTATCTTGAGCACACCTATTTCATCAGCATCATATTCACTGCCGGTGTTTACAAATTTCACCTTGTCATGTGGATGTACTGTGCCGTTGGCGATCTTGAAATATGCAATGATGCCCCTGAAAGAGTTGAACACCGAGTCAAAGATGAGTGCCTGCAGCGGAGCCTCCGGATCACCCTTGGGAGGGGGAATCTTTGAGATGATATCTTCCATGATGCGGTCAACCCCCAAACCTGTGCGCGCACTGGCTTCGATGATGTCGTCGCGCTTGCAACCGATAAGATCTACTATCTGGTCCTTTACATCCTCAGGCATGGCGCTGGGAGAATCCATCTTGTTCAGCACGGGTATTATCTCAAGACCGTGTTCAATGGCCATGTAAAGATTGGAGATTGTCTGTGCCTGGATGCCCTGGGTAGCATCAATCACCAGCAAGGCACCTTCGCAGGCGGCTATCGACCGTGAGACCTCATAAGAGAAGTCAACATGCCCGGGGGTGTCAATGAGATTAAGATAATATTTCCTGCCATCCTGCTCGTAATCCATCTGAATGGCATGGCTTTTAATTGTGATGCCCCTTTCCCTCTCAAGATCCATATCATCCAGAACCTGGTTCTGGAATTCACGCGCATCAACTGTCTTCGTCTTCTCAAGCAGCCTGTCCGCAAGAGTGCTCTTCCCGTGATCAATATGTGCTATTATGCAAAAGTTGCGTATGTTATCCATCTGGCCAGGCCGGTTCATTTCAGGTGCAAATATAGATAATTTGACCCTTTATTTATCGACTCCGGTAGTTGAGATCCCGCAGTTCAGTTTCCTGAGCTCATTACGGAAAAAGATGAAAGTGATTACAGCAGCCACAAGGTCTGAAACGGGGTTTGCGATCCACACACCTTCAACACCCCAGAATCTCGGAAGGAGAAGTATAAGAGGCAACAACACTATTATCTGTCTCAGGAGGGAAAGGAAGGTGGCAAGTTTTGCCTTTCCTATTGCCTGGAAGTAGCTTGAGGCGATTATCTGAAAACCTATAACAGGAAGGACGGCGCAGTAGATCCGAAGGCCCATTATACCGGCCTGTCTGAGCTCCATATTATCACTGTTAAAGATGCTTATCACCAATCCCGGGATCAGCATGCAGATCAGCCACCCTCCCGTAGCCACGAGGGTGGCGTACTTGATCGCCTTTACGGCAGTCTCCTTGACACGGCAGTACAGCCCGGCGCCGTAATTGAACCCGATTATAGGCTGGATAGCCATGTTTATTGATATTATTGTCATCACCATCATCATGGTGGAGCTGTTGACAATGCCTGCCGCACCAACAGAGATATCACCTCCGTATTTGATGAACTGTGTGTTCATTATGGCAGTTATAATACTCGCCGCCGCATTCATTGCAAAAGGAGCAAAACCGATTGAGACAATGTGTTTTATAATATATGGATCGGGGTAAATGTTCGGAATGACGAGTTTTACGATGCTCTTTTTACCGCGGAAATGGAGCAAAACCCATGCAAACAGGATAAACTGCGAAAATATTGTCGCGTATGCTGCTCCCTTTACTCCCATATGAAAACCAAAAATCAGTATCGGATCAAGAACGATATTTACGCCGGCACTGATAAAAACGGAGACCATCGCAATGCGTGGATTACCTTCCGCCCTGATGATGTTATTGAGTGCGTAGCCTGTCATTGCGAATGGTATACCGGCCAGGATGATAACAAAGTAATCAGAAGCGTATTTTAATGTCTCCGGTCCTGCACCAAACAACATCAGCACCTTGTCACGGACTAAAAATCCTGTTATCATCAGAACGATGCCCAGGGTGAATGCCAGGAACAGCGCATTTCCCAGTATCCTGTTTGCCCTGTGATAATCCTTTTCCCCCAGGCTGAGTGAGATGCGCACTGCCGAGCCAATTCCTACAAGCATCCCGAAAGCCATAATAATTATCATCAGGGGAAAGATCACGCTGAGACCTGCGAGGGCAAGGGCATCAACTCCCTGGCCTATGTAGATCCGGTCAACGATGTTATACAGGGCGTTTGCCATCATGGCGGCAAAAGCGGGAACGAAGTAACTCCACATCAGTTTCCCGATTTTCTCGTGCTCAAGATTACTTACCTGTCGTGGATCTGCCATGAATTAAAAATAATTCAGCAAAGATGAGACGAATTCCTGAACCGAACAAACTATAGTTTATGAGCCCGGTGAAGCCAATAATGAATAAAAAAAGCTGCCCCGTTTCCGGAGCAGCTTTCTTTGAGTTTATCAGTTGTTACATCATGCCTGGCATACCGCCGCCCATACCCGGGTTCGGAGCAGGATTATCATCCTTCTCCTCAACAACCACTGCTTCGGTAGTCAGAAGCATACCTGCTATTGATGCAGCGTTTTCAAGAGCTATCCTTGCAACTTTAGCAGGATCAATAACGCCGGTCTTGAACAGGTGCTCATATGTATCTGTCTGGGCATTGTAACCGAAGTCACCTTTCCCCTCACGCACTTTCTGCATGATTACGGCACCTTCCTTGCCTGCATTGATTGCTATCTGACGCAGAGGTTCTTCAATAGCCCTCTTAACGATGTCTATACCGGTATTCTGGTCATCGTTATCGCCTTTGAGTCCTTCGAGGAGTGGAATAGCGCGGATATAACCTACACCGCCGCCGGGGATAATACCCTCTTCAATTGCAGCACGTGTTGCATGGAGAGCGTCATCAACGCGGTCCTTCTTTTCCTTCATCTCAACTTCAGATGCAGCTCCTATATAGAGTACAGCTACACCGCCTGCCAGTTTGGCAAGTCTTTCCTGAAGCTTCTCCCTGTCGTAATCAGAGGTGGTGGTTGTAATCTGCTGCTTGATCTGGCCGACGCGGGCCTCTATCATCGACTTCTCACCGCCGCCGTTAACGATGGTGGTGTTTTCTTTGTTTACAGTCACTTTGTCAGCAACACCCAGGTCAGTCATGGTTGCATTCTCAAGCTTCATGCCTCTCTCTTCCGAGATGACGGTGCCGCCTGTCAGGATTGCTATATCCTCAAGCATCTCTTTCCTTCTGTCGCCAAAGCCCGGAGCCTTAACAGCACAAACTTTGAGTGAGCCTCTCAGACGGTTGACAACCAGTGTGGCAAGAGCTTCACCTTCAACATCCTCTGCAATGATCATGAGACCACGGCCACTGCGGGCAGTCTCCTCAAGAACAGGCAGAAGATCTTTCATCGATGAGATCTTCTTGTCATGGATCAGGATGTACGGATTTTCCATCTCAACTTCCATCTTGTCAGCATTCGTAACAAAATAGGCTGAGATGTAACCACGGTCAAACTGCATACCTTCAACAACCTCAACCTTGGTCTCGGTGCCTTTGGCTTCTTCAACGGTGATAACTCCTTCTTTCTTGACCTTGTCCATTGCGGTGGCAATCAGTTTACCGATCTCCTCGTCGTTGTTGGCGGAAATGCGGGCTACCTGCTCGATCTTCTTCAGGTCATCACCGACGGTCTGAGACTGTTTCTTAAGGCTTTCAACAACTTTTGCGACTGCCTTATCAATGCCTCTCTTAAGATCCATCGGGTTGGCGCCTGCAGTGACGTTCTTAAGACCCACAGTGATCATGCTCTGTGCAAGAACAGTAGCCGTGGTGGTTCCGTCACCTGCGTTATCGGAGGTCTTGGATGCAACTTCCTTCATCATCTGAGCGCCCATGTTCTGATAGGGATCTGACAGTTCAATTTCCTTTGCTACCGTCACACCGTCCTTGGTGATCTGGGGTGCGCCAAATTTTTTCTCAAGCACAACGTTACGGCCTTTCGGACCCAGTGTTACCTTCACGGCATCAGCCATACGATCAACACCTTCCTTCAGAAGGTTACGGGCTTCAATATTGAATTTAATTTCTTTTGCCATTGTTATTCTGTTTTACGGTTGTTACGAAATATAAAGGACATCAGTCTGTGACAGAAGGAGATAGTCAGTACCGTCAATGGTCAGCTCCTGACCGGAGTATTTGCCATAGAGTACAACGTCGCCTTTTTTGAGTTCCATCTCTTCATCCTTCTTGGCAGCACCTACAAGAATAACAGTGCCTGCGCGGGGTTTTTCCTTTGCTGAATCGGGGATAATAATACCGCTGGCGGTCTTCTCTTCTGCCTCCTGAGGCTTGATGAGAACCTTACCTGCCAGCACTTTTCCTTTTAATTGTGCCATTTTCATTAGTTTTATAAGTTAAACAATATTTTTCCTGTCTGAGAATTTCATAATCTGTGCCAAATGGTTTTTGGCAAACAAAAAGTGTCAGTTCATGACAAACTGACACTTCATGTATAATATTAATGTCATTCTTATTTGTTTCCACCGTCAGTCTGCGGCTCTTCCTGTGGAACAGGTGTTGGCAGGGTTGGAATGGCAGTGGGATCCTGGGCTCTCTCGATTGATGACTTGATGACTGACTCTTCGCTCTGTCCTCTTGGAATGGAAGCCGTAGCCACAATAGAAAGCAATACTATTGCAGCGGCGAGTGTCCATGTTGATTTCTCCAGGAAGTCAGCCGTCTTTCTGACGCCCATTGACTGGCCGGCAGATGTAAAGTTCGCAGCCAGACCGCCTCCCTTTGAATTCTGCACGAGCACAACCATTATCACAAGTACGCAGGCTATAAGCACCAGGATTGTAGCAAAAATATAAATGCCCATTGTTTCCTTATTTTATTAAATCGTTAATCTTTTCAATACGGCCTGCAAAGTAAGCACTTTTTTCCGGATATTGCAAAGAGAGCTTTTCATAAATATTTATCGCTCTGCTGTAATATCCCTGGTTTATATAGATCTTTGCCAGTGTCTCGGTAATAAAAGAACCTTTCTCTTCAGCACCTGTCTCCGAAAGGTCCCTGACCGGCTGGGTCTCGGGAAGTGTCATTCTTTCAAGCGTCGGGCTGCTCTTTATGAATCTGTCAATCAGATCCTGCGATGACAACTTTGCGGGGGTTACTTCCGTTGCCGGTTCACTGTCCTCAATGAACTCCATTAACTCCTCAGCCGCCGGCTCCTGTTCTGTTTCATCTTCCTCAACAATTGCTTCCGGCTCATGGTCCTCTTCTTCTTCCGCAGCAATTATCTCCGGCTCCTGGGCTGCTGCTTCTTCCTCAACAATTGCTTCAGGTTCCTGATCCTCAATTACTTCCTCAACAATTGCTTCAGGCTTCCAGTTCCGTCTTCTTCTTCCTCAACAATTGCTTCAGGCTCCTGGACCGCAATTACTTCCTCAACAATTGCTTCAGGCTCCTGTTTCTCAATTACTTCCTCAACAATTGCTTCCGGGGCAGGAGCAGATTCCACTTCCCCGATATTTACTGCCGGAGCATCGGCAGTTTCTGTTTCGGGCTCCGGCACCCCCACGGGTACTGAGGTCAGCTCCTGAAGTCTTGCCTCAATCTCTGCCATGAGATCTTCCCTGGTCCGGAGTGCTGATTCCTCCGAGACAGGAACTGTAATTGCCTCTTCAGGTGTTACCGGGGACAGTCTCCTCCGACGGATGGAGCCACGACCTCCCCTGAAACAGTGATAATTTCTTCCACCGGCGAGCAATGGCCTGCTCCTGAGGAATTTCTTCCGGTACAGGCTCCTCCTGTGGAATTTCTTCCTGTACAGGCTTCCTCTGATCTTCCGGTGCGGGATTTCTTCCAATACAGGCTCCTCCTGTGTTATTTCTTCCGGTGCGGCTTCCTTCTGAACGGTTTCCTCTATTGCAGCTTCCTCATGCAAAGTCTCCTTCAGCATGACCTCTTCCGGCACAACTTCCTCTACGGCAGCCTCCTCATGTACGGCTTCCTCTTTGGCAGCTTCCTCCGGTATGACAACCTCTATGGCAGTTTCCTCATGCGCAACTTTCTCTGCGGCACTTCCCTCGTGTACGACTTCCTCACGGTCAACTTCCACAGGTCTTTCCTCCTCCATTGCAGCCGCTGCCTGCACCGGTTCTTCACGACTGATTTCCTCCTGTGCCACCTTTTCCCCGGCAACCTCAGCTGCCGGCGACATAAACAGATAATGATAGAGCACCTCCCTGTCCGAAACAGAGAGGGCTGATGCCTTAAGCTGCGAATCAAACCTTACATCAGCATTCTCCTTCAATCCCCGCAGAAGCACCAGATGGGCGGAATGAAACCAGGGAAAAAGGACTGTCAGTTCCCTCAAACCTTCAAGATCTCCGGGGCCCGGCAGAGCACCGCCGGCAACAAACCGGTTGAATTCATTCCTGTTCATGGGTAAGGATCACCAGTTGACAAAAGCCTTATTAAAGATATCCTCGATGAGCATCTTGCTTATCTCTTCTGCCAGCTCAACCTCCACTGCACTCAGGTCAAGTGAACTGTCATAATCCTGATACCTGGTGAATGTCTGCTCATAACTCAGGTCGGTGTCAACGGTGTTGACGAACCTTACCCTGACGCTGATCGAAAAACGGTTACTGGCAGCCTGTTCATCGCCGCTGACTGTAAGAGGCTGTGTTCTGTAGTCTGTTATGTCGCCCTCAAAGCTGACATCGCCGCCTGACGTCACCATATCAAGGTTTGTCTGCGCCTGACACATATCCATCAGAGCATCAGTAAGTTTCTGTGACAGTCCGGGTTGTACAAGACTGGCCCTGTTCTGGAAGTTCGAAACGCTGAAAGTCTTAACCTCAGGCGAAACAGATACCCCTGAAAAAGAGTAGCCTATCTTTACCCCGCAGCCCTCCGTCATGACAAGGAGACTCAACGTAATGATTATCCTTGTTATGTTACGAGTCAAGACCATATTCCTTGATTTTTCTGTAAAGGGTTCTCTCTGAAATACCCAGCTCAGACGCTGCCAGTTTTCGTTTGCCGTTGTTCTTGTCAAGCGCTTTTATTATCAGCTCCTTCTCCCGGTCGGTCAGCGACAGTGATTCTTCAACCACCTCTTCAGTATCCTGTATATCGTTTCTTTCCCTGGGGGTTCCGAAACTGACCGTAACAGGCCGCAGCGGCTCAATGCTCTCTTTGCGTACCGCAGTGTCGTTGAAAAGATTACGTGCTGCCCTTACGCCTGTTTCAGTGAGGCTTGCAGCTTCTCCTCCCGAGCTGAGCATTTCATAAACAAGATTTTTCAGGTCATGCATATCACTCTTCATATCGAAGAGGACCTTGTAGAGTATCTCCCTTTCCGAACTGAAGTTTTTCCCTTCCGGGTTTCTGACAGGAACGGGAAGACGCCCGCTCTCAAAATCAGGCAGATAGTGCGTCAGCATGACAGCCGTAACTTCACGGTCCTGCTCAATGACGGATATCTGCTCCGTAATATTCTTGAGCTGCCTGACATTACCCGGCCAGTAGTAATTTATAAGCATTTCCCTGGCAGGACCGTCGGGCCTGATTGCAGGCATACGGTAACGCTCTGCGAAATCAACGGCAAATTTACGGAAGAGCAGGATTATATCTTCACCTCTCTCCCGCAGCGGAGGCACCCTCACCGGCACCGTGTTGAGCCTGTAGAACAGGTCCTCGCGGAACCTGCCTGAAGACACGGCCTGAATAATATCAATATTGGTGGCAGTTATTACCCTTACATTAGTCTTCTGCACCTTTGATGATCCAACCCTGATGAATTCACCGGACTCGAGCACCCTGAGAAGTCTTACCTGTGTTGAGAGAGGAAGCTCAGCCACTTCGTCAAGAAAGATGGTTCCTTCGTCGGCGACCTCGAAATAACCCTTCCTGCTGTCTGTCGCTCCCGTGAAGGCGCCTTTTTCATGACCGAAAAGCTCTGAGTCTATTGTTCCTTCGGGAATGGCACCGCAGTTGACTGCAATATAAGGACCGTGCTTGCGCAGGCTGTAGGTGTGTATCACCTGCGGAAACACTTCCTTGCCTGTGCCGCTCTCACCGGTGATGAGCACCGAGAGATCAGTGGGGGCTACCTGAACAGCGATGTCAAGCGCCCTGTTAAGCCCTTCATGATTGCCGATAATCCCAAATCTCTGTTTTATGCTCTGTAACTCCCTCATCAGATACCAATGAACTGCGAATTTACGACTTTTTTGGATTATGTTAAAGTCGATTCTTCAGTAAAGCGAATGCCGGAAATTGTTGACGGAAAGCCGTAATCTGTAAACTTTTGCATCCTTTCATTGTTATAATCATTGAGTTATAAATAATGAGAGAGAGATGAATGCTGGAAGCAGAACATATTCAATAAAGGATCTTGAAAACTTCTGTGGCATAAAGGCCCACACAATCAGGATGTGGGAGAAACGATACGGAATACTCACACCTGAAAGAAGCGATTCAAACATAAGACACTATACCGAGGAAGAGCTCAAGAAGCTCATTACAGTTTCAATACTTAACCGTAACGGACTGAAAATTTCGAAGATCTCGCAGCTGAACGACAATGATCTGCTGCATGAAGTACTGAGGAAGGAGTCGGGTGATGAAAACGGTGACGGCACATTTAAGCCCGGCGACCTGATTATTTCAGCATTGAGGTTCAGTGAGGAAGAATTCAGGCAGAGACTTAATCTTTTTATCCGGGAACTGGGTGTCCGGGAGGCTTATATCCAGGTGTTTTATCCGCTGATGCAGAAGGCAAAAGCCCTGTGGCTGACCGGATGTATCTCAAAGCCGCAGGAACAGTTCATCAGGCATGTGATCAGGACCGTGATTATTTCGGAAGATATGTCTCTGGACACTGCCCTGACCGGCCAGAACGCTGCCATAATCAACCTGGGCGGTCATGAGGCGGAGAACAATCTGGTATTCCTTAAGTACCTGCTCAGGAAAAAAGGCATTGAAACCGTCTATACGGAAGGCACACTGTCAGCGGAAGACATCAGGGGCATACATTCCATCAGGCCCTTTACGGTCCTTGCCGTTAACCTGCCGGCTTCGGAACCTGATAATGAGGTGAAAAGATTTTCCAACACCCTGACCCGTGAACTGAAGCTTAAGAAAGTACTTGTCACCGGACGGTATGACAGCAGCGGATCATGGGTCAAGGGTAAAACAGAAGCTGTCTGCTCCCCCGCCGGACTGGCAGAATGGGCAGACAGCCTCTGAAAAATTTGCTTTTCGGATTAATCTAAAGCAATATCCTTACAACTATTGAATCTGCAATCTGCAACGCCGTTGTCAGAGTGCTGAGGTCTGTGAACAGTTCCCCCGTTTCTCCGGAAGGATGACTGTGGCCTATCGGGTGCATGACGTACCTGTCATGCAATTCTTTCTGATCTACAACGCTTTCATATACAACCGCCGGCTGAGCTGAATGCAGGTAGTTATCGTCTCCCGGAAATTTGTCATTGGTCCAGTACTCATTCCAGTCCCAGTTCTGATTGATCTCGAACATTACCCTGAACTTCGCGAGGCAATGGTCCGTCAGCGCGGGTAGTGAGCGTGAAACTGGTTGTGGGTGTGGCACCGCTGTATGCATCAGGAACAGGGTTCTCCGGTTCAGGCATATACAATCCGTCAGAAGCTGCAATGCCCCGCTTGTGCGACCAGTAAGGCAGGGTCTGGGGAGCCCGTTTGGCTGCTTCAACCCATTTCCCCGAGGCATCAGACCCGTACTTGAAAATACCGGTGGCAATAGTATTGGGTACGAACAGGGTCTGAATATAACCGTCCTGCTCATCCTCAAGCCATACGGCCATAAGCGGATAATAAAGCGACGTACCCCCGTAAAACTTCACTTCAATTGCAGGTCCGGTACCGGCAGTGTTTGTCTTTACTTCAGTAAACTTCTGCCTTTCAGCAATCTTTGACGCGGATGGCTTTGCCGAGCATGCGGCAAAAAACACCATTAAAACAATTATAATGTATTTCATCTCTCTTCTCTTTTAAATTTCAATAATGATACCGACAGTTGGCAAAACAGTCCCGATGTCTGCCGGAACAAACTTGAGAAGATAACGGCTGGAATCCTCAGGATCGATCAGCGGCACACCGGCCTCATCTGTCTGCTGGATCAGCAGATCAGGCTGTTCAGCCTTGAAATTCAGAATGTTCTGTATGTCAGCATACAGCATCAGTGACCATTTTTTGAAATAGAACTGCTTATCAACCCTCACGTCAAGCTGGTTAAAGGCCTTAAGCCTCTCAGTGTTGTACTTTGTATAATCGAGGTAACCCTGACCGGTGGCATCCCATGCTTCAATAAGCGATGATTTCTCAACATCATACGGTGTATAAGGCGCTCCTCCGACATACCTCCATTTGAACCCCACATTCCAGGTTTCTCCAATTTTCTTCGTTGCCGTCAGGCTGAAGAGATGCCTGTTATCCCATGCCGTGGGAATGTAATTACCGTCAGTGCCTTTAAACTCGCTCCTGACGAAGGTATAGGAAAACACTGCATTCAGACCCTTCAGCTCCCTCACGCGGCCCATGAGCTCCAGACCGTATGCCCTGCCCGTCGAAGTCGAGACAAGCTCCTCGTCACCGAAGATGCCGTAACCGGCGCTCTTGGTGGACAACGGAACCTGATCAGCAACTGAGAACGGATAGTCATTATAGTGCTTGTAAAACCCTTCCACGGTGAACTGCAGGCTTTCTTCCGGAATAACTTCAATGCCTGCAACAATGTGATCGGCATATATGTATTTGATCCCGTTTTCCTTATTGATATAATTGCCTGAATTGTCTTTCAGTCCGAGTGAAGTATAAGGCGGAAGCTGATAATAGCGCCCTGTGTTGAAATTCAGGTTGATAATGTCTGTCAGTGAATATGATGCTGAAAAACGGGGCGAGATCTGGGTAAAAGGATTGGACATTTCAGGCGAGTAACTGTTGGCGTCAGTGCGCAGCCCGAATGAAAGACTTAGCTTCTCATCAATGAACGACTTGCTTACCTGACCGAAGGCCGAGTACTTGAAAAAGACAAGGTTGGTGCTGTATAGTATCGGTCTCCAACCCGGTGTCTGTGTAGACCTTCCTGAAGGTGTCATTCCTGTAGCGTGACATCTCAGTACCGGCACCGTAGCTGATCCTGAATGTGCTGGGGTAAATCACGTTTCCCTCGTACCTCAGCCTGATGTCACCCTCTCCGCTGTTATAATCAAGGGTCTTGTTATCAGGGTCTGACTCATCATTGTTAAGGTACTTGTACTGAGTGTTGTTCAGATAGTTGCGGCTTAAGACAACAATGTCCGAACCATTTGAACGGAAATGCCTGTAAACAGCGCCCACAGTATAGCTGTACTGCTCCTGTGTCGGTATATAACCCAGGATATACCGCTGGTATTCTGTCTCATTCGCATCAAGGTTCAGTTTGAAATCGTCCTTTGCACCCAGACCGAGTATTGTCAGCTCATTCTTCTGGTCAAAATTGACCTTGTATTTGAACTGAAAATCGGTGTAGGTAGGAAGGAACGGAAGGCCCAGCGCTCCGAACAGAAACTGCAGGTATGACCGCCGGGCAGAGACAATGATGGAGCTCTTCTCTCCTGCCGGTCCGTTGTAGGTGAGGCCAATGTCCGAAGCACCCAGTGTTGCCCTGAGCGTTTTCTTCTCCTTGTTGCCGTCGATCAGGCTGAAGTTCATGACTGAACTGAGGGCATTGCCTCTTGATGAAGGAAATGCGCCGGAAAGAAAATCAACCGATCTGACAAAATCGACATTAATAATGCCTACCGGTCCTCCCGAAGCCCCCTGTGTTGAGAAGTGGTTAAGATAAGGTATCTCCACATTATCAAGGAAGAACCTGTTTTCATTGGGCCCTCCTCCCCTGACGATAACATCATTCCTGAAAGCGGGTGTTGAAGCAACTCCCGGAAATGACTGAATAACCTTCGAGATGTCACGGTTGCCGCCCGGGTTCAGTTCGATCTCCTGAATGCCTATGATCCTTACTGATACCGGACTCTCGATTTTTTTGCGGAAAGGTGATGCCTTGACAACAATGTCAGAAATGCCCACAACGGTTGATTCGATCGGGATTGTCAGGTTAACCTCGTTATTGTTGGTTACCATCACTCCTTCCGAAACGTAGGGCTTGTAACCCACATATGAGACCCTCACCTCCACAAATCCGGGTTTCAGACCTGTGAAAAGGAAATTGCCGTCAAAATCGGTCATGGCACCAGTGGTGGTGTTCCATATCACAACGCTGGCAAACGGAACCGGCTCGTTGGTAGTGGCATCCACTACCTTGCCGCGGATCGTCCCTCCGCCCGATTGCCCGGAAAGATCCGCAAACACCATAGTAAACAGTAGTAATATTATATAATAAGCCTTCATTTTTTGTGTAGTTTTTATGAAACAAACCAGCAAATGAGGTAAAAAGTTCAGCAGCTATGAAAACTTTTTATAACAACCCCCTGAAATATGCCTCCTCTGCAGCGAGATCAATGAACGGGGCTTTCGCCTTCAGATCGGCGATCCTGTCAAGCATTGCAGAGGCAAAGGGAGCCGTTTCCCGCTTTTCTCCGGTGATGCGGTGAGCCATTGCCCTGGTGATCCTTGCAGCCTCATTCCACAGCCGGAGTGTAGGACTGTCAAAAAATACCGCCGAAAATTTTTCCCATATATAATCGATGGCCGTCTCTGAGGGATGAACCATATCGGCAGCATAATACCTGTAATCGCGAAGATCATCCATGAATATCTCGTAGGCAGGGAAGTACCCCCCGACGGATGGATGGCTCATCAGCTCCTCTGCTGCCAGAAGAAGATGCGCCTTGCTGATCTGGTTTGCATGTGCACCGTCACTCAGGTGGCGGACAGGACTGACTGTGAACCAGACCCTCAGTGCTGGGTTGAGTTCCGCAAGACGGTCAAGCGTCTCCTTCCATCTGGCAGCAATCTCATGTGGTTCAGCCAGTCTGCGCTCGAAAAGCGATGAGGGCAGCTTATGACAGTTGGCCACGATGGCTCCGTTCTCCCTGAGATGGTAAACGTATGAGGTGCCGAAAGTCACAAAGAGAAATGATGCCCTGCGGATGAATTCAGAGGCTGCCCGGCTGACATCGTTGAGCCTTTCGATAAGAACATCCCGCTCATACGATGAAAAGGCAGTATGATGATCAAGGCTCATGTAACGGTTCCCGTAGAGGTACACATCATTTTCAGTGTACCGGTATGAAGCTGCAAACCTGTCAAGGGCTCCTGCCACCGAAAAAGGATTGAAGAGCGTGCCGTGCGGGTTTGTCATCACATCGAGCTTCCCCGATGCCAGCCTGTACCCGATCTCACTGGCAAAGCACGAACCCAGGAACATGACCGGCGTACTGAAGGTGATCTTGCCGGGTGAAACAGGAAGGGTACCTCGGTTCGCAGTTCCATTTCACATATTATAATAATGTGTCAATCCACTCGATGATGAACTCAAAGTGATCCTCCCTGAGCAGATCATTATGAAGCTCATGATATCCTCCGTCCCACAGCTTCAGTGTTGCTCCGGGTGCTGCAGCAGCAACCTCCATCGTAGCTGCCGCCGAAGTGATCATGTCATTTCTTCCGTGTACAAGCAGCAGCGGCAGCGTGATCTCCGAAGCACGGCTTAGTATTTCCTTTCCGGCACTGGTTATCGACCCGAATATTCCTGCTGAAATAATGCCATGAACCAACGGATCGGTTCCGGTATGCTTTAACCACTTCGGGGTCGCGCGACAGATACTCTGTCTTCAATCCTGATGACTGTGTCATTCCGGGCATTATCCTGCTCGCCACTGAGGCAAGCAATTGTTTGGCCTTCGGTGGTTCAAATGCCAGGTTGATCCACGGTGAGGTAGCAATGGCACCTTTCAGGGAAGGTTTTCTCCGGATAAGATAGTCAAGAACGATGCCGCCGCCGAGACTGTGACCGTAAATTAACTGCGGGATACCCGGCAGCTCGGCAGCAATTTCTTTAAGAATTATATCAATCGTGTCAAATAAGACATCGAATGGCGGCATCACCCCGCGCCTGCCATCGGACAGGCCGTGACCCGGCAGGTCAAAAGCTCTCAGCGAGATACCCTGTTCATTGAACTTCGTCGCCCAATCGCTGTATCTGCCCGAATGCTCTCCAAAACCGTGTACAAGGAGTATGACTGCTTTCGGCGTACCGGCAGTATCAAATTTATACGTTGCTGTTTTTCCGCAAGGATATTCTTTTATCTCCATAAGATCTTTTTTGTAAAGATAATTAAAAGATGGCTGAGGCGCTACTCCTCTCCCCTTGCCACTCTTCCGCCCTTTCATCATGCTCCCTCGCATGGAAAAATGGCACTTCTCCCTTCCTACGCCAACCGGCAGGAAAGGATTGGCGGATGGAGCACTCTGCTACCGTCAGCAAATAAAATAATACCTTCATGTCCTAATTTATACAAACATCTATTAATAATCTCAATTATCAATTATATTATGTTTAGAATCAATGTCCAAAACTCATCAAAATATCATAATTAAAGGATATTCGGATTTGTTTATCTTAATATGTTCGTTTAACTTTGTATCAACAAACAAGTAAAAATGCTGAGAAATGACTGCAAATGAATTCACATCAAGCATTATAAGTCTGAAGGGCAATCTTCAGAAGTACGCTCTCAGTCTTACACTCGACCGCGACAACGCACTTGACCTCGTTCAGGATACATTCCTGAAAGCCATACAGAACCAGGACAAGTTCGTGGATGCCACGAACCTCAAGGCCTGGATCTTCACAATAATGAAAAACACCTTCATTAACAATTACCGCAGGAAGATGAGGGAAAACACAATGATGGACGGCACGCAGGAGCTTTATTATATCAACCTTCCTTCTGACAAGGGAAGCATTTCACCCGACTCGTCTTACTCAGAGAATGAGATCGAGAAGGCCATTGAGGCGCTGCATGACGATTACCGTCAACCCTTCCGCATGCATCTTAACGGATATAAATATGAAGAAATAGCAGAGGGGCTCAATCTCAAGCTTGGAACGGTAAAGAGTCGCATCTTTTTCGCACGCCAGAAGCTGATGAGCGTTCTCAGGGATTATAATGGTTAGGTTTGAGTTTTAGGTTTATATCAAGGGAGGGTCTCTGTGAGGTCCTCCCTGTTTTTATGTAATAATACTGGCAGGCTTTTTGCCAATTTTCCGGGGTAATCTTCTTTTTGAATACCTTTATAAAAAAATTAACAGAAATGAAAAAATTCTTATTCGCAACACTTTTAGCCCTGGCACTTTCGGCATTAACGACTGAAGGTCAGGAGAAGTATATCGCATCAACCGTCAGCCAGGTAACTGTCTTCCGGCAGGGAGCACAGTTATACGGTGAACTGCCTTTTTCGGTGCAGTCAGGCACCGTCGACATAGTGGCCGGCGGCCTTTCTCCGTACATTGACCCCAACAGCATACAGGTAAAAGGTGAGGGTGATTTCATGATCATGGGTGTCAACCACCGGAATAACTACCTCGAGAATCCGACAGAAACAGAAGCCATTACCATACTGAGGGAAAAGATCGAGGCACTTACCGTGAAAATTGAGAATGAACAGACTGCCGTTGATGTGCTCCTTGAGAAAGAGCTTTTCCTTAAATCGAATTATGACGTCGTTACCAACAAATCCACCATTACTCCCGACCAGCTTAAAGTATTGATGGATCTGTACTCATCAAATATAGAATCAGTCAAGATGGCTGTCCTCAAAAAAAACAGGGTGATTAAGGAATACAATGAAGAGAAGAAGAAGCTTGAGAGCCAGCTGGCGGCCACGGTCGACAAGTCGAAGCTGCCCACTGGCGAGATAGTCGTGACTGTTACCGGAACAAAAGCTGTCACCGGGAAGCTGAAACTTTCTTATGTTGTGATGAATGCGGGCTGGTACCCGGCTTATGATATCCGTGTTGATGATATCTCATCGCCGGCATCAATCATTTACAGGGCAAATATCTGGCAGAACAGCGGCATAGACTGGAAGGATGTAAAGGTGAGCCTTTCGAATGCCTCACCTATGACTGCAGGTGCGCTCCCGACCCTGAACCCGTGGTTCATTGACTTTTATCAATCCGTATGGATATCAGGAACTGAATGAGATGGTTGTTGTCAGAGGTGCAAAATCAATGCCGGCTGCCCGTGATGAAAAAGCTGAAGATGCCATGATGATGGAGCAGGAGAGCGCTCCGCTGCCCGTCACTGTAAGTGAATCAACCATCAGCTTCAGCTTCGACGTAAATGTACCACAGACCATCCTGTCAGACGGCAAGCCGGAGGTGGTGGAGCTTCAGAGACTGACTGTTCCTGCAACATACAGCTATGCAGCCACACCCAAGCTGCAACGGCTCAGCCTACCTTATGGGTTACATTACAGAATGGAATCAAGTATAACCTTCTGCCCGGCGAATCAAATATTTATTTCAGCAACACCTTTACCGGCAAAGGCTATATCAACACTGCAGAGCTGACTGATACCCTGCCGGTATCGCTCGGGGCTGACAACAATATTACTGTTAAGCGTGAAAAAAGGAAAGATTTCACCTCTCAGAAACTGATTGGTGCCAACAAGGTTGAGACAATGTCCTTCCTTATTTCGGTACGTAACAACAAGAGCCAGGCTGCTGACGTGAAGCTCCGTGATCAGATACCTTTGTCACAGAACAGTGATATCACCGTTGAAGCTACTGAACTCACAGGAGGTATCCTCAACCGGGTCACCGGAGAGATTGTCTGGGACTTTCAGGGTCGAGCCACGCGCAGACCAGGGAGATTATACTCACCTACACTGTTAAACATCCCAAGGACAAGAAGGTAATACTTGAATAACAGGTACTTTCAAAGAATAAACATGCGGGGTTATTAACATCGTGTTAATAACCCCGTCTTTTTTATAGTTAAGTGTCTTATTAACAGTAATTAAGTCCCGTTAATAACTCTGTGAATTTCCTGTTCTTTCTATTATGGCATTATTAGCGTAAAAAATTTGACATGTAAATGTCCTCTTCCTATATTTGTCAGACCATGTGAGCGATAAAGGGTCGCTCTGAGGTAAGAAGGTTCTTTCGAATGGTTTAATTATCACTCTGAAATTACATCAGACTTCAGAGTCTCACGCTGAAAGATCACGGTCTTAAAGCGTCCGTCACGGGTGCAGGCTGAGAGGCCTTCCCATCCTGGCGGTCTGACGGGGCAATCTTCAAACAGTGTAACAACCGGGCGAGGAGAGCAACACAAATGCAGGCTGAAAGCTAATAAAGCAGCACAAGTGCCCGTTCAGAGAAAGGAACATCATGCCATCCAAACCGGCGAGGATAGGATGGAGATGGTCCGGGCAGGACAGCAGCTATCCCTTCGGGGAGTGTCCGGTCTCAGGGGTTCATGGCTCCGCGTTCCAGTATGCGCTTCGTAAAAGCCGCAAGGCGATGAAAAAGCACAGAAAAGACACCGGAACAAAGTCCGCACTTCCTTCGGGGAGACCGACAGACTTCGGAAAGGCAGGAGTAAGAGAGATGAACCGGCTGTAATAACAGTAACATGGCGATTGTGACGGTCATGGCTGTCACTCGTCGGAATGGGAACTTATACGTACAGTATGGTTCCCATTCGTGTTTTATACCCATGCCATAAAAAAAGGGGCTTAACGCCCCCTGATGACACCCCTCTTTCGAGTTCTTTATAAACCTTAAGATATATTCGCGCTCCTCCGTCGGAACAAAATTGGCGGTCAATATGCTCCAGCGCCTGCGCAGTGTTCATTCCCATATTGTAAAAGGCCCTGTATATCTCATGCAACTCATGAATCTTCTCCTTGCTGAACCCCCTGCGCTCAAGCCCTACCACGTTTAATCCCATGTAAGTCATTGGTTCCCTGTCCGTCTTTATAAACGGCGGCACGTCCATGCGCACCTTTGATCCGCCTCCAACGATAGCATGAGCACCGATATGCACAAACTGATGTGCCATCGATCCGCCGCCGAGGATAGCCCAGTCGCCAACCTCCACCTCACCCGCAAGGCCCGTATATGATACAAGTATCACATGATCACCTATGATACAGTCGTGCGCCACATGACAGTAAGCCATAATCAGGCAGTCTTTCCCGATAATTGTCTTTCCTTTGGCCTTCGTTCCCCTGTGCAGGGTGGCAAACTCCCTGACTGTGGTATTGTCACCTATCTCCAGGGTTGAAGCTTCGTTCTCGAACTTCAGGTCCTGGGGTATGGCCGACACTGAGGCCCCGTTAAAGATACGGCAGTTCCTGCCGATACGGGCACCGTCGTAAATAACTGCACCGGGACCTATCCAGCTTCCGTCCCCAATGACAACATCGCCCTGTATATAGGCAAACGGTTCAACGATAACCCCTTCGCCCAGCTGGGCCTTCGGATCAATATGTGCTAAAGCTGAAATCATATATTGTTACCTGTTCTTTATAACCTGTGCCGTCATCTCACCCTCGGCCACCAGCTTCTGTCCCACAAAAGCCTGGCTGTACATGATGACAATGTTACGCCTGATGGGTTCGGTGAGATCACACCTTATAATTATTGTATCTCCGGGTACAACCTTGTGCTTGAACTTCATCCTGTCGACCTTAAGGAAATACGTCGAATATTTCTCCGGTTCATCAACATTGCTGAGCACAAGTATTCCTCCCACCTGTGCCATGGTTTCGACAATCAGCACACCCGGGAAGACATGTTCATCCACGAAAATGACCCTGAAAGAAAGCCTCATTGTAGGTCGTGTTCTTCATCCCGATAATATGATTGTCAGTCAGCTCAAGGATCCTGTCAACCATCAGCATGGGAAAACGGTGAGGCAGAAGCTTTTTTATCTTCTCGATATCCATCACGGCCGGCTTGGTTGTATCAAGCAGCGGTATCTCCTTCTTTGTCGCCTGTCTCTTGATCTGCTGACGTATCAGTCTCGCAAGCCTGGTATTTGAATAATGTCCCGGGCGTGTTGCAACCACCTTGCCTTTAATGGGCTGGCCTACAAGCGACAGGTCGCCGATCAGGTCAAGCAGCTTATGCCGTGCCGGTTCATTGGGAAACCTGAGCTTGGTGTTGTTCAGTACCCCGGCGTGATGCTCTGTTATGCCCGGTTTGTTGAACATCGTGGCTATACGGTCAATCTCTTCCTGCTCAACCTCACGTTCCAGTATCACCACTGCATTCTCCATATCACCGCCTTTTATCAGTCCCATGCGGAACAGTGGTTCCAGCTCATGGAAGAAAACAAAAGTGCGGCTTGAGCTGACCTCTTTCTCGAAATTCCTTATGTCATCAAGGATGGCATACTGGTTCCCGAGGATCTTGGAATTATAGTCAATCAGCACATGAGCGCTGAAGTGGTCATCCGGATAAACAATCAGGTCAACGCCGTGCTCCTCATCCGAAAAAGTGATCTTCTCTCTTATTACGTAATAGTTACGGTCATCCTTAAGCTCTGTTATCCCGGCCTCCTTTATGGCCTCGACGAACATATGTGAGCTCCCTCCCATGATCGGAGCCTCGGGAGCGTCTATTTCAATCAGTGCATTGTCGATCCTGCATCCCCGAAAAAGCTGCCAGCACGTGCTCAATGGTCGCCACAGAAGCCTCGCCCTGTACCAGGGTGGTTCCCCGCGATGTCTCCGTCACATTATCAGCTATAGCATCTATTAACGGTTTACCGGGAAGATCGACACGGCAGAACCTGTATCCGCTGTTTGCGGGTGCCGGTCTGAAAGTAATGGTGACATCAACTCCCGTATGCAACCCTTTGCCTCTGAGAGTAACATCTTTAGCCAGGGTTGTTTGCTTTTCACTCATCGATAACTTTTTAAAAATCGGTACAAATAAAGTGAATTTTTTTTCGAATGCTCCAAGCGAAAGGAATATATCTGTATGAGGTTCAACCGATTTCCCATGGAACACCGGGGAAAACTATTTGTTTTTCAGGGAATCAACAGTCTTCAGAAGCTCCTCCAGTTTTTTATTCAGTTCAGGAAGTTTGATGAAGTATTTATAGCTTCGGATAAACATTCTGGCTTCAATGGCGGGAGAACCAAAGACGCTGGCATTCTCCTCCTTGATGCTTCCGCCTATCCCTGACTGAGCGCCTATCTTGCATCCGTCAGCGATGGTCGCATGACCAACTAACCCCACCTGACCTCCCATCATACAGTTCTTTCCCGACTTTTGTCGAGCCTGCGATGCCTGACTGTGCAGCTATAACGGTATTTTCACCAATCACCACATTGTGTCCGATCTGCACGAGATTGTCAAGTTTGACACCTTTTTGCACCACGGTGGAGCCCATTGTTGCCCTGTCAATGCAGGTGTTGGCTCCTATCTCCACATTGTCTTCCAGGATGACATTCCCGATCTGAGGTATCTTCATATAATTGTTGTCAGCCGCCGGCGCAAAGCCGAAGCCGTCAGCCCCGATCACAACTCCGGCATGCAGTACGCAGTCATTGCCGATAATGCACTCTTTATAAATTTTCACCCCGGGATACAGCTTGCAGTTGTTGCCTACTTTCACGCTGTCGCCGATGAACACATGCGGATAGATGCTGCATCCGTTTCCAATGACAGCATTCTCAGATACCACCGCGTACGCTCCGACATAAACATCTGTGCCAATCGTGGCACTATCTTCAATAACCGCTGTGGGATGTATCCCCTTCTTTGCGGGCTTTGCCTGGTCATACATTGCAAGCAACAGTGCCAGAGCCTGATAAGGATCCTCCACCCTGATCAGGGTGGCTTTTACCTCCTTTGCGGGCTTGAAGTCATTTCTTACAAGCACTGCCGATGAGCCCGTGGTATAAATATAGGTTTCGTATTTGGGATTTGAAAGGAACGAGAGTGCCCCTTCATGTCCCTCTTCGATTTTGGCAAAGGTGTTCAACTTCGTTTCGGGATTACCCTCAACCGTGCCCTTGAGTAACTGGGCTATCATCGCGACTGTAAATTCCATTTTAAGATGTTTTATTTTGTAAATATTTCTTTCGGATAACAGAGGTAATATTTCGTCACCTTCTCTGACAGTGCATCTTTGTCAAACAGATCAGATACAGCTGTGATATCTTTTATTGTTCCGTTCTTGAGTCGTATGCGTACCTCCGGTGTACCGGGCGCATATGTCTGGTTATAAACGTCTCCCGTGTTGACGTAAAACCTGACTTCGTCGTCCCGGAGATGCAATATAACCTTTGCCTTATTTGCCAGTTCAGTCACCTTTTTTTCGTCAAAGGGACTGTTTTGCAGTTCAATACCCAGGAGGTCTCTTGTTACGAAGCGCCGGCACAGGTCGGCAAGCACTTTGTCTGTCTGAGTTCATCCACACCTTTGTCGATGCAAATATATCACTCTCATCAAGCTCCAGAAACCGGCTGATCATTTCGGTTGTATTCTCACCGCTGCCCGGACGGTGCCGCTGTTGAAGGAAATATGTCAGGGCCGGTGTGGCAAAGAGTACGGTTCCCCGGGCTGTCATCTCCCTGTGCCCTTATCAGCAGATCTGTAAGGAGGTTTTCAGCAGATACGACAGTACGGTGGTTATATACCTGCCAGTACATCATACGCCTGGCTATCAGAAACTTTTCAACTGAATAAATGCCTTTCTCATCCACCACCAGCCGGTCATCAGCCACATTAAGCATCCTGATAATCCTGTCAGACCCCACTGACCCCTCAATGACTCCGGTAAAAAAACTGTCGCGCCTGAGATAATCCATGCGGTCCATGTCCATCTGTCCTGTCACAAGATCATGGAAAAACTTCTTCGGATAGGTCCCCTTAAAGACAGCAATGGCGTCGGTGAGCCTGCCCTCAAACTGGCTGTTCAGCTGCTCCATGATCATGAGTGACATCGTCTCGTGAGGCATATCCTCTATCAGAGAGTGCTCAAGAGCATGTGAGAACGGTCCGTGTCCAATGTCATGCAGCAGGATGGCTGCCAGCACCGCCTCCTCCTCTGCCGGTGTAATATCAATATTCTTGGTCCGGAGAGTGTGTACAGCCTGTGTGGTCAGGTACATGGCACCCAGGCTGTGCTGGAAGCGGCTGTGCACAGCACCCGGATATACATAGCTGGAGAGCCCCAGCTGCCGTATGTTTCTCAGACGCTGAAACCACGGATGGCTCACAAGGTCGAAAATGAGATCACAGGGCATGGAGATAAATCCATATACCGGATCATTGATAATCTTGTTCTTGTTAGTCAAATGCCGCTGAGTTAATGTTTTAAAATAATTAACTGTCCCCAAAATTACTTCAGAAAAGCTTCACATACAAAGTAATTGTTGAATATTCACACCGTGCTTCATTTGTTATTTAAAAAATGATGTTATCTTTGCACCGGAATAGAAGGGGGTACGAATGGCCTAGGGGACAAAAGTCCCCTATTTTGTTATCAAAAAACAGACGATGATTACAAAAGATCATATAAGGAAACTTGCAGAGCGCCATATAATCGGCACCGGCATCTTCCTGGTTGATGTAAGGCTGAGCAGCACCGGCAGGATCACTGTCCTCATTGACAGGAATGAAGGCGTGACCATTGACGACTGCGCTTCGATGAGCAGATTTATCAGCAGTGAGCTGGGAGAAGCGGTTGGGGATTTTGAACTCAATGTCTCTTCACCGGGACTTGAGATGCCCTTTCTGGTAATCGAACAGTACCGCAAGAACGAGGGTCGTCTTGTAGAGGTGGTTTCAAATGACGGCTCCCTGGTGAAGGGTACGCTCATGAACATCACCCACGGCGGCTTTGACCTGAGAGTTGACACAAAAGAGAAGAAGAAGGAAGTCACCTCAGTGATCAGATCATTTAATTATGAGGATGTTAAGTCAGTTAAAGTAATAATATCATTCAAATAACAGAATTCATTACCACAATGGAAAACGTTAATTTAATCGATACCTTTTCAGAGTTCAAGGAGCTGAAGAATATTGACAGGCCCACCATGATGAGTGTGCTCGAGGATGTATTCAGGGGTATGCTCGCCAAGAAATACGGTGCGGCAGAAAACTTTGACATTATTGTCAACATCGATAAGGGTGACTTTGAGATCTGGCGTAACCGTGAGGTTGTTGAAGATGAGGCATTCACCGATCCAAACACCCAGATACCCCTTACAGAGGCCCATAAGATAGATGAAGACTATGAGGTGGGCGAAGAGGTTTCTGACGAGGTTAAATTCCTGGACTTCGGCCGCAGGGCTATCCTGGCCCTCAGACAGAACCTTGTGGCACGCATCCTTGACCTGGAAAAGAACAATATCTATCTCAAATATAAAGACCGTATCGGCGATATCGTCACCGGTGAGGTGTACCAGGTATGGAAACGTGAGACCCTGGTCCTTGATGATGACGGCAATGAACTGATCCTTCCGAAGGGAGAACAGATCCCCTCCGATCATTTCCGCAAGGGTGATACCATCCGCGCCGTGGTCATCAGGGTGGAAATGAAAAACAATACTCCCAACATCATTCTCAGCCGCACATCCCCTGTCTTCCTCGAAAGACTTTTCGAACTGGAGGTTCCGGAGATATTTGACGGACTGATCACCATCAGAAAGATTGTCAGGGTACCTGGCGAAAGAGCCAAGGTGGCAGTCGAATCCTATGACGAGCGCATTGACCCTGTCGGAGCATGCGTGGGCATGAAAGGATCAAGGATACACGGTATCGTACGTGAGCTGCGCAATGAGAACATTGATGTCATAAACTTCACTTCAAACAATCAGCTGTTCATCACCAGGGCGCTCAACCCCGCAAAAATATCGTCGATCAAGCTTATCGAATCAGAGAAGAAAGCAGAGATATACCTCAAACCCAGTGAGGTCTCCCTGGCCATTGGCAAGGGCGGGCTGAACATCAAGCTGGCAGGACAGCTTACAGGGTATGATATTGAGGTCTACCGCGAACCGGATAACGAGGATGAGGAAGACGTCTCTCTGGATGAGTTTGCAGATGAGATTGAAGGATGGGTCATTGATGCGCTGAAAGCCATCGGTTGCGACACTGCCCGCAGTGTGCTCAGGCTTACCGTGCATGACCTTGCAAAGAGAACAGACCTTGAAGAGGAAACAATAAAGGAAGTTGTGAATATCCTCAAGGCGGAACTGGAAAAAGAATAACCTTCTCCCTGACAGGGAAGAAGTGATTGAATATTTATTTAAGAGGTACTATAAAGGGATATATGACTGAAGACAAGAAGGCCATACGTTTAAGCAAAGCAGCCCGCGAATTCAATGTTGGGATACAGACTATTGTTGATTTCCTTCACAAAAAGGGAATTGAAATCAGTCATGACCCCAACGGCAAAATTCCTCCTGAGGCATATACACTGATACTGAAAGAGTACAGCGGCGACCTCAGTGTTAAAAAGGATGCCGATAAACTGGCTCTCAAAGAGAAGGTTACTCTCAAGAAGTCGCTCTCCATCGATGATATGGCGACAGTTAAGGAAGGTGATTCATCAGAGCCTGATGAAGATTTCCTTATTACCGACATCTCGGGGGTGAAGAAGCATATTGACC
The DNA here is from genome assembly GCA_963730615.1 of uncultured Bacteroidales bacterium. Lineage (GTDB taxonomy): Bacteria > Bacteroidota > Bacteroidia > Bacteroidales > VadinHA17 > SR-FBR-E99. Next base: position 60,746 of record CAVSSR010000007.1, on the reverse strand, counting down.
TGCATACCGAGGTAAAAAAGCCGGAGATAAAGACCGTTGGAAAGATTGATCTTACCCCTCCGGCCAAAACGGTGAAGAAAGAAACTGCACCGGTACCGGAAAAGACCAAAACGCCTGAACCGGTTGTCCCTGAAATCACGCCTGCTGAATCTGAAACTGAGACTGCCAGACTGAAGAAAGAACCAAAGGTTGTAGGTCAGGTAGACCTCGAAAAGCTCACCGGCAAGCCGGAAAAGGGAACCAAGAAAACCGCTCCGAAGACGGCTGTCGTGGAGCCTGAAAGCGCTGTACCTGTTACAGAGCCAGTGGCAGAACAGCCAGTTGCCCGGACAGAACCGCCGGAAGCCCCTGTTATAACGCCTGTCACCCATGAACCCAAAGAGACTGAGATCTACCGTCCGGGATATGAAAAACTTACCGGTCCGACGATCATTGATAAAATAGAACTGGTGCCTGAAGTCAAGAAGACCAAGGAACAGGTTGCCGAAGCACGGCAGAAGCATGATGACAGGAAAAAGCGTGAGAGGATAAAAGCCAGACCAAGGGAAAAAGTTGCTCTCGACCAGGCACCGGGTCAGGTCGCCGAAGTCAAAAAAGACAAGAAACCGGTGAGCAGCGGTACCAGGGACCATCGCCCCGACAGGAAGAAATCATTCCGGGCACTGCGGCCTGAGGTTGACAAGGAAGATGTCTCCAAGAACATCAGGGACGTGAACCTGCTCATGAGCAAGAGCAAGTCCAAAGTTGCCAAATACCGTCGTGACAAGAGAGATGCCGTCAGCCAGAGAATGAGGGATGACACCGAGAAGAAAGAACTCGAAAAGAGCGTTCTGAAAGTCACTGAGTTTGTTTCTGTAAACGAGCTGGCGACCATGATGGACGTTCCGGTGATTGATATCATATCTACCTGTATGAGCCTCGGTCTTATCGTCTCAATAAATCAGAGGCTTGATGCCGAGACGATGGCTATGGTGGCAGAAGAATTTGGTTTCACCGTTGAGTTTGTCAGCGCCGAGCTTCAGGAAGCGGTAAGGGAAGAGGAAGATGAACAGTCTAACCTCGTTCCGCGCCCGCCGATAGTCACCGTCATGGGACACGTCGACCACGGTAAGACAAAACTCCTTGACTATATCCGCAACACTAACGTGATCGCGGGTGAAGCAGGAGGAATAACACAGCATATCGGTGCTTACAGCGTGTCACTTAACAATGGAAAGATCATCACTTTCCTTGACACCCCGGGTCATGAGGCTTTCACAGCCATGCGTGCAAGAGGTGCCCAGATAACCGATATCGTTATTATCGTTGTTGCTGCCGATGACGGCGTCATGCCTCAGACACGTGAGGCGATAAACCATGCACATGCAGCAGGTGTACCTATAATATTTGCAATCAACAAGATTGACAAGCAGACAGCTAATCCTGACAGGATACGCGAGGAGCTTGCCTCAATGAATTTCCTTGTTGAGGAGTGGGGCGGCAAGTACCAGTCACAGGAGATTTCAGCCAAGAGCGGCGTCAACATTGACCTGCTGCTTGAAAAGATCCTCCTGCAGGCTGAGATGCTTGACCTGAAAGCCAATCCTGACAAACTTGCCCTCGGCACCATTCTGGAGTCTTCACTTGACAAGGGACGCGGCTTTATGGCAACCATACTTGTGAAAGCAGGTACGCTTCATCTCGGTGAGGTTGTTCTTGCAGGAGCATCATTCGGCCATGTCAAGGCTATGTACAACGAACGTAACCAGAAGGTTGATGAAGCCGGACCGTCAGCTCCGGTGCTCATCGTCGGTCTCAACGGAGCTCCGCAGGCAGGTGACAAGTTCAATGTCATGGAGTCTCCCAATGAGGCAAAAGAGATAGCTACCAAGAGAGCACAGCTGCAGAGAGAGCAGGGATTGCGTACACAGAAACATATCACTCTTGATGAGATCGGTCGCCGGATTGCGATAGGAAACTTCCAGGAGCTTAATATCATTGTCAAGGGCGACGTTGACGGATCAGTTGAAGCACTGAGTGATTCTCTCATCAAACTCTCAACTGAGGAGATACAGGTTAACATAATCCATAAGGCTGTCGGACAGATATCTGAATCTGATATCCTTCTTGCTGCTGCATCCAATGCCGTGGTGGTTGGCTTCCAGGTAAGACCGTCATTCAGCGCCAGGAAACTGGCTGAGAAGGAAGGCATTGACATCCGCCTCTATTCAATTATCTATGATGCAATTGAGGAGATCAAGGCAGCAATGGAAGGCATGCTTTCACCTGAGATCAAGGAAGAGATAGTGGCTACAATTGAGGTACGTGAAGTATTCAAGATCGGTAAAGTCGGCACCATCGCCGGATGTTTTGTCCGCGAAGGCAAGATCACGCGTAACACCAAAGTCAGGGTCATACGTGACGGCATCGTGGTTCATACCGGTGAACTTGGCTCGCTCAAGCGGTTTAAGGATGATGTGAAAGAGGTTACCTCAGGCTACGAGTGCGGACTGAACATCAACGATTTCGATGACATCAACGTTGGCGATATTGTTGAAGGTTACCAGACGGTCAAGGTTAAAAAGACACTTTAATCAAAGTCGATGAATTCGCAAAATCGCAAATCGCAAATAAAAAAGAGGCTGCCCAGGAGCAGCTTTTTTTTGTATTATTATTTGTGGGTCTATGCTCCGATCAGCTTCATATATGCCTCGGCATCAAGCAGTGTATCCAGCTCTGACAAATCATCCATAGCCACTTTTATCATCCAGCCTTTGCCGTAAGGATCGCTGTTGACAAGCTCGGCAGCATCGTCAAGCTCCGAATTCTTTATTGTTACAGTGCCGCTCACAGGCATGAAAAGATCAGACACCGTCTTCACTGCTTCAACAGTGCCAAAGACTTCACCGTGGCCAAGCTTCTCCCCCATGGTCTCTATCTCAATAAAAACTATATCGCCAAGCTCACGCTGTGCAAAGTCAGTAATACCAATAGTAGCCTCCTTGCCTTCAACAAGAACCCACTCATGATCCTTGGTGTACTTCAGATTTGCTGGAACATTCATCACTTTATGATTTAATTAGTTTAACTATCCCGGGTAAATGTCAGGTTGTCAAAAATACATCTTTTTTAATATTAAAAAACTGATTTTCGGATTATTTAACCTTACCCGTGAAGCTGTTACTGCACAAGGGTAAACCTGAGTGTGAAGCCGAAATTGGTGTTGGAAGTACGGAAGGTGTTGGCCACAAACGGGTCATTCAGGTTATGATCAGCATATATCTGCAGCATGAATCTGTCGCTCAGCACATAGTCTGCTGTGGCTCCAACGGTGAAGACCTTCTGGCCGGCGACGGGCTGATTGACCTCTTCTATCAGCTTGCGGGCCAGGGTCTTGTTATTCCTCATCGAGAAATCAAGCCTCAGGTTAAGGTCGCTCTCCAGAGCACGCTGGCCACCGCGTGACTTCAGGGTGATTGCCACATTGTCAAACCTGTAACCGGCCCCAATGGTTATCTCATCATTCCTGATATCGGCCACCTGGTTGCTTGCCAGGTTAAGGGTGACGGTGCGCGACTTGCGGTACTCCATCCTGGTCGTAAGCGAGTTCTTCCATCCCAGGTCAATATTGATCAACGGACTGAATTGCTCGTTGATAACAACAGCGTTAATCTCGAATTGCGGAATGAAGTTCGAGCTCATGTCACGTATCATGCTTAACCCTGAGGCATTCGGGTCATAGTAGAGACTGCTGTTAAATGAACCGATTGTATATGTTGATCTGTACTGGTGTGAGAGGCTCACAGAGTTGAATACTTTTCTGACTGCAGCGAACTTTGTCAGTCCCTCAAAATTTATACGCCAGTTGGGCATCATATGTATCCACGAGGGGAAAGTCTCCAGTGTGATCTTATTCGGGTCTCTCTTCGTGTAAGCAGCAAGGAAATGCCGGCACCAGAACCTCGCTTGATGTCATGCCGTAGCCGCTTGCGTAGGGTCCTTCAACAGGCTCCCCGGTAACGGGTCAACGTTCGGGTCATAAGATGGGTCAGTTGCACTGCGCTCATCACCCCTCCTCTGTGAGATAATGGATGTATATTCCTTGAAATTTTCAAATGTCTGTGAGACATAATCACCTGACTTTGGTATCTTCTCGAAGGCTGTACCCCATGATATCACTGAGATCGTGAAGTTACCCGTCATGCGGGTGTTGCGGGTACTGTCAGGGAAGTTGCCGTTACTGTCTGCCCTCAGGTATGATGAGATCGTCTCCGAATAACGGCGGTCACTTGTAAGATCGATACGCAGGCCGGGGAACGGTTCAATGTTAGCCCTGAGGTTTATCTGCTCCCGCTGACTGTATGCCGCAGGGTTGTTCAGCAGGGTGTCCGTCGTAATCCACCCGTTGCTGACTGCCTCATCAAAGAAACGCTCATCAGTCTGGCCTGCCAGAAAACGCCATCCCGGTGCTGATATGCCCTCGTAGTTCTGCTGTCCCAGAACTGTTGCTCCCGGAAGATATCCCGGCAATATATGTCCCTGATCACTTGTATATGTCCCTGAGACGTTCCGCACCATCATAAGGGCACGGATAAGATACCTCCCGGCAACGCTGGCCATGCTGGGCTTCTTCTCCACCCTGCCCTTCACTACAATGCTTGCATTGGTGACGTCCGTATCGGGTGTATAGTCTATTCTCATGTCAGAAACAATGTCGAATTTTCCGGTCACCGGTGTACCGTCAGAAGCTGTCACAGTGACAGTGATATCTTTTGTTTTGAGATTATGATTTACTATTCTCGGCTTGCCGGCCTTCAGAGGCAGGCCGTTCCTGGTGTGAGTGACCTCCTCATATCCCAGGCTCATCCGGCTTTTTGCCCCGGGCTGTGTCGTAGCCTCAACCTCCTTGAGAAATTTGCTCTTGGTATAGAGATTGGTCAGATTGGCCTGTACGGTGAGCTGTCCGTTGCTTGAGTTTTTGATTGTATTTCCTGTCTCAATGTTCATTGAATCAGGGAAGACTGTGCCTGCAAGCCAGTCATACCTCGCATTGTAACGCAGATTGGAGGTTACCCATGATAAAAGCGGCAGCTTGTTCACGGGAATATTATAGTTGATGTTGAAGAGGTGATAGTAGTTTGTTGTCCTGCCAAAATTGGAGAGGCTTGTCATGACTGAATCACGCCATTCATCATAGATATCGGGGTAACGTTGCTTGTCAACGCCGCCCTGGGGTTCATCAATGCGCGCAATGGTGCTGGCAGTAAAGTCGAACTTCAACTGCTTCGTGATATCATACTTTATGTCATAGAACCTTGACCATTGAAAGTCCTTTGTAAAGGTGGGCTGGATAAGCAGGCTGGAATTGTTGATATTGCGCGTCTTGACTTCGTTGTAATAACGGTAGATGTCAGTTCTGACGGTAATATGCTTCGGGAAGAGATAGATATTGAAGTCCTTGATCAGCCTGAAGGCGGGTGAGCTGAACAATCCCGATTTCTGGAAGGGTGTATAGTTCTTCGGCATTGCCTCATAGTCATATGATACACCTGCCCTGCGTGTCTTTTCAACGTCAATCTCAGTTTTGGTGCCTGAGTTATATATCTCATTAAAGGCATAGCTTACTGACAGATTTGCAGGGTCCCATGCATGAGGCTTCTCTCCCCTTCGTGATGTACCTGCATTACTGACTGTTATGGTAGTACGGCGCAGATAATCCTCCGCCAGATTGAGTATAGAATCCCTTTCTGCCTTGTTCGCTGCATTGTCAAGCGCCTCATTAAGGGGGACATCCGGATTAAGAGGGTCATATTGCGGCCTTATGCGGTTCTCGGAAAAGCCCATATAGACCGGTATCCGCATGGCGGCTTTTTCAGGGAAGAATTTCCCGAGCTCCAGGTTCGATGACAGATCATACTGTATGACCTGCTGCATGCTGCGTTCATTTACCTTCTTCTCGATACTGCCCCATCCGGCGGTGCTTGTCTGGCCAACAAGGTTAACTGTGCCAAGGTCAGCCAGATGAGCCTGCAGCTGAGCGTTTGCAGCCCAGCCTCCGTCTTCACGGAAGTCGCTCAGTCGCAATTCGTTTATCCACACCTCGGCTGACTTGGGTGCGCCATCGTCATTCAACGGATTACGGGTCCTGATCGGGTTCCTGACACCTGCCATAACGACCTTTACATTGCTCAGGTTGGGATTACCGCTGACTGAAATGCGGGCACCGTCGATGAACATTGAATAAACATCTCCTTCGCTGAGTGTGGATCCGCTTGCACGCATAGCTTCGTCGCGTGCCTGCTTGGCATCAAGAAGTTTCGACAGGTCAATCTCTACCTTGTTCTCCTCAGGCCATACAATGGCTCTGTCTTCCTCGCTTTCGTTGCTGTACATGCCATAGGGAGTAAGCTTGAGAGGTATTTCATATTCATAGAAGTTATTCTTATGATCTGAGCCCAGCCTTACAAACACGGTGACCTCATCTTCCAGTAAAGGCTCGCCTATCAGCGCTTCAGCATGCACCTCCATTTTCAGTTTACGGTATTGCCGCATGTCAAGAGAGACATCCTTATATGTCGCCCTGGCATCACCGTCGGCAAGCTCCCTGACGCGCAATACCATCGACTGCTCGTTGAGTTGTGTCAGCTGCGGGTTGGCAGGGTCAATGACACGGTCAAAGCCCGGAGGCAGGACATAGTTCACCGGTTCCTTGCCGGCATTCTCCTCAATGCTCACCGAGCTGATCTCAAAAGTACCATCCTCCTCCTCCGGGATGGTGATGCGTTCACCGCCCTCGAAGAAAGTGAGGTTATACTTGCGCCACTCTGACCTGACAAGCTCAAGACGGGCAAAACGCATTATCAGATCCTCATCGAAGTTGCGCATGAACATACGCAGGAACCTTATCGACTTGAAATCACGTATCGAGCCTAGTACCCTCTCGTAATCAGTTACGGGGATCTTGAACTGGTACCATGTCACAGGTGATTTTTCTCCGTTGGCAAAGGTGGCAGTGTAATCAACGGCATCAACGATAAAATTTCTTCCGACGACCATATCCTCCGGCCTGAGACTGACGTGATACTGGTAGTAACTCTCCGTTTCACTGAGCGTGTTGTCGCGGTTTATGTCCTCCATATCAGGCAGTGTCGAACCGCTGGTGGGATATGATTCATCCGACATCTCAGAAGTGGGTGAGTTGCCGTCCGTGCCGTTGAAATGCTTATACCTCTCAAGAATGCCCAGCTCATAGAGGTCATAGTCGCTGCCGCGGAAATAATGGAAGTCATCATTCGACGGATCCATAAAGATCGAGTCAAGCACCTCAGGGCTGACCACCACGCCGACAGCCTGGAGAAAGCTGTCAAAGAAAGACAGCTCATCCTCATCGCTGAGACCGTCAAGTCCCACATCCTGGTAACGCCGTGACTGAGGGTCATTGTCAAAAGCCTGCACCACAGCCTGCACGGTAGGCACACGTCCCCAGACCGTTGTGTCAACGTTGACCAGTACCGATGATGTTGGCAGACCGTTCTCAAACATCTTGCGCGAATCCCGGAGGATATCCTCAGAAATATTTCCAAGATTGAAATAGAGATCACCGCCGTCATGATCAGGATTCTCAACGAAGGGATCCATGACCCAGAACTTAAGATACTGGATATTGGCCGATTCAAAGTCATTTGTAAGAAGCTCGCGCATCATCCCTCCCCAGCGCGTGCCGGGATTATTCAACAGACCGTCGGCATTGATACCGGCTGAGTAACTGCCAGGTGACACGTCGAAGTTGTACGGACCCTTCTCATCAGGATAAAAGGCGACGTTGAGCACTGATATATTCGTGGGGATACCGCTGGCAGACTCTTTATACGGGAATATCTCAGTCTCGTATATTTCCCTGACGAAGTGGCTTGACTGAAGGTCGGGATCAGCCTTAATATGATCAGGGGTGGTTGATCCGTTGCGCAGAAACAGGGGGTCAATAACGTACCACGCCGTTCTGGCCCTGTTGAAACCTGACCGCAGATCCTTGCTCAGTCTTGCTTCGGGGAAAAGCTGATCCTGTCCCTGCGGCACACTCGCCAGTGACCAGGCATTGAATGCCCGCAGATCAAGGGATATCTCACTGGCCTCAAAATCATCGATATAAACAGCTCCTTCAGATGTGATTGCCTTGCTGTGCCCCGGGACAAGCTGTGCAAACTCACCAAAAAAATCTATTGATGAGGGCGCATTGGTCTCAATGAACGGCAGCCAGTCAACAGCATTTGTAAGAAATGTCGACTCCGCCCTGTAGGATGCATCAAAGCCGAAAATAGTGTTGGAGATCGGATCATCACCGTAAGTGACTTTCTGGGTGTACGGTCTCTCAGTAAGATGCAGTACGGTACCTCCGAGGTTAAGCTTGTCGGAGACCCGGTAATTAAGATGGGTTCCGAGGAGCGACTTGGTCTGCAACCCGAAGAACTGGTTGCTTTCAAGCGAGACCTGAACAGGTGTTTCGGATTCAATAATGGCAGCGTTGATGATCTTGACCGAACCGAGATTGTAATCAACTGTATAATCCACATTCTCGGTGAGTGTCACACCTCCCGCAGTCACCTTCACAGAGCCCTGCGGTATATTGGCAACGTTCAGCCTTATCTCCGAGCCCGTGGCTGATGTAAACTGTCCGCTGAGGATGTACTTGTTCTTCTCCGCCATCTGCCTGGCGACCGTCTGGGTTGAATCATAAAGCTCCGTGAAAACGTATTTTTGTATCTGTTCAGGATCAGTTAAGTACTTCAGCAGGTGTCTCCCGAAAGGCTCCCTCACGGGAAAGATAATGCGCCCCTTGTCCGCCATCACCGTGACGCCGTCAACAAAGTCAAATAACCCGTCAGGTACCCTGTCAAGCTGTGAGTTGAGCTGATCGAGACCAAGCGCCTGCAACAGCACCTTGTCGCTTAGCGGTGTTCCGGGCAGGTAGTTCAGTGCGTTGCCTGTCTTGTCATCCTGGTACAGTATGTTGACTTCAAACTTACTTGCCTCAATACGGCCCGAGCCGATGTTGTAAATGTTTTTCATCATCAGCTCCCAGGTGGGTATGCGCGGACTGAGTGTAGTCCCCTTCATCAGCTTAAGGATCAGCGCCTCAGGAGCATTGATACCGTCTGTCGAGAACTCTCCCACCTTGAACACCTCACCGTTGTACGTGTATTCATAGGCTACTGCCAGCACCTCATCGTTGTTCAGCGCCACATTCAGTGAGATGTAACCAAGCTGCCTGTTTATAGTGTATTCGCGTTCGGTGAGCTTACGTGCGTTCTCAATCTTTTCGTAGTCGCGGCCTATCTGAAAATCGGGGTACAGTGAGGCAAAGGCATCAGCCACCTGGTCTATGTTCCTCACACTGGCGTAGGTGGTGTTAAGTTCGTTATACAGGGCATTGCTGTTATTGGCCGGGTTTATCGGAGAGCCCGGCGTGCTCTGGAACTGTGGTATTGTATTGTAAATGTTCGCCTGGTTCTCGGCAAGGTCGAGGAAGGCAACGATATTACGGTTGCTTACATCTTCAAAACGGCTGGTAGCGTTTGTGATCCAGACCTCGATCTTTTCGATGTTCAGTCCGGTGCTTACTATCGGAAGGTTCTCGAGTGCCACATCAAAGTTATCCTTGAAATTCTGTGACAGGAAGAAGTGCCTGTTGGCTTCATAATCATCGACCGTGATCTCATAGTCAGTCAGCTGAGCCCCGCCCTTCATCTCCACCACGGATGACTCGCCCTTCTGCTGTGAAAAGATCGAAGTCATTGTCAGCTTGCCGAACTGCAGCTCGCTTTTCAGTCCGAAGAGGCTGTAGCTGCCGGTGATAAGCGTGCCGTTAAGAGGAAGGGTGACATCTCCCGCCTCAAGCTTCTGGATGATCTCGTCCTCCTTGCCGGAGTATTCCAGCTTGGTGCGGTTCTCGAACTCGAACATCGCCTCGGTGTTGTAGTTGATGCCGAGCTCCATTTTGTCACCGATGGTGCCGGTGACGTTCATCTGTATCTTTTCCTGAAAGTCGAAGGTAGGGATGGTGCGCAGATTCTCCGACAGCGTCGGGTTCTCGGTGTGCGAGATGTTTATTCCGAAGATGAGCTCGGCCGATCCCTGCGGCACGATGTTTATCACATTGCTTCCGAAGATCTTGTCAAACGTCTCACCCCCGACCTCGATCTGGGGTATCAGTGACGATCTGAAACCGGTGACGTCGCCCCGGAGGTTCGCATCCCAGTATTCACGCATTGCCTGGTCAAACTCGTACTTCCTGTACTCATCCGGATTCATGAAGACAGGCTTGCGGTAATCGAGTGTGCCTATCTTCTGATAGATGATATACTGATTATTGCGGCCGTCATATTCGACATTGGTGGTGATATTCGACGGGTTGTCAAGATAAAGGGGGGATGATTTCCTGGCTTCCCAGGGAAGGGCAGGATCAGCGTTGAGTTTCAGGATGAGAATCGGCGGCAGTCTGGGCAGACAGAGACAGAGTGGCAACTGAGAGGGCGACTAGAAGTCCCCCCCTGATTATCAGACCTCTATTTTTTAGATAAAACTGCAATCCGGCGCCTCTGATTTATAAGAGTTTCAGCGCCCTCCTCACTATTTCTTCCACCTGAAGGTTTCTGTTCTCTTTCAGGAGGTTATCAATAACCTTTGTGGCGCTGTTCCTGGCAAAGCCAAGCATTACTAAAGCAGATAACGATTCTTCGCGCGCAGTATTGTCGGAAAATGCAATAATTTCACCGGAACCGGCATGTTTTTCTACCTTGTCTTTCAGATCGACAATTATTCGCTGTGCAGTCTTTAATCCGATGCCTTTTACCGACTTGATAAGATTGACATCGGCATCAGCGATTGCCCGACGCAAATCAGCCGGTTTAAACGATGAAAGCATGATGCGGGCAGTGCTTGCACCGACGCCTGAAACAGAGATGAGCTGTCTGAACAGATCACGCTCCTCGGCTTCGGAAAAACCGTACAGCAGGTAAGCATCTTCACGAATGGCTTCGTGCACCAGTATTTTGCAGGTGACCGCTTTCTCAAGCGCAGCATAGGTGTTCAGTGAAATGTTGAGATTGTATCCTATACCGTTGCACTCAACCACCACACAGGCAGGATTGAGTTCGGTGACTTTGCCGGTTATATAATCAATCATAGGGCGTGATCGTAATTTTCCGGTTCAGGAGGAAGCTCATCCACATGGTCAGCATGTATCTCAACCTTCTGAGGCTGCAGCGGATTGCGCATAAGCTCATCATACATCTGCCTGTTGCGGAAGATGTCACAGGCAGTATAGATAGCCTGGCGCATCGAATTGCCTGAAGCTTCGTTTTTGCCGGTTATGTCGAACGCAGTGCCGTGCACCGGTGAGGTCCTGATAACCGGTAAACCTGCAGTATAATTTACACCCGTGTCAAAGGCAATAACCTTGAAGGCGCCCAGCCCCTGATCATGATACATAGCCAGCACGGCATCAAACCTGCTGAAGGCACCTGATCCGAAGAACCCGTCAGAAGAGTAGGGCCCGAAAGCAAGTATGCCCTCCTCATTGGCTTTGGCAATTGCAGGTATGATCATGTCTTTCTCCTCCGTGCCCAGAAGACCGTTTTCACCGGCATGAGGATTGAGGCTGAGAACAGCTATGCGCGGTCCGCGTATTGCAAAATCCTGGAGCAGCGAACGGTTCATCAGCCTGAGCTTGTGCATGATGAGCTGCACTGTAAGAGCACCGGCAACATCCTTCAGCGCCATGTGTCCGGTGGCAAACCCTATCTTCATGCTCTCACATAACATGAACATCAGCACATCATTGGCATTGAGCTTCGACTTCAGATAATCGGTATGCCCTGTAAAATGAAACTTGTCCGATTGCATGTTATGCTTGTCGATGGGGCCTGTGATCAGCACATCGATCTTATGAGCTAATCAGGTCAGCCACACCTGCCTCCAGCGCTGCCAGAGACGACTGACCTCCTTCAGGTGTCGATTTGCCAAGCTCAACACGCACCTCATCGCCGAGACAGTTAACCAGGTTGGGTTTCCTGGGATGTGCCTCATCAACCGACCTGATATTGTTGAAGCTGAAGTTGGTTATATTAAGCACCTTGCGGTGATAGGCCGCTACCTTGGGTGAACCGTAGACAACGGGTACGCAAAGATCCATGATTGCCGGCTCGGCCAATGCCTTGATGATGACTTCATATCCGATACCGTTGATATCCCCGTGGGTTATCCCGGCAATTATAGGTTTTTTTTCCATTATTATTCCGGTATTTTGAACACGCAATGCCATGTTCAGGGTTGTAAAGTTAATCAAATTATTCAATGATTTAGCTATATTGTATTACCTTTGCGGTCACCGTTGACAGTGCGCAAGGTATCATAAAATGGCTGTCAGAGAACATTTATACAGAAAGATTTCGGAAGGGACAAAGGACTCACTGCCGGAGAGGCTCTTGATCTCTGGAATGAGGCCTCCCTGGCTTTGCTTGTCCGGATGGCTGACTCTGTACGCCGGCGACGCATAGCGACAATCATGTGGGATGGATGATAGACCGTAATGTCAATATCACCAACATCTGCTTTTCCCAGTGCCGTTTCTGCAATTTCTGCCGCACGTCAAAGAGCGATGATGCCTATGTAACCACTGATGCCGAATACGACAGCAAGATACGTGAGATGATCGCACTTGGAGGCGATCAGCTTCTCCTTCAGGGAGGAATGAACCCTGCCCTTGACCTGGATTATTATACCGGTCTCTTCAGGGGCCTTAAGGAGCGGTGGCCGCAGATAAAACTGCATGCCCTTGGTCCCCCTGAGATCGTTTACCTGGCCGCAAAGGCAAAGATGAGCTTCCGCGAGGTTCTTGTTGCACTGAATGATGCCGGCCTTGATTCTCTTCCCGGTGCCGGGGCGGAGATACTGGTTGACAGGGTCAGAAAAAAAGTTTCCCCGGCCAAAGCTACCGCCGATGAGTGGCTGGGAGTCATGCGCGAGGCGCACAGGCTTAATCTGCCTACGTCGGCAACAATGATGTTCGGGCATGCTGAGACCGTGCCGGAACGGATTGAACACCTGATTCGCCTGCGTGACCTGCAGGATGAGAAGCCCGAAGGACACTACGGTTTCATCACCTTCATCCCGTGGCCGTTCATGGACCGCGGCACACCGCTGGCTGATAAAGACGGTATCCGAAGCAGTGTCACAGCGGCAGACTACCTGAGGCTGGTTGCCCTGAGCAGGCTGGTCCTTGATAATATTCCGAACATACAGTCATCAATACTCACCGTGGGCCGCGATACGGCAATGATCTCACTCCACGGCGGCGCCAACGACCTTGGTTCGGTGATGATAGAGGAGAATGTCGTCAGCGCTGCCGGTGACGCCTTCAGGGTCAACCCTGAAGAAATGAAACAGATTATCAGGGATGCGGGATTTATTCCGGTAAGGAGAGACCAGCGCTATATGGCTGTCGGGAAACCCGGCGAATAGGAACTCTTCAGGAAGTCTTGCGAATTAGAGCTCTTCAGGAAGCCCGGCGAACGGTGTACATCAGCGCCTCAACCTGGCGCAACAACTCCCTCTTTTCCTCCCTCGGCGCGTAGACAAAGCCGGTCACTGTCACAGCCCGTGACGTTTGCGGATCAATGAAAGCATAGGAGATGAACGGCCCTCCCATGAAGCCTCCTTCAAGGGTCCATAACCCGCGCATTTCTATATAGTCAGTATCGTTTCGCCTGAAGGAACGGCAGCTGACTGTCATATGCTTTTCAATGACCATGAATGATGCGCCGTCAGGACCTTTTATTTCTGCCGACATAACCTTCTCCGTCATGTCTGCAAGCTCGATGCATCCTATCCTGGGAGAGAGGCGATCACCGACAGATACTATCACTGACTGTGTTGTCGCCTGTGTCTCGGCAGAGATGATCACGAGTCCTTCGCGGGTGAAGTCAGTTCTGTAGCCTGCCGGCATGATGATCTCATAGGCGCTTTCGCCTGATCTGACAATGTTCCTTTTCCTTCCGGCCGACTCAGTAAGCCATGCCGTGAGCCTCTCACGTTCAGCATCATTGATGTGCTGGCGGATTGCTTCTGCATTTTTACTGATGCATAACGCCATGCTTGTCGTGTCCGGTGCCGTAATACTGATCACGAGTTGTGTCTCTGCCCACCTGTTCCGTTCATATGTCACTTCCGGCTCAGTCTTGTTCCCGTCAATTGCTGTAATTATTATGTTGCGGTGAGAGACCAGTATGTCGCGGAAGCCCGCGGGATTGACGGGCTGCAGGTCAAAGGCAGGTTCCGGTTGAGGCAGGCCTATGAGAACAGGTGCAACTTCCTCTCTTAATGCTTTGCCGGGGGCTCCGTCCCATAAAGACTTGTCAGTCACCACCATGACATCCCCTGTTGAGCCGGTGACATTGGGGAGTGTTCTTGTCAGTGATGAGTCTCCGCAGGAGGCCAGCCCAAACATTAAAACAGATGAAAGCGTTAAAAGGCTTCTCATTGCTCCCTTGTTGAAATAAAAAGCCTGCACTCACATGCAGGCTCTGTCTTCAGATATGCTGATATTATTTTGTCTCCCCGGTATCTTTTTTGATATCCGTGTTGTCTGTGTCCTTTGCTTTCTTAAACTCCTTCAGCCCCTGCCCTATACCCTTCATCAGTTCAGGTATCTTACGGCCGCCGAAAAGCAGTACAACTACCAGTAATATGAGGACAATCTCAAGAGGTCCTATCTTTCCCATGACGTTTATTTTTTAATTACACAAATGTACAAATTCTTTATCAATGGACATTAATTGCTGTCAAGATTCACTTTCTGATAAGTTTGAGGATATCGTTTCCGTTGGCAAATATCAGCAGTGCAAACAGAATAACCATACCTGCAATCTGGGCATATTCCATGAACTTGTCGCTTGGTTTCCTTCCGGTAACGACCTCGAAGATCAGGAACATAACATGCCCTCCGTCCAATGCAGGTATCGGCAGAATGTTCATCACAGCCAGTATCAGTGAGAGAAATGCGGTAAGGTTCCAGAACGACTGCCAGTTCCAGCTGCCCGGAAAAATATTCCCGATTGCAATAAAACCGCCCAGCGATTCGTACGCCTTGGTGTCTTTGGTAAATATCAGCTTAAACTGCTTCAGGTAGTCTTTGGTTGTATTCCATCCCTTGCTTATGCCGGCAGGGATCGCCTGAAAGAAGCTGTAATGCTTTGTACTGAGCTCCAGAACGCTGCCCGCTTCCCTGAAAATACCCAGGATACCGGCTTCTGTGGGGCTCACTGTGAAATCAACCAGCCCGCTGTCTCTCCTGACAGTGACCGTCAGAGGAGTGCCCTTGTGGGATGCAAGATAGCCCTGGAACTCGTCATACCAGGCAAACTCGATGTTGTCAAGCGCCACTATCTCGTCTCCGAGGCTCAGGCCTGCTTTCTGTGCAGGAGAATCCTTGGAAAAATCGGTGACCACAAACGGTCCGAAGGGTACCCTGGCATCAAGGACTGCATCAGGGTTTTTCAGTAACAACGGTATGAACTCGCGGCCGATTGGCACATCAACCACAGTACCCTGACGGTCAACGGTTATGACCTTCCGGTCGTTAAGGAGTATGTCGGGGATGATTGCATAGAAGTTGTCAACGGGCTGATTATCAACTGAAATAATCTTATCGCCGTTGCGAAGACCCATGGCATAACCCGTTGAGTCTGTAAGAATGCCGTATTTGACATTGGCGGCAGGGAGATATGTCTCTCCCCAAACACTCAGGATAGCTACGTAGATTAACAGTGCGAAGATAAAGTTGAAGAAAACGCCGCCGAGCATTATCATAAGACGTTGCCATGCTTTCTTGGATCTGAATTCATAAGGCTGCGGAGGCTGTTTCATCTGCTCACGGTCCATCGATTCGTCAATCATGCCTGATATCTTGACGTACCCTCCAAGAGGGATCATGCCGACGCCATACTCGGTCTCGCCCCACTTGCGTTTAAAAAGCGCAAACGGCCAGTCGAAGAACAGATAGAACTTCTCAACCCTGGTCTTGAAGTAACGTGCAAGGATAAAGTGGCCGAATTCGTGGACAATTACGAGTATGGAAAGCGATAGTAAAAGCTGAATAATCTTTATTATAACTGTCATTGTTTCTGTGTTTTACTGATAAATTCCGCAGCAAGTACCCTGCTTCTGCTGTCAGTCTCCTCATAAACGCCCAGGGAGGCTTCGTTGTTGTATAATGTTTTTTCAAGGACATACTCAACCGTGCCGGCTATTTCCATGAAGCCAAGTTTATCCTTCAGAAATGCTTCAACAGCCACCTCGTTGGCGGCATTTAGGGCACATGGCATGTTGCCTCCCGCCTTTAACGCCTCACGTGCCAGGGTAAGGTTGCGGAAACGCAGTAAGTCGGGCTTTTCAAAGGTCAGCGAGCCAAGCTCTGCAAGTGAAGGACGCGGCAGGTCCGTTGTGACCCTGTCGGGATATGTAAGTGCATATATGATAGGCAGGCGCATATCAGGAACGCCCAGCTGTGCCTTCAGTGAGCCGTCAGTGAACTGGACAAGAGAATGGATTATCGACTGCGGATGAATGAGCACATCAATTTTTTCGGAAGGTACGCCGAAGAGCCACCGGGCCTCAATTACCTCCAGTCCCTTGTTCATCAGCGTTGCCGAGTCAATGGTTATCTTGTTGCCCATGCTCCAGTTGGGATGACGCAGTGCCTCGCCGGGAGTGACTTTCGCCAGTTTGTCGG
Organism: uncultured Bacteroidales bacterium; assembly: GCA_963730615.1. GTDB lineage: Bacteria > Bacteroidota > Bacteroidia > Bacteroidales > VadinHA17 > SR-FBR-E99. The sequence continues at coordinate 43,981 of CAVSSR010000007.1, read as the reverse complement.
CGGGTGTATTGCGGAATGGTCCTCCCGATGCTGTCAGGATGATCTTTTCTATAGATTCATGAGGCTCGCCGTTTATGCACTGCATTATGGCTGAGTGTTCCGAGTCGACAGGCAGCAGCCGGCAGCCTGTCCTGGCTGCAGTACTGGTTATCATCTCCCCCGCCACAACGAGTGTCTCCTTGTTTGCCAGCGCCACCTCCTTGCCTGCCGCGACGGCGGCAGCTGTGGGACGCAGTCCTGCAAATCCTACAACGGCAGCGACGACCGTATCAACATTTGCCGAGGTGGCGACGGCTTCAAATGCCTCCTGTCCGGCCAGCACCTCAATACCAAGGCCGGCAAGGCCGTCACTGAGTTTCTTATAAGAAGCCTCGCTTCCGATAACGACTGTCTCAGGCCTGAAGAGCTTAGCCTGCTTCATCAGCAGGTCAGCATTGCTGCCGGCAGTTAGCACGGTGACCTTGAACATATCGGGATAACGCGATACTATTTCGAGGGTCTGCGTGCCTATTGATCCTGTTGATCCGAGGATAGCCAGTCGCTTGTGCATCTGCCTGTCTGCTTTCAGAAGAAGATATATTTTGCGGGATCAAGCGCCTCGCCGTTATGCCACAGCTCAAAATGAAGATGCGGTCCGGAGGTATAAAGCTCACCTGAATCTCCGACTATGGAAATGGCCTCACCTGCCCATACCCTGTCGCCCATTTCTTTCAGCAGCCTGGCATTATGTTTATAAACTGAAACGAGGTTATTACGGTGCTGAATCATCATCACAAAACCTGTCTCCATGGTCCATCCGGTCATTACCACCGTGCCGTCAAGGGTCGATGAAACCACCGCCTTTGGCTGGGTAACAATGTCAGTGCCGTAATGTCTTGTGCGTGATTCAAAGTTGCTGGATACAACACCTTTTACAGGCGGGAAAAAGTGGATGTTGGCAAGGCTCGTGCCCCGCTCGGCACCGGTGGTGCCTATCGACAGGTTGTATTGTTCCTCCTGTTCGACACGTGTTCTGAAGATCGAATCTTCAGCCGATTTCCTGAACACAATATTACTGTAGTTGCGGGTGCTGTCTCTCATGGCTACGCTCTCAATCGGCTGTCTGCCTGAGATGACATCGTTAAGATCATTGAAATATTTGTCCCTTATAACCAGCTCACGTTCAAGCGAGTCAAGCATCAGCGCATTCATGATTATGTCACGTCTCAATTCCACACTGGGATAACCCGGGATGAATTCGCGCAGATTGGTGAAGGCTATCAGAGAGGTGTTAATGCCGATGATAAGAAGCACGAGCAGGGTCATTGCCAGCAGGGCATTCGATTTGGTGAGACGTACGCGCCATACCTCTTCAAAAGTCGTGTCATTGAATATGGCGAAACGGAATTTGTCGCGCCACTTCCCTTTTCTTTTTTCGTTCTTAGCCATCAGAAAATGCATCAGAGGGCACAAAGATAGTAATCATGTTGAAAGGTTGAAAAAAAGTTGAAGGGTTGAGGGGTTGGAAAAAAGTTGATGGGGTCACTATTGCAAGACTGCAGGACCGTATGACCATTTTTCTACCACCCAATCCCGTAATCCTCCCCGTAATTGCTTGACCCTCCCCAGAAAGTACCGTGTGCATGATCAAATCCTATTGCGTTGACAGGACCTGAAGTCTTCTCCTGAAAAGAAAGTCTGTATCCTCTTTCGGTGAGTTCTTTTCTCACCCATTCCGGCATGCTGTTGTTCAGAACAAGACCGCCTGTTATTTTCTCATGTTCACCGAAGCTTGAATACATCTGCAGCGTCTTGAATGAGGGAGCCTCGCAGGCCTCCTGTATTGTCATGCCGAACTCAGCCACATTCAGGAAGAACTGCAGCAGCAGCTGGTCCTGCTCATCACCGCCCTGTTTGCCAAAGGCCAGGAACGGTTTCCCGTCTTTCATTGCCAGCGTGGGCGTCAGGGTCACACGCGGTCTCTTGCCCGGCTCCACAACGTTGAACGGGTTCTCTTTCTCATCAAGCACAAAGCTCTGCATCCGCTGGCTCATGCCAATGCCGGTATTGCCGGCAATGCAGGCAGGTATCCATCCCCCGCTGGGAGTGACGGAGACAACCCATCCCTGCTCATCAGCGGCCTCAATGGAGGTGGTGCCCGACTGAAATGTCTCAAGGAACCTTCCGTATTCCTTTGGATCATCGATTGGGAAAACACTGGTGTTGGAGGCGACCCATGAATTAAGCAGCGTGCTGAACGGATTAGTTTTTCCCTCAAACGGATAGGGATCACCGGGTCGGATGTCGGGATCGTTCCGGTCAGGATTGATCAGCCTGCTTCTCTCCTTTGCATATTCCTTCGACAGCAGTCCTTTCATGGGTTCTTCCGGAGGAAAAGCAGGATCACCGTAATAGAAATCCCGGTCGGCATAGGCAAGGTTCATGGCCTGATAGAGAGTGTGCACATATCTGGCAGAGTTATATCCCATCTCTTTCAGGTCGAAGTTTTCAAGTATGTTGAGTGTCTGCAGCATTACAGGACCCTGGGTCCACTGTTGCAGTTTATACACCTCTATTCCCCTGTATGTTGTCATCAGCGGCTCTTCGATCTTCACCTTCCACTGTGCCAGATCGTCCGTTGTGATCAGTCCGCCCTGTTCGCTGCTGCCCCTTACGAACTCCGTGGCAATGTCTCCTTTGTAAAAGCGGTCATAGGCTGCATAGATAGCTTCTTTTCTCGTTTTCTTCTTTTTCAGCGCAGTCTGTTCTGCCTCCACAAGTTTTGTCAGGGTAGCCAGCAGGTCTTTCTGAACAAATACCTCTCCTGCCGAGGGCGCCTCGCGCTCTTCTCCGGCATGGGGCAGAAATACCTTTGCAGAGTATGGCCACTCCTTTATCCTTGTTTTTTGTCGTTCGACGGAGTTGGCTGTCTGTGCTTCAATCGGATAGCCTTCTGCCATCTGCATCGCCGGTGCGAGCACCTCCTTCAGGCTCATGGTGCCGTATTCGGCGAGCATGGTCATCAGTCCGCCCGGCGTGCCCGGTGTCACGGCTGCCAGAGGACCGTACTCGGGAGGGTATTTCATGCCCTTCGATTTGTAGAACTCTGCCGTGGCGCCTGTGGGAGCCACACCAAGAGCGTTTATGGCGATGACTTTTTTTGTTTCCGGGTTATAAATGAGAGCCTGTGTCTCGCCACCCCAGCTAAGCACATCCCACATGGTGCATGTGGCTGCCAGCATGGCGCAGGCCGCATCGACGGCATTGCCGCCCCGGTTGAAGATCATGGCGCCTGCCGTGGCTGCCAGCGGCTTGCCGGTGATGGCCATCCAGTGTTTCCCGTGCAGCGGGGGTTTCTGTGTTGTCACAGGAAATGTAGTTGAATGACTGGGCATTAGTTGTAATGAATATGCTTGACATAATGACAGAAACCAGTAATCTTTTCATAGTTGTGATGATTAAGCTTTCATTTCATACAATTCTTCCGAGAAGAGCCGTCAACCTGTCTGCTTCCCTTTCAATCTCTTCTGATTCCTTCTTCAGACCGGTCACAAATTTATTCTTGTCATACTCTCCGCGCACTGCATGAAAATCACTGTTCCGGGTAACAGAATCGCCGTCAGCGCCATAGCTGATCATACTGCCGGCATCAAACTCCTTCATGGCATCCTGGAGGATCATATTATTGAGTCTGACAGCATTTGTTTTCCACTCGGTTATTATCTGCAGCAGGCTTGTCACCGCAAGGTCTTCAGGTCTGTAGTCATAGTATTGGCTGATAAGGTCAGAACACCACTCCCAGGCATATAAGTCAAAATTCTCATATATCGAAAAAAGATGTCCGTTCAGCTCTTCAACAGATCTTAACTTTGATGTTTTTACTTCATCAATCAGCTCATCAATTTTACTTGCCGGTGACAATAACCCGCATATATCCACCCATTTGCCATTACCTTCTGTCCCCCTGGCAGCAAGCATACCCCTCAGATCTGCAAGAGGCAAATCGTCAGCCAGATTCCTCAGACGGGCCGCCAGTTGCTGGCCCATATATATCTTAATGGCCATGTCGTAATATTTGCGTGCGGTTTTCAGAAGAAGACGAGGAATGTTTATTCCTTTATAGCTGACATAATCCTTTGATTTGTCCGTCTTTTCGATTAAATCATCAATAATCCTGATCGCGTTGGTTATTTTGCCGGCTATGTACGGGCTGAACATCTGGAAATGGATAAGATCTCTCTTATCCAGGGCTTTTCTCCTGTCTCTTGCCGGCCACTTTTCATTATCTCTCCGGGTACCTACAGTGAAAAGGTTCATTGCAGGAGTTAGTATGCTTTTGCCTTTCTCTTCAGAGATGTATGAGAACGGGAATTCAGAAGTATCAAAATTACTGTAGTGTTTGCCCACCACGACAGTAAAGGCTCCTATATGTGCAGGCAGTAACAGGTATGAAAAAGAGCCTGTTTTTGAACCTCGTTCCAGGATACCCTGATGCACGGGTCCAAGCTTGTACATATGGTTGCTTTGATTTGTCCCGCTTCCCGCATTGAAAAAGGAAACAAGCGTGGCTATCAGCAGGGTTGACTTATGATGGGTGACACTGTATGGCCCTGCAAAAAGACTGCAGGATTCTCCGTGGAAAGCTTCACTGTTTGCGAAGAAGACAGAGTTTTCCGATGAGTATTGTTTACCAATCCTCACCCCCTGACCCACAAAGCTTTTATCAAGTATTGCCCCGCCGTCAACCACTGATCCTGACTGGATAATAAATTTTTTTGCAATGACGCCTTCACCAATATATGAAGGTGCCTCGACAGTACTCATTAAAGTGCCTTCCTCAAGCAGAACAGCTCCTGAAACAGTGGCATCAGATCCGAAAGAGACATTATGTATTACATTTGAATCGCTGATCCTGGTTCCTGCCTTGATCAGCCCTCTGTCAGATTGTTTTGATCTGCAATAGGCTCTTATGATGTCAAGTATTTTAAGTCGTGAAGTCAACATCATGTCTGTAAATCACTGTCAGGTAGGCTATCTGCGCCGACATTCCGTCAAACATCAACAATTCTCTTCCTCCTCCCTCATTCAGAAGCTCAATCTCTGTTCCGTTACCAAAGGACGACACTCCTGTGACAGTTATGGAGCCAACGTTCGATATAGCCACATTCTCATCAATGATATAGTTTGACAGGTTTCTGACATCCGCAATATAAACCTGATCCGCTATCTCGCAATCGCATATGATGCTGTTATATATACCGCATGTCTTTGATACATTTTTACCCAGCCCTATCGTTCCCGAACAGTTGCCCAGTTTAATGATGCCACTGAACCGGGTATTGATAATGTTTCCCGGAGTAAAATTTTCGGAGACGGTAATCCCATCCCAGTTATCAGAGAAGCAGTTTTGTGAAAGGAGTCTGTTTATTTCTTCTTTTACGAGATGTCTGTAATTCATTTCATGGAAGAGATTGTTCAATGTCCCTGAAATACTTTACTGTCTCATATCTCAGTTCAGATATTGAAGGTTCATCACACACAATAATACCTCTCTGGTGCATCTGCAATACTGAGGCTGTCCACATATGACTTATTCCTCCTTCAACCACTTCTTTCAGGGCACGGGCTTTATTAAATCCTGACACTATGATAATCACCTCCCTGGCATCCATAACAGTCCCTACACCCACTGTGAGGGCCTGTTTGGGCACTTTGGTCATATCGCCGCCAAAAAACCTTGAGTTGGCAAGGATTGTGTCATACCTCAGGGTCTTTATCCTCGTACGCGATGCAAACGAAGACCCTGGTTCATTAAAGGCAATATGGCCATCGGGACCAATTCCTCCGAGAAACAGATCAATACCTCCGGCAGACTCAATTTTATTTTCATAATCAGCACACTCTTTCTCCAGGTCTCTCGCATTCCCGTCAAGAATGTTAATATTCTCTCTGGGTATGTCGATATGGTTGAAAAGGTTCTCATTCATGAAATAATGATAGCTCTCAGGATGATTTTGATCAATGCCGACATACTCATCCATATTGAATGTGATCACATTTCTGAAGGATATCTCACCAGCCTTATGCCTTTTTATCAGTTCTTTGTACACGGGTATAGGAGAAGATCCTGTAGGCAGGCCAAGTACAAAAAGCTTCTGCGGGGTAGGATCAGCTTTTTTTATTTTATCAATAAGGTATGATGCTGTCCAGTCTCCTATCTCGTCCGGATTTTTTTTAATAATGATTCTCATAGCAAATACTTTTAGTTTTAATATAAACTGTTAAATCATCGATGGTTTAAATCACTTAGTTTAATACGGGCGTCAGCAACAAGACAACCCATTCCCTCATTGAGCACTATTAATGGATTTATATCCATCTCCTCGATCTGCGGGCAGTCAATAGCCAGCTGGCTCAGGCGCATAAGGCATTCTTTTATTGCTGCAATGTCACGCGGGGCTCTCCCTCTTATCCCGGAAAGTATCTTATATGATTTTATCTGTTTTATCATTGAATCGGCTATGCTTTCGTCAACAGGGGCAATCCTGAAACTCACATCCCTGAAAACCTCAACATACAATCCTCCCAGTCCGAACATTATAACCGGCCCGAATGACGGGTCTCGTTTTACCCCAAGTATCACCTCCTCACCCGATGAAATCATTTTGCTGACCTGTATCCCCTTTATTGTTGTTTCCGGTTTAATCTTAAGAACATTCTCAACGATGGTCGCATATGTTTTTCTTACATCCTCGTCAGAACTGACATCAAGTATTACGCCTCCGACATCGGATTTGTGTACGATATCATCTGACACTATTTTCATTGCCACCGGATAACCTATCTTACCGGCAGCCGATACTGCTTCTTCCGGTGAAGTAGCCGTTACAGACGGTACTACGGGGAGGCCATATATCGCCAGGATATTCATGGCCTCATTCTCAGGCAGGTAAAGATGTCTGTTCCCTGATGGCATCCTCAAGCAACTGTCTTACGCTTTTTGTATCAGCATCAGCATACTAGATGCTGCTTATGGGGTGCTTTATCAAGGTCGCGGTAGAAACGATAGACCCTTGAAAAGCTCCGGCACATCGATTCCGGAAGGATGTAATGAGGGATCTTGTTTCTAAGCAGAATATCGACACCCGGAGCCACGTCGGCCTCTCCCATGAAAGAAGCGTATACCGGTTTGGAATACTGACCTGATACTTTTACCACCTCCCTGGCGATAGTCTCAATATCTGTCATCGACTGAGGAGTCAGGATCACAAAGACTGCATCGACATCATCTTCTTTAAAAGCACCGTTCATTGCGATATTATATCTGTCAGCACGTGCGTCGCCGATCACATCGACAGGATTTTTAATATTTGCGTTTGCCGGCAATGATTTTTTGAACTCCCTCGTTGTTTCCTCCGAAAATTTTGCCAGCTGTAATCCGTCGCGTATAGCTGCATCGGTAGTCAGGACGCCAGGGCCACCGGCGTTTGTGATTATTGCAACTCTATTAGATCGCGGGGCTGGCTGGTATGCAAAAGCTATAGCAATATTGAACATCTCTTCAATATTGTCACATCGTATCATTCCGGCCTGTTTGAAGGCTGCATCGAATATCTCATCGTCTCCTGCCAGGGATCCGGTGTGTGAAGCGGCAGCCGACGCCCCTGCCTCCGTGCGGCCCGCCTTTAGTATCAGGACGGGCTTGCCACTCTGCCGGGTGACATCACCCGCAGCCTGCATAAGCGCACGGCCATCCGTCACTTCTTCCAGGTACAGCAAGATGACCCTGGTTTTATCATCTTCCATCAGGTAATACAGCAGGTCAATCTCACTTATATCCGCCTTGTTGCCAAAGCTTATAAACTTTGAAAAGCCTATGTGTTTGGCCCGGGCATAGTCGAGCACAGCAGTGCACAGGGCTCCGCTCTGCGACAAAAAGCCTATATTGCCCTGTTCAGGCATCTTGCGGGCAAAGGATGCATTGAGGTTTATGAGCGGATCGGTGTTGATGATACCAAGGCAGTTAGGACCAATAATTGACATATCGTACCTGGCGGCGATCTGTTGAAGTTGCTTCTCCCGCTCAAGGCCCTTCTCCCCTATTTCCTTAAACCCGGCCGAAATTATAACCACTCCCTTTATTCCTTTCTGACCGCATTGCTCCAGAGCCAGGTGACATACAGCACTGGGGAAGACGATGATGGCAAGATCAACGGGGTCAGGGATATCTATAACATACTTGAATGCCTTGACTGAACAAATCGATTTCTCGCCAGGGCTTACAGGAAACACTATACCGGTAAACTCTGTTTTCAGGATGTTGAATAAGATATCATAGGGAACAGTGCCTTTGACGTTGTTGGTACCAACGACGGCTATTGATTTTGGGTCGAATATCCTGGAAAGATTCTGCCGGTGGATATCAGCTCTTGCAGACATAGTTTTAATGTTAATATTAAAATCTTCTACAGGTACGTGCTTATGAAATCGACCGCTTCTGACACTGTCTGCACTTCCAGTGATTTCTCCTCATCCATTTCTATATTGAATTCTTCCTGATAGCCAGCGATGAGGATCATGCTCTGCATGGAAGATGCTCCAAGGTCAAATGAGAAGTTCGCATCGTCTGTTATTCCTGATTCGTCTATCTCAAGCACTCTTGCTGTTACTTTTTTTACTCTTTTTTTAATTTCGTCCCTGTTCATGTCCGGTGATTGTTATTTCAGTCAACAAGTAATTTACCAAATTTATCCATTTTAATTAAATATAAACCTGTCTTTTATGCTTCTTTACGGATGTTATTTTTGCATCCGCATTTTAACGTCATCCGGATTGCAGGGGAGAAATCAACAGAATCAACAGCCTGTACGACACAGTTTATCAGAGACCGGATGCTTCATTCCGGCCCAGTGCAGGGTCTATGATCAGGGAACGTAAACTTCAGGCAATCTGATCAATATTACTTCTCGATCATAACATTTCTTTCAGGATTACCAGGAGAATTCAGGACATATTCCCTGATTCAAAACAAGTTAAAGATCTTGGACTAGATTCTTTAAAGATTCTTTGCTTTGGATTTATGCAAAATGGCGGCAAATCCGGCTTTATTTGCCCGTGGCAACTTGTGAAGCCCAGTTGCAGATGGTTGTTTTTTCTGCGTCAGTAAGTTTTGCTTCAGGATTATTCTTAAGGAATTTCTTCGGAGGCATCTTGCCTTTGGTCACCATCTTTACAATGTCTTGTCCGTTTGAAGTTTGCTCCTCAGCGGAATATTCACTCCACTTTGTAAAATTGACGTGCATTTTAGCCAATGAATTGCCGTCGTCAGAATGGCAACCAATGCAGGATTTTTCAATGATAGCTGTCACAGCTGCAGGTACCGGCTTAGACTTTTCAACCTCTTTCCGGGCGTCCTGTGCGTTCATCGGGTTGGCGATGCAGACTGAAAGGAGAACTGCGCTTGCTGAAATTATGGCCTTAATGTTTCTCATGTTGATTGTATTTAATCTGTATAAAGCAATTCAAAGATCATTTAATGGAAACCGGTCATAAAGATATACAGACATATTTTAAAAAACATTTTATCAGATAATATTTCAACTCAGATGATCAGAGCCAGGTTATAAAACCATCCATATGTCTTAATTTCAATCTATTGAATAAATGTCGTGTGAATGACGTGTAAAGGACAATCAAAATATTTCGGCAATCTGTTTTTCAGTCGTAATATTGCCATGTACTTAAATCACACCGCCATGAAACAACCGGAACTCGGGAAAAAAATCGTAGAACTCCGCAGGGAAAAAGGGCTGACCCAGGAAGAGCTCGTCGACAGATGTAACATAAGTGTCAGGACACTTCAGAGGATTGAAACAGGAGAGGTCACACCGCGGGTATATACAGTAAAGACTATACTGGCCGCCCTGGATTATGACCTGAACAAGATCTCGGATAGTGAGAGCAGCTTCTTCGGCAAAATTAAATTGTTTTTCAAGGACCTGTTCCTCATAGATATAGATCAGGACAAGCCTGCTGATTATCTTGTCAGGCAGTTGAATATTGCCTGGATACTGGGGTTAGTATATTTCATTGCAGGTTTCGCTGAAGCGCCGGCGGAATATTTCAGGATGGAGGAAGACCGGATGATTTTCAGTACTGCATTTTATGTAATAATGAAGGTCACAGTGCTGGTTTCGTTTTTCTTTTTCCAGCGTGGGTTTATTCTTATCGGGTTTATTTATAAAAACTACCTGTTGAAGATCGCCTCGTATATTCTTATTTTTTGCCTGGTGCTGTTCATTGGGTATGATATTGCATCAGTATTTAATAGTGCAATTGAGCGTGAGTTTATTCTGGCAGGTGAGGCAATGACGTTTGGCGGTGCCTGTATTATTTTCGGGTTTTCGCTTACAAGGCTGAGCAATGCAGTTGGTTCGATAGCCAATTTTGCCGGAGTGTTTGAGATAGTGGCGGGGTGTTTTTACATTACGGTCTTTTTGTTTTTCGTTGGAGATATATTATTGATTCCTGCAGATCTTTTCGCGATTGCAATTCTTTATAAAACAGGTGAGCTAATCAAATCAAAGCAGCAATAATTAATTCTGTTTTTGATATTAAGAATTTTGGTTGTATATTTGCACCCGATATTGCGGGGTGGAGCAGTGGCAGCTCGTTGGGCTCATAACCCAAAGGTCGGAGGTTCGAATCCTCCCTCCGCTACAAAGAAAAAACCTCTTGCCGTGAAGCGCTGGGGATTTTTGTTTTTAGCCCGAGCCAAGCCTGCTTGAGTGAGGGATAAAAGCAAAAAGACCGAAGCCCTGCGCAGCAGGGCAGGGATTTTGACTTGGGCTGCAAACCAAATGAGGATCATGAAATAATCCTCCCTCCGCTACAAAGTAGTAGTTTTGTTGCGAAAGCAGTGAGGGCTTTTTTGTTTTGCCCATTATACTTTATTTCGTATCATTAAGCCATGGATTCAGAAATTACATATTATAGACAGTTACAGGAACATCTTGATAAGCTGCCCATTGGGTATCCTAAAACAAATTCAGGAGTAGAATTAAGGATTCTTAAATTACTTTTTACATCTATTGAGGTAAAAGTGGCTCTCTGCCTGAGCCTGGGAAATGCTTCCGTGGAAACGGTAAGGAAAAGACTTGAAAAAAAATTCAAGATTTCGTATGAGACCGAAAAAGTAGCAAGAATACTTCATGATATGTTTATGAAAGGTGCTATTAACAGGTCTCGTATGGAGCCATTCAAATATAGTAATGCAATGCTTGCCATCGGGATGTTTGAACATCAGGTAGGTGACTTAAGCAAGGAAATGGTTGAGATGGTTCACCAGTACTTCGATGAGGGCTTTGATGATGAATTTTTCAGGTCTTCATTGCCGCAGTTACGTACAAGTCCCCATATGAAGGCTATTGTGCCTGAATTTAATATCGCCACCTACGATAATATGCGGGAAATTGTAAAGAAGACAAGCAAGTCCATACAGGTGGCAAATTGTGTATGCAAGGAAGGGGAAGCAATACTTGGTAAGCCCTGCAAACAAACTAAAGATATCGAAGTTTGTTTGATGTTTGATGCGAAAAATTATTTAGACAGGGGGAAGGCCAGAACTATTACTAAAGACGAGTGCATGGAAATCATTAACCGGGCTGAACGGGAAGGATTGGTACTGCAACCCGGTAATTCACTTCAACCATTTTGTATCTGCCTTTGCTGCGGGTGTTGCTGTGGCGTGCTGACCTCAGCAAAAAAATATGAAAAACCTGCTGAATTAATTGCGCATAACTTTTATGCAAAAGTAGAAGAAGAATTGTGTACTGGCTGCACGATTTGTGTTAATAGGTGTCAGATGGAGGCTATTCAGATTGAAAATAAAAAAGCAATTATTGACCTTTATCGATGCATTGGATGCGGCCTGTGTGTTACTACTTGTAAAACAGAAGCGCTGAAACTGATGGGAAAAACTAAAAAAACGATCCCTCCCAGAAATGCTGCGATGTTGTATTTGGGCATATTGAGCGACAAAGTAACCAAACAAAAGATGATGGGAAATATGTTAAAACTGCTTACGGGAAAGCAACTTTAAAAAGAAGGGAGTCTCAGAAAATTTTACAGTATTCAATTCATCTTACCAACAAGAATCACTATACTTTATAACTGATGAAGAGAACTAATGCTTCCCACCTATTAATTTGCATCCTTCTACCTGTAAACATTGCAATAGAAAGAACTGACTATTTTTTCAATATTTCTATTTTTAGCAATGCAATTTACTGCAAATTAAGAGATTACCTTTTTATGGAATTAGAAATACTAGCGACTCGACCACTTCCATCAAACTCTTCACCAAATCCAGGTTAGATATTTCAAACCTCTTGTCTACAAAGAAAAAGCCAGGCACAAAGTGCCCGGCTTTTTCTGTTGACAGGCCGAAGAAAGCTTGCTATCTGAAGGGCTGGAGACAAAGAAAGTAGATGCCATGCGACAGCATGGCTGACTTTTTCGTTGTTAAGCCCCCCACTTGAGGATCATGAAATAATCCTCCAGAATTCAGGTTTATTTAGTATAAAAACCCAAATAGCCAGACAGGCACTTTATTTCCTGATCCTGTTTCGAGATTATCCGAAGCAATAATATAATTATCAAGATGCTTAACCTGTTTACTATTCTTGCCTTTACCACCTACTTCAATTGTCAATCCATTGGTAAAAAAATCACCCTCAACAGGAGAACTGACAGTTAAACCTGCATTAAGCAGTTGATTCAGAACGAATGTTTCCCTGACATTTCCAATATCCGGCTTATCTTTTAATGCGTAAGCCAGATTGCTGTTTTCCAGAAATATTTTGTCAGGCTTTTGCAAGGTTGATACCCCTTTCCCTTCGGAATTAATTGTGTTGAGCAATCTGGCATCTCTTAGCTGATAGATATACTGATAGACACTGTCTCTGCTTAGATCAAGTTTCCTGGCCAGTGAAGCAATATTTGGTTTAAATGGTACCGATTCTGCTATTACACCTAATAATTTCTTGACCTTAATGGCAGTTCCTGAATTGTAAGAAGCGATATAGGAAAGATCTATGTCCACAATAGTATTTATCACCTGCTTTAGTTTCATAAGGTAGGTATCTTCCCCTTCGATAATAATCGGCAAATAGCCAACTTCCAAATACCTACGGAACTCCGGCAGTGGACGGAAATCCTTAGTAATCATTCTGCTTAGACTCTGATGATTCTTATTGATATTGTCAATATTTATTGCCTTAAAACTTATCCCTCTTGTAAATAATAAAAACTCACGAAAAGAAAGTCCAGCAAGCAAATAGGTCATAACTCTCCTGCTTAAATCGGCTTCCCCACGGTAAATATCCAATGCAGAAGAGGCAGAAAAAACAACCTTCATTTCCGGTAACCCATCGTAGATGTTTTTTAACTCCACAGACCAGTTTTGGTATTTATGCACTTCATCAATGAATAATATCTTCCCTCCCTGCTTATACCAGTCATTGGCGACATCAAACAGGTTATGATTATAGAACCAGTTATGGTCGGCAGTGATGTAAAGTGCCTCCGGAGGAGTTTCAAGATCATATTTTAAATGCTGTAACATCAAGGTTGTTTTTCCTGCTCCTCTTGGCCCTTTAATCCCAATCATTCGATGTTTCCAGTTAATCTGGTCATGCAAATACCTTCGGAAATCATTTTTGATTTGACGAAGAATATTTTCCTGAAATTCAAATAAGGTTTCCATTTTATGTCGATTCAATACGACAAATATACAACAATAATGTTGTTTTTATTCGACATTATGAAATATTCATTGAAATTTCTCCCGTGGAGACCGATTACTTTTTTTTTGATAAAGCCTCCTCCGGATTAATAATTCTATCAAAATCTCCTGTTAAATCAAGGTCAGATATTTCAAATTTCGTGTCTACAAAGAAAAGACCCGACAGGCAAAACAGCTATCAGGCTGGATTATGTCCGGCTTGAGATTAATTAGATTAATTATTGTTTAGAAGCGTTATCTGTTAAAGCGTTTAAAATAGGGACAACCCATTTCTCTTTATCAATATCATAAACGATAAAATCGCTGTCGAACTGCCAGTAAGCCCAGCTAAACCCCAGCCTTTCAGCTGTACGGGCAACATAAGCAGTATAACGAGCTCTCGATTCCATGTCTGCCTTATCGTAAGATCCGAATTCTCCTAAAAAGATCGGTCGGTCATGTGCCTTTGACCAATCAGCTGCAACCTTTAATTTTGTGTCAACTTCCTCTTTTTCTTCTTTAGTGCCGGTCCAGGTTATGCCACTAAGACCTGCATTCTCTTCAGACCATGGAGCTCCCTGGTGTGTAAATTTCATGGGGTGATAAAAATGAACTGTTACAATGATATTTTTGTCCTCCTCAGGCAGAACCAGGGTCGGCAAAGACTCTATACCATTCCAGTTACCGGGACCAATAATAAGCGTGCGGGTTGGATTGGTAGTTCGGATAATTTTCACAGCCTCTGTAAGAAATGTGTTCCAAAGCTCGGGTGTGAGCTTCCGGTTTGGTTCGTTCAATACTTCAAAAATCACATTATCGGGCTGGTCTTTGTATCTGGGGGCCAACTGCTTCCAGACAGAAAGGAACATTTCCTTCTTTGCAACCGGATCGGCCGCCATGGCATTGAATTCATGCAGGTCAAGTATAACCATCAGATCGGCTTCAAGAGCATTCTTAACGGCCCAATCCAAGGTTTCCAGCCAATTGGGATTGATCCGGTATTCGCTGTTCATATTTGAAAAAGGATGCAGGTTAATACGAACGTTTGAAAACCCTGCCTCTTTAATCATTTTAAAATACCCTTCCTTGAAACGGCCTTTGGTATAGTCTTTCCACAGTTCCTTGTCATAGCCGATAATATTTACTCCTCTGCCAAGTCTTTTATTCTGGTCATTTGCTGTAATATCTTGTCCGTACGACTTACCGTATGAAGAAAATAAGAACATTATTACCAAGCCTATAATGATCGATTTTTTCATAATTAGTTTTTAAAATTTAATTTAATATTGTCAGTTCACTTTTTGAAAACTTATGAAATCGTAATTCATCTGTCCGGTTTCAACTGTATGAATGGTGAATGTTTGCAATCCTTCTTTTAAAAATATACTTGCAATATTGTCAATATAGTTCCAGTGATGCCATTGTCTCCAGGCAACAGAATCAGCAGGCACAAAAGTTGAAGCTACTGTGATAGGTCCTGATATATCTTTATCATTTACCGAGAATGATATTTTCCCATTCTGGTTAGAGGTGTACATCAACCCGAGCTTATAATTGCCAGCTTCTTCAACTTTGATTGTGTATTTAGTCCATTCGCCAGGGCTGGTCCAACCCACATAAAGCTGATCTTTTTCAGGTTCAACGAAATTAAAGGAATTGTTGTCGATTGCAGGTTCCCTGAATTTTGTATAAGAAATATCAACTGCTTCGCTTATGCGAAATTCATTCAGATAAGAGCCATCAGAAGGGTTGAGGTGGCCGCTTCCGGAATTGATAAAATCATTGTCGTGGTAAGCTACTCCTTCACCACCAAGATCATAATACTCGCATTGAAGTCGTCCCGGAATAATCTGAGCACCATTTTTATAAACAGAATCTGCATAAGGAGTCCCGCCGTAATTCCCAATGTTACTTTTGGGATTGCATCTATGGAATAATATTGTGCTCAAAAAGATTATTCCAATGATTAAAGAGATTCTTTTAAATCTTGTTTTCACACCTCTAATTTAAATAATTTAAATGAATCCTTTCAAATGTGACTTCCCCGGGAGTTAGCGATGGATCGAGCACAAATAGTTTAGCTGCAAGATTGACAACAGCCGGAGCAGACATTAATGTTCCAGTGTAAAGTCTTTATTAAATTCAGCTTTTTAAAAACAAAGAGCCAATTGTCCTGTTTTAGTATTTTAAGTACTGACTGTCGGGGAGGGTTTTCAAAGAAAAACCTTCCCGAACCGCTGGTTCCTCCCCCGGCAATGAGAATATCTGTCTGCACAGGGTCAGTGCACGATGCAAGAATAGTAAAAACAATTCCTGCAAAGGAGCGCAATATGCTGTTGCATGAATATCTTTTTCCGGCAAATAAGATAGAGACAGTCACCATAATATTGTTTGTGAAAACCTGTAACCAAAATGTTATTAAATTTATAGGAAATTGCTGTGCAAAGGGCACGGGATGCGTGTTTTAAAAATCTGAGAACAAAAAATTATCTGACCTATGAAAAGTAACAGGAGAACATTCATTAAAACAGGCGCACTGGCATTGGCCGGCACTGCGTTGCTTAACAATACATCGTGTGCTGCACCAGGAAAGAAAGGAATAATTGGCCTGCAGCTCTATTCCGTCCGTGACGACATGAGCCGCGACCCTCTCGGATCCCTGACAAAACTGGCTGATACGGGGTTTGAATATCTTGAACACGCCAGTTATACAGAACGTAAATTCTATGGCTATCCGGCTACTGAATTTAAAAAGATACTCGACAACCTGGGCCTGAAAATGATAAGCGGACACACCGAAATGGGCAGACAGCACTGGGACGAAGCCAGGAAAGATTTTTCCGAAAGCTGGAAGTTCACCCTGGAGGATGCTGCAATTCTCGGACAAAAGTACGTAGTCAGCCCATGGATAAATGAGGACATACGAAAGAATTATGACGATTTCAGGGCCTATCTTGATCTTTTTAATAAATGCGGTGAGCTGTGCAAAAAACAAGGGATGAAGTTTGGTTACCACAACCACAATTTTGAATTCAGCGAAAAACTGAACGGAGAATCATTATTCGATATCATTATGAAGAGTATTGATCCTGACCTTGTTGTCATGCAACTTGATATCGGTAATCTTTATGACGGGGGTGCTGTGGCTCTTGATGTTGTCAACCAGTATCCCGGACAGATTTGAGAATGTGCATGTCAAAGACGTAAAGAAATCAGACGAGACTGGGAAATATGAGAGCATGATTATAGGAGAAGGGGTGGCTGATGTCAGAAAAGTTATTGCACTCATAAAAAGCACCGGAGGTGCACAGGTAATGATAATTGAACAGGAATCATATCAGGGAAAGACGCCAATGGAATGCACCAGGATAGAAGAGCCAGCTCTTCGAAATCACTACCCAAGAAATCGGCTGAAATTAACCCTCCTCCAGACAGTACAACAGTCCAGAATATAATATTTACTGCCCCAAACACCAGGCATCCGTTAATAGTACTGTTCCAGCCCGGGAATAATCTTAATCCGGCAAGCCGGAACACCTCTGATACGGTTGTCTCCAGAAGGTAAATGGTAAGGCTCACCCGGCTGAACCACTGTATTATAACCAGCCTCGACACGATCGGGCTCCCTGGCGAGGGGTAGAATCTGCAAAACACGATCATAAGGATGAACAGCCCCAGTTCGAAATTGGTTTTAAAATACCAGAAGAAATCAGGTTTGGAGATTGTTTTGTCAAAGTTTATCATCCCTGCAAGCCCGTATATCATGAAGAATAATCCCAGTGGAACCATTGCCCGCTTCAGAAGACGGTCTTTTCGCTGGTGTATCATCAGTCCGATCATGATTCCAAAGATCCCGTAAGCGAGATATGGCAGCAACGGATAAGGATTTGCCAGAAGAAAACTCAATAATATTCCGGTAAAGAAGTGGTCCGATTCGATTTGTCCTGCAAAAAACGGAAAGATATACACTCTCAAGAATGAAAGCAGCATTATCAGAGTGCCGGCAGATCCTGCAAACAAAAGAAAATGACCTGTTCTGTCGATGCTGCCCTTCCTGAAGATGAGGTAAAGCATGAGGCTGAGGATGATCAGATTCATTCCAATTGTTCCAACGGAGGATCCGTCGAACAGTTTAATGCCTGCAGGAGCGGTTAAGGAACCGTTCCTGATAAGATATGCTGTTTCAGTGAGTGTTGGCTGGTTGTTAACGAAATCAACGTTCCACCTGCCTAAAAAAAGATTCAGGATGAAGTGTACAACCAGGTAAAACAACCCGGCCAGGATAAGAAAATAAAATGGTTTGAAACTCATGTTAACCCTGGTGGCTGAACCAAGCATAAGAGTATTCATTGTCATGGAGAAGATGATGAACATACCGCCCCATAATCCCATGAAACTGATCAGCACGACAATAACCGGCGGATTGCTGAAATCAAGCAAATGGATGTTGGCAAAGTTGTAAATTGACGAGTGGAAGAGTATGATCAGCATTACTGCCATACCTCTCAGCATGTCAAGGGATTGGATACGTTCGTTCCTCATACATCTTTAATTTCACAGATCACCCGGCTTAATTTTCCCGAGTTAATATTTTTCAGAGGTTCGGCGAAAATAACTTCCACCCCGGGCTCAGTGCAATTGTAGCCGGTAAAAACCTTCCTGATGCTGCTGATAAGGTTCTCCTCAATCTTCATCTTTTCAGCCTTTTCCGTCGCACGATTGAGCTGTATTCTCAGTACAATATGTTCATAACCCTTCTGGATAGCCTGGAATTCTTCAATCTGGTTTGAAACAGAAATAATTGTCCTGCTGATATAATCCTGGTATATAAAATGCCTTGACCTGTCCGTTTTTCTTAATCCCCAGAAGAGATCATCAGCGCGTCCCTGAATTTTCTCGATGACTCTGAAATGCGAACCGCACCTGCATCTTTCATTGCTGAGAGTTATGATGTCATTGAGCTCATATCTTATTATGGGCAAGGAACTCTTGTGGAGATCGGTAATGATCAGTTTGTGGCAGGGGTTTCCGGGAGTGGTCGGAGATCCATCGCTGTTCACAAGCTGAATGGCAACCATATCCTCATTTATATGCAGGCTGCCGTACCGGCAGGTAATTGCAATCGCGCCTTCGCTGCATTTGTAAATTTCGTGCACCTCGCAGTTGAACACTCTCCTGATGTAGTCCCTGGCATCGGGGTAGAGGACCTCAGCATAGGAAACCAATCTAAGCGGGTTTACTGTAAGCCTTCCCTCTTCTGCTTCGCGGGCAAGAATTTTAAGCATTGAAGGCGGTGCTGAAATGATATTCGCCTGTTGATCGTTCAGTTTTTTTACGATGTTCTCAAGTAAGTCCAGCTGAGTGATATAAGTCAGTCTGTGTCCGAATCTGTTAAGAGCAAAGGCAGGCGAGGTTACCCTGAGGATGAACGCAAGATTGATCTTTTCATTTTTAGGGAAGCTGAACCTGGCAAAGAAGGCTGCCCGCATCAGATTTTCCTCACTTTTGCCGGTGATCTCGACACCTTTGTTGCCGCTTGTCCCGGATGACATGCCGATGTTAACTCCCTTCAGTCTTTTACTGAAATCCCTCGTTCTGTCGGCTTCCAGGCAAAATTCAAGTATCTCATCCTTTTCAAGGCCGCATGTGTTGAAATGGCTTAGATTTTCCATCATAATAGCCTTACTTGTAACAGGAAGATTCCATATGTCTGAGGTATCGTTTCCTGAATAATGCCTCCGGTAGAATTCGGATCTGGCCATGGCAAACCGTACCCTGTTCCTTATCCTGCTTTCCTGGTACCTCAATATATCTTTAGTGTTCCAATACCTGAAACGGTACTTGCATAAAATGTAGAAAAGGACAAAACTATTCCTTTCACAATACTGCCAGAAATCCGCTAAACGCAAAAAACAAACACTATTGCATATCATAAAAAACAGGACTGTGATTACTTAATAGCTTTGGGAATTTCAGTTCTTAAGCATAATATCAATCTTAGATGCAAAATCCCTGACCTGGATGGCATAATTCTCAAGCGCTTTTATCTGCAGGCTGGTTGGCTTGCCCGGATAACCTGCTACAGCACCATAGATTTCAGCTATGTTCTCACGAAGCCTTACCTGCCCTGTTATACCGCCTTCTCCAGCCTGTGTGGCTGAAATTTTCTCATGCATATCATCACAGGCAGAAATAAGTGTTTTTATTTTCTTCAGGCCGGACCCTTTGGCCGTTGCCTCTTTGCTTTTCAGCGTATCCCTGGCATCCAGAATCTTCTGATCAACTGAAGCAAGCTCTTCCAGAAGATTGTAGGCACTCATAAGCGTCTCCCTCTGAAGTTTCCTGTCCGCTTCTGAATGTTTCCAGTCAGGACTGTCGTTCAAAATCAGATCTGTCGAAAATGTCTCAGCTCCTTTAACCAGCCTGATTTCATATTTTCCGGCAGGATAATCCGGACCGAATGCAGCTTCCCCGAGAATGTTGGGAGATTTTGGAACTTTCGGAGGATTCATTGTAGTGGCAATACGGACAATGTTGATCCCTTTACGGTTACCGGCAGGGAGTTTTTTCAGGAAAGTTCCATCCGGGCCATAAATATCGATATACATCTCACCGAAAACATGTCTTTTCTTAAGGTAGTAACAGATTGTAGCAGATGAAGATGCATTTAGTCCCGTAAATTCAGCGTCGCCGGGAAAATCCTGCGATCCGGTTCCTGATGGAAAATAGTACGGACGAACAGGCAGAAATGCAAACTCCTTGATCCAAAACAGACTGAGTAAGATTTCTGAGGGGGGTGAGATCGTCAATTATGATAATCCCTCTTCCGTGAGTTGCAAGAACAAGGTCATTTTGCTTAGTCTGAAATGCCAGATCATAAATCCCGGTCTGCGGTATCTTGTTTTTCAGCCTTACCCATGCTTTTCCGCGATCCACGCTTACAAAAAGGCCCATCTCTGTTCCGAGAAAGATCAGGTTTGGATTGACCGGATCCTGTTTGATTACGTGACAAAAGCCCTTTAATATCTGTGGTTGCCAGTGAGCTCCATGTCTTACCAAGATCTTCGGTATAGTAAACATATGGTTTCATGTCACCGTTACGGTGAGCATCAACTGTCACCCATGCAGCATCCTTATTAAAATTGTCAGCATCAATATGTGAGATAAAAGCAAAAGCAGGCAGGCCGGGAACGGCGCCGTTAAGTTTTGACCAGTTCTTACCTCCGTCTGTTGTAAGCTGTATATTGCCGTCGTCAGTCCCCGCCCACACAATATTTTCATCGAGAGGAGATTCAGAAACAGTAAAAATGGTTGTATTATTTTCTGCTGTGCTGTTGTCAATGGTCAGACCTCCCGATTTCTCCTGAACCTGACGCAGAGGATCATTTGTTGTTAAGTCAGGAGAGATTTTTTCGAATGAATCACCTTTGTCTTTTGAGCGGAACAGGTATTGGGATCCGACATAAAGCCATCCTGATTTTTTACCAAAGACCGTTGGAGTGTTCCAGTTAAACCTCAGATCCTTAACGCCTTCTTCAGGGAAGGGTTTGATATATTTGCTTTCACCGGTCTTTTGATTGGTCCGGCTGATCCTGCCCCCCTGGTACTGGGAATATATTACATCCGGATCACGTTTTGTCCCTGTAAGTGTAGAAACCGTCGCCATAGCCAACGTTTTTCCAGTCTGAATTTGTAATCCCTCCAGGCTTCCTTGATGGCCCCGACCATGATCCGTTATCCTGCAAACCTCCATAGACATTATACGGGGAGCTGTCATCAACGCTGACATGATAGAATTGTGAAACAGGCAGGCTCTGAACGAACCTCCAGGCGTTTCCCTTATCATCAGAAATGTACACCCCTCCGTCTGTCCCCATATACATAAAACGATTATCGGCAGGACTTACCCAAAGAGCATGCGTATCACTGTGGTAGTTACCTCCCGTCACGGAAGGACTCTCGAATATTTTTCCTCCGTTCAAGCTGACCCATAATGTAGTCCCCGGCTTATATATACGATCAGGTTCCGACCGGGTCAGGAACAAGGAGGCTGTAGTAAAACGGCCTGTCACCCATTGTATACTGGTCACTCATTTTCTCCCACGATGATCCCTGGTCGGATGAGCGGTACAATGCAGATTTTTCCGATTCCACAAGTGCGTACAGGTAATGAGGCTTGACCGGAGATACTGCAACTGCAATTCTTCCAAGCGTTCCTGCAGGTAATCCGTTATGGATCTTGTTCCAGGTTGTTCCGCCGTCTGTTGATTTATAGAGTCCGCTGCCGGGCCCTCCCGACCTGAATGTATATGCCTGACGTCTGAAATCCCACATCGCAGCATATATCACTGAAGGATTTTCAGGATCCATAGCCATATCGGCACATCCGGTCGAGGGATTGACATACAACAATCTGGCCCATGATTTACCTCCGTCTGAAGTTTTATAAACACCTCTGGCTTCGCTGTCCCCCCACAATGCACCTGCGACAGCGGCATAAACAATATCAGGGTTAACCGGATCAATCAGGATCCGTCCGATGCGTTCGCTTTCGGGTAATCCCATGAACTCCCATTTATCTCCTCCGTTTGTTGTCTTATATATCCCTGTTCCCACTGAAACACTGTTGCGTGTCCATACTTCACCGGTACCCACCCAGACAGTATCCGGGTGGTTCTGATCAATGGCAATGGTACCAATTGACTGGGGATACTCATCGAAAACAGACTTGAAAGTAGTTCCCTTATTAATTGATTTCCAGACTCCTCCGCCTGCAGCTCCAACCCACACTGTACCGGGGTTTTTATTTTCGGCGTCAATGCAGGAGATTCGCCCGCTCATTCTTGCAGGTCCGATTTGTCTGCCTTCTATGTCTCCGAAAGTAGCATCGCTTACCTGTCCTTGCAGTCCCGATATGCCAGCAAAGCATAAAACACTTAACAGAAGGTGCCTGAGATTCATGATATGAGATTATAAGGTAATTAATTTTGATTGATACAGTTAATTTACCGGTTTTTCAAAGAGAGTGTCGTCAAGTTCCGTATTCAGTTCGACTTTATCGATAATTAAAGTTGCCACAAGTTGTTCCTTCATCTTTGTTTCGATCTTTGCAGGGACGGCAATGCCTTCGACCATCATGTAATTACTGAAATATGTATCCGATTCCATTTCATTTTCCATCCTTTTCATTTTTGTATTTAAGCGTAACATCAGGTATGAATCAGCATCAATATAATAGGTGAATGAATCTCCCTCTTTCGTATCCAGTTTAATTTTAAAGCAGGACGTCCCTTCCATATCATCTTTCCCGTCAAATGTTACAGTGTAACCTTTCTCATTCCAGTTCCAGAGCATTCCATCCATATCGGCCTGATAACGCATTCCTTTAAGTTCATCTTCCGACATTGGCTGAGGATCCGTCACGCCGGCAAAGGGATTCAGACTCCAGCCCTCTTTGCCATTGTAAGTCTGAATGAAGGTTAATCCCTGGAAAGTACCTTCAACACGGATTTTATCAGGACGCTTGGCCATTTGGATAAATGGAATTTCAATACCACCCTGGATCATTTTTCCGGTTAATCTTTTGGGTACTCACTTTTAAGAGACTGTCCTGGCCAATAGCCGAAAAGTGTTCTTTAAGAATGTCATCGAGCGATTGTGCCATTATCGCATTTCCTGCAATCAGAAACAGAACTGTAAAGAATGTCGTGGACTTTTTCATTTTATTCGGGATTAGTTAATTTCAGGATATCAAGTTATTTATTTTTATTGACTTTTAATTAAATAAAACAAATCCACTCATCAATCCTTCGCCTTTGTTGCTTTTCCTGCGGCAGCTGATGAAGGTGTTGGAATCGTAACCGGAAATTATACTTGCCATCTTAGTTGTTCATTATAATAGAGTTACGAAAGACAATAATACCAGTCAAACAGAAACAAGAATAAAATCGTAAATTCGATTTTCAGGAATTAGACAAAACCTGAGCTGATAGAGAGAGATCAGGCAAATCAGGGCTGAAAAAGCTATCACAATGTTAAAGAACAAACAAAAAACCTTAAAGACGTGAACTATGAAAACACTGAAAAAAATTCTCAAGGCTGTTCTGATACTGATAGCCATACTGGTTATTGGCTTTATCGGACTGATAGTCTATGCCATGATCTCAGACTATAAGCCTGAAGAAAAAGAGCTGATCTCCCGGTCAGACAGTCCTTCATTGCTTAACGATTCGCTCACCATTTCACTTTTAACATGGAACATCGGTTATGCGGGACTGGACAAGGATATGGATTTTTTCAAGGATGGGGGAACGAAAGTCATTACACCCAGAGATAAGTGCCTGGAAAACATAGCCGCAATAGGAAGTTTTCTGAAAGCGAATGATACAATTGACTTCATTATGCTGCAGGAAGTTGACAGGGACAGCAAAAGAAGTTACAGGATTGATCAATATGAGAAAATAGCAGAGTTACTCTCCGGCTATAACCCCTTCTTTGCAAAAAACTACGATGTCTTTTTTGTGCCCGCTCCGCCCGCTGATCCAATGGGAAAGGTTTTATCAGGTATTGCTGTTTATTCGAAATTCATCCCTGAATCATCAACAAGATATTCCCTGCCCGGGGATTTCGGTTTCCCAACTCAGCTCTTCTATCTCGACAGGTGTTTTATGGTCAGCAGATTCAAGGTTGAGAATGGGAAAGAATTGGTTCTTATCAACACCCATAACGAAGCATTTGATGAGGGGGGAAATATAAGAAAGGCTCAGATGGAAAGCCTTAAGGAATTTGTTCTGAATGAATTTAATTCAGGCAATTATGTGATTGCAGGAGGTGACTGGAACCAGTATCCTCCGGATTTTAAACCTGCCTTTTCATCCAATCAGGTTTTTACCGGCGTATTTGGCGGTTTCAATCTCACCGGAATAGAATCAGATTATATGCCTGAGGATTGGACATGGATTTATGATCCCGCTGTGCCTTCATTCCGAACCCTGGTTGCAGCGTATGACCCTGCAACAACACCCACAAGTGTTTGCGATATTTTCTGCATTTCACCGAATATTGAATCCGTCTCTGTAAAATGCCAAAACCTTGGTTTTGCCAACTCGGATCACAATCCGGTCATAGTTCAGATAAAGCTAAGATAAACGCCATCATAAAGCAGCAGACAGATAAGATCTTCGTTGCACCTGAGATGAAAGTTTCAGACATAATTATTTCCAATTCATACCTGATATTAGTATTGGAACATCTGGAAATAAATATGGAAGTGCGTGAAAAGACAATTGGCCAGTTTTGCCCGAAATAAAGTTTTTACAATTTTATTCACAATCCATACTTTGTTGAAACATTTACTTTAGTTTCGTGACAAAGCATCTGTTATAAAGGTACTCGTACTATACGATCTGATCCCGCCTGGGATGAATGTCGAAATCAGCACTACCCGTAACTCCAATAAGATACTCGTTGAATCGCTGAAAGACGAAGGGATTGAGGCCTATCTTGAAGAACTGAATGACTCGGATCTTGAAGGAATTCTGGAAAAATACAGTCCCGGCGATACTATTATTTTTAACCTCTGTGAAACCCTGCCTGGTGTCCCTCTCAGCGAAAGAAGAGTCCTGGAAATTATTGAAAGCAAAGGATTCACTTATACCGGGAACATACCTGATGTGATTGCACTGAGCTGCGATAAACAGAAAGTAAAAGAAGTTCTTGGTTCGCTCGGTATCAGAGTTCCTTACGGAGCAGTACTGACCCCGGAAGAGGCTGAAAACTGGAAGCATTTTCCTGCTATTGTAAAGCCTTCACGTGACCACTGCAGTCTTACCATCACTGAAAAATCGGTGGTTTACGATACATGTTCCCTTCAGGAACAGATTCTGCTGGTGAACAATGAACTGAAATCAGCCGGCTATGGTCGAGGATTTTATTGACGGCCGCGAATTCCATGTGTCGGTATGGAACAATGAACCACCCGAAATATTACCACCTGTTGAGATGGACTTTTCGGCTTTCTTTGAAGCCCGGAAAAGACTATGCACTTACGACTCGAAGTTTAGTCCCGGCTCGGAACATTACGAAAAAATCGAAACCCTGATACCTGCCCCTCTTGATGAGAGACTGCTTAAAAAGCTGGAAAAGGCTGTCTTTAAAACGTGGAAAGGATTCGGATGCCTCGACTATGCCAGGTTCGATTTCCGCCTGCGTGATGATAAATTCTACCTCCTCGATATAAATCCCAATAACGATATCAGCATCGATACCAGCTTCGCCCTGGCAGCAGAAATGACCAGTTATTCATACGGTCAGATGGTAAAACGGATTGTGATGATGGCGGCCGAAAGACACCCTGAGTTTGGAGAAAAACTTTAATGAACAAAATTACAAAAGCTCTCCAAACAGAACCCTGCAATTACTTCATGAAGTAAATCCTGAATTCCCTTTCCGATTTCTTATTAAGCCAGTGTTTATATTCAAGGCTTAAGGTTTTATCAAGCAGCGGCGCCGGAATAAATGATGCAATTATTTCCAGAATTTCATTTTCACCAAGCTCCTTTATTGCTGCCAGTACCACATGAACCGGATGCTCACCTCTGTTAAGCATTTCATTTGTATCAATTGTATTCACGACAGCCTCCCGTTTAAACCATGCGGGACAAACAGTGACGTATTTATTTCCGGTATCATCGAGCTGATCAATATTGCCCTGTCCGGCTTTTTCACGCAGCCTGTTTACAAGGTCCTGCACATCAAGACCGCCGACTGTGGCTGCCTGGCCAATACTGGTAATGCGCGCTATAGTCTTCCTGAGGACAGGATTTTTAAGCTTTTTAAACTCCGGTGCAGAGCTTATAAGAATATCTTCCAGGTCGGGGTAAGCCTCCAGGAGGTCGTATATCTTTGTTTTTGGTGTAATAATTAAGCTGGCCATTGTTTATTTCTTTTTGCCGGTGTATGATAAAATCCGTTGCTCACCCTCGAGGCTTCTTGCATTTGACAGATCCTGTGAGACTTCCAGGGTCCCAAGATATTCTCCGTTTTCATCACGGAGTGCAAAATATTCTATATAGATAAACTTGCCCTGCATCTGTATCCAGAAAGGTGCATGGGATGCTGCGCCTGATTTAAAATCATCCAGAATCTTTTCAATAATATGAACACTCCCCGGGAGGATGGCATAACCTTACATCACGGTTGATAATTGAACGGCTGCGGGCAAATATTCTTTCCTTCCCCTGGGTAAAGTATTTTACCTTATCATCTTTGTCAACAAATGTCATATCGAACGGCACGGTATTTAATATCGCCTGTAATCTCTTTGGCTGTGAAACTACCTGACGGTAAATGAACTGTGCCATTTTCGTCCAGAGCTCCCTTACTTTCATTCACATCGGCAGAGGAAATGCCTTCCGGTTTCCAGTCGACCTGCGGATCGTAAAGGGTAAAACCAAAATCGAGTGTTTGCTTTGTGTATCTGCCACCAGTCATCGGTCGTGAGCAGGTCCATACACATGGGGAACAGTATATCCTCTTCTTTTTTGGTCATATCAGCCACAGCCTTCAGTACAGGTGAAAACAGTATTTCCTCAGCATCCTCAAGATCGGATTTCTTCAGTCCCTCTGTACGCAGTATTTCGATACAGCCCTTAAGCTGCTCGCGGATTTCATCGTGTTTTCCCCACATCACCATGGGAGGTCCCGTAATGTCTTTCTTTTCGAGGATATGGAAATACAAGATATTCCTTTCGCTTATAGTGTTTATCAACATCCATCAGGTCATTGAAGCACGATAGAATCTGAAGTGAATAGTTCTTAAAATCATCATCGCTAACAGTATATAATGAAGCTATCAGCACCTGGGCTTTTTCCACAACTTTAAGCAGTTCCTTGTTCTCCCGTTTAAATACATCCACCGGATGTCCTTCCGGAATCAGCTGTGCCCCGCTCTGGTCGATATGCCCGTCAAGCACTTCACCATGAACATCACAAAGTTTCAGTACTTCTGTCTGAGGCAACCCTTCCTTTATCAGTTCCTGCTCTACCTCCACCACCTCACCGTACGGTATCTGCTGCAACGTGCTTATCAGCTCGGCACGGACCTGTCTGGGGATCGCTGCCGTGGTGCAACTTCAGGATAAGCTCCTTCAGCTTTTCTTTCCTGTATTTTGAATTATTGATTAATTCACTCATCTGGATGACCGTTTATGGTTAGAGTAATTTTGTGATCTTTTCCGGTCTCGGTGCCTTGATGACAAGTACACGTACATTACTGGGGCTTTCGTTGCTTATAAAATGCACAACATCTGCCGGGCTCTCAACAAGGGTATCTTTTTCAACAACCTTCGATTCTTCGCCAATGTGAACTACCGGGGTGCCTTCCAGTATATAAAATACAACATCGACAGGTGTTTTGTGGGGTTTTAAACTTTCGCCCGGTTTCAGGGTGATATGCATGATCTGGGCAGAGGGATCATTATAAAGTTGCCGTACATCAACTTTGTGAGGGTTTTCTTTTGTTTCTTCCGTTTTGTAATTTCTTGTTATCATATATTCAATATTAAGTGTTTTAACAGCCTGTCCGGAGAGTTAATAATAAATCCCCTTTCATGTTCCGCAAGACAAAACTGTATGTAAGACAATAATCCGTACAAAAAGTTTACAGAATAGCAGCGGACTTCCTGCTAATCAATTTCAGATGCTTAATCGTCAATCATTTTTTGATTGCTTTCGGAATATCTCTGACCCTGTATGGTAATCTTTGAAGCAGCCGATTCAATTTCTTTAAGATCTTCATCCGATAATTCCACATCGACGGATCCTATGTTTTCCTCAAGACGATGCAGCTTGGTTGTGCCCGGGATAGGAACAATCCATTTCTTTTGAGCAAGAAGCCAGGCAAGTGCAATCTGTGCGGGTGTTGCCTCTTTTCTTCGCGCAACAGCTTCAACCAGATCAATCAGTTTTTTATTTGTTATCTTTTCACCGTATGGAAACCGGGATGCAAGGCAGGCATATGATTGCTTCCTTGCGGTAGGAAGCTGCAGTTTTTCGGAAAAATGTCTGATATCGGTTTTGGTAAACCCGGCCTCAGCAAGCTCATAAGACGGATAGGTACTTGAAGTTGCGGTCACAAGCAACAGATTTTCCCCATAGACATCCTTTGCAATCCGGGCCAGAAAAGTGCTGTCCACTCCACCGGAAAAAGCTATAACAACGCTTTTGAATGCACTTAGATGTCTCTTTAAACCAGTCAGTTTATCTTCCATAATCACCCTTCCTGAATCATCCCTGCAGCGACTGTTTCATTTGTTCCTTCATCAATAAAGATCATGACTTCCTGTGATGTTATTTTTCCTGTAGGTGTCAAAAAATACGGGTTTGGAGGTCTTTATGCTGATATTTGCAATATCATTCATGTTAATCGCTGATGTTTTCAAAATCCCTGTTCCAGAGTGTTGATATTCATTCTGTAATTGACTGTTTTTATAACACATCCGACTTCATTGCTGTTTATACGGATGAGATACCTTCCCCCGATCTTCAGTGGCTTTTCATTAAACCAGCAGATCATCAGGTTAATATCCTGGCTGATAACTGGGAAGTTCATCCGGTGAAACAAGCATATCGCCACGGCTGATATCAATCTGATCCTCAAGAGATATGGAAACTGAATCTCCGGCATGGGCTTCTGACAGGGATTTGCCAAAAACATCGATACTTTTGATTTTTGATTTTACGCATTGACAGGAAGAACAGTTACTTCATCACCGGGTCTGAAAACTCCTCCGGCAACTCTTCCTGCATAACCCCGGTAATCATGATACTCTGAAGTGTGTGGACGAATAATTGTCTGTACCGGGAATCGTGGATTGCCTGAATTCTTATCCTTCCTTATTTCAATTGTTTCTATAAGGCTGAGGAATGTTTTTCCATTATACCATTTCATATTTTCCGAAGGATCAACAACATTATCGCCGTATTTTGCGCTTATAGGAATATAATGTGCATCTTCGATTTGAAGTTTTTTTACCAGCTTATCAATTTCCGACTTAATATTCAGGAAGACTTCTTCTGAAAATTCAACCATATCCATCTTATTGATACAGAAAATTATATGCCGGATATCAAGAAGAGATGCAATATAAGAATGTCTTACAGTCTGTTCGAGAACACCTTTACGTGCATCGATCAGTATTACTGCAAGATCAGCAGTGCTTGCACCGGTTACCATATTCCTTGTGTACTGGATATGTCCGGGAGTGTCAGCAATTATGAATTTTCTTGCAGGTGTTGCAAAATACCTGTAGGCAACATCAATAGTGATACCCTGTTCACGCTCTGCTCTTAATCCGTCAGTAAGGAGTGAGAGATCAAGCTCTTCTCTTCCCAGCCGTTTGCCTGACTGAACAATATGCTCCATCTGGTCCTCGAATATTGATTTGCTGTCGTAAAGAAGCCTTCCGATCAGAGTACTTTTACCATCGTCAACACTTCCTGCTGTTGTAAATCTTAACAGACTCTTATTGCTTTTCCCGTTTATTTGCATCTTAATGTCCATGGTTAAATTTAAATCCAATGTTTCGATGTATTGCTCTACGGTCCTGTGCGATCCGCAACTCCAATCTCCTGATCGCTCATTCGCATATCGCAATCTTAAAAATATCCCTCCTTCTTCCGGTCTTCCATAGCAGCTTCTGACCTTTTATCATCATATCTTCCTCCTCTTTCGGTAACCCTTGTTGCAGCAATTTCAGATATGATTTCTTCCAGGATTATCAGCCTTTGAAAGAGTTACTCCGGTGCAGGTAATATCTCCGATTGTCCGGCACCGGACATCAGTCTCAAAAACCTTTTCAGACGGTTTCAGCTGCATGAATGGTGCCCATGCAAGATAAACTCCGTTTCTCTGAAAAATTTTACGGCGGTGAGTATAGTAGAGTTCCGGAAGTTTAATATTCTCACTCAGAATATACTGCCATACATCAAGTTCGGTCCAGTTGCTTATCGGGAATACCCTGAAATGTTCTCCGAAGTTCTTATGACCATTGAAGATATTCCATAGTTCAGGTCTCTGGTTCTTTGGATCCCACTGGCCGAATTCATTCCTGTGAGAAAAGAATCTTTCCTTAGCCCTTGCTTTCTCCTCATCACGTCGTCCGCCGCCAATAGCCACATCAATCTTCAGTTCTTCGATTGCATCAAGGAGGGTCACCGACTGTGCCTTGTTCCTGCTGGCATTTATTCCTGTCTCTTCAACAACTTTTCCCTGGTCAATTGAATCCTGAACTAACTTTACAATAAGCTCCACACCAAGTTCATTTGCCAGGTCATCCCTGAATTTCAGAGTCTCTTCAAAATTATGTCCGGTATCAATATGCATCAGGCTGAAAGGCATTTTTGCCGGCCAGAATGCCTTTTTTGCAAGATGTACCAGCACAATTGAATCCTTACCTCCTGAAAAAAGAATGACCTTTTTTTCAAACTGGGCAGCTACCTCCCTCATTACAAAAATAGCCTCATCTTCAAGTTCTTTCAGATGCATCATCATTTATTACCAAATGTGTCGTTCATCGTTTCTGTTTAAGTTTCACTGATCTATTTAATATGAAGCCCGCATTCTTTCTGGCTCCCTGCTTCCCACCACCATCTTCCTGAACGGAAGTCTTCTCCTTTTTCGACTGCCCTTGTACAGGGTTCGCACCCGATGCTGACAAATCCTTTGTCATGTAAAACATTGTATGGAACATTATTTTCTTTGATGAACTTCTCAACATCCTCAAAAGACCAGTCGAAAAGAGGATAAAACTTAAACAGTTTCTTTTCTTCATCAAACTCTATCCAATCCATCTGTCTTCGGTTATCCGACTGGCTGGCTCTTATTCCTGATATCCAGCACTCTTTGCCTTTAAGCGCCCTGTTAAGAGGAACAAGTTTTCTGATCCTGCAGCACTCCAGCCTGTTTTCCTTTGAATAGTAAAAACTGAAAGGACCCTTTTCTGTCACCATGTTTTCAACAGCCTCATGATCAGGAAAATATACATTTATATTTTTCTGATATTTTTTAATTGTTTCGTTGAAAACTTTATATGTCTCCGGAAACAATCTTCCTGTATCGAGAGTGGCGACTTCAACCGGAATATCATTTTCAAAAATCATGATGTGATATTACCTGATCTTCAATTCCGAAACTTGTTGTGAATAATACTTTTCCCGGGAACAGATGTCAGCAAGTTCCATCAATTGATCCTCAACGGTTTTTCCTTCAAGCTGATCCTTTAACTCTTCAACTTTCATGTTATTAATGTGTCTTGATAAGATTTCCAAATACTAACTGAAACTTCCTGACAGGTAATCTCTTGTCAATTGTCTTTTTGGGATTACTGAAAAACTCCTCAGTCGGCCCTGTTTCAATTATCTTTCCCAGGTACATAAAGACGATATGGTCGGCAATTCGTTTTGCCTGTCTGAGAGTATGAGTCACAAGGATGACAGTATATTTTTCTTTCAGCTTGATAAAAAGCTCTTCAATTTTTTTTGTTGAAAGAGGATCAAGAGCTGAGGTAGCTTCATCTCCCAGGATATATTCAGGTTCAATGGCCAGGCCCCTGGCAAGGCATAATCTCTGCTGCTGACCAATTGACAGCCGGTTTGCTGATGAGCGGACCCTCTCCCTTACCTCATCCCATAAACCGACATATTGAAGATACTTGATCACAGTCTGGTTAATTGCTTTCCTTTTTCTTATTCCATGAATCCGCGGGCCATAGGCAACATTATCAAAAATCGACATTGGAAGAGGGCATGGACGCTGAGCCAGTAATCCCATCTTTTTCCTTGTATCTATGACATTAACATTCCTATCATAAATATTCTCATCATCAACGAATACTTTACCGCTTATTTTGACCTCAGGTGTCTCATCATGCATCCGGTTAAGTGTTTTCAGAAATGTTGATTTTCCGCAACCTGAAGGTCCGATAATACAGGTAATGCTCTTTTCAGGAATCGTAAGATTAATATCTTTCAGAATATGCTGGTCCTCGATATAAACATCAAGGTTTTCAACTCTGAGAGTGTGATTTTTCATTACTTTTCTTAATTGAGTTATTCTGTCTGTTATCAATGACCGGATTAGCTGTCAGTGGTTTCTATCTGTTGGTCTGAACTGATCATATTTTATTTTTTGAAAATTTCGAACTGAAGTATCGTGCCGAAAAGCTAAGAACAAGAATTAACGCAGTCAGGATTACCGCAGAAGCATAGGCACGGTTTTGAACCTCTTCGACAGGACTTCCTAGCTGGAAGAATATTGCCAGTGGCAGTGTTGCTGCAGGCTGGTTAAGTGAAACGGGAATGTTATCGGTGTATCCGGCAGTAAACAGTACAGTTGCGGCATCTCCGATTCCTCTTCCGACCGCAAGAAGAATAGCTGTCATCAATCCCGGCATCAGTTGCCTCATAATAACTTTGGTCATTTCATATTTTGTGGCTCCCAATGACAGCAAGGCATCAGGCAATTCACGCGAGAGAAGCTTTGCAATTTCATCGAATGAACGCATCATAATCGGCATGATAAGCATTCCAACCGTTATGATACCACCCAGCAACGATGCCCTGATTCCCAGGTATATCATAAGTGCAAATCCGAAAGCTCCGTAGACAATGGAAGGAATTCCGAACAGGATGTCGAGGGAAAACCTGATCACTTTAGAGAATTTTGAGTTTGGAGGCAGATAAAAATTAATATACATCACAAGTGGTACACTGATGACCAGACTTAATGCAAGGGCTCCAAGAATAATGTAAACTGATCCGACTATTGCATTTAAGACTCCGCCTTCCTTTCCGAGATAAAATCCTCCGCCGGGCAGTTTGGTGATCATGTCCCATGACAGTGAAGGCAGGCCTTTATATAAAACAGTACCGATGATATAAAGAAGCACTGTCAGAATAACAATGGCTGCGCTTACCATAATCACCTTAAATATTTTTTCTTCCAGCAGTTTCTTTTTCATGTGCATTTAAGGTTGCATATTACGCAAACCGGTACCTCTTTTCAATCTGATTAAGTGTAAACCTGGAAAGTCCGTTGAATAAAACAACAATCACGAACAGCAGAAAAGCCGAGAACATTAATGCTGATTCATAACTTGGCATTGAGAGCATCTCGCCGTAATTATTTGCAATCAGGGCTGGTAACGGATAACCGGCATCAAAAATGGACTGCGGGATTTGTACTATGTTTCCGCATACCATAAGAACAGCCATTGTCTCACCGAAGGCCCTCGACATGGCCAGGACAACTGCTGCAATAATTCCGGAGAATGATTTCCTCAGGATTACCTTCTTAACCGTCTGCCACCTGGTAGCACCCATTGATAAAGAAGCATCGGTCATTTCGACCGGGATAGAGCGGAATACCTCAACCATTATGCTGATCAGGAGGGGAATAATCATTACTGCCAGTACCACTCCTCCGGCAAAAAGGGTATAGCCGGTTGAGTATTCCACAAACAACGGAGCTATTTTGTTTGCTATCAAAGGAACAATTGTCAGAGTGCCCCAAACCCCGTAAATTACCGGTGGTATACCTGAGAGCAGATCGATCACAGGTCCGAAGAATCTCCTGATTTTGGCTGAAGCGTAGGAATTGAGATAGATACTTGTAAGCAGGGAAAGAGGAAGGGCAATAATGATTGCAATGACAGAAACGGAAAATGTACTCAGGATAAAAGGAAGAAAACCAAAATCACCCTTAAAGGGTTTCCAGTCAGCAGAAGTAAGGAGAATCCACAGGTTTTTCTCCTTCATAATGGGCAAAGCCTTAAAGAAGAGGCTTAAGCCGATTACCAGGAGAAAAAGTATAGTAAAAACAGCAATGCCCTGCATAAAATGCCGGGCAGTCTTATCTTTAACAAGCCTGATCTTTCGCATTTATATTATTGGATTCTTTTCAGTTCTGCTGCAACTTTTTCTTTTGAGAGTGTGATATAACCGGATTCATTGACAAATTTTTGTCCGTCTGTCAATACCCATCGGAGAAATTTGATTACCAGCTCATTTTTCGGTTTGCCGTTTGTGACAAAATACAGGTCGCGGGCCGGGGGTGACGGATATGTTCCGTCTGCAATAGCGGCAATCAGTTTATCTATTGAATCATAAAAATCCTCGTCAGGAGTTATTTTGCCATCACTGTTTATATCGAGGGGCAGTACCCTGATACCGGCAAGCTGCTTTTTTGTCTTGCTGTCATAGACATAGCCAATATTATTAAACCCAATTCCAAGCGGATCCTTTTTTACTGCCAGCGCCAGACCAGGATCCCCGTAGACACCGCTGCCCAGTAGATCCTCCTGTTTTTTGTCGAAGTACTTGGCCCATACTTCCGCCGCGCCGCAGGCATCGGAGCGGGTGTAAACATGGATTGGAACAGAACCCTTTGATTCCGAAAGCCTGTGCCCAAGTTTTATACATCCCGGTTATCCAGATGTTGTTGCCGGCATCTTTCTTAAGTCCTTTGCTCAGTATAATGCCTAGTGCAGGATTGGATGCACTGATAACAGGTACTACGGCATCTTTGGTTACAGCAACCGGGTATGCGCCTTTTTTCAGTTCCTCAGCATAAATCTCGCGGGAAACCATTCCAAGGTCAACCATATTATTGAGTGCATCAGTAATTCCTTTACCTGCTCCGCCTGCCGAAATATCAATTCTTACATCAGGATTGATTTTCCTGAACTCTTCAGCCCAGCGGACAGCCATCGGATATAATGCCCAGGCTCCCGAAAGAGTAAGTGTTCCTTTTACTTTTTCTGTTTGAGAATACAATTGTCCGGTAAATACAAGTAAAATAACAAAAATGAAAGTAAGCTTCATAATGTCTACCGATTTTGTGAACAAAAGTAGAATTCCTTTTGTTTTATGGTATTGGCATAAAAGCCAAAATTTGAATAGGTATTAATACCTAACTTTGGCTGAGTAATAATGCACTAACATGATATTATCGAAGAAAACAAGATATGCAATCGTTGCTCTTGCCAGACTGGCAAAGGAACATGGCAAGGGGCCTATGCAAATCCGGGTACTGGCCGAAGAGGAAAAAATACCTCAGAGCTTCCTTGAAAACATTCTCCTTGAGTTAAAGAAAATAGGTATTCTGGGAAGCAACCTCGGTAAAGCCGGAGGATATTTTCTTTTAAAAAAACCGGAAGATGTATCCCTTGCTGAAGTGGTTGATTATTTCGAAGGTACGATTGCATTATTGTACTGCGTCTCCGAAAAGACTTATCGTCCCTGTGAATTCTGCAAAGACGAGACGACCTGTCGTATAAGAAGAGTATTTAAAGAGATCAACGACACTACCTATAATTTGCTGAGCAAAACCTCACTGGCTCAGTTAGCAAAGATTTAGGGCATTCATTATTTTGTCAGGCATCATTTTCTCCATGACAAATATGACTTGTTTTTACGGATCCGTTGTATATTTTTGCGCCGGAGCGAATCGGATGCATATGAACCCGGAATTCTTGTTTTGGATTGCTTTTATCGCAATATTCTTCATTGGTTTTATTGTCGATCTGCAGGCTGCAAAGCACCGGCATACGGAAGTAAGTATTGCAACAGCCCTTAAATGGACAGGTGTCTGGATCAGCGTTGCTTTGATGTTTGGTCTGGCCATCACTTTCTTTTATCCGCAGAATGAAAATTCCGGCCTGACTACCAGGGGCATGATGGGAATGAAATTCTTTTCAGGGTACCTGACGGAATATATGTTGTCTATTGACAACTTATTCGTTTTCATAATGATATTTACCATGATGAAAGTGAGGGAGGATGTTCAGCCAATACTTCTGAAGTTCGGAATACTGCTTTCAATCATATTCCGTACCCTGTTCATCCTTGTTGGAATGACACTGATAAACAGATTTGAATGGTTGATTTACATCTTCGGGGCTTTCCTTATAGTTATGGCTGTCAGGATGATCAAAGACGGGGACGATGAAGAATTTATCAATCCGGAAAAAAATCTGTTGATCCGCGCAGCAAAAAAAATATTCACGGTTGATGTAAACAACCATAGACCTGTACTTCATTCCCGTGTTGACGGGAAATTTGCAGTCACACCGTTCTTACTGACATTTTTGTTGATTGGATCAACCGACGTGATGTTTGCAGTTGATTCTGTTCCTGCCGTTATCGGGGTAATTCAGGAAGGTAATCAGGTGCTGACATTGAATGAAAGCAATTTCCTGGCCATCACATCCAATGTGTTTGCCTGCATGGGACTTGTTTCGCTTTTCTTCGCCCTGAACGGGATTTTGAAAATATTCAAATA
This sequence comes from uncultured Bacteroidales bacterium, assembly GCA_963730615.1. Taxonomy (GTDB): domain Bacteria; phylum Bacteroidota; class Bacteroidia; order Bacteroidales; family VadinHA17; genus SR-FBR-E99. Next base: position 6,881 of record CAVSSR010000007.1, on the reverse strand, counting down.
TCTGAAAACCGGGATATGTTTCATCCTGTTCTTTGTAGGAGCAAAAATGATACTCTGCGCAATTGAATCCGTCAGTATGTTTTTCTCAAACCACTCATGGTTCTCATTCACCGTTATCCTGGCAACACTTGCAATATCGATTTTGTATTCAGTTGTTGAAAACAAAATTATGACAAGGCGCCTGGCCCAGGTATCGAAAAGCCTGGAAGCTTTTGATAAAAGCAAAAACCGAAAGGCCTGATCACCATCTGACAGTACAACCCTACAAAATATTTTCCTTTCCAAATATCTGTCCGGCTATGGATAGTTGCTATTTTTGTCATCTGAGAACTCTCACCACCAGAACTTTCAACTATGAAACGAAGTTACATGAATCCCTACCTGGCAGGAACTCTGCTGGGTATAGTACTGCTCCTTGCAATGGTCGTCTCAGGCCGCGGCCTCGGTGCAAGTGGCGGGATAAAATATTGTGTCGTCTCAATTGTCGGCGCCGTCAATCCTCCGCATGTCGAAAACTCAGCCTACTATTCAAAGTATTTTGAGAACGGTAAAAAACCGCTTACAAACTGGCTGACACTTGAGATATTCGGGGTGGTCGCAGGAGGACTTATCTCCGGCGCTGTCTCGGGAAGACTGAAACTCAAAGTGGAAAAATCGCCGAAGATATCCGTTACACGGAGACTGATTTTTGCATTTCTCGGTGGCGTGCTATTTGTCTATGGGGGTCAGCTGGCAAGGGGATGTACCAGCGGTGCGGCTTTATCAGGTATGGCTGTTCTGTCCACGGCAGGGTTCGTCACAATGATCGCCATCTTCGGCTCAGCATTTGCCTTTGCATGGTTCTTCAGAAAGAATTGGATTTAATAAGACAAAAATCGTAAATCGCAAACCGCAAATTAATATCATCGATATGGCTCCATTATCATCATACTTTGTTTTCCCGGAATGGCTCAATATGCTTACGGCATTGCTGATCCGGGACAGGCTTCGGATTTGCCCTTGAACAGGCAGGCTTCTCCTCGAGCAGGAAACTGGCAGGCAGGAGTTTGACGGATATGACGCCACCGTAATCAAAGTATTTTTTACGGCTGCAATAGTTGCCCTGATCGGGTCACAGTTCCTCAGTTACCTTGGACTGCTTAACCTGAATCAGGTATACGTAAACGAGTTTTATGTCACCGCATCGATAGTTGGCGGAGTAATAATGGCAGCCGAGTTTCATCATGGGTGGGTTTTGCCCCGGTACCGGTCCGTGCGCCATGTCAATCGGCAAGATCGACGCCATGGTCTTTGTTGCGGGAGGATTTACAGGGGCATTTCTCTTCACTGAATCTTACCCGATGATTGAAGGGCTGGCGAATGCAAAGTACAAGGGGCCAGTGAAGATCAACGAGACACTGGGCCTCTCTCCCGGGCTCTTCACTCTCCTGATGGTGGCGGCAGCAGTCGCCATGTTCCGGGAGCCGAGCTGGCCGAAAAAAGATTTGCCGGCCTGAAATAACAAACGACTTATAATTACCAGGTACGGAAATCAGAAAAGATGTTCCGCTCTCCTCCTGCTCCTCAGCCTGATCCTGGCATCGCCTCCCCTACTGCCAACCGCTGTTCTACCGCTAAGCCCGAAAAGTTCTTCCGGAGGTCCTTAATGAGGATGTCTCATTCACCGTTGATCAGGTCGCGGAATTCATTGTCAGGGAAGAGAACACTGTCCAGCTGATAGATCTCAGATCACCGGAAGAATCCAGGAAACAGGCAATCCCCGGAGCCGTAAGATCCCTATCCCGAATTCATCGGAAGGATCCGGAAGCATGGCTGGGAAATAAGAAGATCAGGAATATCTTCTATACCACGAAAGATACCGAAGCGGACTTTGCACTGGTATATGCCAGAGGTCCTGCAGATGAAGACGGCAATGCCATGGAAGGCGGGATCACTGAACGGACGACGACGGTGATGGAGACGAGATTCGGAGGTGGCAGGAGAACGGCAAGGGAAAATGCATTGTCCAAACAAGAAGACGCGCCGGAGAGATGTTCACGAACTGAACAGCCTCCCTGACAGTCTGAAAAAAAAATTCCTCGAATCAAAAAAAATTCCCGCAAAAAAGCTTGATGGCGGATGTGAATAATAAATCAACCAAAGGATAAACAGATGAAATTCTCAGACGATATTGGCTGTTTTTTCAATACTCTTCTGGGATTATCCTGTATAATCAGGACCTACAGTCATAATTTCAGATATGATGCCGCCAGGGGGCCGGTCCTTCAGCTCTCCGTTCAAACATCGTTACTGAAGATCAGATTTCTGACATGAGTGGCGATGTACTGCTGATCGCACTGGGAAATGAAACTCCGCCGATTGAGCTGTCAAAGGATAAAATCCTGAAGTTGAATCCTGAATTGATCCTCGAAAAACCCAACCTCTCACTCATTAGGAAGAACAGGGGCCCCGTTATCCTTTTTTTCTGACAATAACTCCGTGTCTGCCAGGGTATGGATGGTGCTCAGCGAGATGGGCATAAAAAATATCTTTATCCTTCAGGATACAAGTAAGAATGAGCTGCAATAAAAAATTCCGGCCTGCAAATTCTGCAAACCGGAATTTATAGGGTATGATAACCCCCTGATTATTTTACTACCTGGAAATCGTTCGATTCTGGCAAAGTGTGAAGGGCAGCCATGACAGGGCGCTCTTTTCCTTTACCATCTTATCGTACATAAAGCTGTTGTTGCCGTACTTCAGAGTTCTGGCATCATAACCGAAAAGCCTCAGAAATGCAGTTGCAAATCCAGAGTTATGGCCTGTACCGCAGTAGATTACAACGATTTTGTCAGACGGGATTGTTGCCATCATGTCAGTGAAACCCAGGGTTGATTCAGGTTTATACCTTACTGCACCTGTATATGGCCGTCATCATACTTGTCTTTCCGTTCATGATTTATAACGAAATATTTTCCGGGATCACTGAAGACCTCATCAGCCGTTATCAGGATATCACCCGTGCCGGCAGCAAAGAGCTTTTTGAATCTTTCATCTCCGACCTCCTTTCCCGTTGAGAAGCCCGTATTAAGCTCAGGCATTCCAACAGGTTCCGGTGTCTCATTGGTGGTAATTTCCAGACGATCCTCATATTTGCCGGAAGCGCTTTGAGCCAACCCTCCTCAGCATACTCCTTGTCCATCCGCTCATTCCCCAACGCATGGCAAACACGTCACTGCCATATCCCATCAACCTCAGCAGCGACGTGGTATAGCTGGATACCTGTCCGTCATCGCATACCAGGATAATCCTATCAAACTCGAATGGTTTGATCGCGGTCTCAAAATATTCCGGAAGCTCGCTAAACTTCTATATTCACAGCTCCTTTGATATGGCCACTGCGAAAAAGCTCCGGCGACCTCAGATTCCAAGATCAGGTCGTTTTTTCCAAGCTCCTCATTTACCAAAGATGCTTTAATAAGGCTCGGGAAGTACTGGCTGTTAACATAATCACCGTTTGCTTCAAGATCCTTGACCGAAAGCTGATCTCTCCCTGCCCAATTACAGGTGCACTGTCACTTCCTTAACCGCTTCCGTTTTCTTTTCACTTTTCTTACCTGTACACCTTGCTGCAAACACTGCGAGCAGTGAAAGAAAAAAGCATAAACATGTTAATCTATTGCCCATAATCAACCGGATATCGGTTACTCAGAAAACAACCGCCACCCTGTCCTTGTCATACCTGACTGTCTCAGTGCGGTTGCCTTTCTCATCATATTTGTATTCGGTAATAGCAACACCATTTTCAGGACTATTGATAATATTCCTGTCCTTGTCCATGTTCCTGATTTCAATTAATGCTCCGTGACTGTCATAGGTATATTGGGTTACAGGTACGCTTTTACCGCCGACATATTCATTGTCCTGATCAAAGACTGTAGTTTCCAGAGCGTACCCGTTCTCATCAAATTTGCTGACTCTTCTGGACCAACCCCAGTAAAGATTTGACATTTGTCCTGTAACATTAAATACCGAGAAGCTAGGTTGTCACCAAATTCGTTCGGCTCAAAGTCAAAGTACGAAACACCGATATCACCACAGTTTTCAGCTGTACAGTTATAAAGGGTATCACCCATATAATTGGCCATCCTTGTGACATAACCCTTATCGTTATATGTGAACCTCAATTCATAAAACGGACAGAATTGATTCATGATAGTCTCTTCATTCGCGAGGTTGTATCTGTTTTCCTGCACCATTCCGTTATCCAGGATTGTCCATACCCATGAATGGATCTTATTCCTGTTCTCAACCGGCTGTCCGTCTTTATCGAAAAACTTCAGGCCTGTCCTGTTGCCTTTCTCATCAAGGGTATACTCAAATGTATAAGCACCTCCCGACTTAATCTGCTGGCCATTCTCATCAAAGAAGTGTTTGACCTGTTTGTTGTCCGAATATGTCGTAGGTAATTTTTGCGGCCCCGCCCATAGAGGAATACCCCAGTGGTTCTTCACCCTTACAAACTCCACTGACAGCAGTTTGCCCATATCGTCATAAACGAACTTATAACTGTTAATATCTGCAGCCTCTTCAGCTGTCAGTTCGCGTACACCCCGTTCGAGGTCGTAAGGTGTCTCGCTGAACTGGAGACTCCTGTAATAAACGGTTCCGGAATTTGTGCTTTTCTTTGCCGGTGCCTGATTACAGGACGACATAATTGCAATTATCAATGCTGCCATACCGAGGAGCAATGCTGTGTTTCTCAATTTCATGTTGCTGTTTTTATTGGTTTGATTAATAATTCTGATTTCAGATAATCTGCCATCCATTTCGATAAAGATGAACTGCAAATTAAATAATTCTCCGGCAAAGATAACAACTGTTCAAAGTGTACCAAGTCATTTTGCCCCGGTTGGCAGTTTTTGCACCTCGTACTGGCAACCGTCCTATAGAATTGTCACAAAATATTCCGGAAGTATTCTTTTTTGATGCCGTTTCCGCATATTTTTGATTTTCCTAATTGCGACGTTAATGAATGCAATGTACCTGGTGATATGCGCTCTGGTGATCTTCGCGCTGGCATACCGGTTCTACTTTAGTTTCATTTGTGCCAAGGTGCTGACCATTAATCCGTCAAGAGTCACACCCGCCCACCGATTGTATGACGGTCAGAATTATTACCCACCAATAAATGGATTCTCTCCGGACATCACTTTGCTGCCATTGCAGGTGCGGGCCTCTTGTCGGGCCGGTGCTGGCTGTACAGTTCGGATATTTTCCGGGGATTCATGTGGATGCTTGTCGGCGCTGTGATGGCAGGGGCTGTGCACGACCTCGTTCTTTTAACAGCTTCGGTCAGGCACGACGGAAAATCAATTGCCGAAATTGCCCGTTGCGAAATCAGTAAGTTAAGCGGCATAACCACTTCGGTGGCTGTGATCATTATAATTATTGTCGCCCTTGCTGGATTAGGACTTGTAGTTGTGAACTCCCTGTCAGAGAGCTCATGGGGAACTTTCACTATTGCAGCTACCATCCCCATTGCACTTACAATGGGTGTCTGGATGACGAAATTCAGAAAAGGAAAAACCGCAGAAGCAACCATCTTCGGGGTGATCATGCTTGTTCTGGCGGTCATTTACGGGCGATATATTCCGGGGCTTGCTGTGGCGTCATGGTTTGCTTTCGATCATCATTCGCTGACAATTATTCTTGCGCTTTACGGTTTTCTGGCTTCTGTATTGCCGGTCTGGCTTTTGCTTGCACCACGCGATTACCTCAGTGCAATTATGAAGATATCCGTAGTGGCAATGCTTGCCGTAGGGGTAATTGTTGTTGCGCCAGAGCTTAAAATGCCGGCTGTAACGGTGTTTGCCCATGGCGGAGGCCCGATCATTCCCGGAACACTGTTCCCTTACCTGTTCATAACAATTGCCTGCGGTGCCATTTCGGGCTTTCACTCGCTGGTGAGTTCAGGAACAACTCCAAAAATGCTGATGAACGAAAAAGACATAAAATTCATTGCAGTCGGATCAATGCTTATCGAAGGCTTAGTAGCATTTGGCGCTTATTGCCGCGGCCAGTCTTTTACCACTCGATTATTTCATGATAAACGTTTCCCCCGAAAAGCTTCAGCATATTTTACCGCAGCTTCAAGCCATGGGCTTTACTGATCTCAACATCCAGGTTTTATCGCAGGAGGTAGGTGAAAAGATCATTGGCCGTACCGGCGGTGCAGTATCCCTGGCTGTGGGGATGGCACAGATATTTTCTTCCATCCCTGGAATGGATAAACTGATGTCCTACTGGTATCATTTTGCCATTATGTTTGAGGCTCTGTTCATCCTAACCACGATTGACGCCGGAACCCGTATTGCACGCTTCGTTTTACAGGAAGCAGCGGGTAAGGTATATAAGCCATTCAGTCGGACGAACTGGCTTCCCGGAAACCTGCTGGCAAGCGGTCTGGTTGTGTTTGCCTGGGCATATTTCATCTATTCAGGAACGGTTGCAACTATCTGGCCAATGTTCGGAAAAGCGCAAACCAGCTGCTGGCAACAATCGCACTTGCAATTGGAACGAGTTATATAATAAACCGGGTAAGATAAAATACGCATGGATTACTGTGATCCCGATGATTTTTGTCGGGGTAACAACACTCACGGCCGGCTGGCAGAATATCAGGAATATTTACCTGCCTCAGGCTATTGAAGCAGAAACCAGGGTCACCGGCATTATTAACATGACCCTTACCACCGTCATCGTCATCTGTGTATTTATTATTCTTTCAGATGCCATTCCGAAATGGGTAAAAGCATGGCAGGGCAAGTTACCGGTGGATGGACTGCCAAGATGATAGGTGTAACCTTTTGGCCTTCGATGGAATTCAGGGCTCAGGGTAA